>JBCCBQ010000009.1:0-161116 GCA_039033955.1 Pseudomonadota bacterium
CGATTCACCGGCGATCTGCCAGACTTCATCAGCTGACGCCGCTGTGACAGAAATGACACCAGCTAAGAGCACGGCACTCCCAAGCTTTTTCCACATTCATTGTCTCCCTTCGAACTTTGGAACGTCGAGACTGCATTCAATTTGAGGCAAGGGAAAGACCGATTTGGTGCCGATACTTACGTTTTCTTTGGCCAGAAGAAATTTCCGCTTGATTTAGTTAGTCAGCTAACTTAATAAATTAGTTAGCTAACTAAATTATGGAGATATCCAATGCTGTCTCGTCGGAGTTTATTGGTAACAGGTGGTGCGGCTGCTGTGGTGGCAGGCATCGGTGTTACAGGATATGTGCACGGGCCGGGAACGGCACCTGCCCGTGAACCATGGAACCAAGCTGGTGAGAGCTTTGGCGACCCGCGCCTCGATGCACTTGCCTATGCGATCCTTGCTCCGAATCCTCACAATCGACAGCCTTGGTGGTTCGAACTCGTGGATGAAGATCGGATCGACGTGTACTTCGATCAAAATCGTCGTCTACCTGAAACGGACCCTTATGACCGGCAGCTGACAATCGGCTTTGGCTGCATGCTGGAGCTCCTCCGGCAGGCAGGGGCGGAAAAGGGATACCAGGTTACTGTCGATCCGTTTCCAGATGGCCAACCACAGCCGGTTCTCAATGGCAATCGCATGGCCCAGGTAACGTTCAGAAGAGACGGTTCAGTTGTGCCAGATCCCCTGTTTCAGTCAGTGTTGGCACGGCGCTCAACGAAGGAGCCTTTCGACACAAGTCGAGCTGTCAGCTCACAAACGTTGAACAGCGTGCTGAACGCCGCACAATCAAACCTCAAAGTAGACGGCACAGTCTCAGCTGACGAGATCAATGCGATAACCGAACTTGCCTGGCAGGGATGGCTAATCGAATACGACACGGACCGGACCCGGCGGGAAAGCATCGACCTTATGCGTTTTGGCAATCGGGCCATCGCGAAGAATCCCGATGGCATCGATATGGGTGGTCTCTCCATGGGTCTCATGAATGTGGCCGGTATCGTCACACCCGAAAGTCTCGATAAAAAGGGAAGCCAAGCCTATCAAACCGGTATTGATATGTATGAGAAGATCATCAAGACAGCGATGGGTCATGTCTGGATCGCCAGCGATGAGAATAGCCGCGCAAGCCAACTGGAAGCCGGAGGCGCTTGGGTCAGGCTCAACTTGGCCGCACAGCGCGAAGGACTTTGCATTCATCCCTTGAGCCAAATCCTACAGGAGTTTCCGGAAATGGCGGAGCCTTATGGAGCAATTCGAGAGAAACTCGGCGCACCAAGTGGCGGAGCCGTACAAATGCTTGGCCGCATAGGCTATACAAATTTCCCAGCGGCATCTCCGCGATGGCCACTTGAATCCCGACTTATGAACGGCACCGCATGACCAAACAGCTCGCCATTGGCAACATTTTCGGATTCTTCAACGAGATCGGGATCATAAACCAACTTGCCAGTGCCGAGTTCCAAAGGGCGCTCGCACCGGATCTGAACCCGTCAGAATTCGGCGTGCTAAATCACTTCGTCCGGGTCGGCGACGGCAGAACGCCATCGGAGCTCGCCCGAATTTTTCAGGTTACGAAACCTTCAATGACGGCCATCATCGGAAAACTGGAGAAAAAGGACCTTGTTACGATTGTCCCCAGCGAGACAGACCGGCGAAGGAAAATTATAGAAATTACAGATGCAGGCAGAGCGGCCAGAGATGCGGGCATCGCAGCAACAGCTCCGCTTATGGAAAGGCTTGAAGTCGAGTTCCATGTCGAAACACTGCTTAATATCCAGCCAGTACTTGAAAAGCTGAGAATTTATCTGGACGAGCGCCGCAACCAGGTGGACGGGCTTTAACTACCCGTTCCGTCCTTCGCCTCTACCAGATCGGCGAGGTCGGCAATCACTTTTGCCTGTTTCCAGGTCGCATCATCCTGCATCTTACCGTCCAGCATGGCGACGCCGCGACCATCCGGAATGACTTCCAGGATACGGCGTGCCATCGTCACTTCGTCCGGATCAGGCGAGAAAACCCGCTTAGCGATGTCGATCTGATTTGGGTGAAGCGTCCAGGTGCCAACGCAACCGAGGAGAAAGGCATTTCTGAACTGCTGTTCGCATGCTTCGAGATCCGCAATGTCACCAAAAGGTCCGTAGAACGGCTTGATACCTGCCATGCCGCACGCATCGACCATCCGCGCGACGGTGTAGTGCCAGGGATCCTGCTGCGCTGAAATACGCGAAGCCTCATCTTCGCGCGGGTCCTCGATCACACGGTAGAATGGATGACCACCACCAACCCGCGTTGTCTTCATCTTCCGAGATGCCGCGAGATCCGCAGGTCCGAGCGAGATGCCCTGCATACGCGGACTGGCGAGCGCGATTTCCTCGACACGAGCCACACCTTCGGCAGTTTCCAGAATGGCATGAAGAAGGATTGGCCGGGTTAACTCTGCCTTGGCCTCAAGTTGAGCCAAAAGCTGATCAACATAATGAATATCGAAAGGCCCCTCGACCTTCGGGATCATTATGACGTCCAGCTGATGGCCAGCCTTCTCAATGAGCGTCGAAACATCATCCAGGAACCATGGCGAGTTCAACGGATTCACGCGGCTCCAGAAGCCGGTGCCTTTGGCCTGCCAGTCCAGCATGCCAGCCATCTCGACAACACCGGCGCGCGCAGCTTCTTTGGCATCAGCCGGTATTGCATCTTCCAAATTTCCGAGGACGACATCGCAAGAGTCAGCCATTCCGGGCACTTTGGCTCGCACCTTGTCGAGATGAGGCGGCACAAACTGAATCATGCGTTCAAGCTTGATCGGGAGTTCCCGCAAAGGGTCCGGCGCACCGGCGGCCAATGCCTTGAAGAAGTTCCGCGGTGTACGACTGGTCATCTCTCGTCTCCCGATATTTGCCTTCCTCCTAGTGTAGATTGCTGCAGCGCGTCAATTTCCCGCTGCTTCAGGCAAAATCTTGCGTGCTGATGCCTAATGGGACACATAAGGGGCATGAACGCACCACTTTCTTCTACGGACACAGATCTCGCCACGCTTATGGGCGATATTGGCACCCGCGCACGCACTGCCGGTAGAGCATTAGGCGCGACAACGGGCGACGAGAGGAGCGCAGCCCTCCGATCAATGGCAAACGGATTGCGCGACGCAACTGACGTGATCCTGCAAGCGAACGAGAAAGATATGGAGATCGCGCGCGGACGTGATCTCACTCCGGCAATGCTCGACAGACTGAAACTCGACGCTGATCGCATCGAGTCGATGGCAGCTGGAGTCGAGGCCATCGCAGAGATTGCCGATCCTATTGGCGAAGAAATCGCTCGGTGGACAGTTCCGTCTGGACTGGACATTGCTCGGGTCCGTACGCCGTTGGGCGTGATAGGAATCATCTATGAGAGCCGGCCGAACGTAACAGCAGATGCGGGTGCTCTATGCTTGCGAACGGCCAATCCTTGCATTCTGAGAGGCGGTTCGGAAAGCGCCAACTCATCGGGGGCGATTGTTGATGTCTTAAGGGCAGCACTGAAAGACAGCGGACTTCCGGAGGATGCCATACAGAAAGTACCGACAACGGATCGAGCCGCTGTCGGACATTTGCTTTCCGGTCTCGACGGAACGGTCGACGTTATCGTGCCGAGGGGTGGCCGATCACTTATTGAGCGGGTGCAGGAAGACGCACGAGTGCCGGTTATCGGACACCTCGAAGGCCTCGTAAACATGTATGTAGACGGAACAATAGATGTGGGCAAAGCGGCGGAAATTGTTCTGAATTCAAAGCTTCGGCGTACAGGCATTTGTGGGGCACTTGAAACGCTTCTGATCGATAGACGTGCTGCTGCGAGCCATCTGCCGGGAATCGCTGAAGCACTCATTGCGGCCGGCTGCGAACTTAGAGGTGATTCAGCAGCGCGAGACCTTATGCCTCAAATGGCTGCGGCGAACGAGGACGATTGGTCAACGGAATACCTTGCGCCCATTCTGGCTGTGCGGATTGTAGACGGCCTCGAAGGCGCGATCGAACACATAGAAGCCTATGGATCTAACCATACTGAAGCAATCCTGACCGAAGATCAGGACGCCGCTGAGACCTTCTTTAAGAAAATTGATGCCAGCATTATCCTGCATAACGCATCAACCCAGTTCGCCGATGGCGGCGAGTTTGGCATGGGCGCAGAGATCGGAATTGCAACAGGACGAATACACGCCCGAGGGCCAGTTGGTGCTGAACAACTCACCCTGTTCAAATATGTGGTGAGAGGGTCTGGCCAGGTGCGACCGTAGTCCAGAGTGGGTCGCCTTATTGGTCTTCTGGGAGGGTCGTTCAACCCCGCACATGAAGGTCATCTTCATGTGGCGAATACCAGTTTGAAACGGCTCGGCCTGACTGAAGTCTGGTTTGTTGTGGCTCGAGGAAATCCATTAAAGTCAGATCACGGAGATTATGAAGCGCGAGCTACGTCAGTCAGACACCTGATAAACGGCAACTCTCGCTTGAAGCTTTGTGAGGTCGAGGCGGAGCACGATCTCACTTACACAATCGACACGGTCCGCACGCTGCAGCACTTATACCGATCGGATCAATTCGTTTGGATTATGGGGTCTGACAGCCTCAGCAATTTTGATCGCTGGCGCGACTGGCAGCAAATCGCCTTCAGCATCCCAATAGCAGTGATTGCGCGCCCAGGCAGCCGACCGGGAAAATCAGTCTTCGAACGGACTTTCCCGCACGACAGACTGGCGGAACACACGGCACGCCGGCTGCCTCATATGAAACCGCCAGGATGGGTCTATCTCAAAGCACCCCATCACCCACAGAGTTCCACGTCCATTCGAAATAGAAACACATAGGTCTGTCGTGCCGGCAGGCTCAGGAGGAGCGCCGCACGATGCGGCTACCTTCTTTTGGATCCAGCGAGCGCCGAATTGGTCCCTCAGTCTCGGCGGAGAAGCCCTCGAATAAGCGCGATAAATATCCGGAAAGTTCCTCACGCAGGGCGTAAGGCGCTTCCATGGGCAAGAAATGACTTGTTCCGCGAATAGTCTTCACAATAGCTGCTGGATAGCGCTCGACGATACGCTGACTACAGGCGTTGGACATAACGGAGTCACGTTCCGACCTGAGGACAGTCAACGGAATACCGTATTTCTTGACCTTCTTGAGCGCACCCCACGGTCTGTTTCTCTGCGCAGCAAAGATGGCCGCTTCAAACTGTGGGCTACAGGCGAGAGACCAGACCTGATTAGCGCTTTGTAGCGACCCGTCATCAGTGCGCTCGAGGCCGTCGAGCAGATAATCGTCCAAGAACGGTTCACGCCAAGACTTGAACGTCTCTTTACTTGCGTACGACTCTTTGGCGGCATCTACGGATGGGAAGCTAGGCCGCCGCCTACGGGCATTCCGTGACATGCGGGATCGAGTCATGGTCAGCCGCACAAAAGGAATAAGATGGAGGTTACGATAGATCCGTGGACTGAGAATTACAGGATCAGCAAGAACAAGCCCTCGCACCAGGTCCGGACGCTTACCCGCAACCAACAAGGCGACGCAACCGCCCATTGAGTGCCCACCCAGAACGACACCGCCAGGAGCATAATGCTCTAGCCAGTCAATCACATCATCTCTGAGTTTGTGCCACGAAGCCAATCGCCTGCTTGCCGGCAGTGTGGTCTTACCGTGGCCACGAATATCCAAAGCAGCCACCCGCGCCCGCAGCCCAAGCGGTGCCAGAATAGACTGGTAGGTCATCGCGTTAAAACCGGTGGCGTGAAGAAACAGACACGACAGATCCGCTGCCGGATCTCCGAACTCCATGGCGGCAATCTCACCATCGGGCGTATTGAAACGGGTACGCCTAAGCATGATCAGGCGGCTCCAAAGACCTTCCGAAGGATGTCCGTCGTCCGGGCGATTGGATTCTCCCGAATACGACGCTCTTCCTCACCCACATAATAGAACAATCCCTCGAGCCCCAACCCGACCGCATGATCTGTCATATCGCCGCGAAGATCGTTAGATACGGCGGAGAGCCCATATCTCGATGTAACTGAATCGAGTGACTGGAAAGCGCCAGAGTCCGCAAGAGCCGTATCTATGTATGGGCGGAAGGCGTTAATCAGGCTGGCTTCCGTTCGATCCCTCAGAAAGTCGGTTGCTGCGGTGTTGCCACCATTCAGTATGCCAAGGGCGTCCTCAAGAGTGATTGATCGCACAGCTGATACGACGAGCTTCCGCGCTTCGGGCATCGATGCCTCCGCCGCGCGATTCATGCGCAACTGCAGATCATCCAGTGGTCCAGATAGGCCAACTTTACCGAGTTGATCCTGCAAATCACCAAGACGACCGGGAAGCGGAATCCGGATCCGATTATCGCCGAAAAAACCATCGGTCGCGCCAAGCTGGGCGGAGACGCGTTCTGTTCCAATCGTCAATGCCTCTCGAAGCCCGGCATCGATCTCAGCCGTCGTCAAACCGCCGGACGTCTGTCCCCCAATGCCAGATACAACGTCCCCAAGCACCGACCCGAGTCCTCCAGTCGAGCCTGTTTCGCAAGCCGCGAGGCTGAGCGCCGCTGCGGCAACCACGAAAATTCTCATGAAATTCAGTCTCCTCAAGCTCCCCAGCCCCTCTTTAGAAACCAATTTACCAAATAACGCAAAGGAGAGAAGCTCTGTTAAACGCTGGGCACCGTGGTAAGGTCGCGACAAAGTCAGGGGAGAAATACCGTGCTGAAGAAAACCTATGAGTGTTTCAACGTCACCGTCGAAGATAAAGTCGCCCACATTACGCTGAGCCGGGGCGATGCTCTGAATACCATGACCCGCGATTTCTGGAACGAGCTTCCGGAGATCGTCCGCGCCATTGATAGCGCCGCCCTGGCTCGGGTCATCGTTATCTCATCGACCGGCAAGCATTTTTCCGCAGGAATGGATTTATCAGTATTTGCCCAGGACGGCGCTGTACATTCCGGCAATCGGGATCAGTACGTCGCCGCAGAGCAGTTCCGCTCCAATATCCGCCAGATTCAGTCTTCCTTCAACGCATTGGAAGACGCGCGCGCACCGGTTTTGATCGCGATTCAGGGCGGCGTCATTGGTGGAGCGATCGATATGATCACAGCTGGTGATATTCGCTGGTGCACCGAGGATGCCTTCTTCTGCATCCAAGAGACGAACATCGCCATGACGGCTGATGTCGGCACGTTCCCCCGCTTGCAACGATACATTCCTGAAGGGTGGGTCAAGGAAATGGCTTATACCGGACGGCGAATACCGGCTGACAAAGCCAAGGAAATTGGTCTCGTGAATGATGTCTTCGCATCCCACGAAGACATGATGAAGGCTGTGATGGCGACAGCGAGAGAGATCGCTTCTAAGAATCCAGTGGCGGTGACCGGTTGTAAAGTGCTGATCAATTATGGCCGGGATCACAATACAGCTGACACGCTGGATTATATCGGCGTCTGGAATGCGGGCATGCTTCCAGCGTCGCACATGAAAGAGGCATTCACCGCAATGGCGGAAAAGCGTGAACCGGAGTTTCCGGACCTACTGCCCCTGCGCGACAAACCTATGTAGCTTTTTTCGAAAGTCATGACCGGTATCACCGTCCGGCGGGCGAAAGACAGCGAATATAGACATCTCGCTGACATCTGGATGCGCGCATGGCAGTCAGCCGGTCTCGCGCATCCCAACGATCTTGGTTTCGATGCGTTGCTCGACCTCTTCTCGAACGAGGCCGAGCATGTATGGGATCTGCATGTTGCAGATCTAGACGGCGAGCTTGCCGGATTTCTCGCTCTGAAACGTGAAGAGAGGAAAATCGACCAGCTCTTCGTAGCTCCAGAAGTTCAAGGCAATGGCGTCGGGCTTTATCTCCTGAACATTGGCAAGCAGATATTGCCAGAGGGTCTATGGCTGCGGACAGCCGAGCAGAACCACAATGCGCTTCGATTTTATGAGCGAAACGGCTTTATGTTTCAGCGCCGCGAAGCGCGACCGGAATACGACCGCTTCGATATCGTTCTGAAATGGAGCCCCTGACCACGAGGCAGCAACAAATCCTGTAATCGTATAAAAAGGCCGGTCTGCAGTTATGTGCAGACCGGCCTGTGAATTTCTGGTCAACAATGGATCCTGTTGAGGGGGACATGTGGGATCCGGAAGAAACAGCTTTTGGGAGGGGGAGGTAGAAGCTGTCTCCAGGGAAGGGTGTTGACCAGAAATTTGCTCGTTATTTTGTTGTGTTGGAAGTTATATGACAGCCCTCACCCACGAATTCCAATCACGCGTGATCACGAAAAATCGAGGTCATCCAGACAATGCTCGCCAGATCGCGTAGTGAGGCGAAGTCGCACCACCATTGCGGGTGATTTAGCGTCTTATTCGGGTATTCGCCGGACTAGGCGGCAGAGCTTTCAGCCGTCGCCCCAACGTTCTGTCCATAGACATCCAGATTGGTGCCTATGAGATCGCCAAGGTGGCCGAAATCTTCTATTCCGTAGACATCAGACATGTATTCGGACACCGCAGGGAGAACCCGGCCGATCTCTTCGTGCCCAAGGCCTAGACCGTGAAGGTCTCGGAACATCCGAGACACGACGTGTTTGCGTCCACCGGGAGTTTGCTCGATCAGGCGCGCAATTTCGCCAGTGCAGGTGCCAAGGTCCGACCCGGCTTTGGCAGACGCCGTTCGGGCACCCGGTAGCTTTTTGAACATGGCCCCAGCGAAGGGGGATGCCTGTCTTTCAGCAGCATTGAAAACAACGCCAAGTGCAGCGCGGGCTTTAGCTTGCGTCAGTCCGGATTGGATACCGACATGTTTTACTAGGTCTCTGTACATGAAACGCGTCAACTCCTTGGGGACACGCAAACACATTGCCCGCGCCGAAAAGCTGTTATGGGGCACCATCTCTTGCGGAGAAGTTACCAAATTGGTCGTTTCTGTTTATTTTTGGCGGCTGGAGGGTTAATCCGCGTAAAGGCCGGGTTACCAAAACAGGCGATTCTGTTAACCAATTCGAGACTGGACGAGGCTCCAGAAGGCGCGAAACCTGATGGCTTACACTCAAGGTACAAGCGAATGTTGAGAATTGGATGCTTGGGCGCGGCGCGGATAACGCCCGCCGCCATGATACTCCCAGCGCAAAAACTCAGCGGTGTGAGCGTCAGTGCCGTCGCTTCACGCGATCACGACCGCGCAACGGCTTTTGCGCAGCAACACGACATCGAAGGCATAGAAACGGACTACGAAGCTCTGATTGCGAGGAATGACGTAGATGTCGTGTACAACGCCCTGCCCCCGAGCCGTCATGAGGACCTGACAATCGCAGCTTTGAGGGCGGGCAAACCTGTCCTTTGTGAAAAGCCATTCGCAATGAACAGAGACGCCGCAAAGCGTATGGCAGAGACCGCTGAAGAGACAGGCACACTGTTGATGGAAGCGTTTCACTATCGGTTTCATCCGGCCTTTGCGGTTGTCCAAGACGTACTGCAGAGAGAAGAACTAGGTGAGCTCCAGAGGGTTGATGCTGAGTTCTCTGTTGAGATCAAAGAAAAACCGAGCGAGCTACGTCACACATATGACCTTGGTGGCGGCGCGCTCATGGATCTTGGCTGTTATCCGATCCATTGGGCACGCACTCTGCTTGAAGGCGAGCCTCGCATCACGTCGGCAAAATCGATTATCGGCCAACCGAACATCGATCTTCAAACAGAAGCTCTGATGATTTTCAGCGGGGGCGTTGAGGCTCGAATACGCACCAATATGCAAACGGGTGCTACCTTCGCGGCGCGGCTCAAGCTGGAAGGTTCTGATGCAACTCTGACCATGGAGAATCCACTTGCGCCTCACTTTGGCTATTCCATCCAGATTGAAGGTGATGGCGATCCAATCACAGTCGCGTCCGGCACGGTCGACACGCAGACAACATACGACTACCAGCTTGAGCACTTTGTAAAATGCGTTCGCGGTGACGCTGAACCATTGCTCAGCCCCTGGGACGCCGTCGCCAACATGGCCGCAATAGATGCAATTTATCGAGCAGCGGGGCTCCCGCCGCGGCCGGGGTAAACATCACCATAAAATATCAAGATAGCCGATCTTCAGACACGACCCGCCTGGATGCTGCGTCGCCATCGGCAGATTGAGGTGGAACGCTGTTAGAGCGTCCCTCTCAGCAGCCTCGAAACGAATGTTGCTATCGTTGGTCACGATGGTGTCCCCATCAGGTCCGACCTCTGTTCCAAGCAGAGCCGCCCACTTTGCCGTAAGCCCGCCAGGATCGGCACTTTGCAGAGTTGCCCCAACGATACCCCCCGAAACACCACGATCCACCCAGTCTGGGCCACCCCAACGCCAGGCTTCCGGGGGAGTGGGAGTATCGATGGATACAATTGCGCCACCAATATCAGCCGGGTGCATATGGCTGGCGGAGATATCTTCCAGATCGATGTTCCAAACCCGGCGAATTCCGAGACTATCAGCGCGTTCACGAGCGGCGGCGACGTCCGGCGCTTGAAAGATAGCCATATAACCACCTTCCCCATACCGGTCGATGAAGCGTGTGGCAGGTGCCGCCGTGCTTACCGGAACCACAACTTCTAAAAACTGATCACCAATGGCGAAAACCGCATTCGTAAGTCCAAACTCGGCGACACCCGGATCTATAAAGGGTTCCCCCAATCCAAGCTGCTCACGCAGAAGATCAATTGTCCCGGCGTCGCGGGCAGCGATCACAAGCTGACGGAGTCTGAGGCCGGTCATTCAAAGATGTTCGACTAATTAGAAGTGTTTCGCAATAGATACGGCGCGCTCCAGGGGGACGAGAGGAGCGCGCCGTATCCCGGTCTGATCCACCAATGCAATGGATCAGCCCGGTAAGCGAAGCCTGTCAAAGGGGGACTAAGCGGCTTCGCCTTTCTTGCCTTCAATGACCTTCGGCTTGGCTCTTTTCGGAGCCGATGTTCCGATGGCAATTTTCCGCGGCTTCTTCGCTTCAGGTAGCTCACGAACAAGCTTGACCTTTAATAGCCCGTTCTTGAGCTCCGCTCCTGTCACAATGACATGATCAGCCAGTTGAAAACGGCGAATGAATCCGCGCTCAGCAATACCGCGGTGGAGGAATTCACGCGTGTCGGCGTCGTCATCCTTCTCGATACGGCCAGAAACGGTCAATAGGCCGTCCTTTGTCTCAATGTCGAGATCGGCTTCGGAGAAGCCGGCGACTGCCAGTTCAATCGCGAAGGCATCTTCATCGATGCGCTCTATATTATAGGGGGGGTAACCTTGGGCACCGTCCAGCCGTGCGGCGGTGTCAATCATATTGGCCAGGCGATCGAAGCCGACCATGGTTCTGTAAAGGGGTGTGAGATCTGTAGGGATAGTCATTTTGTCAGTCCTTAATTTAAGCAACTACGCTCACAAAATCGTGAGCCTCTTGAGTTCTGACCCCAAGTCACGCTTCCCGTAATCGGCGAAGGCTCGAAAGGGTCTGTCAGTGCCCGCCATGCAGCGCGCTGACACAAGATAGGTGGGACTGCCCACCCGCTCCTTCAAGGGGTAGAAAATACAGGAGATATCCAATGAAGCACATTCTATTAGCGGGACTGGCCGGTCTGGCATTCACCGCCTGCACTGATACCGGAACGAGCACAGCCGATGCTCCGGATGCACCGGTAGAGACAGCTAACGCAGTCGAGCAACCAGCCATCGACCCCATCGATGCGGTTCTGACGGGCGCATGGCGCAGCGAAGCCAATAGCGCGCGTGATGCGTTCCGAAATCCAAAGGAAACGCTCGAATTTTTCGATGTCAGCGGTGATGAAACCCTAATCGAAATTTATCCCGGTGGCGGCTGGTATACTGAAGTACTTGCGCCGCTGATCAATCAGGGGGGAGGCAAGTACATCGCTGCCAATTTCGGTAACGCTGAACGCGATCAGCAGTTCCTCGATCGGTTTGCAGACGAAAGTGTGTTTGGACCTGTCTCAATTACAACTTTGACACCTGATTCAGGTGCCCTCGCCGATGAGAATTCCATAGACACTGTGCTGTCCTTCAGAAATGTCCACAACTGGATGGGACGCGGATACGAAAAGAAAGTGCTTGAAGACGTCTATGCCACTCTCAAACCGGGCGGTGTGTTCGGCCTCGTAGAACATCGTCTTCCATCAAGCGCGGACCAAGACCCTCAAGCCCGCTCAGGATATGTCCACGAGGACTATATGATTTCGCTTGCCGCAGAAGTTGGGTTCGAACTTGCTGGCAAGTCTGAAATCAACGCGAATCCAAATGACACTGCTGATCACCCCTTCGGCGTATGGACGCTACCACCCGTTAGCCGGACAACAGACCGCGACGGAAATGCGCCTGAAGGGTTCGATGCACAGACTTATCTGGATATCGGCGAAAGCGACCGCTTCACTTTGAAGTTCGTAAAACCATTGGAGACTGCAGCTACACCAAGCGGCGACGGCTCCTAAGGGATCATTTCTCTTCGCTTGATCAAGCCTCCGCAGCCATTACCGCGGAGGCTTTTTTCTGTGGCCTCGCCGTGGCATGTCATTTGGCGATGACCGATCAATCCACCAATCTCTCTGTCTTCGCAACGACAATCGGTACGTATAGCATCGACAGTGCTGAGCTCGTTGATGAACTGGAAGCGTCTATCTGGATGCTGGAGGACGGCGACGAAGCTGGCGCAACATGGTGCGAGCAAAACGGCTATGATGGATACACGTCTTACGCGTCCTTGGATGACTTGCCCGAAAGGGCACCCGCCTTTGCTGAACTCAAAGATAAACTCGACGGCTTCGCAGCGTCTTTCGCAGATACGCTCTATTGGAACCTCACGGATCAAAGACTGGTCCTCGACAGCCTTTGGGTGAACATCCTAGCGCCCGGCGCAAGCCACTCGGCTCACATACATCCAAACTCCGTAGTATCCGGCACCGCTTATGTAAGCCTTCCCGACGATTCAGGTGGCATCAAATTCGAAGATCCGAGACTGGACAAAATGATGGCAGCACCGCCTGTTTTGACCAATGCGCCAGAGGACAGTCGACGCTTTCTCTATCGCACACCAAAGGTGGGTGATGTCTTGCTGTGGGAAAGCTGGCTACGTCACGAAGTCATGCCAAATCGATCGGAAGATCCGCGACTGTCGATCAGCTTCAATTACGGGCTCGCGCCTCTCCCTTAAGCTGAAATGCCGTAGGACTTGCGTACATACTGCCGCATCGAGAGCGCGCCCAGAATAAGTGCATACATCGCTCCGACAATCATCCAGGTCATGGCCGCCGTAGCACTCTCCGCTCGCAATGCTTCAAATGCGTGAACGGCCGGGGCGGTTGGAAAAACAAGGAAAAGATGCCGATACCAGGCATCGTCAGCGATGATATAGAGAAGCATCGGTGGAATTGTCGCTGCAGAGAAGAATTTGCCCATCGCAAGCGCCTCAACGCGGTTCGACGCAACAGTCGACAGGACAATCATGAAGACGGCCCCGAGCGGCGCGAGGCTGAGACACAATAAAAACCAATCGAAAACGCTCACCTGAACCAAATCCCACCCCGCGGCCAGAATAACGGAGAGCAAAACAGGCTGCACGATGAGCCAAAGGAAAACGTTTGCCGTGCGAAGAAGGGCCAGTTCTACCGGAGGAACCGGCACGACCATCAGCGCGGCTCTTACGCGAGTTTCCACCTCTTCGACAAATACCAAGCCGAACAGCATCCCATATGTGCCGACGTTTGAAACAAGGAACATGATGATGAGATAAGGAATCCAAGTCTGCAGATGCTCAACGTCCAAGTCCTCACGATAAACGCCAATTATCGCTATCCCGATCATCAGAAGAGCTGACAGACCCGCGACCGTAGCGAGAAAGCCATCGCGCCGAAGAGTGCGCAGATCAAAGCTCAGAATAGCGAGCGCTCGCTGTATGCGGATCTTCTCGCTCATTCACCGCTCATATGTTCGCAATCGGGTTTCGTACTCGCGCACAGACCACCCCCATCCCGCGATGATCCAGAGCAACAGATATCCACTGCTTATAACGTACTCGGTGACAGATACCTGCGAGCCGGAAAATCCCGCCTCCAGCACGGTCAGCATGCTGTACGACGGAATGATCACGAGGCTGAGCATTAAGGGCGATGGGTCCGAGGCAAAGTAAGGAACGAGCGGAAGGACACCGATGGCCAGCGCAAACGACATAGACGTGATAAATCTGTTTACGGATGACGCCCGGGATACCAGTGCGAAACCAACAATGATCGCCGCAACATTCGTCAACACTAGAGAAGTCGCCATCACGGGATATTTCAGGGACCCTCCGGACGCCACTACAGCGACCAGACCTCCCGACAGTGTTCCGAGTATGGAAAAGGAAACGACTTTACCAAGCACATATGTCCGGCCCTGCAAGGGTGAAGTGGCAAGCGCGGAAAGGGTGTTGGTTCCCCGCTCCACAAGAACAAACGCGCCAACAAATGACAACCCGATAATGGCTGGATCCGTAAAGAGAAGGAGGGACAGCCACTTTGGTGAAAGATCGAGAGGCTGGATCAGATAGCCCACCAAGCATAGTGCCAGTGTAGATATAGCCGTCGCCGAATAGAGGTGCCCTCTGATCTGCAGCAGGATATCCCATCTAATCATGCGCAAAGCTGCCGTCATGCGCTACCACCTTGTCCAGACAGGGCTTGCCCCGTAACGATCTGAAAGACGCGATCGAAACTCGCCTCCTGACTATGGATCATCTTGATATTCTGCCCGCTAATAAAGGACAGGAAATCAGAATTTTCTCCAAGCCCCGCCAAGGGAAACTGCCGAGAGTTGACGGCATTACTATCTTGAACCGTTACGCTCACAGTCGCTTCACCATATTTGAGCTTTAGCGCTTCGGGCGTATCAATAGCCCGCATTCGACCGTCTGCCAGAAACCCAACTGTATCGCACAAGATCTCCGCATCGTGCATATTGTGCGTCGTTAGAACGATCGTCTTTCCGTCCGATTTCAGCTCTGCAATCACGCTGCGTATGAGAGCAGCCGTCGTTGGGTCAAGGCCGGTCGTGGGCTCGTCGAGAAAGAGAACTTCAGGATCGTGGAGCAATGCTCGGGCAAGATTCAGACGGACTTGCATACCTTTGGAAAATTCAGATACGCGCTGGTCAACTGCATCGCTCAGACCAACTCGTTCCAGAAGCAAGTATGGGTCACCCGTTTCGGACGAATAGAATGACGCAAAAAGACTTAGATTTTCGATCGCGGAGAGGCGCGGATAATGGTTCGGAAGTTCAAAACCAACACCTACACGCTCGAAAAGTGTATGATCCCAGTTCTGAATATCCCGCCCGAAGACCTGAACTGCGCCCGCATCGATACGACGAATCTGACGCGTTAGAATACGTTGAACTGTGCTTTTCCCGGCACCCGACGGACCGAGCAAACCAAATATCGTTCCGCGAGGAATGGCAAAGCATATGTCCTCTATCGTAGGCGACTGCACGCCTTTATAGGCATAGGAAAGCCCCTGAACGGAGATAATGCCAGTCCCCTCGACCATTCTTATAAAGTGGTCATCGATAAGAAGGCGTTCAAGACCTGTTCCCAACAGACGCAGACATGCAAAACGGCGACCCTCGCCTGGCTTAATTAAAGGCTTCGTCGTTCAATTTCTGACCCATGGGAGCAGCACTTTTTGATCGCGCTGAGATACTAGAGCGCCACACCCGCGTCATGCCCTACGCTAATCCATAGTTGGGATGATAAACGCCTGATCCCCAATATCGCCTTCGGGCCATCGTTCAGTCACCGTCTTGATCTTCGTCCAGAAACGCACACCTTCCGGACCGTGCTGGTTCGTATCGCCAAACGCCGATCGCTTCCAACCACCAAATGTATGGTAGCTCACAGGCACCGGGATCGGCACATTGATACCCACCATTCCAACATTCACCTGAGAGGCAAACTCCCGGGCCGCGCGGCCATTGGAGGTGAAAATCGCTACGCCGTTTCCATACTGATGGTTTGAAGGAAGCGCGACAGCCTCCTCGAGCGTTTCGGCGCGGGCAACTTGAAGTACAGGGCCAAATATTTCATCTGTATACGACGTCATGCCCGGCTTCACATTGTCGAACAATGACGGCCCAATGAAAAAGCCGTCTTCGTGACCTTGCAGCGTCAGACCCCTGCCATCGAGCTTCAGATCCGCGCCTTCATCGACGCCAATCTGGATGTAGTTTTCAATCTTCGCTTTGTGAGCTGCTGAAACAACCGGACCGAAATGAGCTTCTGTGTCTGTCGACGTGCCGACCTTCAGCCCCCGCGCTGCATCCATCATGCGTTCAACAAATTCATCGCCAGTTTTCTGACCGACTGTCACAGCTACCGGTAAAGCCATGCAGCGTTCTCCGGCAGATCCATACGCTGCACCGACAATATCCTTTACGGCCTGATCCATATTCGCATCGGGCAGGATGATGCCGTGGTTCTTAGCCCCGCCCATAGCCTGAACACGTTTCCCGTGAGCAGTGCCGGTCGCATAAACATATTGTGCGATATCGGAGGATCCGACAAAGCTGACAGCTTTTATGTCAGGGTGTTTTAGGATTGCATCCACTGACACTTTGTCCCCGTGAACGACATTCAAAACACCTTTTGGCGCGCCCGCCTCCATAAACAGTTCCGCCAGTCTAAGCGGAACCGAAGGGTCTTTTTCTGATGGCTTCAAGACAAATGTGTTTCCGCAGGCGACGGCGACAGCAAACATCCAGCACGGGATCATAGCGGGGAAGTTAAAGGGCGTAATACCTGCGCAAACGCCGAGTGGTTGCCGCATTGAGTAAACGTCAATACCCGGGCCAGCACCCTCCGTAAATTCACCCTTCTGGAGGTGAGGTATGCCGCAAGCAAACTCGACAACGTCAATGCCGCGTTGAACATCTCCTTTGGAGTCTGCAACAACTTTCCCATGCTCCGAAGATAGAAGCAGAGCGAGCTCGTCTATGTTCGCTTCGAGCAGTTCTTTGAACTTGAACAATACGCGTGCGCGGCGCTGAGGGTTTGTTGCGGCCCACGCTGGAAGCGCGGCCTTCGCGGCCGCAACCGCGATTTCGACCTCTGCTTCAGTGGCGAGCTGAACACGCGCCTGAACGTCGCCAGTGTTTGGATTGTAGACGTCACCAAACTGACCCGATGATCCACGGCTAATCTCGCCAGCAACAAAATGATCGATCTCGCGCATCTAGATAGCTCCCATATCTGTTGAGGAGCACAAATCAATGACCGAGCGAACTTGTCAATGCGGGGCAGAAAAATTCGGTTTTATGATCGAAGTCGGCAGAATTTTCCAAGTCCGGTGACAGATACCACGCTAGCTCAAGCCTCTGATGCTTCACTGTTCAGGCGAGCAATTTCCGTCCGGAGCTTTGGCGGCCTGTTCGTATGGTACCAGAGCATACAAAGCCACGCGATCGCAAAGAGTGCCGCAACCATGACGATCGTCAGGATCAACAAATGAGGAAGTTCGCCAAGCTCCAGCAGTGGCGGCTTACCGGAATTCTCCCAGACGCTTCGCCAGACAAAATTAAACATGGCGAGAAGTATGGGAAGCGTTATCGCGGCAAGAAAAGTCGATCCGAGGAGAACAGTGCCGAACAGTGGTCCCTCAGAGCGCATATAGGACTTCCGAAATGCCCTGCGCGATACGCGGCTGTTTAGCTCCCCCGATGCTGTATATTCACCGAAAGACATCGCCTCGGCACGGCTTGTCGCCCACCACCGAAATGCCAGAACACCAATCCAGCAAAGTAAGGCGGCCAGGAGCACAAATACAAACGCTGACATGTTGCAAGCTCCTCCACTTTGCGGTCTTCACGCGGCGTGGACCCGCTCATACGTCAGCATGGCCCGCTTTCTTGCTACACCCCAATGATAATTATGCAATCGCCCATCAGCGGCGAGGGCCCGGTGACATGGAATGAACCAGCTGAGCGGATTGGCTCCGACAGCTGTGCCCGTCGCTCTCGCGGCACTTGGTTTGCCGATCGCATTGGCAAGCTCGCCATAAGTGCGGGTAGAACCAGCGGGAATATCCAACAAGGCGCGCCAGACCTGACGCCGAAACGGAGTACCATATAGCGCGACTGGCAGCGGCTCTCTTCGCTCAAAAACACGTACGGCCCAGCGTTCAGCCTCACTGTCATCGCGCTTCATCGATGCAGCAGGATATCGGGCAACAAGGTCGGCAAAGGCATCATCTTCAGTCCGCCCCTGATGCTCGAATCCTGTTCGCACCGGTGGGTTGTCATCAATGAAACCGAGGGCCACGAGTCCACGGGGTGACAGGAGCCAGGCACCCATACCAAATGGCGTCGGAGCCTTCCCCATCACCAAATCTGTTCCTTTGCCGCCGGACTTTGCTTCGCCTGGCGACAAACCTTCATGGGCAATAAACAGATCGTGGAGCCGACCTACACCGGATAATCCAGTTTCATAGGTCGCATCCATAACGCTAGCGCCGTTTCGCAGCAGATCGCCGGCTTCAACATGGGCGATAGCGGCTTGAAACTGGCGGGGTGATAAGCCTGCCCAACGCGTAAATTCGCGCTGGAAGTGATGGGGAGACAGGCCTGCGGCTTCCGCGCACGCGGTTAAATCAGGCCAATCGCGCCAGGTCTCCCCTAAGTGATTAAGCATTTTTGCCATGCGGCCATAGGCAATCGAGCGTTCGGAAAGCGTAATTGTTTTGGTCATGGGCCAAATGTGCCCGGATTAGACGAACCGGGCCACCCGCTTCTTGCGGTCTCGCGCGACGGATGTATCACCTTAACAAACTACTAACACCGTTTATTCTGACATCGTAATGATGTTGTTCCGCACAACTTTCCTGCTTGTCTTTCTAATGACGGGCCCAATTGCCGAAGTAGCTCCGGTTGAACTCGCCCCTACCTGCGAAGCAACGTCACCGGTGGACGTATTCGCCTCTATTCGCTGACGTCTCCAGTCATTAGGGAATCGACGGCCTCGTTCACAAGGATCACATCGCCAAGCCCTAATCCTTCAAGACGATCTAGCTGGGTCTCGGCGTCTCCAACGATGACGTAAGCCATAGCATCAGATCGAATGTAATCTTCAGAAAGTTCTTTAAGGCCATCGAGCGTCATCGCCTCGACGATGGCCGTCTCCTTGGCCACATAGTCATATGGTAAACCGTACAGGTCGATGTCTCGCAGCAAGGCGAGCTTCGCGTTGAACGACTCAAATTCCCGCGCCCGAGAATTCAGGAAGAAGCTCTTCGTCGCGGCAAGATCATCTTCAGTCAGCGTCGCCGCGTAGTCCGAGACGATCGTCTTAATCAGATCAGTAGCTTCATAGGTGACGTTCGAACGCACCTGGCTGAAAATGCGGAAGGCTCCATCCCGCGCCGTTGCGTCAAAAAATGAGAAGATACCGTAGGTATATCCCTTTCCTTCTCGCAGCTCCTGCATGAGTCGCGAAGCAAAACCGCCACCGCCAAGAATATAGTTCGCCACGGTCGCCGGATAAAAGTCTTCATCGGTCCGCAAAAGCGATGAATGTTGAAAGGTCAATACCGACTGAGTCGCGCCGGGCACATCGTAGAAATAGATCGACGGCTCCGTCGCCAGCTCTGTTCTTTCGACCTCGGCAGGAGCGGTGCTTCCCCTTGGCCATTCAGATCCCAGGCCTTCCAGCACTTCCAGAACCTGTTCTTCGCGGACATCACCGACAACCCGGAAACTTGCAAGTTCCGGCCTTATATACGCATCGAAGAAAGTCTTTGCATCTTCAAGCGAAAGCGCAGCCAAGCTCGCTTCATTGCCCAGAACGCCTTGAGCTCGGATATCGTTTATGCCGTACTCGACGAACCCGGATGATAGGCCCGCCAGAGAGACCGGGTCAGCTTTCTGAGCTACAATCGCATTAAGCGCAGCGGCCCTTGCGAGTTCGAACTCCGCATCGTCCCAACGCGGCTCCAGCATCATCTCTTCAAGAAGTGCTATAACCTCATCGAAACTACGAGCGAGCGTTTCTCCACGTACAACAATGGCCTCATCGCCTGCCTGCACCGATATCTCGGCTCCCAATAGAGCCAGAGCTTCCTCAAACTCGGCTGGGGTTTTGGAGAGCGTGCCGCGAGTCATCATCTCTGCGACGAGATTCGCCAAGCCATTCTTTTCATTTTGGTCCCTGAGGTGACCACCATCGATAGACAATCGAAACGCTACTAGGGGCAACTCATTGTCTTCAATACCCAACACCTTCAATCCGTTGAGGAGTTCGGTTTCCCAGATGTCTGGTGTGGCGAGAACCGGCGTGGGACCCGCAGGCGGCTCAACGCTGCGGTCGATTACGGAAGGTGTCGGCTCATAGGTTGCAACAATGTCAGGATTGACCTCGTCCGTCGCACCTTCGTCCAAGGTTTCTTCGACAACATCTGCCTTGGTTGCGCCCTCTACAGCGAGTTCGGGGCTTCCCTTCGGAATGAAGCTCGCAGCCACAAAAGGGCGATCTTTTATATATGTTTCATACACCCGCATCACGTCCGCCGCCGTCACAGCCTGAAGGTTTGCAAGATCCTGATCGACAAAACCCGGATCGCCAGCAAATATTGAATACTCAGCGAGGCTCGTTCCCTTACCGAGCACATTCTGCAGGCTTGAATAGAAGCCGACTTCCTGGGCAATCTTCACACGCTCAAGAGCCGTCTCGGATACACCGCTGGTCTCAAACCGTAAAAGACCAGCTTCTATCGCCGCGCTTACTTGATCCAGATCGATCCCCTCAAACGCAGTCACGATCAACATGAATTCCCCAGCGAGTTCATTCGGCAGAGTGAACCCGCTAACGTCGGCAGTGAGCTTCTCTTCATCGATAAGAACTTCATTCAACGGCGCTCTCTTCCCATCTGTTAGAAGCGCAGCGAGCACATCGAGTGCATAGCTGTCAGGATGGTATTCCGGCACAGTTGGCCACAGCATAGCCAAACGCGGTTGCTCGGCGAAATTATCCTCGTGAACAAAGCTTTTCACTGCGTCGAGTGCCGGAACGCGAGCGTCTTGCCGGGCAATGTCTGCCCCACGGGGAATCTCGTCGAAGTAACGACGAACCCACGCTTCAGCTTGTTCCGGATCAAAATCACCCGCAACAACAAGCGTGACATTGTTAGGCGTGTACCAGTCGCCATAGAATGTCTTCACGTCGTCCAGCGTGGCTGCCTGCACATCCTCAAGGCTGCCGATCACCTCCCAATGGTAGGGATGATCTTCAGGATATAGATTGCTGTGCAGCACCGAGAACATATGACCGTACGGCCTGTTATCGACGACCTGCCGTTTCTCGTTTTTGACGACCTGTTTCTCCTTGGCGAGTACAGGGTCAGTCACGGTGTTGATAAACCAGCCGAGCTTGTCGGCCTCTGCCCAGAGCATCTTTTCAAGAGCATTATTCGGAACGGTTTGCAGATAAGTTGTCTGGTCCCGACTGGTAAATCCGTTTGCACCAGAGCCACCAATACGGGCGCTCAGGCGGTCAAGACCGCCTTTGCCGAGGTTCTCAGACTCTAGAAAAAGAAGGTGCTCAAAGAGATGGGCAAATCCTGTTCGTCCCGTTTTTTCGCGAGACGAACCAACATGCGCTGTAATCGAAACGGCCACCACTGGATCAGATCGATCGATATGGAAGATGACGTTGAGCCCATTCTCGAGCTCGAATGCCTGATAGGGTAAAAGACCATCGGAAGCAGCTGGTTCGGCGGGCCCATCCGCAACATCAACCGGCTCGCTGTCCAACGTTACAGGATCCGGAGCCCCGAACCCCGTAAAAACATCATCAAGCGTTTCGCATGCAACCAGTACCGAGACGCAAGCAGCAGCGCCTATCCAGGCCAATGAACGAACCATCGCCAACTCCTAAATCAAAGTTGGCTATAGTTAATCGGTATGTGCGGGTCCCAGCAATACCGCATTCAACAGAAGTAGGTTCAGGCCATCGAGATAAGCACGCGTCACCGGACTTTCAGCAAAGCCGATGGTCAGTCCGTCACCCTTGGGCTGGGTCATAACGAAAGGCTTGTACGCCAATTGCGCGGTATTCTCTGCCCACAAATAGCCGCTGGCCAGAACATCATCGGCATCTGCGAAGCGAAACACATTTGTTCCATCGTCTGCTGCTAGCGGAGTGAAAATGTCACTTCCCCAGAACAGGGCCGTTGCTTCCTCGTAGCCGGCGGAAAGCCAATGGTCCTGATCCGCAACAGCATTCAGAAGGACACCTGGCACGCTGTCTGGAACCCGATCTTCATTAGCGACCGTAGCTTCATAGTCGTCTTCGTCTTCCAGACGAGTGCCGTCAGCGAGTTCGCCAGCTTCGTTTTCACTTCCCGCTCCGTCGGCGTCAGGATCGCTCCAAGCCTTCTCAGCGCGAGTTGATAGCAACGACAGAGACTTCGCCGAAAGCGCACTCACGGCACCCGCAAATCCAACAACCACGCCACCTTCCTCAACGAACTCGACAATCTGCTCAGACCCAGACAAAGCACGATAACGACCATCTGGCAGGATAAGAACATCGTAGAGATCAAGATCGGCTCGGCCGAGTGTCCGTGTGCGGATAGGCGTCACCGGTAGGCCAAATTCCTGTTCAAGCACGAAACGCACGGCACCAGCATCGGTCGGCGACACACCCTCGTCCCAAATCATCGCAACCTTTGGCGCCATTAGCGTCTTGAATTTCGAACTACCAAGATTTGGGCCAGCTTCGGTCCAGCTTGAAGAAAGCGGCGCAACTTCCGCACCGAGTTCCCGGGCAATCTCCCGCAAGGTATTTCCCAGTGAACTGGAATTTGCAGACCGACTGAAAACCACGCTTCCTCTTGGCCAGGAGCGACCTTCGGCTACGAAAGCCTCATCGGCTGTTTTCCCAACCAGCCCAGCAAGGAGCGCGGCGATCACCAGCTTCGCTTGCCCTGCATCTGACCAGGGCACGACGTAGCCAAACAAACCTTCACCAGACACAACACGGTCAGGCATCGGATCATCCGCACTCACCGGGACCGCCGACGAAAGATCAACGCGGCGGCAGGAAACGGCGTCGAGCCCATGCATGAGTGGAAGCGACCACGCGGTTACATCATATATCTCCCAATCAAGACCGCGTTCGCGGCGGGCCTCCTGCTCAGCAACAAAGTCCGGGTTCAAAGGTGTGTCTTTAGCAAGAAGTGTTTGAGCAAGGCGACCAGACGGTTGGGCAAGATCCACAACATAGGCCCCGTCGGGAAAGTCCGTGCCGCAGATATCGGTAGCACCAGAAATGCGTTGGACGGATATTCCCTGCGCCGCCAACTGCCGGGCCGTACGTTCAGCTTGCCAGCGGTTTGTCGACAGATTTATCGCATAGAATCTATCGTCGGACCCATTACCGGCATTAACCGCATTGCGCCGATATTCGGCATAATCACCCAGGAACAGGGCTTTGTTTCTCGCCACCACTTCTGCCGTCGATAGGGTCGCTAGGAAGTGCGCCTTTACACCGTCCTTGAAGGTCAGCTTCGTGCCGTTCTTGCGATGCCAGAGCAAACCCCTTGCGGAAGACTGCTCGTAGGTCATCGCGATACTGCCATTCAGCTTCGGCCACATGTCGCCATAACCAGGATAGAAAGCGTCGAAAATCTCGCGCGTGAAGTACTCGATGCCCTCACGATCGAAATAGCGGGCATGGTTCTTTCCGATCAGGTCTTCCTTGGCCAATTGCCCTTCTGAGACATTTGGATTGATGGGGCGAGCAACGGGCGGGAAAAAGTAGGTCTGATCACCGCCCATCTCATGAGCGTCGACCACAGCGACAGGGTGCCATTCCTGCAAGGCCAGCACTCGTCCCACAGTCTCTGGCTGAGATAAGGTGAACCAGTCGCGGTTCATGTCAAAAATATAGTGATTGAAACGACCACCAGGCCAAGGCTCGTCGTGCTCTGCGGCAAACCTGTCGCCTGTGACTTCGAGCCCCCTAGCCGCTTCGAATGAATTGACGAACCGGTTGCGACCGTCAGGGTTCTGCATTGGGTCTAGGATGACGATTGTATTCGCGAAGATATCATCGACAGTGGGGTCTCCAGTCGCTGCCAATAAATGATAGGCCAGCGCAAGGGCAGCATCGGAGCCTGAAATTTCGTTGCCATGAATGCCATATCCCAGCCAGACGACGGCTGGAGTATCCGCAACCAGTGCAGACTGCTCGGACGCGCTGATAGTTCCCGATGATAGGCGCGCGATATTGGCTTTTATGTCGTCTAAGCGTGCTATCACGTCAGGCGACGCGATTATGGCATAGACAAGATCGCGACCTTCCCAGCTCTCCGCATATTGCTCCACGCGCACACGATCAGGCGCAGCTGCCGCGAGTGCATCGATATAATCAAGCACGGCTTCAGGCGAGGTGATCTCGTCCCCATGATCATGACCAACGAATTCTTCCAGCGTCGGAATGCTCTCATCGTATGTGGCAGTCAGGAAAGACTGCGCTGACGAGACAGCTGGCACCATCGCGAAAATCAGTATTGCGGCAATTCTTGCCCAGCGCACTACGACCATTTGAGATTCTCCCATCAACGAGGCTATCGGTGAGGTTTAGCCCAAAGCCAGCAGCCTTCAAGTCAGGACAACCTGCTCCACTTACGCAGCAGGTTGGAATACACCTTATCGAGGGTAAGGAGCGTTGGAGATCCGGCGGGCTCGCGGGTACGCAAATCGGCTCTCGCTGTATCAAGATCGAAAAGCAATTCGCGCTCGGCAGCATCGGGTACCAGGCTTTGTATCCATCCTACAGCGGCATGACGTATGCCTTTAGTCACCGGTTCAACCCAATGAACGAATGACGTTGGATACAGGACCAGACTTCCAGGAGGGAGTTTGATGTCTTGGGTGCCGCTTGGCATGTCGAGGCACAGCGCGCCGCCATCATAGCTGGCCTCTTCAGATAGAAAGAGCGTGAACGAAAGATCAGAACGCATCGTGCCACCGGCCATAATCGCATTGTCGATATGCGGACCGTATTGGCCGCCGGGCGATGTACGAGACACGAGGAGTGGCGAGAACTTATGCGGCCGAGCCGCTGCCGCCACGACGACATGGCTTCGGATCGCCTTTGTCACGCGCTCAGCAACAGAACGCCCAAGTGGCGACGACATATCGGCCTGTTCATTATGCTTTACTGAACTCGCACCGCGCCCAGCAGTAGACACGCCGTCACGCCAGTCCAGCTTTTCCAAACTGGTCTGCACGAAGTCGAGATCATTGGCATTGAGGACATCTGGGAGTGTCCAAAACATGGTGTCTGCCTAACGTACGCCGGAAAGTTCTAGGAGAACGGTGCTGACCTGCGCGTTCACGACGGACGCAGCAGTTGGGCTGTCAGTCGGTACAGGCGGTGTACCGGGCCACAAATCAATCAGTTTCTGAAGCTCTTCACGCACGCGCTCTCCAGCTTCACCCTCGAAACGCTGGGCCTGATCCATGGCCACAATCGCAAACCCATAAGCATCCTGATACTCGCCGGGATCAGTGACGCTGTCAGCAGGCACGCCAATACCGTACTCATCGACCACGGTCTGCATCAAGAACTCGACGATCTCTACCGGATCACCGCCCGCACGCTCAGCGACCATGGCAAGGTTTTCTTCCGCCGCATTCAGCTGAGCTTCAATGGCGTCCGCAGCCTCACCCGCCTCCAGCGCTTCGGATACGGCCTCGAAAAGGCTAGCTTCAAATCCAAGCTCTTCCAGCCCACCGCGTTCCGCAGCATGGGTCTCCGAAACAGGATGCAGAAGGTGTGGGGCCGCCATTTCAGGTTCTCCGGCGCGATAGAGCGCCAGTCCCGCCTCAACATGACCGGACATAAAAGCCAGGCGGAACGGACGTGGAAGTGTCTCTACGGCCGGACCGGTCTCCCCGCCCTCGCCGCCTTCTCCGCCCTCGCCTTCACCAAACTCTCCGAGCTCGGTCGCAGGTTCAGCTTCCTCGCCTTCGGTCACGACGGCCGTTGTATCTTCGGCTGGTGTCTCTTCGGATCCACAGGCAGCAAGCGTTGTGGCCCCAATCAGCGCCAGTCCCGTTCCGAGGGAGGTCCATTTCTTCGGGCGAAATGTCATAGGTGCAGTCTCCAGAAGTCATATATCGCCGACAGGTGCCGACAGCCCTGTCAGTTTGTCAATGGTTCGCAATCGCAACATCGGTCTAGCTCTCAAAGCGAATCCCCTGAGCCAAAGGCAATTCGCTGGAGTAGTTCACAGTACTTGTTTGTCGACGCATATGCGCTTTCCAAGCATCAGAGCCCGATTCGCGGCCACCACCCGTTTCCTTTTCACCCCCAAATGCGCCGCCGATTTCGGCCCCGGACGGCCCAATGTTTACATTTGCGATCCCGCAATCAGACCCGGCAGCCGAGAGAAAATACTCTGTCTCGCGAACATCCGTAGAGAAGATGCTGGACGACAGTCCTTGCGAAACACCATTTTGCATAGCGATTGCGTCATCGATATCCTTATAGGTCATGACATAAAGGATCGGTGCGAAAGTCTCGTCCTGGACAATCGCGCTTTGGCTCGGCATCTCGACGATAGCGGGTTTAACGTAGATGCCCGAAACGTCCTCAAGACGTTCTCCGCCCCACACATTTCCGCCTTCACTGCTCGCTTGCTCGAGCGCACGGCGCATTGCCTCGTAAGCACCCTCATCGATCAACGGCCCGACAATATTGGATGGGTCGAGTGGGTCGCCGATGGCAAGCGTTCCGTAGCTTGCCTTCAAACGACTTATGAGAGCGTCTCGAACATCCTCATGAACGATAAGACGCCTTAGACTGGTACAACGCTGGCCACACGTTCCAACCGCCGAAAACACTATCGCTCGGAGAGCCATATCGAGATCAGCAGATGGCGTGACGATCATTGCATTGTTGCCGCCGAGTTCCAGGATCGAACGGCCAAAACGGCCAGCTACAACCTGGCTAACTTCGCGCCCCATGCGACAAGAGCCCGTCGCCGAGATAATAGGAACCGCGCTGGAGCGAACGAGCTGATCACCTACATCGCGCCCGCCAATCAGGACAGATGACAGACCCTGGGGCGCATCATCGCCAAACTCAGCAATCGCTTCGCTTAGGATCTTCTGTGTCGCAAGTGCGGTGAGCGGTGTCTTTTCCGAAGGCTTCCATATGACAGGATTACCGCAAACCAACGCCAACGCCGCATTCCATGACCAGACAGCAACGGGAAAGTTGAACGCAGAAATAATGCCGCAAGGGCCCATCGGGTGCCAGGTTTCCCGCATCGTATGTCCGGAGCGTTCGGACGCGATTGTCAGCCCATAAAGTTGTCGCGACAAGCCAACGGCAAAGTCGCAGATATCAATCATCTCCTGAACTTCGCCCAACCCTTCCTGGCGAATCTTGCCGCACTCCAGTGAAACAAGCGCGCCCAGGGTTTCTTTATGTTGTCTCAATTTTTCACCGAGCAGGCGCACAAGCTCCCCACGACGCGGTGCGGGAACCAATCGCCAAGCGCGAAAGGCTTCGCTAGCCTGCCCAACGGCTTGAGCGACATCGCTTGTCGTCGACATCTGCAAACGAGCGATTTGCTGCCCATCTATTGGCGTACTGACAGCGAGGGCCCCCTCGGACAAGTCACCGTCACCAAAACCACATTCGCGCAGAATATCCCCATAGTCAGTCATTCGCGGCTCCTGTCACGAGTGCCCTTTGATCTTCGCGCCCCATTGCCAAGAGAATTGGATCCGTGTCCTGGCGTACTTGGAAAGCTGATTTGCTATCGAGGCCTTGCCAGTCAATTGCGATCAACGACTGAGCAATTGCTCCGCCCAGCGTACCGCCGGGTCCGAGCAGAAGAATACAGTCCGGCGCAAATTCGCGCATTCCAACCTGAACAGCGCGGGAAAAATCATAGGTTTCAACAACCTGGTGTCCGAATGTGTACTGATGCAGAGCGCCCTGATCCGAAGCATGCCGAGACCAGATATGCCCCCGACCGTCAATCATCGGAATATTTGGCGATTGAAATTGATCGGGTGAAAAAGTTTCAAGACCGCGCTTCGAAACCGGATCCTGTAGCCGAGTGTGAAAAGCCGCATGATTCTGCAGATA
Organism: Pseudomonadota bacterium; assembly: GCA_039033955.1. GTDB lineage: Bacteria > Pseudomonadota > Alphaproteobacteria > Caulobacterales > Hyphomonadaceae > CALLCD01. The sequence continues at coordinate 28,222 of JBCCBQ010000009.1, forward strand.
CATGGGATATCGATCAATCGGTTCAAGCCGTGATGTTAGAGCAGTCAGCCCCTCATCATTACCAGCGAGCACAATCATCCCACCGAGTTCGATCGACACATCGACCTCGTGGCCCGGTTCCGCATTCACTTCCGTCAGCAAATCAAGAATTTCAGCGCAACGACCTGGAATCTCCTTCCACTCACTATCTGTAATCGGATAAACGAGCTGACCCCCGATCAGCGCCTCCTGCATGTATGTGCCCATCGTATTTACAATCTGCGCACCAACAGTCTGGCTTGCAGCACCTGCGCAAGCCAACGCGATGTACCAACCCATGGAATTTCCGGTGACCGCGACAATGTCGTATGTGTCCTGATCAATTGCCGCAAAGTCGCCCATGGCGCAGGCATGGATGAGCAATGACGCGTTGTCGCCGCGCGTATGGGTCGCAACACTATAACGGTCGGCACTGTCGAGGCTTGCAAGGCTCGGCTGCCGAACACGAGCCCGTTCATCCTCCATAACTCGAAGAAGCTCGTATCGGTGTTTATGATACCGGGCCAAATACCCAAGTTCAGGCTTGTTATAGGTCCCTCGACCGGGGCACACGACCAGGGCAGATTTTCGGGTCATGCTGACGCCCGCTCTAATACTCTGAGCGCAGCGTCAACAATACTGTCTCGACTGGGTAGCGTCGACGTCGCGCCGCGACCAAGAGGGATGAAGCTATCGTCTGCCGTCAAACGGGCGAGTCTAGCCCCCGTCGGCAAGCTCTCGGTCATTAAGGCCATCAGCGACTCACTTTGCGAGCCGGTTTTACGACACTCATCGACAACGAGAATGCTCCCACACGGAGCAACAGCTTTCAGCAGCGCCTGTTCGTTGAGGGGCGCGAGCCAGCGCAAATCTATCACGCGACATTCCACGCCATGCGACTTCGAGAGAATACGCTCCGCCTGGCGGGACAGATAATACCCATTCCCATAACTGACGATAGCGAGATCCGTACCGCTGCCGTGCTGGCTAATATCACCAAGACGGATCGGATCACCATCCCCGGGTGGCGAGTAGGTGCTGGTCCATGCTTTGTCCCCGTCCTGGTGAAGGTCCCGCATCATGTAAAGAGCAATCGGTTCGACAAAAGCGACGACCCTCTGCTCCTCTCGGGCCAAACGAACACATTCGCGCATCATCTGTACCGCATCGGAGCCATTACTCGGGCAGGCAATCACAAGTCCGGGAATATCTCTCAGCACGGCAAGTGAGTTATCATTGTGAAAATGACCACCAAACCCCTTTTGATAAGCAAGTCCCGCAATGCGGATGATCATTGGGTTGGTATATTGGCCTTTTGAGAAGAAGCTGAGCGTTGCTGCTTCGCCTCGCACCTGATCTTCGGCATTGTGCAGATAGGCCAAAAACTGAATTTCAGGGATCGGAAGATAGCCGGTCTGCGAAAGTCCAATCGACAGGCCCAATATGCTCTGCTCATCCAGAAGTGTATTGATCACACGATTAGGACCAAAGCGCTTATGAAGCTTTGACGTAACGTTATAAACGCCGCCTTTCGGACCAATATCCTCTCCAGCCATAACGATCGATGGAACATCGAGCATCAAATCTGTCAGCGCCCAATTCAGGAGCTTCGCCATATGCTGGGGCTGCTCCATAGCGCGCGCTTCGTCGGCAAAGATCGCCCCCCGTTGGTCGGCGTCCGGACCGTTGCTTTGAGGTGTATGGCGCGCAGGTGGAATGAGACTTTCCATAACGGCACCCGGGTCCGTCAGCTTGGGTCGCGTAACGACTTCACCCGAAATACGTTCAATCCGTTCACCGATTAAATTGTATACATCAAGGATACCATCGGCTGACATTGCCCCCGAGGCCAATACCTGCGAGGCACCATGCAGCAGAGGATCGTTCGATTCGTCACGCTCTATCGATGCCTTATTAAGATATGCCGTCTGCACATCCGAACCGGCATGTCCGTAAAGTCGGACGCAGGTCATGTGCAGGAATACGGGCTTGCGATACCTACGGATATAATCGGCAGCGTTACATACAGCTTCGAAAGTCTCTACAATATCAAGGCCGTTGCAGGACATGTATTTTAGGCCCGGCTGAGCTTTGAACCGTTCCGCAATCCAGCCATCGGGCGTCAGCGTGGATATCCCTATGCCGTTGTCCTCGCACACAAAGAGCAATGGCAAAGGAACACCTTGATAGGCAGTCCAACCAGCTGTGTTGATCGCACCTTGCGCCGTGGAGTGATTTGCGGACGCATCTCCAAAACTGCAGACGACCAACGAATCCTTCGGAACTTGTGGGAATTCCGGCTCCAGACGCCGTGACAACCCAACGCCATAGGCAGCGCCGACCGCTTTCGGTAGATGCGAAGCGATTGTGCTTGTTTGGGGCGGAATATTTAGAGGCTTCGACCCCAGAACCTTGTGGCGACCGCCGGAGATGGGATCGTCTGCAGACGCTGCAAAGCTCAACAGGATATCCCAAAGCGGTGTTTGCCCCGGCACCTGTTTCGATCGCATGATTTGGAACGCCGCGTCGCGATAGTGAAGGAAAGCCATATCGGTTGGCCTAAGCGCGGCGGCAACCGCGGACATACCCTCATGCCCGGAACTCCCGATCGTGTAGAAACCTTCCCCGCGGGCTTGTAGCGAGCGACCAGCACGGTCGAGCTGTCGGCTCATCAACTGAGCTTCAAAAACTTCCACCAGTTCTGACGGTGAAAGCACACTCTCAGACGTACGCTTGGCCGGAGGCAAATCTCCGCTGGTAACACGTTCTATGAACTGCTCATGGACATGCTCTGCGCGATCCACCATTGCGAACGGTCCAGTCGACGGTCGGATGACCCGGAAAGTCCTCGCCTATAGACCAGCCTGAGCGGAATCCAAGGGGGTTAGGCTGGATTGAGCACTTTTTCCGTCGATGCGTCCGTGGACGCTTCGACTGCCACGAATTTCATGAATCCGTCTTCAAGCGGATCTTCACGGAGTACTTTTCGATCGTTCAGATAGTCGTGGGTAAGCTGCCAAGGCATTTCGGGACCTTGCTTTGGAAGCCGGTCCACGGCCCGAGCGAAGTAACCGGATGATAGCGGCGTATTGTTTTCCAAGTTGATGCCACCGCTTGGCAGTTGCGGTACACAATAGTCCGTCCCAGTCTCATCCAAATGGTTGATCAGGCGGCAGACATACTCCGCTGTAATATCAGCCTTTAGCGTCCATGATGCGTTTGTGTATCCGAATGTATTCGCAAAGTTCGGCACATCGGCGAACATAATACCCTTATAGTTCACGAGATCGCCGGACGGCAGGCTTTTGCCGTCGACGGTAATATCCATCCCGCCAAAGACCTGTAGATCGAGACCTGTCGCAGTAACGATGAGATCGGCTTCAAGTAGATCGCCGGATTTCAAGCGAATGCCTTTTTCCTCGAAGCGCTCAATATGGTCGGTAACAACCGACGCCTTCCCGCTATTGATGGCCTCGAACATATCCGCATCAGGAACAAGACACAGACGTTGATCCCAGGGGCCGTATGAAGGCGTGAAGTGCGTGTCGACATCATAGCCCGGCTTCAAATGCTTTCTCAGCATCTTGAGCAGGTTCTCTTTAACCTTCTCCGGCTTCGCTTGTGACCGCTTATAGAACCACGACGTCAAGCGGATATTCTTCCATCGAGAAAGAGAATACGCCCAACTGTCCGGCAGGATGGCGCGAAGGGCGTTGGCGATCCGGTCTCTCGCTGGACGGCTCACCACATAAGTTGGCGAACGCTGCAACATCACGACATGGTCCGCGTCCTTTGCGAGCTCAGGAACCAGTGTCACCGCTGTTGCTCCGGATCCGATAATCACGACCTTCTTCCCGGCGTAGGCAACATCCTCGGTCCAGAGTTGCGGATGCACAATCTCGCCTGAGAAGTCTGCCATGCCTTCAAAGTCGGGCGTGTAGCCAGCGTCATATTTGTAGTAGCCGCTGCACATGTACAGGAACGCGCAAGTAAACGTTGTGGGAGTGCCGTTTTGTTCAGCGGTGACTTGCCAACGCGCCTTTTCAGTCTCCCAGGACGCTGAGATCACTTTATGTCCAAAGCGGATATGCTCGGTAACACCGTGTTCGTCAGCCGCTTCGCGCACATAGCTCTTAATAGATGGCCCATCGGCGATAGCTTTGGCATCGGTCCACGGCTTAAACTGATAGCCAAGCGTATGCATGTCTGAATCTGATCGGATGCCGGGATAGCGGAATAGATCCCAAGTGCCGCCGATCGCGTTCCGCCCCTCAAGAATAGCGTACGACTTGTCTGGGCACCTCTGCTGGAGATGTACAGCCGCGCCAATGCCTGAAAGTCCCGCGCCGACAATCACGACATCGAAATGCTGCTCCGCCATTAGCTATGCTCCCTGAAGATTTTGTTCACCGTTCAATACTAACGCGTATTCGTGATAAATCCAATAATGGCTTTGCTCAGCGATTCAGGTTGATCCTCCTGCAGAAAATGACCAGCGTTCTCAATGGTGACGTGCTCCACACTCTTTGCGCCGGGAACGCGTTTCTGAAACGTTTTTTCGCCGCCACGGGTGACAGCATCGCCGTCACTAAAAGCTGTCAAAACAGGCTTATCAAACGCCTCCAAGACCTTCCAAGCCGCATCGTTCGCCTTGCGATCAGCCTCATGTTTGGGAAGGAGGGGGACGAGGGACGGAAATGCCCGGGCCCCTGCGATATAGCTTTCATCGGGAAATGGAGCGGCATAGCCATCGAGAACAGCACTATCATCTATCTGTGACAAGATCCCGAAAACGTCGCGGACCGAAAACTCCTGTGCTTCGGCCGCATATTTGACCCAGTGAAGAAAAGCCGCCGGTGAGCCGGACGCGAACTGAGCAATCACGTCGTCTGCACCAGGGACAGGAATAGTCGGATAAACCTGCTCCAGCATGGCTGACATTTCAGGTGTTACCTGCTGGTTGTCCGGCAGGCCGGTATTCGCGATCACAAGTCGGGCAAACCTTTCCGGTTGATCACCGACAAGCCGAAGGCCAATCAGCCCACCCCAGTCCTGGCACATCAGGGTAAGGCCCTGTAGGTCGAGTATTCTGAGAAACTGGTTCATCCAGTCGACATGCCGCTGATAGGTGTAGTCCTCGACTCGGGCGGGTTTATCCGATCGTCCAAAACCAATCAGATCTGGCGCGATGACACGAAAACCGGCCTCAGTTAGAAACGGGATCATCTTCCGGTAGAGGTATGACCAACTCGGCTGACCGTGCATGCAGAGCACAATGCTTCCATCGCGCGGCCCCTCATCTAGGTAATGAATACGAAGCGCAGTATTGTCCTCCCCAGACACCTCAACATAATTTGGTTCGAACGGATAACCCGATAGCCCCTCAAACGCGGCATCGGGTGTGCGCAGAATGTCCATGACACTTCCTCATATTCTATCTCGGCAGATGCCGTGCATCATAGGTGAGCTATGCTGCAAATCACGTTGGGATGATTATTCAGACTCAGCTGATGCACCGGGGCGATATGTTCTGGTCGCAACAGCTTCGACGTCTCCACGGCGCGTAAGCGCTTTCCGCCATCCTTCCTCAGCAAACAAAGGGGCCTGATCGGCATAGTGCGGTGACGACGCATCTAGTGTTGCCGATCCGAACTGGTGAATGACCTCGGCGCTTTGATTGCCTTCTTCATCCCACTCGACGAACGCAATCCATGTGTCGCCAGCCGAAGCATGCAACTCTCCATCGTCACGGATCTCCGCTGGATAAATCGCCCGAAGAATATCGGAACCTCCGCTGATGGGCAGACTGACATCACCCCTTACGAGCCGGTTCACGTCGCCCCACTCTGGATCGATCCGACCGTGGTGCTCCTTGAGATATTCGATTGTCTCCCTGAACGCATCAGTGGGCGATGGCGGAGTTTCTCGGGTGAACCGAGCCGTTACGTGCCGGAGCACAGTGAGTGCCCCAAGCGCTGCATGGCGGCTTTCCATGTCGGTATGATAATCCCAGGCAGCCAGATGCTCAGCCGCTTCGAGGAGCTCCGGATCATCCGACCAGTCCTCTGCAAGCACCGATCTGATGACATCATCGGCAATCGATTTCCTCGCATAAGCACTATCAAACTTGATCGCCAGAAGACCGTCGCGACTGATAGGGGTTTCCCCGTCCGTAAGCTCCATTATCCGCAAAGAGCGGTTGGTCTGATCGGTCTGAAGACCCATCGATTGCGGAAAGTCCTCAGGCCGCAAATTGTCCGGTCCATCAGTCGCGTCATAGGGTTGGTTGTTCGCATTGAAGATCAGACCGGATTGAGGGTTGATCAATTTCGGAACATCCGACCACGGTCGATACCCGTCCCATATCAGATCAGAACGATCGCCTGGCAACTCATTCGACCAGTCCCAAGCATCATCTCTGTTTGGATACTGACCATTATGGATCAGACCAACATTACCATCCCGATCAGCATAGATGTAGTTGATGCTCGGCAACGCCAGCATAGACATCGCATCATCGAACTCTTCCAGGTTCGTTGCCGTATTCAAGCGCATATATTGCTCAAGCTGCCGGATTTCGCCCATCCCGGCATATCGCAGCGCGTAGGTGCCATGATCCGCTTCTACAACTGGCCCATGGGCAGACCTCAGAACGCGGCGTTTGGTTTTGAAGGCGAAGGGTCCGAACAGCTTCACTTTGATAGGTGCCTGGCTGACATCGAAGTCGACCCATTCTCCATCGAGGCGATATTGCAGCTCATTGTCAGGATTACGTTCCAGCACATAGACATCGGCAAGATCAGGGTCACTGACCGTGTTCGCCCACCCGAGATAATCATTGAAACCATGCAAAACGATTGGCGAACCTGGAAAAACCCCGCCTGTAATGTTGAGGCCGTCCTCTGAGACAAGGTGGGTTTCATACCAGGCGACAGGCCCGGTCATTGGTTGATGCGAGTTGATTATGAGGCGGGTGACCTCGTCATCCGAACGCGACGGGGCAACGGCAAAAGCGTTTGATCCACGCTCTGCCATTGTGCGTGGCCCGACATGCCAGGCTTCACGACCGGCAGCAGGGTCAAGCGCGATTTCCTGATCATATTCATCACCGAACAGAGCCAGGAGCTGATTATCCAGATTGTAAAAGAAGGGTGTTCGGAAAACGAAACCTGCAACGACATCTTCGGCTTTGAATGGAGTTAAGCCCGGCCAGACTTTGTCAGGGTTTTCGATGGCATAGAGATTAAGCGCATCGGCATAGGCCTCGGCAGTTGCTTTTACCTCGGGAGGAACATCCGTTTCGTATCGCTCCGCGACGAGATCCCAAACGCCGAATAGTGAGACGATGTAATCGGTCGGCGCTGCACCCGCCCCGCGATAACGCGCAAGTACACCTCGGGTCGCAGCCAAGGCCTCTTGCATTGTCTCGAAATCATCCTCGGCATGGGCATATCCCAGACCAAAAGCGGTATCAGCACGGGTTTTACCGAAGACATGTGGAACACCCCAATCGTCCCGTATGATTTCGGCGTCATACTTCGCAGCAGCCGCACGCACTTCATCAGCATCGATCCGATTGAACAATGGATCCCAGAGCCAGATGGCAAGCCCGAGCACTACAAGACCAATAAGGCCGCCGCCCCATTTCAGAATTCGCATATCAGCTCCCAGATACCTTTGACTTGGTAGCCTAATCCATCATGGGCAAATGCAAACCCGTCAATGAAAATCCCGGCTACGTGGCATGATATTCACATTTCTCGGGTGTCTGCGTCCCGGGCCGCGCCGCTCGGGCGCTCCGTTTATCACCTCATCGGCGGGGGCAAGCACCTCTTTCAATGGATCACGCTGGAAATCCTCGGAGAGCTGCATGAAGTCATGTGTCCGATCGATCAGCTGCTCCGCCACAATGTGGGTAACGTTATCAGCTCGCTGGACTCGCCCCTTCACCAGCAGAATGCGCGATCCCATAATGACCGGACGAAAACGTTCAAACACGCGGGGCCATACAACGATATTGGCGATCCCGCCTTCATCCTCGATTGTGATGAAGCAGACCCCGCTGGCCGAACCTGGCCTCTGACGAACGAGCACCACGCCTGCTGTAGACACGCGATGCCCACTTGGGCGTGCAACGGCAATATCTGTCCGAAAAATTCTGCGCCCATCATAGGCCTCTCGCAGAAAATGCATCGGGTGATCCCGAAGCGACAACCGCGTCATCTGATAGTCCTGGACCACATGTTCTGATCGCGGCATTTCCGGAAGGAGAATAGGCGTATCGCCTCCCTGCTCTGCAGTATCTGCTGCAGCAAAAAGGGGCAGAGTGTTCCCAGCAGCCTCACCGCGCACATCCCACAGAGCGTCCCTGCGAGAAAGATTCATGGACCCGAAAGCGTCGGCAGCAGCGAGCAGCTCCATAGCGCGACGCGATAATCCTGTCCGTCTACGAAGCTCCTCCGGCGTTTTGTAACCAGCTCCCCGCGCCTCCATAATCGCCTCAGCATCATCTTCAGAAAGGCCATTTATTTGGCGAAAACCGAGACGCATGGGGAGTAGTGGACCTTCACCCGGTTCAATCAAATTATCCCAATCGGAGTAATTGACATCAACAGCGCGGACCTCGACGCCGTTATCGCGAGCATCCCGCACAATCTGCGCCGGGGCATAAAATCCCATGGGTTGGGCATTCAAAAGCGCCGCGCAAAAAATATCCGGGTGATGGCATTTCAGCCAGGAGGAGACATAAACAAGTAGCGCAAAACTCGCCGCGTGGCTCTCTGGAAAGCCGTAGTCACCGAAGCCTTTCACCTGATCAAAACAGCGCTGGGCAAAGCTCGGCTCATAGCCCCGCTCGATCATCCGCGTGACCATTAGCTCTTCATAATTCTTGATCTGACCAAGCTTACGAAAGGTCGCCATAGCCCGGCGCAAACCGTTCGCTTCATCGGGTGTGAACTGCGCTGCATCCATGGCGATCTGCATGGCCTGCTCCTGAAAGAGCGGCACGCCGAGAGTCCGTTTTAGTATACGCTCCAGCTCATCGGGCGGGCCATGTTCCGGAGCCGGGCTCGGATAGGTGACAGCCTCAATTTCCTTTCGCCGACGCAGATAAGGGTGGACCATGTCGCCCTGGATTGGCCCGGGGCGCACAATCGCGACTTCAATAACGAGGTCATAAAGACATCTGGGGCGCAGCCGCGGCAGCATGTTCATCTGCGCCCGACTTTCCACTTGGAACACGCCAAGGCTTTCCCCCCGGCAGAGCATGTCATAGGTCGCTTCGTCACCTTCAGGCAGGCTCGCAAGATTATGGCGAATGCCCTTATGGTCCTCCAACATGTCGAAAGCTTTACGGATACAGGTCAGCATTCCGAGGGCGAGGACATCCACCTTCATGATATTCAGCGCAGCGATGTCATCCTTGTCCCATTCAATAAAGGTGCGATCCTCCATCGCCGCATTGCCAATGGGCACCGTCTCAACAAGCTCATCCTGGGTGAGAACAAAACCGCCGACATGCTGGGAGAGATGGCGGGGAAAACCGATAAGCTGCCGGGTGAGCAGCATCGCTCTGCGGATCATGGGATTGCGAGGATCAAGCCCGGCTTCCTTGATCTGGTCATCGGGAATATCAGACCCCCAACTGCCCCAGACCGTCCCCGCGAGCGCCGTGGAAATATCTTCGGTCAGGCCAAGTGCCTTACAAACTTCCCGGATCGCTGATCGCGGCCGGTAAGAGATCACCGTAGCCGTGAGGGCTGCCCGCTTTCGACCGTAACGACGATAGACATATTGCATCACCTCTTCGCGACGCTCATGCTCGAAGTCGACATCGATATCCGGCGGTTCCTTCCGCTCCTTGGACAGGAATCGTTCGAAGAGAAGATTGCTGGTCGCGGGGTCGACGCTGGTGATCCCGAGACAGTAGCAAATGGCAGAATTCGCCGCTGAGCCGCGCCCCTGACAGAGAATATTCTCACCTCGCGCCCAAGCCACAATATCGTTCACGGTCAGGAAGTACTGAGCCACCTTCAGTTCACTGATGAGACTCAACTCTTTCACAAGAGCCGCGCGAACATGTTCAGGCGCACCGTCAGGATACCGCCATTTCGCGCCCTCCCAGGCAAGATCAGACAGGTGTTGCTCCGGCGTTTTATCAGGCGGCACAGGTTCATCCGGATAGGCATAGGACAGCTCATCCAGAGAGAATGTACAACGCTTAAGGATCTCCCCGGTACGCTTCACAGCCGGCTCGAATCCACGGAAAAGCCGGAGCATTTCTTCTGCTGGTTTCAGATATCGTTCCGCATTCTGATTGAGACGAAATCCTGCTTCATCGATACGGCAATGCTCGCGAATACAGGTGAGCACATCCTGCAAGGGACGCCGATTGGGAATGTGGTAGAGCACATGGCCAAGAGCCAGAAGACCTGTACCCGTTCGGGCGCTTAGTTCGGCAAGCGACGCGATGCGCTCTCTGGCCTGGCCGAGATGCTCATAGACGGCACCAAGATAAACCGCACCAGGAAAGAGGTCGGCAAAGCGTTGTAGCGTCTCTTCAAAAAATTGATCGAGCCGCGACGGCGGCATGAAAACGAAAACCTGCTCTTCTCCATAGGCCTCGATATCTAGCAGCCGAATATGACACTCGCCTTTTTCTGCTCGAATTTTCCCGACTGAAAGCAGCCGCGACAGTCGGCCATAGGCGGCTCTGTTCTCCGGATAGCAAAGAATTTCCGGGCCATCTTCGGGGACCAACCGGGAGCCGACCAGCAAACGCAGATCAGCCTCCTTAGCCGCCGTATGCGCCCGCACGACGCCTGCAAGCGTATTCCGATCCGCCACTCCGATTGCCGACAGACCTAGCACTTTGGCTTGCGCCACCAGCTCAGCCGGGTGGGATGCCCCGCGCAGGAAGGAAAAATTAGTGGTAACGGCGAGTTCAGCATAGTCGGTCATGCAAACACTCCGTGGACATACCAATCCGGCGGATTTCCCCGTCCATCCTCGTAAAGCCCATCGCGAAAAAGCCAGTAGCGCCGACCATCGACATCCTCGACGCGGTAATAATCCCGGGCTCTGGGAAGTGTTTTCACAGCCACGCTCTCTTCGTCTTGCTCGAGGCGGGCACGCGCCTTGGCGATAATACCTGCATCTGCGCGAGGATCCATTTTCGGGACAAGCCACTTACGATCAGTGCCTTCTGGACTCGGAGCACTTGGTGGAGGGGCTGCATAGCGCCACCATTCAGGAGCGATCCGCTCCGGCCCGTCTGCTCTTGCAACTCGCCGAGGAACGCGGCGCCAAACAAAACGAACAGGAGGACCATCTGGCACTTCAGCAAGAGCCTCCACCCGCTCGGGTGGATCAAAGAGGCGTAAGGGCCGGGACGCTTGGAAGACCGGCTGCCGCTCAGGACACTCTGGCCAGGTTCCTTCAAAAGCCACTTCGGTTTCGGCAGCTTCCGGTAAATAGCTTTCTTGCGGGATACGGATAGATACGCTGCCCTCGCCAAGCTTTGCTGTGATCCGATCCGCCAATGCAGCCACAGCGACATCATCCATATCGCTGGCAGCAAGATCACCAGATAATGCCATGGCACTTGCAGCCATTGCATCTGTGCGCCGCGCTTCAAGCACCAAAAGATCAATTCCAAAGCCGGGATCAATGCGGGAGAGCCGTTCCGCGAACAGGCGTCTGATATGAGCCAGGTCACGGATTGGACGGGCAGCCGTAATCTCTGCTCGCGACACCACGCCATCGGCTCGGTAGGCACTGAGACAGAAATAGCGCGCGCCCTGACCAAGGGTCGCGAGATCGGCTGAGAGATCTTCCGATAATCTCTCAAGCCCCAGAGCGATCGCCTCTGCCGTCTCGATTGGCTCTGGACATTGCAGGCGGGCCGCATAATCAGGCGCGGGTCGAAGAGGGTCTAGCGGTTCCGCCCGGAGGCCAAGCGCCTGATCAAGACGCAGGCAAACGGCTTCTGCCAAGTCCCGGGAGGCAAACCGGCGAGCGAGTGCTTTCCGGTCTATATCATAAAGTTGCCCAATGCGCGTGAGCCCGAAACGGCGTAGCAATGTCACCGTGTCAGCGGCAAGACGCAATGTAACAATAGGCAAGCTGGCGAGCCCGGACTTCGTTTCACCATCGAGCAGAATAGACCATGGATCTTCCGCTTTGCCTGCTCCTCGGGCAAGGGCAGAGGCCGCTCCGGGGGTGGAGGCCACACCAATGCGTGCGGTGATACCGTCTTCTATCAACTTGGAGCACAGACGATCCGCCATCTGAGCTTCACCGCCATGGAGATGATCGCAGCCCGTAATCTCCAGCATCAGGCCGTCGCCCCCATCAAGCGCGACGAGAGGCGTATATCTCACAAGCCAGTCTGCCAGAACGCGCAAGGCACGGGTGTCAGCTTCCGGATCGTGCTCCTCGGCAATCAGGTTCGGTACCCGCGCGCGAGCATCGGTGAAGCTAAGGCCAGGAGTTATGCCCATGCGCTTGGCCTCAGCGCTGGCAGCGACAATGATGAGACCCTTGGCACCTGCCTCGGTCAGGATAAAAGGCTTGCTGCCTTTAGCCTGTCCTTCGCCAGGGTTCCGCTTGCGACCCTGTAATCTTGCGCGGCGCAGCCGGTCGAGGGGCCAGTCGGGTAGCCAGATTGAGAGATAGCGTTTCATGATTGTAGTCCAGATCGAAAGTATGCCCGGCGAGTTCCGGAACGTTTCGTGAGCGCTCCAGCACAGCCCGCCAACGGGTTTGACCGGGCGCGCGAGGGTCCAGCCGATTAATTGCGGATGGCATAGAAGAGACACGCCAGCGGGCAGTCGCCGCCGTTGCCCCTTCACGCGTATGCGGCATCAAAAGAATGACGGGCACGCCGTGGCGACTTGAGGCCAGAGCAAGCCGCCGCGTAGCTGTGAAGTCAGCTTCGGCAATGTCCGCAATGACACAGGCCACGGCAGATGATCGGATCGCTTCCTCGATCGTCCAGAGCGTGTCGAACAGTTTACGCGGGCGCACGAACAGGCAAGGCCGCATCCGACCGTGGAAGGTCTCGATTTTCCTCTGCTGTAAGGCCCCGTGTTCCTGGGAGAGCCCCCACTGACTGATCCAGAGAATAGGCCCTACTGGAAGGGCTTTGGTCGCCGCAAGGGCAAACCCTGTCATCGCCGCCGTATCGCCAAACTGAGCTTCAGCAAGCTCATGCACGCCACTTGTTCCAAGACCAAAGGGAAACCCTTGAACCTGGGAAAGCTTGCCTGTTCGCGGCAACAGCGCCGCGGCGGAGTGAACACCGGTGAAAGCCATTTGTTCTTATTTTGTTCACTCGCAGAAAAGAGTCAATCCTGAACTCAAAATTCCTGAATTACAGGAGCTTAGACGCGCGAGTGATTCAAAAAGAAAAGAGCCGGCAAACAGTTGCCGGCCAAGGTATAGCAAGAAGGACGTCGGCACGGTCCCTCGAGGTTCGAGCCTTTCAGGCCCCGCTCCGACAAGAAGACTTATCGCATATTCAACCTGAACGACGCCTCAGACAGCTCGTTCATTTTCATTCATGTTCGTCGCAGAAAATTCAAAAAACGGGCGATCAACATGAACGCCACTTAAACGGATCGTGACGAAGTAAGACCAAACCTTCCAGAAAAGCGGAATTCCCTAGGGCGCATACCCCAACAAGTATGGGATATGCGACTCATAGGAAACACTTCTAGAGAGGGATATTATCGTGCTTCTTCGCCGGATTCTTCACGTCCTTGCCTTTCAGCCGTTTTAAGGCTCTGGCCACGCGGCGGCGCGTTGAATGGGGCATGATAATATCGTCTATGTAACCCTTTGTGGCCGCAACATAAGGATTGGCGAAGTTCTCTTCATACTCCTTCGTACGCTCGGCAATCTTTTCCTCGTCACCAAGTTCCGATCGGAAGATGATCTCCACCGCACCTTTCGCGCCCATCACCGCGATTTCTGCCTTTGGCCAGGCATAGTTCACGTCACCGCGGAGGTGTTTCGAACTCATCACATCGTAGGCCCCACCATAGGCTTTCCGCGTAATCACGGTCACCTTTGGAACTGTTGCTTCGGCAAACGCAAAGAGAAGCTTCGCGCCGTGTTTGATAAGGCCGCCATATTCCTGCTTCGTCCCCGGCATGAAGCCCGGCACATCGCAGAAAGTGACGATCGGAATACCGAAACAGTCGCAGAAGCGGACGAAACGAGCGGCCTTCCGGCTCGCATCGATATCGAGAACACCGGCAAGCGTCATCGGTTGGTTCGCAACGAAGCCGACGGTCGAACCTTCAATACGACCAAACCCACAAAGGATGTTGCCGCCGAAGTCCGGCGAGATTTCAAAGAAGTCTCCTTCGTCGGCAACTTTCTCGATCAACTCCCGCATATCATATGGCGCATTCGGATTATCCGGGATCAGCGTATCGAGGCTCATCTCGACGCGTTCCGGGTCGTCGAAGCTCTCGACGACAGGGGGCTGCTCCCGGTTCGATAGCGGAAGGAAGTCGACCAGCCGCCGCATCTCGGTCAGCGCCTGGATGTCGTTGTCGAACGCTCCGTCGACCACGCCGGACTTCTTCGCATGCACCGAGGCTCCACCGAGGCTTTCATGGCTGACCTCTTCGTTGGTGACGGTTTTCACTACGTCCGGCCCAGTCACGTACATGTAAGACGTATCCTTCACCATGAAGATGAAGTCCGTCATCGCTGGAGAGTAGACGTCACCGCCAGCGCAAGGTCCCATAATGACAGAAATCTGCGGAATAACGCCGGAAGAAAGCACATTCTCCATGAAAATGTCGGCGTATCCTGCCAGACTGTCGACACCTTCCTGAATACGTGCGCCGCCTGCATCGAAAATCCCTATGACTGGAGCCCCAACGCGGGCAGCAGCTTTTTGTACTTTCACAATCTTTGCAGCGTGCGCGAGGGACAGCGATCCACCAAACACTGTGAAGTCCTTGGAGAAGACATAGACGAGGCGGCCATTGATTGTGCCAGCCCCGGTTACAACCCCATCGCCCGGAATCTTCTGATCGGCCATACCGAAATCGTTGCAGCGATGCTCAACGAACATATCGTATTCTTCGAAAGAGCCCTCATCGAGAAGAACGTCGATACGTTCCCGCGCAGTAAGTTTGCCTTTGTCGTGCTGGCGCTCGATCCGCTTTTCGCCGCCTCCGGCTCGCGCGCGTTCCCGGCGAGCTTCCAATTGTTCGAGGATTTCCTGCATGCTTTGTCAGCCCCGTTCTGTAATATTGATTGCGGCCCGAGTTGATAAAGGCATTTCGGCGCTTGGCAAGCGATCACAACCAGACCGATACGGAATGCCCCGTCATCGCCTAAGAATATGAATAGATTCTACGAAAATTCGTCAGGAAAGAATTCGAATGGCGAAGGACACAAGAGGCATGGATACCAATCCGCCAAGCACGAGGACTGCCTCAACTTTCTTACTCCAGCTCCGGCTCTGAATGGTGAGTGATACTGCACTTACCAGAAAACCGACCACCAATCCCAGCATAAGGCCCCCTGCAGGAGCGAGAGCCCATAATACCCCGGGACCGTCTATTTCCGCGACCATGACCATGAAAAGGAGCCAAACGAATAAGCCGCCACCGCCCGCAGGAAGAAGCAGATACCACTTCCGCCAAAAGCACTGGCTTAAATAAGCAAAACCATAAAGCACCCACGGCATAAGAATGATTTCCATTGGCGATCGGACCTCGCTCGCAGTTTCGCTTCCGCAGGTACCCTCTGTCGCTAGAGAAATTAAGGCAAAAACGGTGATCCGTCTCCGGACCACCGTTTTCTTCCTTTATTTCAGGTTGTCTCTACCAGCCGCTGTAGGAAAAGCTGAACCCTCTGCGGCTGTAGCCGTCCTTATGAAAACTGGCGTGGCGTACAGGATAGAGATTGCTCGCACTGCGAATTCGACCGCGACGAACAACACACTCATAGGGCTGTCGGCGATAGTCGTAGCCATCAAACAGCTTCGCTCGGCCATAGACGATGAACTTGTTCGGCCCGACCTGATCGTAGCGAATCCGGCGAAGTTCAGCACCTTTATAGCCAACATAATTGGCGTTGACCTGCAGCTGGCAATCGCACTCATAGATGGCTTTGTCAGCCAGATATTTGACCTCTTCGGGAGTCTGACCGAAGCGATTCAGATGGTATCCATGGCCGCGATATTTGACCGTCTGAAATCCTACCGACGAGAAACCGTTCTGGCCGAAAGAAGCCGATTGGGCGACCGCGGGGGTAGCGAGGAGAGCAGACGCAGCCAACGCAACGGCCGCCACTCCGGTTTTCATGATGCGATTCATCATGGCTGGACCGTCTCATAGGCCAATGCAACCTTGCCTGAGCACGCAGATATATTCCGTTCACGTTAGGGGAATCAGAATTAACACTCTGATTTTATTTAATTTTATGAAGGAAACACTTTTGTGAGAACGGAGATTTCAGCACGCTGAGCTTCGTGACGTGCAGCGGCTTCCTCGTCGGCACCCCATTTTTCCATCTGCCAGAGTTCGTCCAGAATCGATGCTTCATAAGCCGCAGATGCGCTGAGCTGTCCCTGTTCCACAGCTAACATAAGGAGCGCTGAGCCATAGAGTCCCATTCCGAAGACGAAGGCGGTCAAAGACAGATCGTTCAGTTTTCCGACATGAGTCTTCGCAGCGTCCAGCGAGGTCGGCGGCTGTGGCTGATGCAGCACGCCGCCCGGTGCTTCGAGCAGAACAATTCCCAGGGTTTTCCCAGCCCACTCCCTAACCGGACGCCAAGTTGTAATTTGCCGATCGCGGAGCTCTACTTGATGATCCTCAGCGAGAAAGCAGAGAAGGTCAGTTTCGCAGTATTTTGCCACTTCCTCGATCATGCTGCCGCGCTCGGAAGGGGTACGATCAATAGCGACGTTCACTAGCCGTGTGAGCTGCATCCCGGCGACATCAACCGTCTCGCCCTGCTCGTTCCACTCATCGGCAACTGCGTCTGCGATAGCCTTGTCGGCGACAGCAAGATCCGCCCGCGCCGGCGTTTTCACGACCCGGCCATCGAGAGCAACCGCCCAATTGCTATCCTGTTCGATAGCTTCAGCAGATGAGTAGAAGCGCTTCATTGGGCCATCTCGCGGCGACTGAAACGGCTCAGCGCATCAGATAGTGATGTGAAGTCGTGGTGCACAAAGTCGGCATCTACCGCGCGAAGTTCGTCCGCCGTTCCAAATCCCCAGCTGACACCATGGGTTTCTACGCCGGCAGCATTTCCCATCTGAATATCGAAAATCGCATCACCGATCATCAGCGTTTGATGCGTCTCGGCCCCGACAGCTTTCATCGCTTCCTCGACCATAAAAGGATGCGGTTTTCCTGGCCCGTCATCCGCGCACCAGATCGTATCGAAATACTGCTCAAGAGGATGCATATCGAAGATTGCGCGAATGCCGCGATGGGACTTCCCAGTCGCCATCGCAATCAGCCAGTTATCCTGTCTCAGCTGCTCGAGCGTCTTCAGCGCGCCACTGTACAACGGCTCTTTAAAATCGGGATCTGTGCGGCGAGCGATAAAGGCCTGCCGATAAGCTTCTACGAGATCCGGCAATAGTGTCTTGTCAAAATCATTCGGGGCCAATCGCAGGCAGGCTTCATCCAGCCCAAGACCAACGATCTTCCTGGTGGCGTCATACTCAGGTGCAGGCAGGTCCATCGCTTCAAAGGCGCGGGACATGGCCGTTTGAATAACTTCCCGGCTGTCGACAATTGTGCCGTCCATATCCCAAATCGCGAGCTTCAACGTCATATCAGCCACCTATACCGGAACCACATCGAAAGGCGCTGTCACTCGTACCGATCCGTCCTTGATTGGCTCAGTGCCATGCCAGAGAAATGACGGAAAGAGCACAAGCAGCCCTTCCTTGGGCTGTACCCACTTTTCAGGCTTAAGCGGCGGTTTCGTTTCAATCGGTGGCTCGCCAAATTTGATCCAACCCTCTTTTCCACCTCCAGTTTCCGTTTCAGGCGGAACCTTCAGATAGTAGGCTGATGATATCCAACCGCGCGGATGGACATGGTTCACATGGTATCCACCGCTTTTCAGATTAACCGACCACGCTCCGGAGAACCGATACGCTCCGGTGTTCCTTCGGGCACTTGGATGGTCGGGTGAATTCCCAATTGCTGCCATATAGTCCCGGATCGGTTTGTCGAGCGCGCGAAAATAAGCCTGAACAGTAGGATCATTAACCGCGCAGAGGTTTTGCGGGGTCTGTGCGCCTGATCGCAAAGACTGGTTCAGCGGCTCGACACCAAAAGGATTGAGCGCATCGAGGACTTTCAGGAACGCGATGTTAAATTCTTCGATCGTTTCGAAACCGTCAGGAACCGGCAAAGTATAAGCTTGTACGTGGCGATCATAGTCGATCAGGTCGTGATAACGAGGGTCATCCAATAGCCGCAAAACAGTGATCTCATAACCAAGCCAGAACTGATCATGGGGATCTTTCTCATGCGCCTTCAAAATGATTTCTAACGCCTGACGATACTGCGCAGTCGCGAGCAACGCGCGAACCAGATGAAAGGGATCGCGATGCCACTTATCTTTAGCATAGGCGCGCTCACCGTATCTTACTGCTTCCTCAGCGCGATTGAGGTCGAGCAAAACCCCACACTTCATATATAATCCGCCCACGGACTCGCGAAGATCTGACGGTAAGGACGCAAGGGCTTCGAGCGCTTCCGTTTCCCGACCTGCTTTTCTCAACAAATTGATTGCCGGCACAGCAATTAGGGGGTTCTGGAGTGCACTATAAATAAGAGCATCAAATGCCGCGGCGTCATCACTCATCCAGTAGATATCGGCCAAGAAAAGCAGATGGTCTGACGTAGGCGCAAGATTGAAGGCCCGCTCCGCTTCCTGACGAGCAGCAGAAATGTCTGGCTTCATGAGCAGTGTGCGCGAGAGCATGTGATGTATGTCAGCATGCTGATCGCTTTTAGCGATTATTGATCTGAAGATCGCTTCAGCTTCGGTATAATGTCCGCACTCCAACTGAAGCGCACCCTGTACATTCAGGACAGAGAGCTGCGATGGCGCTAGCGAGGCAGCTGTTCGAACATGGAGCTCAGCCAGAGAGATATCGCGATCTTCAAGGGCAGCCAGACCTAGACAAGTGTGGGCCTCAACACTGTTAGGGTCACGCGCAATTACGTTCTTCAGCATGCCTATAGCGTCCTTGTGTTTCCCGAGATCATGCAGCGTTCTGCCGAGACTCATTTCAGCCGTCTGAAAGCCGGGCTTTATGTTTAGCGCTCGGCGAAACGCCAACTCGGCCTCCTCTAACTCACCGGAGAGACGCGCTAAAAGCCCCTGATTATTTGCAATCTCGTGATTTTTCGGATCCAGCTTCGCAGCCTTCGCAAGATATTTTTTTGCCTCGACCAAATTGCCAGCAGCTTTTTCGACGAGGCCCAGCAAATGAATCGCTTGCGGATGTTTGATGCCGCCCAGTGCTTTGCGTGCGGACGCGAAGTCGCGCCGCTGAAATGCGGCATATCCCGATGCAATCGCTTGCTCGGCACGGATCAAGAGAAAACCTCCAGAGGATCTCGCCCAGCTTCGCTTTCCAGAAAGCCAAAGGTCTTGAACGTTTCGGACATGTGTGACGGCAGTGGCGCAGTGATGGTTAACGGCCGACCGGTCTTCTGTGGAAGGACAATTGCTCGGGCATGCAGGTGCAGTCCTGAACCGACACCCTGGGGGACTTCCTTTCGGGTCGTATATCTATCATCGCCGAGTATGGAGGTTTCCAGCTCAGACATGTGAAACCGTAACTGGTGAGTACGCCCGGTCACGGGTTTCAGGGCAACCCAGGCCGCTCGCTGGCCGGCGGTGGAAACAACCGCGTAATCCGTAATTGAATGTCGTGCGCCCTCAGCTTTCTGGCTTGAGCGATACATCCGTTCACGGTCTTCCTGGCCTTCGCTTCCATCTCCGCGAGCCATCCAACATCGCACCTGACCGGAGCGAGGCTGAGGCACTTTCACTGTCACGGCCCAATAGATCTTATCGAGGTCGCGGCCACGGAAAAGGTCACCGAGTTTGGCAGCTGAAGCCGGGTGTTTGGCAATGACAAGCACCCCAGACGTTTCCCGATCCAGTCGGTGAACCAGCTTAGGGCGGTGGTCGCTATCCCCCCGCAAGTATCCCAGCATACCGTCAATATGACGGTTGATCTTTGTCCCGCCTTGAACGGCAAGTCCCGCCGGCTTGTTCAGCACAAAGACATCATCATCTTCGTGGATAACAAGACTCCGCATAAAGGCCTCATCACCGCCGCGGCGCTGTCCTTTGATATCATCTCCGGCGAGCTTTGGTTTTTTCGAGAGCGGTGGAAGGCGGACAGCTTGCCCGGCTGCAAGCCGCGTATTGGATTTTGCCCGGCCACCATCGACCCGAATCTGGCCGCTGCGGAGAAGTTTCTCCACTTCACCCTGGGTGACACTTAATCGTCGTTTCACCCAACGGTCTAGCCGCGCACCAGCCTCGTCTTCATTGACGGTTTCAGTGACAACTTCGTTCCGGCTCATGCAAACAGTCTCCGGGCAAACCAAAGACCTAAGAAGAGCGCGGCAACTCCGAGAAGCACGGACAATCCAGCATAGCTTGCTGCCTTCGCCGCCGCATCGGAACGTATCATATTGACGATCTCAAGTGAGAAGGCAGAGAAAGTGGTGAACCCGCCAAGCACGCCAGTGGCGAGAAAGAGCCGCATATTCTGCCCCACTCCATCAGCTCTTAGCGCGAGCCAACCGACCAGAAATCCCATGGCGAGGCTGCCGATAATATTCACGGCAAAGGTTGCCCACGGCCATCCGCCAGGCATCAGGCGCACAGCTGCAAGCCCGACTCCGTGGCGGAGACTGGCACCGATCGCTCCACCGAGCCCGACAAGCAGAAAACCGTTCATTGGCCGCCTAATACGCCGGTCAGTCGGTAAGCTCCAGCCCCGCCTGCACTGCAGTATCTTTTATGTCGTCAGGTATTGGCGCTTCAAGCCGCAGATCGGTGCCATCCGGATGGACAAGAACAAGCCGGGTGGCGTGGAGCATTAGGCGCGGGGCAGAAAGCTTCCCGGTGCCGTAAAGAGGGTCACCGAGGATCGGACAGCCAAGATGTTTCAGATGCGCTCTCAATTGATGCATCCGCCCAGTTTTAGGGTGGAGCTCGAAGAGTGCAGTTCGACCGGCCCGCGACAGAACTCGCCAATGGGTTTTGGCCTCCACAGATCCCTTTGCCGTGCTGGCGATCATCGGCGGCGATCCACGTTGGCCTTTGCAGGAAAGTAGCGGCTGGTCGATATCGCCGGCATTGGCATCCGGTAAGTCACCTTCGGCCAAAGCGAGATACGTTTTCTTTGCCCGGCGAAAGGAAAAGCTCTCCGATAAATGCGCTGCAGCCGGTTTCGTCTGGGCCGCTACAATAACCCCGGACGTACCGGTATCTAGCCGATGAACGAGTTTGGGCCGTTTGCCGTTAGACTTTGCAAAAGCCCAAAGGAGGTTGTCCAAACATCGACCGCGATTCCCCCGGGTTTGGACGGGCAGTCCCGCAGGTTTGTCAAATGCGATGACCGCAGCGTCTTCATGAACAACCAAAGAACGTACGAACGCAGTGTCCGTATCGCTTATGCTCGGAATATCCGTCTTCGCCATAGCGATTATACTCCAGCCGGATTTGCCCGAGGATAGCCGAGCCCGTCAGGCTGCCTTCGATTGCTCCATTGCAGCATTCTGAAGCCAGCTCCGCGCGGTCTCAGCCATGATCTCAAGAGCAGGCTCGTAAGCCGTTTCCAGTGCTTCGGCGATGAAAGCCTCAGTGAGCAGAGCTTTTGCTGCAAGTTCAGGAATGCCCCGGGCCCGCATGTAAAAAAGCGCTTCATCATCAAGCGCGCCGCAAGTGTTGCCATGGGCGCAGGCGACATCGTCAGCATAAATTTCCAGCTCGGGCTTGGCATTTACGACCGCGCCGTCTTCCAAAAGCAGCGCATTGTGCTGCATGTCAGCATCGGTGCTCTGACCCACATTGCGCGGAACGTGGAACTTGCCCTGGAAAACGCCCTCACCGCCATTCATCACCGCGCCCTTGGTTCGCTGCTCAGTCACGCAAGCCCGAGCGCCGTGGCGAACATGAGAGGTGAAATCGATGTGCATATCCTTACCTGCAAGATAAGCCGCGTTGAGAGTCGCATGCGCTTCATTTTCCTGATGCACGAGCCGGGTTTCGATGCGAGTGACATCGCCCCCGAAAGCAAGCGCCGTCTGGATGTATTCAGCCTCACCACCAAGATGGACTTCCGCTGTAATACTCGTCGCTTCTTTCGACGCCGTCGGCTGGATCAGAGTTCGTGTAACACGGCCACTTTTCTGGATGCCAAAAGAGGCGAGCGCGGCGTTGAGGCTCGCTCCGCCAAGATGACTTTCCAAGACATCAACAGATGCGCCTTCCCGAACAACGAAAACAATTCTGGCGAACGCCGCCTCGCCGCTGTTTACGTAGATGAGCCTTAGCGGTGTCGTCACTTTATCCGTCACCTCGACCATTATGGTCTCCGGTGTCAGAGCAGCAGTCATTGCACCCAGTGGAACATCTTCGGCTGCGGCGAAGGATTGGCCATCAGTCTTCGTAAATGCTCGCAAACCGTCCGGGAGATCATTCAAACCATCTGCCCGGCCATTGCGGAAAACGATGTTGTGGCCTTCGATTTCCGAGAAAGGGTCCGGCCTCGCCCCCGTTCCACCGTTGAGCGCCTTCAGCCGTGCCTTAAAGTCAGTCCACTTGAACGCTTCCATCCGCCGGTGAGGAAGTCCGTTCGCGGCAAAAGCTGAGAACGCGCGCTCGCGGCGCGGATCTTCTTCCAGCGATCCGTAGGCAGCGACGAGAGCAAGCTCGGCGGCTGTTGGGTCTTTGATGAGATCGCGGAGATCAACGGTCACGCCGCCTCTCCAACAATGCCGTCATAGCCTTCTTTTTCGAGGCGCAAGGCGAGTTCCGGGCCACCGGTCTTGACGATTTTGCCTTCAGCCAAAACGTGAACCTTGTCCGGTTTGATGTGATCAAGCAGTCTTTGATAGTGCGTGATCACCAGCATTCCGCGGTCCGGTGATCGAAGCGCGTTTACGCCATTGGCCACGGTTTTCAGGGCGTCGATGTCGAGGCCGGAATCGGTCTCGTCAAGAACGAGAAAGCGCGGCTCCATCATCATCATCTGGAAGATCTCTAGGCGTTTCTTCTCTCCGCCGGAAAAACCGACATTCAAAGGCCGCTTCAGCATTTCACTCGTAAGATTGAGCTGCTTGCCGATCTCGCGGGACTTCTTGATGAAGTCGGGCGCGGAAATCTCGTCTTCTTCTCGAGCGGCGCGCTGCGCATTCATCGCCGTGCGGACAAAGGTCATGACCGGAACGCCGGGGATTTCAACCGGATACTGGAACGAGAGGAAAACGCCCTTGGACGCGCGTTCTTCTGGCTCGAACTCTAACAGGTCTTCACCTTCAAATTCGACCGACCCATCGGTTACCTCGTAGCCATCCTTGCCCGTGAGCACATAGGAGAGGGTCGATTTTCCAGCCCCGTTGGGCCCCATAATTGCGTGTACTTCGCCAGCGGGGACTTCCAAAGAGAGCCCATTCAGAATGGCGCGAGCGTCATCGCCCTCGCCTACTGTGGCGTGGATATTATCAAGCTTAAGCATCGCCGCGGGATATGGGACAGATCACGGCCTTTGGGAAGGGGATAGCTTACGAACTATCCCAGCTTTTCAGCGCCTGGTGCAGCTGATAGGCGAGCCCACCGTGGAGCAGCCCAATCTCCGGGGAGAGCCCAGCGGGCACGGCGGTCGGCATCAGAAGCGGCTTCGGTTCGCCGGATGTCCTGAATTTTGAAAGATGCCGCGCAAGGCGTTTGGCGTGGGCGTCCGGAGCATCGAGGACACGCTGCAAAGCTAAGATGCGACGGCTGAAACGTTTCGCGGCAATATGGATCGGGGTTGTGTTTTTAGGCAGATCGGAGAGGTCGGGGCGCTCAGAGAAGTCGATCAGCTGCGGCACCAGCGATAAGCTCACGCTGCGCGCCTGTGGGAACGCGACAAGCTCGACGCCTTCTGAGTTTTCAGGCTCCGATGCGTTGGCTGATTTGGTGGGCGCGGGGCGCGGCTTCGGTGGCTCCAGATCGAGCTGCAGCGCCATGAACAGGATCAGCCGACGGACTAGCGTTTCGAGCGCTTTCAGCCGCGTGCCCGCTTTTCTCAAGCGCCACTTCGAGGGGACGTACTCCGCGATATGCACCCCGGTCCAGCCAATGAGGTTCGTCACGGCCAAGCCGATCTGCTCAATCGCAATGGGAAAGATGGGATCATCCGAGCGCATCCGAGGAGTATGGAACAGGCACGAAGCCCGCCGGATAGATTCAACCGTCCGACGCCGCGACCATCGCGACACTGGTCAAAGTAAGCGGGTGCACTAGTTGAGGTGGTGATGGATGAAAAACGCAAAGATCTGGATTCAGAGCGGCAGAAAAAGCTGCTCCTCGGGCTCGTCTCAGACTTGAGCGCGTCTCATCCTGAGTTTTACTATCAATCCACCATCGAAATCGCGTCGCTTCTGAAAGATCATATCGACAGCAATGCAAAGCTGTCCGTCGAAGACAAAGCCCTGCTCGCGCCGCTAAGCCGACACGATATCCAGCTCAGACTAAGTCTGCAGTAGCTAGCTCGCCAGACGATCTGCCATCCGGGCATCTAGCGCCATGCGGTTCATGACGACGCCAAGCACCTGTCCGCCATGATCCTCGACTTCTCTGCGTAGAGCGATCACATCTCCGGGCCGTGTCCGATCCGCTTCGACGACGAGAACCACCCTGTCCATCTGCGACGCCATGGCGAGCCCTGCTCCGGACGTGTCGAGCGCCGGTGCGTCGGCGATAATCCAGTCGGCTGACCGGCGGAGCGCCTGCCACCAGTCTGCGCGTGTCGATAATCGCACTTTCTCATCTGGAAACAGACGGTCCTTGCGAAACCGTGTGACCAGAAGGCGAGTGCCCTCGATCTGATGCACGGCAAGCAGTTTTGGCCGGGGCCGGCGCGTGATGCGATCGCGCGTGCGAATATCATAAATAGGTGGCACACCGAGGGACGCGTCAAATGCGCGTCCCGGTCGCCCGATGTCGGACGCAAATCCCTGCCGAAACGCCTCATAAGTGCGGTTCTGAGTAAGGTTGAGTTCTACGAGCCAGGTCGATCGCCTTGCGCGGTCCGCTGTCATCAGCGCAAAAGACGCCGCGACGCTGCTCGTGCCCTCACCCGATGTTGCTGAGATGAACATGATCGAACGGCCACCGCGGGCGAGTGTCAGCCGGCCAGCTGCTCGCCAAAGGGTTTCCAGATCGCCTCTCAGATCGTGCATGATCTGCCAGTGATAAGCTGGTTTGGTTAATTCAAGTTAACCGGCGGGACTTTGACGGCGGACAGTGGAGACGACCGGGAGACCCGTGCTGCGCTCTAGCGATCTCGCCGTCACGAACCCCTGCTGTGCAAGAGCCCTTAAGATCCCGGCTGTAAACGCAGCAATCAATGCCATCAATAGAAACAGGAGGAAAACAGGCAAGCGATACCTTAAGTCTTGCCGATCAATACGGGCGGGCTGGATCACCTGTACAGCTTCTCCGGTTTCGCCCACAGCGTCGATATAGGTTTTCGCACTAAACTCTTCCGTCGCCAGATTGCTCAAGGCCTCTTCAACCGTAGCACGCTGCCGTTGTAGCTCCTGCCAGCGAGGCTCCAAAGTCGCGAGCTCCGTCTCGCGATTGGACACACGGTCCATCTGAGCCTGTAAAGTCTGGCGACGGCGGCGGATTACCCGAGCATCTTCCTCGAGATCCGATATTCGAGAACTCAAGGCAGCGTATTCGGGGTTGGTCATCTCGCGGAGATGATCGCCGTTTTCGGCCTCAAGTGCAGCATCCGCCCGCAACAGCTCCAGCTGCTTTTCTACCGCAGCAACGGTCTGAGAGGTTTCAAGGTAACGCATGAGCAGATCTTCTCGCTCAGCCTCCAAAAGTCCAAGGCGCTCGGTGGCACTGCCTTCGACGGGAACCTCTATCGTTTGCGGAACTGAAGTGAGCGTACGTTTCAATGTGGCGATCCGGCCAGTCGTCTCCGCCAGGCGCGCATCAGCCTCAAGCAGTGCAGCCTGAATGCTGCCCTCAAATCCGCTGAGTGACGTGCGTTCCGACAGGAAATCGCTGAGGCCATTATCGTTTCGAAAGACCTGCATCTCCTCATCGATCGCCGCGAGACGCAGAACCAGCCGCTCCCGGTCGTTGGTGAACGGTGCTCCTGCATCTTCCTCAAATATGTCAGACCGGTAGCCGAGATAGGCCCCCATGAGCGCATTCAGCACTTCTGTTGCGAGCGTGTCATCGCCGTGGGCAAACTCAGCAAAAATGATGCGCTGGCCCGGAACGGCTCCGACGGTGAAATCGTCCAGCAATGCGGCTATACCTCGCCCGGCAAAGTCCCGACCAGAAGCGCTGTCCGCGGCCAGCGCTGCAATATCCGGATAAAGTCGATCAAGACCGAACCGTCGGATCACCTGATCTGCCACCTGAGGGCTGTGCAGGAGATTGATCTCGATCCGCATAATGTCTTCAACACTGATCGGCGCGCCCGCAACGGATGACCTCAGTAGATAAGCTTCGTCGAGCGAAAGTAGGATCTGTGCTTTCGATATATATTTAGCCGGAGCCTTCGTAGCGAGATAGAGTCCCGCACCAAAAATTGGCAAAAAGACGAGCAACATCAACCATTTGGCCCGCCAAAGGTGAAGTACCACTTCAATCAGACCGAGGCGCGGCCGATAGCGGCGAGCATAGCCCTCCACACCGCCACTCTGGCCGGTGCCAATGTCTGTTTCGTGGCTGTTCGCCATAGCTCAAACCTGCCGCGTGCGTGTCACGCATGCCTTTGATGTAAAAGGCAATTTGATATTTCCTTAATCATTAAAAGGAATGCTGAAATTGGGCTGTTTTCCTTGGGGTTGCTGAGCTGATGCCGTTTTCGCGTCCGATCCTTCTCGGTAGCGTGTTTGCCCTCGCCGCCTGTACGTCGTCCGCGCCGGATCGCTATCAAAACAAGACGACGGATATACCGGAGCCTGCCCAGTTGGACCGCCTCTGGCCAGGCGATAAACTGGCCATCAGCGTACTTTCAGCACCAGAACTATCGAGGCAGGTGACGCTGTTGCCCGACGGCAAAATTGAGTTTCCCCCACTTGGTCGGATCGATGCGGCAGGACAGATGGTTGAGAGCCTGCATCACGTTCTCGAAGCGGGCTTGGCAACAGAACTGATCGACCCAAGCGTTGAGGTCGTGAAAGTCGGTGCGGGACCCTATCGGGTATTTGTAGGTGGTGCGGTTGATCAGCCTGGTGCGGTTGAGCTACCGGGACACGTTGGCCCGCTCGAAGCCATTATTATGGCAGGTGATTTCAGATCGGATGCCCGGCAAGCCGATGTGATGCTGATCCGCAAGACGCCTACTGGTGCACTCGACACCGTGGTGTACGACCTGAGCAACGGTATCGCCAACGAGGCTTTCGCCAGCTGGGGACCACTTCAGCCCTTCGACGTTATCTACGTCGCGCCCAGTCAGATCACAGGTGCTGACGGCAATATCGGCAGCCGTCTGAATGGTATTCTCCCCATAGACTTTGCGATCTTTTTCGGAGTTTCCTGAGCGAGCCCATATCCTGCTAAAGAGCAGTATGACCGCGCCGTCACCCATCTGCCAGAGCGCGCTGCCGTTCTATCCTTGGACGGAGCCCGGTGGACTGCGCTTGCCCGGCTTGAGACCCATCCAGGCTGAGACCTGGCTCCTGCGGGATGACGCGTTCGACGCGCAGATGGCCTATCGGGACGGGTTGATCTCGACCCGCCGAAAGTCCGTATTCAGCGCGGAGGCAGGTGCAACTGAAGCCGCATCCGAATGCCTTGATCTTGTGGTGAAAAACGTCCCGGTCGGGAGCGCTGACCGGATCCAGGATAAGTGTATCGTTCGGCAGGACGGTGCGAAAGTTCATCTGAATGATGACCATCCCCTCTTGATCGCAGGCCGTTTGGCCCAGGAAGACTTTTGCATTCTGGAGCGGCGTAGGGGTCGATACGTCCTGACGGCAGCCGTGCTGTGTTTTCCGGCGAGCTGGACGCTTTCAGAAAAGATGGGGCGGTCGCTCGCAGGCCTTCACGCGCCGGTCGAAGCATTTGACGCGCAACTGGATAAACGCATTGAGCGGATCTTCGAGGCGCTTCTTCCCGATACCGTGCTCATGCGGGGCAATGCCCTGATCTATACGGATCCGGACCTGCACCAGCCAAGGCCGGAAGGCACCGTTCGATCGGTAGATCCCAGCGCACCACGCTGGGTCAGAGTGGAGCGGCAAACTCTCAGGCGGTTGCCGCAATCAGAAGCCGTCGTGTTCGGCATTCATACGAGCCTTGTGCCAGCGGAGACCTTGCCGGGGGACGCATTTAATGCGCTGGCGGTTTTGAAGCCCGAATTGAGGGTTGGCGTTTCCGCCTAGTTCATCAAGCTCAGCCATTCGCGGGCAGCTTTAAGCGCATCTGCAAGCTCGTCGGAACTCATCATGTCTGCAAGTTCTTTCCGCTGCAATTTCGCGTCCTCACTGCCCTTCAAGGCAGCCAGGTTGAACCACTTATGAGCTGCAACAAGATCCTCGGCGACGCCTTGGCCGGTCGAGTAAACAAGTCCCATCTGGTAGAGGTCTTCATGGCGCGACTCAGAATTTAAGGTCGCGCACGGCAGTTCAATTGCACCATCAGCGTAAGGCATTTCTCTTTCCCTTTCGACACCCGTTCCAGATCTCCGGGCCGTATATCGGCCTCTTAAGACTGGAACCCATCACCATGCGCCGGTCTCTCCGGCGACGAGGAAAGGATGCCCGCCAAGATTTGTCGTATGGTTAACGGAGACGGGGCCAAACCCCGAGAGTGTTAACCATGAAGGCTGCGACATTAACTTCAGAGGGAAATACGCCGATCAGGCATTTTCCTGATCGCTCTATCGTCGTAAAAGAGAGATATGACCGAGTACTTTGAACCGATCCCGTTTTCCCTCTGGCAGAACGACAAGCAAGCGTTCGCGGAGAGACTAGGACAATCCTTCCGTGAAACCGGCTTTGCCGTCATCACCGAGCATCCGCTGGAGCAAGGCGTGATCGACACGGCAGTGTCGCGCACCAAAGATTTCTTCGCACTCCCAGACGACACCAAGCGCACCTATTATAGTGATGAGCTCGGAGGGCAGCGGGGGTACACGCCTTTCGGGACCGAAAACGCCAAAGGCCGCAAACAAGCGGATCTGAAGGAATTTTGGCACACGGGCCGTATAAAGCGCCCGGGCGGCGATAAGCTGCCGGACAGCATGTTGCCGACACCATCAGTATCCGAAATCGACGGTTTCGACGAGGCGACGCGTAAGCTCTATGATGAGCTTGACCTATTTGGGCAGGACCTCCTGCGGGCGGTAGCGATCCATCTTGACCTTGACGAAGAATGGTTCACGGGCCGCGTCGATGACGGAAACTCCATTCTACGCCTGCTACATTATCCGGCGCAGGAAACGCCGCCCCCACCGGGGTCAGTGAGAGCAGGTGCCCATGAGGACATCAATGTCATTACCCTGCTGCTTGGAGCCGAAGAGGCAGGATTGGAAGTCAAGCACCGCTCTGGCGAGTGGTTGGCGGTGAACCCACCTGCGGGTGCCCTCGTGATCAATGTCGGAGACATGTTGCAACGCCTGACCAATGGTGTTTTGCCGTCAACTACCCATCGAGTTGTCAATCCGTCCACAGATCGTTCTGGACACGCTCGGTATTCGACCCCCTTCTTCCTTCACTTTGAGTCAGACGTGCTGATTGATCCGTTGGAATCCTGCATTGGCGACGAAGAGCCCATGCCAGCCATCACCGCAGACGACTACCTTATGGAACGGTTGCGGGAGATTGGATTGGTCAAGGCTTAGCCTCGCCCGCGCGCTCGATCGCAACCTCAACCGGCTACGCTTGATGAGAACAGCGCTGGTGCATTGTGATCATGGTCAGGTCCCATATAGTCGCCAAATACGCATAAGAGAAATAAAGGGGAGCCACCAATGACCACCAGCCGTACAATCGCGTCAGCCATTGCCGTATTCGCTTTTTCCACGCACGTAATCGCTCAGGAAGAGGCTCAAAGACCGCAGATCACCATGGGAAATGGCGAGGCTAACGCCATCCAGATGGAGGGGCTAACCCGCAGAGCGGAAACGGCGACGTTTTCCGGCGTTCAAGTTAGCGGATCTGATATTGCGAGTTTTCGCGCCAACACGACGGCGATTACATTTCCCGAAGTGACCATTGAGAATGCTGGCTGGCTTGTTTTGCACCCGGTGATCGACGGTCGTCCGAATGGCGACATGGTCTCAGGCTTCACCTATCTAGACGATGGCAGGAACGAAGAGGTGACCATCCAAATTGATCACCCGGCTGATCCCGGTGACAAATTCCTCGTCATGCTGCACAGCGACGCCGATCAGGATGGTGTGTTCGATTTTGTCTTCGTGGAAGACGGTATCAATGTCGAAGATACGGCCGTCTTCGAAGGCACGCATATGATCGCGCACATTTTCGAAGTGCCGGAATAGATACCCTATTCTGTTAGCCGAAGCTCGCGTGCCGCGATGGCCTGAAACACATCGTCGATCTGTGATGCTCGGATGTTAAACGCACGAGACTCATCCGCCGCGCAGTCAGCCAGAAGATCAAGGGCAGTGCCATTATCGACATCAACTGCGATCGTATAGAGTTCGATCCCATATCCGCGGATAGAGTTGCAGGCATCAGCGGTCAGGGCATTCAGCGATCCGCCAGAGAGCCGGTTCACATCATCCGCGCGCCAACATGGGCCGGCAGCTCCGCGCGTATCACCTTCGGTACAGCCATAATAACCCTCAATTGCTCCAGGTGCGATGTTCTCTCCGTCCGATAGGAGGATAAGCACTTTGCGGGTTTGCTCGTCGTCATATTCAGCCGGCGTGTCATGTCCGAAAAAATTCGTCCATGCAGGCTGAGGCGACAGAGCCCGAAGCCCCCACATCAGGCCAAGATCCATATGCGTGCCGCCTGTAGCCGGGTGCATCTCGTCGAGCTTGTCTATGATCTGTCCACGATCGCGCGACAGGCCGAGCATGGCGACCGGGCAGTTTTGATTGGGTCCAGAGATATTGCGGCGGCTCGTCCAGGGGAAGATATCTTCCTGCCATGGGCAAGCACGACCACCGCGCCGGAAATATTCAAATTCGTTTGGATCGGAAACGCAGGCCTCAGCAATCCGGTCGATTGGGCGATTGTCGCCGGTTGAGCAAGCACGTGTGACGTCCAGGTGGATGTTACCGCCACCGCGCTCAGGCCGCTGTGTACACCGCAGTGCTTCGCCATCCGGAATGGAAACGCTTGCCATGATGATATCATCGTCATCATCGTCGCGCCCATCATCATCATCATCGTCATCATCGCCAAGACCTGTAGGCGCGCGCACAGTTTCCAGCTCAGGTTCAATAAACGAGGCGTGCCAGCGCATACCTGATACGGGCGCATCTGTAAGAGCCCGCGTGACTGATCCGCCACCTGAAACGCGGCGTTCGCCAGGCGCGGAGCGGATGCACCCCCTCCAGGTCACAGGCGCAAAGTCGCGCTCTATTTGATCGCGGGTATAAGGCCGATCGTCCTCGGGCTCGAGGAGATAGCGCGTGCGATCTTCGAAAGGATTGTTCGGAACGACACGGCGTCCGTCCGCGCCAACCGCACGGTTCGCCGCAGAAGATGCATCCAGACCACCCGGACGTTCGGAATTGATGTTCACCAGCGTCGCCCACGGCACAACGCTGATAGCTGTACGTCCCTGATTTTCAGGATTGTCGAACAGATCGTTGACGAAGCCCTTCGCAGCCGTCCGCATCTGGTTGAAGCGCGACTGGCGGAACATTGAGGTTGTATTATCGAGCGCGAGAACCACTTCGAGATTTCGGGCCGGAGCTGCCTCGGCAACGCTTTCAACATCGAGGTCGATATCGGAACGCCCGAAGAGACCGCCGAAAAGCATAGGTACGATGGCGGTGGCTGTCCCCCGAATGCCATCGCCTTCAACAATAAAGCTCACACCCTGGCTGGTGAGCATGGGTGTTCTACCCTCGATATCGAGATCAAAGACGCTGTCGATAACATCTCCGGCGCGTGCTTCTCGCTCCGCCTGCGGAAGAAAAGCACCTCGGGAGTATTCAAGCGCACCGGCAAGGATCGCAGCATCGAGCGCAGTCTGCAGGGATGTCTTGGCGATGGACGCCCGCTTCATATCGACTGCATATCCGGCGAGCAGCAGCATTGGCAGTATCGCAAGCGCAAAGATGACGGCTGTGGTGCCGCGTTCGGATCGCACCCACCGTAACCCCAATTCGGACACAATTCGTCTCATAGCAGCACACCCCTGGCTCATCTTCGCCTGAGAAGGGCAATTCGTGTGCCAGCCGAATTTTTACGATGGGGGTCTAAATGAGGGCGAGATCCGGGTCGGACATAAACCAGTCAACAAACCTGCGAACGCCTTCAGCGAGGCCAACGGTGGGCAAATAACCGAACTGTTCGGAGATCCGCGTGATGTCAGCACGTGAGCGATGAACGTCGCCAGCCTGCATGGGGCGGGTGTTAATCTGAATGGTTCGTCCTGTAGCGGCTTGAACTGCCTCAACAAGAGCGCCCAGGGTCTCCGTCCAACCCGTTCCAAGATTGAAGATATGGTGGCCGGTATTCGCACCGGACGACCAGTCCGACTTGGTGGCGACGCGCACGAGGCCGTCAACCGCATCATCGATATAGGTGAAGTCGCGCGCCATGTTTCCGTGGTTGAAAAGGTCTATCGGCTCGTCTCGCAGTGCTTTCGACGTGAACAGCCAATAGGCCATATCGGGCCTGCCCCACGGCCCATAAACCGTGAACAGACGAAGGCCCGTCTGATTGACGCCATAGAGATCAGCATAAGCCTGACTCATCATCTCATCAGTACGCTTCGTGACAGCGTAGAGCGATGCAGGTTCCCCGCAGAGATCATCTTCGTTCTGAGTCTCGGCAACGCTGTCACCATAGACCGAGCTTGACGATGCGTAGACGAGATCCGGTTTCCGCGGCATGCGCCGGCAAAACTCCAGCACGGTCAGATGGCCAACGATATTAGACGACACGTATGGATGCGGATCCGCCATGGACCGTCGAACACCCGCCTGAGCAGCCAGGTGAATGACCCGGTCAATGCGAGATGCCTCAGGCAAGTGAAGCAGGCTACCTGGTTCCGCAAGATCGAGTTGATGGAAGACAAATTCCGGACGCGCATGAAGGCGGGACAGACGCATCCGCTTCAGGGCAACGCTATAATGACCGTCGAGGCTGTCCACGCCGACTACACTGTGACCGTCTTCCAGCAGACGCAAAGCTGTTGTGGCACCGATAAACCCAGCAACGCCTGTGATCAGAAAGTGCATGGGGCCTACCTTGTCGCGTCTATCCTGACTGACACGTAGGCGTATTCGTCCGCAACTTAAAGGCCACCAGCCACACGCGTGATCATTGCTCTCGCATCTTCTGCGATGTCCGGGTGATCGATGGCGTGGCCCAGCACGGCTTCGAAGTAACCAATCACCGACCCACAATCATAGTCCTGGCCATCATATTCAAAGGCATGGAAGGATTGGGTGGTCATAAGGCGTGCCATGGCATCGGTGAGCTGTATCTCACCACCAGCCCCGGCAGCCTGATCCTCAAGCAGAGGGAAAACATCTGGCTGCAAGATGTAACGCCCTGTAATTTTTAAGTTTGATGGCGCGTCCTCTTGGGATGGCTTTTCTACCATGCCGTCCATTTCGATGATCCGACCGTCGCGGGATTTCGGAGCAATCACGCCATATTTTGAAACTTCAGCTTCAGGCACAGCATCAACGGCAAGAATGTTCCCACCGGTTTTCTCATAGGCCGCGACCATCTGCGCCAGACATCCGGGGCTCGACTTCACAATCACATCAGGCAGCAGCACAGCGAACGGTTCGTTCCCAACAATATCCTTTGCGCACCAGATGGCGTGGCCAAGACCCAGCGGAGACTGCTGTCTTACAAAACTGGCTGACCCGGCAGGCAAGCGGGTTTTCTCCACCTGCTCAAGCGCTCGCTCTTTCCGCTTCTGATCGAGTGTCACTTCAAGCTCGTAGGCGCGGTCGAAATAGTCCTCAATCGCCCCTTTGTTGCGACCGGTGACAAACACTATGTGCTCGATACCAGCTTCTAACGCTTCGTCGACGACATACTGGATCGCAGGGCGATCAACGACGGGCAGCATCTCTTTCGGGATGGATTTCGTTGCGGGAAGTACACGGGTGCCAAAGCCAGCGACAGGCAGAACAGCTTTACGAATGGTCATTGGAAGGTCTCGGTCCATCTCCACTAGAAAATAGGACCCTGTGCCTAGCACACTTCATGCCAGCACAAATCGATATTTTTTCGCTTTTTGGGGACAGCTAGATCAGGCTGTATAGAACGAAGCCCACGCACCAGAGCGAAGCTGCATAGGCTGTGAACTGCAGGCCAAGCATAAACCGCTTTTGAAGACGATCTTGAGCTTCGACATCACCTTCGACTTCACGGGAGAGGCGCTCCTGAAGTTCACGCGCTGGAGACTGAGCTGGTTCTTCTGGTCCACGACCCTTTAGTATAACCGGGCGAGAGATTGCCCGTTCTGCTGCACGCTCAGCGTCCGATTTGAATTGCACTTCAGCCGCTACAGACATACGTCAACCTCCAAGCCATCAGTATGCTGAAAGTACCGATCGTATCCTAGCAATCGGTTAAATTTGCAGAAGAAATTCAATCCGGCGACGGAAAGCGTCTATTAAACATCTGATCTACAGGGACGATTGGAGGTGCCCGCCGTCAACCACTAGCGTCGAGCCTGTCATGTAACTTCCGGCATCGGAGGCGAGGAGAAGAAGAGGCCCGTTCAGCTCCTCAAGCTCCCCAAACCGCCGCATGGGAACACGCTTTCGCATTTTTTCTCCGGGCTCACTTGCTAGAAATTCGTCATTGATCTCGGTCGAGAAGTAACCAGGCGCAATCGCGTTCACACGAATTCCCGCACGCGCCCATTCCAGCGCCATGACATGCGTCAGATGCTGGATAGCTGCTTTTGACGGCGCATAGGCACCCAGCATGTGGGCCGGACGAAATGCCGTGATCGATGAGATGTTGATGATACTGCCGCCTGTCTCAGCTGCGATCATCCGTTTGGCAGCTTCCTGAGCAACGCGCCAAGCCCCTTTGAGGTTGGTGCCCATTACCGTGTCCCAGTCCGCCTCGGTCATGTCGGTGAGCCAGCTTTCGCGGCTGAGGCCGGAATTGTTCACCAATATGGTTGCCGGACCACCGCGCGCATCAATCGCGTCGAATGCAGCGAGGATACTTTCTTCATCGGTCACATCCATCGGGACCGGAAACGCTGAGCCGCCAGCCTGCGCAATACTGTCTGCTAATGCTTCAAGCCGATCCACCCGGCGTGCAGCGAGGATAACCTCAGCCCCGGCAGAGGCGAGCACTTTGGCGAAGTTGGCTCCGAGACCACTGGACGCACCCGTTACCAAGGCGCGCCGCCCAGAAAGATCAAACAGGTCCATTGCCGAGTGCTCCATCGCCGCCATCGTTCAGCGGACTTGCAGGAACGCCGGAGATCGTCAACCGGCAGGAACACTCGATTGCGGCAATTTCTTCTCAAGCTGTGCTGCGAAAGAATCCCGCCGTTTCCCGCTCACCAGATAACCGTAGAACCGGCGAATATCAGCTCCAATACCGTAGAGGGCCGGAACAAAGAACAAGGTAACCAGCAGGGCGAACATGACTCCATAGGCAAGGCCGATCGCAACGGGGATCAGCCATTGGGCTTGAATGGATCGCTCCATCATAAGGGGTAGAAGCCCAACAAATGTTGTGACTGATGTCAGAAGAATCGGTCGGAACCGCCGTGTTCCTGCTTCGATAAGCGCATCCGCGGCTGATAGGCCCTTCGCTCGCAGCTTGTGAACATAGTCGATGAGGACAAGATTATCGTTCACAGCGACGCCAGCGGCCGCCATTATTCCGAGATAGGAAAACAAACCCAAGGGCGTGTCCATCACCAGATGTCCGACAATCGCACCGGTCAAACAGAACGGAATCGCGGCTAGCAAAATGAGCGCCGGTTCGAAGTATGATTTGAACGCCACCGCGACGAGGAAATAGGCAACACCGATGGCGATCAGAAGAAGCGTGAAAATCTCCGCCTGAAACTCGGCTTCGTCCTGGGCACGCCCGATACTACCGCGCAGTACCTCCGTATGCCGACGATCAAAGTCCGGAAAAAACTCCTCATCGAGTTCCCTACGAATTTCATCGATACGATCCGAGACGACTTCAGCGCTGACAATTACGGCACGTTGACGTTCTCTCCGAACAATCCGTGACACTCCATTCTGGAAATCGATATCAGCAACGGTTCGGAGCGGAACCTCGCGACCATCCTGCGTCCGTATCCTTATATTGTTGAGGAAATCGAGTGATTCACGGTCTGATCTTGGATACCGAACAAAAACGCGAACATCTTCGCCATCGCGGGGTAAGCGCTGCACTTCCTCACCGAAGAAGCCCTGACGAACCTGGCGCGCAACATCTGCCTTGGAAAGACCGAGCGCTTCAGCACCAGGTTTGAGGTCGAACTGAACCTCTTGAGCCGCACTCCTTGTATCATCGGCGACATTGTAGACGCCCTCATAGCTTCGCAGCTTGGAGATCAAGTCTTCGGCGGCAGCGCTCAAAGCATCCAGGTTGGTGGAGTTAAGGACGTACTCGATAGGGGGGCCGTCCCAGCTATTGGTATAGTTCACGCTGATTGTTTCGGCATCCGGCACATCGCCAATGAGTTCACGCAAACGATCAGCTGTCTGCTTCGCCGTCAGGGTTCGAGTTTCCGGTGGCACAAGGCGCACAAGAGCAAGCACCTGATTGTCTCGCGACCGCGTATACCAGTTTTCGATTAAGCGGCCTTCGCCGCCCGTGCTCTCATTGATCTCCTCCTCTAGCTGTTTTTCGGCGATCTGGATCTGTCTCAAGACTTCCAGTGTGCGGTCATAGGGCGTGCCCTCGGGGAGATTTACATCAATGGCCACCTGATCGGATTCTGGCTCAGGAAAGAAGGCCGTTTTGACAATGCCATTGGTCAAGAGGCCGATTGAGAGGATCATTGCGCCAACAAAGAATGACGCTGTCAGATAGCGCTGGCGAAGCGCTGCTCTCACCGCTGGCCGATATACTGTCCTCGCAAACCAGACGATACTGTCCGCCAGGCGTTTTTGGACCCGAGCGATTGGGTTGCGCGGATTGACGGGTTCGAGGTGTGCGAGGTGCGCCGGCAGAATAAGCAGCGATTCTACCAGCGAGAAGATGAGTGCCATTATTACGACAACGGATATGGCCCGCGTGAACTCGCTGGTCGCTCCAGAAAGGAACATCCACGGCGCAAAGAAGATGGCGGTCGTGAAGACGGCAAAGATCACCGGTTTGACCACCATGGTCGCACCGTTGACCGCCGCGTCGAGGTGCGTGTCTCCCTCTTCCGTTTTCGCATGAATAGCTTCGCCGACGATGATCGCGTCATCTACAATCACACCAATGACCAGTAGAAACGCGAATGTCGAAATCATATTGAGCGACACATCAAATATCGGAAGCAAGGCAAGGCCACCTGCGAACGCAACCGCAATTCCGACCCCGA
This sequence comes from Pseudomonadota bacterium, assembly GCA_039033955.1. Taxonomy (GTDB): domain Bacteria; phylum Pseudomonadota; class Alphaproteobacteria; order Caulobacterales; family Hyphomonadaceae; genus CALLCD01. The sequence goes on from JBCCBQ010000009.1 coordinate 66,205, forward strand.
CCCAGAAAGCGATGATTGGCCGAAGGAACAGGAACAAGGTGATCATTACGAGGATAAGACCCGTGATGAAGTTTGTTCCGATGGTCACCATCCGGCCCTGATAGTTCTCCGCCGCATCTTGCCATAAGGTCAAAGACACCCCATCGGGCAGGCTGCCTTCCTGCTCCGCGAGATAGCCGCGGACATTCTCCGACATTTTGACGACGTCCATCTCCGGACCGCTCATAACCTGGACAAGAATCGTACGATTGCCATTCACCGTGGCGAGCAGATCAACTTGCTCAAACCCGTCAATGACGGTCGCCACGTCCTTCACGCGGATCACGGCACCATTCCCGAGTTGGCGCACCACAATGTTCTCGAATTCTTCTCTCGTGTCAGCTTGGGACCGAATAGCGAGCGACATGTTCCCGCCATCGGTTCGGACACTGCCGGCAGATAGATTGAGAGACGTACCACGGACGGCATCTGCCAGATCACCAAGACTGAGACCGTAGCGCCGCAGCGCCTCCTCGGAGGCTTCGATGGAAACCTCCTCGTCTCGCACACCGAACAGTTCGACAGCTGGAACGTACCCCAGCAAGCCGATCTCTCGGCGGGTCTTCTCAGCAAACCGTTTCAGATCACGCTCGCTGACTGTCTCATCGCCCGATACAGCTACCCGGATCATTTCGTTACGGCTGTTGAAGAGCCGCATCTGTGGCGGCTCAGCAGCATCGGGCAGTGTACTGATGGAGTCGATCTCGCGCTTGATATCTTGAAGAAAGTCAGCCTCGTCGCGGTCAATCTCTCCCTCAACGAAGAGCGCCGCCGCGCCTTCCGTCGAGATCGACCATAGGCGGTTAATGCCTTCGACCGTGCTAACCGCCTCCTCCAGCCGAACGACGATTTGTTCTTCCACATCCTGCGGTGAAGCCCCTTGCCACTCGACGGTGACTTCCGCTCCCGGAAACTCGACGAAGGGATCAAGCTCTCGTTCGATCTGCAGATAAGAAACCACTCCGCCAATCAATATGGCGATCATCAACAAATTCGCTGCAACCGGATTGTCGGCCCACCAACTGATAATGCCCTTCATCTCTCGCTCCTATTCAGAAGAGGCCAATTCCGCATCGACGTCTGGATCGTTTGCCGCCAGTTGGCGTCGATCCACCGGCTTGATCTTCATTCCATCCCCGACCCCACGAACAGGTGATGTGATCACCATTTCGCCCGCCCTAAGGCCGCTCGTCAGCACAGCGCGGTCGCGGCTTGACGAAGCAACGCTAACGGGACGGATCTCGAGCGTGGCGGCATCGCTCGCCACATAGACCTGCTCTTCTCCTCGAAGCGCTGTTCGCGGGATCACAACAGCATCGGTAACTGTGACGCCTTCGATCTCAGCCGTCACGAACAGACCGACCGCCAACGGCACGCCATCATCACTTGATGCGCCGTAGGGGTCTTGCACCTCAACATAGGCAAAGAGCACTCGCGTGTTGGTATCGATGCTACTTTCGGTCCGGGTAATGCGGCCCTGCCAGACATGCTCTCTCTCCGCAATGACCGCCCTCAACGCCACCGAAGGTCCTGGGTTATCCGGGGAGGCAACAAAACCAATTCCCAAATTTAAACTCGCCAAGTCTCGGTCCGTCAGCGGTATGGGCACTTCGACAACATCACTTGCGAAGATCTGCGCAAGAGGCGCGCCCGGCGTGATGTAAGCTCCAGTCTCCACGGAGCGCTCGCGAACGCGACCGGTAAACGGCGCACGAATTCTGGTCCGGGCAAGATTCAATTCAGCTTCATCCAGAGTGGCTTCAGCCGAGGCAAGCCGCGCTTCCGCTTCAGCAACTTGTGGACGCCCCAATGCCAGCTCAGACACCTCGTCGATACCGAGATCTCTAACATCTTGCTGCGCGGTTCTGGACTCCGACAATGCACGCGCAAGCGCCGTGCGGGCCTGGGCGACCGAGGCCTGTGCCTGGGTGACTCTCAGCGAAAACTCCGTTGGATCGAGACGCACAAGCAAGTCACCCCGGCGGAACACTCCTCCCTGAAGCAGATTATCTGAAACGAAGGTGACGCGTCCGCTGACCTCTGAGGCCAACACAACAGAAGCTCGCGGCCGCACTTCCCCTTGGGACACGACACTCAGCGCAACCGTCTCCGTCACTGCCGGCGCAATTAAAACCGGCAAAGCCTCAACCTGATCTTCACTTTCTTCCGGCTCGGGACTGAATACGCTCATCCCAACCACGCCCGCCCCTGCAGCAACGAGCACAAGCACAGGCAGCAGCAGAAAAATGGCTCGCTTTATCCAGAGCAGCGCACCACCGCGCCGTTCATCTTCCTCAACGACTTCTGACATCGCATCTTCCCAACTAAGAGCATTCGATCACTGTCGATCCTTATCGAAGAATACTCAATAATTATCATTTATCAATAAATATTTTTTGAAAAACGAAATGCCAATACCGATGCTTGGTCGGTACAGCACACCTGCGAGAGGCTCCGCAGAAGGGCCTTACACTCTGATTTTCCATGATGTTTTGACGTTCAGAACGGGGTCTAGAACGAGTGCAACGCACAGCGTCCACCACAAGTAAATTGGTGTCTTCACTGGGCAGACGATGCCCTATCGTAAGATAGAAAGTCCGATTTCAGGTTGGCGCATCCTCAGTTGAGGATGCGCCGCAACAGTCTTTGGAGGCACCCGCAGGCGCGCGGGAGGATCAGAACGGTCTAGCCGCCGCCGCTCCGCCCTCGGGCGACGTTACTCCTACGACAAACTTACGCCTAGAACCTCACATCGAGGCTAACGCCGAAAGTCTGCGGCTGCTGGAACGTCACAGTTGGGTTGGGGAAGAAGTTGAAACCAGTAGGTTGTGGTAGAGACGCTGGATCAAAGGCTGGATCAGCTGGATCAACAAAGTCGGGGTCTCCCGGTGCTGGCGGGGGCGAACCCGGTAGAACGCTGGCAAAATTATTTTGAATTACACCACGATCATCAAACAGGTTGTTCGCGAAGATCGAGAACGTGAAGTTCTCATGCTTGTAGCCCAGCCGAACATTCACGATTGTGCGAGAGTCCGTACGCTCTTCAAGGCCAGCAAGTACCGACCGATCAAAGTCCGTCGGCACGTTTATGAAATCACCCGTATTAATGACTGGGATATTCGGATCCAGAAGCAGCTCACTGTCGAGGTTTTCGACGCCAGTTTCAGCTGAGCCTGTAAAGTTCAAACTGCCATCGACGAACAGCCCGCTATTATGATTGTAACTGCCGCCCACGGTGAAGGTAACATTCGGTGCTAAAGCACCGCTATTTCCATTGAGATTAAAGAAAGGACTTTCGGGATCTTCGGGCGCAAACGGGAATTCTGTGAACTCAGTATCGAGCAACCCAAGAGAACCATAGAAATTCAACTCATCTGTCGGCTGATAGTCAAATGACAACTCGAGTCCGTAAATTGTCGTCTCACCAATATTCTCTGTGAAGAAATCCTGTGGACCTCCACTGGCTCCCGGCAGTTGAATTTGTTGATCGTCCAAGAGACTAAGGAAAACACTGCCATTAAGTGTCAAGGATCGATCAAAAAACTGAGATCGAACACCAAGCTCGAAGTTAGTCAGAAACTCAGGGTCAAAGGATCCGAATATAATCTGATCCTCCCCAGTAACCGGTGTTGGTATAAGTTGAACGAAGGGCCCGCCTGCGCGATATCCTCGTTGCCCGGAGAAAAATACGGATATATCATCCGTAAAATTATAGGTGATGGAACCACGAGGCAATATTGCGTCAAAAGTTTCAGTCGGTGGAATATTTACCGCTGGTGGCGGAACAAATAGCGAGCACGGCAAACTGAACGTTTCGGTAATTATTGCAGCACAGTCCTCATTGTCGATAGCGGCGACCGTTTGTCCCCCATTTGTGGTGAACGACTCCTGATCATATCGAAGGCCTAGCGACAGGGTGATCTTGTCGGTTAGATCATACCGACCTTGCGCATAAAAAGCGAAGTTCTCAGTGAAGAACCGTGTGTCCACGGTCGCCGACAAAGTACTATCAGCGGGAACAATCTGGATGCCCGAGGGTGCGAGCGTTTGGACAAGAGATTGTAAGTCGAAGAAAAAATCCTCCGATGACTGAAAATAGTACCCGCCAATATTCCCCGTAAAACGATCAAACTTCAAATTGGTTGTGAACTCGGTTGTATAGGTTTCGATAAAGTCACTATTGGTACCATTTTGAACGAAGAGTAGCAGATTATCGAGATCGCCCAGAACTCGGTCCCTTGAAACCTCCTCGAAAGTCAGCAGCCATTTAAAATCAATATTTTCATTCAGGTCGTAGGTATTGTCGACGATCGCGCGGAGAATTTCGGAATCGTTTTGCTGGAAATCTGAGAAACTCTGAAAGTCACCGAAATCGAAACTAGCAAAGTCAGGACTGGTTACAGGAAGAGGATTTACCCTTAGTACGCCGTTCTCATCAGGCACGAGCACACCCGAGCCAACAAATGGCACAGTGGACCCGATGTCAGTGTCAATAAACTCAAATATCAATTCTGATCTAAGGTCCGGAAGAAACTGAGGTTCAATAAGAAGCTTTGAACGAAGCGACAGGGCGTCCTGGAAATCGAAGTCGGTATTTAGCGGTGCACTGTCTACAAAGCCGTCGGAAGACTGATAATCGACCGCAACACGAAATGCGAGCTGATCGGGAATGATCGGCCCAGAGATGGCACCTGCATATTGCTGGCTGTTGAACTCGGCGTACCGCGCTCGCGCTTTGAATTCCCAATCATAGGTAGGGTCTGCGGTTGAAACCACAATCGCGCCGGCGAGAGCATTCCGCCCCTGAACAGTTGATTGTGGCCCGCGCAGAACTTCTACCTGGGAGACGTCCCAAAGCGACTCGATGCCAAAGGAAAGCGCCGTCGTCGCGATCGGTGCTCCATCAATATAGACATTCGACGTAACACCCTGTCCGCCACCACTGACGCCGCCCCGATTGATTCCGCGGATCGTAATGGATGATGTCGTGCCGCTGATGGTAACGTTTGGTGACCGAAGCAGAACATCATCGAGTTCGAAAAGCGATTCCTGCTCGATACGCTCAGCGTCGAAAACCTCAACCGAAACATCTGCGTCCTGAACCGAAAGGCCGAGCTTTGTGCCCGAGATGACAATCTGATCGAGGGTACGGGTATCTTCAGATTCTTCATCGCCAACAGCACCGACAATAACGGGCTCGTCCTGGGAGTGGGCGGCAAGGCCTGACGCAAGGATAAAGCTCAGCAGCGAAATCGAGTGTTTATACATTTTTCCCTCTTAAATGCGGACAGTGGTGGTGGTACCCGGTTAATTCAAAGGGGCCATTTTTCAAAGGAGTTAAAGCAAATCAGTCGCATTTGCGAAATTAGTGTATCTCAATCGACACGATCCCGGAGCGATTTGTTGCCGCCGAGAAGCGGCCCACAACCACCGGGTATCAATTGCGTCAAACACTCTCTCTGCGTATCCGCTCATGCATTTGGCATAGCCCCCTTAAAGCCAGCCTTTCTTAGAACCTCCCGACTAGTTTTTGCCGCCACGCTAATCGTGATCGGCGCGAATAATCTACTTTCTTACGTATTCGTTTTGCCTCCGTCGCACCTTGTAGGTTTGCTGGTTCATCAAGTTCAAACCGGTGACGTTCTGATCCGCGTCACGTTGAATTTCCACTCTCGTCAGGCCTTGGTCGCCAACAAACGTATCTTTCACCAGCGCATACAACTGCGTGGTTTGAGCGCCGATACCGAATAGCCCGCCCTGAGTCAGAACCAACCTATCTTCTTCTATCTTGAGACGCATCTGATCCGGCAGGTCAGCATCCGGAAGATGCCCGTCGGAATCTCTTTCGCGTACAAATTCATAGGTTCCGGTCAGTTCCTCCAGATCTGAAACCGACAAACTGACCGCCTGTAATTCCGGGACGTGGTTCCAATCCAGCGCATCGGACAAAGCCCGCATGATTTCGGCGTTCAATGACGTTCCATTGGTTCCGTTCGTGAAGATGACCACGCCATCGCCTGTTTTCAGACTGACGTCGTAAATCGCCTTGTAGGAATTGTTTGCGCCGGTGTGCTGCATACGGACATTTGATGGCTCACCAATAATTCTGGGACCAAGCCCGTGGACACTCGGCTGGACCGGGGTGAGCGCATCGATGGCAATATCCTGGCTGAGAAAGTCATCAGACGCACCGCGATACGCACGATAGAGCGCATTGAGCATTTCGCCATACTCGGTCGGCGTGGTCCACAACCCTGACGCGGCCGTCTCGGGAAAGGAATGATAACCGCGCGGCTTGGCCGTCAACGCACCTCTACCATTATGTGCGTAGGCAATGTTCTCTGTTTCCTCTGGCAACGGTACTTCAAACGTCGATCTTTCTGCCTCCAACGGGCCGAATACATACTCCTTCGCAAGCAGTGGGAAATCCAACTCCATTTTATCAGCGGCGACCAACCCTGCGATCGTCGTGCCACCGCCCGAATAGTCATAGGTCTCCCCAGGATTATGAATAAGACGAACCTTGCTGTTCTTTGCAGGTCCGGAGCTGTCCAGGATTTGAACTGTATCCGGAAGATCTTCATTCGGACCAAAATCCGCAAAACCATGAACGTTCAGACCGGCTGTATGGGAAAGCAACATGCGCAAAGTGATCGCCTCGGCATTTTCCGACCCATCTCTGGGAGCTTCCCAACTTTCCAGAACCGTATTCACATCTGCGTCGAGATCCAGAAGGCCCGCATCCACCAGGCGAAGAATTGTCAACGCTGTGCCTGTCTTGCTCAGTGAACCCACTGAAAAGACGGTTTCAGTGTCAACGAGTGTCCCCGATCCGGCTTTCGCTTCTCCATACCCTTCGGCCCAAACGACTTGACCGTCGCTGAGCACGGCAATGGAGATGCCTGGCACACCATAATGAGCCATCCGCTCCTGAAGCGTCCAGCGGACGGGAGCTTCACCAGCATCATGCACTGCAGGACGCAGACCGTTCTCAAACGCATCGACCCAGTCATCTTGCGACATTGCGTCGATCGGGAACAGAAACATCGTCGCGCAAGCCACGACAATTCGGTTGATCTTGCTCAAACCCGCTTCGCTCATGCTCTTTAATCCTACCATCCCGAAATGCGCTTCCATTCCTGAGTTACCTGCCCGTCATCCAAAACCGCAAAGCGGTCATATTGAGCTGCTGTCGCGCATGCATGATTGGGAAGAATGCGGATCATCGCACCAACCGGCAGATCGGCCCAGCGCGGTTCACCACCATCCGCCATAGCAACAACGCCGTGTTCCTGATTAGCCTGCTGAACGATATGCCCATCAATTGGACAGCCATCGATATCGCACACCTGACCATAACCATAATCGATGGCTTGATTTGATGTGCCGCGATCACGAGACATTGCCATCCACCCGGCATCTGTGATGACCCAGTTGCGATCGCGCTGATGCCCGATCACCGATGCGAGCACTGAAATAGCGATATCTTCAGTTTGGCACACACTGATGCCACGCATCACAAGGTCAAAAAACGTATATACCCCGGGCCGAACTTCGGTGATCCCTGTGAGATCGTCGATTGTGGTGATTGTTGGCGTTGACCCGATAGAGACGACCTCACACCCAAAACCAGCCGCTCGCAATCGATCGGCAGCAAGAACTGTCAGATCACGCTCATTGGCAGCAGCTTGTTTCAGCTCAACCTCACTCCTACAACCATAGGACTCGCCTGCATGTGTCATGACCCCCAGCAATTTCAGCCTTCCTTGAAGGTGTTTTGCCAATTCGAGAAGCGTATCGCTGCGTGGATCAACGCCAGACCTGTGCCCGTCCACATCCAATTCAATGATAATTTTGAAGTCTAATTTCCGGTCATCTTCATACTGAGCAAGGTGCTTCGCCAGTTCGACACTATCGATTGTGACTTTGAGATCGCAACCTGCCCCCATCAGCGCGGCAGCTTCATCGAACTTATTGGGCGCGAGGCTAACGGCGTAGAAAATATCTGCTTCACCGTGATCGAAAAAATAGCGCGCTTCTTTCAGCGTGGACACGGTCATTCCGCGGACAGGGCCTTGCGATCGCACCATATTCCAGACGTCGATAGATTTATGGGTTTTGACGTGCGGGCGAAGGGTTCCACCAAGCGCCCCGACGTGCTTAGCCATCCTATTGATATTGGCCTGCAATCGGTCGCGATCCAGGATCAATCGTGGGGTGGATGAGGTGCGCAATGACATGTGCAGCCGCCTAGCCCCCCTCGCTCAATAAAACCAAGGCTTGTTCTCGAGCATCGTCAAATTCAGCTTTCAAAACATCGAGGTCTGCCTCAAGGCGTGAGAGCACCTCTGTCTGTCCCAAAGTGGGTGGCCCATCACTATAGCCGAAAGTGGCAAGCAAACCCGCCAGCCGATCATTTAGCTGGATTGGGTAGGCGATCTTGTCCTTTGGGCTTTCATTTTTGACCTGATAAAGTTGCGCTTCGATACGAGACAGATCGCCCTGCACAACCGCACAGCGGCGATCATCGGAATCTTCGCAAATCGCATCCAGCTCCACTTTGATATCCCGGATCTCAATGACCATTGAATTGGCTGAATGCGCACCGTCACGAGCCCGAACAGCCAGCGCCAACTGGTCCTCGAGATCCGCTTGCGAAACCTCACCCTCAAGCCTTGGATCGGAAACAATGTCGAACTCGGCAGACACTTCTTGGGTTTCTGAAGTGAGCACAGCTAGATACCGGCCGGGGATCGCTACAGGTCCCGTTGCGGGGCTTGGACTCTCCAAGATCATGCCGGGAAAAACGACCGCGCCATCATGGTGTAAATCCCAGACAAAGCGCGCGGTACCGGCTCGAATGGTTCGCCCGTTAAACATCTTGCGAACTGTGCCACCGCTACTATCGCGAATCTCGAGGCGCGCATCCGAAAGATCGGTCGGTGTCGACAGGAACAGCGGTACTCGCTGTACCCGACGCATTCCGTCTGCACCCACCAAGAGCTGTGGGTCGTCTTCGGAGACCCCAGCTTGAACTTGTCTGACAAGATCCAAACCTTCGAGGATGTAGAATGATCTCCCATGCGTCGCCGCCACAAGATCATTGCCTTTCACTTCAAGGCTGGAAACGTGCAGGTCGGGCATATTGAGAGAAAACGGTTTCCAGTTCTCACCGCGGTCGAGGGACAGCCAGACGCCGTGCTCAGTACCGATATAGAGAATATCAGCATTCACCGGATCTTCCCGCACAGCATGTACAAACGTTCCGTCTGGCAAGCCTTTATCTAGCCGTTCCCACGCCTCTCCATAATTCGTCATCCGATAGAGATAAGGCGAACGATCTCCCATCTCATAGCGCTTAACGGCAACATACGCCGTAGACGGATCATGATGCGACGCATCAATGAAACTGACGCGGCTATTGGCAGGCAATTCACCCGGTGTCACATCGTTCCAGGTCTCGCCGCCATTTCGGGTAATTTGCAGAAGCCCATCATCAGAACCGGTCCAGATCGTCCCGCTTTCAGATCGCGACGGCGCAATCGTAAATATGGTTCCGTAAACTTCCGGCCCATCCTGATCGAGCAAAACGACACCGCCCGTTGGACCAAGTGTCTCCGGATCGGCACGGGAGAGATCGGGACTAATCGCCTCCCAAGTCTTTCCCTGGTCATCGCTCTGCCAGAGCCGTTGCGAACCGGCAAACAGCCTGCCCCGTTCAGTGTGAGAAAACACGATCGGAAACGTCCAGTTCCATCGGTCTTCCATTGTCTCGGCTGCCTGCCCCATCACAAAGTAGGGGTACGGATGAACCTCCACTGAGCGGTCAGACTCCCGGTCATAACGCGCGAGAGAGTTCGTTGCGCCGACAAAAAACACACCATGCTTTTCCGGGTGCACGGCGACATATCCCATTTCGCTCAAACCGACCGTATAATAATCGCTGTATCGATCCTGCAGGAACGGTGAACGCGTCCGGCTAGAAACACAAACTGTCGTATTATCCTGCTGAGATCCGCACACATGATAGGGAAAATCATTTGTGGTCGTCACGCGATACATCTGCGCTGTTGGGTAATCCTGCTCGCTCCAGCGCCCGCCACCATTTAGGGTAACGCTGCCCCCGCCATCATCGGCAACGATCATGCGGTCCGGATTGGTAGGATCGATCCAGAGGTCATGAATATCTACGTGTCGCGTTGGAATGGCTCTAAATGTCTCGCCACCATCCTCGGAGCGCTCCAATTGAAAGCTCAGCACATACACTTTGTCGCGATCCACAGGATCGGGGCGCACCTGCATGAAATAAAAGGAGCGTTGCCAGAGCTTCCGAGCGCCATTTATGTGCGCCCACGTCTCGCCGCCATCGTCTGACCTGTAGAGGCCGCCCTCCTTCGCTTCGATGTTTGCATAAATACGCGTCGTATCGGCCGGAGAAATCGAGACAGTCATTTTCCCGAGAGGCCCGTCTGGAAGACCCGGCCTGTCGGTTATCTCCGTCCAGTTATCTCCGCCGTCTCGAGACTCATAGAGCCCGGAATTCGGTCCGCCGCTCCAAAGCTTCCAGGGCTTCCGGTAAACCTGCCAGAGCGACGCGATGAGATGGTCGGGATCGCCCGGATCCATCGTCAGATCGATTGCACCAGCCTCCGGTGACCGATGGAGGACTTTTTCCCAGGTCTCTCCGCCATCCCGCGAACGATAGATTCCTCGATCCTCTGTGGCCTGATAGGGATCGCCGAGTGCCGCAACGTAGACAGTATCAGGATCATCCGGATGCACCCGGATCGTCGTGATGGTCAGCGTTTCTGCAAGCCCGAGATGACGCCAGTTTTCACCGCCATCATCGGAGCGGTAAACGCCATCGCCCTGCATGATGTTGTTACGGAGCTGGCCCTCTCCCATGCCGAGATAGACAATATCCGGATCGGATGGTGCGACCGCGACAGCTCCGACAGACGAGCTGCCGATTTCACCATCGGTCACAGGCCGCCAGGTTTCGCCGGCATCTTTTGTCTTCCACAAACCGCCACCCGTCGCGCCAAAGAAGGCTTCGTTTGGCCGTTGAACACTGCCGGCGACGGCAATGGACCTTCCGCCGCGATCAGGACCGATATTCCGCCAGCGCAACTGTTCGATCAGGGCATCGCCATTCGTTTCCGCCACCGTGACCACAGGACAAAAAGCCAGCGCCATAACGACAACAAAAAACGTACGAACAGCAGCCATGATGGTTATCCTTCTGCGCTCAAACGCTACTCTAACCCGCCAGAGGCAATGAACTGATCGAACAGCGCCACCTCACTATCGTCGAACGGTACAGGGTTGAGCTCGACACGGTCCGGCAGGGTCGCGAAAAACTCGCTCGCGGGTGTCTCGGAGAAATCGAGGTCAATGAATGAAAAAATGCGATCGGCCGCTTCCGGGTCATCGGCTAAAATCTGCTCCGGCTGGAACAATGGGCAGTGAGTTGCCCCAGCGACCGTTACCAAGTGCCCTTGCTCCAAAGACGGCAAGACGGCTTCCGCATTTTCAATTGGTGTCGACCAGTCATAATCGCCGCTTACGAGCAGCGTTGGAATATCGTTCGGGAAGTCCTCGAGGAATTCGAGCGGCACCTGCGGCGCACCCTGCTCAGCATCCCTTGTCGCTCTATAAAACCAGTTCGGCTCAAGAATGTCCCGCCCCTTTTCGGCAAGCAATTTCGCGTCCCGCTCTGGAGATATGCCGAGACTGTTATCAATCAGGGGCCCCAGCAGTTTACCGCGACCGTCATCCTGAAGCTGCGCAAGCTTCATGAAAGCCAGAACACGATAGTCGCCCTCATAAAGCTCGAGCACGAAACGCGGCCAAAAAGCCAGATTTGCGTAGTCGGTATCCTGCTCGAATAAGCCCCAAGCGTAGCGGACAGTCGTGCGAACATCGTCCGGCCCAATGGCCACCGTGACGGTCCCACCATCAGGTGTCGGTAAAATCACCTCTGCAGGCTCAGTTTCGAGGCGCTCGACAGTAGCTGCAATTGCGGCCGTAAGCCCGCCCTCAGGCATCCGTGCTTTCAGTGCCGGAACATCAGCCGCTGACGCAGACAGCCGGTCCATCGATGCCACCAACCAGTCGGCACTATCATAGGCATAGTCGAGTGGCTCGACACCGCTTAGCAATGCTCGGTCCACGGTTTCAGGCCAGCGCTTGATGTAAGAGAAACTCCACTGGGAGCCAAAGCTGCAGCCACGCAGAACAATATCATCATATCCGAGAGCGTTTTTGATATCGTAGACATCATCGACGATGTTGGTGATGTCGTAGCCGGTTACATCAACGCCGCGCTCCGTCCATTCGCCAAGTGCTGCCCGATAGGCTCCGCCACCAACCGCCATCATGTTATCAACGTTGGCGGCATCACCGGGCCCAAAGGCAGGGGGCGACGCAAATGTCAGATCCGGCGTTGTATAGGTTTCAGCTGTGTTTCCACGCTGCGTTACGAAAATATAGTCCCGCGTTTTCCTAAGCTTCTCCAGATGATCGAATATAATAGGATCGGTATGATCCCATTCCGATCCGGGGCCGCCTGGTAGGGTAAAAACAGGCGATCGTCCCGCTTCAGGGTCAACCGCCGGAACGCGAAGGAAATGCACTGCAATCAGTCGAGAGTCGGCCTTGCTACGGTTCTCCGGCACGAAGATAATGCCTCGCTCCATGTTCACGGTGCGGCCATCGTCGGATCTTAGAATTCCTGGGGAAAGAAACACCGCATCGCGATCAATGGATGGGCGGATATCTGCCACCACCCGAGGAGGTTTTGTATCGGCCTCGCTCGGCGCATCAATATAAATGCATCCCGAAAACAAAAGCGCAGCCGGCAAGACTGAAAAGGCTGACACCTTATGTTTCAATTGATTCATATCTTCCGTCCTTCCCAAGTCGCTTTTCCAGATGCTGTTACTCATCAAGTTGCTTTGCCAGCCCTTCTCGCATTGCCACTTCCAGAGCCATATTTGCGGCCGCGAGATCCTGAAGCCCCATGCCGGTGCTATCAAACAAGGTGATTGCGCTGTCGGACGTCCGCCCCTCAGCCGCCCCACGAAGCACATCCCCGAGCGGCGTGAGCGCTGACAAATCTATCAATCCGGCACCATAAGCATGCTGGCACTCACCGATTGTCGTCGCTTGATCGGCTTCATCGCAAAACAGATGGGACCGGACGACAAGATCAATGGCAACCTCATGCTTACCCTTGGTGTCGGCCCCCATGCAGGCGATATGAGTTCCCGGGCAAACCCAGTCGGATTGAATAAAAGGCTCCCGCGAGGGCGTGACAGTGATGATAACGTCGCTTTGCTCGCACAGCTCTCGCGGCCCCAAAGCGAAGCATTCGACGGGAAGATCGCTTAAAGATGCAACGAGCGAAGTGGTGGCTGCTTCATCGGCATCGTGAACAATCACGCGGGAGAATTCCCGCTCCTGTAGCGCCGCGCGGATTTGGAAGGGTGCCTGCCCGCCAGCACCAATCAAACCGAGAGTGGTGACATCTTCACGCGCCAGAGCACGAATAGACAAGGCGCTCGCTGCCGCCGTACGAAGGGCGGTGAGATAGGTTCCCCGAACCAGAGCATGAGGCCCACCAGTATCGGAGTCGAAAAGAACGATCGTTGACTGATGGTTTGGCAATCCAGCAGCTCGGTTAGCTGGCCAAAGCCCACCAGCCTTCACCGCAAGTGTTGGCCCGGACCTGTCAAACCCCGACTTGAACCCAAAGATCGCATCCTTGTAGTCGAGCTTGTCCCGAACCACAGGAAAATTGAACGCCGCCTCATCTGCCAACGCGACAAAAACGTCGCGGATTGCCGACGTGACCTGCTCCTGAGAGATGGTCGATTCCACGGTATTCTCCGAGACATAGTACATTAGATGTTCGCTCTATCTTTTAGTTTCCAAGGTCATCCGTTTCCAATGATGTCTGAAAAGAGGCTCGGATCGACATTTCCGCCGCTAAGCACAATCCCCACAGATTGCCCCGCGACATCGAGCTTTCCCGCAAGGAGCGCGGCCAAAGTTACCGCTCCTCCAGGCTCAACAACCAGCTTCATCTCGGAAAAGGCAAACCGGATCGCCGCTCGCACCTCGTCATCACTAACGGAAAGACCGCCTGCTAGGTTTGCTCTATTAATCGGAAAGGTCAGGGCTCCAGGCGTGGGCGCAAGCAAAGCATCACAAATTGATCTTGCATCTGCGCTGTTTGTTTCACGTTGGCCCGAAACAAAGGACCGCTTGTGATCGTCAAAGCCATCGGGCTCAACACTGTAAATCTCAGTGTCAGGGCTCATCGCTTTCATGGCAACGGACGTTCCAGCGACAAGTCCACCGCCGCCACAACAAACCAATAGATGATCAAGGCCAACGCCTAGCTCATCTGCCTGCTGAGCAATTTCAAACCCGCACGTTCCCTGCCCCGAGATGATATGCAAGTCATCATAGGAAGGAACGAGCACAGCGCCCCGCTCTCTGGCCAACGCCGCGCCGATCTCCTCTCGGCTTTCGGTATAACGGTCATAAGAGATAATCTCGGCACCATAGCCATGCGTCTTTTCCGCCTTCACCAGAGGAGCATCCTCCGGCATTACAATGGCCGCCCGGATGCCGAGAATCTGCGCAGCGGCAGCTATGCCTTGCGCATGATTACCAGACGACCAGGCCACGACACCTGAGGACCTCTCATCGTCAGACAGTTGCGAAAGACGGTTGAACGCACCGCGAAACTTGAATGATCCGCTCCGCTGCAAATTCTCCGGCTTCACATAAACGCTAGCCCCAACCTGTTCGTTGAGCGATGCATAGGTCAGGAGCGGCGTTCGGGCAGCAAATCCAGAAATTCGCTCGCTCGCTGCAATGACGTCGTCGACGGAAACCGCATCAGGCTCGCCCTCAACAACCCTATCAAAAGCACCAACCGTCTCAGTCAAATCTCTCTCCAGGATCATTCGAACGACCCGTCGACAACACGGACACTCAGAAGAGCCTACTTCCCACCTCCAAGTTAAAGGCCGAATTTATCTCAATGTAAAGATATTTGCCGCGCAAGCGGGATCACAATCATCACTTGGCCAAATCACAACGGACGCACGAGCTCTAGATATTGTCGATCGGCACGCCGTCCGCTGCGAGGAAAAGCTTCTTCAGTAGCCGGGCCAGAGTCTCCCGGTCCTGTTCACTCAGGCTATCGACTGACTCATTGGCATCCTTGAAGCGCATGACGGCAGCCTCATCGACCGTCTTGACCCCCTCTAGCGTCAATCGTGCACTGGAACTCCGTCTATCTTTCTGGGACCTTATCCGCTCGATCAGTCCGTTCCGTTCAAGGCGATCAAGCGCGGCCGTCATTGCCCCGGACGTCAACAGAATGGATCGTCTAAGCTCGGTCGGCGTGAGGTCGTAAGGAGCGCCTGAACGCCGTAGTGTCGCGAGAATATCAAAATCAGTATAGATCAGTCCCAGGGGTTTTAGCTTAGTCTCGATACGCGTCTCAAAGCGACGCCCAAGCGCAAGAATGCGACCGACAATAGCCATACCGCCGACATCCAGTTCGGGAGCTTCCCGGCCCCACTCAGCAATCAGTTGATCAACAAGATCGTCCAAAAGACTCGATACACTCCCAGTTTGTATCCCAGACCAGCTGGCGACCCCGGCAGGACTCGAACCTGCAACCGTCGGATTAGAAGTCCGGTGCTCTATCCAGTTGAGCTACGGGGCCGATCCGGCGCTGTCTAAAGCACTTTCGAACCGAATGGAACCACCGCGCAGCGGCTCGGCAGGAGAGCAAAAATGAAACCGAATAAAACTTGGCGTATTCTCTGTGGCCACCTCCGCCCACTGGCCAGGGTAGCGCACGCTCAGATCATCAAAGTCGATGCTCGGCAGCGCCCCGCCTAAGGGAGCGTATTCAGAATTCCAAACTTCATTGCCAAGCTCGTCGGTCATCAGGAGAGGTTGGTTACCGCTGCGATTCCCCCTACCTTAACAAGTCGGTTAATGGAAACGACCATTCAGCTAGATGTTTCTGTCATCTATACTTAAGTAATAACGGGAAATAATCTGAGGAAAGTGAATTTTGACAAGCATCACTCAGGATAAGCGGATCGGCTCCAAGCCGACACTGTATACTGATCTAGTATTCTCTCGTAGCAGTCAATTTCATAAACGACAGTTACATCGGTAACTCCTAATATAGTATACTCGATCAAACATGTGTCAGTGGCATCGCTCGTAAAGAATAGCGCTGGCTCCAGAACGGCACTTTCTGAGTACCGTGGGTTGGCGAAGTGATCCTTGATGCCTATTTCCGCAAGATTTTTGCACTCAAGACTCGGTTCTGCTAGCGTCCAATGAGAATAATCGATATCATCCTGGCACCAATCCGGCGTATTGCTTTGTTCAGTGAACGAAGCGCATGCCGCAAGCAAGGCACCGCAACCGAGGTAAAGAACAACTCGACTAATTTTTTCGCAAAGGCTAACCAACGGCTCTCCTATATTGATTGCCAGTGTCGACCGCTCGCCGTTCCGCTCGATTGCGTATCGAACTACCATCAAATCCGCGGTCAAAGACACCCCGATCCTTATCGTGTGCGTGTCGAAGTTCATGAGCGAGCACTGATTCTGGGCTCGCGGTGTGGGTCTCACCGTTCTCACCGGTGATTGATTCAGGCCTCTCTGGATCAAACTTTGTCGCAGATCCAGTTCCTTCACCGTTACTTTCATTAATGACTGGCGGTAGTGTTATATTGCGTTGATCATTCTCCGGCGACGCCGGCGATATCGTGTGTAAATTTTCAGAACACCTCAAGTCGTTTATCATCTCCGCAAGATTTGGATGAGCATCACTTATATCGTCCAACATGCGATTCACAGACCTCTTGAAGCTGGGTGGGCCAACTACCCTCAGTTCTAACCCCTCGGGATCCACATAGTCCACCGGATCCCCGCTGACATATCCATACAAGCTCTGCCCTGCTGCGAGGCCTAGCGGATCGGCTTCGATGTAGCGTCCGAGGCTTGGATCATAGTCGCGGTGCCAGTTCTGGAAGAGCGCGGTTTCGCCCTCTGCCCATTGGCCAGGGTAGCGCACACTCGGATCGTCAAAGTCGATGCTCGGCAGCGCCCCGCCAAAGGGCGCGTATTCGGCATTCCAGACTTCATTGCCAAGCTCGTCGGTCATTAGGAGCGGCTGGCCGAGGTGGCCGCCGTGCACGGCATAGACACTGCCGCTCTGAACCACGGCAACGAGCATATCCTCGAGCCAGATATATTCCCGCTGCGCGTTACCCGTCGCCCCAGCATGCTCTGCCAGCGGACGGCCTGAGCCCTCAAAGACATAATGGTCTTCTACGCCTGCAACGGTGCGGATAACCCGGCGCTCAAAGGCGTCATAGCCATAGGTCGCGGCAACGGTGCCGTTTTTCCGCACTGTCTTCAGGCGACCGGAACCGTCATATTCATAGGTGTAATTGTCGCCGAGCGTATTCGTGTCGGCGGTCATGTCTCCGCCGGCCCGGTGGGCAAAGTTTCGGATCACAGATCCCGGCGCGTCGCTAATCTCCACCAGGCGATTGTCCGCCGCGCCATAGGCATAGTCATGGCGTGAGACTTCGACGAAATTGTCAAACTCGCTTTCGCTCAGTCGATTACCGACCGCGTCATAGGACCACTGATATTCGCCCCAGAGACCAACGGCCCGCTCCAGACGGCCATCATCGGCATACTCATAGGTGGCCGAGCGGGCGGAGATGAGCGCATCGCTGATGGAGGTGATGCGGCCCACACCATCACGGCCAATCGTCTTGTCGAGGCGAACATCTGTGCCATCGGCCACGGAGAAGCCGCTAAGGCGGTATGCGCTGTCATGGCTGCGCGTGGTCACCATATTGTTCGCGCTCGTATATTGGCGCAGAGGCCCCATAGGCAACCAGCTGAGATTGGTGGCGATGTTCACCGCGGTTCCGCCAGACGGCGTCGCGGTGATGCGGGTCAGGCGTCCAAGATTGTCGCGGTCATAATTGACCTGCAAGCCTGATGGATAAGTGATCCGCGTTGGCTGGCCGAGCTTATTGTATTGGTAACCCGTCACATAGGTTTGGGTATTGATCGTCCGTGTCTCGGAGAGAAGATCACCGAAGAGGTTGTAGGTGTAGCTCACCGTGCCATGGTCATCGGTAACACCGGTAAGGTAGCCGCGACTGATTGTGGTGGCATCATAGGTCAGGGTCTGATCAAGCGTCGGGCTGCCGGGGAACATCACACCCGTCAGGCGGCCACCCGCATCATAGGCGCGCTGTTCCACGTCACCATCGGCTGTGGTGATGCTGGTGAGCCTGCCGGCCTGATCATAAGCATAGTCGCGCGTGCCGCGATCCGGGCTGATCTCTCGGACAACTTCGCCAAAGCCATTATATTCAAACGTGGTGGTGAGGTTTCGACCGTCATCGAAGGACGTCATATCGTTTGCGCTATCGAAGTTCGATTCCATCTCATCGAGCTCCGGGTCCGTGGCGCGGATAAGCCGGCCAAGTCCATCATAGGAAAAGCCCCAGATATTGCTTTCTGGATCAATGATCCCGGTCATCTGGTTGCGCTCGTCATAGGCATAGGTCGTTGTATCGCCTGCGCCATTGGTTGTGCTGATCAGACGGCCGAGCACGTCAAACGCATTTGTTTCAGAGAAACTCCCGCCGGTGCCGCTGATGGTACGGCTGGTGATATTGCCCATCGCATCATGGGAGAGCGTTATTACCTCCCCCCGGCTGGAGGTGACGGAGGTGATCCAACTGTTCACATCATAGGCGTAATCATAATATCCGCCTTCTGGGAGCGTCACACGGGTAATGTTGCCCGCAGCATCTCGCGTCAGCGTTGTCGTCCGCGAACTGCCCGAAGATGGGTTTTGAGTTATCTCCGTCAGCTGCCCTCGATTGTCATAGTCAAATGCGGTGACAAGTCCGTTCGGCGCGGTCATGGTTGCCGGTTCACCGCGCCCATTGTGTCCGGCATAGCTGGTTACAAGACCATTCGGGTCGGTAACGCTGGAGAGGTACGCCTCTGACGTATATCCGTAAGTGTAGGTATCGCTCGTGCCCGGCAGTGGCCCGTCCATAGTCGAGAGCAGGCCGCCAGCCAGATACGTATAAGTCGTGACACGTGGGGCATTAGCCGCCGGTGACGTGTCAGTTTCTGTCCGGGTGAGGACATTGCCGTTCGCATCATAGGTATAGTTTGTCGTTCGTTTAGGCTCGATCACCTGCGTCGGTTTTGCATAGTCTGGATGCCAGGTGATCGTGACCTCGCGCTCATCGGCTGTACCATCCGCACGTGTAACCTTGGTAGGCAGACCGCGATCCCCGCGAACAAAGTCAGTGCGGAAACCAAGCTCATCGGTGGCTCTGGAAACCATGTAGCTTGAGAAGGACGTACTAACGAGCGCGCTTTGCACACCAGTGGCAGCTTGTAGCGTGCTCTTCTCAGCCTCTCTCTGGTGTTCAATGTATTTGTAATCATTGACGAAGACGGCACCGAGTTCGTTCGTGACTTCGTATTTCAAATCACTGATTTTTGCGACCGACTGTCGGCGATCACCATTCGGTGCACCGCTACTCGTGGCACGCATGCCTGAATAATCGGTAGTTTTTGTGCGAATACCGCGTTCATCGGTAATCCCGGTGAGATAGCGAGCGAGATCGGGGTGCTCATAGTGATACTGGATCCTCGGATTGTCAGTATTATCGCTCGGCGTATCGTCGGGCATCCGAACTTCGGTCAATATGTGGCGTTCTTTCCAGAGACCGGGATCTGGGTCGACCGGGGTGATGACCAGAGGAAGCGCATCCACATATGCAAACTCGTAAACCTCTTCTTCTGGATCAGTCACAGATTGAAGCAGGCCGCTCGCACCATAGGTAAAATCGATCCGCCGACCGAAGCTATCCTCGACATAGCTGAGCTCATCACCTGAGTAGGTAAGTGTTTGAGTGTAGCCACTGGGGAACTCGATATCGAGGAGCTGACCAGACGACGAGTATCGCTCGACGCGGCCGCTGACCAAGGTCAGCACAAAGGTGCCATCACTCAACTGTTCCAACTCGTCAAATACATTACGACGTGGATCTCTTTCGGAGAAAAACCCTGGTGCGCTGCCGTAACGATTATACCGAGCCGGTACGAACTTCGTCACACCACTGACAACCTCATCCTCAACAAAGTTGCTGCGAACGCCGTTCTCAAGCTGGATCGAAACGATCCGCTTTGATGGGTTAGCATTGTCGTAGAACGGGCGGTCAAAATTACTTTGCCAACCCCATCCGAGCGAGCCAATTCTAAATGGCTGGGTCGTGTAAATCCGACGAAAGATGAGACGCGCATCGGACGACTGGAAATCCGTCGAAAACTCTGTTTTTGCGCCGCTTGTTATATAGATGGGATTTCCGAAGTGAGCCCCAATCGGGTTGTCCTTGGCGGTGCATGACTGCGGCTCAGCTATGCACTTTTCCTCCCCGAAAGATTCCTTTGTTCCGGCTGGACACTCGAGCGTAGCGGTCCCTGTTGTTCTCGAAGCATTGCCAATGCCAGCCGGTCGGCATGACATCAGCTTCCAACTCACATCATCAAACCCTTGAATGATCTCATCATCGTTTGAACTGGCAGAATTAAACGACGCCATACAAGCTGCATAACGGTTTGCATATCGTGGTGGATTCGAAACGCCCCAGATGAAAGGCCGCCACCTCGGTATATCTGTCGCCTCCGTGGGCTCTGGCATTTCAGCAGGGGGCTGGCCAAAGCTGGAACCGACAGAAATCAGACCAAATAGTAGGCATACGGATAGTGTTGCTCGTATCGCGAAGCCCTCCCTCACTGATTGAATTAGATACCCATCAACCTTACAGGAGCGTGTGCAAAGTCAACGCCGCACCGCGCGAGATGAACGCTTCTTAATCGGAATCTAATTAAAGATTAGAAATATGTAGACGCATGGACAGCTACGCGGCGCTGAAAAATTAAATTCCGCATAGAGACGAAAATTGGCATACCCCATGCCGATTGCTGAGGCGCGAACCAATATGAAATTGACTCAAATCCTCGCAATGCGATGACCCATGTAGCTAGTCGCGAAAAGTCCACTCTCCTCCCAGATGTCAGATACGGTAGCGTAAGCTACGCATCGAACGCTTCCGTCCGCCGGTGGGCAACACGGTCGATACTCCGTGGTGTCGAATGTTAAACGACCCTGCTCCTTTCACTGACACCATTTAATGAGGCAACTACGACGGCAGATGGCATCTGTCTGTTTGAAAGGTATGCCGAAGCTGAAGCGGCACGGGCGCTAGACTATTCAATCGTACCCTTACGGCGGTTTCGCTCAACGGGGCGAATTGGCTTTATTAAACTCTCACCAAGCAAGATAGCCTGCTTAGATTATCAGCTCTTCGATTTCATCTTGCGGTTAGCAGAGATAGACCTTGCCCAAATACACACCTACGGACCGGTTCCAAGTCGAGAGCTATTGGCTCTCACGGCGCAGTAGTAGTCCCGCCTGGTATCGCACCTGTTGCAACGCCGCAAACTCGACAAACACGCCGCGCTAGCCTCGGCTCGGCGGGGTTTGAGGAAGCCAAAGAAAGGCTGACAGATTGGTTTGCGGCTCAGCACTCGGTTCCAGCACACTCACTCGATGACATAACCTTGACCGAAGTCTTCGCCCGATACTATCGATGACATGGTTCCCGGTTACGCATAGTAAGTAGTATACAGCGCGCACAGCTTGACTGGCCCAATTTTCATGAGACAGCGACGGTTTTGGCGAGGCCTGTGAAATGCCGCGCTAAAACACGTTTCAGGCTCGACCGCGTGATAAACGCAACATGGCGGCTAGCACGCAATGACGTACACCGATGATTGGTAAATCCGCATTGACGTGGTCGCGGCGTAGAGGTGAAATCCCGGCCATCCCCTATATTGGGTTGGTGAAGCGTCCGCTCATTCCACCATCAGCTGGTTGCCCACTCGATACAATCGAGATTGTCAGTCTAATTGCCGGCGCTGACTACCATCTACAGGTGTTCATTGTGATGATGCTCGCGACAGCTGGACGAACAAATTTGGCTCATCAAACGCTGCCGGGTCAGTCCCACAACTTGCGGCACACCGTGGCTCCCTGGTTGCGAAAAAAAGTGTTCCGCCCTGGAAGGTTGTCTCAATGAGCTTGGACACAAAATGCAAGATGCTTCCACGAAGCAGATCTCCACGCCGGTTGATCCGACATATTGGTTCAAAGCGGCAGCGGCGGTTAACGCACTGCTTGCAGAACTTGCGCGGTACTTCTATCAGCGATTGGCTGCTCGCAAATTTGGAAACTGAACGAAAACAAACGGTAAATGGTGGTTGGAGAGAGACTTGAACTCTCGACCTCAGGATTATGAGTCCTGCGCTCTAACCAGCTGAGCTACCCAACCATTTAAGTGACTGTTCGCAGATCATCGATCAGCCCGGCGGTGTATAAGCGCGTCAGCGAGTTGGCGCAAGTGATCGAGGAATGCTCAAGGCAGTGATGCTGGCAACTTGCCTGAGAGCCGCAGCACTCTAGGTCCCCGGAACATGACTACTGCTCTTTTGATCTTCCCTCACCAGCTCTTTTCAGATCATCCCGGACTGGCTGAAAAGCCGGATCATATTGTGCTTATTGAGGACACTATCTTCTTCGGGGACAGCCGATATCCGGCAAAGTTCCATAAGCAAAAACTATGGCTGCATCGGGCATCGATGACCCGCTACCAAAGCCGGTTGATAGATGATGGATGGGCAGTCGAAACGGCACAATACCAGGCCGGCAAGAGTATCCTCTCTGAGACGATCCGAAGATTGGCCGAGAAGGACACCAGCTCTCTAATCGTTTGCGATCCGGTAGATTTCATCCTGGAAAAACGGCTTCGAGACGGTGCTCGCGAGACTGGGGTGCACCTCACCGTCCTCCCTACCCCCATGTTCTTGAACAAACGCGCTGAAAACGAGAGCTGGCGAGGAGGTCAGAAGCGCTGGTTCATGGCAGAGTTCTACAAATATCAGCGTCGTCGATTCGATATTTTAATGGATGGAGATAACCCCGCAGGTGGCCAGTGGAGTTTTGACGAGGACAACCGCAAAAAAGTTCCGAAAAAACTGCTCGGTGATATACCTCAACTTGCTCCAATAGATCACGACGATGTGGATGCGCAGGCCAGAGAATCTGTAAACGAACAATTCGCAGGGAACTATGGGTCTATCGATGAATTGTATTGGCCCACAGATCACGAAAAAGCTGCAACCTGGCTCGACCGGTTCCTGAACGAACGGTTCGACCTGTTCGGTCCCTATGAAGATGCGATCGTAGAAGGAGAGCCTCTCCTTTGGCACAGCGCGATTACACCAATGCTGAACATAGGGCTTCTGACGCCCAAACAGGTGGTCGATGCCACACTTGCCCATATAGCCAAAAATGACGTTCCCCTAAATTCAGCAGAGGGTTTTCTCAGGCAGATCATTGGCTGGCGGGAGTTCATGCGAGCGACCTATGATGATCTGGGTGTCCGGATGCGAACAACCAATCATTGGGGGCATACGCGAAAGATGCCGGAGGGTTTCTGGACCGGAGACACAGGGATAGCGCCAATCGACGATACGATCCGGAGAGTTCTCAAAACAGGATACTGCCATCACATAGAAAGACTCATGGTGCTCGGGGGCTTCATGTTTCTGTGCGAGTTCGACCCGGACGACATTTATCGCTGGTTCATGGAGATGTTCGTTGATGCCTATGATTGGGTCATGGTGACAAACGCCTACGCCATGAGCCAAAATGCTGACGGCGGCCTGATTACAACCAAGCCCTATTTCTCCGGTTCAGCCTATGTGAAAAAGATGAGCAACCACCCGAAAGGTGACTGGTGCGATGTATGGGACGGCCTTTATTGGCGGTGGATCTGGAAAAATGCCGATGCCCTCCAGAAGAATCCGCGCTGGGCGATGATGGTCTCAATGGTCAGAAAAATGGATGCGAGTAAGCGCGATAGACATCTGGACGCTGCGGAGACGTATCTGAAGAAAATCACGATCAAAACTGATGCGGATTAATCGCCCCAGAACACGACCAGAAAAAGAAATACCGGATGCGGCGCTTGCCGAATGCGTGTGACGCAACATAGCATTCTCCTACCTGAAATGCCTAGATATTCAGAGATGTGAAAGCGCCGCCTGATGAATGACCGCCTCAGCAAAAAGACCATGTTTGGTTATGGCGTTGGCGACTTCGGGTTCAACCTGTTTTGGACAGGACTAAGCGTCTACCTGCTGTTCTATTACACCGACGTCTTGGGCATTGACCCTGTCACGGCGGGGCTGATCTTCAGCATATCAATCTTCTGGGACGCCATTACCGATCCAATCATGGGCGTGATCGCAACGAGAACCCGAACAAGGTGGGGAAAATTCAGGCCGTATATATTGTTCGGAGCACCCTTCATGGGCGCGAGCTTCGTGATGATGTTTGCTGCCCCAATAATATTCCCATCTCAGATTGTCCTGGCCAGCGCAGTCGCGCATATGATTTTCCGAACAATGTTCACCGTGGTGAGCATTCCGTATAGCTCACTCACTGCTGTCTTGACGCCCGACTCCAACGAGCGAACAAAACTCTCCGGGGCGCGAATGCTGGGCGCAATCGTAGGCGCACTCTTCGCTACAGTCATGATGCCAAGCCTTGCTCAACAATTTGGCGGCGACGATTTGAAAATCGGCTGGGCGATGGTCGCCGTCCTCTTTGCAGGCATCACCACGGCGTTGCTGGTTGTGGTATTTTTCACATCAGAAGAGCGGGAAGATACCTATGTCGGTCTGGAGCGCCCTGCGCTTTCAGACTCATTTCGCTGCATACTGTCGAACACCGCGCTTTGGATCGTGTTTGCAGGCATTCTGTTGACGTCCATGGCGATGTCGATAGGCAACAAAACGGTTGTCTATTTCATCAAATACAATCTCGACGCCGAGGCACAAACTGGTGCTTTGCTCGGCGCTCAAGCTCTCACCGCAGCGTGCTCTGTGCCTTTCTGGGTCTGGTTTGCATCGCGTACCTCTAAGCGGACGGCATGGATGTCAGGCTTGTTGGGGATAAGCGCAGTCCAGTTGGGACTATATATTTTCACACCAAGCACGGTACGGGAAATTCTGCCGATCTTTCTATTAAACGGTTTCGGTCTCGGCGCATTGGCTGTGATGTTCTGGTCCACAGTTCCGGACACAGTCGAGTTCGGAGAATGGAAGAGTGGTGTGCGAGACGAGGGTCTAGCCTTCAGCCTCTGTACGTTCGGCCAGAAAACGGGAGTAACGATCAGCGTTGGACTTCTAGGATATCATTTGAGTTTGATTGGATACGCCCCCGATCAGGAACAGACTGAGGCATCCCTCAATGGACTACGTACTGCGGCATTCCTGTACCCAGCTCTGATGGCGATTGCAGCTGCCGCCGTAGTCGCGTTCTATCCGATTACAGGAGAGTTTCATCGCCGAATTCTTGCGGATCTGAAGACCCGAAAAAGCATCGATTCAGGCGCTGCCAAAGTGACAATCTGATCGCGTTAAAAAACCGCCTCACCGTCAAGTTCACGCCGCCAAGCCTCAAACGCTGTTACATAGTATCCGGGATTGAAGAGCACCCATTCGCCAAGGCTTTCGGGGATGATGAAGTCAGCTGCCCCTTCCTCAGGTGGCTTTCCTGCCGCATGCGACGCACGCGCCTTTTCTTCGACAAGCTCCAAGAGTGAAACATAGTTCGTAAGAGCGGCGGCCTTCGCCACATAGCCGTGACCTGTAACGATGGTTTTGTTTGGATCACTTAGTAACGCCTTCACCGACGCCGTTAGGTATGATGGTATCGCATCCACATAGTTTGGAAAGAAACCCGCCCAGACCAAATCACCGACAAAGGTCACTGGCGCATCATCTACGTGAATGGCGAAGTCGGATGGCGTGTGACCTTTCTTAGGATCAAGCGTCAGGGTGCGATCCCCAAGATCAATTTGAACGGAGTTTGCCTCATCTGTCAGGATGCGCGTTGGCAACACTGGCCGTATACGAGGCGCGGAAAACGGTGTTTCGTCGACCGGTTGTGCCGGACCCGAATAGCGTTCGTAGATAAGCTGTCGCGTCCGTTCGGTCGCAATGATCTCAGGGCCATCAGCGCCTCGCTGATAACCAGCAAGGCCCCCAGTATGATCCGCGTGGTAGTGCGTGACAATGACGTCAGTGACCGGACGACCAAGCAATGCCTCAGCAGCATCGGCAAGCCATGCCGCACCTACTGGCTCCAAAAAAGCATCGATCGCAACGATCCTCTCTGCGCCCGCCACGAGGCCGCCATTACAGACCGTCTCAGAGTTGAACGAGCCGTCAGAGTTTAAAGGCGTCGACACAGCAGCCCAAATATTGTCGCCAACTTTCTCGAGTCTTGCGAAAGCCTGTTCATCCACCACATCGCCGAAAGGAGCTTGACCAACTGCCCTAGCTCCAGACTGAAGGGTAAATGCTGTCGTTGCAGCAGCCGTCGCCATAAAGCTTCTACGATCTAGTTTGTGCACCATTATCGGCCCCATTCGATGAGCAAGTATTAGAACCCCGGCCTAGCATAGGGACACAGCTGACCAAATCACATTGTCGAGCGTTCGGACCTCACCCATCAATGCGCTTAAGGCCGGGTTTGAACCGCTTCCAGTTATCGACATAGACCTTCGCTGACGCCTTGATCATCATGATCTGCGGTGCCGATAATTCTCGAACAACTTTTCCAGGCGACCCCATAACAAGTGAACCGTCTGGAATGACCTTCCCCTCAGGAATCAGGGAGTGCGCGCCAATGATGCAATTCTTGCCAATCTCGGCACGGTTCAAAATCGTCGAACCAATCCCAATCAGCGTTTCATCGCCGATCGTACACCCATGCAGCATTACCATATGCCCAACTGTCACATCTTTACCGATCGTCAGCGGGCACCCAACGTCCGTGTGCAGAACAGATCCATCTTGAATATTGGAGTTCTCGCCCACTAGTATTGGGTCGTTGTCACCCCTCAACACAGCATTAAACCAAACACTCGAATCTTCTTTCAGAGTCACGTTACCGAGCACGGTGGCGTTGTCGGCGACCCAGTAGTTCCCTGATCCGGGGACGCTGGGCCTAACATCGTCGAGAGAATATAGAGCCATAACTGTTCTTTCGTTGCTCACGCGGAATATTGCTTCACAAAGCATTAACTCTGTTAAGCTCTAATCAGCAACAGATTCGGAGGGAAGGTATGGGCGCTCGACGCCAAAACCGATACGGACCGCCAGGGTCTTGGGCGCGATCTGAGCGCATTTCCTCAATTCAAGTTTCCGCAACCGCGACGCTCTCCGCTTCGCGGTTTTTTTCTGCCCGAAGTGAAGGAGTCTCCCATGGGTAAACGCTCAGCTGCGCGTCGTTTGAAGAATGCACAGTTCGATACATCGGCCTATTTCGAGGACGAAGCGCGTGCCACGGGTAAAAATGTTTATCCCTTGGATGGAGGCTGGCACCCCGACGATAAGGATGGTCCGCCCCGGCGCGAACCGAAGCGCGATCAGCGCTATGTGAAAACAGTCAAACCGCGTTCCGAGAACCAAGCGAAACTGATGGAGGCCCTGGCTCACCAGCCACTCGTTGCAGCCCTCGGCCCTGCCGGAACGGGGAAAACCTACCTTGCTATATGCGCCGCCGTCGAAGCCTTGCAGGCCGGCCGCGTTGCACGAATTGTTCTTGCAAGACCTGCTGTCGATGCTGGGGAGCAAATAGGATTTTTGCCTGGTGGCATGGAGGACAAACTCGCCCCGTTCTTAAGACCCCTCTACGACGCGCTTTCTGACCGACTGTCACCTAAGCAGCTGAAGGACATGATCGCCGAAGGGCTCATTGAGATCGCGCCCATTGGCTTCATGCGGGGACGCACCCTGAACAATGCCTACGTTGTGATCGACGAGGCGCAGAACTGTACCTATGCACAACTGAAAATGCTGCTGACACGCCTTGGCTGGCACTCCACTATGGTGATCACAGGCGACCCAGCACAATCAGACCTGCTGCCAGAACTGTCCGGACTAGCAGCAATCGCAGATAAGATTGAACGAATGGACAACGTCTCAGTTGTCCGACTGCAGGGCGAAGACGTCGTCCGTCACCCGCTCGTCGCAGAGATGTTGGGCGTACTCTGATAGGACGACGCGCAAAAAAAGGGCGGCTTTGTTAGCCGCCCTTTCTTCCAAGAGGTAAAACTGTCTAAGCCGCCTGTGGCGTGCCCTTGTAGACAAACTCGCGCCAACCCGAGCGCTCAAACGGTGTCCACTCATTTTCAGGCTGAGACAGACGATCAGCGATCGCGACCATCACCAACGGACTAACACCAAGCCCGACATGGCTGGACGGAACAACAATGTTCTCCGTATCAGCACCAGGCTCAGGATGTTGGATAGATCCTCTCCAATTCACGATTCCATCCCATTTGGTGAAGATAGACGTCGTTGGGACCGGAGGCGCAGAGCCAAGATCGCCGTACCGGCCCTCTGTTTCAGGCTTTGTCTCTCTGCCGTTTATCGCTTCGAACAGATGCCGAGCACTTGAATATCGGCGATTGTTCGTAATCGGACTGCCGAGAGAAATCACGCTGCGAACTTTATCGGGATGCATCTTGGCAAGCTCTCGCGCAAAGACGCCGCCGAGACTCCAACCGATTATAGAAATCTTTTTTCCCTGCCTGTCGTAGATACGCTCAACAAGATCGTTCAGCTCTTTCTCGCGAACCTCGTCAAACTTCAAATTCCGCCCAAGCGACCAACCGTGCGCGTCATAACCCAGATCGTTCAGTAACCCACGCATAGGCTTCGTAGATCGATCCGTAGCCAGAAAGCCCGGTAGGACGAGCACGGAATGTCCGTCACCCTTGGGCAAATGGGTCATAGCTTGTCTCAACAAGCCGAAAGAGCCGAGTTCGAACCAAGCCCGTCCTTCTGTCAGTGTCCAGAATAAGGAGGGCGCGCGGCCCTCAGCCTGCATAGTCATCGCATGTCTCCCTGCCGCCAATTAAAATGGCGATCTAGTCTTCATCGCTGTCTTATCGCAGCAATTTAGATCGTAGCTTAGGCTGCGTCGTTCCAATCACCTAGAGACACGATACAGTGACGTCTTGCAGATTCCTGCTTAGGCCGTCGCCTTCTTGCGAGCCGATGATGCTCGTTTTACGGGCGTTTTTCGCTTGGCAGCCGTCGTCTTTCGAGTGGATTTAGATGTCGAAGACTTTGTTTTTCTTTTGGTTTTTGGCTTCTCCGGCTTTTCTTGACCGATCAATGCCGGCTTCAGACCGCTAGCAACAGCCAGCTCCGCATAGGACTCATAAATGCACTGCGAATAAAGTTCCGGATCAGGCACAATCGTCCGGCATGCTGTAAAGGTAATTGTCGCCGTATCCAGATAGCTTTGCACCACGTGGCCAATACCGACGCCGTCCACCAGGCAAAGCAAGCCGTGGAGTGAGACCAATTGAGCCCCGCAAGAATAAATGGGAACGGGGGGGCCTGGTACATTGGTCACAATCGTGTTCACGACCGGCTTCATCATGTCGCCAAGACCAAGGCGTGAGTAGAGCTGCGCACCCAGCGCCATGAATAGCGCCGGCGACACTTTACTCGCTTCCGACATCTGGCGCGCGCCAATGGCGTTCGTCATGGCTTTTGACTTACGCGTCTCAGCATGAACATAGGCCAGACGTTCAGCCGGGTCAGCTATATGCGTACCAAGCGGAGCAATCATCGCTGCCACCTGATTTCCCATCTGGTTCTTCTCTCCCTCGGCGCGGACCGAGATCGGAGCCATGGCTGTGAGCGTTGACTTTGGCAGCTCCGATTTGTGCTCAAGGTAACGACGCATCGCCCCACCAACGATGGAAAGCATCACGTCGTTAACTTTGGAGCCTTCAGACACAGCTCGCATGGCCTTTATATCAGCGAGCGGAAAGCTCTGACCCTCCACAACACGATGCGAAGAGATCGTAGCATTGAACCTCGTCTTCGGAGCACGAATGGCGGCTCCAAGATCGAACTCTCGGGAGATCAAACCTCTTGCAGCACGGTATACTCCGGGCACTGATTGGGCAGCCACACCAACCTGACGAATTGGATTCAACCAGGCACGCACATAGCCCTTTGCGAACATACCGACAGGATTTGGTTTTCTGTCAGGTTTCCACTCATCTGGTACGTTGGGCGGTGCAATATCCGGCGTCATGGAATGCGTCGCTTGCATCATATCAATTCCGGACATGCCATCGATAGCCGAATGGTGGACTTTCGAAACCATGGCAAATGACCCTTTTGGGATATCTGGAATGTTATCGAGCCCCTCGATAACGGTAATCTCCCATGGTGGACGGGACAGATCGAGTGGGCGCGCGAAAAGCCGCGCGGCTTGGATACATAGCTGTCGACGATCACCTGGTTTTGGCAAAGCGACATGGCGAATATGGTATTCAAGATCAAAATCCGGATCTTCCATCCAATATGGATAGTCGATACTGAACGGAACCTGTACAAGCTTCTGGCGCATCGTCTTGGACAGGCGAAGCCGGGCCTCGAAGAATGACAGAATGTCTTTGAACCGAACGAATTCACCGGGTGCGGTGGACGGATCATATATCAGTATGCTGCCGATATGCATCGGTGAGTTTTTACGCTCCAATGCAACGAAAGACGCATCTAGTCCCTGCAACTGCTCCATGATCAGCTCCTCCCAAATCAAAAGGACGATTGATGCCTCACCGTCCCGCCATCACTGTTTTACTCATTATTGCTTGAAGATGCCTGAATAGCCAGACCTTACCACCCTTTGGGTTACTCCCACGATAGTACTCAACCACCACCCATGGTGGCCATCGCCTTTACAATGGCTGGGAGCAACAAAACGCCGATCACAACAGGGAACACGAATATGATGAGTGGAACTGTCAACTTCGCCGACAGACTAAGCGCGCGTTCTTCGGCCATGAGCATTCGCTTTTGTCGCATCTCTCTGGAGAAGATACGCAGGGTTTCACCGATGCTCGTTCCCATTTCTTCCGCCTGACGCAACATCGTGGTCAGAGACTCAGCCTCATCAAGCCCCAGTCTTTGAGCAAAGTTTTGCCAGGCATCTTGTCGACTGCGACCAGCACGAAACTCGAGGGCTATAATGTTCAAATGCATAGCGAGGTTCGGATACCGACTTACGAGCTCGCTCGCCACCCGGGTCACAGCGGAGTCGATGCTAACACCCGCCTCAACGCAAGCGACCATTAGATCCAGCATGTCGGGGAAACCTTCCCGATATTCGCGTTCCAACCTGGACGTGCACCAATCGAGATACTTCTCAGGCAGCATTAAACCGGCAACTGCTGCACCCCCACCACCAAGTAATGGGCCAAACTGGTGCATCTCAGCGAGCTGGCCGAGCGAAAACAGGACAATAATCTGTGGGATGACGACTGCTAGCAATCGGATCGCAAAATAGATCGACACCGCATTCGGACGAATAAAGCCGGCCCGCATCAATCGGAAGCGAATTGCCGAGACCTGCTCACTATTCCCCGGCATAGCGCGTTTGCCGAGTTCCGAGAGCACCGCAGACATAGGCTTCTGCTTCTGACGCTCCAAGCGCCCCGTTTCTCTATTCCGATTGTAACCTTCCAACCGCGCGACAAGTCGTTCAGACTGCCGCACAGAGCCGACGAGTGACACAATTGCCGGCAAAGCCAAACCGACAACAAGCACTACGGTTCCAAAGATAAGAAGATCAGTCCACTGAAACACAGTCACTCATCCTATATCCGGAAGTCGATCATTTTGTGCATGACGAGGTTGCCAAGCACCATCCACAGGACAAACCCGCCAAGCCAATATTGGATGATCGGCATATGTAGGACTTCGCCGTAATATTCAGGATTCATAATGTGCATTCCGCCGCCGACGACGAACGGCGCACACGTAAGGATCAAAGCGGACATACGACCCTCAGATGAGGCAGCTTTCACTTTCAGCCGCAAGGTCTGCCGATCGCGGATCGCAGAGGCAATAAGCTTCAGAAGCTCTGCGAGGTTCCCACCCGTCTTTTGTTGCAACCGGATAGTCGCCGCGAAGAGATCAATATCCGGAGAACAGGTCCTCTCGGCAAGACGACGAACAGCGTCGTTAAGAGACGATCCATATGTCATCTCGTCGGCCAACATCCCAAACTCAGTCCCAATAGGATCAGGCATCTCACTCCCAACGAGCGCCACGGCTGTGGGCACGGGGTGTCCCGCCTCTAGGCTCCGCACAATAACAGCCAAGGCGTCGGGCAACTGACTGCCGAGCTTGGCCGTGCGTTTCTTTCCAAGACTCGACAGCACAATAAACGGCGCGAGAACGAAGACCGCGAAAGAAACACCAGCAGCAATTCCAATATTTCCCAGGAAATGATAGACAGCACCACCGGCGACAAGAGCTGCAATTCCAGACATCACAGCCCATTTGCCCGGGTTGAAGGGGATCGCCGCACGCGTCACAAGTTGATTGAACCAACGCGAGGACATCGAGAGTTCGCCGTCCTCATTCAACGCCCGCTCCTTGCGGAGTTGAATGATAAGCTGCTCGACGGATCCCGCACGTTCTTTCGCCTTAAGGCGGCGGTTCAGTTGCTTGTTCATTTGAGCCTGACTGAACAGACCGGTAATGGACTGAACACCCAGGAAGCCAAGAGCAAAGAAAAGAATGTAGAGCAGAACCGGTCCATCGGTAAAATACTCTGACGTCATAAAATCCGGCATTCGACTAGAACTCGCGTTGCGGATCGAAGGTTTCGGCCGGAATGTGAACACCACGGCGCTGCATCTCTTCGAGGAACCGCGGACGGAGGCCAGTCGCAACGAACTTGCCGTGAACTTTTCCGTCGTCACCGGTATGCGTGCGTTCAAATTTGAAGATCTCCTGCAGCTGGATGACATCACCCTCCATGCCGACAATCTCTGCGACACTCATGACCCGTCTTGATCCATCCGAAAGACGTGCGGCTTGAACAATTATGTTTACTGCAGAAGCAATCTGCCCACGGATGGCTTCAACGGAGATCTTCATCCCACCCATAAGCACCATTTGCTCAAGCCGGGTTAGGGCATCTCGTGGATTATTGGCATGTATCGTCGCCATGGACCCTTCGTGCCCTGTATTCATAGCCTGAAGCATGTCGAATGCTTCTTCACCGCGAACCTCGCCTAGAAACACTCGATCGGGGCGCATCCGAAGGGCGTTTTTGACGAGTTCCCGTTGGCGGATTTCCCCTTTACCTTCGAGATTCGGGGGGCGTGTTTCCATACGCGCGACATGAGGTTGTTGAAGCTGCAACTCCGCCGCATCCTCGATCGTAATAATACGCTCTTTGTGAGAGATTGCAGAAGACAGTGCATTCAATAGAGTCGTCTTACCCGAGCCTGTACCGCCGGAGATCACTGTAGATGCGCGGCACTTCACAGCACCGACGACGAATTGAAGCATAGGCATCGGCAGAGCACCAAACTCGGCCAACTTCTCAACTGTCAGAGGTTTCTTTGAGAATTTCCGTATAGAGACGAGCGCTCCGTCAATCCCAATCGGACTGATGGCTGCGTTCACCCGGCTACCATCTAGCAAACGCGCATCGACGAGTGGCTGGCTTTCGTCAACGCGACGACCGACGGCCGACACAATTCGATTGAGAATTCTGAGCAAATGGTCATTGTCGGCGAAGCGAACGGATGAAAGCTCAAGCTCTCCTCCTCGTTCTATGTACACCTGAAATGGACCGTTTATCAGAATATCCGAGACACCGTCATCAGACAGCAACGGCTCAATGGGGCCAAGGCCGGTCATCTCGTCAAATACAGCGTCAGCAAACTGGCCGATCTCCGCGGAAGACATCGCCATGCCCTCGTCACGAACGATCTCCATGACAATTGCCCGAACTTGCCGCTTCAGATCAGCGTCGCCAAGTTTCTCCAGAGATGACAGATCCAACTCGTCGATAAGACGGTTGTGAACGCGAATTTTTGCCTCGAGCAAAGTTTGCGCATGGCGTGCACCAGATGTCTTATCATCCGATTTCGGACGCGCCTGCTCAACCGGCTTGGCGTCCTCCGATGATGATGAGGCCGTTTCGGGCGGTGGCGCGACGACAGCTGTCTGCGAGAACCGGCCCATTATCGGCTCGCTGATCCAGCTTGCGTTTCCGCCGGCTTGGCATTCAACTGTTTCATCAATGTCATTACATCTTTGACCAGCTTACTTTTAGGCTTCACAGTCTGAATAGGCATACCGAGGTTTACGGCAGCACGGGCGGACTTCCAGTCGGACCTGACAACAGCGCCAATATCCCGTTCGATAGCTTTGGATGCGCGAGATACAGAGAATTCAGTTTTCGAATCTGACATGCGGTTGAGAACGAGCTTACTGACCTCCATGTCCTGCCGTAACGCATCGATCTCACGGCACATGTCGGCCGCCGCATGAAGGCTAGGCACGGTAAATTCGGATACCACCAGCACTTCATCTGCACCTGAGAGGATTGGCTTCGACCAAGACTGACGCGTGCGCGGCATATCAACAATGACGTGGGTATAGACAGTGCAAACCGTATCCAGCAGCCGCAGAACAAGATCGCTCGAAATAATCTCGTTGATGTCAGGGTTGCGAGGCGCGGCAACAAGATTCACGCCTGTTTCGTGCTCCCAAACATAGGCGCTGAGCAGTGTTGGATCGAGACGGTCAGGGGCATCAGAAAGTCCGATGAGATCGAGTTTCGGTTCTCCCTCGAGATAAGACGCAACCATCCCATCAGCGAGGTTAAGATCGATAACACAAACACGGTTGGACTCATCTTGAGCCGCTGCTGCGCAGGCAAGCTCAATGGCAACTGTTGTTGCGCCAGCACCACCCACAGCGCCCGTCACGATCCAACACTGGGTTGGACGCGCCGATCCATCAGATGTCGTCTGAACCAGGCGCTCGGCGGCTCCGACGATGTCGGCAGCCCCGG
The DNA here is from genome assembly GCA_039033955.1 of Pseudomonadota bacterium. GTDB lineage: Bacteria > Pseudomonadota > Alphaproteobacteria > Caulobacterales > Hyphomonadaceae > CALLCD01. Next base: position 101,392 of record JBCCBQ010000009.1, read on the forward strand.
CTGAAGCAGAAGCGAGATCGGACGACTGCAAGCGAAGCATTGAGCGCACAGCAGGTGCGGGAAGCGCATCACCGATAACAAGCACTTTTGTTTCTGGAGCTAGGCGAGCAATAGCATCGAGCCACTCGGTCGCACCCGATTGGGCAAGATCTATCAAGGCAAGGTCAGTGCCATCCAGGTATGATAAATCGTCTGGCCGCCTGCCATTCAAGTCGATATGTCCTGAAAACACTTCGACGAGCTGCGTAAAACGCGAGGGGTCCAGCAACAGGGCTGGGTAAACTTCTGAAACAGGGCTTGCCTGCTCTTTTGGTAGTGCGCTCATTTTATTATCCCAATCCGGCCCAATAGTATCTTACTCGTCAGCCGTGCTCGAAATGCCACTTGCCGAAACATCGCTAAACTCAACTGGCTCTCTTGTGTTGAGGCGTGTGATCGCGGTGACCGCGCGCGTGCCCGACTGACCTGTGAGACCGTTCGAGTTTGGAAGATCGACCGGGCGAATGGATTGCGCCGCGATGTTGTGGGCTGTCGCACCTCCAAGCAAGCGCTCAGTCTGAAAGTCGTGGCTAACCGGCGACCCCCTATGAGTGCACGCCGTAAGGACGACTGAAAATGTAAGAATACCAAGTGCTTTTGTGGAAACAGTCATTTTAATTCCTCCTTAGAACGGAGCGTCTTCGTGAGCGGCTACAGTTCGATCCAACAAAAAGAACTCTGCTTCCGTTGGCTCGTCGAATGCATCAAGTGGTGTAACCAGATCGACAACCGACGCCGCGGGTTGGACAAGTCGTGGCGTAATTATGATGACGAGTTCTGTTTCGTTTCGCGAATAGCGCTTCGATGAGAACAGAGCCCCCAGAACAGGAACGCTGGATAGCCACGGCGTTTGCTTCACATCGTTTGTATACGTATCTTGAAGAAGGCCTGCGATCGCGAAAGCTTGCCCGTCGCGTAACTCAACGGTTGTGTCAGCGCGGCGAACCGTCAGCCCAGGAATTTCAACACCGCCGAAAGATACCGCATTGCGCGTATCAAGTGAGGACACCTCCGGCCGTACGCGCAGATTTATCATATCCTGCCCAAGAACCGTCGGGGAGAACGCCAAGCTAACGCCAAACTCTCTAAATTCGATGGTTATCACATCGTCTTCCTGAGCGATCGGAATGGGAAACTCACCGCCCGCGAGGAAGCTTGCTGTATCACCGGATAGCGCAACCAGATTAGGCCGTGCGAGTGTCCTTAGAACACCTTTCTCTTCAAGAGCATTCAGGGTGAAATCCACAGTCGTTGGGCCAAACCCGTGACGGGCTACGACGCTCGCCTGCGCAGCCAGCCCTGAGATGAGGTCACCATCTGAGAAGAACGCAAACTCATTCGGGTCGCTTCCATCGACACCGATGCCAACTTCGCGGACGAGATCCCGCTCAACTTCAACAAACCGCACTTCAAGCAAAACCTGCTGCGCCTGTTGAACTGTAAGACCATTCGCGACGCCGTCCGGCACATAGCGCTCGGCAAGCTCTACCGCCGTTGCGGCCGCCCCCGCAGTAGTAATCTCGCCAGCAATATAAACACCATCATGGACTGGAAGAACATCAAGGTTCTCACCCGGGAGAAGCGTATTCAGATCCTTGCGGAGTGCATCCAGGCCCAGTGCAACGTTGACTTGGATAAGCTCAATGATGTCACCATCGTCGCCATAAACCAGAACGGTCGTCCATCCAGGAGCCTTTCCTCGAACGAAGAAAGAGCGATTGCTGGTCGCCGTCACACTCGCAATCTCCGGATCCGCAACTGCCAACGTGGAGAATGGCGAGGTTACTTCGATCACCGTCGAGCGACCGCTATTGACCGTCAGAGTCGGGGCATCATCCGATACGGTAAGTTCGGTCCACGCAAACGCCGGCGAAGTGATCGGCGCGAGGCCCATCAACGAGACCAAAGTAGCCAAGGTAACTGATATCCAGTGCATGCGTTCCATCTCGCCTAACCCCTACTCGCTCTTCGCCGCTGCAACGGGCGTCGTAACTGTTTTCTCTTCTTCGCCCTCAATGATGCGAACGGATGCCCGGCTCGGTCGTCTGACTGGCGTCGTTCTTCTCGGTTTTCGGACCGGCTCTGCGAGGGAAACATCATGCTCAGCGCGAAGTGCCAGCCCAAGACGGCCAATATCAGCGCCGGCTGTCAGCAAACCGGCCTGGTGGGGTGAAACCTCCAGCGTAACGCTGCGCGCGAGCGTAGCGCCGTCTAATTCTTCTCCGAATGCTTGATCGACTGCCAGCACACGGACGTTCCTCACGAGTGTTTCGGGACGGTAGTTTGCACCAGTATTCGGTGACAGAATTTCTCTTGATAGAATGACGTCGACCCGATGATTGGGCAGAACGAAGCCAGCGACACCCGTCGCATCATCAACTTCGATAGATACAGCGCGAAAGCCTGGCTCGATTATACCGGCCAGTGTGTCCCGTGGTTTGGTGCGGGAGATCTTGGCAGCGAGAATGGGTTCGCCGGGAGTAATTGTTCCCAGAGCGAATGGCAGGCTTCCATCCGGAAGAACAATCTCGCCAGCGTCGCTCATAGCGCCAGCTGGAACAAAATCGACAGGCCAGTCTTTTTGTTCGAACAAGACGTCTTCCAAGGCGTCTCCACGCTCGATTAAAGCCGTCGCCACAAGAATGGTCTGCGTCTCAACTTCCTCGACAACAACCTCTGCAGCTGGACGAGCTGCCTCAGCCTCATTGTTCAACCAGGTCCTGCCGAACACCACCGCCACAATTCCAATGACGATGGACAGACCGAGCGAAATGATTGGACCAATCCGCATGTTTGTAGCCCTCTCCGGCAAAAAGTGCCGATATTGCCTCAATGAACAGCCTTAACGGCGAGGACATAAAATCCGCTGAAATCCGAAGACGAAAATCGCGCGCACTCGGTCAGATTTGATTAGGACTTGTGACGAACCTGTGATCGGAGCGCGCCGACGCACTCCATTTACAGCAGATACTCGGACATAGGCTCCAGGCAAAACCGCCTGGTAAGGATGTCTTTCGCTGCCGGGGTTAAGCTGTCCTCATATAGCGTCATATGAAGCCGAAAAGCATAGTGAACCAAATCTGCACCTTGTCCCAAAGGGATATTTGCTTCACGCGTGAACTCGGACGCGTATCTGAAAATCATCAACGAGACTGTCGTAATCGATGCAATTTTCTGTTCAGAAAAGTCTACATGGCCATCATCGCTGAGTGCCGTGAGAAAAGTTCTGAACTGTTTTGCCGTTCTCGAGTAGAGATCGGGAAACCGATCCGAGAGTTTGCCAATCAGGGCTTCATAGTCTCTCTGGTCTCTATAAAAGAACCGGTAAGAACTCAGCTCATCCGCCATCATCAAATAGAAGGCAGCATAGTCTTCAAGGATGTCGTTCTTTGACGGAGTTATCGCCAGACGATTTTCAACCTGATTGGAGAATCGTTCGAGAAGCCCTTCCAGCAAAGCCTCCCGATCGTTGAAATGATACCAGAGATTGCCCTCGGCGATCCCACATGCCTTCGCGACTTGCGCTGTTGTAACTTTGGCAAAGCGATGCTCGTTGAACAGCGTTAGGGCTGCATCAAGAATCCGTTCGCGAGTTGGCTTTTTTACCGCCATCGAGACCCATCCAGGCCCATCCCTCAAACATAATCGTAGTTATTATATCACATCGCTGTCAATCAGCAGCCTAACACAAAATCGTAATGAAGCGCCGCAGCTCCGACAAGCGATGCTGTCTCGTCAGTCAATAAGCGAATAGGTATTTGAGTCATATAATCAGTTTGTACGCCCCGTTCGACAAACTGAGCGAGGCTGTCGGCTTCACTCAAAAAGTCAGATAGTTTTGCTGAAACACCCCCAGCCAAGGTCACCCCGCCACGCGCGCCATTGGCAAGTGCAATATCACCGGCAACGCGCAGAACTGTACGAGCTCTGAAACGACATATCTGCAGAGAAAGCGGATCACCTTGTTTGGCGCGAACCGAAACCTCCGCAGCCGTAAGAGGAACATAGTCATACTGGCCAACTTCAGCGATCGCCTTGTGAAGTTTCTCAAATCCAACGCCCGCGCAGACAAGCTCATTTGGAATATAGCCATGGTCGCGTTGAAGAACCTGAAAAACAGCCCAGTCTTTTTCTGTGGTCGGCGCATATGCCCCGTGACCGCCCTCCCCACCAATAATCTTCCAACTATTGTCCGAAGTTTCGACGATGGTCGCAACTCCAAGACCTGTTCCAGGCCCCATGACGAGCTCTGGCTCCCCAACAATGGGAGATCCCGGCTTGATCTCCTGAAACGCAGTATCAGGCATCTCCGGAACACTCCGCGCCATGGCGGTAAAGTCATTCACCAGCCTCACCTGCTCGAAATCAAAACGGCTTTCTAGCTCTACGGTACTAATCGTCCACGGCCTGTTAGTCAGCGTGATAGCCTGGCCTTCAGGTGGCCCGGCGAGCGCAAACAATGCAGAGCGGACACTGAGTCCCGCTTTATTTAAATAGTCTCCGAGCACGTCGTAGAAGCTCGGATAATCGTCACACACATATTTCCGAAAAGAATGAACTCGATACTGCCCGTCTAACTGTTCGACTAAGGCGAAACGGGCACTGGTACCGCCAATGTCCCCTACAAGAACCTCAGTCATGCCGCCTGAAAGCCATCTGGTCCGAATCTAAATAAGCTGCCACCGGTCGCCGCGTCGGACGCACCATCGCGAAACATCCTGAACATATCCTGCCCTACAGTATTCGCTTGGCTATTGGGGCGAAGCTCTGATGCAGGTCGCAAATCAAGCTCTTCTTGTTCAAGATCCACGTCCAACACCCCGGCGTCACCATCTACGAGAACTATGTCACCGTCTTGTATGCGGGCGATCGGACCACCACTTGCGCCTTCAGGTGTCACATGTATCGCGGCGGGAAACTTACCGGATGCACCCGACATACGCCCGTCAGTCAGCAGAGCAACCTTGTGACCGGCGTCTTGAAGACTACCAAGTATGGGTGAAAGCCCATGCAGCTCCGGCATTCCGTTGGCAGCGGGCCCCTGGAACCGAACCACAATCACCACATCCCTATTAAGCTCTCCTGCTTCGAAAGCTGTTTTTACGTCAGCTTGAGTTTCGAACACCCGAGCCGGTGCTTGCACTCGCCTATGTTCGGGAGTTACCGCGGATACTTTCATCAACCCCTGACCAAGCTTTCCTGAAAGCAGCGAAAGCCCGCCCTCCGTGCTGAAGGGGGTTGAAACCGGGCGCAGGATCTCCTCGTCCCCGCTAGACATTGAAGGATCCCGAAACGACAGCTTTCCATCATCCAGCCAAGGCTCCTGCGCTTGATCTTCAAGGGTGCCGCTAATGGTCCTTGCATCACCGTGCATGAGACCGGACTCAATCAGTTCGCGCAGAAGGAACCCCATACCTCCCGCCGCATGAAAATGATTCACGTCCGCCGTACCATTTGGATAGATACGACACAGCAACGGTGTGATTGCTGAAACCTCTGCAAGGTCAGCCTGGGTCACTTCAAACCCTGCGGCAGCGGCCATCGCTGGAATATGAAGCGCATGATTGGTCGAACCACCCGTCGCCATAAGCCCAACGATCGCATTCACAATGGACTTCGCGTCAATCATCTCGCCAGGTGGACGATAGTCCTCGCCCTGCGCGTGGATGGCTGCTGCGCGCTGGACTGAAGCTTTGGTCAAAGCATCCCGAAGCTCCGTTCCCGGAGGGATAAACGCTGCACCAGGAAGATGTAGCCCCATAGCCTCCATAAGCATCTGATTTGAATTCGCTGTGCCGTAAAAGGTGCAGGTCCCGGGCGAATGATAACTCGCGGCTTCGGCCTCCAACAGTTTCTCCCGCCCAATCTCACCCCGGGCAAAGGCCTGACGAACTCGCGCTTTTTCTGGGTTTGGAAGTCCCGATGGCATGGGGCCGGCAGGAACAAAGACCGCCGGTATCCAGCCAAAGCGAAGGGCGGCGATTACCAGACCTGGAACGATCTTATCACAAACACCCATATAGACTGCCGCGTCGAAGACATTATGGCTAAGCCCCACCGCAGCTGCGAGGGCAATAACATCTCGCGAGAAAAGAGAGAGTTCCATTCCGTCTTGAGACTGAGTAATCCCGTCGCACATAGCGGGCACACCGCCAGCAACCTGGGCCGTCGCCTGCACCTCGCGAGCAGCCTGACGGATGAGCTCCGGATAATTTTCAAAGGGCTGATGCGCCGAAAGCATATCATTATAGGATGTGATGATACCAATATTCGGCCATCCAGCCCCCAGCAATTGTGCTTTGTCCATGACCGCGCAGCCTGCTGACGCGTGAGCAAGATTGCCCTCAGTCATCTTCAGGCGAGCGAATGTTTCCGGCCGGTTCGCACGGATCATCTGCAAATACGCTTCGCGCGTTTCAGACGATCGATTGGCAATTCGATCGGTCACATCCAGAATAACGGGATGTATGGGAACGGACATCAATCGGCCTCCCACCAGGTTCGAAGGTTCTTTCTCAAAAGGAAGTCCGAAGAAGCGGGTCCATTGGAGCCCGCCTGATAGGTATCCGGATTATCATCCAGTTGCGCCCAAGCATCAATAAGACCGTCAACCCATTCCCAGGCAGCCTCCACTTCGTCGCGGCGCATGAACAGCGCGAGATTGCCGCGAACAACGTCCATCAACAGGCGCTCATACGCATCGGGGTAGCGATCTGTGAAGTTGACTGCATAGGAAAGATCGAGCGGCAGAGACTTAATCCGCAAGCCTCCGGGGCCAGGCTCTTTGATCTGAACATACAGCTTCACACCCTCGTCCGGCTGTAAGCGAATGACCAGCCGGTTTGCGGCCAGTCGATCAGTACCAAATATCGAATGCGGCGTAGGCTTGAAATGAATGACAATTTCGGACTGCCGCTTTGCCATACGCTTGCCCGTACGCAGATAGAAGGGAACGCCAGACCACCGCCAATTGTCGACATCGACCCGCAGGGCAACAAACGTCTCCGTCTTGCTTGGTACGTCAGCAGATAACTCCTCCAGATAGCCAGGCACAGCTTTGCCCTCATACACGCCCGCGACGTACTGCGCCCGAACCGTCTTGTCTTCGGCGTCGCGGGGCGAAAAGCGGCGCAAGGCTCTAAGGACCTTTATTTTCTCCGTCCGCACATCGCTCTCATGCATGGAGCCCGGCGGTTCCATAGCGGTTAGACAGAGAAGCTGGAGAAGATGATTTTGCACCATGTCGCGCAGAGCACCGACGCCATCATAATATTCCGCCCGGTCTTCGACACCCAGGGTTTCAGCGACGGTGATCTGAACATGGTCAACTTCAGAACGCGACCAGACCGGTTCGAACAGAGTATTGGCAAAGCGCAGAACCATAAGGTTCTGAACGGTCTCTTTGCCGAGGTAGTGATCTATCCGATAGATATTGTTCTCATCGAAAATTGCGCAAACGCCCTCATTGATGGCTTGCGCAGACGCGAGGTCTTTGCCGATCGGTTTTTCAAGCACGACCCGGGCATTTGCAGTGTTCAGACCAGATGATCCCAAGGCTTCACAAATCGGAACATAGAGATGCGGAGCCGTAGCCAGGTAAAAGATGCACGGACGATCACTATCGCCCGTAAGCCTGTTTCTGAGTTCAGACCAATTCGCCTTCTTGTCCGTCGCGTCCATCGCCACGTAGGAAAGGCGCTCCGAAAACGACGACCATGCATCGTCAGACCAGCTGTCGCCGGTACTCTCCCGGCACGCTTCCTTGGCGTGATCACGGAATTCTTCAGGCGTCATTTCGGTGCGCGCTGATCCAACAATCACCGAGTTTTCCGGGATTTGACCATCTAGCCAGCGATGGAATAGCGCGGGCAATAATTTGCGCTTAGCGAGATCACCGGTCGCGCCGAATATCGCGATATCGAAAGGCGAAACTGGAATAAATTTAGCCATGTCGATCAGGTCCTAGCGGCAAGTGATCTCATACCTGACATGTATCACTTAATTCTTGCTTTCTGACAACGCTGTCAGTCTGAGCCGCTTTCTTGGTTGTAGTTTGGCCCGTAGCTGGCGGACTCGCGGTGAATCAACTCGTGATCAAAGGACAGATCGTCGCGCGATGCAGGCGGTCGGCATCCTGTTCGATCGGCAGCAACCAGAAGCTCTTGAATCGCCGCCGCAGCCATAGACTCAATAGGCTGCCGCACTGTCGTCAGCGGGGGAACAGTTGCACTTGCAATCAGCGCATCATCGAAACCCACCACCGACAATTCTTCCGGCACCTGCAGACCGCGCTCCGCTGCAACGCGGATAACTGCCGCCGCCATATCATCATTGCTGGCAAATATCGCTGACGGCGGAGACGCCATGGAGAGAAGCTCTCGCGCAGGCTCAAGGCCGGATAGTAGCGTGAAATCTCCAGGCCTCACCAACGCTTCTTCTGGTTCTATTCCCGCCTGTTTAAGGGCGGTCAGGTATCCGTTCAGCCGAAGTATCGTTGCGCCATGATCTGGATGTCCTTTTATGAAGCCAATGCGCCGATGACCCTGATCGATAAGAAACGTCGTCAATTCAGCGGATGCGGCAATATCATCCATTCTTACGGACGGCATACCGAAAGTCTCGCCACCCGGCGCGATAAGCGCGGCTGGTATGTTCAGGTCCGCAAACCTCTCGACGATATGTTCCGTGTCACCGACAGGCGGTAGCAATAGAACACCATCGACGCGCAATTGCGTTGCCGTAACCACCAGATGATCGACTGTCTCAGTTGCACCGACGCTACATTGCTCAACGATCAAATGGTAGTTGGCACGTCGGCAAGCCTCGAGCGCACCTTTTTGGAAACGGCTGAGATAACCTTCAGACGCCGTATCGTAGAACATCGCGAACATGTAAGATCGCTGTCCCGCCAGACTCCTTGCAGAGACACTCGGCACGTATCTAAGCTCGCTGACCGCCACTCTAACTTTTTCCCGCGTTTCCGGGCGGACATTCGGTTCGTTATTCAGTACACGGGATACTGTCTTGATAGAGACCCCGGCAAGATCGGCGACATCATTGATCTTGGCGCGCATTCGCAGAGATGACCAATCTGTTTTCGTAATGTCTCATCTCCTCATTCAGTCATCTTCAATGTAATCGTTCGCGCCAATTTCCCAAGCGAAGGTGCCCTCACCGCCCGCCCAGCGCGCATATGCGTAACATCCGTCAAATCCAGAAACGCGGGCAAGATATGCGGCCCAATCATCCGCCCGGTCGACCTGGAAAGCGTAGGGACTGACGCCCCATAATAGCTGTGCCTGACGCAGTCGGCGACGATCAATCGATCCGTATATGATGGGCGTCGATCCACGAACGCGTGAAAATCGCGCTAGACGGGCAATCGATCCCGTCCTGAGCGCCAAAATGCATGCCTCATGGGACTTGGCGAGCGCCTGAACAGACATCGCAACAACATCGACGAGCTCGTCGTGCTCTGGTTGGCTGATACCTTCGAACTGGCAAAGTGAGGTTTCATAGTCCTCCGAACTCTCTGCCGCCTTAATGATCCGATCCATAATGGCGACCGCCGTCGCCGGGTGTCGACCAATCGCTGTTTCGGCGGACAGCATAACGGCATCCGACCCCTGATAGATCGCTGTCGCTACATCGCTTGCTTCCGCCCGCGTTGGGGCAGCATGTTCAATCATGGATTCCAGCATCTGGGTTGCGACGATCACCGGTCGTCCTGCGCCGCGCGCAGTCCTAATAATCCGGCGTTGAATAATCGGCACCTGCTCAAGTGGAAACTCGACGCCGAGATCACCGCGAGCAACCATCACAGCGTCTGCCGCAGAGACGATGGCGTCAAGATTCTGAATGGCAGCAGGTTTCTCAAGCTTGGCGACCAAAGGCGCGCGGCCGGCGATCATGGCTTTTGCTTCTTCGATGTCTGAAACTGTCTGGACAAAGCTCAACGCGACGATATCGACGCCGATCTCCATAGCATAGGCGAGGTCTTCCTTGTCCTTGTCTGTCATCGCACCGACCGGTAGCGCCTTACCTCTTACCGTGAAGCCTTTCTTATCAGACAACTTGCCAGGTAAGTCCGATCTAACACGGACAGCATCTTCGATCCCAGTAACAGTCAGCTGGAGCTGACCATCGTTCAATAGAATTTCATCGCCAACTTCAAGCTGCTCAAGAATGGCTGGATGGGGCACCGGAATAGTGTCGTCGCTGTCCGTCTGGGCATCAGCTGAGAGGACGTACTCCTTTTGAAAGCCAAGCCGTATCTCTCCCTCCGGAAAAGAACCAACCCGTATCTTGGGTCCCTGCAGATCTGCAAGGATCGCCAACGGTCTACCGAGTTCCTGCTCGACGGAACGAACAGTATCGAAGGCGCGCTTGTGATCTTCATGGCTACCGTGCGAGAAGTTCAGTCGGAAAATGTCTACGCCAGCGATGGCAAGAAGTTTCACAGTTTCCGGTGACCGGCTTCCAGGCCCGAGCGTAGCAATAATTTTTGCATTGCGCCCTCGCATCGGTGTCGCGGCAGGTATGTTCACGCGGTTCTCCCTAAATCTACAGATGCCCGAACGGTCTGCTCGATCCGCGTCCAATTGCCAGTCATCACATCTTCCCTACTGATCATCCAAGATCCGCCGACGGCAACAACATTCGGCAAAGCGAGAAATTCAGGCGCAGTCGATTCGGTTATTCCGCCGGTCGGCATGAACTGAATATCCGGGAGTGGATCTTTCAGTGCCTTGAGGAGCCCTATGCCACCAATCGGAACAGCCGGAAAAAGTTTCAAAAACTGAAAGCCGAAAGCGCTCCACGTCATAGCCTCACCAGCAGTAGCTACCCCCGGAAAAGCTGGAACATCGGTATCTTTCAAAGCGTCAGCCAGTGCGGGCGTCAGTCCTGGTGAAACCAGAAACTCGGCACCCGCCTCGATCGCGTGAGAAACGTGACCCAACTCAGTAATTGTACCTGCACCGACAATTAGGTCAGGAGCCGCCTTACGCATTGCGGTAATGGCGGGCAATGCGGCAGACGTTCGAAGCGTAACTTCTGCAACCGTCAGTCCTCCGGCACTCAGCGCTGTTGCGAGCGGCGCAGCATCTTCTGCCCGTTCGATGGTCAACACAGGAACGATAGGAACCTTTGACAGCGCTGTCTTTAGAGTCTGGAGATCAGTCATATGAGAGAACTTTGATCCTGATGTGTTTGTAATGTCTTTCTTCGCCCTACCCGCGTTTATCCTGAACACCAAGGGTCGACGCTTCGATCTGCGCTGGGTCACCCGATACACTGGCGGTCTTAACTGTCTTGATGCGGGCTTGGATTACGAGATAGCTGATTACGCTAATGACGATCGCGATCGCTGCAAACGGGGCATATTTCTCAATCCGTTCACCCGCCATTTCTCCGAGCAAATGAAACAGTCCGAATGCAATCGCGGCATAGAGAATGGCTGAACTGATGACAAAGAAAGCAACTCTCGGAAACGGCGCGTGGAAAAAGCCGCAGGCGATGTAGAGGGGAATTCGGGTCCCCGGAACAAACCTCGCTGTTACGAGCGACAAGCCAAGGCGATTAACGACCTTCTCTTTCGCCGCTTGGACACCTGGCTTCGCCGCTGCTTTCCGGCCCCATTCATTGTAATGCGCCGCACGGCCCAGCCAGTACTTCCAGAGGTCGCTCGCGCTGAGACCCAGCAGCAGGAACAGGAACAGCAAGGGTGTCTGCCCAGCACCGGCTGCTGACGCTGCCGCTGCACTAATCACAGCCGTATCTTCCTGAACGAACGGTGCGAGCGCTACCAGAAGATAGACGCCCCACGGATACGCGTTGGCTAGCTCAGTCAACCATTCCATTCTGGACGATTAGCACCATTCGGCACGAGCTAGGAAGCGGTTGCCGGGATTATTGAACGCGCTCGATAATAACCGCGGGTGCCATGCCGCCAGCAGCACACATGGTGACGAGGCCATACCGGCCATCAGATCGCTCAAGCTCGTCGAGTGCGGTACCAATCAGGATCGAGCCAGTCGCACCAATGGGGTGTCCAAGCGCCATAGCACCGCCATTCTTGTTCACCTTCTCCCGGTCGAGATCGAGATCGCGGATGAACTTCTCCGCGACCACAGAAAACGCCTCATTGATTTCATAGACGTCGATGTCATCGGTCGTGAGGCCTGCCTTTTCGAGAACTTTCCGCGCGGCGGGAACGGGCGCATTTAGCATTAGCGTCGGACAGTCTCCCATATTCGCCGTGGCGACAATGCGGGCGCGCGGTGTCCAGCCATTCTTGTCAACCGCATCCTGGGAAGCCAATAACAGCGCTGCGGTGCCATCGACGACGCCGGACGAATTTCCGGCATGGTGGACGTGATTGAGATTGCCTTCCAGCTGGGGATACTTCTTCGTGACAAGGCTGCCATACGTATTGCCCTGATCGTCCACCGGCACGCCAGCGAACATGTCGAACACGGTCTTCAAACCGGCGAGGCTTTCCATGGTCGTACCGGGGCGTGGAAACTCTTCCTTGTCCAACGCGAGCGAGCCATCCGGATTATGAACTGGCACGAGAGACTTATCGAAACGCCCTTCTTCAATCGCGCGCGCGGCCCGTTCTTGGGAGGTACAGGCGAGACGATCCACAGCCTCCCGGTCGATCCCCTCAAGCGTCGCGATAGCGTCGGCGCAGACACCCTGTTGAGACTGGGGATGCTTTTCACGCAGGCTAAGATTACCAGCATCGAGCATCGGCGGTTCTTTGGGATCTGCGGTTGCAGACGTGTAGCTCATCATCTCTGTACCGCCAGCAATAACAACGTCTTCCATGCCAGACATCACTTGCGCCGCAGCCATGTTCACGGTGGTGATGCCGGACCCGCAAAACCGGTCGAGCGTGACGCCTGACGCCTTCACATCATACCCAGCATCGAGCGCGGCCATGCGCCCGAGATCTGCCCCTTGGGCACCACGTTGGGAGGACGTTCCCCAAATGATGTCATCAACTTCGGATGTGTTGAGCTTGTTCCTGTCGCGAATAGCGCCAAGCACCGTTGCACCGAGGTGCTGGGGATGAAGATGAGCAAGGCTGCCTTTGCCCACTTTGCCTATCCCACGGGGCGTTCGGCAGGCGTCGATAATATAGGCTTCGGGCATGGCTGGTCCTCCTCGCAATCTGATTTGAGGTCAGAATGCCCCCTTGACGGTGCGAGAGGCAAGAGGAGAAGAAACGTCAATTATTTGGACAAATTGACACTCAAACAGACACCCACTTTTGGCGCGGTGGGTGTTTTGAGGGGATCGTCAGCCAAACAACGTGGCTGACGTTCGAAAGTTCGGTCTAGTGGCCCGCGGCAGCAAGTTGCAGGCGGTCAGAATAGATCGGCGATCCGAGGCGAGCGCCAAGAACAGACCAGTCACCCGTCGTGTTTTCGAGCTCAACGACATAAGGAGTTCGAACCATCTGTCCGAAGCCGTTTTTCGCATCGACCCAAGAGCGGATGATATATCTACACGCTTCAAGTTCAGACACGCGGCTCGCGGCCAACGGAAACTCAGCACTTGCGGGCGACCAGAGCTTTTCGGCCACCGCGGCCTTGGCAAGATCGAAGGCTGCGTCAGATACGATAATCTCGTCACATGCCACAAAGTCACCATCGGCTGGCAAAGACGCCAGTATCGCCGCATCCGGAGCAGGCCCTTCACTGTTCGCCTGAGCCGTCAGAAATCGCGCGGTCAGCGGTGCCGACGCAAGAATTAGAATGGCAATAAGCCGATGTCTCATTGGACTCCCTCCAATGCCCCTCCTGTTGAAGAGAGGTACGGCGTTAGCCCTTAAGAACCGTTAGGGGCCTGTGACGGAAATGTGGCGAAACCGCCTTTCTACCTAAAATCTCTGTAATCTTGCCGCTTCAGCGCGGAGCATCTCAGGACCACCGAAGAGTTGGCGGTTCACGCCGATGCGCTTGAACCAGTAATGCAGCCCCACAAGATCTGTGAAACCCATGCCGCCATAGACCTCGGTCGCTGTCTTTGCCACGAATGTACCGACCTCGGACATGTGCGCCTTGGCATGGCAGGCCATCAGCGACGCTCGTTCCGGCTGTTCATCAAATAGATACGCGGCGTGCCAGACAAGCGAGCGAGAGGGTTCAAGCTTCGCTGCCATTTCAGCGCACATATGTTTCACGGCCTGAAACGATCCGATGATGCGACCGAACTGTTTCCGCTCCTTTGCATACTCAACGGCCTTATCAAGCATGGCTTGCGCTGCGCCAAGTGTATCGGCTGCGAGGAGGATGCGGGCGAGCGCAATGGTTCGATGCAGCGCGCGCATTCCCCCAGCGTCTTCCTCAAGCCAGACAGGTTCAACACCCTCGAATACCAATTCGGAGAACGTTCTTGTCCGGTCTATGGTCGTCAGCTCCCTGATCGTCACGCCGTCATCGAGCGGTGCAATCAACAGTCTCCCGCCCTTCGCCACGCTCAGCACATGAGTCGCCTCGCCGGTTTCGAGTGCGAACAAGGCCTTGCCGGAAAGACGACCGCCATCCTCGATGATCCCTGCGTCTTCGCGGCGATTGACCGCCTCTGTCAACGCGACAGCCAGACGAACCTCACCGCTGGCAACTTTGGAAAGCCATTCGGCTCTCGCCGCTTCATTACCGCCGGCCATCAGTGCCGTCACGGCGACAGCTGAACTCGCAAAGAAGTGTGCGGGACTAACATGGTGCCCAAGGGCTTCCTGAACCAAGGCGGCGTCAAGCGCTGAAAGCCCGAGACCATCATACACCTCCGGAACAAGCAGTTGCGATGTGCCGAGTTCACCCAAACCGTTGGATATGCCTGTAGCGTCGGTATCTCCCGCAGCGACAAGGCGAACCGCATCGAGGTCGGAAATATTCGCAAGCGTACCGACAATCGAGTCCTGCAGCATTTTCTGATCTTCGGAGAGTGCAAATTCCATTGTGCTTACTCCCCCTACGCCACAGCTGGTTTTGGTTCGCGAGGCAGGCCGAGCCCACGTTCACCGATGATATTCTTCTGGATCTGTGCCGTGCCTCCGCCAATGATCAGACCGAGATCATACATATAGCGATACTGCCACGCGCCGCCCTGCTTCAGATAAGGACTGTCCCCATACAGAATACCGATCTCGCCAAGGCAGTCGATCGCGAGGCGGGCAATCTCATGGTTTAGTTCGCACCCCTGAAGTTTGATTAGCAGACCTGCGAGCCCGGCGCTCTCTTTCCTAAGGCGGCTCGTCATCACTCGAAGACCATTGGCCTGCATCGCAAGCACTTCACCCTGCAACGCCATCAATCGATCGCGGAGCATAGGATTGTCTATGAGACGTTCGCCGTTCACCGTCTCACTCTTCATGAGATCAGCGATTTCCAGAAGGCGAGTCTCGGCAGCGTTTGGATCACCCAGCATACCGCGCTCATGGGTAAGGGTTGCATTGGCCACCTGCCAACCTTTCCCGGGTTCTCCGACAACAGACGATCTCGGCACACGGACATCCGTAAAGAACACTTCATTGAAATTCGCGGACTCTGTCATGTCGACCAGCGGACGAACTTCGATGCCGGGCGTTTCCATGGAGAAAACGAGATACGAAATACCGTGATGCTTCTTCTCGTCGGGATGGGTTCGGACGAGGCAGAAAATCATATCGGCTTGGCGCGCGGTCGACGTCCAGATCTTCTGACCATTGATGACATAATCGTCGCCGTCGATTTCGGCACGAGTTGAGAGGCTGGCAAGGTCGGACCCCGAGCCCGGTTCGGAGTAGCCCTGACACCAGACGATCTCGCCGCGCAGGGTCGGCGCAATATAGGCCTGCTTTTGCTCTTCTGTGCCGAGCTCCAAGAGCGTCGGCACAAGCATCGAGATCCCTTGCCCGGCAAGGCTGCGCGGCAAACCAGACTTCGCAAACTCTTCGGCAATGATACGGGACTTCAGAATATCGGGCTCAGCCCCAAAGCCTCCATATTCAGCTGGGATTGTGCGTGCCGCCAGACCGCTCTCGATCAGTAGGCGCTGCCAAGCCAAACGCTTCGGATGTTTCATGCCGCGATCGCCTGACCCCGGAGCCTGATCAGCGTTTCCTTTTAGGAAGCTCGCCGTCTCTTCTCGAAACGATTCATATTCCGGGCTTAGCGCCAGATCCATTTTGATCTCCCACACTTATTTTCAGCCGAGCGTGACATGGTGCCTGCATCGCATCAATGGTGACGTTGCGGGATGTGTTGACTGACGCTGGGAGGGTCCGATCATTAGAGCTGAGAAAACAGATGAGGATCTGACGCCATGAGCTTGCTCTCTTTGACCATCGAAAACGATATTGCCCATATCCATCTGGACGACGGCAAGGCGAACGCCTTGAGCTTCGATATGCTAGATGCCATTCAAGACGCGCTGAATGATGCAGAAGCGAATGCGAAGGCGATCGTGTTCTCAGGACGCGCTGGACGGTTCTGCGCCGGGTTCGACCTTTCCGTCATGCGCGAAGACCCGGCCAATGCCGCAAAGCTTGTGAATGCTGGTGGGCATTTGCTGCTTAGGATTTTCCAGAACAAACTGCCGACCGTCGTGGCATGTACGGGCCACGCTCTCGCCGCCGGTGGTTTGTTCCTCCTCGCTGCCGACACGAGGATCGGCGTTCAGGGAGACTTTAAGATTGGTTTGAATGAAACCGCCATCGGTATGGTGCTGCCCACATTCGGAATAGAACTACCGCGTGCACGCCTCGCCCAGGATCACTTCACGCCTGCGGTGATACAAGGACGTATGCATGATCCCGATCTTGCCGTGGAAGCCGGATTTCTCGATCAAGCGGTAGAAGGTGACGCACTACTTGATACAGCAGCGACCGCAGCCGGAGCCCTCGCGCAGCTTCCCCAGGCAGCCTATCACGGCAACAAAATGCTTATCCGCAAACCCGCGATCGAGATCATCAAGGCGAGCCTGGTTCCGTTAGACTAGAGCGCTCGAACAGCGGGATAGCGAGCGAGTATCTCTTTGGTCCAGTCAGCCGCTTTGTCTGTTGGCAATAACGACACGAAGCAGCCGCCGAACCCGCCGCCGGTTAGGCGACTGCCGACTGCACCCAACTCGATTGCACTTGCGACGATCTCATCAATCTCAGGTGTCGAGGCTTCGAAGTCTTCTGAGTAGGACCGATGGCTTTCACGCATCAGTCGTCCAAAGACGTCCATATCGCCGGCTTTCATCGCGCCTATAGCCCAGACAGCCCGTCGGTGTTCGGAAACGACATGCTGCGCCCGTCTGGCGAGAGTGGTGTCCAGCTCAGCCAGATTTCGAGCCTGTTCATCGGTAAGGTGACACAGCCAAGTTGCACCCAAAGCGGCTGCAGCGGCGGCGCACTCCTGGGATCGAGCCTTGTAACGCCCGTCGGTGAGCTCTCTCTGGATGCCGGTGTGCAGCGTCACGAATGACCAGTCATCCGGGATTAGAATGACCTCTGTTTCATTATCAAGGGTGTTGAGCGCCAATGCCTCGCCATACTGCGACAGTCCCACCGCC
This sequence comes from Pseudomonadota bacterium, assembly GCA_039033955.1. Taxonomy (GTDB): domain Bacteria; phylum Pseudomonadota; class Alphaproteobacteria; order Caulobacterales; family Hyphomonadaceae; genus CALLCD01. The sequence continues at coordinate 118,981 of JBCCBQ010000009.1, forward strand.
ATTTGATCCATGATCCCGCACGGCACACCGATAAAGTCATTCTCAACCTTGCGAGCAGCGATCGCGACCTCTTTCGCATCGAGGTCGGCATCCGCGTGGACCATCGCTGCGCGGAGTATCGCTGTGACAAGAGCAGCAGAAGACGAGACACCAGCGCCATCGGGCACATTGCTCTCGATAGCAATGTAGAACCCACCTTCGCCCCAACCAAGGAACGCCGCTTGCTGCAGGGCACCGATCACATAGTCCGACCAATGGCCAGTGGCACCGTCAGCTGCCGATCGCACAACCGGCTCATCGAAACGATCAGAATAAATCGTATGATTGTCCGTTCCGTTCGGTGCCAGCGCGACATGAACAGTATTCTTGAGCGCTGCGGGAAGCACCGTACCGCCATTATAATCGATATGTTCTCCGATGAGGTTCACCCGGCCAGGCGCTTTGCCCCGCCCGGTGGCAGCTTGATCAAACCGGCTTTGAAATACTTCCGAAACGTCCATGGAGAAATACTATTCTGAAATGATCAATACAAGAAATCTTGTTCTGATTGAAAACGTGCTGCCAATTAACACGCTGTTACCCGTAAACGTTGGCAAAGTTACGCGCCAGAATATTGATGTTCCAGCACTTTTTGCTGTGCTTCAGCAGCCGAAAGACGGGGTAAGGACAGCCACGGTTTGGCGTATCTCAAATCCGTTGAAGCGTGTCTGCATGGCTTGACCGTAGGCCCCAAGACAACCGAACTCGATCCAGTCTCCCTCTTGAATATCCGCAGGCAGATCAAATGGACCATCCATTCGGTCGAGGCTATCGCAAGTTGGCCCGAAGAGCCGATACGGTTTCAGAGTGTCGGATTTGCCCCCAGGGGTCGAACGGTGACAGACGACAGGAAACCGCCAGCCGAAGGTACCGGCATCAAACAGAGTCCCATAAGCTCCGTCATTGATGTAGAGCGTGTCGCCCTTGCGGAGCTCAACGCGAGCAAGCGTCGATCCACCAGGTGCACACAAAGCGCGACCGGGCTCCCCCAGAACCGTCACGCCGTCAAAGCCGGATGAGGTGAGGCCGCTGAAGATAGCCGAGAAAAAGTGCTTGAGATCCGGCGGGGCCATGCCGGGATAGTCGACCGGAAAGCCGCCACCACAATCCAGACTATCGACCTGGACATCCGCCGCATCGATCAGCTCCCGAACATGCGCTATCGCCCGAACAAAACTGTCTGGCTCATGGCATTGCGATCCCACATGGAACGCCGCACCGAGACGTGCGGCAACAGATCGAGCTGCACGCAAGAGATCTACTGCTTCATCAGCATCGGCTCCGAACTTCTCCATGAGCGGCAGTCTTGCCGTGCTGGAAGGAAGCGCTATGCGGAGGTGCAGATTCAGATCGCGGGCACCGCTCGTCTCATCCACTATTTTTTGAAGTTCATCCGTGCAATCGAAAGCGAAATGGCGAATGCCAGCATCATATCCATGCCGTATGGTCTGTCGGGACTTTACGGGGTTCATCAAGTAAAGCTCAGCGTCCGGACAAAGCGACTGTATGAGATCAATCTCAGCGATAGACGCGACGTCAAAGGCCCTAATACCGGCTGACCAAAGCGTTGAGAGAACAGCTGGATGCGGATTTGCCTTCACCGCGTAAACCGTCTTACCGGGAAATCCGTCAAGAAACCGGCCCGCCATATCGGCGATTGATTGAGGATACAAGACCGCAAACGCGCTGTCGGATGTGTTAGCAGCAAGCGCATCCTTGACCGTTTGGAATATCGGCAAGCCGCCGTCGAAATTTTCCGAGGGCAGTACGGACAGACGTGCAAGAACGGATTCCGAAAGTTGGGTCATCCACATATCCTCCTTAGCGCTGGCCGCGGCGCGACCTGGAACGGTAATGAAGACAGTTGGGCTCCCCCGTACTGACCGCGGGCCACTTTTCAGCGGCCCGCTCGTCGTGGTTTGCTTACGTGTCGACAAGCGCCTTAAGCCCGAGAGGCTTAAGGCGCAAGTGAATTTTCTCTCAACTGTTTGCTTAGAAAGCCACCGTTACGTCAAAACGGAAATTCCGGCCTGGAAGCGGGGCAGTATCCTTGAGGAAGGAGACCGCGTTCCGGACTTCTGCGTCAAACAGGTTCTGACCACGAATGCCAAGCGTGACATTCGGACGATCCCGGAATGGACGCACAGCGAGCGCGAGGTTGAAAACGGTGAAGCTGCCGGTCGGAAGCTCAAAGTCGGCCACAGCATTTTGAGCTGCGTTGTATTCGACTTCAGCCCGAACGGTTGCGAAATCACTGTCAGCGGTCAGACCCACTAGTGTTGAGAAAGGTGGAATACGGGGCTGATCACCGGCGAACTCACCATCGGAATCAGCTTTCACGTAATCAGCCTGGGCCTGTCCCGAGAACCGGATTTCACCGAAGGATCCGGTGTCAAACGATCCGAGATCGGCCTCGAGTTCTGCCTCAAATCCACGGAACCGCGCATCGGCACCAACAAAGGCAAAGACTGGAAGGCCGTCCATGATGTCGCCGGTTTCCTGCTCGAATATGAAGTTGTCATAGTCGGTCAGAAAGCCATTCACGATAACCGTGACGGGGCCGAACTCACCCCGTGCGGTTGCTTCAAATCCTCGGGCGGTTTCCTCTTCAAAGTTTGGATTACCGATCTCGAAGAACTGAGTGGCAAGGTGCGGCCCAAAGGAGAAATTCTCTTCTACTGAAGGTGCACGTTCTGTACGGAAAGCGTTGAACCCGAGAAACAGCTGCTCAGTCGCTTGAACTCCGACGCCAGCCGATACGCTGAACAGGTCGAAATTGTTGTCGAGCTCCATTTCTGGCCCGTCTTCTTCGTCGATGAACGTGTCGGTTTCGTTCTCAACATTTTCGTACCGCAGGGAGCCATCGAAAATCCAAGGTCCCGTCGTGTATTCACCTAAGCCGAACACAGCAATTTGTGTCTGTTCAGATGGTGGGACGAAAGCCTCCGCACCGATCGCCTCAACTTCACGATTGCGGAATTGAAAGCCGGTGGCGGATCGAAACTCGCCACTGCCAATCGTTACAGTCTTACCGGTCAGCTCGATGCGGCCCTCGAATTCCTCATTGTTGAATTCGGTACCAACCTCATCACCTTCGAGCTCGAAGTGTTGATAGTCGCCGTAACCAAAGCGGAAACGAGCTTTCTCAAAGATGCCGAGATTGCCGCGGATTTCACCTTTGGCGTCGTAGCGGATCTGATCGAGGTCAATGCGGATACCTTCCTCTTCGCCCTCTTCTTCTCCCTCTTCGCCTTCTTCACCCTCTTCCTCTTCACCTTCGAGATCTTCCTCGGTCAGAATGCCAGCAGGTACACCGTAATTCGTCTCGAGATAGCTGACTGAAGCACCGAAGAAGCCTTCGTAATCGCCGCTATCGAAGAGCCAGGATGCGCCAAACGCGCCGGTCGTTGTCTCTAGATCGCTGTTAGGAAGGAAGCCGCTCTCAAACTCTTCGGTTGGTACAAAAGGTTCGCCATTGGCGATGGCTTCCGCCGCAAGCGCTCCGACCAGCTCATTGGACGCCACGAGACCTGGAATGTCGTAGTCGCCAGCATCGCGAAACGAACCTTCGGCGTGGAAAACAACGTCACCGACTTGCAGGTTTGCGCCACCCGCTACTTCATTGCCATTGTCGACGGTCGAATATGAGTAGCGAGCCGCACCCTCGAGTCCGTTTTCCGGAGCTTCCTCGGGAATGATGCCGGTAATCGTGTTGACGACGCCACCAGCTGCCGAAGATCCATACAGAAGTGACGCGGCACCGCGGAACACTTCGATACGCTCAGCGAGGGCCGGCTCGACAGGGACGGCGTGGTCAGGACTCGTCTGGTCGACGGCAAATGTGCCGATGCCATCAGCGAGAACACGGATCCGGTCGCTTCCGAGACCGCGAATGATTGGGCGCGAGGCTCCCGCACCGAAAGACGTTGACGAAATGCCGGGCTCTAGGCGAAGCGTTTCGCCTATTGATGACGCAAGGCGTTCGGCGAGCTCTTCTTCTTCAAGAACGGTGACATTCGTAATTGTCTTACCGAGCGTACGAGCAAGCGGTGTCGACGTTGTGACAATTTCGTCTAGGTCCAGACGATCGGCATCGTCACTGACGCTCTGAGCCGTCGCAATGTTGGCCGATAAAGCAAAAGCTACCGCCGATATGCCGGCAGCGTATTTATGTTTGATAGACATTGAGATTCCCTTGGGGATGAAAACGCACTGGAACGGTTCAAAGGTCCAGCACTTACTAATACTTAGTTGGAATTACTGTTGGATCGGACGCGGCGGGCCGCGAGGTTGAAAACCGAACGAGCCAACGTCTTCGTCGGAAGCGGCAATCGCGGAATGCGCCCAAACCGTTTCAAAGGTGGGTATGTGACAATACTCTGTTGGTTCGAGACCGTCTGTATCGTCTTCCTCAGCCAGGGCGACCACACAAATCGCGCAATCATGGCCCTCGTGAACAGGGTCGTGATCATGATCATTTGCCAATGCCGGCAGTGCCAACTGGCAGACAGCCAATACTAGCCCAAGAAAGATCGATGCTGAGCGCGGTGACACCGGTGTCTCTCCGTCAGGCGATTTCGCAAAGTGTAATGATGTAACGTATCGGCCTGATCAGGATCAAGCTGGATTTCGACCCGCCTGCGTTTGCAGTAGGGAGTGTGGCCCTTTTGCCATGCTGACGGATGGTGAATGGACACCTCATCCGCAGATGATTACTTACCGGGGACCAAAAACGACACAAAGGCCAAACATGTCCGAGCTGACCCAGGAACAAAAAGACAGATTGGATGCAGCGGCTTTCCGTCGTTTGCTCTCTCACCTCGACAATCGAAAAGACGTTCAGAATATCGATCTTATGATCCTTGCCGACTTTTGCAGAAACTGCCTCGGCGATTGGTATCGCGAAGCAGCGGAAGTCGAAGGTATAGAGATTAGCAAGGAGGATGCCCGCGCGCGCGTCTACGGCATGCCTTATTCTGATTGGAAATCGCTGCACCAAAAGCCTGCGACGGATGAGCAAATGGCAGCTTTCAATGCGCGAATGAGTAATCGCTAAAGAAGCTAATCGACGGCTTTCAATATCAGCGCCGCATTGGTTCCCCCAAAGCCGAACGAATTCGACAGCGCCGCACGTACAGGTGCGCGCTTAGCATTGTGTGGGATCAGATCAATGTCGGTATCGAAGCTCGGATTATCGAGATTGAGTGTTGGCGGCATTACTCCGTCACGGATCGCCAGCGCACAGAAGGCAGCCTCAACCGCGCCTGCGGCACCGAGCAAGTGACCAATAGCTGATTTCGTGGCTGAAAGTGACAGGGTCGACGCTGCGCTTCCGAACAGTTTCTCTACAGCTCGCACCTCTCCTTCGTCGCCTAGGGGCGTCGAAGTGCCGTGGGTGTTGAGATAATCGATATCGCCTGGCTCCATACCGGCATTATCGAGCGCCATTTTCATCGCGCGATAGCCACCTTCGGCCCCCTCAGCAGGTGCTGTGATGTGGTAGGCATCACCTGACAAGCCATAGCCAGCAATTTCGGCATAAATCTTGGCGCCCCGCGCCTTGGCGTGCTCGTAGTCTTCCAGAACAAGAATGCCGGCACCGTCGCCCATAACGAAACCGTCGCGGCCCTCGTCATAAGGACGAGACGCTTTTGTTGGATCGTCATTATACTTGGTCGACATAGCTTTCAGCGCGCAGAAACCCGCAATACCGAGTTCGCAGATCGACGCTTCAGCACCGCCAGCGAGCATGACGTCAGCATCGCCTTCTCGGATGATGCGTGCAGAATCTCCAATCGCGTGAGCTCCGGTTGCGCAAGCTGTCACAACCGAATGATTAGGGCCTTTGAGTCCGTGACGGATAGATACCTGACCCGAAGCAAGGTTGATCAGCGCGGACGGGATAAAGAACGGACTGACCTTTTTGGGCCCGCCGCGATCCAAATCCAGTGTCGAATTCGCGATAGATTGAAGTCCACCAATCCCGGATCCAATCAGGACGCCCGTGCGTTCGCGCGCACGGTCATCCTCCGGAGCCCAATTGGCATCTTTCAAAGCCTCATCGGCCGCGCCCATGGCATAGACGATGAACTCGTCCATGCGTCGACGTTCTTTTTTGGAGACAAAGGCGTCCGCGTCGAAGGCTTCCGGATCGCCCTCACCACCACCGCGACCAGAGGTCCACGGTACCTGAAAAGCAATCTTGCAGGGCATCTGCTCTGTATCGAAGACATCAATCGGACCAGCGCCAGATTTGCCTTCGATCAGCCGGCTCCAGGACGCTTCCCGGTTTCCGGCCAGAGGTGTAACGAGCCCAATGCCTGTAATGACAACGCGGCGCACGGTGGCTCCTCTTTATGAGACGTGTTGTTTGATGTGAGTTACCGCATCCCCAACTGTGCGGATGTTCTCTTGGACATCGTCCGGAATTTCGATGTCGAACTCTTCCTCGAAGGCCATGACCAACTCGACCAGGTCGAGACTGTCCGCTCCCAGATCATCGATAAAGCTTGCGCTTTCGACAACCTTATCACCTTCCACGTCGAGATTATCGACAACGATTTTTTTAACGCGCTCAATAACGTCAGACATGAGTCACCTTCTCTTTAGTTGATGTCTGAATGACTAGCCTCAGGGACCAGAGGTGTTGCGGTTAGCACACAGTTTTGCGATGCGCCAAGCCCGATAACTGCTGACTCCCCCAATAGTTGCGTCAGATCATGGCCATTCCGCCGTTCACATGAAGGGTTTGCCCCGTCACATAAGCGGCTTCATTTGACGCCAAATAAGCGACTGCCGCCGCAATATCCCCGCCCTGACCGAGCCTTCCGGCCGGAATCGCGCCCAAAAGAGCCTCTTTCTGGGCGTCCGGCAGCACATCTGTCATCGGTGATTCGATGAAACCAGGAGCCACACAATTGGCGGTCACACCCCGGCTAGCCACCTCTGCGGCAAGGGATTTTGTAAACCCGATCATCCCGGCTTTGGACGCCGCATAGTTCGCCTGACCGGGGTTTCCGGTCACACCGACAACCGACGTAATACCGATGATTCGGCCGTGGCGGCGCTTCATCATGCCTTTGAGGGCGGTTTTCGCCAGACGGAAATACGCCCCGAGATTGACGTTCAGAACCGTCTCCCAATCCTCTTCCTTCATTCGGAGCAGGAGCTGGTCGCGGGTGAGCCCGGCATTCGAGACGAGAATGTCGAGCGGGCCAACCGCCTCTTCAGCCTTGGCAACAAGGCCGGACACTGCCTCACCGTCGGAGAGATTGCAGGTCAACACAGCCGCCTCGCTAGCACACTCCGCCTTCACCTCTTCAAGCACGGCCTCTCTGGTGCCGGACAACGCCACTTTGACACCTGCTGCTGACAGAGCCGTCGCAATATCGCGCCCAATGCCACCAGATGCGCCAGTCACGAGCGCCGCCTTTCCACTCAAATCGAACATGTGTCGTCTCCTCAATCAGGCCTGAAGCGCTTCGGCGAAGGCTTGCAGGTCGTCCGGCGTTCCAAGGGTCACGCCTTTAATGTCTCTTGCCGTGCGACGGTTCATAACAGTAAGCACCTTACCGGCACCCGCTTCCGCAGTTCCGGTGATGCCATTCACCGCCATGAACTCCACGGTCTCGCGCCAGCGGACGCGGCCGGTCACCTGCATCACCAATTGATCACGAATGGCTTCAGGGTCGCTTGTCACAGCTGCCGAAACATTCGCAATAAGCGGCACCTTTGGTGCATTTATCGAAGCGCCAGATAAAGCCTCGCGCATAGCTTCAGCCGCAGGTTCCATAAGCGAGCAATGGAAGGGCGCACTCACAGCTAGCGGCACCGCCTTTTTCACACTGTTCTCCCGCGCATGAACGCACGCGGCGTCTATCGCAGCGGCACTGCCCGAGAGAACGAGCTGTCCCGGCGCATTATCATTGGCAATCTCGCAAGTTCCGCCAGCAGCCGCCATGCCCGCTGCACAGGCCGCTTCTGCTTGATTGGTATCTGCGCCGAGCAGCGCCGCCATAGCGCCCTCGCCCGGTGCCACCGCCGCCTGCATAGCATTGCCCCGAATGCGCAGGAGCTTCGCCGTCTCCGCCACGCCGATCGACCCGGCCGCACAGAGCGCTGAATATTCACCAAGCGAATGCCCGGCCACATAGTCCGCCGCATCGACGCTGATACCGAACTCAGCCTCGAGCGCCCGCATGGCCGCAACACTCACCGCCATTAAGGCGGGCTGGGTGTTCGCGGTGAGCGTCAGATCTTCTTCCGGCCCCTCCCAGATGAACGAGGACAGCTTCTCGCCGAGGGCGTCGTCGACCTCGTCGAACACGGCCTTCGCCGCCGGAAAGGCGTCAGCTAATGCCCAGCCCATACCAACCGATTGAGCCCCCTGGCCCGGAAAAATGAATGCGCGACCTGTGGACATGGCAGCCAAACCTCCTTGTTGGAGGCTCGTTTAGGCCGCACCGATCCGTGTGGCAACGGCTCGTACCTGAATAGGTGCGATCAGGTCTCTTCGATGGTCAGCGCGACCCGGCCAACACGGAACCCAAAATAGCCGATCGTGGCATTATTGATGACCTTACCATCGTCGGCGATCACCAGAATATCGCGGAACTTCACGTTCCGTGTGCCACCGTTCCCGTTGGGAAGCGCCATTGTGTATTCAAGCCGGAACCCGTTTTCGACTTGAAAGCCGCGCGCCGTGCCGACGACATCCTCGCGCGTGCCTTCATATTCGCCGCTAGCGAGCTTTTTCAGCCGCCAGGTCTTTTGGTCAATCTCGCCGTCATCAAAAACGAAATCTTCCACCAGGGTCAGCGTCTCGCCGTCCCACGTGCCATTGAGCTTCGCTTCAAAACCACGATCAACGCCAGTGATGGTGGTGATTTTGCCTCGACCGATGGTCTCGCCTGCAAGCGCCTCTTCGATGATAAAAGGCCCGGCGGCTTCATCGGGCACCGGCGGGCGCGTCGCGCAGGCAGCAACAAGGGGCACGAGCGGGAGGAGGAGCGCAGTCTTTGCAACTTTGCGGATCATGGAACTAGCCTCGTTTTGTTATGGGGCGTGAGATATTCCGGATGGGATGTGAGGCAAGGGTTGGGACTGACCGCAAGCGCTGGGTATTGAGTTACCGAGCGGTGACCTCGACTTCCGCCTGTCTGGCCTTTAAAGCGGCGATCTCCCGGCGAACATCGTCCCGGCCTTCTTGGGATAACGCGCTCCACCAGTCGCTGATTGTTGGACTGTCGAGGGGCAACAAAAGATCTACATGTTCGCCCAACACGTCATCTGGAAATCGGCGGTTTGTCGACCGCAGAGTCTGATCCAGAAAATCGAGCATAACGTCATTCTGGATCTCGATGATCGCGTCGCTTGGAGCCGCCCCAAGAAGCGGGTTTCTCAATGGACGACGCATAAAGAGAGAGAAATCAGAAAACCCCATGTGCATCAGGTCTTTAACCTGAAGTCTAACGGCATCGTTCGGCGTTCCAATATCGTCGAAGCTCGCATAAGAAAACTCATTGAAGGCATATGTACCGGCACCCTCTGGTGCATCAAAAAATTCACCGAAAAGCGACATATCGGAATGGAGCATCAGGAACGGAACAGGCATTCTTTGATCGAGGGGCTGGAAGTGAAAATCGAGGCCGTCCATGTTCGCACCAGCAGCGCAGCGATCATCCTCAAAGCAAAAGCCTCCCGCGGTTGAGCCACCAAAAGACATGCCAACCACACCGATCCTATCGAAACGACTTTTGGCGACGAGCGAACGCGCAGTCTCTGGAACGGAGCCCGCCTCAAGCTGATCAACCACGAAAACCTGATCCTGCAGCCAGATGGGCGTGCTGAGCTTCAGGATCCGGGTCTGTCTTTCAATATTGAATTCTTGAACCGCCAGCCTTGCCGCCAAGCGCTCACCGGCGTTGGATTCAAACGAAAATTCTGGCGGTTGTTCCGCATTTATGTCGTCCAAGAGAGCTGGATCAACATCAACAACATCGCCGCCCGGAAACGCTGTCGGTGACGAGTCGTAGGTGTGCTGAATAGAATAGACGGCATAGCCGTGGCTCGCGAGGTGCTCCATCAGCGCCGTGTTCTGTTGTGAGAAAGCCCCATATCCATGGCTGAAGATTACGGTTGGAAATGGGTCAGGCGATGAAAGCGGCCGGGAATCTAGATGTGAATTGGTTTTGACGTTCCGCGCGAAAGCGAGAAGTGGTGGAAACCCCAACTGACTGCCTATCCCTCGCGCTGTGGATTTCGCTTCATCTCTGCTGAAATATTTAGCTCGCCGCCCAAGCTCTCCCGGTTCGGCAGGGTACCACGCACGGACCAGAAGACGCCTCGGTTCGTCAGGCCCGGCAGCGAAAAGTCCTTTGCGACTTTGATCTTGTAATTCGAATGACAAGACGCCGACAGAATGCGGTCCTTCCGGTTTCGGCAAGTCTCGAATTGGGAAAAGATAAATCAGACCGAATGCGAGAACCGCTAGAACCGCAAATACTGAGCCCGAAATGACTGGCAGCTTCTTTAGATCAGGGCTCGGTGGTCGACGAAAAAACACCACAAGCAGCAGGCCAAGCGCAATCAGGCCACCAAGTCCCGCCTGCCAGCGATCAAGATAGAGCCCCCAGCACGAAGCGAGGAGCGCCACGACAAGTGCGACGCGCAGGATCAGCTCCCGACGTTCCATCCCGCGCCGCCACCAGGCGAACACAAAAACGAACAGAGATGCGATCAGCAGAATATCGGACGGGATCATTTCGGTTCCTCGAAGAACAGGTCTCCGGGTTACTATCGACCTCGGCACCTAACAAGGAAATACGAAGGACATATCGCTCGCGAAGCCATTTGCACTTGAGTTCAAGTAACTCCCTTGCGCTGCAGCCTCTTTTCAGCTTTAAGCGCGCTCTTGAACCGGTGTGCGGTCTCAAAGCGCAATTGTGCGTGGATGAGGGCCATCGTTGACGGGGTTCCCGCCCCGTAAGCGCCGCGCACCAAAAGGGATGAAAATCTAATGGCATTTTACGAGCACGTGATCATCACGCGGCCGGACATTTCACCTGCGCAGGTGGATACGTTCGTCGAAGACGTCACATCTTTCCTCACTGAAAACGGTGCGAAAGTCGGCAAGACCGAATATTGGGGTCTCCGCAATCTCGCCTATCCAATCAAAAAGGTGCGCAAAGGCCACTACAGCCTTCTGAACATCGATGGACCCGCCCCGGCGGTTCACGAACTTGAGCGCCGCCACCGCATTTCTGACGATGTGATGCGCTACATGACCGTAAAGGTCGATGAGCTCGACGAAGAGCCCTCGCCTGTTCTGTCGCGCAAGGATCGCGGCGACCGGAAACCACGGGACTAGGAGGACATCATGGCACGCAAGAATACATCTGGCCTGAACATCACGAACATTCCAGCCCGCCGTTCCTTCGGACGCCGTCGCAAGGTCGATCCATTTGCAGGCAACAAAGGCCCGAAGATCGACTACAAAGACGTGAAGCTGCTACAGCGCTATATTTCCGAGAAAGGCAAGATTGTTCCTTCACGGATCACCGCTGTCAGCTTCAAGAACCAACGTAAGCTCGCGAAAGCAATCAAGCGCGCGCGGGTTCTGGCGCTTCTGCCCTTCACCGTGAAGTAGGAGAAAGACGATGCAAGTAATTCTCTTAGAACGCGTCGAGAAACTCGGCACGATTGGCGATGAAGTCAGCGTAAAGAATGGTTTTGCGCGAAACTTTCTGATCCCGCAGGGCAAGGCGCTTCTGGCAACGGACTCCAACCGCGCCCGTTTCGAACGCGAACGTGAAGCCATTGAAACCCGCAATGCTGAAGCCAAATCAGCCGCTGAAGCGACAAGTGGTTCGCTTGAAGGCGCAGTGCTCACTCTAATCCGTCAAGCAGGCGATACCGGACAGCTCTATGGATCAGTTGCGGGCCGAGACATCGCTGAAGCAGCGACCGAAGCAGGCCATAAAGTGGCGAAATCTCAGGTGCGCCTGGACAAACCCATCAAGACGATTGGCCTTCACGAGGTTCAGATCCGTCTGCACGCGGAAGTCACAGTTCAGATCACAGCCAATGTTGCACGGTCTGAAGATGAAGCTGAACGCCAGGCCGCCGGTGAGAACATCATTGAGGCTATGCAGGCTGAGCAACAGGCCCTTGCTGACGAGCAGGCTGGCGAACTCGCCGAAGCTGCCGCTGAAATGGCGGACCAGATGGCTCCGGACGAAGACGCTTAAGGCATTACAGCCGAAAGAGACATACAATGGGCCGCTTCGGGAAACCGGAGCGGCCTTTTTTCTTGCGAAGCTATCCAGAAATTGGCCGCAACGACCAATCAAATCGATATGTGCCGGGACCAGCAGTATATTGATCCAGAACGTCTGGCCCGCACGCGCCCGTGCCGACCCCGCGAACCGCAGCGTCGATGTGCACCTCCGTCGTTTCACCTTCTTGTAGTTCAGCGATGGTTGTCGCTGGCCCGAGATCTACATCGTGATGAGGCCGCGCGGTAAAACTCATAGGTCTTGGGAATACCACCTCAAACCCTAAACCGGAACCGACGGTTAGTCGGAAAGATCGCGTTTGTTCGTGAGCGCCATATTCCTGCGGACGGACATAGGGGTGATATTGTTGAATGACGGATGATGACCATCGACCGAAGGTCTGCGAACGATATCGGTCGGGATAGGATTCATCCGGTCCAAGACCGAGCCATTCAAGTTCGGAAAATTGCTTTGGCACGTCAAAACGAATGCCTACCCGCGGAAGATCGTTCCAAGCTTCCGGAATGGTGATCTCTTCGCTGATATCTACTCCACTATCCGTCAACGCCCAGATTGTGCGATGCGAGGCAGACTGTCCACACAGGCCAGAGAGCAATCTGGAACGGGTGAGCAAGACACTATCTGCCATGTGATGGACAGCGACGGTCTGGTCTTCCAGCACAAGAGCATTAAGCCCCCAAGCCACCCACGCGGCGCTCTTGCCTGGCATCGACTGGGGTGCCGCATCGTTCTGCCCACCATCATTATCAGTCGGTGCACGCCACAAGCATGCGGAGATATCACTTTCGATCACGGTTACCCCCTTCAGCATCACTCGGCTAATTGCTTCGTTCCTATCGAGCGCGATTTCAGTCACTCCATGAGACACGGAGCCCGAAGGTTCGGAGCCATCCGCAGGTATGGTCAGGATGGGCAAATCGATCTCAGAGACCTCTGCCTGAAGGTCGATCTGCTCCCAGCCAACGACGTAGCCGGCGTCGGCCCAGAGCGTTCCATTCTTCAGCACCCATTCGATAAATATGTGCGATGCGTCTTGAAGATTTGACATAATCTCAGCAGGCGGAACAAGTGTTTGGCGTCCGCCCGGCGCAATAGATACATCTGATGTTGCCCGCGCGACCGCTTTTCCATCAGCTTGAACAGTCCAGCGGAGCTCCAGATCATCGGTACTTTGAAACACGCGGCGGTTTTCAAAGGTGAAATGATCTTTGTTCCGCTTGATGAACACAAGAGGGCGCGCGGCCCACATATATTCGCGCAAACCGGGATGTGGCGTTCCGTCCGGACCAACGAGGCCGTTGATGCAAAAATTCTGGTCGTTGGGCTCGTCGCCAAAATGCCCACCATAAGCCCAATAAAATCGACCGTGCTCATCTGTCTCAGCAAGACCCTGATCGCGCCAATCCCAGACAAATCCGCCGCCCAGAGCGGGTTCGTCATAAAAGGCATCTACGTAATCTGAGATAGAGCCGTTCGAATTTCCCATGGCGTGAGAGAACTCACACAGGATCAGAGGTCGATCATCACCGCCCGTTTCCTCAGCCCACTGCGCCCAACTGACGATCCTTTCGATCGATGTGTACATGGGGCAGACAATATCAGTGCTCGACTTTTCATCAGGCATAGGCGGACGATTGCTCTTCTCAAGGTTGGAAGATGACGGATAGCTCAGCCGCGCAAAGAACGCGCCCTCATACTGTACGAAACGCGACGGATCGAGTGACCTCGCATAACTGGCTGCCGCAACATGCACGGCCCCATGACCACCCTCGTTTCCAATCGACCATCCAATGACGCAGGCATGATTTCGATCTCGCGAAATCATACGAGCAGTACGTTCGATAATCGCATTGCGATAACGCGGACTCTCAGAAACTTCGAGATATCGCCCATGGCATTCGAAGTTTGCTTCATCGACGACGTAAAGCCCTAACTCATCACAAAGGTCCAGCAAGACTGGATCATTCGGATAGTGGGCAGTCCGAACCGCATTGATATTGTGCTGCTTCATAGAGACGAGCTCGGCTCGTATATCGTCAGCACTCAGTGTTTTTCCGTTCTCGGGGTGGTGATCGTGGCGATTCACGCCGATTAGTACAACCGGCTCGCCATTGATCTTGAGGCGACGTTCAGCCACCTCAACACGGCGAAAGCCGATCCAGTGGGCGCTTGCTTCGAGGACCGATCCGTCAGCCGATCTGAGTTCAGTAATCAGGCGATAACGGTTCGGAATTTCGGCCGACCACGGATCAGTGTCCAGCCCGTCCAGAGTGACCGATGCAGCATATCCATCAAATGTACAAGAAGAGATCAATCGCTGCAGACCAGAGCCTTCCAACACGATCTGCGGCACGGGGACGCCATCAAATTCTTGTACGATATCGCCAGTGACCGATTCCACTCGGCCGGCCATCGTGCAACCATCGGACTGTCCGGATACGCTCATTCTGACGTTCAACGATCCGAGTTGCGTCTCAGAGTCGTAGTCAGCGATGACAGCTAAATCACCGACATGAATATCGCTCCGCGATTCAAGGAAAACAGATCGATGAATGCCGCCATGATTCCAATGGTCCTGATCTTCGATCCAGGTCGCATCGGACCAACGGATCACCATAATCGCGAGTGTATTGTTTCCAGGCTGAACATGCGGGGTGAGATCAAACTCGCTGGGCAAACGGGAGTCCTTCCCCATGCCGACGAACGCCCCATTGCACCAGACAAGGGCGACGCTCTCAAAGCCACCAATGTGAAGAATAGTCCTACGTTCGAGCCAGCCGTCAGGAAGAGTGAAATTTTGTCGATAAAGACCCGTCGGGTTTTTCACGGGAACATCGGGTGGATACTGTTCATCGAACAACATCTGCCAGTTTGTGTAATGCGGATGATCACCCGTACCCTGACGGGTCCAAACGCCCGGTACCTTGATATCACGCCACGCCGATACATCGAATTCCGGATCGCTCCATCCGGCTGGTGCGGCATCAGGTTTGTCGATGAGCGCAAACTCCCATTGACCATCGAGATCGAACCGCCATGGGGAAGCGTCCCCACCGGCGGCAGCACTGGCTGACGGATATGGCGTGCGCGTCGTGCCGGCTGGCAAACGGTTGAGCTCTGTCAATTCAGGCGCAAGCAAGGTCGATAGCGGCAAAGGCAGCATGGCGAGTTCCGAATGAAATTATCTGACGTTCAAAAAGCTTGTAGCGCGCTCGCTAACAAGCCGATAGGTTGCCGAACAAGCCACTAAAAACAAGAACTTTCAGGGATGAGATATAGCCATGGACACTGCAGAGCTGAGCAAAACCTTTGCACCGCAGAAGGGAATGACCGCCGAAGACATTGAAGCTCTGATAACTGAAATCCTGACCGAAGCGACGTTGGAAGAAAAGGTCGGCATGATGTCCGGCCGTGGCTTCTTTGAAGCCATGAAAGAGGACAAGATGAAGTGGGGTGCGCGTCCCTATCGCGCCGGCGGTGGAATCGATCGCCTCGGGGTTCCCGCGCTTTACTTCACGGACGGGCCCAGAGGTGTCGCCCGCGGAAACTCCACATGCTTCCCCTGCACGATGGCCCGCGGCGCGTCTTGGGACCGTGACCTAGAGCAACGGATTGGCGAGGTGATGGGCATTGAGGCCCGTGCTCAGGGCTGCAGTCTATCTGGTGCAGTGTGCGTCAACCTGCTGCGGCATCCTGGTTGGGGACGAGCACAGGAAACCTATGGCGAGGACCCCTACCATATGGGTGAGCTCGGCGCGTCTCTCGCAAGGGGCATCCAGACTCACAATGTCGCCGCGACGGTAAAACATTACGCACTGAACTCTATCGAGAACGCACGGTTTAAGGTCGATGTGCGGATCGATGGACGGACCTTGCGGGAAGTCTACCTGCCCCACTTCAAGCGAATTCTGGACGCCGGATGCGCGACCGTGATGAGCGCTTACAACAAAATGAATGGCGAGTATTGCGGCCAGCATCGCGAATTGCTGACAGATATCCTTCGCCATGAGTGGGGCTTTGATGGGTTCGTACACTCCGACTGGATCCTTGGCGTCTATCAACCTTATGGCGCAGCGGCCGGTCTCGACGTGGAAAATCCTGAACCTGTGCATTTCGGACAGAAACTGATCGATGCGGTCAAATCCGGTCAGATCGAACCGTCCGCTGTCGAAACAGCGTGCCGACGAATTCTGAGGGTAACGTATCGCTTCGCCTGCGCCGAAGACCCTTATGCGAACTACACCGACGACATGGTCGCTTCGTCCACTCATCAGGCCCTTGCGCTTGAGGCAGCGGAGAAGTCAGCCGTGCTGCTCAAGAATGAGAACATTCTACCCCTTCAGCGGTCTGCGAAGATCGGTGTGTTCGGCAAACTGGCGGGTCTTGAAAACACCGGAGACTTTGGGTCGAGCCGGGTGCGCCCGCCTCATGTCGTGACCGCGATTGAAGGAATATTAGACTATCTCGGTTCATCCGATCTCACGATTGCCGGAAATGAAGATGACCCAAGCGCCGCAGCGGGGGCGGCTAAGGGGCTCGACGCTGCAATTTTGGTGGTGGGCACAACAGCACTTGATGAAGGCGAGTTTATCCCCGGAACCATGGGCGGAGGGCAGCCACCCCCCGACGATGCCGACGTCCTCACGGAGATGGCAGAAGACACTGGCGCGCTTGGAGGGGGCAAAGATCGGGGCGGCGACCGGGAATTGCTGAGACTCCCCGAAAAACAGATTGAACTGATCAAGGCTGTCTCGGCAGCGAACCCGAACACCATTGTCGTGATCGTATCGGGGTCTGCAATTCTGTCACCTGACTGGGGGCCGGGCGTCGCTGCAATCCTTCAAACTTTCTATTCTGGAATGGAAGGCGGCACTGCTCTTGCTCGCCTATTGTTCGGAGATGTCAGCCCCTCAGGAAAGCTGCCGTTCACCGTCATGAATGACGAAAGCGACTATCCTTTCTTCGACAAGGATGCCGATGAGATCGATTATGGCCCGCTCCACGGATACACGCTCGCTGAGAAGAGCCAGTTACAATCGGCTTACGCATTCGGCCACGGATTGTCCTATGCGGCTTTCGAATATCGCGCCTTGAAAGCCCGCCGAACACCTGGCGGCATCGAAGCGCAAGTCTCCGTGACGAACACTGGTAAGATGGCGGCAACAGAAATTGCGCAGCTTTATGTTGGGTTTCCTGGACAGGCAGTTGACCGGCCGCTGAAGCTATTACGTGGGTTTGAACGTGTATGGATCGAGCCAGGCCAGACGCAGACAGCCAACTTTTTCGTTCCAAATTCGGATCTCTGTTATTGGAACGAAACATCTGCTGATTGGCAGATCGAGCCGGGCTCTCATACGGTCTATGCTGGCGGATCGAGCGATACGAATATTTTGAAATCAGTCACCATCCGCATGTGATCAGCTTGCGATCAGGACATTGCGAGCGTTAGGGTCCGAAGATGAATTGGAGGGTGCATGTCTGACACGATTGGATACTTGTTAGCCGCGCTGGGCGGCTACTTTCTCGGGTCGGTTCCCTTCGGTCTGGTCATCACACGAGCCGCCGGTCTCGGGGATATCCGGGAGATCGGGTCCCATAGCATCGGCGCAACCAATGTCCTTCGCACAGGCCGCAAGGACCTCGCCTTCGCGACACTGATAGCAGACAGTTTCAAAGCCGGGATAGCTGTCTTGGTTTTCACATCCGTTTTCGGACGCAATGCGGGGCTCATCGCCGGGGCGGCAGCCTTTCTTGGTCACTGTTATCCGGTCTGGCTCGGTTTCAAAGGTGGAAAAGGTGTGGCCACCTATGTCGGACTGCTAGCAGTCGCCTCGTGGCAAGGGTTTGTTGTGGGCGCACCTATTTGGCTCGTTCTTTTCGCCCTCACGCGCATATCTTCTTTGGCGGCGCTCACGGCTGCATCAGCTGTTCCCATGGGGGCTTGGCTGCTAGGAGAAACCGAATTCGCCGTCCTAATACTCGCCGTACTATCGCTGCTCGTCTTCTGGACACACAGGGCAAATATTGGACGGCTGGTTAGGGGAGAAGAACCCCAATTCGGAACCCGCAAGGACGCAGAAGAGTGAGTCGAAGGGATCTTTCAGATAAAGAACGATTGGACTGGCTACGCCTTGCTCGAACCCCAAACGTCGGCCCAGTCACTTTTTTCCAGCTTCTCAGTCGATTCGGATCTGTTGCGAACGCTATTCATGCCTTGCCTGAATTGGCAAAACGCGCTGGGCGCAAGCGCCCTCTAAAGGCACCAGCCGAGGATGTTATCGAGGCCGAGCTCGCGGCAACATCGAAATTCGGCGCAAAGCTAATAGCTGCGTGCGAACCGAACTATCCCAGACTGCTAGCAGCCCTCGACCCACCTCCACCCATTTTGACGGTTCTTGGGCGGGAAGACCTGCTGGCACAGCGCGCAGTCGCCATTGTGGGAGCCCGAAATGCATCGGCTGCAGGGCGCAAGATCGCAAGGGACATGGCCGCATACTTGGGACAACAGGGTTTCGTGGTGGTATCAGGTCTGGCGCGCGGCATTGATGGTGAGGCCCACGCATCTGCATTATCGACCGGAACAATTGCAGTCCTCGGCGGTGGCGTCGATCACGTATACCCACCGCAACATGATCGCCTATATGCAGCGATTGCAGCCGATGGTGCCATCGTATCTGAAAGCCCCTTCGGCCATCGAGCAACGGCCAAAGATTTCCCGCGACGAAACCGGCTGGTCACCGGATTAGCCCTGGGCACAGTGGTTATCGAAGCAGCAGAGCGCTCCGGCTCGTTGATTTCAGCTAGAACAGCGGGCGAACAGGGGCGCGAAGTTATGGCGGTGCCCGGATCGCCGCTCGATCCCCGTGCTGCTGGAACCAATCGACTGATCCAGCAGGGAGCCGCCCTTATCAGGTCGGGAGAGGACGTCCTCGACGTCCTTTCCAGCCTCGGAAATGCACGATTTGAAATGGCACCCGGACCTTTGTTCGAGGGTCAGCAAGATGACAACGACGAGCTCCCTCCAGATCAGATCGCTGCTGTGAAAGAGGCCCTCTCACCCAACCCGATGCCAATCGACGAAATTGCGAGGGCAGCCGAAATAGGTGCCGCTCGATGTGCGGCCATCCTCATGGAGCTCGAACTCGCCGACGAGGCGACGACCTTACCTGGTGGTCTCGCCGCAAGCGTCATACCATGACACATAATCGCAAAAATCATGGGTAGACTGACCTCCACCGCTGGACGGCGGTAAAACCTGCATTTATTCAGGAGTGAGTAAGTGTGCAGGCGCGGGACATCGCCAGAAAGCGAGAGGGATCACAATCGTGGCCAAATGGGCAGCAGGCCTTTTCGGCACTCTTCTGGCGTTCGCTGTAGCTGCCAACGCAACTGCCCAGCAACCGACAGAACAGGTGGTGCTAGAGGCAGATACGATCGCAGAAGAGGATGACGGAAACCTTGTCATCGCTACGGGAAGCGTGGAGGCCACCTATTCGGGTCGTATCCTACGCGCCGATAGGCTGATCTACGACAAACGCACGGGCAAGGTCCGAGCCTCCGGGAATGTGGCGATTCTAGACGAAGATGGCACTCAGAACTTCGCAGATGAGGTAGAAGTCAACGATCAGCTGGAAGATGGCTACGCCGTTGGCTTTTCAACCCGCTTGCCAGAAGGTGGCGTGGCAACAGCAAACTCGGCCGTAAGGCAATCCAACGGCATTAACGCGCTTGATCAGGCAATTTTCACGGCCTGCGAGGTTTGTGAGGAAACTGGCACGCGACCCACATGGGCGCTAAGGGCTCGCCGGGCCGTGCTCGATCAGAACAATGACATCATCTCCTACCGAGATGCGGTTTTGGAAATCGCTGGCCTTCCAGTATTTTACCTACCCTATTTCTTCCATCCAGACCCTACATCGGGTCGGCGGTCGGGGTTCCTTTTTCCTCGCGTAGGGGTGTCCGGAAGGCTCGGTGCTGTTTACGGGCAACCCTATTATCAAGTCCTCTCACCGTCGTCGGATATTACAATCACACCAACCTTTTACACCCAGGTTCGCCCTTTGCTGGAAGCGGAGTACCGCAAACGCTTCTGGTCCGGAGGAGTGAATTTTCAGGGATCGATCACATTTGAGCAGGACTTCGACAACAACGGCGACCGCTTCGGTGAGGAAAAAGTGCGTGGCCATGTTTTTGGCCGAGGCCTGTTCAAAATAAACAATGCTCTTTCGTGGGGCTTCGGTGTCGAGCGTGCAAGCGATGATCTTTTTACGCGACGCTATTCCATTGACGGCGAGTTTGTCCGCCGCGGGTTGTTTGATGGCCAGCCAAGAACACTGCTCACCCAACTTTTCGGTGTCGCTCAAACACAAAACTTCTATGGCGATATAGCGATCCTTGAGTTTCAAGACCTGCGCGCAGCAAGTCCGTTCCTTGAGCAACCGCCAATCACAACGCCAGTTCTATTTTCCGAACGGCTTTTTGATCATGGTAGATTTGGGCGTAGCAGCGTACAGCTTTCTTCTGCCATTCTTTCGAGGGATGCCGGCGCAGGGGCAAACCCGAGCATAAATCCGGATAGCCGCCGCGTTTCTTTGGGAGCAGAATGGGCCGTGACCCGGGTGCTCCCTGGCGGATTTGTCGTTGAGCCCTTCGCAGACGCGCGTGGTGACTACTACAATCTTGATGAAGACGCGACGGGAGACGCAAATGTGGGGAGATTTGTGGGGTCATTTGGAACCAAGCTTTCCTGGCCTTTGGCGCGCCCGGGCAAACATGTCGATTTGATCGTTACACCCACAGTGCTTGGCGCATGGGGCCTGTCAAACAGCAATGATATAGATATCCCGATTGAGGACAGTCAGCTTGTGGAGTTCGATGAAACCCGACTGTTCGATTCAAATGGATTCGGTAATTTTGATCTTTATGAGGGTGATGGCCGCCTGTCGGTCGGTGTTGCAAGCACTATAAAATTCAAGGGTAGAGGACCGTCAATACAGGCCATTGCAGGACGTCGATGGCGATCTCGCACAGATGATGTGTTCGACGTCGGCACCAATCTGGACGGCAACTCGTCGGACTGGGTAACGGGTGTGGCAGTAGATTTTGGCAGAATCCTGCAAGCGAACACGCGCCTGCGGCTTGATGACGATGATTTTTCGTTCAACAGGGTGGACGCTAACGTCTCAACGCAGTTTTGGCGTTTCAGCGGATCTGCGCGCTATTTCCGCGTCGATGAGGATGTCAGGCCAAATATCAATGTTCCAGATGAGGGCATAAATCTAAATTCCCAGTTTCAGGTCACCAAGAATTGGGCCCTCACCTACGGTCAATTACGTGATTTTACGGAACAAAATGATATCAGGCGCTCGATCGGGGTGATCTACAGCGATAACTGCTCAAGATTTGAAATCGCCTATGTCCGAACGGAATCCATTGATCGCACCCTTGGACCAAACGACTCCGTATTCTTCCGTTTTACCTTGAAATCTCTAGGGGAATTTGGCGGAAACACCCAACAACGACAATTCTAGGTCAGCGGCGTAGAGCATCACGCTCTGTTTTGCACAATTGCGCTTTAGAATCGAATTCGCCTATATTTCGGAAAGATCAGAGTAGCCGTAAATGTGCTTGAAAATGAATACTATTTGTCTCCGTAGTGCTCTTGCAGCGTCCGTGTTCTCTTCGATATTCGGGCTCGCTTCGATTGCTCAAGAAGCGCCGCAAGACGATATGCTACAGCTCGAAGGCGTGGCCGTTGTCGTAAACGACGAACCAATCTCATTTTTCGACGTGCGGCAACGGGCCCGAATGCTTATGATGACCCTTGGCGCAGAACCAACGGCAGAAGCGCAACAGCAGCTGCTCGGTACCGCGCAGGAACAGCTAATTGAGGAGCGTCTTCAATTACAAGCCGCGGCTGAGTTCGAACTGGAGATCAGTGATCGCGAAATTGCGGGTGCTGTATCCGACATTGCACAGCAAGCTGGCGTCGACGTTGATACCCTTTATGAACAGTTCTCGTCGAACGGCATCAGCCCCATAACGCTAGAAGAACAAATGCGGGCTGACATTTCCTGGCGGCGGATCATGCAGGGCCGCTTTGGCTCACGCATTCGCATCTCGGGAAATCAGATTGATGATCAGATCGATCGCCTGCGAAAGAGTTCGCAGGAAACAGTTTATCAGGTTGCAGAGATCTTCCTGTTCGCGCCAGATTCAGAATCGAGAATTCAGGCGGAAGCCGCTTCGGCGTCGATTGTAGAACAACTTCGTCAAGGGGCCCCATTTCGCGCGGCGGCTCAGCGTTTCTCATCTGCGCCCACAGCCGCAGCGGGCGGCGATATGGGTTGGGTGTCACCCGAAGATCTCAACCCAGCCTTGGCACAGGCGGTAAGAACCGCTGAAGGGCCTGGCATTCTCCCACCCATCACAACAGAGAACGGAATTTATATTCTCGCGCTGCGTGGGAGGCGGGAACCAAGTGAGCAGACGTCGACCATCACACTTAAGCAATTAGTGGCGACAAACGGTTCGGTCGAAACACTGGAAGACGCGATGGGTCGACTGGAAGGGTGCGATAGCATTGACCCCGTGGCCGAGCGATTCGACGATGTTATCGGGGTGGATCTTGGTACGACCATGCTGTCAGAGTTGTCCGTATCGTCGCAGGAAATGGTAGATAACCTTTCTATTGGGCAAGCGAGTTCTCCGTTCGAAATCAGTGCCGGCTGGTCTACGATCGTGTTGTGTGACCGCATCGACGGCATTGAGAACATGCCCTCTCGGGATCAGATCGAAAATCAGCTGTTCGGACAAGAACTGGGCATGATCTCTGACCGGGAACTTCGCAACGCTCGCCGGGAAGCGACAATTCTTCAAAGATAACAGCAAGGCCTTGCCAAGCCAGACATAAATCGCGACATCGGCGCGATGACATCTGCAGCAAAGAAGCCACTCGTTCTTACTCTGGGTGATCCGGCAGGTTGCGGACCGTCGATCACTGCGAAGGCGTGGCAGGCCCTACAAGACCAACCTGATATGGCTTTTTGCCTTATAGGATCCGAGGACATCGCAGCGGCTCATGGTCCCACCAAGCAGGTAACAAGGCTTGATGAGGTATCAGCGGCGTTTGGTTCGGGATTACCTGTGCTCGATATCGGACCATCAGCAAAACAACCGACGGCCGGTGAGCCTGATACGATATTCGCACCGCTGATTCTCAACTCAATAGAGGAAGCCGTATCTCTAGTAAGAAACGGAACCGCGGGCGGAGTGGTAACGAATCCCATCAACAAGGCCCTGTTGTACAATGCAGGATTCGCCCATCCCGGACACACGGAGTTTCTCGCAAGACTTTGTACCGAAGACGGGCAGCAACCCCCAAGACCGGTCATGATGCTGGTCGGCGGCGGGCTTCGAGTGGCACTCGCGACGATACACTTGCCATTGGCCGAGGCTGCAAAATCACTGTCCATAGATTTGCTGACCGATATCGCGCGCATAACACACAAGGCATTGCAGCAGGATTTCGGCCTAAACAAACCTCGTATCGCATTCTCCGGACTGAACCCTCACGCCGGCGAAGAAGGCGCAATTGGGCGAGACGAGATAGATGTCATCAACCCGGCCGCACGTATCTTGCGCCATGAGGGGATAGACATCTCTGATGCGCGCTCAGCGGACACACTCTTTGCCGAAACGTTGGGAGGCGCTTTCGATGCCGTCATCGCAATGACCCATGACCAGGCTCTGATTCCTGTCAAAACCCTCGACTTCTGGGGCGGTGTTAACGTGACACTCGGCCTGCCTGTTATCCGAACGAGCCCTGACCATGGCACAGCCTATGAAGCTGCTGCCGCTGGCACATGTCGAGCCGATAGTCTTATCGCAGCCATCCGCCTCGCCGCCGAAAATGCGAACCGTCGTGCCAATGGGTGAAGATCGGCAGCGGCTAACCGAGGCCCCAGCAAGAAAAGCTCTCGGCCAACACTTTCTATTCGATCCAGATATCCTGCGAAGGACAGCCCTTGCTGCCGGACCTGTGGAAGGACGCACCGTCATCGAAGTCGGGCCGGGGCCGGGCGGTCTCACGCGGGCTTTGTTGGAAGCCGGAGCCGGCAAAGTCATCGCCGTGGAAGCAGACGAACGGTTCGCAGACGCACTGAAAACTTGGCCGGATGCGGGCACAAACCGCCTGCATGTGCACGAAGGAGACGCACGTAGAACCAATTGGGAAAAGCTGATCGAGCTTGCAGAGGGGACAGAGCCCGCAATGATCATTGCCAACCTGCCCTACAATGTGGGCACGCCACTATTAATAGACTGGCTGAAAGCAGGGCCATGGCGAGGCGAGATGGCGCTTATGTTTCAAAAGGAAGTCGCCGATCGTATCTGCGCCTGTCCAGGGGACAGGCACTATGGTCGGCTGGCTGTTCTCTCCCAGGCAGTGTCGAAGCCGCATATTGCATTCACACTACCGCCAGGAGCTTTCCGACCACCTCCCAAAGTCGACAGTGCTGTGGCCGTGTTAGAGCCGCTCGCAGACTCAGAGAGGTTTGAAGACCTCGGTACGCTTGAGCGGGTAACTGCCGCAGCCTTTGGCCAGCGTAGGAAGATGCTTCGGGCAAGCCTGAAAAGCTACGCCAAGCAAAATGGGCTGGATATCATCAGCTGGCTTGAGGATGCGGGCATTGATCCGGAAGCGCGCGCCGAAACCGTCGATCAGACTGGCTGGCGAAATCTCGCTAGAGCAACCGCCCACGCTGGAGGTCGGAAAGAATCCTGATTTGGCCAGGTTCGCCGCTAATGCGGTGGCGATAAACCTGCACGTTCTCCAAGACGCGTTGAACATAGTTCCGCGTTTCAGAAAACGGGATCAATTCCACCCAATCGATGGGATCAATCTCACCTCGGCGAGGGTCGCCATAATCAATGATCCACTGCTTCGGACGGCGAGGTCCTGCATTATAGGCTGCCGCGGTCATGATGTACGATCCATTGAATTGGTCGAGTAGATCGTCGAGATGAGCCGCCCCGAGAGTCATATTGTAGCCGGGGTCGTCGGTAAGCCATGAGATTCTGAAAGGTAACCCTTCCCGCCGCGCCTGCGTGCGCGCTGTGGCCGGAATCAACTGCATCAGACCGCGCGCATTCGCGTGCGATATTGCACGTGGATTCAGCTCGCTTTCCTGGCGCGACAGAGCGAGCACAAGCGCATTCTCAACACTCACATCGCGTCTCAATGGATAGGAGATAACCGGGTATGCAGCCTCCGGGGCGATGATACCACGACCGAGACCCGCTTTACCGCCGCGAACACCGATGTCCGGTTGATGATAATTGTCTCCAATTTCTGCTAGGAGAAGCTGTTCTGTCGGCGTTTGAAGAAGGTCGTCGAGATGAAACGCAAAGCGGCGGAAGAGGCCGCGATCACCGACTTCTCCCAGAAGGCGCAACAAACGCACTTGTGGTCTGTCCTGAAAGCCTGCCCGTTCGCCTTCGGTTGGTGTGGGCGTCGTTGGGAGTGCGATGTACGTCTCCCCAATCTGTTCGGCGGCGAGTTGACCGTAATAGGCATAGTTGTGCACAGACGCAGAGCGGAACGCCGCTTCGGCTTCCTCAGCGGCCCCTAGGTCTCTCAGCGCCCGACCTTGCCAGTAGTCTGCACGTGACAGACTGATTGGCGTAGACACACCAGCCTTCAAGGTCGCAAAATGTGCCGCAGCCTTTTCAGGCTCGTTCAGCATGCGCAATGCAATCCATCCGGCGATCCACTCCGCATCGGCAAAATCAGCGCCGGAGGATAGGCCATGGGGAGCCGCCAGATTATATGCGGTCCGGAAGGCACCTTTCTTCAACGACGCACGGATGGCGATATTGCGCTCATCCCATAGATTATCGCGGCCCGCGAGCGGCACATCCATGCCGTCTATCTTCACCAGAAGGTCCGTCGCACCTTGCTGATTGCGGGCCCGGCGACGACGCCAGCGAGCGCGATCAAAGTTGAGCCCCGCATGGTCCTGCAAATGAGCGGGGACAGCAGCGACCTTGGAATCGACACCCCGACCGCGCCACTTCAGTGCCATGCGCGCATCGGTGAGCGCGCGGTAGTCAGCGGTGAGATAACGACGAATCCGATTGGCGGCCCCGCGCTGGTTTGTCCATAGGAGGTAATCCATGCGGGCCCGGTGATCATCTTGGGTCAGAAGTTCCGGATAGCGCGCCAAGATATCCCGCTCTGTGGTCCGGTTGATTGTATGATTGCGCCAGGCGTCGCGAACGTAGGGATAGGCAGCCTCGGCGGCTCCAGTGCGACGCAAAGACTCTCCATATGCCGCCTTGCCTTCACCCGAAATCGGCCCGCCAAGCGCATCAAACCAAAGCACACGCTGCTCATGGGACAGCGAGCTGACAACGATCGCCTCCTCGGCGCTGATTCGTATGGCACGCGCGCGCGGCCAGTCGGCGAGGCGTGTCATGGCTTCGTTCAGGGTATCGAATCCGACATTCGGCGTACCCGCCAGGGCGAGATTCCATAGAACGAAGTCTGCGACGGCCTCATCCTGCGCCAAGCGACGCAGCTGGCGAAGCTCGGCCCAGTCGCGTCCATCAACGGCACGAATAGCATCACGAACGATAGCCGCGTCCTGCGTTGACACCACTTCAGAGGCATAAATTACCGGTGGTTTCGCGCTCGGAGGTGACGGCACTCTGGCATTTGCAGCACCGCAGCAAAGAACGACCCCAATAACAGCGAGTTTTGCTTTCATGGTCGCCATCCCCTTCATCTGGCTCTTGGTCTTCCCAGCCGAGCGTGGCAAAGACGCCTGTCTGCCCGGACTCGATGTCCGATCAAATACAAATCGACGAGAGCTACTCATGTTTCACGGTTCCATTCCGGCCCTTGTAACACCATTCAAGAATAATGCCTTAGATCGTGACGCTTATGTGGCGCTCATCGAAAGACAGATCAAAGCAGGGTCCTCGGGGCTCGTTCCTGTAGGAACGACGGGCGAATCCGCGACGTTAACCCATGAGGAACACCGGGAAGCCGTATCGCTTTGTATTGAGACAGCACGGGGCCGGGTTCCTGTCATTGCGGGATGCGGGTCTAACGCGACCGCCGAAGCCATTGGACTTGTTAAACATGCCAAAAAGGTCGGTGCAGATGCGGCATTGGTCGTATGCCCTTATTACAACCGGCCCGATCAAACGGGGCTGGAAGGTCATTTTCGAAGCATCGCTGATGCAGTTCAGATGCCCCTCATCCTCTACAATGTCCCGAGCCGAACATCCTCGGACCTTTTACCAGAGACCGTTGGTCGTCTTGCTGCACACCCAAACATCGTAGGCATCAAGGACGCCACAGGCGATCTGGCTCGCGTAACGGAACACCGCGTCTTTGCAGGAGAGGACTTCGTCCAGTTATCCGGTGACGATCCAAGCGCGCTCGGTCACCGCGCCATGGGTGGTACGGGCTGCATCTCGGTGACTGCGAATGTCATTCCTGAACTCGTCGCCAACATGCACAAAGCAGCGGACCTCAGTGATCTGAAGACCGCGCGGGCGCTCGAAACCAAGCTAATCGCCCTGCACAAAGCGTTATTTGTGAGTCCAAGCCCGGGACCCGCGAAATACGCCCTGAACAAACTTGGTCTCTGCGAGGCGGACGTGCGTTTGCCTATAACTGCGCCATCCGCTGCGGACGAAGCAATCATAGACGAGGCACTCGCCACTGCCGGAGTTGAGATTTAGCAATGGCAAAGGCCAAGAAACGATCCGACGGACTGATCGCTGAAAACCGGCAAGCGCGTCGGAATTACGAAGTCGAAGACACTTTGGAAGCGGGCATTATGCTTGTGGGCTCCGAGGTCAAATCCCTTCGCGAAGGCAAGGCTAACATCGCTGAAGCTTATGTCAGTCCGGAAGACGGCGAGCTTTGGTTGATCAATTCGGACATCCCGATCTACACAGCCGCAAACCGCTTCAATCATGAGCCGAAACGCAAACGGAAACTCCTCGTCAAAACCAAAGAGCGCGCCAAGCTCGCTCAATCCGTTGAGCGGCAGGGCCGAACCATTGTTCCCCTGAAGCTCTATTTCAACGACCGCGGTATCGCTAAACTATTGATCGGCGTCGCTGCGGGTCGGAAGAATTTTGACAAAAGAGATGTTGAGAAAAAACGCGACTGGGACCGACAGAAAGCGCGCATTCTAAGGGAGCGGTAGACGCAATCGGGGCGAGGATAACGGCGCTCCCGGACACCCAGATTGACGCCCACTTTTGGCGCGGTGGGTGTTTTACGGGGATGGGCGAGTATCTATCCCCGGTGCGGCGCGACAATGCTATAAACTAGCCGCATCGTGGCTTCGCTTGGTCGCACTGCTAGGGTTTTCGTTCGTTTCACCGCGGAATGAGCCCCGTTTGGCTGGTGCTGGCGAGAAAAGTTCCATCCTCAAAGAAGAGCCTCTGCTCGATATGCGCCACGCCGCGAACAACGGACAACAGCTCGCGAGAGCAAAGCACCCAGCCAGCCGAAGATGTCGTATTGAGACGTAGAGTGTTGTCGAGGGTCCGCCCGCCTCTTGTAAGCGGGTGAACGCCGAGAATGAAATCGGAGATGATCGCGAGGAGTCCAGCACTATTTGGGAGATCCGCCTTCGGCTTGATCCACATATGCTCAACGCCCGTATCATTGTCCTCAAAAGCGGTCCGTCGCTCGAATTGACCGATCAGATTCGCATCCGTGGTGAAGGTCGTGTCTGTTTTAACAGGGCAATCGAGCGGAGTACCAACATCCGGCATGGCAACGATCTGCGTATCATGATCGGGCTTACTGCCCCCGAGAGCAGCCGCCATACGCGCGATTGGCTCTCCCCCCTTGGAGACAACGATTTCGGCCTGGATAACGTTTCGCCCGCCTCCGATTTTTAGCGCTTCAAATTCGACGGTCTCACCCAGCATGCCGGTGTTCATGAATTGGGTCGTCGCCCAAAGGAGCGGCATCTCAAATGTCGCTTCAGCGGTTTCGATTGCCGCCGCCATTGAAGAACCGCCCATCAGGAATTGCATCTCGGGCGGCCCGACACAGACAGCGTCCGTTACAGTCAACTGAAACCGAGAGGGTCCATCTCCAGTTCGTGTCGGCATCCAGAAAGTCATTGCCTGTCCCTTCAAATTTGAGCCGTTCGCGGTTTAAGCTGAGGAGGAGAAATAACAAGGGGAGAAACTGTGGGATCGTTCAAAGACAAGTGCATTGTGATCACTGGTGGCGCGACGGGTATCGGCTTTGCGCTGGCCAAGGCCTTTGGCGCGGAGGGCGCAAAGATCGTGATCGGCGAGCCACGGCAGGAAAAGCTAAAGGCGGCCACGGCTGAACTTACCGAATTGGGCATTGAAGCATCGTCCATGGTGATGGATGTGACAGATCCGGAAAGCGTCGAGGCGTTCGCTAACTTCGCCTCGGCGACTTATGGCGGTGTGGACGGGCTGATCAATAATGCGGGGATCGGACACACCCGCACAACTGTCGCTGATTTACCACTGGAGGACGTACACCGGGTGTTTAACGTGAATTTTTTTGGCGTCTGGCACGGCTGTTCAATCTTCGGGAAACGGATGATCGCAGCTGGCAAGCCAGCTTTCATTTACAATGTCGGCTCCGAAAACTCGTTCTTTCCGGCAGCTCCGCTTATGTCGGCCTATGTCGCCACGAAACATGCGGTTCGCGGCATGACCGAAGCCATGCGGGAAGAACTTCCGGATTTCATCAATGTTGGGCTGATCTGTCCGGGCTTTGTTAAGTCAGACCTGACCCCACCCCCATTTGGCGAGTTCGCCATGGATACGGATGAGTTTGCCGGCAAGGTGGTCGAGCAGATCCGCACCGGTGAATTCTATGTCGTGACCCATAGTTACAATGTCGAGCGATATCGGCCAATCCATGATGAGATCGACCAGGCTTATGCAACACATGCCCCGCGATACTCTGGTGACGAAGAATATGATGTTCGAACACTGATTAAGAGGTTCACGGAAGGACAGGGTGAATGACCGATTGGATGAAAGCAGGAAATACGGCCGTTGTGACCGGCGCGGCTGGCGGTATCGGGCTTGAAGCTGCGAGGCGCTACGCCGCCGGCGGCATGAACGTCGTCATCGCAGATGTGAAGGATGAGCTCGGTGATGTGGCAGATGAGCTCGCAGGTATCGCCGGCAGCCCGGACAAGGTGCTCGCGAAGTCCTGCGACGTCTCCAAACTGGAAGAGGTCGAAGCGTTGCGGGATGCGGCGATTGCTCAGTTCGGGAAGGTCCACTGCCTGATGAACAATGCAGGCATTGGGCGTATGGGATCCTTGCCATGGGAAGACGTCGAGCAGCTCCACACAATTCTCGGCATAAATCTCATGGGCGTAGTGCATGGTTGCCACGCCTTCATCCCATCCATGATTGAGCACGGTGAGGCTGGAGCCGTGATCAATACGGGCTCCAAGCAGGGCATTACCCGACCGCCGGGCAACTACGCCTATAATATCTCGAAAGCGAGTGTATTGGCGTATACGGAGAGTATTGCCCATGCGTTCCGGGGGTTGGAGAACTGCTCCTTGAAGGCACATTTGCTCATCCCGGCCTTCGTCTACACACCTATGGTCTCCGCTTTCATTCCGCAGAAACCACCTTTCGCTGCGACGGCGGAAGAGACGGTGAGCTTCATGCTGGACGCTTTGAAGAAGGATGATTTCTACATTCTGTGTCCGGACAATGAAACGCCGCGCGAACTGGATGAAAAGCGCATGCAGTGGACGGCGGATGACATGATCAAGAACCGCCCGGCTCTCTCACGCTGGCATCCGGACTTCGCCGACGAGTTTGAGAGATTTGTAAAAGGCTGACCTACATACGGAAAACGCCAAATCCACGATCCGGGAACGGAGCGTTTAGACTGGCGGACAAGGAAAGCCCTAGGACGCGGCGGGTATCGGCCGGCGCGATAATGCCATCATCCCAGATGCGAGCCGTGGAATAATAGGGGTTGCCTTCGGCTTCATAGGTTTCGCGGATCGGCTGTTTGAACGCGTCCTCTTCGTCGGCGGACCATTCCTCGCCGCGGCGTTCCATGCCCTCGCGCTTGACGGTGGCAAGTACCGAGGCGGCCTGCTCGCCGCCCATCACCGAAATGCGGGCATTCGGCCACATGAAAAGGAAGCGCGGAGAGTAGGCCCGGCCGCACATGCCGTAATTACCGGCACCGAAGCTACCGCCAGTGACGACGGTGAATTTCGGAACGCTGGCCGTGGCGACTGCGGTGACCATCTTCGCGCCATCCTTGGCGATGCCGCCGGCCTCGTACTTTGACCCGACCATAAAGCCCGTAATGTTCTGGAGGAAGATGAGTGGCGTGCGTCGCTGGTCGGCCAGTTCAATGAAGTGTGCCGCCTTCTGGGCGCTTTCCGAGAAGAGGATCCCATTGTTTGCCAGGATCGCGACGGGCATGCCGTAAATGCGGGCAAAGCCGCAAACGAGGGTTTCGCCGTAGAGCTTCTTAAATTCGTGAAACTCCGACCCGTCGACGATCCGGGTAATGACTTCCCGCGCATCGAAGGGCTCGCGCACATCGGCTGGGACAAGCCCGTTGAGTTCGTTGATGTCGTAGATGGGATCAAGAGGGTCGGCAAGATCGAGAGGTTGGGGCTTCGGCCTGTTCAGGGTGCGCACAATTGAGCGAACAATGGCGAGAGCGTGGTCGTCATGGGCCGCGTAGTGGTCGACGACGCCGGACTGGCGAGCATGGACGTCAGCGCCGCCGAGATCTTCAGCAGAAATCTCCTCACCCGTGGCGGCCTTCACAAGCGGCGGACCGCCAAGGAAGATCGTGCCCTGCTTACGTACGATCACCGTCTCGTCGGACATGGCAGGCACATAGGCACCGCCCGCCGTACAGGAACCCATGACCGAGGCGATCTGCGGTATGCCCCTCGCGCTCATATTGGCCTGGTTGAAGAAGATACGACCGAAATGCTCCCGATCTGGAAAAACCTCGGCCTGGTGGGGAAGGTTCGCGCCGCCACTGTCCACTAGGTAGACGCAGGGAAGCTCGTTTTCCATCGCCACTTCCTGGGCCCGGAGATGTTTTTTGACCGTGATCGGATAGTACGTGCCGCCCTTCACCGTGGCATCATTACAAACGATGACGCATTCGCGGCCCTCAACCCGACCGACACCTGTGATAATACCGGCACCTGCAATCTCGTCTCCATAGAGCCCGTTCGCAGCGAGCGCAGATAGTTCCAAAAATGGTGCGCCTGGATCAAGCAGACGTTCGACGCGTTCCCGAGGCAGGAGTTTTCCGCGCGATGTGTGTCGTTCACGGGCGCGTTCGGACCCGCCAAGAGCTGCCTTCGCCGTCTTTGTTCGGAGTTCATCGAGAAGCTCTTCCATAGCGCGCGCATTAGCAGCGAAAGCCGGAGAGGTTGGATCGAGCGTAGATTTGACGACAGGCATAGGTTTCGGCCCCCGCAAAGTATCATGTTGGACACCTCACCTAGCCGTCCACTGAAGCCGTGTCACCCCGTCAACAAACGACACTGACCGCTTGTTTTCACGTAAACTTCATCGGATCTGCACAACACTTGCAACAACTGTGATGAGTGCACGGACTGGTGTACTCTTGCAGACCGAGTGATAGGTAGCATGTACTCCGCATGAATATTGATGTCGCCAGCTCTCTGAGAACCATTCCTTTTCTAAAGGATGCACCCAGGCGTGCTTTGAAAGCCGCCGGTAAGGAAGCATGCTGGTTTTCTCTGAAAGCTGGAATGCCACTGTTTCTCGCTGGAGAGGCGGCCAAGGACATTTATTTTGTGATGTCTGGAACACTCGGCGTGTTTCGCACACAGGACGGCAGTGACGCAGATTTCCTTGGCCACATTCGAGCTGGCGAACCGGTCGGCGAGATGGCGCTTTTTTCCGGCGGCCAAGGCCAGGCGGCCGTGCCGCACACAAACTCCGTATATGCCCTTCGAGACACAGAGATCTTGTCCATCAGCCGAAAGGGCTTTGACCGTCTGATAAAGGCAGAGCCCGAAATTCTCGAACGCATGATCCGTGTTGTTCTGCTCAGGGTCCGGCATTCGGGGCGGCGTTCAGCCCGCGCAGAACCGAAAGTGTTCACCTTCGTTGCCGCCTCTCCAACGATCGACCTGGAAGATAAGGCGAGAACGTTGCAGGAGGTGCTCCGCGCTTCTGGACTACGGGTTGAAATCGTCACCCGCGAAACAGGAGACGACAAACCAACCGCTTTTTTCGACGAGATCGAATCCAGAAACGACATCGTTATTGTGACGTGCAAGCTCGGCGATAATGGCTGGTATCGCCAGAGCGTGAGGCAGGCGGATCGGATATGGGTCTTCGGCAGAGCCGATGCGGTACCGTCAGACCCGCTATTGCCGCGAAACGAGTCGCCGGCCCAGCGGTTCAAATTGGTCGATGTTGTTCTGCTTCACAACAAACGTCAGCGGATGACGACATCTCCAGCGAAATGGCTTTCCGCCGCAGGAGCAATCCGGATATTCCATTGGTGTAATACGATGCCGTCAGACTGTGATCGCCTCGCGCGCGTCATGAGCGGACGATCTGTAGGTATCGTGCTGTCTGGCGGTGGTGCGCGCGCCTACTCCCACATCGGCGTCGTTAAGGCGCTTCGGGAGCGGGGCATTCCGATCGACTTCGCCGGTGGGACAAGCATGGGTGCGCTCGTCGCCGCTTGCGTGGCAACGGGTTGGACCGATGAGGAAATCGACTTCCGTATCCGCAAGGCGTTCGTGGACAGCAATCCACTCGGCGACTACCAGCTGCCCGTAGTTGGTCTCGTCCAGGGAAAACGCGTGGATAGGCGTCTGAAAGAACACTTCGGCGACGCTACAATCGGTGATCTGGATATTCCGTTTTTCGCGGTCTCTGCCAATCTGACCGACGGCGACGTACACTTGCACCGCCGCGGTTTGGTTCGCCACGCACTCAGAGCGTCAATTGCCCTGCCCGGCATTTTGCCGCCGGTGATTGATGATGGCGACGTCCTGGTCGATGGCGGTGTCCTGAACAATTTCCCCGTAAAAACGATGCGTGGAATGCACCGGGGATATGTAGTGGGATCTGACGCAGCGCGGCAACGTGCGGGGTTTCCAGCCGACGAGTTTATCAATCCACCCGGTTTCTTTCGCTGGATCTGGAAAAATGGATTCTCGCGAACACCGCCCATCGCATCACTGCTAATGCGCGCAGCGACGGTATCCGTCGATCCGTCATCAGGTCGCGAACTTGCCGATGTATGTGTCGTGCCGGAGCTGAAAAATATCGAGCTGAGAGACTGGACCTGCTATGAGGGCGCGGTCGAAGCAGGGTACGAAGCAGCGATTGAAGCGCTCGATGCTTCCGAGCGCCCGTTCAAATTTGCCGAGGCAGGACGCCACATTAAGCTGGCCGCTGAATAAGCGTCGCGCGTCTAGTCCGCCATGAGTTTCGCAAAGCGCTCGAATAGGTAAAAGCTATCCTGGGGGCCAGGACTGGCTTCCGGGTGATGCTGGACCGAAATGATAGGCTTGTCCTTGACCGCGAGGCCGCAATTCGTCCCGTCGAACAGAGATCGGTGGCTCTCCTCAACGCCGTTTGGAAGTGTGGTCGTGTCGACGGTGAAGCCATGGTTCATCGAGACAATCTCAACTTTGCCAGTGGTGAAATCTTTGACGGGATGATTAGCCCCATGGTGCCCCTGCGCCATTTTTACGGTCTTCGCACCGAGGGCGAGGGCGAGCAGCTGATGCCCAAGACAAATACCCAGAATTGGAACACCTGAAGCAACGAGGCCTTTGATCATCTCTCCGGATCGTTGGAAGGTTGCAGCGGGATCTCCCGGCCCATTGGAGAAGACAACGCCGTCGGGCTTCATGTCTAGAATTTCAGCCGCAGAGGTATCGCCGCTGACAATCGTTGCGCGTGCTCCGACCTGGGAGAGGTTACGCAAAATATTCTTCTTCACGCCAAAATCGACGACGACGACATGGTGTTTCGCATCACCAAGGGTCGGAAAGGTGGCATCCGGTTGCCAGAGCTTCTCAGCATGATCGTAACTATCAGGCTGGGTAACATCGACGGCGAGATCAGCCTGCTCAAGCCCCTTCCAAGCAGACGCCGCTTCGGCAAGCGCGGCCACATCGATATTACCATCAGGCGCATGAACGATCGCCGCCTTCGCCATGCCTTGCTCGCGAATGCGACGGGTTAGCGCCCGCGTATCCACGCCTGAGAGCCCGACAATGCCGGACTTTCGCAGCCATGCGCCAAAATGATCAACGGCACGCCAGTTCGAAGGCGGCGTGATAGGCGCACGAAACACAGTGCCTTTCGCGGCGCGGGCGGCAGACGCCGTGCTGAATTCCAGGTCCTGATCGTTCGCTCCGACATTGCCAATGTGGGGGAAGGTAAAGAGGATGATCTGCTCGGCGTAGGACGGATCGGTGAGGATCTCCTGATAGCCGGTAACAGCTGTGTTGAAGCAAAGCTCACCGATTGCCACACCCGGCGCACCACAACCCTGCCCGAGCCATGCAGTTCCGTCAGCCAGAACAATTGCGCCGGTCGCCTTATTTGATGATGTATCAGCCGTACTCGCCATAATGCTGCGCCTCCATTTGCGTGCCGCATCGGCTCGCCCAAAGGCTGACGAACCTTGCAGGCCCTAAAGGCAGACGGCTTCCTGCGTCAAGGAGATATCAAAGCGCGGTTCACTACCGAACAGGAAATCCGTTTAAACTCAGTGATAAGAGATCTTTGCATCCAAACTTGATCACGCCGATCGAACCGAATCAGATTGCCTGCGGCGGCGGGATGGATTCATTGCCGGAGAGCAACTATTTTAGATCCGTGAGCGGTGTTCGGATCCCCGATGGTTTTCTTGATGAGTTGAAGGCACGCCTTCAGCCCTCAACCGTGATTGGCCGCAAGGTGAAGCTGAAAAAGCAGGGAAAGGAATGGGTGGGCCTCTCGCCCTTCACGAGCGAGAAAACACCGAGCTTCTACGTCAACGACCAAAAGAAGATCTTCAAATGCTTCTCCTCTGGGCTTGGCGGCGACGTCATCAAGTTCGTGCAAGAAACCGAACGGCTGTCGTTCATGGAGGCCGTCGAAAAGCTTGCAGATGAAGCAGGCATGGCGCTGCCAAAGGCAACACCTGAAGCCAAAGAAGCCTATGATCGTAGGCAACGCCTCTACGACGCCTGCGAAGTGGCTTGCCAGTTCTTCGAGGACACGCTGCGCGGCGCGCTCGGTGCTGAGGCGCGGGACTACCTTCAAGGCAGAGGGCTTTATGAGGCGGCCTGGGCGCGGCACAGATTAGGATTCGCTCCCGATGAGTGGCGGTCGCTGATTGAGCACCTCAAAAAGAAGAGCTTCACCCAGTCAGAGATCGTTGAAGCGGGCCTCGCCGTCCAGAAAGAGGGCGGCAAAGATCCCTATGACAGATTTCGAGGGCGGGTGATCTTTCCAATAGAAGACCCGCAGGGCCGAGTGATCGCGTTTGGTGGCCGCGGCATGACGCCAGATGCCAAACCAAAATATCTGAACTCGTCGGATACGCCGCTCTTCAATAAGAGCCAGATTCTCTATCGCTACAAACGCGCCCGAGAGGCGCTAGGCCACGGCGAAGGTGGCGGACTGATCGTCTGCGAAGGTTATATGGACGCGATCGCGCTGACAGAGGCAGGCTTCGGTCACGCCGTCGCGCCGCTTGGAACAGCGCTGACAGAAGACCAACTCGCCTTGCTCTGGCGCGTTGGTCCCGAGCCAGTGCTCTGTTTCGATGGAGATCGAGCAGGATTGGGGGCAGCGCATCGTGCCATTGACCGTGCGCTCCCGCATCTCCAACCAGGACGGAGTTTATTCTTCACGCTCCTACCCGACGGGCTCGACCCTGATGACATCATCCGTCAGCGCGGTCGAAACGAGATGGCCACGTTCCTCGAAAACGCGGTACCGCTTGCGCAGCTCCTCTGGAAGCGCGAACTCGCATTCGATAGTGTCGATACACCGGAGCGCCAGGCAGGTCTCGATCAACGCCTGAAAACAGCAGCTGGACAAATCAAGCATTCGGGCGTCCGGGCAGCCTATGAGCGCGATCTACGCCGTCGCATGAATGATCACCTTTGGCAGCGCCGAACCAAGAGAAATGACAGCTCCCAAACCTCTCCCTTGAAAGCCGAATCAAAGACGGCTGGGCTGGGCCTCGTCGCCCGAGCGATCGACAATCCAGACCTGATCGAGGCAGGCGGGGAACTCCTTGCGGGCGCAAATTTCCCCAATGCCGACATAAATGCCATTCGGAATGCCATTTTTGATCTTCTGGATGCGAATCAGCCACTTGACCGTGTGGCGGCAAAGGCCCATCTAGAGCGATTAGGACGAACCCGCGCGTCCACGTTGCTCGACGACTACCCGATCGCCCCTCCGATCAATGCTGACGGAGCCGAGGGCCGGGAATGGCTAATCGCCCTTGAGCAATTCGGCGCGATAGATGGTTCCGACGACGACGGCATAGACCACGCCGGAAACGACGCAACAGCGTCGCTTTTGTCGTGGAAACGCCGCCATCGTAAAGTAGCGGAGCGGCGTGCCATGCGCACGCGAATGAACGAAGCAGCTGAAGAAGCGGACCAAAAGTAGCTGGATGGGGCATCTAGCAAAGACATAAACGGATGCGAAACAAGGGCAGCGTCTAACTGCGCCGGCGAGGCAGGAGAATTTACGGGTATGGCAACAGCCAAATCAAAGACAAAAGCAAAACAGGCAGAGAAGCAGGATGGCCCACTTCTCGATCTAACAAGCGCCGCGATGAAGAAATTCATTAAAGACGCCAAAGCCAAGGGATACGTCACCCACGACGAACTGAACAAAATCCTTCCGCCGGACGAGCTCACCTCCGATCAGATTGAGGATACGATGTCGGCGCTGTCCGAAATGGGCGTGAACGTGGTTGAGTCCGAAGAAGAAGCGGAGGCGGAAAGCACCGCCCTGACCACGACGAGTGACGACAAGAAAGTCGTCGCCAAGAAAGGCAATGCCCGCGGCTCTGACCGGACCGACGACCCCGTACGTATGTATCTGCGCGAGATGGGCACGGTCGAACTCCTGTCCCGCGAGGGCGAGATCGCCATCGCCAAGCGCATAGAAGCCGGTCGCGACGCCATGATCCGCGGCCTCTGCGAAAGCCCGCTCACCTTCGAGGCCATGATGGTCTGGCGCGACGAGCTCATGAACGAGCGCATCCTCCTGCGCGACGTGATCGATCTCGAAGCCACCTACGGCGCTGAAAACCCGCCGCCGCCTCCGAAGGAAGAAGAGGAAGAGGACGACGAGGAGGAAGAAAAAGAAGCCTCCGCGGATGGCGAAGAGTCCGAAGGCGAAAGCCGCGACGATGATGATGACGAGGACGATGATGAAGGCGCAGCCATGTCCATGTCGGCCATGGAAGCAGAACTTCGCGACGGCGTCCTCGAAACCCTAGACGCCATTGCCTCTGACTTCACCAAGTACCGGAAACTTCAGGAAAAACTCGTTGGCCGCCGCCTCGAGGGCAAGGCCCTAACGCCAAAGGCCCAGAAGGATTATGACGAGCTTGGCACCAGCATCGTTGAGAACCTCAAGACGATGCACATCAACAATGCCCGTATCGAGGCATTGGTCGAACAGCTCTATGCGATCAACAAGAAACTGATGGGGCTGGAAGGCCAGCTGATGCGCCGGGCCGATGCCCACGGCATTCCGCGCAAGCAGTTCCTCGACAATTATTTCGGCCAGGAGCTGAACCCGGACTGGGTCGAGAACGTCACGGAAATATCCGCGAAATGGAAGAAATTCGCCGACATCGAAGCTGAGAAAATCGGCACCCTCCGCGATGAAATCTCTTCTGTGGCGCAGGAAATCGGCGTGCCGATCGACGATTATCGCCGCATCGTGCAGACAGTTCAGAAAGGCGAGCGCGAAGCGCGCATCGCCAAGAAAGAGATGGTCGAGGCCAATCTCCGCCTCGTGATCTCCATCGCGAAGAAATACACCAATCGCGGCCTGCAATTCCTCGACCTGATCCAGGAAGGCAATATCGGCCTCATGAAAGCGGTCGATAAGTTCGAATATCGCCGCGGCTACAAATTCTCCACCTACGCCACATGGTGGATCCGCCAGGCCATAACGCGGTCAATTGCAGACCAGGCGCGCACCATCCGGATTCCGGTGCACATGATTGAAACCATTAACAAAATCGTTCGCACCCAGCGCCAGATGCTGCACGAGATTGGCCGCGAGCCGACCCCGGAAGAGCTCGCCGAAAAGCTGGGCTTACCTCTCGAAAAAATCCGCAAAGTCCTGAAAATTGCGAAAGAGCCGATCAGCCTCGAAACGCCGATCGGCGACGACGAGGACTCAAACCTCGGCG
Organism: Pseudomonadota bacterium; assembly: GCA_039033955.1. GTDB lineage: Bacteria > Pseudomonadota > Alphaproteobacteria > Caulobacterales > Hyphomonadaceae > CALLCD01. Next base: position 158,794 of record JBCCBQ010000009.1, read on the forward strand.
ACTTCATTGAGGACAAGATGGCCCTCCTGCCTGTCGATGCAGCAATCCAGTCCAACCTCCGCGAGACGACGACGCGGGTCCTCGCCTCGCTCACACCGCGGGAAGAACGCGTCCTCCGCATGCGCTTCGGCATCGGCATGAACACCGACCACACGCTGGAAGAAGTCGGTCAGCAATTCTCGGTCACGCGGGAACGCATCCGCCAAATCGAGGCAAAGGCCCTGCGCAAGCTGAAGCACCCAAGCCGTAGCCGGAAACTCCGCAGCTTCCTCGACACATAGATCCCGGGCGGAAACAGGCGGGAATAAGTCCGGCTTATCCCCGACGACGGAACCCTCAACAAGACACCCACTTTTGGCGCGGTGGGGGTCTTGCGGGGATACATTGAGCGCGCGCGCTGAACATCACGGTGCCATCCCGGCAGGACCGGAACGAAAATTGTCATCCCGGAATTTGCGTCAGCAAATATCCGGGACCTCAATCCAAAAAGCGCGCATATGTTTTCTGGATCCCGGATCTCGCCTCTGGCTCGTCCGGGATGACAATCCGAAGGACACCCCTCCAAAAACCAATTGCAGCCCGCCGCCCTGCCCGGCTAGGTTGAACCCATGGCGGATGATGATTTCCCGAGCAAAGAGGCACGACTGGCCTATGTAGAAGCCAAACGGTTGATTCTGGAGTGGCGCACAGATGGAGACGGGCAAGAAATCCTTGATTTCAGTGGCAATAAAAATGGTGTCTTTGGGGCGCTTGAGCGAATTCCGCCAACCATCAACAGCGCGCAAAACCTGCGGACACTTCTCCTAAACAATACTCAAGTCAGAGATCTGACACCGATCAGCCGCCTGCAAAACTTAGAGGCGCTTCACCTAGACGGAACGCAAGTCAGCGACCTGACACCAATCAGCCGCCTGCAAAACCTGCAGTCGCTTTACCTCGGCGACACAAAGGTCAGCGATCTGACGCCCATCAGCAGCCTGCAAAACCTGCAGTCGCTTTACCTCAGCAACACGCAGGTCAGCGATCTGAAGCCCATCAGCGGTCTGCAAAACCTGCAGTCGCTTTACCTCGGCAACACGCAGGTCAGCGATCTGACGCCCATCAGCAGCCTGCAAAACCTGCAGTCGCTTTACCTCGGCAACTTGCAGGTCAGCGATCTGACGCCCATCAGCCGCCTGCAAAACCTGCAGTCGCTTTCCCTCACCAACACGCAGGTCAGCGATCTGACGCCCATCAGCGGCCTGCAAAACCTGCAGTCGCTTTACATCAGCGACACAAAGGTCAGCGATCTGACACCCATCAGCAGTCTGCAAAAACTTCGGAAGCTTAACCTAAGCAGCACGCAGGTCAGTGATCTGACGCCCGTCAGCAGACAACAAAACCTGCAGTCGCTTTACCTCAGCAACACGCAAGTCAGCGATCTGACGCCCATCAGCGGCCTGCAAAACCTGCAGACGCTTGACCTAGACAACACGCAAGTCAGCGATCTGATGCCCATGAGCGGCCTGCAAAACCTGCAGTTGCTTTACCTAGACAACACGCAGGTCAGCGATCTGAAGCCCATCAGCGGCCTGCAAAACCTGCAGTCGCTTTACCTAGACAACACGCAGGTCAGCGATCTGAAGCCCATCAGCGGCCTGCAAAACCTGCAGTCGCTTTACCTCAGCAACACGCAGGTCAGCGACCTGACGCCTCTCTCTGACCTTCGAGCAATGGCCGAGTGGGCAACGAGTGATGACAGGATTCCACTGATTTCGGGATTGAACTTTCAAAACTGTCCCAATCTAATGGAGCCGTATCAGGCCATTTCGAAGACTGAAGGCGATAAGGAACGAACCCTCAAAGCACTCAATCAGATCCGCAAAGACGCAAGGCTGAATTCGGTTGAAGAGTGGCTGGCGGGGGAAGACGGGCCTACAAAACCAATCGCGCCAAATCATAAACGCATCGAAGCAGCGATTGCCGATGCCGAGAAGATTATGGAACTCGCCCAGGAGCGGGTTGCCTTGCGCTTTGGCAAGTCTGGTGAACACTTAAAGGTTGATCTGCCAGCCGAAGATGGTGACGCAGGAGCCGCAGCTGATCCGCTGACTCAACAACTGCACGAGCAGGTGAAAAATCTTCTGCCGAAAATGGCGGACGACGTGGCAGCGGTCGCCAATCGCCCGGACATGCGCGAGATCGGTAGAGCCTATGACAAACTATGCAACCTCCTCGACTTGGACACCGTTACGCTTGCCAAGAAGATTGTCCCTCTTTGGGGAACGCTTTGCGAGATCGGAGGGTTTCTCGAACAAGATGACGATCTTCGGCTCGGCAAAGC
>JBCCBQ010000010.1:0-135814 GCA_039033955.1 Pseudomonadota bacterium
CCTCCAATTCCTCGCCGCCGCGTCCGAAGATAAATGGATCGCCGCCTTTCAGACGTACAACGCGTTTGCCCTCCCGGGCACTCTCAACGAGCAGATCGTGAATCTTGGGCTGCGGAACCGAATGAAAGTTCTTCTCCTTGCCGACGCAGACGCGATCTGCGTCGCGGCGGATCAGATCGATAATCTCATCGCTTACGAGGCGGTCGTAGTACACGATGTCGGCTTGTTGAAGGAGACGCAGGGCCTTCAGAGTCAGGAGCTCGGGATCGCCGGGGCCAGCGCCCACGATATGAACCACACCATCAGGTTTGCCGCCGGCGAGCATGTCCTTTGCGATTTGCAGCGCACCTGCTTCGTCGCCTTCGAGAAAACGCTCCGCCATCTGACCGTTCAAAGCTGTTTCCCAGAACTGCCGGCGGGCGTCGAAGTCGTCGAAAGCCTCGTAAACAGCCGGGCGCAGTTCACGGGCAAACCGGGTCAGATCGCCAATGCGCTGGGGCATGAGGGCTTCGAGCTTTGCGCGGACAGATTTGGCAAGTACAGGAGCCGACCCGCCTGTCGCAACGCCGGCGACGATTTCACCGCGATCAAGAATACTCGGCACGATGAAATCGCAGAGCTCCGGATGATCGACCACATTGATCGGAAGTCCGAATTGGCGCGCCAGTGTCACCGCTTCCTCAATCCGACTATCAAGCCGGCAAGCAATGATGGCGAATTTTGCGACGTCCAGAATAGGGCCATACTGATCGAAAGGTGCGATCGTGATGCGACCAGCAAACTCTTCTGCGAAGCCCGGATCGATCTCATCGCCGACGAGCACCGTAATGCGTGCAGTGGTTTTGGCCAGAAGACGGACCTTGCGCCGCGCCTCCTCGCCGCCGCCAAAAACCGCGATATCGGCGTGATCAGTATTGAAGAAGGTTGGGAACAGGCGCACGGCTTCGGGCTCTCAATTGAGGAGTTTGGGGATTCACAGCGTAAAATGATGGTTGACGTCACTATCTCAAGGCGAGATGGCTAAGTCTATCGTTTAGAGAAACTATTCACAGTAGTCCTTCATATGTCCGATCCAACCGACCGCCTCCCGCCCCTTAATGCCCTGCGCGCATTCGAGGCCGCAGCCCGCCGACTGTCATTTACCAAGGCTGCAGAAGAGCTAAATGTTACTCCCGGTGCCATAAGCCAGCAGATTCGCCAGCTTGAAGACTATGCTGGCGCGCCCTTGTTCAAGCGGACGGGCCGATCCGTTCTCCTGACAGACAGCGCCCAGGCAACGCTACCGCTGGTTAGAGAGGCGTTTGATCAGATCGCGGAAGCTGGCCGTGTGATGCAGGCACCTGCCCGACGCGGACGCGTGATGGTGTCCTCAGCCCCATCATTCGCGGCGAAGTGGCTGGCCCCGAGATTGGAGAACTTCCACCGCAGTCATGAAGGCATTGAAGCCTGGGTCTCTGCGGATATGGGGCTGACGGACTTTAACACCGCGGATGCCGATATCGCGATCCGCTATGGGCGCGGTCAGTATGACGGGTTGAAAAGCGAGCAACTGCTCGATGAGACGGTTCTACCGGTCTGTTCTCCGGCACTGCTTGAAGGCGCAAACGGCATCCGTAAGCCTGCCGATCTGGCGCACCACACACTACTGCACGATGAGAGCGCGGAGAACGACCCATCCTGTCCGGACTGGCCAAGCTGGCTCGCAGCCAGGAATGTGCTCGGCGTTCAGTCGCGACGGGGTCCGCGCTTCAATCAGGCTGTGCTTGTGATTGAAGCCGCCGTTTCCGGTCAGGGCGTCGCGCTTGCCAAGCGGGCCGTAGCAGCCTCTGATCTTGCAGCGGGCCGCCTGGTTGCGCCATTTGCCGATGGATCGACATCAATCGATTTCGGATATTGGCTCGTTTGGCCAAAAGGCCGACATCTGTCCGCCGACGTTCGTGCTTTTATCAAATGGGTGAAAGCTGAAGCTGCGCAAGGTGAGATCGGGGGCGTTTAAGTTGCCACAATTGGCCTCGCATTTGCCCTGTTCCATCCCGTAAAGCCGCCCCAATCGAAGCGCTTCATGCATTGAAAGCATGGAGAAAACCGATATGAGTACGCGCCGTTCGAACTACATAGCTTTACTTGCGGCAACCGTTTTTCTTGCGACTGGGCTCATCGCCGCGCAGGGCCAAGATGTCGATCTGACAGATCGCCCGCAGACCACCGAGCATTCGATAAATTTCCCGGGATTCCTGGCGTTCTCGGAACGGACAATGGAATATCGCGCGGACCGCCTGATTACGCTAGATCAGTTTCTTGAGCTGGCCGGAGGGCATGACACGATCATTCTCGATAGTCGAAGCGCGGACGCTTTTGCAGCCGGACATATCGAAGGTGCCATAAATCTCAACTTCTCCGACTTTACCGAAAGAAAGCTTGCAGATGTTATTCCGGATAGAGCGACGCGTATTCTGATCTACTGCAACAATAACTTCATCGACGATGTGGAACCGGTGCCGGCGAAGTCAGCGCAACTCGCCCTAAACATTCCGACATTCGTGAACCTGTTCGGCTACGGCTATCTGAACGTCTATGAGCTTGGTGAGATGGTTAGCCTCGACGACGATCGGTTGAACTGGGTCGCCAGCGAAGAAGTACTTGACCACGAAATACAGACAGCGGCGCTCTAAGCTCCCGGGAAGCCGGTTTTTCGCAATAGAAAAAGTGCGGACGTCCCTTGTCCTCGCAGGATTTTCGGCACAGAGAACTTGCGAACGATACGCAACTTAGGGCCTCTGCCATGACAGCTCCGACGAGCACAGCACCAGCGAAGAAGGTAAACCCCAACGCGCCAACGCTGCAAAAAGTTATCTCTGTTAAACACTATACGGACCGACTTTTCGCTTTTCGTCTTGAGCGCCCGCCATCATTCCGGTTTCGGTCCGGTGAGTTCGTTATGATCGGCCTACCAAAAGAAGACGGTCGCCCACTTCTTCGTGCCTATTCCATCGCTTCGCCGGCATGGGATGATGAGCTCGAATTCTATTCGATCAAGGTGCAAGATGGTCCCCTCACCTCACGTCTGCAGAACATCCAGCCGGGTGACGAGGTGCTGCTGGGCAAGAAACCCACTGGAACGCTGGTGCTCGACGCGTTGGTTGGCGGTAAGCGGCTCTATCTTTTCTCGACGGGTACTGGCTTTGCGCCATTTGCCAGCCTCATCCGAGAACCTGAAACTTACGAGCGATTCGAACAGATCATCGTCACTCACACCTGCCGCGATATCGCTGAGCTGGACTACGGATATGAAACCGTCGAGGCTGCCAAAAATGATCCATTGGTCGGTGATGATGCGTCGAAACGACTGGTGCACTTCACATCCTGCACACGGGAAGATCACCCGCAGATGGGCCGGATCACAAACCTCATCGATTCCGGAGAGCTCTTCGAAAAGCTTGGTGTTCCAAAACTCAACCCGGAAACCGATCGCGGAATGATTTGTGGATCGCAGGAGATGCTGAACGATACGAAAGACCGCATGATCGCCGCTGGGCTTGTTGAGGGGTCGAACGCAGCGCCTGCACAATTCGTTATTGAAAAGGCATTTGCTGGCTGATGATCAAGATCCGGGACTTCCAACCGGGAGATGAGTCCGCGTTTCGTGATCTGAATATTGCCTGGATTGAAAAATACTTCGGCGTCGAAAGCGAAGACATTGCCCAACTTGAGCAGGTGGACGAAACCGTGTTTGCTAAAGGCGGACGGGTTTTGCTCGCTGAATATAACGGAGACGTGGTGGGAACGGTGGCTCTAATCCCTATGACAGATGGCTGTGTTGAACTTGCTAAGATGAGTGCCCGGGAAGACCAACGCGGCAAGGGGATCGGGCGTGCATTGATGGACGCGGCAACTCGGACGGCGCGAGATATGGGGGCTGACAGGATCTGGATTGAGACTAACAGCTCGCTGGGCGCTGCCTTATCGCTTTACCGGTCCGCCGGGTTTGTGGAGCTGGCCAGTGAACATTGGCACCCCACACCCTACTCTCGCTGCAACCTTCAGATGTTGAAGCGCTTGTGACACTGTCTCCCGTTCCCTTCCTGGTCGATTGCGCCTAAGTAAGCCTCATGGCAGACGATCTTTCCCCGCCCCGACATACCAGCGAGACCGCCGAAACCATGGCGGACGTTCGCCGCGAAATCGATCGGCTGGACCGCGAACTGGTTACGCTACTGGTAGAGCGTCAGTCGTTCATGGATGCAGCGGCGCGTATCAAGGGGCATCGTGCGGCGGTACATGATCGCGATCGGATTGAAGATGTCGTGGCAAAAGTAGTCGCAAGCGCTGAGGCTGCTGGTCTCTCACCCGCAATTGCCGAGCCGGTCTGGCGAACGCTCATTGACCGCTGCATCGCCTACGAATTTCGCTCTTATGACGCTGGGAACCGTCCAGACGACGAGAGTTCATAGACCAGGCGGGCAGCGGCTTCGAGCGCCGGGCCAATCTCGTCTTTCACAGCTGACAGGGCGACGCCGGCTTCTACGGGCGTAACCACCCTTTCCTCGCGCCCGAGCGTTTCCGCCGTCTTGCAAGCCTCAGCCAAGCGCATCGCGCCCATCGACAATGCGGACCCTTTGAGAGAATGGGCTCCGTCCGCCCACTGTTGTTGCGGCGAGGATGGATCGAGCATTCGGGACCAAATATCGGTCTGCTGCCTGAATATGTCGATTACTTCCATTGCAAGAGACACGTCAGCACCGGTCATATTCGACAAGTGATCTGCATCAAGTATGGGGGGCGGCTGTGAAGGTTCAGATGCCATAAAGACGGGATTTCCCAGTAATTCTTACCAATAATCAACCCCTATGCGGTTGATATTGTTCTCGTAACAATTGCGATCGACTGAATTCTGCATTAGTTTAGAGCGCATTACGGACAATGGGACTGGGACCAATGCTAGGTTTTGTCATTGCTTTTAGAAATTTCGTCATCGCCATTGTCTTGGCCTGGATTGGTATGGATGCGCTTCCTTCCGATGGTGGGAGAGACACCCCAGCCGACCAGTCTCCAAGCGAGCGGATCTTCACGCGATAGGATCACCGCTTTACAGCGCGGGCTGCTGAAAGCGTGTGCCAAGCATTGGGGCCGCTGTGATATGAGAACAGCATGACCACTCGCGACGATCATAAGGACAAAGCTGCGCAAGATCTGCGTGAGGAGTTCGCTTCTCTCACCACTACTGGCAAATGGATGGCGTGGGCTGGCTTCGGTTGCGCGCTGTTATGGTGGGGTGCTGCGTCCGGAATACTGATCGGACTATTCGGGATGGAGCAACTTACCCAGCAATCCATGGGTGTGCTCTCTGCGGTTGCTGCTCTGATATTCCTGCCCGGCATGATGATGACGCTCGCTGGCCTGATGGCGCGGCAAAGCAAACAGGCAACCGACGCCAATACGCTGGTTCTGAAAGCCGCCGAGACGCTGCTCGCTCCGGCCAAAACGGCCGAGCGGGATATCACCAGACTTGCAGAAGCGACCCGGACCTATGCGGAGAGCGTCAACCGCACTGCAACGGATACCCTGACCGCACTTAAGGCGGCGAGTGACAAACTTGAAAACGAGCGACTTCGGGTAGAGTCAGTCTCTTATGCCATGGCGGACAATAGCCGCGAACTCACGCAAAGGCTGAAAGAAGAGCGGCATGCGATTGAGAGCATCGCCAAGAACATCGATCTGCAAACCCGAGGCATGACCGACGCGATCCCACGTCAGGCGGCGTCTATTGCGGCTGCCGCCAAGCAGGCCGGTGAGGATGTTGCCGAAGCCGATCTCGCTCTGGAAAAGCAACTCCACAAATTGAAGAATGCGGGTAGCACGCTCGCCGTTCGCTTGAGTGATCTCGAAGCTGTCGCGAAGGATGCCTCCAGCCGGACCGACACGCTGAACCAATCGCTGGCACGGATCGAGGCGAAACTCGGCGAGTCGGAAAAAACTATCAAAATGGCGGAACAGGCAAGCTCAATGGCGGTTGACGCTGCATCGGGGGCGGGCAATGCGCTTCGAGATGCTGTGTCAGCAGCGCTCGACAGCGCGCGGGACGCCAATGCGGAGATTGTTCAGACAACGCAGAAAGTTCAGGAAGATGCGGCGCGGACGCTTGTTGAGCTTAGGCAAGCCAGCTTGGATGCAAGTTCAGCAGCGAGCAAGACGGGTGACGTGCTCAGGGCTGCGATGCCAGCCGCAGACAAGCCATCGGACTCAGACGACAGGCAGTCAAAAACAAACGGAGCGGACCAGCAGCCCATTGCCTTGAACGGCAAAGCATCAAACGGCAGTGCAGTGCTGCGCGGTAGAGCATCTGAAAACAATATCGATCGTGATCGATCTCAACCTGAAGGTCCTTTGAGAGCTCCGACAGCGAATTCACTTCCGCCCCCCAGTGCGCCGACGGCGGGGGATGACGACCTGTTTGATTCTGATGACGCTCCGGCTCCGAAAATCAATGTGGCGACGCCCGACGATCCTGAGCCTGCGCCAAACATCGGAGAGCTGTCCGCCAACGGGCAAGATCGGACTGAATGGCGAGAGATCATTGCGGATCTTGAGGAGGGAGAAGCCAGCGAGGCTTCCACCAATGGCTCATCCGCCCCCCTCGCGCGGGAAGAGACAGCTGACCAATTGATTAGCCGCCTTGAGTCCTCTGGTATTCCATTACCCAAAGCCTTCAAACCCCGCGACAAGAAGCGTATCGCAGCCGCCGCCCGGAGGGATGAAAAGGCCAGACGGTCAGCTATTAGGCAAGCGGCTGGTGCGGAAGTCGACCGCGTCGCTGTGCGCTTGAAGAAAGATACAGACCTGATGCGGCTGGCTCAGCACTTTGTCATGGCGGAAGAGCCCGAAGCCTTGCTAGCGCTCGACAAGACAAGTGGCTCGCGCAGGCCAGCATCGCCTCGCCTATCAGCCTACCTGTTAGTGGACGCAGCACTCGAGGCGCTCGGGTCTTAAGCTATCCGGACCTGAAGAAGCGGGCGATGCCGAGAATGCCCGCCAACATTGACCCGATGCCTCCCAGCACGACGACAATAGGATTTGCCTCGTTGGCAAATGCGATCACCTGATTGATCCGAGAGACCTCCACCGTCACGACATCATTGAGTGTACGCACCGGAAGCGCCTCTCCATTCTGGACGGCGTATAACTCGATGAACAATGGATGCTCACCGGCTTCACGGGGCGTTACACGCCACCTCCATACATTCTGAAGATCAGCCGAGACAATTTGCGTGTCAGGAGACTGGGACTCAATATCAAACGCTGACCCTAGAAGCGATGCGCGGGCACGGTCGCTGATCTCGGCGGTATTTTCGATTATGCGTTCTTCATTGGGCAGCGATGTCGTTGCGTCCCCCGATCCCGTTCCATCCAGAGAGAACGTCACTGCGAAGGGTCGACCAAATGTTGCTTCTTCGGGCACCTCGTAGGCAACATCGATCCGACGCAGCTTCCTGCTTAGGTCCTCGTCGCGCATGCTACTGGTTGAAAAGTTCAGATTCGGTTCTGACGCCCGAATTCCCGGGGATTCAACTATGTCTTCCACGGCTTCGAGGATGGGCTCATTTGTTGCCGAGAGACTTCTGTTGGCCGATGTCTGCGGTGCTGCCTCTTCAGCAATCACGGCTTGCTCCGATCCGGGAAGTGGAGACGTAGGCGCGACCGGCGCTGCTGGGACAGCCGCATCCGTGTTGTCTGCGGAATATAGCTGATAGCCACCAAACGCCGCGACCACCAAACCGGCGAGAATCAGCAATAGAGATAGAAAGCGAAACATGGGTCCGTGTCCCTCCTCCCCTGTATTGTTTTGACTGTACCAGACATCACCTTGTCAGGAATAGTCGTCTGCAGCGGCCAGGTTGAATGCAATGGCTGCGGCATTGGAAACATTCAGGCTTTCCATGGCTTGCGACATGGGAATGCGCGCGAGACAGGAGCACGCCTTGGCAACCGCTGGGCGGAGACCTGCGCCCTCTGCACCTAGAACCACGGCAATCCTATCGCTGGAGTCTATCAGACTGGCAAAGCTGGACACGCCGTCTCCTGTCAGTCCAATCACCGTGAAGCCGGCTTCGGTCAGGGCATCCAAAGATCGTGCAATATTCACCACTCGGCACTCGGAAACGATCTCTATTCCACCAGCAGCAGCCTTAGCTGCGACGCCCGTAATCTCTGGAGCATGTCGGGTCTGCAAAACCACACCACTGAAACCGAAAGCAGCCGCTGATCGGAATATGGCACCGAGATTGTGGGGATCCGCAACTTGATCCAGAACAGCGATGCGGCGAAGCCCATTTTCTATAAGTTGGTCCAGATCAATCGTTGCCAGGGGATCCACGAGCGCTGCCGCTCCCTGATGGACAGCACCTGCGGGCAAAAGCTGATCAATCTCCTTCGCCGACAGCGTTTCAGCTTGATCAATACTCAATCGATTAGCTGCATTCGACGTCGCGACCAGACGGTGAATCGATCGGTTCGGATTGTTGATGGCAGCAAGAACCGCATGGCTGCCCCACAGCCAAATAGGGCCGTTAGCCGAGCTGCCCTGCTTCAGCTGCGACTGACGCCTGACAGAGCGCTTGCGCGGGTTTGGCTTGCTCACTATAAGGCCCGTTCTGATTGCTTCGTCTGTTTCCCAACTGGCTGTAAGCAAGGAGACAGGGTAGCGTCAATTTTTTGATGACATTGCCCAGGCGACCTGGAGGGGTGGCCGAGTGGTTAAAGGCAGCAGACTGTAAATCTGCCCGCATAGCGTACACAGGTTCGAATCCTGTCCCCTCCACCATCATTTCTTCGGATATTGCTTTTTCGTCGGACTATTATCGGCGCTTCACTTGCGTGCACCGGTGCTGAGTCGCGATAGAAATTCAGGCAACAAGTATCGCATTCTGCGGATCAGCAGTTTAAGCAGATAGGGAATATTGTTCCTACCTTAGATAATTTTTTAGAGTATTTACCCGGAATTTCCCAGAATTTGGAGAAAAGTGCCGCACTAGGCGAGACTCGCGCACATTTCATAAATCATATTTGAAATGGCCGCCCTTGAAGCCGTGGCCAATCACACCCAGATTCTAAATTGTCGGATACAAGTTTATGGATTGCCTGATCGGAATCCAAACGCCCGTCCGGCATGTCCTGTCTTCATAGGAAGGAGCGAGCCATGAAAACCGATTTTCAGATCACAGACGACTTTGGTGCGGATAGCGAAAAGATGGTCTACATTCGCCGTCTTTCTGAAGGTGAGGCGGTAGAGCTGGTTCCCGATGATGCACGGAAAGAACTGGGTTCGATGGACGACCTCTTTAGCGTTCACAATGCGGACGGCGACAGACTGGCAATTGTCGAAGGTCGCGACGCCGCTTTCGCCGCTGCCAGGGCTTATGATCTCAAACCACGCAGCGTCCACTAGCCACGCCATACACGTCAATTAAGCGGCTGCGCCTTGCGGTGGGCCAATCAGGACCTGTGCGATGTTTTGGCCGTGTCGTCTCAATGCAGCCCGCAAATCGGCATCGCGGAAGGCTCTTGCAATCTGAGCGAGAGCCTTCAGATGCGCACTGTCATTGTCAGCTGGCGTTAGCAGTACAAAGATAAGATCGCATGGCCGTTCATCATGGGCATCAAAATCAATAGGTGACGCCAGGCGACCGAACGCGCCCGTTGGCCTTTTCACGCCGCTTAGGCGCGCATGGGGTATGGCGACACCGTCGCCAACGCCCACCGGGTAGTCCTGAGCACGGGTTTCCAGAGCCGAAGCAATATCTTGTTGACGGAGTCCCGATCTGACCGAGAGGCGCTCCGCCAGAGCCGTCAGCACGTCTATCCGGCGCTCGGCATCCAGTCGATCGACAATAGAGTGTTTATCCAACAGGTTGGACAGGTCCGACATAACGATGTGACCCCAGATTAGGAAGATGAAGCGACAGAGGAGGTTGGATCGACCCAACCTATATTGCCATCTGGGCGGCGGTAAACGAGATTCAAGCGGTCGAGGGTTGCATGGCGAAAAAAGACGACCGGTGCCTCGCCTAACTCTAATTGCATAACAGCTTCTGATACTGACATTGTGCGGAGTTTTTCAGCCATTTCCGCAATGATAAGCGGTTGGGTATCGGTACCGTTTTCGGCCGGAGCCTCTTCAATATCGTCAGTTTCTTCATCGAGACTTTGAATTACGAACGCAGACACATCTTCGCTTGGCATGGGCGCGCGTCCTGGGCGGTGATGGTCTTTTAACCGCCGCTTATAGCGCCGAACGCGCTTCTCCATTTTTTCCAAAGCATCTTCCAAGGCAGCATAAGGCTCTGCAGCGCTGCCTTGCGCCTGCAGAATAATCCCGGATGGAAGGTGGACCGAACAGTCGACACGGGTCTGATATCCGTCTTTAGAGACCGTCACGTGACCCTCGGATGGTCGGTCGAAATATTTGGTTACGGCGGCTTCAAGACCGGCTTCAATTCTCGATCTCAAAGAATCGCCAAGGTCGATGTGTTTTCCAGCGATTTGAATGTGCAAAGGTCGTTCACTCCAATCCGACCTCCTTTATGGACCATGGCGATCGATATGACGAGACCCTACGGGAATTTCGTTGAGAAGCCCGGCGCATACCCGAGACCGGGCACCTCGATCAGTGACAAATAGCGTCAGTTTTGTGCTTAGGCCGTTTGTTTGAGAACCCGGCGGCGCTGCACGCTGGACGGTATACCGAGACTTTCGCGGTACTTGGCCACGGTCCGCCGGGCAATATCAACGCCGAATTCGCGCAGCATATCTACAATCTGATCGTCAGACAGAACGTTCGTCACCTCTTCGGCGTCGATCAAGGTCTTGATCCGGTGGCGTACCGCCTCGGCTGAATGTGCTTCACCCCCACCCGTCGCTGGAATCGCTGCAGAGAAGAAGTATTTCAGCTCGAATAGCCCACGGGGCGTTGCCATGTATTTGTTGGATGTCACACGGCTGACCGTGCTCTCATGCATTTCAATTGCGTCTGCGACCTGCTTCAGATTCAGGGGACGCAGGTGGGCGACACCATGAACGAAGAATGCGTCCTGCTGGCGAACGATCTCGCTGGAGACGCGGAGAATTGTGCGGGCACGCTGGTCCAACGACTTAATGAGCCAGCTCGCATTCGCCGCGCATTCGGAGATGAATTCCTTCTCCTTATCGCGCATCGGGAGAGCAGAAACCTCCGCATAGTAGGCTTTATCCATTAGAACTCGTGGCAAGGTCTCACTGTTGAGTTCCACGGAAAAAAGACCATCGGGCATCTCGCGAACAAATACGTCCGGCGCGACGGCAATGACAGTATCGCTGGCGAATGCCGATCCGGGCCGCGGGGTCAGCGCACGAAGCTCGATGAGCATCTCGGCGACGTCTGACTTGTCGACACCGCATACGTTTGCAAGCGCTGCAATGTCCTGCTTGGCCGCAAGCTCCAGATTGTCGAGAAGCGCTTGCATCGCTGGGTCCAAGCGATTTCGTTCAGCAAGCTGTAGCGCCATGCACTCAGGAATGGATCGTGCCATCACACCTGTTGGCTCAAATCCCTGACACACAACCAAAGCACGTTCGACTTGCTCTATGGATGCACCAAGCGACGTGGCAACTTCGTCCAGATCGGCCCGACAATAGCCGCTGTCGTCCGTCTCATCGATCAGGCGCGCGGCGATCATTGCGTCGGCAGGCTCAAGTCCGGCCAGGGTCAGTTGCTCACTGAGATGTTCGCGGAGTGATTTTTCCGAGGTCAGTCGACTCTCGAGGTCCAAATCTTCGCCAAATGACTTGCCGTTGCCCGTTCGTGACCAGTCAGTCTCGGCCGACGGTCCTGACCGGCTGGCGGTGCCCGAAGCGTCAGAACCGCTGTCACCATTGGAAACATCCTCGGTAGGCGCATCAAGGGCTTCACTAGCAGCACCGATCTCTCTTGAACCGGTCGATCCAAGCTCTTCTCGCCCGCCGAGGTCTTTCCCGTCATCGGCTCTGCGGTCAGAGGCCCCTTCCTCTGGCGCGTTCGAGCCGTCGGCACGCTCGAGTAACGGGTTACGCTCGATTTCCGCTTCCACGAATTCCTGGAGTTCCTGATTGGAGAGTTGCAGCAGTTTAATAGCCTGTTGCAGCTGTGGGGTCATGACCAGGGACTGGCCCTGGCGCATATCGAGGGACTGCCGCATAGCCATAGCCGTTACGCCGCGAAACGTTCGCCGAGATACACCCGCCGCACGTCTTCGTTCTTCAATACGTCTTCCGGCGCGCCGTCGAAGAGAACCTTACCGTCGTACATCACGAATGCACGATCAACAATCTGAAGCGTTTCGCGCACCTGGTGATCGGTGATCAAAACACCAAGGCCGCGCTCTTTGAGGTACCTGACGAGATCAGAAATGTCGGAGATCGCAAGCGGGTCAATCCCGGTGAATGGCTCATCGAGCAGCATAAAGCTCGGACGCGATGCAAGCGCGCGTGCAATCTCGACACGACGGCGCTCACCTCCGGAGAGAGCGGTCGCGGGGGCTGTTCTAAGACGTTCTATGCTCAGCTCGCCGAGCAGAGCATCAACTTGTGCCTTGCGTTTGGACCGGTCTTTCTCAACGAGTTCTACGACGGCGGCGATATTTTCCTCAACGGTCATACCGCGAAAAATAGATGCTTCCTGAGGGAGGTATCCAAGCCCGAGACGCGCACGCTGATACATGGGCAGAGACGTAACATTCTCACCGTCAATAGAGATGGTGCCGTTGTCAGCACCGATGAGCCCCATGATCATGTAGAAACAGGTGGTCTTACCAGCACCATTGGGGCCAAGAAGACCCACGACTTCACCGCGCTGAAGCGAAAGAGACACGTCCAGCACCACTTGCCGTTTTCCAAACGACTTAGCGATACCAGAGACCACGAGGCCATCTTTCTGGTCCGTCATCTCTTCTTTGTCTCCTTACTCCAGCCTCATCCCGGCCCTCGCTAGCAGATACTTGAATGTATTTAACATTCGGTGTCAGAAGCCTCGGGAATTTATTCGGTATTGCTTTCGTCCGGCGCCTCTTGCGCTGGTGTGATAAGTGTACGTACGCGTTCCCCACTACCATCAATTGCGCATCCCAGCGTCGATTGACCCGCCGATATTCTCAGCGTCAAGCATTCGCCCTGAGCGATGTCTTCTCCGCGCGACACAATGACATTGCCTGTAAAAACAACGGTATCTGTATCAGCCGTATACACGCCCTTGTCACCCCGGGCCCGCAAATCTGGCGTAACGTAGAAAACGTCCCCTTCGGCGATCATCGTATCGGGGGATGTGAAACCTCCTCCAAGACCGCCGGACTCTTCGCTTTCGCTATCGCCGCCCTTGAAATTGATCGTCAGCCTGTCTGAGCGCAAACGCGCCGTAGACTGAAGAACATCGACATTGCCAAGATAGACTGCGCGGTTCTCCTTTTCAAAGACATCAAGACGATCGGCATTTACCTGGATCGGGCCGCCTTCGGGACTGATCTGCGCCGAAGCCGCTGCAGCCATGCTGCCGGCAAGAAGTAGGATCGCGATCGAAAATCGTCCCATTTGTCTTTCCCTAACTCTCACTATCATCGGGATATATTGTCGTTACCACCCGACCTTTGAAGATCACACTGTCATCTTCACTGTTTAACTCATATGAATCTGATGCCACGTCACCAATTGGTCCTGTTCCGACCAAAGGTTGCATCCCTTCCACAAGACCCGAGCTTATCAGCACGCGGGCATGGGACGAATTGAACACGTAGCCTTCACTGTCCTTAACGAGGACATCCTCGAATAATTCAAGCGTCTCGCTCTGCCGGTCGAACAAGCCCCTGGGGGCAAGCACTTCGCTTTTCTGAGCGTCGACGAGCTTTGGATTGATGAGATCTACGAGATTGGCATTGGTCCGGCGGCGCTCGGCGCTATCAGCTGTGATCGTGTAAATCTCGCCATTCGAGTCCCGCCCTGTGAAGCGCGGGTTCAACATGACCACCATTTCATCGGATTGGACCGCACCGCCGCTCGCATTCGCCCGTACAAAAGCATTGCCGGCAACGAAGCCCACCAGCGTGCCGAACGTTATGGTCGCTGCGCCAACAAGACCCCAACGAACGTACTTCACCATACGCGTCCGCTGGCGAGCCTGTTCCAGTGTCAACTGGCGGCGCGGTGCCCAGTGGTCCATTGCGTGGGTTGTGTCAGCGGCCATCAGACCCTTCCAATACAATACTCTGGCTTGAATACGACATTAGGGTGCCCCCTTTTGGGATACCAGTCCAAAACGCCGCAGAAACGTCTATTCCCATCAGGAATGGGAAAAAATGTCCGTGTCATTCCAACCTGCGAGGTCCAGCTGGGCCCTGACGGGTAGGAAAGCGAAGCATGAATCTGCCAAATCCACGCGGCCTTCCCGCTTAAGCATCGCCAATAAGCCGTCTCGGATAGCATGGAGATGGAGCACATCTGAGGCAGCATATTGCAGCTGTGCATCGGTTAGTTCGGCAGCGCCCCAATCGGAGCTTTGTTGCGCTTTCGAGAGATCGACGCTCGCAACTTCACGCGCTACGTCTTTGAGGCCGTGGCGATCGGTGTAGGTTCTGACAAGCTTGGAGGCGATTTTCGTGCACCATAGCGGCGCGCAATCGATACCCAACCAGTGCTTCATCATCGCAACATCGAAGCGGGCAAAGTGAAAGATCTTGAGAATGGCTGGGTCTGTGAGCAGCGCTTTAAGATTGGGGCAGTCATAGGTTGAACGATCGAGTTGAACCACATGCGCTTTGCCGTCTCCCGCCGAGAGCTGAACGACGCAAAGACCATCACGCTGAAGATCAAGACCCATGGCCTCGGTGTCCACGGCTACGATTGCACCGAGATCAATGTCAGCGGGCAGGTCGCCTCTGTGTAGTTTGATACCGTTCATGAGCACTCCGATTACGTGTTTGAGGCGCGATACCTCAGATAGGTAAAAAAATCGAGGTGGGGCGTCGGCTGAACGCCTTGCATGAACAGATTATCAATATCAGATTTGCGGCTTGCTTCGCTGACGGCGACGGCGTATCACCTGCCTCCCGGCGTTAAAGCCTGCGGGTATAGCATAATGGTAATGCAGTAGCCTTCCAAGCTATCGATCTCGGTTCGATTCCGTGTACCCGCTCCAGACTGGACTATTCGGTTCCTGGGAGTCAGGCTGGCACTTTATCCGGATCAAAGTCGACAAAGCGCTTCTCAGTGGCCGCGGTTTGAGCGTTCAATCCCATGACGACCGCGCGCAAGCCATCATCCAGAGTTACTTCAGGCCGCCCGCCGGTTTGGATCATTTCCAGGAACTTCTGATGCTGGAAGAATGTCGAGCCATGGTGGTCACCGGCATCGGTGAGGGCGTCATCAAGCTCAACCTCCAGAATCTCTGGTCGCTTCGGATTGCGCGGGCTCATCTCAAGCTGCGGGTGGGGCGACGGCCCGATATCTTCTGGCCAAAAGCGCTGCGGCCCCGGCACCCGGCATTCGATCATCCCCGTTGGGCCAATGGCGTGGATCTTCTCATTCCATGTCGACCCATCTGCGAACATAGAAAGCTCCAGCAAGGCCCGCGCGCCATTTTCAAAATCAAAAATAACATAGCCGCCGTCCCATATGTCCGGAGGTTCGCCGCCGTAGTCTTCGTCCAGATGATTGGCCATTTGACCGGCTGTGGCCGTAACCGAGACTGGCTCAGACTTCAGAATAAGCCGCATCAGGTCGAAGAAGTGGCAGCACTTCTCAACGAACGTGCCGCCGGTGTTCCGGTTGAATCGATTCCAGTGGCCGATCTTGTCTAGAAACGGGAAGCGGTGCTCCTGCATGGTCAGCATTTTGATACCTCCTGTCGCGGCATCTACCCGGTCGAGGAAGGCAGCGACCGGCGGCATGTAGCGATACTCCATCGCGACCCAAATCGGAGCCGCATAGTGCGCCTCCAGCTGCCGGATGCGATTAATGTCGGCCTGCTCGGTAAAGAGTGGTTTCTCACACAGGACGGGAATGTTTCTTTGCCTGGCGATGCGCTCCATCTGCTCCATATGCAAATTGTTGGGGCTAGCAATGACGATCGCGTCCAGATCGGGCTGGGTGATCAAGTCATCAAGTGATTTCGCAATGCGCGCATCGCCCGCGAGCGATGCTCCGAAGTGAGCCTGCTCGGCAACCGGATCAAATACGCAGCCTATGGATGCGCCATCAATCAGCGCAACATTCTTGATGTGCTCGGCACCCATCATGCCGCAGCCGACCAGACCATAAATTTTAGACATCCCGGGGACGTGTCCTCTGATATATTTTATCGCCGCACAGTATAGCGCGCGGTGGTTTGATCAAACCATGTTCTGGAATATTCAGCATCCATGCCATCTTGGTCTTTTCCGATACGCTCAACATATCCGCATGGAGAGCCAGTTTGCATATTTAGTGAGACATTGGGCCAGTCCGGCAAGGTCGAAACGCCTATACGGTCCGTAACGTGGCTGATGATTAATCCCAATTTGTCTTTGTAGTGGAGATATAGGGACTCGTTTAGATCGTTGGCATTCAGTCGGTCACAGAAACGGAAATCGAGCCAAATCTCTTCAAACGCTACAGGATCACCGCCAAGGAACCTCAAGCGCCGTATACGGTGCGCCCATTCGCTCTTGCCGATGTCGGGCATCTCCTTTGTTTTGCGTAGCCTCAGAACCTCAAGAACCTCCGCAGACGGCAGACCACCGCCTTCAACTTTCTCCAGCCGAAAGAAGCTGTAGACGCTCTGGATATCCCTCCTTGATCGCACATAGTTGCCTGAGCCTTGCACGCGAGTGAGCAGTCCCTTCTCTTCCAAAATTGCAAGCGCGCGGCGAAGGGTTCCCACCGCAATGCCAAGATCGCGAGCCATCTGCCGCTCGGTCGGTAGGCGGGCCCCATCTACCAATCGTCCGGCCGCTATTTCCCTGATCAGCATCTCACTGACCTGGACAGCCTTGGGCAAAGATTGGGTCGAAACAGTCACGTGAGCTGTGTGTCCTCGGAATAATTGATGTAGTATTGATACAAGCAAGCGCCAGTGCTAGGCAAGGTGTATCGCGACACCAATTGGCAGGAGGAGCTGCGTCCATGTCCATCGTTCCGGTGAAATCGGAGGCGCTAGACGCTGTTGAAGTCTCCTGGTTTTCAGCGCTGTGCTCCGACGATTACGAGTTTCTCGGTGTTCCGAATGGCGAGTTGCGGTCTAGCTGGGCGCACTGCCGGGACATCTTGCTGGAGGCGGAGAAACAGGGCTTTCGAAACATCCTTTGCCCCTCCTCCTATCAGGTGGGTCAGGACACGCTCAGTTTCGTGGCCGGGTGCGCACCACTGACGAGTGATATCAATATGCTTGCCGCTGTCCGGTGCGGGGAAATGCAACCCATTATGCTCGCCCGGACCATCGCTACGCTCGATCACATGCTGGAAGGGCGGCTGACGGTGAACATCATCAGTTCGGACTTTCCCGGCGAAGTGGCCGAAAGCGCATATCGTTACCAGCGGTCCCGGGAAGTCGTGCAGATCTTGAAACAGGCCTGGACGCAGGACGAGATCAATTTCAAAGGCGATGTCTACACTTTCGAAGGACTGACCACTGCTCCGGCAATACCGTATCAGACCGGCGGACCGCTTCTATATTTTGGTGGCTACTCCCCTTCTGCGCTGGAGCTGTGTGGTGAGCATTGCGATGTCTATTTGATGTGGCCTGAAACCAAGGATCAACTGGCGGAGCGAATGAAAGCGGTTCACGCCGTCGCGGAAAAATATGACCGCGTCATTGACTACGGCTTGCGGGTGCATGTGATCGTGCGAGACACAGAAGCCGAGGCGAGAGAATATGCCGATCATCTCGTCTCAAAGCTGGACGACGAATATGGCCAACTCATTCGCGACAGGGCGCATGACTCAACAAGCCTTGGCGTTTCGCATCAGGCGCGCGCCCGCGAACTTGCCGACAAGTTCGGCTATGTGGAACCACATCTGTGGACCGGCATCGGCCGCGCGCGGTCGGGCTGTGGGGCAGCACTCGTCGGCTCGGCCGATCAAGTGCTGAGCGAGATCGAAGAGTATAAGAAGATGGGTATTCGTGCTTTTATATTCTCCGGTTATCCGCACATTGATGAGTGCAAATCATTTGGAGCCCGTGTCCTCCCGGAATTAAAAACCTGCTCGCTGCCCCACGCTTATGGGCGGGTGCCCGACAGCACACCTCCCACCCCCCTTGGAACAGGAGTTCGCACCTGATGGAGCGTATCAAACTTGCTGATGATCTAAGCGTCTCCCGCATCGTCTACGGTATGTGGCGATTGGGCGATGATGCCGACACATCTCCCGCACATGTTCAGGCGAAAATCGAAGCCTGTCTGGAACAGGATATCACCACGATCGATCAGGCGGATATCTATGGCGGCTACGAAGCCGAGGAGATTTTAGGAGCCTGCTTCAAGCAAGCCTCTGGTCTTCGAGACAAACTCGAGATCGTGACCAAGTGCGATATCGTTGCACCGGTTGGACGCTACGCCGATGCGCCGGTGAAGTATTACGACACGAGCCGGGATCATATTCTGGCATCGGTCGATCATTCGCTGCTGCTGATGGGCATTGATCAAATCGATCTTCTGCTCATTCACCGGCCCGACCCATTTATGGATCATCGCGAGACAGGAGGCGCTCTGGATGAGGTGATCGCGTCCGGAAAAGTGCGCACGGTCGGTGTTTCCAATTTCCGGCCCTATGATTTCAGCCTGCTTCAGTCGGCCATGGATAATGATCTTGTCACCAATCAGATCGAGATGAGTGTGCTGGCCCATGACGCTTTCACGAATGGCGACCTCGCCTTTCTGCAGGAGCACGACATTCCACCGATGGCATGGTCGCCTCTGGCAGGTGGCGCGCTATTCGATGGTTCCAACAGTGCGGTGACCGACAAGCTCTCCGAAGTCGGAAATCTTTCGGGGGCAGACGTCACCGCGGTGGCTGTCGCTTGGCTGCTCGCGCACCCGGCGCGCATATTGCCGGTTATGGGCACAAACAAATTGGAGCGGATTGCGGCGTTCTCGAAAGCGCTCGATGTGCCGATGGACCGTCAAACCTGGTTTGAGATCTACACCGCGGCGCTCGGCCGTGAAGTGGCTTGAAGAACTGGCGAGCATTGCCCATCACCAAAACTCGCATGGGCTCCACGAAAAACTCATTAGACTATGAGGGGCTGCTTAGCGCGGTGTTTAGTATATCCAAGGCGAGCGGCCAGTTTTCAGCGTGCGCATCTCGCGACGCCTCAGATATAAAGCCCGAATGGCTTAGACGAACGAGCGTACCGTTGCCTGAAGGCATCAGCTCGACACGCAAGATGGTTTCCGCGCCCTCCGTGCCGACAGCATCGCCGTTGCCAGTTACCCACGTCATTTCGACAAGCTTGTCCTGCGCAATCTCAAGGATGCGGCCATAGTGGGGATGTCGTCCCCAGTCATCGCGGTTGTAGAAGAAAAAGGGCGCTCCAGGTTCAGGCTTCAGCGATAGCGTCCCAGATTGAGCAAACCATATGTCGAACCGATCCGTCCAAGCGGCGAACACATCACTCGGCGGTGCATCGACTGCTTGCTCGCACGTCATCGCGAACGGTCGCTTAGATAGATCGGGGCGAGGGATTGCGCTCATCGATTGCCTCCTAATTGGAATAAGTCCCGTGGCGCTGGATAATGCACTCTGCATTGCATATCACCAAAGAAGCAGATCTTGATGCCTGTTCCTTACGTGCTGTTGGAAGCTTGTCTTTCGGAAGACCCGCAATCGATATCCTAGCGCACGCGGAGGCGCCGGACAGAGTAATGTCTTCCGGGTCATTTCTTAGTGCTCCTGCCGGAGCCCGTGCGGAGACGGCGAGCCGCCCCGTTGACTTGAAAAATACGGTGTTCGGCGGGTCCCGCCGTCTCCGCACGCCAGAAGGGTTTCGGCTGATCTGTCGCGGCCGTGGAGATATTACCTCAGCATGAGCCGTTATCATGCTAACGCGCGCGCCTGACGTGGCGGATTGCTTCTCCCTTGCCGTCACCGGCCCTCTGGACCTGGCACCGCAATTCAGATCTGCCTTAGATCCTCCGGACACGTTGCTTCCGGAAGATCGGCCTGCCGCGGGGTGTCATCCGTACCCCACTCTTCCGTATAGGAATGTCAGGGGAAGGACCTTTGCGGGGTCCTCACTCGGTGGCGCACTGGTCGGGCATGACCTCATGCGCCGAGACACGGACGGCGACCCTGATCGCTGGGCAGCCCATCTGGCACCCGCCGCGGCAAAGGTCGTTCCTAGGCCGGCCCCGATGCGACGAGATGGAGGGAGTATCGCACTATGACCAGAAGTGGGGATAGATTTTTCTAATGTCTGCTGTCGGCGGCAAAGCGGTCATAAGCGTGCGACTTAAAACACCCTAAAACGGTCACTGGTACTGGGACCACTATTCGCCCAAAGTCAGCCCTTTTTCGCTCCGGACAAACGATTGTTTTGGGGCGAATAGCCAACGACCTAGCAATCTACCCCTGAGGCAGTTTGGCCGTCTGTTTCAGCGTGTCCAAAAATGCTTGGATTTTTTGGGAGCGGTGTAGATCAACATGCGTGACTAACCATAGCGGCATTTGCCAGTCTGCAGGGCTTGGAAAGACCGATCGTAACCCATATTGCGCGGACGAGGGCACTTCGGCGACAAGGCCGATACCCATGGCGTTCGACACGGCCTTTTCTACAACGCTGAGATCTCTCGACGAGAAGACAATTTGACTTTCAGGTATATGTTCATCAAACCAGACGGAAAATGGCATGCTCCTGCTGGCTGTATCCCAACGAACAAATCTGTGCGTGCTAAGGTCCTGTGGAAGGACAGGTTGGCCGTGCGCTTCAAGGTATTTTGGATGCGCGTAAAGTCCCAAACTTAGGTCTGTGAACGGCAGCACAACATTGTCGGGTTCTGACGGCTTCGGCCCGCTTCTCAGCGCGATATGCGCCGCGCCATATTCGAGTTTTAGCACATCGCCACTTGCGAGGTACTGGACATGAACGTTCGGGTTTTCAAACGCAAATCGGGCCAGCGCTGGCATCAGAAGCTCGGCGATATGTTCATGCGATGTCACGATAAAATCGCCAATTAGGTCACGAGATGTATTGCGCGTCCGGGCGGCCAACTGGTTGAATTGATCCTGCGTCGCCCGCGCGACATTCAGCAAATCTTGACCAGCCTCTGTTGGCTCATACCCGCGACGGTGACGGTGAAAAATCTTCGTGCCAAGTTCTTGTTCCAAAGCCTCAATGTGACGCACCACTGTCGCGCGATGCAACCCAAGGGCCTCGGCGGCAGCGCTGATGGTCTTAAGTTCCGCGACTTGGAAAGCGGTGCGTATCTCGGCCCAGTTTTGCATATCTCTCATGTACAAATTTTCGACATAGAGTGAATACTACGTGTTCTTTTGTGCATCAATGCTTGGGCCTATGTTGCTGCCATCACATTCACAAAGGAGTTCAGAACATGACTACGAGTATCAATGAATGGTTCGATGCAGACATCGCTTCGCGCCCTTACACGGCCCTAATCTTTTATCGCGGCAAATGGTGCCCGTTTTGCGAAGGTCAGCTTCGGGAATTGAATGGCAATTTCCTGAAGGATCTGCATGCATTGGGTGGCGAGCTTTACGGCGTCACCTCTCAATCACAGGAAGGCGTTGACCAGGCTCAAAAGGAATGGGGTTTGGACTACAAGCTCGTGTCCGATGTTCAAAATGCTCTGGCGCATCGCTTTAACATTGCCATCACGCCAAAGGACATACCCGGGGAATACCCAAATGACATGGCTCAGCCCGGTGTTGTAATTATGGATCAGACCGGCAAGGTACTGGTGCATTGGGCCATTAATCCGCAAGAGATGAACGGATTCGGGGCGCTGGGACGTCCAACACCTGAGGTTATCTGGGCGGCATTCACGGCGGCGCGCAATGGCAGTGGTGAGGTGACGTTTGATGGCCCAACTGTGGACCCAGCCTTCCTGCAGGCGAAATACCCCGCCGCTTATGAAGCGTTTGAAGCCTGGATGAAGGCTAACGCGTAAGACTACCACGATAGGAAATGCATTATGAACACGACAGAACTCGATAAGGCGCGGGCTACTCTCGACGCATGGCTGGCTGCCT
Source organism: Pseudomonadota bacterium (assembly GCA_039033955.1). GTDB lineage: Bacteria > Pseudomonadota > Alphaproteobacteria > Caulobacterales > Hyphomonadaceae > CALLCD01. The sequence goes on from JBCCBQ010000010.1 coordinate 22,237, forward strand.
TAAATGCAAAGGATATCGATGCGCTGATCGCGGTCTATGATCCGGAAGTCGTATATGCGAACGCGGTCGCTCCTTTGTTACAAGGCGTGGATCAGATCAAGTCATGGTTTGAGAAGATCTTTCCCAACATTAAAGGCACGCTGCGCTACAAAGAAGAAACCGCATTTCTTGAAGGAACGATGGCTCTGCTATGTGGCGTCTATTATTTCGAGCCGCCTGCCGGTGTCACCCCTGCGGAAGATGACAACCTTACCGGTAGAGTACTGGTGGCCCTTCGTCGCAATTCAGCCGGCGAATGGAAGTTTCTTTTTGACATGGACAATACCCCGCCTGACGTATCTCCGGCCCTTTTTTCATAATGCCCTCCAATGTCTGATGGAGACAAAAAACATGACCCATCTTAGGATTGCTGAGCGTCCACATCAGATTGCGGAGCGCGTCGCCGAATTCGTCAAAAATGGTGATATGGTAGGGGTTCTTTCCATGTTCCATCCGGATTGCCGCGTGGCAATGGACCCCGATGGCGCACCGATGGAAGGGCACGATGGCGTACGTGAAATCTTTCGGGATTTTGTGGCCAAGCGCCTTATTCTAAAACCCACCGTCTCCGGAGAGATGATCAATGGAGACACCGCGATCCTGCAAGGGGAATGGACCATTGAGGATCATGACGGCAATATCGTGGGCGGCGGCGTATCCACAGAGGTTACAAAGCGGATGGATCATGGTGGATGGGCGTATTTCATCGATTGCCCAATCCGCGTGCCAAAACCGGTTCGGTGACGCAGGAGTCCGCTAGACGTTGGCGCAGAGGCTTAAAATCGCCCCTGAACGGTCTCTGAGCCTTAGGCGGCAGATGACCAAAAAAGACATTGTTTCATAGAGCACTTATACTCTGGCGTTTTTGGCGACGGTCGGTAGTGTTTTGCCAAACAGACAAAATCTGAGGGAACATGACCGGGGCGGAACTGTCACTTACACTTGGGAGTTGTGTAGGCTTCATGGCGCTGGTCGCCGTGGTCGCCTATTACTACACGCGCGGCGAAACGGATTCGAAAGATGGCTATTTCCTCGCCGGACGGAACCTTGGCGGGATCTTCATTGCCGGGTCGCTGCTCCTCACCAACCTCTCCGCAGAACAGCTGATTGGGCTGAACGGCTCGGCCTATGGCTTCAACCTCTCCTCCATGGCGTGGGAGGTGACGGCGGCGGTTTCGACTGTCGCAATGGCGATGATCTTCCTGCCGCGATATCTCGCCGGTGCGTTCACGACACTGCCGGAGTTTTTGCGCGGGCGTTTCGATGAGGATGTGCAGCGTATGTCTGTACTGCTGTTCATGCTCGGCTATGGGCTCGTGACGATCCCCTCGGTGCTGTATTCGGGCTCTATTGCGGTGATCAAACTGTTCGATGTGCCGACGCTTCTTCAGGTGACGCAGTTTCAGGCGCTGGTGATCACGGTGCTAACGATTGGTTTTATAGGCGCGATCTATGCCGTGTTTGGCGGGCTCAAGGCGGTGGCCGTCTCCGACACTTTGAACGGAGTAGGGCTTTTAATTGTTGGTGCGCTGGTGCCGGTGCTTGGGCTTATCGCGCTCGGGCAAGGTGATTTTTTCAGCGGGCTGTCGACGATCCTCACGGAACATCCGGAAAAGCTGAACGCGATCGGTGATAGCTCGGCACCAACACCGTTCGGAACGCTGTTTACGGGTATGATTTTCGCGAACCTCTTTTATTGGTGCACGAACCAATATGTGATCCAGCGGACTTTGGCGGCGCGAAACCTCGCAGAGGGACAGAAAGGCGTTCTGTTCTCCGGCTTCTTTAAATTGCTAGTACCGCTTTTTATGATGATCCCCGGGGTGATCGCGTTCCATTTATACGGACCCGGGTTGACCAGCATCGATGAAGCCTACCCTGCCCTGATACGGGATGTGTTCCCGATCTGGATGATGGGTTTCTTTTTGGCCGTGCTGTTCGGCGCGGTGTTCTCGTCCTTCAACTCGCTGCTGAACAGCGCGGCGACGATGTTCACGCTGGATATCTACACACCGATGCGGGGCGGAGCGGTTGGAGACAAAGAAGCGGTCCGGGTCGCGATGATTGCGAGTGTGGTGATCGCGCTCTTCTCGTTTTTCGTTGCACCGCTCTTGTGGTTTGCGCCGGAGGGGCTCTGGCAGATCATCCGGATCTTTACCGGCTTCTACAATATCCCGATTATCGCCATCGTGCTCGTCGGGCTGTTCACGCGGTATACGCCGGCGATCGGGGCGAAACTAGTAATCGGCTTTCATATCATCGCATACGGACTTCTGAAGTTTGTATTGGACGATGTGGTCACCCTCCATTTCCTACATCTCTACGCGATCCTGTTTTTCATCGAAGTCGGGATCATGGTGGTCGCTGGACGCATTGTACCACGCGAGACGCCGTGGACATTTGAGCGAAAGGAAGTGGTCGATCTCACGCCCTGGAGGTTTGCGCGGCCGGTCGCGATCACACTTCTTTCGATGGTTGTCGCCCTCTATGTCTGCTTCTCGCCGATCGGACTTGCGGGCGAATCGCCAGGGGCCGCCATGTACGGAATTTTGGGACTCCTGGCAGGGATCAACCTGCTCGCGTGGCTACAAATTCGTAACAAAACCAAAGAATTATCTGCGAACTAATCTCAATCGCAACACTGATACCTCGGTACGCCTTGATTTTTATAGGTATTGAATATTCCTATAGTTTGCGATCTGAAAATCAATTTGATTGATATTTTTTCTAGCTCTAATTCGAGCGTGTGGTTGGCTAGTGCCACACTAAAAAGGAGAGATTTATGGACGGATCAGATCGCCCAACTGGACAATGTCCGGTCATTCACGGGACGCTACCCTCCGGCAATGTTGCAAACCAAAAATGGTGGCCGGATCAGCTTAACCTCAAGGTTCTGAATCAGAATGCGCCGCAGATCAGGCCGCTTGAGGACGACTTCGATTATGCTGAGGCTTTTAAGAGCCTGGATTATAAGGCGCTTAAGCAAGACCTCAGAGATCTGATGACCGACAGCCAGAACTGGTGGCCGGCTGACTATGGAAATTATGTGGGCTTGTTCGTCCGCATGGCATGGCACAGTGCTGGTACGTACCGAACATATGATGGCCGCGGTGGCGCGCGCAGCGGAACGCAGCGTTTCGCACCGCTGAACAGCTGGCCAGACAATGGCAATCTCGACAAGGCCCGCCGCCTCCTTTGGCCGATTAAGCAAAAGTACGGAAACAAAATCTCCTGGGCGGATCTGATGATCCTGGCCGGGAATGTCGGCATGGAAGTCTGCGGTTTCAAAACCTTCGGATTTTCTGGCGGACGTGAAGACGTGTTCGAGCCCGAAGAAGATATCTACTGGGGCCCGGAGAATGAGTGGCTCGCTGCATCCGGCAATCCGAACAGCCGCTATTCAGGTCAGCGCTCTTATGAGGGTGACGCCGACGCCTACAAACTCGATACGCCGCTCGGCGCGGTTATGATGGGCTTGATCTACGTGAACCCAGAAGGTCCCGATGCGGTTCCAGATCCCGTCGCCCACGGCCATGATATCCGTGTTACCTTTGCCCGTATGGCAATGAACGATTACGAGACGGTCGCTCTCGTGGCAGGTGGTCATACTTTCGGTAAAGGCCATGGGGCAGGATCTGAAGATCTTGTCGGCGTCGAACCAGAAGGCGCACCCATGGAAAACATGGGCTTCGGCTGGATGAACAGCCACGGCACCGGCAAAGGTGATGATGTCACCACGTCCGGTTTCGAGGGCGCATGGACGCCAAGTCCCACGACATGGAACATGGAGTATTTCGAAGTACTCCTCGGCTATGAGTGGGAGAAAACCAAGAGCGGTTCCGGCCACGTCCAATGGACACCAAAGCCAGGGCAAGGTGCCCCCGAAGCGCCGATGGCCCATGACCCGTCAAAAACGCAGCGCCTTATGATGACCACTGCGGACATGGCTCTGAAAATGTTCCCGGACTATGCGAAAATCTCGCAGCACTTCCTGGAAAATCCGGACGAGTTCGCAGATGCCTATGCACGGGCCTGGTACAAGCTGACCCACCGCGATATGGGACCAATGGTTCGGTATATTGGTGAAGAAGTTCCGGATGAAGAACTGATCTGGCAGGATCCTGTTCCCGCTCATGAAGGCCCGGTCGTCAACGACGCCGAGATTGCCGAGTTGAAAGAGAAGATCCTGGCGACGGGCGTATCTGTTTCGAAGCTTGTCAGCACGGCGTGGGCCTCTGCCTCGACGTTCCGCAACTCCGACCTTCGGGGCGGTGCAAACGGTGCACGCATCCGCCTTGCTCCGCAGAAGGATTGGGACATCAACCGGGCGTCGGGTGTTGCCGATGTGGTCACCGCACTTGAGGGCGTGCAAGCTGACTTCAATGCAAGCGGGACGCAGGTGTCTCTCGCGGATCTGATTGTGCTGGCGGGATCAGCGGCTATTGAACAGGCATCTGGTGGTCGCGTGAGCGTGCCATTTACGCCGGGCCGTACGGACACGACCCAAGAGCTGACAGATGTGGAGAGCTTCGAGGTTCTTGAGCCAACATTCGATGGCTTCCGGAACTACAAAAACACGAACGATCCACGATCAACGGAAGCGCTTTTGGTCGATCGGGCTGCTCTGCTCGGCCTCAGCGCGCCCGAGATGACAGCTCTTGTTGGCGGCCTTCGTAGTCTTGGCGCAAATGCTGGTGATTCCGATCACGGTGTCCTAACGGACTCCAAGGGCACGCTGAGCAACGACTTCTTTGTCAATTTGCTCGATATGGGCATTGAGTGGTCAGCGACTGATGACACGGACGAAGTGTTCGAAGGCAAGGACCGCTCGACTGGCGAGGTGAAATTCACCGGTACGCGCGCCGACCTGGTTTTCGGCTCGAATTCGATCCTCCGGTCGATCTCCGAAATCTACGCGCAATCCGACGCGCAGGGGCGTTTCGAGAGAGACTTTGTCGCCGCCTGGACGAAGGTAATGAATGCTGACCGGTTCGACATAGCTTAGGGGCCCAAGCGCCCCCCAAAAGAAACCTGAGCTAAGCGGCGTCTTGCAAATGTGAGACGCCGCTTTTTCTTTGTCAGCCGCCGTGCTAGTTCACCCGTCCGACAAACGAGAGATTGAATCAGAGCCGCCGCCTGAACATCGCTAAGAAGCAGGGTGCCCTGAAACAGATCCGCATCAGGAATTCAGATTTCAATGCTGATGACACTTCGAAAATCGGGTTGGAAGAACCGCGTTCGCGACGGTGCCGGCAACCTTTCGCAGACGCTGAAAATGACGGTCTGGCCGACGGACATGGACATCTTCATGCATATGACAAATACGCGCTATTTCGATGTGATGAAGATTTCCGCACATATTCTGTTTGCGCGGATTGGCTTGGAAGACTCGCTGAAGCGGGAAAATTTGCAAACGAAGCAGATCTATTCCGACCTCGATGTCTACGCGATGCTGAGACTACTTCAGACTTACACTCTCCACACGGAGATAGTTGGTGGTGAGAATGGCGCGCTTGCCGTCTCCCACACATTCAAACGAGGCAAGAAAACGAATGGACGCGGTCTCGTCCTGTATTCTGTGGAAGATGCTCGAGCGCCAGATACGGCGGTCTCTCAGGAGCAGTATCTACCAGGCCCAACTCCTCCGCTTCCTGATGATTGCAAAGACTGGATGTCTCGCCAGAGGCTGAACCCACCCATATAGATGGGGTTGCTTTTTTATTCAGCGCTGACGGCATGCGCTGCCGCAGTCTGTTTCCCGTCACACTTAACCGATTTTGCTACGCGGTGCGCAGATTCGATCGCGCCCTCATGTAGGCCGTCGCCAAGATAAGCCCCGCAGAACCAGGTATTATTATCGCCGTTCATATCCCAAATGTCGTCGACTGTCGCTCTGGATGCGACGGTGTATGTGGGAACGGTGTGGGTTTCCGCATGTAGAATTGACGCGTCTGGAATACGGTCATCAAGGTTGTAACTGAACGAGTACGGAGTATCGCCATGGATGTCGTAGAATTCGTTCATATAGGTATTGTAGCCGAAAGCTCCGCTTTTGCTGTCGATGAAGAGATCCATCGGCGTTCGCGGTAGTTTCCGCATACCGCCGTAAACCGCGTCCGACGTGTGCACCTTGGTTGCGAAAGAGTGATCCGACCACGTTTCGAAGAGCCTACACTCCCTTTCATCCGGATCCCTGATGATATTCAGCACCTGACCCGGCGTCGTCGCAATGATCACCTCATTAAAAGAGAGCCGATCGCCCTCGGCCTGAACCGTAACTCCCCCTGCCGAGCGGGTAACAGACACATTCTGGACGCCCGTGGACAGCCGAAATTTTTTCTTATCAAGGAGTTTTTCGATATAGGACCACACGCCACCTTTCAGAGCCGTCCACTCCGGGTAGCGCGTCGCATTCAGATACGGTCCGACCATGGATGCGGGCAGCGCGCCGGACTGATTTCCAGAGGTCGAGAATGCAAGCGCAGCAAGGCTGCGCACGAAACTGTTTAGGGCTGAATCGTCACCTGTGAGCGCTTCGAGTGCCACGTCGGGCAAACCCTCCCGGCGCACAACTCGGCGGAAAGTATCGCGATAACTTCCCCGCATCTCGATGAGGTGTTTGAGCTGTCCGGGTTGGGTCAGAAGCCGGGGCAGTGCTGACATGGTGGCGAGCTTACTTGGATCAGACGGCAAAAAAGCGTTGTCCAGAAACAGGGCAGATGTCGGCCGTTTCGTCGTTCTCTCTACGCCCAGCTCATCAAAAAACTGGTGTACGGTTGGGTATGATGCCTGATGAAAGCCGAGCACGCCGGCCTCGATCCGCACGGGAGGCCTGGAAGATGAAGCTGATACATTTCCATTCAGCGTGCTGATGTTTCCGCCTAATCGGTCTCGCTTTTCGAACAGGTGAACTTCATGGGCATCCTGAAGCTTATATGCAGCACACAGACCGCTTGCGCCGCCCCCAATGATGGCAATTCTCATGCGCCGGCCTCCAAAGGCAATGGCGCTCTTTTTGCGCGGGCGCGGAACGCTTCGACCCGATCCATAATTCCGAGTATTCTGGGTGATAGCGCTGGGCTCGCTGCATCGGGGAAACCGGTTTCGATTGCCACTCTATGAACCGTGGGATGCGTTTTTCCGGGCATTGCGACAAACCGGCCAATAAGGTGACCCTCAGCCACAAGAGCCCCATCGCGCATGATCTCATAATGTAGGCAGCTATAATGTTCACGCCACCCGATCAGGCGAGTCTTGAAGACAAGCCTGTCCCCTCTCCGGATATCGGTCAGAGCACGGAACTCCTTTGATATCACGATGGGAGACCAATCATTGGCACGCAAAGCGCGCAGGATTCCAGAACGGACCAAATAATCGAGCGTACCGAGATCCGCATAAGAGTGGAGCCGCTCATGCTTGAGAATGCCGTCCCCACCGACATCGGTCGGCCAGACAGACAGATCGAGTTCGCTCGTCGCCCAGATCCCAAATTTGTCCGCGCGAAACGCTCTGATCATGATCGCGATAAGTCTAAGAACCAGATTCATGCTGCCACCTGAAATTCACCTGGTCCGCTGGCCGGGCCTCGCTCTGCTCTAACGCCTGAACGAGGCTCGGAATGAGCGCTTCATTGTGGCGGGATATGTTGGAAACTGCCTCATGACAAAATGCAGCCCCTGTGTGCCAAGTGCGCTCTTCCCCCTGCATTCGCTTCATTGTCGCTGTCAGTCCACCGGCTATCGCCTCGCGGTCATACATTGGGAAGTACTTCCAACGGCGGCTGTGGATCATTGATTTTACCTCTCCACCACGGCGAGTGATTTCGTGGCGAAGGAGCTCCTTCAGCTCCTCGTCGGAAAAGTCTCCGGGGGTCTGGCCTGTGAAATAGAGGCGTCCACCAAGTTCTGGGTCGGCTCCGATACACCGCACCGCCACGAGCCTGCCGAGCTTATCATCGGCGGTTGCGCTCTCGCTATATCCTTCCGTTTCCCACTCGGAGAACCAATTGTCGACGGCGACAATGGTGGAGAAGTATCCCTGCCAAGTGATGGAGTCAGCGACCCATTTCTCTGATGCTGTTGGCTCAACCAAGGACGCGAACGTATCCGGGGCGACGGCGTTGATCAGACCATCGAAACTCTCAACACCGCGATCCGTCACGATGTCCACACGGTCCGGATAACGATCGATCCGTTCGACTTCGATGTCTGTGCGGACTTCGAACTCTCGCGCAAGCGCTTGCCAGAAGGTCGACCATCCCTCGTTCGGCCAATACAAGTGATTGCGTACGCCGGTCAGGACCAGATCGAGATCGCACCATCGTAATGCCTGGATTGTCGACGTTGTCTCCACATAACCGTAGCCCATTACGGTCAGTGCGCGGTGCATGAAGAGTTCCATTTTGGGTAGATCATGACCCTTCAGCCACTCACCAATTGGTTTCGCGGCCTCGTCCAGAGTCCGTTGATCGGGGTCGGTCCGCTCGGCGCGCCACATGAATTCTGCCCGAAGCATAAGAAATTTCAGCGCCTGAAGTGCCAATGGCGACCCATCGCCGGACTTGAGGTAGGCGACAAAATCATCGCCATCGAAAACCTGCCGTCCCAACCGCGTCTGCTGGAAACCCAACCGCTTCATGAGTTTATCAGTATAGCGGTGGGCGCGTGTTGAATAACATGTCCCAAGTTCTGTGATCAGAGGTCCATGTTTCACTGTCCAAGACTTGCCGCCCACGCGCTCGGATTTCTCAAGTACCACGGGTTCGACGCTAGACTTCTCTTTCAGCAAAGAAGCTGCTGTCAGGCCGGCTGGTCCGGCTCCAAGTATCGCAATCCGATGACGTCGCATATCTAGCCTCGATAGAAATGTAGAACGATTAACCGAAGATCAACTCAAAATCGAACAGGGTATGACACCGCAGCGCGCAATTTCTATTCCAAGCTTCGCAGAAAATTAGGCACTTTTTGCCAAGAACTACTCATGACCACTGAGGCCTCCCTCTACAACCAAGTTGTGCAGCTGTGTAAGCCGCATAGCCCGCCTCGGGATAATTTCGAGAATGCGGTGTATCGTCAACAGCAAACGCTGATTGTTGAAGTCGGTGCTTTGATGGGCTGGGTCATGGTGGTGACCACAACACTCGTGGCAGCCGTGTTTGCCCCAAGCACCAGCCCACTCAAGCTCGGGTTATGGGCGGGGCCGCTGCTCATCTATGCTTTGTTCATGATCTGGTCCTTTCGGAAACTCCGAGGACGGCAGCAACCGAAGCGCGTTTCCGGAAAACTGCTTAAATATTCGGAGGCTGGCGCATTTCTGGTTGGCGCTCAGTATGGACTATCCGTCCTCTTGTTCCCAAATGGGAGCGCCACGGCCGAGCTGTTCGCCATCGCGATGACGGCAGGTATGGGTGCCGGTGTGGCATCGATTGTCAGCACGCTGCCGCGAATGTGCCTTCGTTTTCTGGCCGGAACGACGAGCTGCATTTTGGCCAACGCAGTTATGAGAACATTCGGATCAGGCCACGGGCTGGTCTCGAATGATCTCTATCACATTCTCGCTTTCGAGGGGCTTACACTGGTCTTGTATGTCGCTTTGCTGATCGGATCCTTGAAGAATTATCAGCGCCTTGTTCGTCTAATTTCGACCACGCAAGAAAGCCGCGAAGCCCGGGAAACCCTGTTCAACGCCATCGAAGCCACAACAGACGCCTTCGCTCTCATCTCATCAGAGCACGACATCAAGATCGCCAACAAGAACCATCTCTCCTGGTTTCCCAACGTTGAGACTGCTTTGCAAGGGCGGCGGGATGGGTACACATTGGAGGATGGGCGCCGGGTTAAGCGTGCCAGCCACGAGATGGACAATGGCGACAAGGTGGTTGTCCACTCCGATATCACCGACTTGTATAATAAGCAGCTGGAGCTCGAACGGGCGCGGCGTGAGGCCGAGCAAGCTGATCATGCCAAAAGCCGCTTCCTCTCTGGTATGAGCCACGAGCTGCGCACACCGCTCCACATCATCATCGGCTATTCAAGCCTGATGGAAGAACAATCGAACATCACCTTCTCGACCGAGGAAATGAAGGAAAACTCCACGCGCATACACCGCGCTGGCCGGGATCTCCTCAAATTTGTCGACGACATGCTCGAATATTCCCAGATCGAGCAGCAGTTTACCCAAGGCAGCTATGAACTCGTTTCGCTGCAGGGCGTCGTCGAGCAACAGATTGCCACGCGCCTCAAAGAGGATAGCAATCTGAAACGCTCTCACATCAGTTTCGGTGCTGAAAAAGCCGCCAAGGAAGTGATGGTGAACAGTGAGCTCGCCAATCGCGTCATCGCCGAGCTTCTGGACAATGCGGTCAAGTTCCGTGGACAGAAAGACCCGCGCGTGATTGTCCGTCTAGGAATTGCCGGTGGCCGGACGATCGTTTCGGTGACTGATTTCGGATCAGGCATGGATGAAGAAGCTCTGGAGTGCGCCTTTATTCCATTCTCGAGCAAGAACAAGAACGGTGTGCCGGACAGTTCCGGTATCGGGCTAAGCCTCTGCCGGCATGTTGCCCGGCTTGCAGGCGGCGATGTGCGCCTGATCAGTGAAGTCGACAAAGGCACAACCGCATACTGGGTGCTCGGACCGCGCTCCTTCCAGGCCGGTGCAGACGACAACCCAATGTCCGAGAGCATTGCGAGCTAGCTGTTCTCACGGATCGATGACTTGCCGACAGGGCCGCCCGAGCGGCATATCACCTGAAGAAGACCAACAGGGCAGACGCCATGGCGAAAAAATCGGCATCGAACAAGAAAGTCCGCAGATTTAACCTGGCCCTCCAGGGAGGCGGCTCCCACGGTGCGTTCACCTGGGGGGTGCTCGACCGCATACTGGAAGATGACAGCCTAGAAATCGCGGCGATTTCCGGGGCAAGCGCCGGTGCCATGAACGCTGTGGTGCTCGCCGATGGATGGACCAGAGGCGGCCGCGAAGAGGCGCGCGCGGCGCTCTCCAAATTCTGGACGCGCGTGGGTGAAGCTGCGCGCACAAGCCCCATTCAGCGCGGCCCACTCGGCAAATGGTTCAATGATTGGAGCCTCGACGCCTCCCCGGCCTATCTCTACTTCGATATGCTGACACGGATGGTGAGCCCCTACGATCTCAATCCGGCAAACATCCATCCCTTGCGCGACATTCTTCACGAACAAGTCGATTTCGACGCGGTCAGGCATTGCAACGATATCGGCGTACATATCTCCGCCACCAATGTAGAGACCGGCCGGGTCGAAGTGTTCGACCGACACGAATTGAGTGTCGAGCATGTATTGGCATCCGCCTGCCTGCCGACACTTTTTCAGGCCGTGGAGATTGACGGGGTACCCTATTGGGATGGCGGATACATGGGGAACCCTCCCCTTTTCCCTCTGTTCGATAAATCGGACAGTGACGATGTGATCATTGTGCAGATCAACCCGATCGAGCGGGAGGGTGCGCCCCGCAAAGCGCGGGACATTCTGAACCGGCTCAATGAGATCACGTTCAACGCCTCCCTTCAGCGCGAATTACGCGCGATCGATTTTGTCACGCGGCTTCTGGATTCCGGGCGACTTGAGGGAACGGGCTATCGCCGGGTGCTTGTGCATATGATCAGCCACGAACAGACTTTGTGCAATTTCGGCGCATCTTCGAAATTAAATGCAGAGCAGGCTTTTCTGAATCTGTTGTTCGAACGTGGACGGAGCATCGCGGACGATTGGCTCGGGAAACACAGACGCGACATTGGAAAACGCTCATCGGTCAATTTGCGAAAATTGTTTGATGGAAGTGAAGATCCGCTGGGCATGGACCGGTTGACTGAACCATCAGAGTTTCAGGTTCGCCGGGACGCAGCAGAATAAGCGATCTGTCCCCGGATCTATCTACTCATTGCATATCATTTTCTGACCCCAAGGCTGACGCTCACTTTTGGCGCGGTGGGGGTCTTGCGGGGATAGATGGAGTTTTCGTCGGGTTTGGGTGAGGGGACCTAAAGCAAATTCGCTTTCAGGAACTGGGCTCTCATCTGTCGCACCGAGAGTTTTGATCTGCAGACATCGGGAACGGCCCATTGTTCCCGATGTCCGATTTCGCCAGTTTGTTCGTCCCATCAATCTCCCGAAGTTCTCGCCGTTTCGGCGTGCCTTCACGCTCCTAACTGGCTCGACCAATTCGACATGTAATCGGGCAACGCGAATTTATTTTCATCCTTGGCCCCCCGACTGAAAATCGAAATCAGCGTCTGAACAGGCTTGGAAGCTGCTATCGCGGCTCCGGTGTTGATCAACGATGCCTTGAGCTTCGAGCGTGCATACGCAGCGGAGGGTACACCTGGCGGCAGTTTCTGAGCTTGTTCCACGAAAGGCCGGAATTTCGCTTCATAAGCTCGAAAGGCGTCTTCATGTTTCTCATGCGAGGCCAGTTCTTGTGCCAGGATGTAGGATCCAAGGATGGCGAGCGTTGTGCCCATGCCCGTATACGGCGTTGGGCAATGGGCGGCGTCGCCGACAAGAGCCATACGACCATTGTGCCATGTGCCGGCTTTGATCTGAGACAATGGCCCGAGGAAGATGTCATCGACGTCGTCGAGCGCAGCGGCGATGCGCTCACTTTCCCAACCAGCTCCACTCAGTCGCTTGCGGATGATCTGTCTCTTTTCGTCCAGCGACATGCGACGGGCTTCAGAATCTTCACTCAAGAAGTTTACTGATGCACGCATAGTTCCCTGATTGTCTGGGCGCAGAAACGCCACGACCCCCGTGGGGCTTGTGTACCAGCGCCACCAGTCATTGTCTTTGGCGGTGCGAGGGATCGTGAAGTAGGATGACCAGCAGCCGATATATTCATCGCTATTGTCGTCGCCGATGATCAGCTTGCGCGTGGATGAGTTCATGCCGTCCGCCGCGATCACAATATCAAACGTTTCAAGCAAGCCGCTTTCAAAGGTTACGTGCACTTCATCTCCTGTATCTTCCAGCGCTTCGATACTGTCCGCAAAACGGTAGGTCACATTGTCCGCTGTCTCATCCACAAGCAATTGCGCCAGGTCGCCCCGCAGGATTTCAATTTCCCTAGTCATGGAGCCCCGAGCTTTCACTGGGAAATTCGCTCTTGCTTTATCGGCGGAGTTGACGAACTGGAGCCCTTTCTCTCCTGTGTGGTGTGCCCTTATCTTCTCTTCGAGGCCCATCATGCGGATAACATCTCGAGCGGCGTCGGTGATATCGATGTTTTGCCCACCGAGGCGCAAGCTTGGTGCCCGTTCAACGATCGTGACGTCAAAGCCACTTTTGGCGAGCCAATAGGCGGTAACTGGTCCGGCAATACTCGCACCTGATATTAGAATACGTCGTGTCATTTTCTGTTCCTTTCACTTTGTGAAGCCTGTCAGTCGTGCGCGGCCTCTTGGTGTGAAAGGGAGATGATCCATATTGCTCATTAGCTCCAATAATGATATTTATTCATGTCATAAAGGATTCTTATTATGAAGCATGTGGACCTGAACTTACTGATCACGTTCGACGCCGTGATGACCGAACGGAATCTGCGCAAGGCTGGCGAGCGCCTTGGCCGGTCGCAGCCCTCAATCAGTCAGTCCGTGGCCCGACTGAGAGATATTACAGGAGATCATTTGTTCGAACGCACATCATCGGGCGTTCTGCCTACAGCGAGGGCCGAAATCCTTTGGAACGACATGCGCGATCCCCTTGCCGAGTTACAAAAAGCGCTGATCCCATCCGAGTTTAATCCGGCCGAGCAAAGCGGTGAGCTTACATTTGGGTTGTCCGACGATGTGCGTATTCTCTTTTGGCCAAACTTGGCGAAGTCAATAATCGATCAGGCGCACCGTGTAACGCTGCGCGCAATCGACTGCAGTCACCTTACGGTTTGGGACGATCTTGCCAGCGGTCGTATCGATCTAGCGCTCACGGTCGCTGGGCAGCCACCTCCACGTTTTGCAGCTCGTGTCCTGCATCAGGATGAATTTGTTCTTCTTCTCAATAACGATGCAACGCCGCCCAAGACTGCGACGGAGTATGCGTCGTTACGCCATTTGGCTCTCGTCTTTGCCGATGAGCGAGCAGCATACGCCGATGAAGCGCTGGGTGCGGAAGGAAAGACACGGCATGTCGTCGCCCGAGTTTCGCGCTTCGATGCTCTCCCGGAGCTGGTCAATCGCTTGGATGCCGTTGTTGCTCTTCCGCGCTTCATCGCGTCTCATTTCGCAAAACAATACGGCCTTAAGGTTGCTCCCACGCCCGTACCGTTTCCACCCGCGATTCTGAAGCTTTGCTGGCACGAAAAGAACAGAAACAACGATCAGCATAAATGGTTGCGCGAGTTGAGCTTGGAGACAGTGATCAGGTCGCTAACTAAACGTCGAACGTGAATGACGGTATCGAAAAGCCGACGTTGCATCGTTTTTGGCCCCGAAATCTACCGAAGACCGCCGCGGCATCGCCCCGGTCTCGCCCAAAGCTGCGGTCAATGTCCGAGGCTCGCTTACAATTTATTCGAGGGGACACCTCATGACTGACACGACCCAAATGGCGGGTCCGCCGGGCGGCGCGCGCGCGAGCCTAGGCGGGTTCATTCCGCAGAGATCTACCGGCCTGAAACTCTTGCTTGTCTGCGGACTCGCGCTTTTGATGGCCATTCCTGCACTGTTCGTATACGGCGTGGTTTATGAGCGCTCACAAGGCGCGCAGCAGGCGCTGAACGAAGTGGCCGCGAAGGTGGGCGGTGAGCAGACGGTGCTGGGACCTGTGCTCGCGATACCCTATTCTTATGCTCCCGATGCGGACAAACCTGGAGAGGTGGTTTACGGCACGGGGCTTGTCTACCCCGACACCGGAGCCATCCAATCGGATGTGAAAGTGGAAGAACGCCAACGGGGCATACACCTTGTGCCGGTTTACACCGCCGATGCAGATTTCACCGCTGTATTCGATCCGGCCAAGTTCTCCGCCGCATGGCCACGGGGCGCAACCCCGATCTGGACCGATGCCCGATTCTATATGGGCATACGCGATGCGCGGGGGCTGAAGACCGCTATCCGCGCCACGGCGAACTCCGCGCCGCTATCGTTTGAACCGGCAGCCTATGGTGGCGGGTCTGACAGCTACTCGCCCGTGCCGGCCTCCGACCTCAGCCTCGCGGCGGCAGAAATCGTCGGTATCGAAGATATGTCCTCTCCCCTCACCATACGTGCAGCGATGTCTTTCTCCGGGGCCGGACGGCTCGCCTTTGCGCCTTTTGCGCGGGACACGGATGTGGAGATGACCTCGGATTGGGGATCGCCGAGCTTTACAGGCGGCGTGCTGCCGAGCGAGCACAATGTGGGCGAGACTGAAGACAGCTTCACGGCCAATTGGCGCGTGCCGTATCTTGCACGTGGCATTCCGGGCGCTGGACCGCGGCTGAACCTCTATGATGTGACCGGCTATGATCGCCACGATCTGGCAGTGCGGTTTATCCGGGAGGCGAACCCGTATCAGAGCGTGCAACGGGCGTTGAAGTATGGGGCGATGTTTATCGGGCTCGTCTTCCTGACTTACTTTCTCTTCGAGGTAACCAGCCACCTACGGGCGCACCCGGCGCAATACATCCTCGTCGGTCTGGCACAGACGATCTTCTATCTTCTGCTGCTGGCGCTGTCTGAGAAGACGAGTTTCGATGTGGCGTTTCTGATCGCGGCGGGAATGACGGTCGGGTTGATTTCCGCCTATGCGAAAGCGGTGTTCCGGTCCTGGGCCTATGGTGGGCGCGCGCTTCTGGTTCTCAGCGGTATTTACGGGCTGATCTATATGCTCATGCGCGCCGAGGACAACGCGCTGATTGCCGGGGCGTTTGCCAGCTTTGCGGCGATTGCGTTCACCATGTGGATGACGCGAAATGTCGATTGGTATGGCGAGCGGCAGCCGGCGAGCGCCTAAATTGAAAAAGGCCGTTCCGGCGAGATGCTGGAACGGCCTGGTTTCATTCAGAAGACGGGCCTTATCTGGAAGCGCGGAACTTTTCGAGCTGAGCAGCTGCCCAGTCTCGTCCACCCCAACCAAAGGCAATGGCTCCAGCGGCTGCGGCACCGATCACAAGATACTGGGCGACGTTCAGAATGAATTCGCCGCCCGTCGGGTCGAGCCCCATCCGGGAAATGCCAAGTATGATGGCGAGTCCGATGATGACCCACTTTACGAGGCTCGCTGCGAGATCCGTCGCTCCTGAACCTGCCGAAGCCATTAGCCCAGTGATCATGCGAGCGAGGAACACGCCTGCGAAGATGATCAGCACACCGAAGGCGATCTGCGCTCCCATTTCGAGGACGACGTTTAGGGCCTCGGAGAGCGGCTCAAACTGAAGAGCGCCTAATGCCTGGATTAGACCGAGCAAGATGATGAAGAAGCTGGCCGCACTGGCGATCAGCCCGGTTGCGTTCATGCCGCGGTCTGCGCCTTTCAGGATACCGAGCTCGGCTACCGCCTCGTCGATGCCGAAACCAGGCAAGGTCTTGCGCGCAAGGTCCGACACGAAACGAGCGATCATCACAAAGAGCGTCAGGATGATCCCGGCGATCAGAATGTTCGGAATTGCACCTACGATGTCATGGAGGAGCGCCATGGCCGGTTCGGAAATCGCTGCGATGTCCAATACTTCAAGCGCTGCAATTGTGCCGATCAGCGCGATCAATCCGTAGACGATCGCAGAGACGATGCCTGAGAGATTCACATTACCCTCGGACAGGTTAAACTTGGCTGGCAGCGGGTCTGCAAAGACCAGCACCGATTTCGATGCCTGGCGCACGACCGTGGCGACGATCATGAAAATACCGAAGACGAGAGCGGCTCCGATGACGCGCGGCAGATAGCCGAGAATATCGTCCAGCATATTGTTCAGCGGATCGACGACGGTGTTCATGCCGAGCACGGTGAGTGCTTGGACAAGGCCGATCAGCATGACGATCCAGTAGGCTGCCGTGCCAAGATTGTAGCCGAGCGTTTTTTGCCCGGGCTCCGCGACCGAATTCGCCCGCTTGCCAAGCCCCGTTTTATCGATGCCGCGAGCAAGAATGGCTCTCGCAATACGCGCCACAAGTATTGTGACAATAATGATCAAAAATGCGATCAGGATACGCGGTCCATATGCCTCAGCATATTGGATCAAGTTGTTGAATAAATCTTCCATAGATACCCCCTGGAATTGAAATTGAATTCCACTCCCAAAGGTTGGGTATCATACCAACGCTCTGAACTATAACGATTTTGGCAGATTAAGCCTCGAAGCTGAACGAGGTATGCGGCGCGCCGGGAAGATCGTAGGCTATGTAGTCTTTCATGGCGTCGGAGATTTCGGTGGCGTCGCCCGAAAGGGTGTCGGGGTCAATCAAAGGCCCGGCGACCATTTTGAACAGTGAGTTCTGCTTATTCAGGAGCTCGTAGAACAGTGTGATGTCGCGCAGCTCGCCATTCCAGGTCGAAAACAGGTAGTAAAGCTGGGAGTTCCTAGATCCGACATGGAGCGGAACGATGGGTGCTTTCTTCTTCTTTGCGAGACTGATCGCTGTTGGAAACCATTCCTGCTCGGTCAGTTTGCGGTTCACCATCTTGGCCAGTTTGCCGGATGGGAAGATGACAACGCACTTTTCTTCAGCAAATGCTTCGCCTGCGAGGCGAAGAGTCTCTCTGGTTTTCGCCGGAGAGCGTTTTTCCATCAGCCATTCGACCGGAATGATCGTCTCTCCAAAGTTTGGATTGACCCGCATGGCGTCTGCATTGGCAAAGAAAACAATGTCCCGACGAACCCGGCTAAGAGCCTCCCATACGGCAACACCGTCCGCCAGACCGGTGGGGTGATTGGCGATGACAACGACCCGCCCTTCCCGAGGAATACGATCGAAATGATGGATATCGAGGCGAAAATCGAGTTCTTTTGCGAGATAGTCAAAGGACTCCTCACCGCTCATATCCTCCATCGTGTCTGCCATTCGGCGCGCTTTGCGATATCCGAGCAATTGGAACAGCATCGGTCGTGTGATTGGCCAGGTCCAATGATCAACGAATGATGGGCACCGTTCCTCGATCAGCACATCGATAATGTGCTGGTCCGGGTGGATATCCGGGACGGCGAACGCCGATGCCGGTGCCGCCGGTACAGGAACGGGCTTTTTCTTCATCTCGGCCCCTAACCGATTCAAGATTCTTGTTTCTAGCGCAGAGTTGACCAAGAACAAACACGACAGGTCAGGCAAGATTGAGGCCGCGGCCCCTACGCGCAAGAAAAGTGGCGAAATAAACCTTTCGGTGACAAAGGCTTTACCAAGCCGCAAGACCCAGATGGCATGTTCAACCCATCGAATGGGGCGGGCAAGACCCGAGCGTTGTTTTAGTGGAGTAAGCGTATGAAAGTTCTTTGGGTCGAAGACCATCAACCGGTGCGAGACATGTTGGCCATTGCTGCGGATAAGGCCGCGCGCAGCCGGATTCAGATTGATTTGGTCATGGCAGCGACCCTTATGGAAGCAGAAAACCGCCTCCGCCTAGAACGCTTCGACCTCGTGGTGCTTGATCTAACGCTGCCAGACAGCTTCGACGGAGAAATGACCATCGCTCGAGCCGCGAATATGGGCAATTACCGGATCGCCGTCGTGTCTGCCAGTGAAGACCGTGATCAGGCCGTGGCCGACGCTGTCCGGTTTGGCTGCAACATACATCCCCTAGCCGTCTCCAAGGCCAGCCTGCCTTTCAACCGCTTCATTCAGCGGCCAGAGGCCTTCGAGGATTTCCTCCTTGATCTGATGCCGGGCCACGAAGACAAAGTGGTGGCCATCGCCTAAGATTACATTCTGTACTGAAAACAGACTTGCCCGCCGGTCGCTTTCGCGCCACATCGGCGGGCAATGTTGTTTTGTACGTCCCACTTTCCCAAAATCATTCGCGCCGACCTCGATACGACCCCATTGAAAGGGAGCGTCTGAGACATGGCAGAACCGCTTGAGGCCTATGAGGCGCTGGTCGCGTCGGCTGACATTCAGCAGGATGATGCTCAACGCGCCATAATGGTTCGTCTGGATGATATCTCTAAAGAATTCAGCCGAAAGCCAGGCTTTTTCCGCCGGCCCAAACCACCGCGCGGGCTGTATGTCTGGGGCGGCGTCGGCCGGGGGAAGTCCATGCTGATGGACTTGTTTTTCGAGACCGTGCCGATCACGGAGAAGCGGCGGATCCACTTCCACGCCTTCATGCAGGAAACCCATAGCTTCCTTGCTTATTGGCGAGGTTTATCACCGATCGAGCGTAAGAAATCGCAGTGGCGCGTGCCGGGTGCTGGAGACGATCCGATCGCTCCGGCGGCTGCAAAGATCGCAGCGAGTGCGAAGCTTCTTTGCTTCGACGAGTTTCAGGTGACGCAAATCGCAGATGCCATGATCCTCAGCCGGTTGTTTGAGGGTTTGTTCCAACGGGGCGTGACCGTGGTCGCCACATCAAACCGCCCGCCCAATGATCTCTATCTTCATGGCATAAATCGCGAGCTGTTCCTGCCCTTCATCGATATGCTCCAGGCCAATTGTGATGTGGTCGAAATTCTTTCTGACAGAGATTACCGCCTGGCCCGACTGACCGAAGCGCCGCTCTGGCACTCCCCGCTTGGAAGCGGTGCGCGGAACGAAATGGACCGGATATGGGCGCGAATGACCCCCGGCGCAGATACTGTTTCGTGTGAGCTTGATGTCGGTGGACGCGTGCTGAAAGTGCCGCGCCAGGCGGCAGGATGCGCACGCTTTTCGTTTGATGATCTTTGTGTTCAACCACTGGGCCCTGCTGACTATCTCGCGATTGCCGCACAATTCCATACTGTACTGATTGATGGCATTCCGGAGCTGACGCCAGAGAAGAAGAACGAAGCGGCTCGTTTCGTGACACTGATCGACGCGCTTTATGAAGCGAAAACCAATCTCGTCGCCAGCGCGGCGGCCGAGCCAGATGACCTTTATCCATCAGGAGACGGATCATTCGAGTTTCAACGGACCGCCAGCCGGTTGCATGAAATGCGTTCAAGAGACTATCTGAGTGCGGAGCATGCAGCCGCTCTCGGTGTTGGGGAGGCCTGAACCCTATGACAATCCCCCACCTCTCCGCTTGGGTTGCGTCAGGGTTTGAACCCGTCGTCGAGGCGTTTGAAGAGAACTTTGCCGATAATGGTGAGCTTGGGGCGGGCTTCGCTGCCTGGCTCGATGGTGAACTTATCATCGATATTACCGGCGGCCATGCCGACCGGGCAAAGGAGACCGCCTGGACGGGCGAGACGATTGTTCCGGTCTATTCGGTGAGCAAGGGGATCTCAGCAATCGTCGTCGCCATGCTGGTGGATCGCGGGCTTGTTGATTATGAGACACCGCTGAGCACCTACTGGCCGGAGTTTGCCGCCCACGGCAAAGGGGCCGTTTCTGTCGGCGAGGCACTGTCCCACCAGGCGGGTGTGCCCGGATTTGCCGAGCCGATTGATCCGGGGCTTTGGCTCGATCCGCCGGGTCTCGCCGCCCGCCTTGCGGAAGAGCCGCCACAGTGGCCGATTGGCGACGGGTCCGGATACCACCCCCTCACCTGGGGCTACATCGCCGGCGAACTTGTCCGCCGCGTGGCAGGCAAAAGCCTTGGTACGCTCCTTCGTGAGGAGATCTGCTCGCCCCTCGGGATAGACTTTCAGATCGGGACGCCGGAGCAGGATCATGGGCGCGTGGCGGAAATCAAACGACCAACTGCGCTGCCAGATCTTGGTGAGCTAAACGACTTCAAACGCACGGCATTTTTGACGAAGTGGGCTCAACCCGATCGAGGCGGTGCCGCGTGGCGCGAGATCGAGATTCCATCGGCGAACGGTCACGGCACTGCTGCCGCTGTTGCAAAGCTCTACTCGATCTATGCCCATGAAGGGGTCGTGGATAGGAGGGGCATATTGAGCCAGCAGACCATGCAAGCGCTGACGCGGTCACGGACACGTGGTCAGGACCGCGTATTACCATTCGACCTCTCCTTCGGTGCGGGCATTATGCGCAATACAAATCTGGCGTTTGGCCCAAATCCGGACACGCTCGGACATGCCGGATGGGGCGGTGCGGCGGCTTTCGGCGATCCGGACAGGGGTCTGGCGGCGGCTTATGTGATGAACAAGCAGTCGAACATATTATTGGGCGACCCACGTTCGAAACGTCTATTCGCCAGTGTCTACAGCTGTCTTTAGGGTTAATTCGACACATCAGGCGGGTGTGTTCCGAAAGCGAACACGCCCGATAGGGGAAACTGGCACGGCGTTTGTATTTGTTTAATCAGAGGTAAACTCCCCTCTTACTCAAACCCACTCACATCTCCCCCCGGCTCCAATAGCCGGGGTTTCTTTTTTTGGGTGTTCTGGCAATGCTGCCGGGCCGTTTTGTAAGCCTACTCTGCTGGCTGGGGCGGCCGCCTTCTTGTATCGGTTCGCCAGCCATCGACCGTAAAGACGATGAGCGCCAGCCAGATGAAGATGAAGGCGGCGGCATGAACGGGACTAAAGGCTTCGCCATAAGCAAGCCCAAGCAGGAACTGAATGGTCGGACCGATATACTGCATCATGCCGATCGTTGAGAGCCGCAGACGTTTGGCCGAGAGCGCGAACAGAATAAGTGGCACCG
This sequence comes from Pseudomonadota bacterium, assembly GCA_039033955.1. Classification (GTDB taxonomy): domain Bacteria; phylum Pseudomonadota; class Alphaproteobacteria; order Caulobacterales; family Hyphomonadaceae; genus CALLCD01. The sequence continues at coordinate 43,967 of JBCCBQ010000010.1, forward strand.
CCGTAATCGGACCACCTGCCATCAAAAGAATCGTGTCGATGCTGCTTTGGCCAGCGACGGGTGTGCCGGAATTTCCAAGGTGAGCGAGCCAAAGGGCTGCGAGCGGGAATAGGATCGCCGCTTCGACCACAAATCCTGCACGGCTGTCGACCGGCACCTGTTTCCGGATCACGGAGTAAAAGGCGAACGTGCAGCACAGGAACAATCCCGCCAAGGGAATGCGTCCAAGGGCAATCGCCATGATTGCAACTCCGATGGCGGCAATGCCGACAGCTGTCCACTGCCCTTTCGACAGTCTTTCGGACAGGAATGCAGCGCCGATGACGACATTGAGCAACGGGTTCAGATAGTAGCCGAGGCTCGCTTCCAATACGCGATCGATTGAAACCGCCCAGATATAGACGAGCCAGTTGGACGCAATTAGCGCCGCTGAAATGCCGAGCCAAAGAAGGTGCTCTTTCTTCAAGGCAGCCTTCAGCGCGGGCAATTGGCGCGCAATCAGGATAAAGAAAAGGCCTGTCGGCAACGACCAAAGGATGCGGTGAACGAGGATCAGGTCCGCTGGAAGGTGGTCAATCGATTTGATGTAAACCGGCATGAACCCCCAGAGGAGGTAGGCTGCAAGGCCCGTGACAAATCCGAAGCGAACGTCCTGTGACATGGGCTGGCGCTTAGCAGGGGGTGCGGTTGCTCGCCAGCTGTATTTTCTGATGGGTTGATGAGAGCAACTAAACTCGGTCGAGTTTCTCGTGAGGCTGTGGCGGGAGCACAACCTCGATCGCGTCGCCCGTGATCACATCTCCGCCCTTAAGCACGATGCCCATGATGCCTGCCTTGCGGATGAGCTCTCCTTCGGGGCCGCGGTCGAGCACCGCCTGGGTGAGCCCGTCCTGATAGTCGTTCAGCTGTTTGCAGGGGTTGCGGAGCCCCGTCACCTCTACGATTGCGTCGGTCCCGATGTGAAGCTCTGTGCCGCGCGGCAGGCCAAGCAGGTCGAGACCCCGCGTTGTGACATTCTCACCCATGACCCCCGGTCCGACGTCGAAACCCTGTTCGACGAGTTCATCGTGCAGTTCTCCGTGGATGAGGTGGACCTGACGGAGATTAGGCTGGGTCGGGTCTGCCTTCACCCGCGAGCGGTGTTTCACAAGCTTCCCGGCGTGGGCGTCACCCTCGACGCCCAGGCCTTCGATCAGCGTAATCTGCTCGCAGGTCGGCTTTGAAAAGGTGTGGCCACCGCTAAGTGCGACGGCGATGACCTTCCCTTCTTCCACCCTTACGCCGCTTCAATCGCGTCGGGCTTCAAGACGCCGCGATTCATCAGCTCTTCAGCGATCTGTACCGCGTTGAGGGCCGCACCCTTGCGGAGATTGTCCGAGACGACCCAGAAGGCGAGGCCATTCTCAACCGTCTCATCGCGGCGAACGCGGGAGACATAGGTCGCCCACTCCCCTACGCAGTCGACCGGGGTGATATATTGCTCCTCGTCCGGATTATCGACGAGCATCAGGCCGGGGCTCTCGCGCAGAATCTTGCGGGCTGAACCCGGTGTGATCGGATTTTCGAACTCCACATGCACCGCTTCGGAGTGCCCGACAAAGACCGGCACCCGCACGCATGTGGCAGACACTTTGATATCCGGGTCGAGCATTTTGTGGGTCTCGTCGACGATTTTCTGCTCCTCGGTTGTGTAGCCGCCGGGCAGGAAATCGCCGCCATGGGGAATCACGTTGAAGGCAATCTGCTTCGGATAGATCTCCGGTGTGATCGGATCATTCACATAGATGCCTTTGGTCTGGTTCCAAAGCTCATCCATGGCGTCTTTGCCCGTGCCCGACACAGACTGATACGTGTCGACAATGACGCGTTTGATCTTGGCCGCCTCATGGAGGGGCTTCAGCGCGACGAGGAGCTGTGCCGTCGAGCAATTCGGATTGGCGATGATGTTCTTCTTGGAATAGTCCATGATCGCGTCTGAATTCACTTCCGGAATAACCAGTGGGACGTCCGGATCCATGCGCCATGCTGAGGAGTTATCGATAACGATACATCCGGCCTCGGCGATTTTCGGAGACCACTCTTTGGAGACTTTGCCGCCAGCCGACATCAGCGCGACATCGGCCCTCGAGAAGTCAAACTCTTCGAGGTTCTCGCATTTCAGGGTGTCGTCGCCGTAACTGACTTCGCGGCCAATCGACCGACGCGACGCAATGGCGAACACTTCCGTGGCCGGGAAACCCCGCTCATCGAGAATGTTCAGTAGTTCCTGACCGACATTGCCGGTGGCACCGACGACCGCAATTCGAATGGCCATGGTAGACATCTCCGCTAGAATCCATCGAGTATCTGTACCCAGAACAGATATGAGCGCGCGTCATACGCTCAATTGGTAAAGAGTGCAAAACCCTGTTAGCCAAAAGATCTAGGCATTAAAATGTCGACAGAAACTAAACACGCTGGAGACCCGATGGCCTTCGATGATCACATCGTCAGCCGATACATCGCCTGCTACAATGAACGCGACATAGACGGCATGCTCGCCTGTGTCACCGAAGACGTGGTATTTGAGAACATCTCGAACACCGGCCAGTCGATGCGATTGGAAGGTCGAGATGCCATGGAGGAAGTCGCGAAGCTTTCTGGCAACGCCTTCTCTTATAGACGCCAACAGGTGTTGAACTTTCTGGAAGCCGGAAACAAAGCCTCAGCCGAAATCACCTTTGAGGGTAAAGCCGCCGTTGATCTGCCAAACGGTGTCAAAGCCGGGGAAATGGTGGAAGTGCGCGGAGCGAGCTTCTTCGAGCTGCGGGGCGGCCTACTCTGCCGGATTGCGGACTATAGCTAAGCAGATTTTCTGTCGCCGAGCGTACGCTCCACGAATTACGAGTTTCTTCGACGGATTGTGACGGGTTGCGCGTTGAACCCCTGACGTATCTGGCGAAGAGGGTTCGATATGGGATATCGTGGAAAGTCGTCATTTGCGGCGTTGGCAACACTGACCGTACTTGTTGCGTGTTCAGGTGGGTCAGCCCCCGACCTGCCGCCCCCTCCTCCGCCGGTAACAAACGTGGAGCCCGTGGCGAGCGCTGGGCCAGACCAATCTGGCATCGAGGGAGATACAATTCTGCTCAACGGGCAGGATAGTAACGATACCGATGGAACGGTGGCGAGCCTTGCCTGGCGTCAAATCTCCGGCCCGGATGTTATGCTGGACACGACCTCTGGCACGACAACGGAATTCAAAGTGCCGCTTCTTTCGCAAGGTGACACGCTCGTCTTCGAACTGACCGTTACCGACAATGATGGCGCAACGGCGACCGATCAGGTGCGCGTGTCGGTGGCCCCTGTATCGACTGTTGTCGAAATCCGAACAGAGTTCGATGGCGAGGCGAGGGAATATTCGGTTTATACGCCTGCGAATTATATCAGTGGTGCCCCAGCAGTTATGCTGCTCCATGGCGGCGAAGGGAGTATGCGCGAACTTCTGCTGGCCGGACGCACGACATTCGACTGGCTCGCCCTCTCCGAGCAGGCAGGCAATCTCCTGATCATACCCAACGGATTTGACCAGCAGGCGATGACCGGACTTGGGGATGATCAAGGCTGGAATGATCTCCGGCCCGATCCGGCCGGTATCACGTCGCAAGAAGATGATGAGGGGTTTCTTATTGATGTACTGGAGCAAGTCGCTGCGGCCCGGGGACATGATCCTGACCGGGTTTTCGTAACGGGATCTTCGAACGGCGGAATGATGAGCTTCCGGATGCTGATCAATCGCCCCGAAGCTTTTCTCGGCGCAGCGGCATTTATCGCGTCGCTGCCGGAAGCTGAGGTTGACGATCCGGCGACAGCTCGGCCTTTGATGATGCTGAACGGCACCGAGGACCGGCTGGTTCTGTTTGATGGTGGGCCGGTCGCCGGCAATCGGCCGCCAACGCGTTCGGTTCAGGATACGGTGGACTATTGGCGGCGAAATCTAGATGCGGGCGCACCTACTCTATCACTATTACCAGATGCTGATCCGAGCGACGGCTGCAGACTTCAACTCGAGAGTTATTCGTCATCAGCCAGCAGCGATGCGGTTCTTTTATTTTATACAGCGATCGGTGGTGGGCATAACATTCCCGATCCGGACACTCCGCCCTTTCCAGCTGAGAACCTTGCTCGGCTCGGACCGTTCTGCAGAGACGCGAACGGGGTCGAACTTGCTTTCGAGTTCTTCCTGTCGCTTCTTTGAATACGAGGTCATTAGGCAGGCTCGTCGCCAGCTCAAATCACCCCAGCCGAGCGCAGCCTATCCAGTACTGGGGCGACCATCCGCTCCAGCGCGACTTCCGATGGCCGAACATCCCCAAAGGCTGGAAGGCCCTCGTCGGCGATGACCAGGTCTGCGACGAATTTCGCTGGAAATGTGTGCGCGTAGTGGGCCGGGCGAACTGTATTCATGTACTGACCCAACACGCCTTCCAGCTCTCTGCCCCGCTCAGCAACATCACGGCGGATGCGGCGGGCAAGGCGAAGATCGTCCGGCGTATCAACATATACCTTCAGATCGATGAGGTGATCTGTACCCGGAATGGACAAGGCATGAATGCCCTCAAGCAAAACAACTTTCGCCGGTGAAATACGCCGCGTTTCAGTGGTCGATCGATCATGGAGTGCATAGTCATAAATCGGCTGCTCAATATCTTCACCGGCACGAAGTTTCGTCAGATCGCGGACCAGATACTCGGTGTCTTTCGATTCCGGGTGATCATAGTTGATGGCGGAAGCTGGCATTGAGGCGGGGTAATGATCTCGCGGCCAGTAATAGGCGTCCTCATGGAAGAGAACGACAGCTTCGCGGCCAAGACGGTCTACGAGCGCGTCGGACAGTGTAGATTTACCTGAACCGGAACCGCCACTGAGGGCGACGATGTAGGGGGTGTTATCTGACATGGGTGTACCTGTTGTTATCCCCAGAGGTCTACGATCCGGGCCGAGGGGTCAAGCCGCGGCTACTCTTCCACGAGCGTCAGCGTAGGCCCTGCAAGCTTTATGGTCTGATAACTGAACTCTGACGCTGCGCGGGTACCCACAACGCGCAAGTGTGTGTCACCACTTGCCATCGGATCCAGAAGGGCTAGCTGATACTCGCTGTCACCGTTCTGAAGGCGTGTTTCGGAAAACCTCCAATCGGACAGCTGGACTGTCGGAAGCGCCGGGCTCTTCGCTGACATAACCAGAGGCACATCATCGACGAACTCGCCTTCGACGCGGACGAAGATTTGCGTGATCCACGCCCCCTTCTCTGTGCGTACGAGCCCAATGGCCATGTGGGTAAGCCGAGGGGCCAGCATGTTCTCGCGATGGCTGTCGCTGTTGAAGAGAATATTGTGAAGGATTTCGCCGGTCTCAGACCAATTGAGATCTCCTTCGATTTTGGCGATGTTCTCGCGGATCTCGGAATGGACGAGTGTTCGATCGAGGGCGGCGACGCGGTCTGAGACCGACCTGCCATCGGGGCCATTATGGGCGAAAAACGCGTCCTGCCCCATGTCGAAGCTGTGCAGACGGGCTGGACGGAGAAGGGACCGGCGACGCGCCAGCGGGGTCAGACCCGCTTCGGCACGGGCTGCATTGACCTGGTCAAAGACCTCGTTCTCAACAGCTTCATCTATCCAAAACCCGTCTTTCAGCTCTGTGAGGCAGGCATCAGCATCCGGGACATAGGTAGCGATATCGCTGCCGCGCCACTCAGGACGGTACTCACAGGCAGCGTCGGCGGTTCCTATCAGACAGAACAATGCCAAGATTGAATAATATAAATTGCGCATGGGTAGAGCCTAGAGCGAGAGCGACACGCATGCGAGCCTCATCATCATCAACTCGTCACACGATGCCGTTTCTCAGTGACAGCGCAATGCTCGTTAGAAGCAACAGAATTGTTGGGTGAAATGTGGCGGCGAAGCCAACAGCGCGGCGCGTTGGGTCCGGGCTCACATAGCCGCGCCAGAACAATGCGCGCGCAATGCAAAACCAGACGGCCATCACGGGCAGCAGCTTCGCGCTAAACTCCGGAGCTGTGAAGAAGAAAGATATCCCTGCGACAGCGAAGAGCACGGTCTGCTCGAGTGTGTTCTGGACATAGCGACGGATGATATGCAGCAGCGTGCCGGGCGCGGGGTCAGCTCCGTCAATGTCCTGGACGGCATGCCGTATTCTGGCAGCGTGTGCGATCCCTAACATGAGCGGAAGCGATGCGAGCGCCAAACTGAATGCTGCGGCCTTGCCATATGTCACAGGCTGGAACCATTGCGTCCGCAAGAGCAGCCAATATCCAGTCGAGATAAAAGCACCGGATAGAAGCGCCGCGAGGGCCATCCCTCGGAGGACATTAGCTCGCTGTTCCGGCGACGTTGGCATTGATGCGCCTCTCTCGGTTCTCTTTATGGCGTGCTTGGGCATAAGCTTATCCGGGAATGGTTGACTTTCTATGCTTTGAAAGACACCAGCCGCTAGATGGATGTCCCTATTCGCCCCTTCGCGCCGAATGACCTCCCGGCCCTGCATGCGATTAATGAAGCATCGACGCCCGGGGTGAGTTCTGTCCCAGAAGATCTGCTGGCGAAAATAATTGACCTCGGTGATTGCGCCGTGGCGGTGGACGACGAGAATAAGCCGCTCGGCTTTCTGCTCGCCGTTCCAGATACTACCGCCTACAAGGGAAAGAACTATGCCTGGTTCACGGAACGCTATGAGAGCTTTGTTTATGTGGATCGCGTCGCAATTGCTCCAGCGGCGCGCGGACGGGCAATTGGGCAGCAGCTCTACGCATATGCGTTCGAGACATTCGCCGGGCAGGTTCCGCTCATTGGCTGCGAGGTAAACTCCGTGCCACCCAATCCGGGTTCACTGAGATTCCACCAACGCATGGGGTTTAAGGAGGTCGGCACACAAACTTTTACGCAGGACTATGCGGTGACCTATTTGGCCAGACGCCTTGTAGACTGACGTGTAAGCTCTAATCGGCGAGCCGTGCAGGAACGCCCACCGCTGTTCGCCCGGCGGGCACGTCCTTTGTCACGACCGCGCCAGCTCCGATGCGCGCGGCGTCGCCGATCGATACAGGGCCGATAATTTTTGCGCCTGTTCCAACAGAGACATCCCGGCCCAAAACTGGTCCGTTAAAATCTCCATCTTTCAGGCCGATTGTTACGAATGGTCGAATGACAGCACCGCTTCCAATCTTCGTCATACCATCGATCACCACATAACCGTGGGGCATATAAACACCGCCTTCCATGATCACGGGACGCCCGATCTGCACGCTGCCGAGTAGATTAGACAATTTGTGCAAGACCGTTGGAATGATCGGGATGCCACGAGCATAAAGCGATACTTTCAATCGGTGGAACAACAGGCTTGTGAAAGCATCAGTGACCCAGCAAAGTCGTAAGATCTGCAAGACAGCATCTGTGCGCGTCTGGATCTTCACTCGCTCGCCACGGCCTTTTGCGAATGCGCGGGCGTCCATGACAATTGCAGTTGAGAACCGCGGATTCTGCCGAGCGAACTCGCGAAGATAATCCACCGAACTCAATTTTCTCTCCGTCATGCATCCAGCCTTTGCTTGACAACCCGGTCGAGAGCACAAAGGCCATATCCCATGAGCATTTCCAAGACCTATACCGGTGATGAGCCGCAGCGCGTAAACAAGTTCATGGGCCAGTCCGGCCTCTGCTCCCGCCGGGAAGCTGAAGCGCTGATCGAAAGCGGGATGGTTACAATTGACGGGGATGTTATCTCCTCACCCGGCCACAAAATCCTGCCGGGCCAGACGCTGATCCTGAAACAGCAAGCAGCAAAGAAGCTTGAAGCAAAGTTCACGGCTGTCATTCACAAGCCTGTCGGCATTGTCTCGGCCCAACCTGAGGACGGGCAAGTTCCAGCGGCTCGTCTGCTGACCCGCGGGAATCTGTCCGGTACCGGACGCCCGCCGCCGCGAAATGCCTCCCTGCCCGCGCTCGGTCGCCTGGATATGGATTCCCGGGGGCTGCTGCTGCTCTCCGAAGACGGCGTCTTGGCCAAGGCGATCATCGGACCCGACAGCCAGCTTGAGAAGGAGTATGTCGTTAAGGTCAAAGGAGACGTGACGCCCGATAAACTCTCAAAGCTTCGTCACGGACTGGAACTCGACAACAGGAAACTCAAACGCGCAGACGTCTCGGAGATGGGTGGCGGCCGGCTGAAATTTGTCCTTCGTGAAGGACGCAACCGGCAGATCAGACGGATGTGCGATCTCGTTGATCTGAAAGTGGTTGATTTGCTCCGGGTTCGGATCGGTCCGCTGAAGCTCGGCGGACTGAAGGAAGGCAAGTGGCGGCCGCTCTCGAAGAAAGAGCGCGCCGCCTTTCTGCGGCCTTAAGTTTTGCCGTGGCGCTTGCGCACCCACGGCCAAATCGCTCGCAACCAGATGAAGAGCAGAATGCCGATCACCAGCAACCACGGCAGCGCGATTGCGAAGAAGGTAATCACCGATGCCAGTGCCTCGGAGAGATTGTAGAAGAAATCTCCGAATGCTCGGGCGAGCGGGTTCCTGCGGCCACTGGGCACGACCGTGCGTTTCGTCTCATAATTTACGGATAGTTCCGACATGGAGACGCGAAGGCGCAGAGCTTTCAGATTGGACGTGATGGACTCGATGTCTCCCGTTACGCGGGCAAGTTCCCGCTCGATCTGGAGGAAGTCCGATAACTCGCCATCGCGATTGGCCAGCAGATCTTCCAGCCTGCCTTTCAGCGTGATCTGAGCGTTTAGCCGCGCGTCCGTGTCGAGGATTGTGCGTGTGAGATCTTCTGCACTGGACGAACGCTGGCTAACTTCGCCGCCCGCCTCTTCAGCTGTCTCATCCACGCCAGCGAGAAAGGTGTCGATCCAATCCGGTTTGGCTCGGATGGACAGATAGGCCGATGTATACTCATCGGTCTGCTTGTTGAGATTGGAGTTGATGACGATGCAAGTGTCGGTGCCCGCAGCCTGACAAGCCTCGACATGGCCCTGCATCACGGGCTCGACGCCCTCGAGAGGCAAACGTAATCCGAGATTATGGCTATAGGCGATGTACTGCTCGCCGGTGCCAGCTTCAGGCACTTCCGCGGTGGGGGCTGCGGGGCCAACTTCGGACCGGGCACGTCCTGCAAAGCCCGCCAGATCTTGAGCCTGGTACTCGTCAAGTGTTGCAACTGGAGCGGGGGCTGGGGCGAAATCACCTTCTGTGATCTCTGATCCACCGCCTCCGCCGCCGCATGCAGCGAGTAGCAACGCTGCCCCCGCGAATATCTGTGTTCTGAACATGTTATGTCCCCTGTGTTTTTAAGTCGTCGATTGCCTAGTTGAGCCAGAGGGCGAACGGAATCCCCTGCCCGCCAACGCCAAGTGAAAATTCTCGCCAGACATTGGTGTTGATAAGCTCGCCTTCCTCCATGTGAGGTGCGAGGCTTGCTCCGTGGAGCAGAAGCGCGAGCTGGAAATCGCCGGGATCGGTGAGCAGGCTCGCCAGATTGATGCCTACGGAAGCGTCACCCTCTTCGGCGATGCGCCAATGGGGAATGAGCTTTCGGCCTTCCAGCACGTCTGACATCTCGGCAAGGACGGCTTGCCAATCTGCGGCCGTTTCCTCGGTCACCTCGACACCGAATGCAGACGCCTGACTGGCATTGGGCAACCACTCATTTTCGTTGTCCGTCTCTTCTACGACAAGCTCCCAGAAGGCTTTATTGTGGGTCACCATCTCTCTTAGGTGGGCAAGTGCCGATTGGGTGCGCGTTGCATCGGGAACGCCATCCATGGCTGCCAGAATGACCGCGAATGTATCGATCTCATTGCGGGTTCCGAAGAACGGATCCGGTGCTATCGCACCTAGTTCGCGCATCTTCTCATTTCCTTCGAAAACGGTTGTGATCGCTTCTGTCGGATCGAATGACAGGACGAGTTCGGCACTGGCCGAAGCAAGGTGCACATAGGCAGCGAGCCAATCAGCATCCGCCGTATCGAAGCGCACCAGCGTGTTCTGGAGCTCATCTTCGTCTCCAGGTGCCGTGTCGAACAGGAGGCCGATCTGTGCCAGGGCCTCTTCACCCTCATCCTTCTCTCCATCGGCATCGATATCGAACCAGATTTCCGAGAGATCGACCTCAACGGCAAAGTCCTGTCCGATCGCGCCCGCAAGCGCATCTTCTGCGCGAGCGAAGTGGTCCAGTGCGCCGAGCATCGCATTCTCGACAAATGCCGGGTCGAATTCAGCGTCTGGATTGTAGTCGATCGCGGCCTGACCGCCGGGCGTCAGTGGAAGCTCGCCCGAATAGTTCGCATAGCGCACCTGAAATACATGTTCGATTGCACTTAGGGCTTCCGCCATTCCCGCGAGATAGGCCGCGTCCGGGCTTCCGTCCTGTTTCGACGACCAGTCTGGCACTCCGCTCAGCCCGTCCTCGGCCAGAACTTCGGAGAATGACCGCTGGTCTGCATCTGCAGATCCATTACATGCAGCGAGCCCAGCGATCGCCAGCGCGCTCGCACCGATTTTCAAGAGTTTCATCACGACAAATATCCCCTGTGATTGTTTGCTCACTTATTTGATGTTCGCTTCGGGCGAAACTAAGGCAGGTTTGGGGAATCTTATCTACGAGGACTCGGGCGACCGATTATGGGCGAGGACCAAACCGGGTCTCGCCAGACGTCAGCGCCCTTTGGGCGTGGTGAATAAAGTCAACAAGCAAAGGTCTTGTATCGCGAGGATCGATGATCTCCTCAGCGTAGAAACTTTCGGCTGTGCGGAAGGGTGATCGGATGGCGTCAAACTTCTTGTAGAGCTGTGTCAACAATGCGTCCGGGTTCTCAGCCTCAGCGAGTTCTTTTCTAAAGGCCGCCTCAATGCCTCCCGCCATGGGAAGTGATCCCCAGTCACCACTTGGCCAGCAATAGCGCCACTTCGCCTTGGATGGGTTCATCATCGCGGAGCCGGCTAGCCCGTAAGCTTTTCGTATGACGACCGCGCAAACGGGGACGCTCGCCTGATAGACGGCCGTCATGGCGCGGACACCTTTCCGGGTGACCCCTGCTGTTTCGTGTTTCACGCCGACGGCGAAGCCCGGGCAGTCGACAAAGTGAACCACCGGTAGGTGGAATGTCGAGCAGAGGTCCATATGTCGGGTGACCTTGTCGCAAACGTCAGCTGTCCAGGCACCATCGAGAAAGAACGGATCGCCTGCGAGCACACCGACCGGATATCCATCAATCCGTGCGAGCCCCGTCACAATCCCTCTTCCCCACTGGCGACCTATTTCGAAGAATGATCCCTTATCGACCGACGCCTCAATAATCGTTCGAGGCTTGTAGGGGGTCGTCCCGTCGGTTGGAACAATAGAGATCAAACTCTCATCCCGCCGGTTTGGATCATCTGTCGGTTCGGTCCGTGTCGGTCTCTCGTGAACAGAGGATGGGAGATAGGAGAGAAAGCGGCGCGCTGCGCCGAAGGCATCGGCTTCGGTATCGACGACATCGTCGACGGTGCCATTCCGGGCCTGGATCTGCCAACCGCCGAGTTCTTCCTTGGTGACATCTTCACCGAGCGCGCGGCTGACCGGTGGACCGGCAACGAACACCTGAGAAAGCTCTTTCACCATGACGGAGTAATGGCTGGAGCCGACGCGACCCGCCCCGAGTCCGGCGCACGGACCAAGCGCGAGTGACACAAACGGCACCTGGCTCAACCCTTCGACAATATGTTCCCAACCCGGTGTTTCCGGGATGTAGGTGCGCGGGTCAGCTTCCAGCATCTTCACAGAACCGCCACCACCCGTCCCATCAATGAGCTGAACCAGGGGCATCCGGTATTCGATCGCCTGCTTTATGGCCTGAACCATCTTCTGCCAGATGGCGGCATCGGCAGCACCGCCGCGGACGGTGAAATCATCCCCGAGAAGCATGGCCGGGCGACCATCCAAAGTGGCGCGCCCGAAGACGGAGTTCGCCGCCATGAAGCTTGTGAGATTGTCGTCGGCATCATAGGTCGCCTTGCCAGCGATCTTTCCGATCTCATGGAAGCTTCCGGGGTCGGCAAGAAACGCTATCCGCTCACGAACAGTCAGCTTGCCGCGCCCGCGCTGACGGCTAACCGGCTCGTCTCCCCCCATTTCTTCGGCAAGGCGCTCCCGCCGACGAAGCTCTTCAATCGATTTTTCCCAGCTCATGGCTGCACATGAGCGCGACGGACGCCGGGAAGGTCAAGTCTCTTTTCAGCTCACTTCAGGCGAACCCGGAACGTGACGGAGAATTGCGGGTCTGGAGAGCCCGCCGCCAAAGCGCCTTTCGGCGCGAAACAGACAAACCGCACATTGGGATCATACCCGCTCGCGGGGTTGTAATCGCACTGAGACATCAATGTCGGCTTGGTGGCATCGTCAGAAAAGCCGAGATCGGTGGCGGGTGTGAATGTCAGTCCGCTTCCGGTCTCTTCGAATACGATGTTGTCCGTCCCAGGATCCGAACCGTTCGCATCTCCGTTAAAGAACTCCACTTCTGCGGGGAGATCATCGACAAGAAAGATAGAGTCGAGGTCCACGAAGCCCGTCCCAGAGTTTACGACCGTGATCGTATAGAGCAGATCGTTTTGCGGCGTGGCGTAGAGCCCGGTCGCGCCGGGATCGAATACGGAGACCGTTTTGTCGGCCGTCAGCGTTGGTGTGCCGCCGGTAAATGTTATCGTCTCAGTGTCCGTCGCCGGAGAGAGCGTGCCGCCCGAAGGTGTGCCCGTCGCACTCGCATTATTGGTGACGCTTCCAGAACTGATGTCGGCGGAGGTGATCGTATATGACGCCGTACATGTTGTGTTGGCTCCCGATGACAGACTGGTCACCGGGCACGTGACTGTCGCAATCAGATCGTCCGTCACGGACAGATTATCAATCGTGGTGTTGCCGGTATTATCGACAAGAAACGAGTAGTTCACGACCTGGCCCGCGAAGTCATAGGTTGTAATGTCGGCGCTTTTCGTAAGGGACAGTTGCGGCGCGTTATTGTCCTGGAAAATCCAATAGTCGACTGTTTCGCCGACATGACCACGGCTGCTGTCGCCGGCGACGATTTCCTCCTCGACCGCGAGCCGAAGCTGATTGTTGGGCAAAGGGTCTGGCCCGACCAGCACGGCCCAACCGCCCTGTCCTCCGTTCTCGCCAGCAAGGGCGGCAATGCCAATTTCAAAATCGCCGCCGACGCTGTAGGTCGCGCCGCCACCATTGCCGACGCCATCAATTGAGGTTGGCCCTCGATCGACCTCGTAGAAGACATTGTTCGCGGTGCCCGTTCCGGCCTCAACGATCAGAACGCCGACCGTTTCCGCCGCATACGCCGGGGAGTCCGTCTGTTGACCGATATGGTATCCAACGCAAATACCGTCGCCCACACCCGACAGAAAAGGCTCGTTCTGCCGAGCTTCGCAGTCATCGGCATGGAAGGCCGTGGCCCGGCTATCATTGCTAGTAATTACCGCGCCGATGGCGACCGGATCTGTAAAGCCAGCAGCCACGCTTAAGCTCACGTCGGCCGCTCCGAAACCACCTGCATTCTGCCCGAGCACGTCCGACACAGTAGCCGTCACGGCCTGGAACTGACGGCCATCTGGGAGGTTATGTGTCCCCTCCTCGGCGATCACGCAGTGGACTTCAAAGGTCACACCCGGATTGGTGTTTGGCATCGACTGGATCGAAAGCTCGAAGGAATTGCTGGTGATCAGACCAATCCGAGGAATGACGCTCGTGACGGCTGGGGACGGCAAGACGTGCGTGCATATGGGCACAGCGCTGGTGTACGTATTGTCCAAAGTTACGGTTTGAGGGGTGAAGCCAACGCCCGTCACAACCTGATATTCCAGCTCATCGGACAGCCGGCCTGCGTCTGCTGGAAGACAGACGAACACTGCCACGATCGCAGCAATCAAGAGTTGTGTGTTCTTAGCGTATTTCACCACAGGTGGAGTATATCCTGTAGAAGCCAAACCACTGATTAACAGGTTGCGGCCGTTACGTAGGGGTCCCAATGGCGGTCTCTGCCCTCTTCGATCTTCTACGGCGTGAGAAAATTCAGGGCGTTACGGCCCATTCCCCCCTTGCCTAACGCCGTGTTGATCTGTTTAGTCCTGCCAGAACCATATACAGGAGACCGAAATGGATCTGGCAGAACTCACATCTAAAGCTAGCGAAGCAGTTGCAGGTGGCAGCGCCTTCGCAAAGAAAGTTAAGTTTGACTTTGGCGACGTTGGCAAACTGCTGATTGATGGCCCCGGTGGCACCGCGAGCAATGATGACGGTGACGCTGACGCCACGATCAAAGTTGCCTGGGATGATTTCGAGAAGCTCCGTTCCGGCGAACTCGACGGCACAATGGCCTTCATGCAAGGCAAGCTGAAAGTGGACGGCGACATGTCGGTTGCCATGCAGCTTCAGTCTCTGATGTCAAAGTTCGCGTAGGCGATCACGACAACTTATATTGCGGGAGCCCGCCCCTCAGCATATGCGGGGCGGGCTCACTGTATAAAAGGACGCCATGAGCCTAGACGACCAAACCTGCAACGACGCTTTCGTCGATATTCCGGGCAATCCTGTGCCGGACGGAGCGGAGGTTATCTGGTTCAAGGGATCTGGCGGGCGCAACCTTCGAGCCTGTATCATACCGGCGTCCAATCCTGATGCTGTCAGAGGCACGGCGATTGTCTGCCCCGGGCGAACGGAATTCATCGAAAAATACTTCGAAGTTGCCCGCGATTTGCTCGATCGAGGATTTGCCGTCCTGATCCTCGATTGGCCGGGACAAGGCTTGTCGGATCGGCTTTTGCCAGATCGCGGCAAAGGCCATATCGACCGGTTCGAGACATTCATGGGGGCACTAAAGAACGGCCTCGCTGCGCTCGATGATCGTCTGCCACGCCCTTACGTCTCAGTGGCGCACTCTATGGGTGGGGCCATCGCGCTGGCGGCCATCGTCGAGGATCTTGTCCGGGTGGATGCGGCGGCGTTCTGCGCGCCGATGTGGGGCATCAAACAACGCGTATTCGGCATGCGCTATCTCGTCTGGGCCATGCGCGTTATGGGCCGCTCCAACGACTATATCCAGCAACCAGGCCCGGCAGAGACGTTCGAAACCAATATTGTCACCCATGACCGAAAACGATGGGAGATGAACAGGGATCTTGTCGACGCGTCGCCTGATCTTTTCCTCGGACCTGTCACCTGGGGATGGCTCGGGGCGTCCCTTCAGATCTTTGCAACGTTCGCCAAGGCAGCGAAAATCAGGCGCGTCACGACACCCATGATGATCGCGACGGCAGAAGACGAGAAGCTCGTCGAGAACGAGTCCCACGCCCGGATCGCATCACTTCTTCCGGATGCGGAGCACATCACGGTGCCCGGTGCCTATCATGAAATCCTCATGGAAACGGATGACATGCGGGCGCAGTTCTGGGACGCATTTGATCGGTTGTTGGAACGGGCGGATATATGACGGGCTGGATGTATTTGGGTATCGCGATCATTCTGGAGATCGCCGCGACGACTTGCCTGAAACTCTCGGACGGCTTTGAGAAACCCATCTGGGGCATGAGCTCTATCGGGCTCTACAGCGTATGTTTCTTTGCGCTCGCCCCTGCCCTGAAACTTCTGCCGGTGGGTATGGTCTACGCCTTGTGGTCCGGCATCGGGATCGTTGCCATCGCGATTATTGGCGCATTCTTCTTCGACGAAAAGCTCGCACTCATTCAATACATGTACATCATGCTGATCCTTGTTGGTGCGGTCGGCTTGAGGCTGACCACCGTCCAAGCCGGGCACTGAGGAACTGAATCCAAAGTAGCTCGGAGCGGGCACACGGACTTTCTTGAAAACTATCAAACGGCTTTTGATAAGCTCTGATTGAGCTGCGTCCTATGCTCAGCTTCATCGGGCTCTACAGTCTGTGATTTGCGAGTAATCATTCCAGCCGCCACGAGTTGTTGCACTGTCTTAGGTTCACTGAAGTAGAAACCCTGCAATTCGTTGCACCCCTGCTTCTTAAGTTCACGCACTTGATCGGCGCTTTCCACTCCCTCCGCGGTAGATTTCATACCAAGACTTTGGGCCAACGCTGTAACGGCTCGAACAATCGCGCGGCACTCATCGCTTGTCTCCATAGATTGGACAAAAGATTTGTCGATCTTGATCTTATCAAAAGGAAAAGATCGCAAGTAACTCAATGATGAGTAGCCAGTACCAAAATCGTCAAGCGCTATGCGAACACCGAGATTCTTGAGACTGTAAAGTCGGCGGAGATTTTCCTCCGAATCGTCCAGTAGCACGCTTTCCGTTATCTCAAGCTCGACGCGTTCAGGGGTTATTCCGCTTCGCGAGATCGCTTGACTTACGACACCAACAAGACCGGAATTCTTGATCTGGATGGGTGATAAATTGATCGATATGCTCGCTTCAGTATCCCAAGTCGCAGCCTCTTGTAGAGCCTCGCGCATCACCCATTCACCGATGCCAACGATCAACCCAGTTTGCTCGGTGAGTTCGATGAATTCGTCGGGTGATAGTGGACCACGCTCTGGATGATTCCAACGCAGCAAGGTCTCGAAGGACCGGATATCCCTTGTTTGACTGTCAACGAGCGGTTGGTAGTAGAGTTCAAATTGACCATCGTTTATTGCGGTTCGGAGCTCTATTTCGAGCGTACGACGTTGGCGGGCCTCGGAATCCATTTCCGGTTCAAAGTATCGCGCGCGGCGTCGCCCGGAACTCTTAGCGCGATAGAGAGCAAGATCGGCACATTTCTGCAACGGACCAAGTTCGGTAGCATCCTCGGGACAAAAGGCCACGCCGATACTGGCACCGACGCTCGCCTGAATATGTTTCACTTTAACGGGCTCTAAAAAAAGCTCCGTAACCAGATCACAAAGTGCCATTACTTCTTGCCTAGACCGAGTATCCATTATGATAAATGAGAACTCGTCTCCACCTACGCGGGCTATAATCGCATCTTCACCGAGTGTTCGCCGAAGCATCTGTCCTACGGTACGCAATACCTCGTCCCCAATGTCGTGGCCGTGGACGTCGTTGATCGACTTGAAGAGATCAAGATCAAGACTCGCCACAGCAAAGGGCTCATCATGCGCATCATGGCGATAAAGACAGCTTTCAAGTGCCTCCGTAAAATGTGCCCTGTTAGAAAGGCCTGTTAAAGAGTCGAAATGCGCCAGATAAGCGATGCGCTCCTCTGCCGCGCGTGCTTCCGTTACATCGCTAGCAACGCCGCGATAACCGAGAAGGACGTCGCCCTCAAACACAGGTTTACCCGAAAGAGACCACCACCTCGTTCGGTCCGAAAGATCTACGCGGACGAGTTCTTCGGAAAATGGGCGTTCTTCCTCGATGAACTCGATTAGCCGAGCGGATGCCTTTTGGTTTTGTACAAGGATGCTCTCGATCTCGATTCCAGCATTTTCATATGAAACATCAAACAGCTCTGCCAGTTGCGGCGATATATTTATGAGCCGTCTTTGTGGATCCATTTCCCACAGACAATCAGAGGCCGACTCCTCGAAATCCTTCAGCAAGACGCTGACAGTGTCTTTCTGCCGTTGCAGATCCTTTGACTGCTCTTCCAACTTAACTTGTTGCAACCATGTCCGAAGATAATTTCCATAGTTCCAATAGGCTGAGCGGATCATAATGACCGTGTAGCTGATCAGCAAAATTATCAATCCGAACTCAGCGGGAGAAACACCACCGCGCAGAAGGCCAATCAGAACACCAAGAAATATCCAACCGACAAATCCAGATGCGGCACGCGGAACCGAAGACAGCATATAGCTGCCGCCAGCCATCATCCCGGCTGCGACAGTCATCATCAAAGTACTGAGATGACCTTCCGCGCTCGGTAGTAAAAGAGCCGGCGCAAGCGCCCATGCAAAGCCCAGCGATGATGATTCGTAAAAGACCCTGCGCATGGCTTTCATCCCGACCTTGCCGGGTACTCTGTCCTTGTTTTTATAGGCCAGAACGCCGGAACGAACGCCGGCGAAAGAAACAAGACCAATCGTGCCCGCCCAAATCCATAGTTCAGCAGAATGTCCAACGAACCAAAAGAATCCAAGAATGACGAGAGCGTTGGCGGCGCTCGCCGTTAAACCAAAGAGCAACAGCGCTTCAAAAGCGGATTTCTGTTCACTAATCATCCGAGCGCGATGACGCTCAGGCACGTGAACATTAGACAACTTTTCTTCGAAGCTTCTAAAAAGCTTGGACCAAGACATCACCACCCCGTCATCCGCCAAGAAGCCTTTGCGTACATTAAAAGAGGTAAAAGATTATTAGCAAACGCTTTGAGTTTTTTGGATTTTATGAAACTCCAGTGGACTCACTTTTGGAGTTTAACGAATGCTCAAGGAGACAGATCTGCAGCTTCCATTACAGTCGGCGGTCTCCAGATCAGAGCTCACAACTCGCCAATGTTGAAACAAACCTTAACGACACGCCGGGACAGGTTCGCAACCTCAAGCAATTTGCAGACGCGAACCGGACCATTATTGTCGACCTAATCATCTGATTTAGATAGATAAATGATGTCGTTTGGATGGATATTCCGGACGCATCCGGACACGCGCGCCTTTAATCCGGACGCTCTATCCCCGCTGCGGCGACGGGGATAGATTTGCATTGAGCCGTCCTAGGCGTTTTCCCAGCCTTCGCGTTCGGCCACTGTGCCCTCTTCGAAAAGATCGAGCTGTTGTGGATGCACGCCCCGGCGGCGGCGCGTCTTTGTTCGACCCGTTTTGAAATAGAGATCGTCGGTGTGATCTTCTTTCTTCGGCTTTGGCTTCGCTTTTGTTTTCTGGCTCGCCATGCCCTTTAGCTGGGGCACCAAACGCCAATAGGTGACGGCGATCACAGGTGTTCCGTCAGCGTTTTCATAGCGCTGAATGAAGCCCTCGCCGACGCCGGACTCCGTCTTTTCCAGAAGGCCGTCGATATTCTCCATATCAAGGGTTAGCCACTCGGTCTCCAGACTGATGACGCGGAGGTCCTCCCCCGCCAGACGCTCGGCCTCATGGCGGGTCCTCGCTGCATGTTCCGGCGATTCAAGCGCTGCGGCGGCAGACGCTGCAAGGGGATAGGTGTGGCTCATGGGGCTGACCTAGTCCGGTGCGGCCCGCCCGTCCAGACGCATAAGACGCCCAGCCGCTGCGTGGGCAAACCGCAGCATCATAGCCTTGCGGCGCGCAGCCTTCAGAAGCGTCTCGCTGGACTCACGCAAAATGGCACCGCCAAAGCCATCGGCCACGATCAATCCAACGTTTTCGGGAATGAGATCCTGGGGGAAAGTGTGTCCCACAGCGAAGTAAAACCGGTCGCAATAGGGCTGATAATCCGGCCATTTCGCATCGGACCGAAAATCAGCAACTGAAGACTTAATCTCGACAATCGCGATGTCGCCATTGGGACCAAGGGCACAAATGTCGGCACGGCGACGGTTGGCCAGTGTGAGTTCGGTGACGCTGGTCCAAGCGAGCTCGCCGAACAATCGCGTCACGCCGCGCGCGATCAACGCAGCGTCGGGATGCAGTGGATCTATGTCGAGTTCAGCAAAGACACTCATCAATCTAGAAGGCCAGATGGACAAGTCAGGTCAAGTACAAAACTAGAACAGATCCCAAATCGGCTTCGTTTCTGGGCGGCAGAACTCCGTGCCATAATAGGTTGCATCGCCGGTTGTCGTGCTACCGGTGTCCAGCACTTCACGCCTCGCCTCAGCATTAAGCCGGCGGCGCTCATAGTCAGCCTTCGGTTTCTCCACGATTTCGCTCACCATCTTTCCGTACCCGCGATCACCAGGGAGGAGTTTCAGCATTTCCGTTTCGTAGAAATACTCGTACCGCATATTGACTAGGAGCTGCTCGGCCTCACAGGCGATTTCCTTTGCTGCGTCGGCCGTGGACAGGCCTGCATTTGGTCCGGTGGAATTCGTAATGTCCTCGTAGAGCGCCTCTCCAGCAATGCGGCGCACCATCAGGTTCCAGGTCAAAGGAAGAACGTTATTGACGGTTTCTGTGTGATAGAGCGCAGGTGCCCAGTCCTCGGAAATTACATAAATGAATCCAATATTTTCAGTAGTATAGACGCTACCGATATCGCCCTCTCCGCGGTCTCGGCGAAGCTTTGCCGCGAGTTCCAGATTGCGCTCTGCATCGCGGAGTGCTTCGGCTTGTTCGTTTTCTCCCCCGGGGAACTGACCCGATGCGATCATGG
This sequence comes from Pseudomonadota bacterium, assembly GCA_039033955.1. Lineage (GTDB taxonomy): Bacteria > Pseudomonadota > Alphaproteobacteria > Caulobacterales > Hyphomonadaceae > CALLCD01. Next base: position 64,282 of record JBCCBQ010000010.1, read on the forward strand.
CGATCATCGTTGTCCCCTGGCCGTGATACGCCATTCGAAAGACATCAGGCGGAAAACGATCCTCCCGAAAACCGGGCGCATTCCTCGCGTCCTCGTACCAGCTGCTCGCCCGACTGAACATGTCATGGGCCTCCGCAGGGCGACCCTGGCGGCGCAGACACTCGCCGGACAAGAGATATGGGCCGATGCCTTCGAAGCCGGCATCTATCGCGTTCTGAGTTGACCGCACGGTTTCCCGGCAGTCTGCGTCAACGCCAAGCTGATCCGTATCAGCGTATGTATGATAAAGCTGGGCGAGGCCGGCATGGGCATAAGGTGTATAGGCCGTCAGCCCAGATCGACGCTCGGCCTCAATCACGGCAATGTACGCATCGACTAACTCAGGAGGGGCATCAACCTCCAACCGCTCGGACGACTCATTTGAGCCAGATGATCGGCTGTCGTTTTGCCCCCAATCCAGCGACACAGCCTCAAGGAACAGGCAAACCTCGGTGGGAAGCGCGCCTCCAGTATCAGAGCACCGATCATCCTTAACTTGTCTAACAAGCGCGAAGCGCGCAACGTCCAGACTTGCACCGCTTGTAAAAAGCCGTGCTTCTTCGAGCGCCAGGTCCACATCCGACTGACGCGCGCCATCTGCTTCGACACGCCGCGCCATATCGTTGAACACAGCGGCCTTCGCGGCTCTGGCCAGTTGTTCCTTGATGTCCAGCGTCTGGGTCAAAACCGTTTGGCGCTCGCGCGCCGCGTCTCCGCGCGCCACGTCATTTCGGATTTTCAGGATCTGGAATTCGGCTCTGTATTTGTTTTCTTGCCGTGTCAGTGTCTCGTACGAGTAATAGAACATACCGAGCGCAATGAGCGCCGCGATTGCGAGCAGGACGATCAAGGCGCGCAACACGCCTTTGAAACTCTTCTTCTCTTCAAGAATTTCGTGCCAGATGTCGGCGCTGGTTTTCGTTGAGCCCTGTCCCGTCGTCATAGCGACATCCTTCTCGCGATCATTATGACCCTGTGTCTTCGTTCAGCAGCATTCGCATTGCGATATCAGTATCGTCTTCCAAAACCATGGCGTGGCTCAAAAGCAAGGTCATCTTGCGCTCTCTTATGAACCAAATCCGAACCGCCACTGTTGCAGCCAAATTGGCCAAATTATTGGCAACCCAAAGTGCGTTTCCCGCACTATCGCCAAACATATTGTCGAGCGGGATCACCGCGGGCACAAATGACATGCCGGTCAGCTCGCTGACTATGAAAACCGCATATGAGACGGCGGCGCAGCTGATGAGCAGCACCATCAATTGCATGGCCCGCTTATTCTTCCGGGTCAGCTTCTCGACGCGTTTTTCAAAATCAATTGCAACCTGCTGCATGATTAACGTCCACCCTTCCGACGTCGTTTAGCGCGTTTTGGCGTTTATGCCCAGCTTGTCGTTTGACCCATATTTTTGGTTCAATTCGCATTGTTTGCGAGAAACTCATCTACCCATCGTGGCAAGATCTCGCTTGCGGGCCCGTACTCAGCATCGTCGAACACATATGCGTTCTCCGAAGGCTCAAGATTAAGTTCAACGGTGCGCGCACCAATCGATTTCGCCATTTCAACAAAACTAGCGGCCGGATAGACATTTCCGGAGGTTCCCACGGAAATGAAAAGGTCGACGGATGCAACTGCCTCGGTGATCTCGTCCATGCCGAGCGGTATTTCACCGAACCAGACGACATGGGGCCGCATCTGGCCTTTAAGTCCACAAGCAGGACAGATGCTTTCTGTCGATATTCGATCCATGGACTGAGTTATCGTCCCGCAGGCACCGCAACGCACCTTGGCCAGCTCACCATGCATGTGGATCAGCCGCTCGGAGCTGGACCCGGCCTGCTCGTGAAGATTATCGACATTCTGAGTGACGAGCATGAAACTGCGGCCCCAGGAACACCACTCTCTTTCCAGGCGTGCAAGCGCCTCGTGACCGTCGTGAGGACGCGCCGTTTTCAAGGCGTCGCGGCGATCGTTATAGAAGCCATGCACAAACTCTGGATTGCGAACAAAGCCCTCAGGCGTAGCGAGGTCTTCCAATGGATATTTGGTCCAGATGCCGTCCTTATCGCGAAACGTACCGAGGCCGCTTTCCGCAGAAATGCCGGCACCCGTCAGGACCACTATCTTCTGAATTGTCATGGTATGTTCCTTACAGTCCTCGCCATTTGATTGCCACAAGGTTAATATGAGTTCAGGGAACACGTATCGTCGCGTGCGATACCGAGACTATGAGTGAAGTAAGAGACGGCAGAGGACGAGTTGAATGATGGGTGATTTTGGCCGCCGGGGACGACGCTGGATCAGTGCTGCGGGACTTTTAACACTCGGCTTTATCATTGCCGCGTGCGACCGCCAGGAAGAGCGCGCAGAACGAGCAAACACACTCGTGGAGGCGGCGATAGACCAACTTGGTGGTGGCCCGGCGTCGACGCCCAGGGGGACAGCTCTGGAGAATCTCGCCGTTCAGGAACGTGCCATTGCCGGCATCGCGAGAGCAGCATCTGGTTCGACAGATGTCGCTGGCGTCCGCCCTGCCCGCTTTGCGGTTGGATCGATTATCGCCAAACCACGCCTAGTCGTTGAACTGGAAGAGGCCGTACTCTCTGAAGAAATGGAAGCACTCGCAGAACCTGCTGATGCCGAAGGCGAGGAAGCTATTGCAGAGACCAGTCAAGACGAAGGCATTCGTGCCCAGTCACCCAGAGGTCTTCGCCCGCCCCCGAGGCCCAAGGGTCCGGTCATTCAAAATCGTGCCGCTATGCGCGCAAGCCGCCGTCTCGCGCGCGCACCCGAAATTCGCGAGATACAACGCGACACTCAATCAAAGATGCTCAACACAATCGACAGAATGGGGCTGGACGGCTCAGTACGTCCGGGAAGCGGTGGGACGATGGTTATCGACCTGTTTGCCGACGCAACCCAATTCGACGGTGAGAATTCTGTTGAGTCATTCATGGCCGCGGTGCAGCACACAGAATGCCCAGACGACATCACACCGCAAATGATGCGGGACAACAAAGTATTGGCGACTGAATGTCTTGTTCGGGAACTCCAGGCCACTGGCGAATACGAATATTGTGAGCGGGATTATATTTTCGAGCATCAGTTTGCCCGCCGCCCAGCCGATGAAACTGTCCCCATCGGTATCGAACCAAATGATCCGCTCTGGGACCTGCAATGGAATTTCCGTAATAGCGGGACTGAAGACGGTCGCTCAGTTGGCGGAACCGGTTTCGTCGATTTCTGGACACGTCAGAGCATTCAGGGCTCCCGGGACGTGACGGTCGCGGTGGTGGATACGGGCCTCGCTTTGTCTCATCCGGACATCGTGAACTCGCCAAACATAGCCCCCGGATGGGACATGGTCAGTGATCCGGCCATGGGCAATGATGGTGATGGACGGGATAGCGACCCGAATGATCCTGGTGATCTTTGTGATCCGAACGCGCCGTTTGCCGAGGACTCTTATCACGGGTCCCATGTGGCCGGTACGATTGGTGCGGCTGCGACGAATAACGGTGCCGGCGTTGCGGGAGGAAGCTGGGACGTTACCCTCGTTCCCGTGCGCGCGCTCGGTAAGTGCGGTGGACGACTGTCCGATATCAATGATGCCATCCGCTGGGCAGGCGGCGTCATTCCAGCGGAAGGCACAAGCGGGGAAGAAGTCTGGAACGACAACCCGGCAGACATCATCAATCTTTCAATTGGGCTATTTGAGTCATGCCCGGCATCGCTACAGGACGCTATCGATAGCGTGGTTGAGCGCGGTGCAGTTGTTGTCGCCGCAGCGGGCAATGCGAGGCTTTCCACTGAACTCTATTCGCCGGGCGGCTGCGCGAATGTCATCACGGTGGCGGCCGGCGACGCACGCGGACATATCACGCCCTATTCGAATTTTGGGCCCGATGTTGACGTGATCGCCCCCGGTGGTGACCTCGCTCGTGACGATGACGGGGACGGTCGCCCAGACGGAATCCTCTCCACGAAACCTGCCAAATTTTGCACTGATCCGGTGACCGGAGAGTCTGTTGATAATTGCTACTATGCTCTCGAGCAGGGAACATCGATGGCTGCGCCACACGTATCCGCGGCGCTTGCCCTGATCGCCGCGAAGTATCCGGAGATGACCGGAGCGGAACTTGAGAGTACACTTATGTCTATCCTTGATCCGAGGACGACTGAACAATGCGCCGCAGAATGCGCTCAGTATCCAGGGGCAACGCCCATTCCGGACCAATCCGGAATGTGTCTCCGCGCTTGCGGAAACGGGTGGCTGAACCTGGAGAACCTGCCAGATTAACAATGATATATGGGGAGTGCGGGCATGGCTGACGAAACCGAGGACACTGGAGATGGTGAAGAGCCACGCTCCGGTGAAAATGGCGGTCGATTTGGACGAGGGACGTTGCTTAGCCTTGCCGCAGCGGCCATTGCTGGCATTTCCGGCACGACCTATCTTGCAACCAATGGTGACGACGTATCGACCGACGCCCGCCCTGCCCTTATGCCCGCATCGGAAACGCAAATGCAGCGGCCACCCGTGCCCCGAACGGGTGCCGGTGAAGTCGACTTTATCGTTCGCTTTGACGATGTCCCGGAAATCGAAGAATGCCTCGACACGTTTCGCCAGAACCCCGAGCATGCAAGATCGGTGTTCAGGGAATGGGCGCGGAACCATCCAGAGCTTTCCGGGTTCCGCCTCAAAAAAACCAATTACTCGGGCGAACTCGTCTTGACCTGGGATGGAGACGGCGGTCGCCCGGGCCGCGACATGGTCATGAGCGTGCGGGACAAGCTTCAATCCGCACCGATGATAAAATATGCTGACCCTGATTTCAGTACTCAGATTGAGGGAGATATTGAATGAACCGAGCCTTGCTGATCGGCGCTGCGCTTATCGCGATGGGTCCTGTCCTATCCGCTTGCGGTGGATCGGATGAAGAAGGTTCCGAGGCTGGTGCTATCGAACGTCCGGAAGACGTCGTCGTTGCGCCCAGTTTGGAAACAGACGGCCCTAGAGCCGATACAAATATGACCGCGGCAATCGACTGGCAGGCAGCAAGAGCGGATCTCGCCGGTACCTCCGAAACTGATGAGTCCGTGGTGCAAGTCCAATCGGGCGGATCGAGCCCGCCGGTCCCAGTACTATTGCCGACGGGGATCGTCGTTCCGCAATCGGAGGGCGGTGGCCCAACATATCGCCCAACGACAGATGGTTATTTTGCGACCTATCCCGGCCCGCGATACGACATCGTGGTGAACGGCACCAATCAGGTTGCGACGGTGAATGGTGAGCCCGCATCGCGAGACGAAACGGCGGTGTTCACCATGACGGAAGCGGGAGCACAAGTTGCAATTTCGCGATATGGCGCTGATTATCTGATAGAATTCGAGTGCAATGAGCTGGATGATGATGGCAGTGAAAACTGCATCGGTGAGGCGGAAGCCATGTCGGTTGCAGAGAGACTGGTGGTTGTAGGATCTCGGTGATGCAGAAGCGTCTAGTGTTGAGTAGCGCCGTTGCGGCGGCGGCCCTGTTGTCAGCTTGCGATGGAAGGGTGGCATTCCCAGGGTTTTCAGAACAGCCTGAAAACAAGCAGCAAGCAGACCAGGATAATGCCGCTCCTCCGGCACCGCCGACAACGCCGGTAGACACACCTGATGTGTCTCCGCCACCGCCTCCTCCCCCACCTGAAACCGAGACCGTGGAGCCCGAGCCGGCCGATCAGGACCCAGAACCAGACACGGTGAGTGACAACACTGACACTGCGCCAGATACCGAGCCAAACGTCGAACCAGAACCGGATGTGGAACCAGAGCCGCTACCACCGCCTCCACCTCCTCCACCAGCGCCGGAACCGGAGCCAGACCCGGAACCGCCGGCGACCGTAGAGCCAGCCTTCAGCTACTATGCGCCGGGCTTTTTGATCTCCGGCTCAGGACAAGGTTCGCTGGATGAGACCGTTTACTCGCCGAACATGGTGTTCCCAATCAAAGACGCGCCGTCCTATGCCCAATCGCAGGTCTTCCGCTTTGGTGGCGGTATTGGCGGCGGTGACGAGTGTGACCCACGCAACTATGAGTATCCATGGCAGGACAATTTCTGTGAGACGCGCTCGCGGAATAACTCCACGCCAAGTTGCCCCACGCCCCGCGTCCATCTTGGCCAGGACATTCGTGTTGGTGACGCCGCAGCATGCCAGGCCATGCGCCGTGAATACCGGAACAATCCAGCCGGTATTTCCACCTACAAGATTGTTGCTGTGGAAGACGGCATCATCTCGAATATCGGCAGCTATACGGTCAATCTGCGCGCCGGGCCGCGTATCTACAGATATATGCATATGAATATGCGGGCCCTTCAGGTGTCGCTGGGCGACGAAGTTAAAGCCGGCCAGCATATTGGATATTATTCTAAAGACTTCGGCGGAACCCCCACAACATTCCACCTACATTTTGAGATCAAACAAAATACGCCCGATGGCGGATGGAAGTTTGTTCCACCCTATACGTCGCTTGTTGAGGCCTATGCACGACGAGAGAACGGACCGGGGCAACGGATCGAACAGAATGTGGCGGTGGCTGGTGCTCCTCTGAACATTCCTGAAGGTGTTGAAATCACTGAAGGGTTTGTTTCGGACGAATATCAGTAGATGGGAAAAATCGAGGTTCAGACCTTCGACATCGAAGGCCCGGCACTGATTACACCTAAACGCTTTGGTGACGAGCGCGGCTATTTCAGCGAGACGTGGAGCCGGGGTGATTGGGCCGAGGCCGGCCTTCCCCCTATCGATTGGGTCCAGGATAATGAAGCTTTCTCGGCTGCCGTCGGCACCACGCGCGGGCTGCACTTTCAGGCACCACCGAGCGCCCAGACAAAGCTCCTACGAGCGGTTCAAGGCGAGATTTTCGATGTCGCCGTCGATATACGCAAGGGCTCGCCGACCTATGGCAAATCCGTCAGCGCGAAACTGACCAGCGAAGGCGGCGAGCAATTGTTCGTTCCCAGAGGATTTGCTCATGGATATCAAACACTGACGCCGGACACGCTCGTCGCATATAAATGTGATGGATTATATGATCCGTCTACAGAGGGCGGATTATTGTGGTCCGATAGCGATCTCGATTTTGAATGGCCAGTTACGGACGATGCTAAGCTCTCGGCGCGGGATGAGAAGTGGCCTGTATTAGCTGACCTGGACAGCCCATTTACTGAGGGCGCATAACGGAATGAACATCAATCCGTTGTCCGAGTGTCCCATATTTCGTTCAGAATGAACCAAACAAAAGGCAGCATGATGGCTGCGGTGCAGGTCGCGAATAAGAGCTTACTCAAATAGGTCTCGTCGTGGGTTCTGCTAAACACCGGAACAATGATCGCGGATATCGCAAAGATAAACATCATTCTTCGCATCCATGCAGACTTCGTTATGGGGTTGTCTTCGCTGTCACGCATCTCACTCTCCCAGCCTGCTCAGCAAACCCTAGGTGAACTGCTTGCTTTAGCCCAGCGCTGTCTCATAAATTCGTTCATAGTCACTCTGGTCGAGCGGCTTCGGGTTCCCCGCGTGCGCGAGGTCGGCCTGGGCATACTCAACGATACCGGGCCCATCATCCATCGAAAGGCCCATCTGGGAAAGATTCTCCGGCATACCGATGTCGCTGTTCAGTCTTGTGATCGCATCGCTTAGATGGGCGTCAGGCTGAAGACCCATAGCCTGGCGCAGGCGCTCATATTTGGCGTCCGCTGCGCCTTCATGTTCGCGGAGCAAATGGGGCAGAAGAACAGCGTTAAGCGTGCCATGGTGAAGCTTCTTCTCGTGCAGACGTCCGGCGGCGTGGGAAAGCGCGTGGACCCCGCCAAGCCCTTTGACAAAAGCAAGTGCGCCTTCATAGCTCGCCATCAGCATGTTCCAGCGCGCTTCGGGATCGGAACCGTCTTCCACGGCGCGCTTTAACCACCCCTCGCCGAGGGCTCTATTGGTCCCCTCATAGCCAATGCCTTCCGCAGGTGGATTGATGGCCGGGGTCAGCACAGCTTCGATACAATGGGTGACAGCATCCATACCGGTCGCCGCTGTAAGGTAAGCGGGGAGCCCGAAGGTCAGATCGGGATCGCAGATCGCCACAGGCGGGATCAGATTAGCTGAGACAAATGTCTCCTTACGCCCGTTTTCCATGGTGATGATGGCCCCAACAGAAACTTCTGAACCCGTTCCTGCCGTTGTGGGAATGGCGATTATGGGGGCCACTTTGCCGATATGCTTGGACCCACCTGCCATAGCGGCAAAGGCTTCGAGGGGTTTGTCATGGGTCGCGAGCAGTGCGACCGCCTTCGCCTGGTCCATCGCGGAGCCGCCCCCCAGGGCGATAATTCCATTCGCATCGTGGGCCTTGTAGAGTGCCGCGACTTCGTTTGTCTGGGTTTCCGTTGGATTGGGAACGGTTTCTGCGAATGTATGGACGGGTTCTGAGCCCATCGCTTCGACGACCTGATCAACCAATCCAGCCGCCTTCAGTCCCGGGTCCGTCACGATGAACGGCCTGTCCACGCCAAGGGCTTTCAGCTGCCCCGGAAGCCGTTTTAAGGCTCCATGATCGAAAAAACTCGTGTTCAGGTAGTTGATGACCGGCATGGACGTGGCTCCCTCATTTTCTCTGCGCAATGGGCCACACATCCCGAAGGCAATCAACACTGTCCTAGGGAGAGCGATCTACTCAAACCAAAAAGAAACCCCTCCGCCGAAGCGAAGGGGTCTTCATTTTTGTTTCTGGGAGTAATCGCTTAAGCGCTTTCCTTGATCCATTCGAGGATGCGCTGCTTCGACATCGCTCCCGGCTGGGTCGCGACGGGCTCACCATCCTTGAACATCATCAGGGTTGGCAGACCGCGAATGCCATACTTCGATCCAGCCATTGGATGATCATCAACATTGATTTTGAGGATTTTCACCTTGCCGGACAGCTCGTCGGCAACGGCCTCCAAGTGTGGGGCCATCTGTTTACAGGGACCGCACCATTCGGCCCAAAAATCCACAATTACGGGGACTTCGTCCACAATGGCGGTCGCAAATTCGTCGTCGGTTATATTATGAGTGGCCATATCTGCCTCCTCGGTTCTGGTTCTCTCGATAAGTAAATACGGCGCTGCGCATTTTCAAACAGCAAAACTCGTCTGTGGCAGCGATTCTTCTAATAAGTCAGCTGGCAGAGACATCAATACCGGTCCATCCGTCCAGACAAGCGCGGCTTCGACGTGCCTATTTGCATAAGCTCTCTGGAGCACTGCCCGATATGCAGCCATCTGGGCGAGATAGGATCTGGAGATACCAGAAACGTCCGCCGGGGCTGGACGATCGGTCTTGAAGTCCACAATCAATACGGTTTTGTCGGTCACGACGAGGCGGTCCACCCGGCCATTTATAACCGTTCCGGCGGGCAGCCCCTCCCCCGTACCGATAATCGGAGCTTCTGCCCGCCCGCCGGGAGCAAATACCTCCGAGAATGTGTCATTCTCCAGGACTCCCATGGCGGCGTTCAGCATCTCCACTCTTTGTGCGTCACTCAAGCTGGTGTCGCGCGCGAGGAAAGCCGCTCCCGCAGCGCGGCGGTCTGTGGCTGGAAGCTCCGGCAACCGCTCCAGCAAGGCATGGATCAGTCGGCCACGCTTCAGCCTTTCGGAACGGGTACTATCTGCTGGCGGAAGAACAGGGCTCTGATCCTGCAATATGGAGCTTGCAGCAACGATGCGCTCACTTTCCACCTCGGGCGCAACGGACTGGCTCAGCCAGTCTGGAACGGCGTCAGTTTTGGGCACCATAGGGTCCGATTGTTGGGCCGTAGTTGGCATCCCTCCATGTCGCAGGACTTCGCCATCGGCAATTGAGCCACCGGTTAGCGCCTCTATCGCTTCCGCACAGAGATCGTACCAACTTCCTTTTGGATATCCGGTTCCAGGATCCGCGTCAGGTTTCGGGCGCTGACCGTACCAATGACCGGCGAGGATCAAACGGTCCTCTGCCCGCGTTAGCGCAACATAGAGCAGGCGTCGGTGCTCGCGGAGCTGGCGCGCCTTTGCCGCTTCCCGGGCGATGGCGGTTTGGGGAATATCCTCAGAGGCGCTAGCGGCCCAAACCGGTAATCCGTCGATCTCCAGAATACGAGATTTACTGGGCGTCTGCGCCCGGGTAAGATCCGGCAGGACCACAATAGGAGCCTGAAGTCCCTTCGCGCCGTGGACGGTCATGATCCGGATTTCTCCGTTCGCCGATGCGAGGTCGCGTTTGATGTCACTTCGGTCTAGATCCATGGTCGCCACAAAAGACTGAAGCGATGACGCGCCCGTCGCATCGTGCGCCATGGCCTTTGCCAGCAGAGCGGTAATGGGATCTATAGCCGGTTTGCCAAGTCGTTCGGTTAGCTTCTGCCATCCGGTAACCCCCGCCTCGTCCGGACAGTCGAGAACGCTGGAAAGAAACTCGAAGGGCGGTAAGTGCGCACGCTTCAGAAGATCGACCAGGAAATCGACGACCGGCTTGTGGGCCGCCGTCGACGACGCCTTCAGCCGCTCCCAAAGGCTTTGCTCGCCTCGATCATGGGCCAGCTTGAAGAGATGCGCATTGTCATCGACCAAGCCCCCAAACGGGCCGCGCAGGATCTCAGCAAGTGTCAGGTCGTCCTCCGGTAGGAGTACGAAACGGATGAGATTGAGACAGTCCTGCACACCAATATGGTCGGCGAGCACCAGACGGTCGGCCCCAGCGACTGGCAACCCTTCCGCTCGCAGCGCTGCAATAAGCGCATCGAACAGGCCACCACCGCGGTTTTGAACGAGGATCAGTATATCGCCGGGAGTCGCCGCGCGCTTTACCCCCTTCGACCAGACCTGCTCGCCACGCTCGATGATTTCCGACAGGCTGCGGGCGACTTTTTTGGCGAGCAGCGATTTTGGGGTGTTGCCGCTTTGTGTATCGCGCGGGGCGTCCCAGGGGATATCCTCCTCCAACGGATCAGGCGTTGCCATGGGCCACAGCTCAACACATCCCGGTTGCTCCGCGCGGAATGCTGTGTGGAGGGTCAGGTCATAGTCTCCGAGCGGGCCATCGATAAATGGATGGCCGTCCATATCGCCGCTTTCTGACACCTCATCGACGAACGACAGAATCTCCGGGCTCGAACGGAAAGACATTCCCATGTCCAGCAGATTGGCTTGGTCGAAGGCCGCGCGCGACTTTGAATCGAAAGACTGGCGCTCAATCATGAACCGATGGGGATCAGCGCCCTGGAATGAATAGATGGACTGCTTCTCATCCCCCACAACAAACAGGGTTCTGGGGTCCTGTTTCTTCTCAATCCCGAGGCCTGCGAAAAACTCCGTCGTGAGCGCGTTTATCAGCTCCCATTGATCGGGGCTCGTGTCCTGAGCTTCGTCGAGCAGAACGTGGGTCAGCCCGCCGTCCAGCTTGTAAAGCACCCAATCTGCTGAAGCAGAGCGCGTCAGCAGGTCTTTCGTACGGTCTATGAGATCGTCGAAATCAACGCCGGCCCGCAAGCGCTTCTGGTGCTCAAAGGCCGTGAGAATTGGTTTTGCCAGCTCCATGAGCGCTTTGGTTCGCTCAAAGATGCGGGCGGCTTTAAGCTGTTGATCGAGTTCGAGAATGCGCAGCACCTCTGTCCCCTGAGGGACTGATTTTGGCTCGAAAAGCGAGGGGATGAGCGAAGACGCCTTTGCGCCTGCATTGTAAATCCGGGAGCGAAGTTTTCCGGTTCCTGTAAAGAAGACCTCTCGATACGCCTCCCAACGATCGTGAGCGCTCTCGGCGTTGAGGGCTCTTTCGATCGCGTTTGCGGAGCGGCGGGAATCCGACGCGTTGTCTTCCCGCAGGATCTGCAGCGCCTGCCGAAGCTCCGCTTCCGGCAGGTCATCACCCATGCCTTTTTTGAGCAGCGCAGTTTCTTCAACTTCGGAGACACCGAGCTTTGACTTCAGTTCATCGATCCAATTTTCACCGGTTGCGAGCGCTACCTTGATCGACGGCGCATGGGCACGGATTGCACCTATCCCGGCCATCGCGCCAAATCCGCCTCCGGCCAAGCTGACAGTGTCGAGGGCGGTCGGTGCGGTTCTTTGTGCAGCCATCAAGCCCGAGCGCGTGGCTTCATGCCAAAGCTCTGCGGCTTCGATCTCATCGATCTCCTGGAAACCCGGAGCGACATGCGCCTCAAGAGGAAACCGCCGCAATACCCGAGAGCAAAAGGCGTGCACGGTTTCGATCCGGAGACCACCCGGAGTTTCGACCGCGCGGGCAAACAAAGCGCGCGCGCCCCGAATTTCTTCATCCGTATGGGGATTGTCCCGGCGCTTCTCCAGCTCGACAAGCTCCTGCCGAAGCTTGCTCTCCTCCATGATCGACCAGTTACCAAGGCGCTGGAATAGGCGTTCCAGCATCTCGTTCGCGGCGGCCTTCGTATAGGTGATGCAAAGGATGGAATCTGGGCGCGCACCTTTCAGGAGCAATCGAGCCACGCGGTCGATCAGTACTTTTGTTTTGCCTGATCCAGCATTGGCGGACACCCAGGCAGAGTGTTCCGGGTCCGCAGCGACAGACTGTGAGACGACCGCTTTGGTGTACTCGGTATCAGCCATCGTCGAGCTCCCCTGCCCATTCAGCGCGGCGGGCCAGACGATCAAAGTCACCTTCATAGGCGGATTTCAACTGTATCCTGGGTACAGACAAGTACGGTACCTTTTCGTGAGAGTACGCATGAATCAATCGGCGTACAATTTCATCTGCGGACTGGATCATCGAGCTGGCTTCATCGCTCGTCGACACAAGGAGTGTCTCAGAAAAATCAAACTTCACACCAACATAAGCCAGCTGGCTGGTCGTCGCTTTATCGACGTCATGAAAGCCGTTCGCCTCGGCGATCAATCCGAGAAGCGGAAGCTGCTGTTCGAACCCGGCAGCGATCGCTTTCTTTGTCGGTGTGCCGCCGGTCTTGAAGTCGATGATCGAGAGTGTTCCATCCGCGCGCCTCTCGATGCGGTCAGCTATCCCGGTGAGCGTGAACACCTCACCTGAAATGCCAATCTGAAGCTCCCCTTCTGCTTCGGACCAACTCTTCGACACTGCGTCTGCCCGATCTTGCCACCAGTGAAAGAGTTTCTGTGTTGCCACCGAAATACTGGCTCTTTCGGAAACTATCAGATGCTCAGGTTGACCGGCGCGCACCAGATCCCTCTCCACGAAGGCTTCCAGACGCTCCAGCGTCTGATCCTGGAGTTGCAGCTCAGCAAAGGACTCGATGGCTCCGTGGATTGCCGTGCCTCTGGCGCTCGCGCCGAGTGGTTCATCGATGGCCCCGAGTTTCCTGAGGCGCAGAACAGATTCCGCGTAGATCGCATATGGATCGCGCTGCAGCGTGTTTATTCGTGTAACTGAAAGCCGTTTCGGGCGCGCCGAGGGTGGCGGTGTTGGGCGGGGCATCGCCAATTGCGGGTCGCGTGCGCCTTCGGTGTGCGTCAATGCATCTGCCCATGGTCGCGGGTCGCAGCCCGGTGGTGGCGCGAGCACAGTTTCCGTATCGTCCCCCAACGCACCGCGGACAAGTGTCTGCAACCGCAGAACCCAGCGAGATGCGATCGCTGGGGCATCGTCCCTTCGCGCAGAGTAGACCATGGTCACATCGGTAGCGGTTGCGAGCCCGGCAAAATCGTGAGCTGCAAGCCCTAAACGTGCCTCGGGCGGTGCCAGTTCAAGTGGTTCACGAAACCGGCGGGGTAGAAACCCGTCAGCAGCCGGGCGATCCGGCCAGATATCCTCGTTCAAGCCAGCGAGGATAAACTGATCGGCCGATTGCAAGCGAGCTTCGAGGGGCCCCCAAATCGCGAGCCTTGGGTGGCTGGAGGTGTCCTCCGGTACGGTCGTTGTGGAGGCCAGCGCTTCAAAAATATCAGCAAGCGGTTCGTGCGCACCGGTCTGTAAGAGATCCGCGATCTCCATCGCCGCATCGAGCGTGCGCGCGGTGGCCGCTCCGTCTGTCCCTGTCCAGGCAGCCGTGTCGCTAGCGGTCAGCTGGTCGACCACGGCAACTATTGCCTCCGCCTGCTGGCGGTGCCCGTCCATTAGAGCTGCGGCCGTGGCCAGAAATTCGAGCAAAGGTCTAACGGCCTCGGTCGCCTCCTTTGGAACAGACGTGTGACGGGAGGCGTTCTTTTGGTCCGTAATCGCATCAAATCGCGACGCAAGATCAGCGACATCAGCCCAATGGCGCGGACCACGCATATAGTACCGGTCAAAATATGACACCGCTTCCGCGCTGACGTAGACCATCTGATGTTTCAGTAGCGACAAGAGATGAACCGGGTCACCGGTGTCCTCGATCCAGTTCAACACCATAAGCACCAGGGAGCCTGCGCGCGTTCGTCCGAGAGGCGCACCAGCACTCGGAAGCACGTTTATGTCCCATCGCTTGAGGGCTGCAGAGACCCGACGCGCGAGGGATGGGTCCGGTGTTACAAGGGCCGCTGTTCGCCCCTCTGTCTCCAGCGCCTGTCGCATCATCAACGCGCACAACATCGCCTCGTGAGCCTCGTCGTCTGCTTGAATCACAGACAAGCCGGCAAGCGCCTCTCGCGCAAAGTCCCGGGGCCGTCGGTCTCCCGATAGACTTTTGAGTCGGGCAAGCCAGTCCGCTGTCCGTGTTGCCGGAGCGAGGCTCTCATGAATCAGCCGTCGGCGCGCATACAATTGCGGATCGTCGGACCCCGGCCAGGCGGGGATGTCGCTAGCCGTCAGTCCAAGAAAGGATAGCGTTCCCGCCAGAGCGTGCTGTGGATGGTCGGGCTCGTTCGCCATGGCGCGCCAGCTATCTTGCGGCGCTTCGAGATCCAATCCCGGCAAGACCACAAGGCCGCGCTCCAGTTTAGTCGCCGCCCACATCAATTTCTGCGATGCCGGTGTTGCGCCTGTCGATCCTGCAATGATGAACCGGCCCTTCGGTGGATGCTCAATGAGCGTCGCAGCGACAGCTTCTGCAACTTTCAGCCGACGATCAAAGGGCTCACTTGCACCACTTTCTTCTAACCAGGCTGGCCAGTGTTTGGTGAGGATCGATAGAAATTCGACCGAGTCCTGCCAGTGAACGGACAGGTCGGCATCGTCGACAAGGTTCGGCAATTCTGACCAGTCAACGCCGCCTGCCAATGCCGCCTGATCAAGGAGCCGCGCCAGTTCCCGCCCCGCCACAAGAGCTGACTTCACAGGCAAGGTCTCCCCCCTCGCCTCATAGAATTTTATGGCCAGCCGCGAGAGCGCCCCCAGCCGCCGCGCTGGAGACAGAGGCGGTCCGAGGTCCGTCAACGCTTCTTCGGCTCCGCTTGGCGGTTCGTCAGTTTCCAAATCACCAAGCGCACGAATATCGGGCGGCAGAATGGGAGTCTCGCCGGCCGCCCGGTAGAGCGCCAATGCAAGAGACCGCGCTGACCGGCGATTGGGCACGTAGATCAGATCATCAGAAAGCGCCGCTGGATTGTCTCGGAGCTCGGACGTGTCCGCCAGCGTCTCGGCAAACTGAACAAGAAAGGGATCTCCCGCAGGTATGGTCCAGACCTTTTGGGCACCGGCTGAGAATGGGGAGGCGCTGCTCATTCCGGACGGGACTGGATCCACCCCTCCGCCTCCTCCAAGGCCTCCGGCGTGCCAACATGGAGCCAGAAGCGATCCAGCGTCACTCCAAAGAGCCGACCTGCAGCAATCATGGCATCCCACTTCGGTAGTACGGAAAATGGTTCAATTGGATCGCCGTCAAAGTGCTGTGGCTTGGTGATCCGTACACCGGCATATGCCCAGGGAGCTGTTGGCGCATCACCTCGCCTAGTGAGTCGGCCATTCTCAGAGCGGAACATGTCGCCTGGACCTGGAAACCCAAGGCACTCGGTGCGATCGGCCAATAGTAGCAATCCATCCATCGCGGCAGGATCAAAAGTGTCTGCCATGCGTTCGAGCGGTTCCGGGCCGGCCGGCATCCAGAATGCATCTGTGTTAACGACGAAGACAGGATCATCCCCTAGAAGTGGACGCGCCTTCGCGAGGCCGCCGCCGGTATCCAGAAGCCCTTCCCGCTCATCGGAGAAAACCACCTCAACATCTGTCCGGCATTCCAGATGCGCTTCGACTTTGTCCGCACACCAATGAACGTTCACCACAGCGCGCTTAACGCCCGCAGTGACCAATTCGTCCAAAGCGCGATCAATCAATGATCTGCCCGATACGTTCAGAAGCGGCTTGGCTGTATCGTCCGTGAGCGGACGCATTCGCGTTCCAAGCCCAGCAGCGAGCACCATAGCGGTGTGAGGCATCTTGCTCATGCGTACCTCTCGAACAGAAAGGGGGCCACGTCGCGCACAAACGCGGCCATACCCGAACAGGCTGGGTGCTGAAGGTTACGAACCAATAGTTCCTGTTGGCGCGGCATGAATTCGAGATAGCGCTGTTTTCCGTCGCGGACGGGAAGACGAGCGAACAGGCCAGTGATGCGTAAGGCGTTCAACGCCCCGCATACGGCGAGGCGTGCCTCGAACCCTTCGCGCATCTTGCCCGTGCCATCGAGATAAGCTGAGATGGCCGCTTCGCTCGCTTCCTCGCTGACGGTGCGCCGGGCATCCTGAACAAGCATCGCCATTTCCCAGCCGTCCCAGCCATTTACGGCGTCCTGAAAATCCAGCAGGCCGATGCGGGCGTGCCCTTCGCGCTTGGGCAACCAGAGCAGATTCTCCGCGTGATAATCCCGCAGACCGAAGTCCCTCGGAAACCCAATGGCCTGTTCGATCAACGCATCGCGCTCGCGTTCCCAGCGGGCGAGAGCGGCTTCATCCATCATCATATCTGTTTCAAGCTGCGGCAGCCACTCTGCGAACAGGTCGGCATTCACACGCAAGGCCAGCGCGTCATAGTCGAGAATTGGCCAATCGCGTAGCTGTTTTGGGGCCGGTTCGCTATGGAGCGCAGCCATAGCCGCTGCTGCAGATCGATAGAGCGCTACTTCATCCTGCTCTGCCCGCTCAATCAGCCGAGCGAACTCGCGTTCGGGCCCAAAGTCCTCGATCACAGCGAGCCCGATTTCTGGGTCCTCAGCATACACTTCGGGGGCAGAAAAACCGCGCTGGCGCAAATATTCAGCAACGGCAGTGAAGGCATCGACGCGTGAAGCGGCAAGACGGGATGTTGCATTCCACCCCATTGCGATCCTCGTTGCCTCGTCAGCATCCGGGGGACACGGATCGTCCTCCACGCCGGGGGCATTCATTAACAGCGCTGGGTTTGGGCCGCCAGTAAGGCGCACATAGCTGCGGGTGGAAGCGTCCTGGCCCAGCGGCTCTCGCACGGCCTTGGCAAAACCGGCCTTCGCCAAGAACCGATCAATCTCTTCTGCGCGGAAATTTGAAGGAATCGCCATTGAGGCGCTTTTGCCAGTCTTCGCCGTGCGGTTCCAGTGTCACCGTGCGTCCTGTCTCTTCCATTGCGAAGCGAATATCCAATCTCCATTTAGGTAATTGTTCACCCGCCCGATCCGGCCATTCCACAATCGCGACGCCGTCGGCGGTCTCATCCCAGGCGAGTTCCTGGAGATCTTCCGGCGTTTCAAGACGATAGAGGTCGAAATGCCAGAGCAGGAAGTCCGGCGTTTCATAGGTCTGCACCAGCGTGTAGGTCGGGCTTGGCACCTCGACCTCACCGCAAAGCGCTTGCAACACGCCCCGCGTCAGCGTTGTCTTTCCGGCTCCCAGCCCACCATGGAGTGCTACGACGTCACCCACCCTCAATAAGGGCGCTATCGCTGCTCCGATCTCAAGAGTTGCAGTTTCATCAGGGAGGGAAAAAATCAGCATCTTGAGCGGTTTAGGCGAGAGCATACAGAAAAGGCAAACGTCATGGTCTTGAAAAGTTGACGCCGGCGTCATAAATCACCTTTTCAGCCCTTAGAGGGGGATCAAAGTGGACCTCACGACTGCCCGCACCGTTGGCGTTATTGGCGGCGGACAAGCTGGAGCACAGGCCATCGCGTCGTTGCGCCAATGGGGATTTGAAGGGGATATATGCCTCGTAGGTGAGGAAACGGCTCTCCCCTATCAGCGCCCTCCGCTCTCAAAGGCCTACTTCAAAGGCGAACTCGATGAGGAGCGCCTCTACTTTAAACCAGCAGATTGGTACGAGACCCAACGCGTTGATGTCCTGACAGGAATTCGCGCGGAGAAAATTGATCGCGCCAGGCGGCGTGTATCGCTCTCCAATGGCGGCGAAATGGGCTACGACTCACTCATTATTGCGACTGGCTCTCGACCTCGCCCGCTCCCGGTCAAAGGTGCTGATTTGAAGAATGTCTTCGAGTTGCGCGGCCTTGATGATGTAAAGGCCATAGTGCCCGAAGCAACCGCTGGCAAACGTATGGTCATCGTCGGGGCTGGTTATATCGGCCTTGAGGCCGCTGCTGTCGCAAGACAGCTCGGCCTAGAAGTGACCGTTGTGGAGATGGAGAACCGGGTTCTGGCGCGGGTGACGAGCCCGCTAATGAGCGATTTTTACACCAAACTCCACGGAGACCATGGCGTAGACATCCGCACCGAGGCCCGCCTTGGCAGTCTGTCCGGCGCTGACGGTGCCGTGACGACGGCACATCTTGCCGATGGAACCGAAATTTCGTGTGACCTCGTTCTTGTCGGCATCGGCATTCTACCGAATCAAGAGCTCGCCGAGGAGGCTGGCCTCGCCTGCGGCAACGGTATTCTCACCGACCGAGATGCCCGCACCAATGACGCTCGAATCTTCGCGGCCGGAGACTGCGCGTCTCGGCCTCTTGTCCATTATGGCCGTACGGGCCGTCTCGAGAGCGTTCACAACGCCATTGAACAAGGCAAACTTGCAGCCGCTGCTATCCTTGGTCGGCCGCGCCCATCTGAGGAGGCACCGTGGTTCTGGTCGGACCAGTACGATACGAAACTACAGATTGCGGGCCTTAGTGACGGATATGACGAGTTAGTGCTTCGCGGCGATCCGGATACCCGTTCCTTTGCGGCTTTCTATTATAAGAATGGCAGACTTATCGCTGTTGACGCTGTTAATGCCGCCCCTGAGTTTCTGGTGGCCAAAAAGCTCATTATGTCAGGCACATCTATTGCCCCATCGGAATTGTCCGATACATCTGTGTCGATGAAAGAACTGGCTGCCAAGGCGGCGTAATAGGCCTGGCAGCGAAGGAGATAAGATAGAATGGCTAAAGTGGTATACATCGATCATGAGGGTACCGAGCGCACGGTGGAGGTCGCAAACGGCGAGACCGTCATGGAAGCGGCCGTAAAGAATGCGATCCCGGGGATCGATGGCGATTGTGGTGGTGCCTGCGCCTGTGCGACCTGCCACGTTTATGTCGATGAAAAATTCCTGAGTGAAACTGGAGAACCCGAAGCGATGGAGCAATCCATGCTCGATTTCGCTGAGAATGTTCAAGAGAATTCTCGCCTCTGCTGTCAGATTTCGATGTCTGACAAGCTCGACGGAATTCGCGTCACGACCCCCGAAAGCCAGCACTAGGGTTTCGCTGCAATCACATGAAATATACAGATCTCCTCGCCTCGATTGAACGCGAGGGCGACGCCCGTCTGCGTGTTACGACGCCCGAAAACTGGATGCAGGGACGCACGATCTATGGCGGTCTGTCTGCGTCGCTGTGTTATGAGGCGGCGAAGGAACTCTCCGGCGGGAAGCCGCTCAGATCAGCACAGATTGCCTTTGTTGGCCCAGTGGGCGGAGACCTTTCCGCAGAGGCCAAGCTTCTGCGCGAGGGCAAGAATACGGCTTATGTCTCTGCGGATCTGCTTGGCGAGAACGGTATCGGCTCCCGCGCCACGTTCGTCTTCGGAGCGCACCGCGACAGCCCCATCAATCACTGGAATGCTCCAGAGCTACCACCAGAGGCTGGCGAGCCAGAGGACAAGGCGAGCTTCTTTCCGGAAGGCGTCGGGCCAGCCTTCACTCAGCAATTCGAGATCCAGTTTGCTTTCGGCAGCGTGCCCCTGTCGGGTGCTGAAAAAGCTGATCTCGGTCTCTGGATGCGGCATCGGGATCGTGACGCACCGGATGACATGACCGCGCTGCTCGCCATCGGCGATACACCACCGCCGGCCGCCATGGCGCTGCTCAGCGGTCCAGCCCGGATCTCATCCATGAACTGGTCCATCGACGTGGTGGCCGAGAACACCGATACCGACGATGGCTGGTGGTTCGCGCGGCACACAGCTGAAACGCTACGCAACGGATACTCGGCGCAAAATATGACGCTGTGGAACCGATCTGGAAAACCGATCTTTCTTAGCCGCCAGACGATCGCTGTCTTCGACTGATCAGTTCGTTAGCAGTGTCTTTAGCGCCAGTTCTGGCGTAAGGGGCGACACAAATCCAGTTGTTTCCCTGAGGCGTTCACCTGAGACCGACAGAGGTACAGAGAGGTCGAGGGACGCTGTCGCCTGCGCTATTGGGTTGTTCGGATCTTCCGAACGAACGACTTCCCCTGACCACCCCGTCAGCGTCGCTAGCCTTTCCACCCAAACTGCATGCGGCACGGGTGACTCGTCTTCGGCGATGTTGAACACACCGCGCGCGGTCCCTGGATGCATTGCGGCCTCAACAATGGCGGCGGCGACCGTTTCGACATGGCCATGGGTGAGCGTCCAATCGAGCCAACTTCCCGGTAACTCGATCCGGTCGGCCCCGGCCATCATCTGAGCATAAGCCCAGGCAAACCGCATTTGGGGGTCACCCGACCCATAAACCATTGGCAATCGGCAGATGGTCCAGTCCGAGCGCATGTCCTGGACCACGCGCTCGACAAGGATCTTATCGTAGTCGTCCATCCATTTCTGCGGATCGGTGTCCGCACGCGGAGCAGCTAGCTTGTACGGATAGAGATGCGAGCGCAGAGGCGCAGTCTCGTCGAGGAGACCAGGGTCGGGCTGCCCCTCCTCCATGCGATGCAACAGACCATAATTGCGATAAACATCAGCGGAGCTGATGAGAACATAGCGCCCAGTCCACCCAGCGATCGCTTTCAGGAGCGCTTCGGTTGTAGCGGCGGTATAAGCGATCATGTCGACGATCGCCTCGCAGGCGTATGTCTCCAGAAGATCGGCTATGTCATGAGGCTGATTGCGGTCGCCCTCGACCGATATGAATTCCGTATCGGAGGTTGTTCTCGAGACGCAAACAGGTTCGTGTTCAAGCTGGAGGCATGCCCGTGCAACCGCACTGCCAACAAACCCACCTGACCCGAGAACCATGACCCGCATAGGTCAATAGTCCCCAGGGCTGGGCAATTGTCTAGTTGGTAACAGCTTCCTGCAGCGCTGTGAGATAGTCTTGATTGCGCTGGGCGATCGCATCGTCCGGATTGGCCAAAGCCTTCTCACGAGCTGACTGCAGATTTTTGGCAATTTCAGTCGGATTGACGTCAGCGAGGTTGACCGCTTCTTCTGCCAGAATGGTCAGCCCTTCCGATGTTACATCTGCAAAACCGCCACGAACAAAAACACGCATCGATACGGTCTCACCTTCGAGAACGCGAACAACGCCGTTCTTCAGGGTTGACATGAAGGGCGCGTGGTTCGGCAACACACCAAACTCGCCATCTGTCCCCGGAGCGATGACATGATCGACCTCGCCAGCGAAGACTTCGCGCGCTGGAGACACGAGTGAAAAGTGAAGTTTTTCAGCCATATCGGATCCTCTTTGGCCGACCTCTCAAGTTTGATGGGTGTTTAGTCGTTTCTGCGCCTATGTCCACCACCGAGCGGCAGACATAGTGTCTCGTGCGAACGGGCTCTTTTGGAACCTGTGCAGCGCATATCCTGATCGACCGCGGATGGTGAAAAAAGGCGGCCTTTCGGCCACCTTTAATCTGAACGGACAATCAAACCTTCCGGAATTTCAGCGTCATGCGGTCGGTCTCACCGATCGCCTGCATCGCCGCACGCAGTTCCGGGTCTTCGCCGCTGGTGCCGAGGGTTGGCGGCAGACGCCAGACGACCTCTTCATTAGTCGGCACGTCGAGGGGGTTAGCGTTGATGTCGCTTTCTTCGACGAGTTCGAAACCAGCGGCTTCAACAATCGCAATGACAGCTGATTGTTTCATATAACCATTGTCGCCTTTGGCCCATTCGTCATCATTGGCTTCAGGACCGCGATGCTGGACAACGGCGAACGTTCCGTCCGGCTTCAACAGCGCATGGACGTCCGCGAGGGCCTCCTCCATGTAGTCCTTCTCATCGGTATTAAACCGGTTGAGGTGGTGAAGCGCGCGGATCATGAGTACTGCATCGACAGTGCCATCAGTCGCCGCGTCGCGGCTGCCGAAAGCAAAAGCTGATACATCGGCCTCGGTTCCACCGCGCCATTCGAGCGCGCCTTCGGTCCAGGTCTCCGCCCAGCTCCCCTTCGCCTCAAGGAATTCAGGGGTCGCGAAACCACCGAATTTCGACCACATATCAACGCTGTAATCGATACCGATCAGCGATCCTTCGTCACCGAGATAGGGCAGTAGAATCTTGGTGTACCAACCACCGCCACCGGGCAAAACCTCCGCCACTGTCATACCAGGCTCGATGCCGATAAACTCAATTGTTTCAGCTGGATGACGGTCTCCGAAGCGCGCTTTGTTATCGTCTTCCTGAGCATCAAGGATACCGGCCAGAAGCGTCGCATTGTCGACCACCGGAGCAGCTTCAACAATCTCCTCAACCACTTCGGTTTCAGCTGCGTCAACCGGCTCTTCAGCTGGTCCACCGCAGGCAGCAAATGATAGAGCTGCAATAACAGCCAGTACTGATGTTTGAGTTTTCATCGGGATCTCCCTCGAATCTGAAGCCGGAAGATCGCAGAAGGCTGAGCGACTGGCAACGGGAAGTTCGGTTTCATTTCGTTCTGTTAAGGAACAGGATCATGATGCGCTGAGCTTGTCTGGATTGCGCATCGTATAAATCCAGGCGATTTTTCCCAAGGAATCAGGGCTCAGCGTCGTCACGGTGTCGAGGATGCCATGGTGGTATCTGCACAAACACGGCTTTCGATTGATCATTGCAACCTCGAAAGAAAAGTCGGGCGATGCCTGATCCTTCGTGAAGACCGCGAATAGTACTTGAGTGATGTCTTCGGGGCCGTTTAACGGGCGAAGCGCGGCACGCGCTTTCCCGCCCCCGTCCGAAACAGCCACCGCCTTTGGCGACAATAGCGATAGCGCGGTTTGGCGATCACCCGCCATCGTTGCTGTGAAGAAGCGATGGATCAGATCCGCGACCTCTTTTTCATCCGCATCAAAGCGCGGCCCTGCTTCCCCCAGACGCTTATGAGCCCGGCTGACCAATTGTCGGCATGCCGCCTCCGATTTGTTGAGTGTCGCAGCAATTTCATCATATCCCGCATCGAAGGCCTCGCGGAGAATGAAGGCCGCGCGCTCTGTTTCGTTCAAATGCTCCATGGCCCAGAGCAGCGCCAGTTCGCACTCCTGAGCGAGTTCAAATTTCGCACCTGGTGATGTCTCATCAGGGTCGATGAGCGGTTCGGGCAGCCATGGACCCACATAGTCTTCGCGGCGCGAACGAGCAGACCGCAGCACATCGATCGCGATATTGGTTGCCGTGCGTCGGAGCCATGCGGCGGGGTTTTGAATGCCCGTTTGCTCCGCTGCTGCCCATCGGAGCCAGGTTTCCTGCACGACATCCTCAGCGCCGGCGCGCTCGCCAAGCATGCGATAGCCGAGGCTTAGAAGTGCCGGTCGTTCCGCCTCAAATAAAGCAACGTCGGTCATGGGGTGACAGTTTCTGCTGTTGGTGACATCCGGAAGTCGATCCGCTCACAGGTTTTGCCGTGGCCAAGGCCGCGTTTCAGCACCGGATACACGCGCCCTAACGCGGCTGCGAAGGCTGCTGAGACGACTGCTTTCGTTCCATGCTTTTGTTCTATTTCGCGTCGAAGATCGTCCGCTTCCATATCGTCTCTTATGGATGCGTTGGCGAACCGATAGCCGAGGCCGACATCGCCTGCGTCTTTGCTGCGCCCCTCGCGGCAGGCCTGAAGATGCGATGGATCGATGCCCGCCTCTATGGCCATGTCGACAACGAGCTGGAGGCAAGGCCCGCAGTCACCCTCTTCAGTGGACGCGAACAAGGCCCCAACCCAAACACCCTCGGCACCTTTCGGGCCGCGAAACTGGCTGATCAATGGCAGGAAGGAAATGCGTAAACCTGCGCTCCGCGAGGCGGCAATGATGTCCAAGAGGTACTGCGTGTCGTAGTCGTAGCGTTTACCGAAGGCCTTCGCCGCGCTGTTCAAGAACCATCTGATCATCGCGCCGAACTCCTAGGTTCCAGCCTGAAAGCGGCGAATAGCGCGAGCCAGGCTGGCAGTTGTATGCCGAACAGATTGGTGACCGCGGGAATGTCCACAGGGACGCCGCGGCCGAGCCAGATCCAGATATGGAAGGCCGCGTGGAGGCAAGGCCACGCCGCCCCAAATATCGCCAGCGGCTGATTGTTCTGCCTCGCACCAACCAGCAGAGCGGCTGCACTTACAAGGAACGCAAGGGCGACATCACGGATGAAGTGAGCGCTAAACGGCCCCATCATCGCCACGCCGGGTGTCGTGTCATACCAGGTCTGCGGGGCGACCCACATCACTGCTGCCGTCAGCCCATAAAGCGCTGCGACGATCATCAACAGAATTCGAGCCATCAGACCCTCCTCGCATCTCTATGACCTGACGAGGCAGACATGAGATTTGTGACAGGTCCAGCGGATTTTCTGATCGTACAGTCGATAAGGAGAGGTTGTATGCGCCTGTATGTAAGCTCGCATACACCAAATTATCCAGAGTGCATGTATGCAGATGTATGCGTATATACATACAAAACTGGCAACGGTTTAGAAAGCGCTGTATGTGCTTGTATGTGACTTCTCATACAAGGCGCGATCGATGGCTTCAGACTGGTATTATCCCCGCAAAGACCTGACAGATGTCGTTATGAACGCGCTCGAAAGCGGCGACACAAGCGCTTTCCTGATGTTCGGCCGACGCCGCATGGGCAAAACTCGATTTCTCCTCGAAGACATCAAACCCGCCGCGCAGCAAAAGAAGTGGCAGATACTCTATGTCGACTTTTGGGAAGGCACATCGCCGCCCGCTACCAGACTCGCTTACGCGCTTCAGCAAAACCTATATCTCTCACTCGCAGAGGTGTTCCCGAAGATCAAAGGCGTGACGTTCGGAGGCCTCTTCAGCACAGAGCTCTACGAGAACAAGTCAGCCAAGGAGTCTGCACCCGATCCATACCTCGCGCTGGATGATCTGATTGGTGCCTACATCGCACAGGAACCCAAGCGACCTACTCTATTCTTATTCGATGAGTTTCAGAAAAGCGCGGCTCATAAGAGTGGCCGGCTGTTTCTTGAGCAGATACGCGCGAGCCTAAACAAGCGCCCCGGGCGCGCCCTGGCGATTTTCACAGGATCATCGACCGAGGCCTTGCAAGCCATTTTCGACGATCGAAAAGGTCCATTCTTCGACTTTGCGACCCCACTCCCTTTTCAACCCCTTGATGATGGCTTCGTTGATCACTGCCTTTCCAAGTTCGAGCGCAGCACCAAGCGCAAACTGGATAGGCGAGCGCTGTTAGATGCATTCGATGAACTCGACCGGGTGACACACAATTTTCGGGAATGCCTACGCTTCATGATGCTCGATCCAGACATCAGCGTCGCAGACGCTATCGCGAGAGCCCGCGAACGGTTCGTTGAAGACTATCGGTTTGCGGACACCTGGATCTCCCTTTCCGACTTCGATCAGGCCATCTTGATGCAACTCGCAAAAGGCAACTCGACCCTCTACGGAAAGGCCACCGCAGAGGTGCTGAAGAAACAAGCCGCTCTGGAGAAACTGCCGTCGCGATCAAAGGTTCAGGCTGCGCTGGAACGCCTTGGCCGTAATGATATTCTGATTCGGCAGGAAGATGAGAAAGCGTGGATCTTCATCGATCCCGAGTTCCTGCGGTGGGTGAAGGTCACAAAGCTTTAAACAAAAAGCCGCCCCCGAAGGAGCGGCTTTTCAATTTCAAACTGGAGGGTTCGCTTTAAGCGTCGGCCAACATTTCCTCGGCCTTCTTAATCGCTTCCTCGATGGAGCCGACCAGATAGAATGCCTGTTCTGGCAAATGGTCATAGTCGCCATTGATCAGGCCTTTGAAGCCTTTCACCGTATCTTCGATCTTCACCTGGACGCCCGGTGAGCCGGTGAAGACCTCAGCCACATCAAATGGCTGCGACAGGAAGCGCTCCACTTTACGCGCGCGCGCCACGACGAGTTTGTCTTCTTCAGAAAGCTCGTCCATGCCGAGGATCGCGATGATGTCCTGCAGCTCCTTATAGCGCTGGAGGATCGACTGCACGCTGCGGGCCGTTTCATAGTGCTCCTCGCCGATGATCAACGGGTCGAGGATACGCGATGTGGAATCGAGCGGATCCACAGCCGGGTAGATCCCCTTCTCTGCGATCGCACGGTTAAGAACCGTCGTCGCATCCAAGTGCGCAAATGATGTCGCGGGGGCCGGGTCGGTCAAGTCATCGGCTGGCACGTAGACCGCCTGAACCGACGTAATCGATCCTTTGTTCGTAGAGGTAATCCGCTCCTGCAGCTGACCCATGTCAGTCGCGAGCGTCGGCTGGTAGCCCACAGCAGACGGGATACGGCCAAGAAGCGCAGACACCTCAGCGCCAGCTTGCGTAAATCGGAAGATGTTGTCGACAAAGAACAGAACGTCCTTGCCTTCCTCGTCGCGGAAATACTCAGCTTGTGCGAGACCCGTCAAAGCCACGCGTGCACGGGCCCCTGGAGGCTCGTTCATCTGACCATAGACGAGGGTTGCCCGGCTTTCGCCTTCGAGGTCGATCACCTTCGCGTCTTGCATCTCGTAGTACAGATCGTTCCCTTCGCGGGTTCGCTCACCCACACCGGCAAACACCGAGTACCCGCCGAAGAGTTTTGCGATGTTGTTGATCAGTTCCTGAATGAGAACGGTCTTACCAACCCCTGCCCCGCCGAAGAGGCCAATCTTGCCGCCCTTCGTGTATGGGCAGAGGAGATCGATCACCTTGATACCGGTGACAAGGATCTCAGCTTCTGTTGACTGGTCAACGAATTCAGGCGCAGGCGCGTGGATCGGGCGGGACGTTTTCGCTTCAACCGGGCCGCGCTCGTCGATCGGTTCACCGACGACATTCATGATCCGGCCCAAAGTCTCAGGTCCAACTGGCACGGTGATCGGCTCACCGAGATCGGCAACAGCCTGACCGCGAACAAGTCCCTCTGTGGAGTCCATGGCGATCGTACGGACCGTGTTCTCGCCGAGGTGCTGAGCAACCTCAAGCACAAGGCGTTGGCCATTATTGTCGGTTTCGAGGGCGTTCAGAATGTCCGGCAATTTGCCTTCGAACGATACGTCCACAACGGCCCCGATCACCTGGGCGACCTGGCCTTTTGCGTTTGCTGGAGTGCTCATGCGTCTTGTCTCCTTGGGAGCGGATATTTTGAAATTCGGTTCATGGTTTAAATGACTGCCTCGCAGGTGATCGCGTCTGGCCCATCAATGGTGATGCGCACGAGATCGGCCCCTGCACTCGTCTGCACGGTGGTCTTCTCACCGTCAGGAAATGTTAGATGAAGTGTTGCTGCGCCGGACACGGTAATTTCTGAAAGACCGCCTGCGGAAGATACCGACTGAGAGCGACTTCCCATGACAGAAATGGTCACACCATTGGACGAGGTGGTGGACACGTTGCCCTCGTCTGGCGCGTCGAGGTGGTCGCCCTTCGTGATCGTACAAAGCTCAACGGTCACGACAGGCTCCGCTGTTTGGCCCGTCTGCTCTGCCGTCGCGGTTGCACCATCGGCACCGCCGCCGCAGGCAGCGAGCAATAAGAGCATCGGGAAACAGAACGCACGCACCATGGCAACGACCTACAAGGCCTCCGCACCGGAGATGATCTCGATCAACTCCTTGGTGATCTGGGCCTGACGAGCCCTGTTATACTGCAAAGTGAGCGATGAGATAAGGTCGCCAGCATTACGCGTTGCATTGTCCATCGCCGTCATGGACGCAGCCTGCTCGCCAGCAGCGCTTTCGAGTAAGGCGGACAGGATTTGCGTATTGAGATAGCGCGGAAGCAGGGTTTCGAGGATTTCCTGCTCCGATGGCTCATACGTGTAGATCGCACCTTCAAGGTCGATTGTATCGGTGCCCTCCGGCGCGCTCGCCGGGATCAGTTGTTGACCGGTTGGAACCTGGGTCAGCACGTTTTTGAAGCGCGAATAGACCAGTGTGCAGACATCGAACTCACCGGCTTCGAAGCGCTCGTTCACCCGGGAGCCGAATGACAGGGCAAGCTCAGACTGGTCCTCAGGCGTGCGGGCCTCGGACGTATCGACATGGTCAATGAACATGTCACCATATTCGCCGCCAAGCTGCTCGCGGCCCTTTTTGCCGACGGTGATGATTTTCACCGTCTTGCCTTCGGCGCGCAGCTCACCGATCAGGGTTTTGGCTTGCTTGACCGTGTTTGCATTGAACCCGCCGCAGAGGCCACGCTCTGCCGTCATTACCATGACGAGGTGGGTTTTGTCGTCACCTGTTCCAGAGAGGAGTTTCGGTCCGCCGGCATTCTCACCGAGAGCGCCGGTAAGGTTTGCCACGACGCTCGCCAAACGCTCAGCATAAGGACGTGAGGCTTCAGCTGCTTCCTGCGCACGCTTCAGCTTCGCCGCAGCCACCATCTGCTTCGCCTTGGTGATCTTCTGCGTGGACTTCACGCTTCCGATCCGGTTTTTCAGCTCTTTGAGGTTTGGCATATTTCAGCTTCCTTCAGAACAGGTCTTTTGGACTTCTGCCAAATGGTTCGCAGCCACATTCTGCCGTCTGCTGACTATTTCTGGGCTGTCTACGCTCAATCCAGATATAGCCACACCTGTAGAAATGGATCGAAGGGAGTACTTTGTGACAGTGTATTCGTCCGCGTTTTCGGCAGCAAAAGCAGTCAGCACACAATCATACTTAGGATCACCGGGAGTAATACCAGCATTACTAATTGCGGCCTGAGCCTCGCTAACTGAGAACCAATCATCCTCCAAAGGAACTTCCGTGGTGGCGCATCCGACCACGAAAAGGGCAATCGGTAGAATAACAAATTTGGGTCGCAAGACAGTCACAGCTAATGAGCCTCTTAAGCGAACTTCTTCGTGAAATCGTCGAGTACGGCCGTAATGCCCTCCTCGATCTCGTCGGTAAGAGCTGCCTCTTTGCGGATCTTCGTCATCAGATCGCCTTCAGAACTCTTCAGGCGGGCAAGAAGCTCGCGCTCATACCGGGTCACGTCTTCGGTGGCGATGCCATCAAGATAACCGCGTGTACCGGCATAGATTACGACGACCTGCTCTTCCAACAGAAGCGGCGCATATTGAGGTTGCTTCAGAACCTCCGTCAGGCGCGCGCCCCGATTGAGAAGATCTTGCGTTGCGGCGTCGAGATCGGATCCAAATTTCGCAAATGCTGCCATCTCGCGGTACTGGGCGAGTTCAAGCTTCATCGTCCCGGCAACTTTCTTCATCGCCTTGGTCTGGGCGGCTGAGCCCACACGAGACACCGAAAGACCGACGTTCACCGCAGGACGGATACCCTGATAGAAGAGGTCCGTTTCGAGGAAGATCTGGCCATCGGTGATCGAGATCACATTGGTTGGGATGTAGGCGGACACGTCGTTCGCCTGCGTCTCAATAATCGGCAGCGCTGTTAGCGAGCCTGCGCCATGATCTTCGTTCAGCTTCGCAGCACGCTCTAGCAGGCGTGAGTGAAGATAGAACACGTCACCCGGATAGGCTTCGCGGCCTGGTGGGCGGCGTAGAAGGAGCGACATCTGGCGGTAAGCCACGGCCTGCTTGGAGAGATCATCATAAATGATCAGTGCGTGCATGCCGTTGTCGCGGAACCACTCACCGATCGTGCAGCCCGTAAATGGCGCAAGATACTGTAGCGGAGCTGGCTCAGAGGCCGTCGCGGACACAACAACTGTGTAATCGAGTGCGCCGCGCTCTTCGAGCGTCTTCACAACCTGGGCAACAGTCGACCGCTTCTGGCCGATCGCAACGTAGACGCAGAACAGCTTTTCCGAGTCATCCTTCGCCGCAGCGTTCGTCTCTTTCTGGTTCAGGATCGTATCGACGCAGATGGCGGTTTTACCGGTCTGACGGTCACCGATCACAAGTTCGCGTTGGCCTCGACCAATCGGGATCATACCGTCGATGGCCTTGATGCCCGTCATCATCGGCTCGTGCACGGATTTCCGCGGCAGAATGCCGGGGGCCTTAACGTCCACACGCTCACGCGCGGCCACATCTTCCAGCGCGCCTTTGCCATCAATCGGATCACCGAGCGGGTTTACGACCCGGCCAAGTAGGCCCTTGCCCACCGGCGCGGACACAATTTCCGAAAGGCGCTTGACATTGTCGCCCTCTTTGATGCCTCGGTCGTCGCCGAAGATCACGACACCGACATTGTCGGTTTCGAGGTTCAGGGCCATGCCTTTAATGCCGCCGTCGAACTCGACCATCTCACCGGCTTCGACATTGTCGAGGCCGTAGACCCGGGCGATCCCGTCACCAACGGAGAGGACCTGACCAACATCGGAAACTTCGGCCTCAACGCCGAAATTCTCAATCTGGTTCTTGAGGATGTCAGAAATTTCTGCTGCGCGAATGTCCATGGGCTTCTTAAGCTCCCTTCATGGCAGTGTTCAGTCGTTCGAGTTTGGCTTTCAGGCTGGCATCGACGAGGGTCGAGCCAATACGCAACTGAATGCCGCCGATGAGGTCTTCATCGACCTCGGTTGTTAGATCTACGTCGCCGCCGACAGCTTTGGCGATAATACCCTCGAGCCGTGTGCGCTGATCGTCGCTCATTTCCGTAGCTGTTCTGGCCACAGCGCGTCTTATACCGCGCTGTTTGGCGTAAAGCGCTTCAAATGCGTCATGGGTGGCAGGTAGCTCGGATGCGCGGCCGTTCATCGCCATTGTTCCGAGGAATCGGGCCAACAGGTCGGGCATATCAGCGCCTTCTGCGACCTGTTTCAGGACGCTCGCCTTGTCTTCTCGGGCGAAAAGCGGCGATGCGATCATCCGGGACAGGTCTTTTGACCCGGAAACGGTCTCTGCAAATCGGGAAAAAGCAGAGTTAACGTCGGCGAGTACGCCGTTTTCCTGGGCGAGTTCGAAGAGCGCACTGGCATAGCGCCGGGCGGCTTCCGAGGTCTGGGAGGCTTCAGCCAAGACTTTTCTTCCGTCTTTTCAGGGAGCTAGCTCCCATCTCGATCATAGATAACGGGCCTGGCTCCACTCCAGCCGATCCCGACAATCCGCGCGGCTTACCACCACAAAATGGCGATGACAACACGGGGTTGCTGCAGGAAGTCCTTTCAAGACGCGGCTGATTGGCGCGGTGTTGTTAAGTCCTTGTTTAGGCTGTCATTAAATGGGCTTGTTCCGATCCTTCTTCGACCGAATTTCACATGCATTTTCACAGTCAGGAGACTTTGAAAGGTGAGGCCCCGCCATGGGCATGAAACTGACAGGACTGGTGATTTCGGCCACTATGATGGCTCACGGCGCGGCCGCTCAGACGGCAGCGGAGCTGTATTCCTGCACGGTGGATCAGCGTCAGGCCGTGTATTGGCAGGCCATTGGTGAGACCGTTACTCTAAGAGGTGAGCTTTTCGGATATGAGACGTTCCCACCGGAGGGGCGTCAGAGTTTGATTTTCGCAGACGGCTATGAAGTGGTGATCGGCGAAGGCGGAAAGTACATCGACAATTCGGCTCGCGACCTGGCACCAAGTTGCGCGGAATATCTGATGGCCTCGATTGATCCAACCGTCGCCTCGATGTCCAATTCATCTTCGCGCGGCTCCGCTGGTTTTTCCGATATGGCTGCCCTTGATGCTGCCAGAGCATCGAGCGCTGCTTGCTCAGATCAAACCGGCCGGTATGCGAAGCACGGCGGACTATTTTGCGAGCAGTGGTCCGACCTCGACACCAATTTCGACGGGCGCGACGCGCTTTATGACCGCCTTGTTGACGAACGCGCGCCCATCATTGTCGTGCCCTACTCCACCCAAGGCGTCGACTATCTTGCTTACGATCCGTCCGAAAGGACATTCCACCCTCTCTTCTTTGCCGGCTACTGACCGCCCCATCACGGCCATAGCCGCCTCTCTTCAGGACACTGGTGTTTGACTCCCACCAACCCCTACCTCCGCCGCCCCGCACTGCATCAGCACTGCGGGGCTTTTTTTTATCCGGAAACCAGGATGTCGGCTTCTCCTACGCAAAAAGAGTCTCCTTATTGCTCTGTAATCATTCGGTTTTGAGAATTGCCTCAAAATGGCCATAGGATTTTTCGGGGCGTCTTATTGAAAAACGGTAAGCGCTCACCAAATCGTTAACATCAATTTTGTGAGTGATTAATCACTTTATTGATATCGACAGAAACAGACGACGTATAAACAAAAGGACACGTCTCATGAAACGCCAATCAAATGCCCGCCCTCAACCGAGCCAACAGCCAACTATTTTTGGCGGCGGCTTTCCCATACCCCAGCCACCGGCCATCAAGCCGACGGACTTTGCGCCGAGCGTTTTGCCCGCACCGGCCAACGACGACGCTAAACCATACAAGGAAAGCGTGCTGGTGAAACGTCGGCGGCGGAGAAACAGGCTGGCTGGACGGCACCACTGAGTGCGACGGCCATAGCGAGGTCACCCGGGACAGGTGGCCTCGCACGCGGCACACACCATTCTCCCACTAAAGGAACGAATACGGGTCAATATCCACTGATACTCTCGTATTTCCCGGGACTTTCATCATTTTTCGCCAGGCCGCCATATAAGCTGACAGATTTACCGATTTCGGAGCCTTCACCAGAAACCGTCGCCGATGCCGTCCTCGAATAATCGAGAGCGGTGCCAGGGCTGGACCAAAAACTTCAACGCCGTCTCCGTGGGGCGCTTTCGCCGCGATCTCCCGCGCAAAAGCATCGACCCCCTCCGCTGACGGGGCTGACATGACAAGTGCCGCGAGCCGGCCATAGGGCGGCATACCGAGCAGCTCTCGATTTTGCCGCTCAATTGAAAGAAAAGCGTCCCGGTCGCCAGCCGCCAGAGCCAGCATGGCGGGTTCGTCCGGTTGATAGGTCTGGATGAGAGCGCGTCCAGGATGCTCTGCACGGCCTGCCCGTCCCGCCACCTGGGACAAAAGCTGATAGGTTCGCTCCCCTGCCCGCAGGTCACCGCCCTTGAGACCTGAATCAGCATCGACCACACCAACAAGTGTCAGCTTTGGAAAGTTGTGCCCCTTTGCGACGATCTGCGTGCCCACAAGCACATCAATCTCGCCGCCCGCCATGCGCTCCACAATGCCCCGCGTTGCTGCGCCATCGATGGCGGTGTCAGACGAGAAAATTTCGATCCGCGCATCGGGCAACAGGAGACGTGCCTCTTCAGCGACCCGCTCTACGCCGGGTCCAACCCCCATAAGGCTGTCATCGGCTCCGCAAAGCGGACATCTGTCCGGGCGTCGCATGGAAAATCCGGTCACATGGCAAACGAGTTGTCCTGTGTAGCGGTGCTCGGTCAACCAACTGTCCGTCCCCGGACTTTTTAATCGCTCGCCGCACGACTTGCAGATCACGAGCGGCGCGTAGCCCCGTCGATTGAGGAACAGGAGCGATTGCTCACCTCGTGCAAAGGTGTCCTCCATCGCCGCCGTTAGCGTTGACGACAGCCATTTGCCCCGCTCCGGCGGACCGGTTTTCATGTCCACCATTTCAATATCAGGCAGGCGCGCCGCGCCCGGTCGGGCGGCAAGCTTCAAGCGCTTATAACGCCCTGCCTCCGCATTCACCATCGTCTCCAGCGCTGGCGTCGCCGAAGCAAGCAGGACCATGGCGCTTTCAAGCTTCGCTCTGACAACGGCGAGATCCCGTGCATGATACACGACGCCATCTTCCTGCTTGTAGGACCCATCATGCTCTTCATCGATGATGATCAGGCCCAGCTTCTGGAACGGCAGAAACAGAGCTGATCTCGCACCGATCACGATCCGGGCTCGGCCATGGGCGACCTCCCGCCAGGTGCGCCGCCGGGCCTTATCGGATAGGCCCGAATGCCACGGTGCAGGCGGGGCACCGAACCGCTCTTCGAAACGCGAAAGCACAGCCTGGGTCAGTGCAATCTCAGGAAGAAGGATAAGAATCTGCGCATCCGGATTTTTTGCGAGGACAGCATCGATTGCCTCGAAATAAACCTCTGTCTTGCCGGATCCCGTTACGCCATCGAGCAAGACGGGTTTGAAGCCGCCAGCGGCGATCTGAGAGCGGAGTGCATCCGCCGCCGTCGACTGATCAGCCGTCAATTCCTTTCCTGGCAAACCGGACCTTGGCGCTGGATAAGGCGGGTCGACATCTATGCGCTCGCTCCGCAAGCCACCTGCTTTTACGAGACCGCTGATGACCGCCGTCGATGTGCCGGCCTCTCCTGCAATGGTGCTCGCACTTGCCGGACCGATCTCTTCAGCCGCCGCCAGCGCCTTCGCGCGCGCGTCGGTCATGCGATCCGGCTGGTTTCCCGTCACATGGTAGACCGTTTCTCGCGGGCTTGGCTCCAGTCCTCCCCTCGCCCGGAGCGCCATGGCGAGCACAGCTCCAGGAGCAGCGACGCTATAGGACGCGGCCCAATCGACGAACTTCCGCATTGCTGCGCTCATGGGCGGAGTGTCGAACACGCGAGATATGGATTTCAGCTCGCGGCCTTCGCCTGCTTCGTCGCCTATAACGTCCCAGACAACGGCCCGGCGTTCCACCTTGCCAAGTGGCGCGAGTACATAACTTCCAGGCACCACACTCGTGTCGTCCGGTACCGAATAGTCAAACGGTTCGGGCAAAGCGATGGTAAAGAGGCATCGGGCGACGGCCATCAGGCGGGCATACTCATTTCGACGAAATTCGCAATCTGTGGCCCGCCGAAGGCACTTATCCCCATAAAACGCCCACCGCGCCAAAAGTGGGTTGTATTCTTGAGGGTCAGATTGATGACCTCGGTCCCTTCCCAAACCCTCCAATCAAAGTTATATCGAACGCGTTAGAGCAGCCTTGCATACAGCCCTGACGACCCGGCCAGTGTGCCGGGTTTCGTGTTTCTGGCGGTGGGAGGATGCACCCGAGATAAGGACAAATGACATGGCCGATATTCTTATGCCGAAAGCCACGGCAGTCTGGCTGATCGATAATACCGCCCTCACCTTTGATCAGATCGCCGAGTTTTGCGGCCTGCACCACCTTGAAGTTAAAGGGATTGCTGATGGCGACGTTGCGGAAAACATGCGCGGCGTAGACCCGATCGCAGGTGGCGAACTGATGCGCGAGGAAATCACGAAGGCCGAAGCTGACAGCAACTACCGTATGGAAGTCGCACCCTCCAAGATTGCGCATATCCCACAGCCGAAGCGAAAAGGGGCTCGCTACACGCCCGTTGCGCGCCGTCAGGACAAGCCGGATGCCATCGCCTGGTTCATCCGGAACCACCCGGAAGTCACCGACGCACAAATCGGCAAGCTGATCGGTACGACGAAGTCAACCATCACCAATGTTCGCGAGCGGACGCATTGGAATTCTCAAAATATCAAGCCGGTGGACCCCGTTACACTGGGTCTCTGCTCGCAGATCGAGCTTGATGAAGTGATCGCGAAATCTGCTGACAAGCGACGGAAGCTCGAAGAAGCTCGCGCAACCGAGACCGATGGCCCAGGACTCGCCCCAACCGAAGATACCGGTGGTTTTGCAGAACCTGTTGAAACGGAAGAGACCAGCATCCCATCCGACGACCTCTCAGCCGACGACGTTTTCAAGAATTTCAGTTAGTCTGTCGTGCCGTTGCGCAGCGTTCCACCAAGAATGCTGCGTCCGCCGTCCAGGGTGAGCGTCTCGCCAGTGATGATCGCCGCTGCTGGCGATGCGAGGTAGACCGCCGCATCGGCAATCTCATCAGCAAGGGATGGCCGACCAAGCGGTGTCCTGGTTTTCAACCAGGCTTCGCTGTCTTCTGCTCTCGGGCGCACGGCGGAGATCGCATTAACACGAATGCGCTCCTCAGCAAGCTCGAGCGCACCAGCCCGCACGATCCCAAGCATCGAGGTCTGACTGACCGCTTCTACAAAATGCCCCGGATTATGGAGCTGCGCGGCAAGGCTTAAGATAAAAGTGATGCTGCCTGCCTGGCGGGCGCGACCGCGCGCCTCTTGCTCTAGCGGATCCTGCTCCTTCAGAGCTGTGCGGAACAGCGACATGGCCAGCGTACCGGCCCTAACCCCACCTGCCATGGCTTTATCGAAGGCCGCCATGTCCACTTCGTCGAGGCAGCACGGTGCAGGCAGCGGTGGAATGATAATGAGATTGTCATGGCGGCCGAACGCTTCGGTCGCCGCGGTCAGCACATTCCGCAAACCGATATGACTATCCAGGTCGCCGTGGTGCAAGGCGATTTCCTTAGGAAGCTGGCTTTTTGCCTTTTCAATTTCCTTATCGCCTTCAGCGGCGACGAGCACATCATGCCCTTCGGCTTTAAAATGCTTGGCACAGGCAATGCCGACATCCCGGCCGAGGCCGAGGATGAGTGTTACGGGAGATGTCATGGAGCGCTACGCCTCAGCGGCGGATGTGCTTTTTGCAGCTTTGTCGTCGCCAGATTTCTCTGCCGGAGGCTTCTCCTCCGCCGGTTTGGATGTCGTCTTTGCTTTCGTGCGGCGTACTGGTTTGGCTGCAGACTTGGTCGCAGCAGGCTTCGCCGGCGCTGCATCCTGAACGGTGCGCGCGGTTGCAAAATCGGAGTTAAGAACTGTCAGGCGGTCGTTCAGCCGATGTAGCGCAAGCACTGCTTCGCTCAGGAGCCGAACGACAAGATAGACCGCCAGCAAGATCCCGAGCCCGCCAGCAATCTGGATGATACCTGTCACAGGGGCATTGAAACTGAGTAAGTTGCCTAGACCCTGTAGAAACACGATCACGCCCGCCACGCCCAACAGTACGCTAAGAGCGCTGGTGCCTGTACGAATAAGCGCGGGCGACATGGCCCGACCCTGGTCAAAAAGGTCACGCATAGCGGCCTCCTAAAATCTTGAGGTCCGATAATAGGGGCCGGATGTTAATTTTTCGAGGTCTTGAACCGTCAGATATCAATAAAAACTGATATCAGACGGGAAGATTCACAATCGGAGGCTTGATAATTCTTCTTTCACACGAAGTTTTCGTCGTTTCAGCTCGCTGATTGCAAGAGGGTCAGTTGAGGCGTGTCTCTGGGCGTCCTGGATTTTCTGGTCGAGTTCACGGTGCTTGCTGGTTAGCTCGCGGATACGGCCTTCAATGGACATTTTGCCCACCTCCTTCTGCTGCTGAAACCTAATTGTGTGTCTAGAGTGAAACACAACCTCAGGCGTGAGTCACTTTCGATTCCGGTAAATGTTGTTGGTTTCTGCAACTCGCCTTAGACGCGTTTATCACTTTTCTTCAGAAACATCGCTTTATCCGCCGCGGCGAGTAAATCATCGACCGTTTCGCCCTTCCACCAATCAGACAAACCGATCGAGACGGATACGTTCTGAAGGTCCGAAAGAGCAGAGTTCAGATGGCGCGATAACCGGGAGAATTGACGCTCGGCATCTGCGCCTGCCGCTTCAATGAGCAAGACTCCGAATTCGTCTCCACCGAGCCGGCCAACAATGTCGGTGCGGCGAACTCCGGTGACAAGCGCACTCGCAAACGCTTTCAGTACATCGTCCCCAGCCTTGTGGCCGAGCTGATCATTGATTTGTTTGAAATTGTCGAGATCGAGAAAGAGAAGCGAGAGGTCTGTTCCCCGGCGGTCCGCGAGCGCGATTTCGCGTTCGATCTCGCGGGTAAATGCCCGCCGGTTGAGAACAGGACACAGCACATCCCGGTCGGCCAGTTCCTGCGCCTCTTCCAGGTCCGACTCCAGTTCGCCAAGACGCCCGCGAAGCCTCTGATTCTCGCTGGCCAGGCGCTCCAGGGCAGCTCGAACCCCTTCATCCAGGTCCTGTGCCCTTAATCCAAGCGCTTCCAGCACAGAACTCAGCCCATCCAAATCATTCGAAGAATCAGACATTTGTAGCAATATAGACTTGGACTCAGACGATCATCCAGCCGTCGATACTTGACGCCATCGGCCCGGTCCATATTCTCCGGCGCTTTCCAAAAGGGAGGCTGAGGGCGGAATGTCCGATTCTCAAGGGGCCGAGACCCCCCTCATTGGTATTATCATGGGCAGCCAGTCCGACTGGCCGGTCATGGCCAAAGCTGCAGATATCCTCGTCGAGCTTGGCGTTCCTTATGATGTTCAAATCGTTTCGGCGCACCGCACGCCTGACCGGCTGGTCGATTACGCCAAGCGCGCGCGCGAGCGAGGCATCAAGGTCATCATCGCCGGGGCCGGCGGTGCCGCGCACCTGCCAGGAATGACGGCTGCGATGACGCCGCTTCCCGTGCTAGGCGTGCCCATTCAATCAAAAGCTCTGTCTGGCATGGATAGCTTGCTGTCCATTGTTCAAATGCCGCGCGGTGTGCCGGTTGGAACGCTCGCCATCGGTGAGGCGGGAGCTGTGAATGCCGGACTTCTTGCCGCCTCGATTGTTGCACTTTCCCGACCAGACATTGCACAAGCCCTCGATGGATATCGTGCCCGCCAGACCGAAGCCGTCGCTGCCCGTCCGGAAGGCTCAGCTCCATGACCCCCCTCGCCCCCGGTGCGACGGTTGGTATTTTGGGCGGCGGTCAGCTTGGGCGCTTGCTTGCGCTTGAAGCTGCGAAACTCGGCTTTGACGTGCACATTTTCTGCCCCGAGGCTGATGCGCCGGCCGCGCGCGTGTCCGCATTGCACACCAAGGCCGACTACCGAGACGAGCATGCTCTGAAAGCGTTCGCCGCCGTTTGCGACGTGATCACCTACGAATTTGAAAATGTTCCCGTCGAGTCCGTCCACACGATTGAGAGTGCGGGCACGATGGTCCGGCCCGGCGCAAAGTCTCTCGAAGTCTCGCAGGATCGGCTTGTCGAAAAGACTTTCCTGAACGAGATCGGTATTCCCACAGTAGACTACTGTACGATCGAAACCGGAGAGTCCCTCGACGTTGCCCTTGCCGGATTTGGTAGTCACGGCATTCTGAAAACGCGACGCGAGGGCTATGATGGCAAAGGTCAGATTATGCTCGGCGGCGCGCGAGGAAAGGACGGGCTCGAGGACGCCCGTGCCCTTTCCAAGGATGTGCCGTGCATTCTGGAGGACTTTGCTCCGTTCGAGCGCGAAATATCGGTTATTGTCGTACGGGGCGACGCGGAAACGCTTGTGTTCGATGCGGCCGAGAACCACCACGAGAGCGGCATTCTTCGCCGCTCATCCGTCCCCGCACAGATTTCAGGTGACATTCGCAAGGCCGCGCGTGATGCAGGTCAGACGCTTGCCGAAGCGCTTGGACATATTGGCGTTCTGGGCCTCGAACTCTTCGTTATGCCAGACGGCAAGTTGCTGGCGAACGAGCTTGCCCCGCGGGTTCACAATTCGGGACACTGGACCCCTGATGCTTGCGATACGGGGCAGTTTGAGCAGCATATTCGCGCCGTTGTCGGGTGGCCGCTTGGGCCAGTGACGCGCCGGTTCGACGTTGTAATGGAAAATATTCTGGGGCCAGAAATCGCCGGTGTTCCGGCGGACTATTCCGGCGCAGATCGGCTCGTGTCCTACGGCAAACGAGGTGCTGCGGACCGGCGCAAGGTCGCGCATGTCACGCGCCGGATTGGGTCTGTTCAATAAAAAGCCCTTCGCGTGCGAAGGGCTTTTTGAGTGGTATTAGTTCAAATGATCACAGAGCTTCTATAAGCTCCGGAACTGCGTTGAACAGATCCGCCACGAGACCATAATCGGCGATCTGGAAGATTGGAGCTTCCTCATCCTTGTTGATCGCAACGATAATCTTGGAGTCCTTCATTCCGGCAAGGTGCTGAATTGCACCTGAAATACCGACGGCGACATAAAGTTCAGGAGCCACGATCTTGCCGGTTTGTCCGACCTGATAATCGTTAGGGGCATAGCCCGCGTCCACAGCAGCGCGCGACGCACCGACAGCTGCACCCAGCTTATCTGCAAGCGGTTCGATGAACTTCTGAAAATCTTCGTCGGATCCGAGGGCTCGGCCACCGGAGACGATCCGCTTTGCCGCGGTCAGTTCTGGCCGATCAGATTCGGTCATCGCTTCAGAGACGAACTGCGATTTTCCGGCTCCATATTCACCGGAAACCTGCTCGACGGGTGCCGAGTTGCTGGTCCCCGCCGCATCAAAAGCTGTTCCACGAATAGTGACGACTTTCTTGGCGTCTGAAGAGGTGACCGTCATGATCGCATTGCCAGCATAAATCGGGCGAACAAAGGTGTCCTGACCTTCGATGCCGATGACATCAGACAATTGCATAACGTCGAGCTTGGCGGCGATCCGCGGCGCAACATTCTTACCCATGGTGGTGGCGGGTACGAATAGAGCGTCATACCCATCCATCATTGGTACGATGAGCGCTTCCATAGCTTCGGCGAGCTGCTTCTTGAGAGGCGCGGCTTCGACGTGAAGGACTTTGCGAACACCGTCGATCTTCGCAGCTTCAGCGGCTGCGTTCGCCGCCCCCTCGCCTGCGACCAATACATCGACGTCACCGCCGAACTTGGTTGCAGCAGTTACAGTTTTGTTGGTCGCATCACCGAGAGCATCATTCGTGTGATCAGCAATAACAAGTACAGCCATTAGAGGGCTCCTGCGGTTTTCAGTTTCTCGATGAGGGTTGGCACATCCTCGACTTTCTCACCTGCTTCGCGCACGGGTGGTTCGGTGACTTTCACAACGGTCAGGCGAGGTGCCAGGTCGACGCCATAGTCCGCCGGCGATTTTTCATCGATCGGCTTTTTCTTAGCCTTCATGATGTTCGGGAGAGACGCGTAGCGCGGCTCGTTCAATCGAAGATCGGTGGTGACAATCGCTGGGCCGTCCAGGGCGACAGTCTGCAGCCCGCCATCGACTTCGCGCGTGACATGAAGCTTGCCATCTTCGGATTTTACCTCAGACGCAAACGTTCCCTGCGGCCAGCCGAGCAATGCAGCGAGCATCTGTCCGGTCTGGTTGGAATCGTCATCGATCGCCTGCTTGCCCAGGATTACGAGATCCGGGCTTTCTTCGCCGACAATTTTCTCGAGAATTTTCGCGACCGCCAGTGGCTCTGCATCGTCATCCGTTTTGACCAGAATGCCGCGGTCCGCACCCATCGCCAGTCCGGTACGGAGCGTCTCAGTTGCCTGTTGCGGTCCAATCGAGACGACAACGATTTCGGTGGCCGTCCCCGCTTCTTTCATGCGGACAGCTTCTTCGACGGAAATTTCGTCGAAGGGATTCATGGACATTTTCACGTTGGTCAGATCGACGCCGGTTTGGTCGGCTTTGACACGCGGTTTAACATTATAATCGATAACCCTTTTGACGGGTACGAGCACCTTCATCGGCTGGCTCCGGCTTGTTTGGCGTTGTATACGCTGAAATTGAACAAAACGGGGTTCAAACCCGCTGCATCAACGGTGCTACGCCCTGTATTTGCTAGGGTCAAGGTTTACGTTGACGTTCACGTCAATTTAATTCGCTTTTTGGCGAAAATCCGGAAAATTTGACCGATTTTGTATGTTCAGGAATGTGCGCCTGCACTCCAGCCATGGGTGGTGAGATGCGCCTCGGCAAACCCTCTTGGATCATCTTCCAGCGGCGTCGCCAGCGTATCGTTCCAGCGATTCAGGAACCCAAACATTGAGATAATGGCGACAATCTCGGTGATTTCCTCACTGGAATAGTGACGGCGCAGGTCTTCGAAATGCTGATCGGTCGCCTGGTTCGGGACCTGACCAGCTGCATCAGCCAGCGCGATCGCTGCTCGTTCGCTTTCCGAAAAGAGGGGTCCATCCCTATTGGTCCAAAGTGCATCTATTTTCTCCGGAGAAAGGCCCGCCCGTTCTGCTCCGTGGGCCGTATGCGCCTGGCAATAGGAACACCCGGCAGCTGCCGACGTGACGTGGGCGATCATCTGGCGGAGCTCAGGCTCCAGCTTATTCATGGGCCCAAGCACCGCGCCAGCCATCATTGCAAAGCCCCGCACAAACTCCGGACGGTGCGCCATAAGCTTCAACGAGTTCGGTGCAAAGCCCATTGCCGCTGCAATCATAATGAGCTCGGTCTCGACCTCGCCCTGCTTCTCACCCGACGCTGGTTCCAGTCTTGGCATACGATCCTCCTTTCATTTCAGGAGGCGACGTTGTGGGCAGCAGGTCAAGTCGTATCTCGTCGCGACTTATCTATTGGCTCCCGGCACCCACTTCACATCGTCTGAACCATTGCTGTTAGCAGCCCGCCCAGCAACAAACATCCAATCCGACAATCGGTTGATGTAAGACAGGGCCTCGGGGCTCACACTCTCTCCTTCAAGACTGGTAAGTTCAGCAACATACCTTTCGGCACGTCGGCACGCTGTTCTCGCCACATGAAGCTGCGCCCCTAAAGGTGTTCCGCCGGGCAGAATAAAACTATCGAGCGGAGGAATGTTCGCATTCATGAGGTCGATCTCAGCCTCTAACCGTTCAACCTGCGCCGCGACGATCCTTAGAGGCTCCCATCCGAGATCCTTGCCCCCGTCAGGTGTTGCGAGGTCCGCTCCAAGATCGAAAAGGTCATTCTGAATGCGCCTAATGGCGGCGAGCATTTCGTCCCCGACCTGGAGGGCCGCAACACCAAGGGCGGCGTTGACCTCATCAACTGTGCCATAGGCAGCGACCCTAGGGTGCCATTTTTCAACCGGCTCTCCCGTAGATAGCCGAGTCTGCCCCTTGTCCCCCGCTTTGGTGTAAATCTTGTCGAGCTTGACCACGACCTATCCTCCGAAATTGATTGCTCCCGCCGCAATACCGAGAATCACGAGCACAAGAACGCAAAACGCCTGAACACCGATCCGCCAGCGCATCAAGATGTTCGATCTCGACGCCTGTCGTTCGTCACGACGGGTCAGATTTACAACCCCCAAAAGCAAGACAATCAGTAGCGCGGCAGCGCCAACATAGAGAAGTGCGAACAGAAATTGCTGTACAGGCATAGGATCACTTTCTTCAGTCAGCCCATTGAACTACGTCATCCAGCGTTCATGCCGATGTGGCATCTTCGCCAATACCGCCTCAATTGCGACCGTTTGTGTGGCGTTTCCGCACCAGCCTTACAGATTTGTGACGAGAAATAGAAGACTGCTGATTTCATGGCTTGGCAGGCTTCGTTGGCGCTGCGTAAGTCGCATCAAGGGTTAATGAATAAGGGAAGTAACCAAAATGCGCATATCCCGAGCGAGACTCGCAACGACAACTGGCCTACTCGCCATCTGTCTGGCTTCTGCTTCTCCAACAGCGACAGCTCAGCAACAGAATGATGAGAGCACGCTGGCGTTTGACCCGGTGATCACGACAGCGACGAAGCGCGCCGAAGATCTTCAGGACGTGCCGGTCTCCGTCACCGCACTATCAGAAGACACACTCGATATTCTTGGCGGGTCCGGCGACGAAATCCTGTTC
This sequence comes from Pseudomonadota bacterium, assembly GCA_039033955.1. Classification (GTDB taxonomy): domain Bacteria; phylum Pseudomonadota; class Alphaproteobacteria; order Caulobacterales; family Hyphomonadaceae; genus CALLCD01. Next base: position 108,153 of record JBCCBQ010000010.1, read on the forward strand.
CTCTCCGCGCGGGTGCCGAGCTTGATCATCGAGACGTCGTTCGGTCGGATTTTCCCACGGGCTTATATTCGCGGGCTCGGAAATACCGACTTCGACTTGAATGCGTCACAGCCCGTCTCGTTTGTCTATGACGAGGTCGTTTATGAAAACCCGGTCCTGAAAGGCTTCCCTGTTTTTGACGTGGAGCAGGTCGAGGTTCTCCGTGGCCCACAAGGTACACTGTTCGGACGCAACACGCCGGCCGGTATCCTGAAGTTCGATAGCGTCAAGCCAACAGATGAACTCGATGGTTATGCTCGTGTCGCCTATGGCCGTTTCAATGCCGTGCAGGTCGAAGGCGCTGTAGGTGGTCCGGTTACAGACTGGCTGTCTTTAAGAGCTTCGGCACAATATCAGCGTCGCGACGACTTCATTGAAAATCAGGTCCTTGGCGATCCGGGCGATGCTGGCGGCTTCGATGATTTCGCTTACCGCGTTCAAGCCTTGCTCGAGCCTACGCCGGAAGCGAGCTGGTTGCTCAATGTGCACGGCAGGGTCCTCGATGATGGACAAACAAGCTTCCAGGCGAACTCTCTAGAAGTCGGCGATGGCGGTCCGGTGGATGGATTTGATCGTACGATTTCCTTCGCTGATGCAGGCGCGTTTAGCTTCCTCGACAATGATACGTTTGGTGTCACCTCAAAGGCGGAATACGACTTTGGTCTTGCGACCCTCACCTACGTCTTCGGTTATGAAAGTGCAGAGACCCTCTCACGCGGCGACGTGGACGGCGGCTTTGGAGCAATCTTCTTCGGCCCGCAATCTGGTGCCACTGGCCCACTCGCACTTAATGGTGACGGCTCGTTGTTCACGTCTGACGCGTTCCCAGATGGATTTGCGCCGCTCTTCCCGGCAGAATCCGCCGACGGCATCGAAGACCTCGACCAGATCACCCATGAAGTTCGTCTCGCGAACAGCGAAGACGCGCGGTTCAACTGGACCCTTGGCTTCTATTTCTTCGATGAAGACGTCACGATCTCGTCGTTCAATTTCGACACCTTGGCCGGCGATTCCCAAAACGGCTTCGCTCTGCAAACGCAGGAAACGGAGTCGATCGCACTGTTCGCTTCCGCGAGTTACGATTTGACGGAACAGTTGACCTTATCGGGCGGCCTTAGATGGTCAGACGATGAACGGGATTTCGTTGCTGAGCGGCTGATGCCGATCCCACCGCCCGCCGGCCCGGGCACCCTACTTGCACCACAGTTCGTCAATGTCGGCGATGATGATCTCAGCTGGGATGTAAGTGCCACCTATGCCGTATCGCCCGACATCAATCTCTACGCTCGCATTGCCCGAGGCTTCCGGGCCCCGAGTATCCAGGGCAGAGTACTATTCGGCGATACGATCACCACAGCAGATTCCGAAACGCTGACGTCTTATGAAGCTGGTCTTAAGTCCACGCTGCTCGATGGCCGTATCAGATACAATCTCACCGGCTTCTTCTATGAGATTGATGATCAACAGCTGACTGCCATCGGTGGCGCTGGCAACTTCAACCAGTTGCTGAACATCGATCAGGGCCAAGGCTACGGCATCGAGGCGGAGCTGGACATCGTGCTCTCCGAGCACTGGACCCTGACATCCGGCTTCTCCTGGAATGAGACAGAGATCCAAGACGAGACGGCACAGACCGCGATCTGCGGCGCGCCGTGTACAGTGCTGGATCCGGTCATCACGACGCCAGATGGCGCGCAGCTTGCGCAGATCGATGGCAATCCTTTCCCGAACGCCCCAGAGTTCATTGCGAACGCGATCCTCTCCTATGAGCGACCTGTGTTCAGCGGCGAGTTCTATGCGGTCACCGACTGGGCGCTTCGCTCAGAATCGAACGTCTTTCTCTATGAATCGGTCGAGTTTGAGAGCCCTCTCTTCATCGAGGGCGGTGTGCGTGCTGGATATCGCCAGGGGCCGTGGGAGTTCTCAGCCTTCGGACGAAATATCACGGGCGTTCAAGGCGTTATCAGCGCGATCGATTTCAACAACTTCACCGGTATCTTCAACCAGCCTCGCACCTGGGGCATTGAGGCGAAGTTCACCTACTAGAAAGCGCCTCAAAGAATATCGCCCGCCTCTCCTGTTCGAGGGGCGGGCTTTTCTTTGCAGGTTCCCCGCCTAGCTGCGCCAACGCAGAACGGTTGGCTCGATCGGGTTGGAAAAGTCGCGGCCTTCAGATCGGGCCGCTGACCATTCTCGCTTCAAGCGGTGATACCATTTTGCCTGTACGTCGATGTCGTCGATCATCATCATATTCGACTGGTATTGCAGTCCCATATTCTGGAGATTCACCATGTCACCGTCTTGATCGAGGAATACTCCACCAAGGTACTTCAGAAGCGGGATAGCCGGATTAGCTACGGGAATCCCTGTCCACCAGGTGAGTTGGGTTATCCGTGTCTTCTTCGGTTCCTCCGGTGTCAGACATGTCAGCGTGACCAAGCGAGCCTTTTCGTTCTCAACGATCTCCCAGCGATACCCTGGCAGCTGAAAAATAATTTCGGTCGTTACATTCCCGCCGAAGAGAAGCCTGTAGGCCGCGCTGTTGGAAGATGGCGCATGACGGGCAATCGCCCAACCCCGCTCTCGGGGTTCAAACGCCTTCTGTTTCACCTTCAGTCCGGCAGATGGTGGCCGCCACCACCATTGGGAGTGGACGAAGGCGACGTGGGCCGGATCCATTAAACCAACAATCGCGTCGTCCATATGGGCGTTGTATGTTCGGTGGATTGCGAATTTCGGCTTGGCCGGCAACGACCCAAAGTCCGGTGGCGGCACAACCGGCTCGCCACTGAATCGTTTGTCGTGGGAAATATAGACATACACTCCCCCATTGGCCTCATGGACCGGATAGCAGCGGATCTTGACCCGTTCTGGCTCGTAGGCTTGATCCTCGAGCAGAGACGGCATCAACCTGCAGGTGCCGGCGGTATCGAAGCGCCACCCGTGATAAGGGCACTTTATTGTTGGTTCGCCATCGGTATCAATTTGCTGCCCTTCGGAGAGCGGCACCAATCGATGGGGGCAAATGTCACGAAGAGCGAAGACGTCACCGTTCTTGGTTCGGCCAAGCAAAATAGGCTCACCGAGGATAATTTGGCGAAATTGCTTACCGCGCTTCAAATCGGCCGAAGGGGCGGCCAGATACCAGCTGTCTGTCAACCATCCGTCGACGGTGATCCCAACTGCCTGATTGTGCGTGATATTCGTGTCCGCCATGGGAATCTGTATGACTTATCGAGTGATTAAAGCAACGCACAATGAGTGTACACAGAGTTCGCGGAGCTCTTTTCGCGCTCTCGATGAATCCCTGAATTCTGCTGTATTCGCCGTCAATATGATATAATCCGGCTCATTTTTTTGCAATAATGCCTGAGGTTTCCAAAGGCGAAACCCGGAGCCTCTCCGATGGTAAAGCAGATCGTATATCGCAGCAAAGCAACCCTGGATATCACGCCAGAGGTCATCGGCGATATCTTGGCTGTCGCTCAAGAGAACAATATACGCCTAGCTGTTACAGGTCTTTTGCTCTACGGCGACGGCGTATTCATGCAAGTGCTGGAGGGCAGCCCGGAGAGCACCGACGAGATCTATGCCCGAATTCGGCAAGACCGCCGACATTGTGATGTTCGGGACATCTACACTGGATATGCAGATTCCCGCGCTTATCCCGATTGGCAGATGGCCTGCCGCCCTCTTGTGCCCGCAACACGCCCAGACGAGGACGTTTTTCAGCGAGCAACGGACATTCTCGATCAATATGAGGGAGCAAGCGCAATCGACATTGGCAGCTTTATGAGGTCATTTTCATCGACTGTGATGGTGCCGCCGAAACCCGATAAATCGACCTTTAATTGAGTTTGGTTGCTGAAAATTGGCCGAATTAATCTGCGGATACGGCAGTTCGCTGATGGTGCGCCTGCGCCACGAGCGCGGATGAATCCCCAATAAGTGGATAGATTTTGGTAAAAAGGCGTGTTGTTTTACGTAATATAGTGTAAAGCTGGAAGAACAAAGCTGGAATCTGATATAATCACCAGCCAAACAGTGTTTGAGATATACTGTAAAAATGAGATGGAGTGCAGGCCAATGGCCAGGATTTTGATCGTGTCAGATCGTATCCAAGCCGCGCAGGGCCTCAAAGACATCGTGCGCGGGTTCGGACATGACATCGTTGGCGTTTCTACGTCGGCGAGCGAGGCCGCATCTGCTGCGGCAGAATTGCAGGCTTCCATAGTTTTCGTCGATATGATGCTTGAAGATGGGCGGGGCGCTGAAATTGCTGCTTCGATGCTGCGCAGAACTGCGAACGTCCGGATCATATTTACGACGGCCCACGCTGATCCTGACATTCTTGCGCGCGTTGATGCTTTGCGACCCGACGGATATGTGCTCGAGCCATACGGCGCGGATGCGGTGTTCAATGTGATATCATCTGCGATCCGCAATATCGGCCCGATTGCCGATATGCCGACAGATCTTGATCGCGTTGCTGCTCCTGTCCAAACGTGGAATGAACTTCCAACGCCTATCATGCATCGGATCGAAGCATATGTAAGCGAGAATCTTGATGGCGAGATCACGCTTCGCGGTCTATCCGATCTCTGCGGAATGAGTGAGAGTAGTTTCTCTCGTCGCTTCAAAGCGACTAAACGGCAAACGCCGTATCAATATGTCATGAGTGCCAGACTTGAGGAAGCAAAACGCCTTCTGAAAGAGACACATCTGCCGCTTGTAGACGTCGCCGTCGCCACCGGCTTCAGCAGCCAGTCGCATTTTGCCACGACGTTTAAGAAGGCCATGAGCCAGACTCCGCTGCAATATCGGCGTAGCTGATCACACCCCCTATTTCTTTTCGTTATGTGGGTTCTCCGCGCACACTTTGCGTTGGGGGCAAAAAAATAAATGCCCGTGGTATTTCGCGAAAACTGACTCGTAAATTCGCAAAGATTCGCCTGAGATTCGAAAGACCGGAACAGGCCTACGCGTTAATTTGTAGCGGTCCCTGAAGACAGGACCATTCGCCGTCGCACCCAGATGCCCCAGCAACGGCGAACAAATGGACCGCCAAGTGAGCAATCCCTCCCTCTACTCGCGATGCTCGCTCGGCGGTCCAAATTCTTTCTGAAATCAAACCAACCGTTCCAGCGTCTTGTTGGATGCTTTCGAAGTGTTGCTCGGTTGATGGGTTTCAAAACTGCGGTCTAGCGCCTGGCTGAGATCGGCCAGCAGGTCACCGATGGTTTCCAATCCCACTGATAAGCGCAACAGGCCCTCACCTATTCCGTGGGCAGCCCGCTCCTCCCTCGTATAGGTTGAATGGGTCATGCTCGCGGGATGTTGGATCAGCGTTTCCGCATCGCCAAGTGAGACAGCGCGATGGATGAGATTAAGCGAATTCATCATGTCGATGCCTGCCGCATATCCACCTTTCAACTCAAAAGCGATGAGACCACCGAAGCCAGACATCTGCTGCTTCGCGAGATCGTGCTGGGGAAAACTGGCGAGACCTGGATAATAAACTGCCTCCACAGCGGGGTGCGCCTCAAGCATCCGCGCGACGGCCATGGCGTTTGCCGCGTGCCGTTCAATGCGTAACTCCAGGGTCTTCAGCCCTCGCAGAACCAGCATTGCATTGAACGGAGCCAACACCGCGCCAGTCATATCTTTCACGCCGATCAAACGGACTGACGCCATATCTTCTTCCGAACCAACTGCCATGCCCGCCACAAGATCACCATGTCCGCCCAAAAATTTCGTGGCTGAGTGCACCACCATATCCGCGCCCAGTGCCAGCGGCTGGGTTTGCACAGGCGTCGCATAGGTATTGTCGACAATCGTTTTCGCACCATGGCGTTTGGCGATCGCGCTGACCGCAGCGATGTCGACAAGGCGCATATTGGGGTTCGCCGGTGTTTCGAAATAGACGACGCGGGTCTTCTCGCTGATCGCTGAGGCGAGGGCTTCCGGGTTCGTGAGGTCCACATACCGAACATTCACACCAAAACGGGTCAGTCCGTCGCGCATAAAGGCGAAGGTGCAGCCGTAGAGTGTCTTGTCCGTAATGAGTTCGTCGCCCGCTTTCAGAAAAGACCACAGAACAGATGTGATGGCACCCATGCCGGACGCGGTCGCTACAGCGGCCTCTCCCCCTTCGAGCGCCGCGACACGACGCTCCAGAAGATCGGTGGTTGGGTTCGAGATGCGGCTATAAACGTGCCCATCGGCCTCACCGGCGAATCTGGCCCCTCCCGCCTCCGCATTTTCAAATGCGAAGGTTGACGTGAGGTGCAACGGCGGCGTCAGTGCCCCCTGCTCATCGAGCGGGTCGTATCCGTGGTGTATAGCCTTTGTTGCCAGTCCCTGCCGTCGATCAGATGTCATATGTGCCTCCGCCGCTGATAACGGTAGAATACTCGAATCCACGTAGCATGACTTATCAAACACGATCGTTAAGCATGGCCTTTTGAGCATAATCTGCTAAAATTAGAGTTATGGATAGCAAAGACCGCCAAATCATCTCCGCCCTTCAGCAGAATGCAAGACTCTCCAATCAGGACCTCGCTGACCGGATCAACCTTTCTCCGACACCAACGCTCCGACGGGTCCGTCAGTTGGAGGAGCAGGGAATCCTCAAGGGCTATACTGCGATCGTTGACCAGAAATCCTGGGGCCTTCCGATCACGGTGTTCGTTCGGATCAAGCTGGAGCGACACAGCGACGAGACGGTGAATGCCTTCGAAACGGCAATCAACGAGATGTCCGAAGTCATGGATTGCTGGTTGATGACAGGGCGGTGGGACTATCTTCTGCGCGCACTGGCCGCTGATCTTCCGGCCTATGAGGGCTTTGTCCGCAGCAAACTTCAGCGCCTTCCAGGCATTGCCGCCATCGACACAAGCTTCGCCTATAGCCGCGTAAAACAAGGTCAGATCCTGCCTGAAATTGACCCACCTCTTGACGCTTCATCCTAAATTCCGCACCTCCGGTGCGTAGCGTTCAAGGAGCTTTCAATGGCCGGCCCACAACCCCTGCCGAACATTCTGGATATTGTGCCTTACAAAGGCGGCGAGCCGTCGGAAGATGGCTGGAAACTCTCTTCCAATGAGAACCCGCTTGGCGCATCGGATGCCGCCAAGGCAGCACTGGCGGAGGCGGCGACACACCTGGAGCTCTATCCGGATGGTGGGGCAACGGCGCTGCGCGAGGCAATCGCCGGCAAGTACGGCCTCGACATGGATCGCATCGTTTGCGGTGCGGGTTCGGACGAGATTTTCCAGCTTCTCGGACGCGCTTATCTGCGTCCTGGTGATGAAATCATCCAGACCGAACACGCCTTCCTCGTTTACCGTCTCGTTGCCCAGCAAAGCGGAGCCATTGTGGTTAATGCGCCGGAGATCGACTTGACCGCCGACGTCGACGCAATGCTGGAACGGGTGACCGACAAAACCCGGATCGTGTTTCTGGCTAATCCCAATAATCCGACCGGATCATACCTGCCGTTCGACGAGGTCAAACGGCTGCATGCCGGACTACGCGATGACATACTTCTGGTACTGGATGGTGCCTATGCGGAGTATGTTCGTCGAAATGACTATGATTCCGGCGTGGCTCTCGCGGGCGAAGCTCCTAATGTGCTGATGACACGCACATTCTCGAAAATTCACGGTCTTGCGGCCCTGCGGCTCGGATGGGCTTATGGTCCGGCCAGCGTAATTGACGCGATCCATCGGGTGCGCGGCCCGTTCAATGTCAGCGCACCGGCCCAGGCAGCAGGCATTGCTGCCCTCTCCGACGATGCATTCATGCAAACGTCCGTTGAGCATAACGAAGCCGAGCTCGAACGTGTTCAGGCCGGACTAACGGCGCTTGGTTACGACATTACGCCAAGTGTTGGAAACTTTATGCTCATCCACTTTTCGGATGATCCGAACAAGGACAAATCTGCTGCCGATAGTTTTCTGAGGTCTCGCGGAATCGTCATTCGCGATATGGCTGCCTATGGGCTACCAAATAGTCTTCGCCTGTCCCTTGGCACCGTTGAGGCCAACACGGATGTTTTGGCGGCATTTGAGGCCTTTGCAGGACAGGCATGACCGATCCGATCTTCAATCGCATCGCTATTATCGGAGCCGGGCTCATTGGCTCGTCCATTGCTCTTGCAGCCGTCTCGCGCGGAGGTGCGGGGGCCGTCTCTCTCTATGACTCTGATCCAGATGTCAGGCGGCGGGCTGCTGCTCTTGAACTCGGTGATGTTGTTGGCACACCTGTAGACGCTGTTGCCAATGCCGATGCCGTATTCCTTTGTGTACCGGTAGGAGCACTCGGCGCAGCTACGGAGGCCATTTCGGGCAGTATGAAACGGGGAGCGGTCCTGACGGACGCTGGATCGGTGAAAGCGTCCGCTCGACGCGCCATGGCTGAAGGTTGCCCGGACCATGTTCACCTGATTCCGGGCCACCCGATCGCGGGCACTGAACAGTCCGGACCCGAGGCCGGCTTCTCCGCGCTATTTGAAGATCGCTGGCACATCCTAACCCCGGAAGCGAACCAGGGGCCGGACTACAATCAGGCTGTCGACGACCTGTCGGAGTTCTGGAAACGACTTGGCGCCAATGTAGACATCATGGACGTCGATCGGCACGACAGGATCCTAGCGATCACGTCGCACCTGCCCCACCTTATCGCCTACAATATCGTGTCTACGGCTTACGACATGGAGTCGGTCGATGAGGGCGAAGTTGTGAAGTATTGCGCAGGCGGTTTCCGCGACTTTACCCGCATAGCCGCCTCCGATCCGATCATGTGGCGCGACGTTTTCCTGAACAACAAAGAAGCCGTACTTGAGACACTGGGGCGGTTCACCGAGGATCTGACCGCGCTGCAAAAGGCCATACGGCACGGGGACGGCGACATGCTTTTGCGGGAATTCGACCGTGCCCGCGGCATCCGAAAAGCTATACTGGACGCCGGACAGGACTCCGCCGAGGTGAATTTTGGTCGGAACACAGACACGTCTGATGACGGCGAAACCGTCGACTAGACGGGGCTACTTGCTGGCCGTTTCGGACAGCGCTCCATGGCACTTTTTGTACTTCAGACCAGAACCGCATGGACAGGGCGCGTTGCGGGGCGTGCGATCCCAATTGGCGGGCGCTTCACCAATTTTCGTTCCGCTGCCAGCTGAGCCTGCTCCGGCGATACTCCGGGATGTCGCTCCACGGCTGAGTGGTTCACCGCCTGCAATATTTCGACCCGTGTCCGGATCAATCTTGGTTTCCACCATTTGCGGAGGTGGCGGCGGCGCTGGTGGTGGAGCCTGGATCTGCAGGTTCATCAGCACGCGGGTCACATCGGTCCGCAACGTGCTGAGAAGCGCATCAAACAAGTTGAATGCTTCGGATTTGAACTCGTTGAGCGGGTCGCGCTGGCCGTAGCCCCGAAGGCCGATGACAGAGCGTAGCTGGTCGATTTGCTGCAGATGCTCCCGCCAGGACCGGTCCAGCAGCTGTAGCAATACCTGCCGCTCAATGCTCACCATGCGCTCGGTGCCCACTTCAGCCGTTTTCTTCGCGAACGCTTCATCGGCAGCAGCTGTAATCCGCTCACGGATCTCTTCGTTGGCGACACCTTCTTCAGCGGCCCATTCAGCGACGGGCAATTCTAATGCGAGTTTTTCCTTGAGGGCCGCATTCAGGCCGTCAACGTCCCATTGCTCGGCGTAGGCTTTTTCAGGCATGTAGACATAAACGAGATCCTGAACCACGTCCTCGCGCATACCTGAAATGATGTCGGTGACGTTCTCGGCGTGCATGAAGTCGCGGCGCTGTTCGAAGATCGCTTTCCGCTGGTCATTGATCACGTCATCATATTTGAGAACGTTCTTGCGCATTTCGAAATTGCGCTGCTCGATCTTGCCCTGCGAGGTCTGCATCGCCTTCGTCATCAACGGATGAGTGATGGCCTCATCTTCCTTGATACCCAGGCGGCGCATGACAGCATCCAGCCGATCACCTGCGAAGATCCGCATCAGATCATCTTCGATGGAGATATAGAATTTTGACTTTCCAGGGTCGCCCTGGCGGCCTGTCCGTCCACGGAGCTGATTGTCGATCCGGCGGCTCTCATGGCGCTCTGTGCCAAGGACGTAGAGCCCGCCCGCGTCGAGCGCCTGCTTCTTTCGCACTTCGATGTCGGCGCGGATCTGGGCGATGAGCATTTCCCGCTCGCCCTCTTCCAGGGGCCTCCCCTTCCTTTCCTCTTCTTCAGCAATGCGCTCTTCGAGGATCATCTCGAAATTGCCACCCAACTGAATGTCCGTTCCGCGACCCGCCATATTCGTCGCGACCGTCACTGTACCCGGAACACCTGCCTTCGCGATGATGTGGGCTTCTTTTTCGTGATGGCGGGCATTCAGGACCTGATGGGGGACACTCGCCGAGCCGAGCAGGGTCGATATCAGCTCTGATTTTTCAATCGATGCTGTACCGAGCAGAACAGGTTGATGGCGCGAGCGGCAGTCCTTCACCTCTTCGATGATGGCCTTGTATTTCTCTTTGGCTGTCCGGTAGACGACGTCATCATCGTCTATCCGCTGGATCGGCTTGTTGGTCGGCAGCTCTATAACATCGAGGTGGTAGATGTTGTCGAACTCAGCCGCTTCGGTGAGCGCCGTACCGGTCATGCCAGCGAGTTTGTCGTAGAGGCGGAAATAATTCTGATAGGTGATCGATGCGAGGGTCTGGTTTTCCGGCTTGATATCGACCTTTTCCTTCGCCTCGATGGCCTGATGCAAGCCTTCGGACAGGCGGCGACCTTCCATCATTCGGCCTGTGAACTCGTCAATGAGCATCACCTCGCCGCCCCGGACAATATAGTCCTTATCGCGGTTGAAGAGCTTGTGGGCACGCAGAGCCTGGTTCGAATGATGCACGATAGAGACATTCGACGGTTCCCAGAGCGAGCCGTCGAGAAGGCCAGCTTCCACCAGCATGTCCTCCATCCTCTCCATACCCTCTTCGGTATAGATGCAGGACCGCTGCTTCTCGTCGATCTCGAAATCTTCATCTTCGAGTTTCGGGATCAAGGCATCTACAGCACGATAAAGATCAGACCGGTCATCGGTTGGGCCAGATATAATGAGCGGGGTCCGGGCCTCATCGATAAGGATCGAGTCGACCTCATCGACAATCGCGAAGGAGTGGCCGCGCTGGACCATCTGATCCAGCGAGTACTTCATGTTGTCGCGCAGATAATCGAAGCCGTACTCATTGTTGGTGCCATAGGTGATGTCGGCGGTGTAAGCCGCCTTTCGGCCCGCATCATCGACGCCATGGACAATCGTACCGACGCTCATGCCAAGGTAATTGTAGAGCTGACCCATCCACTCAGCATCGCGGCTTGCAAGGTAGTCGTTCACGGTGATGACATGGACGCCATTACCGGCAAGGGCGTTCAAGTAAACAGGTAGCGTCGCCACCAATGTCTTGCCCTCGCCTGTCCGCATCTCGGCAATCGCACCGGAATGGAGCACCATGCCGCCCATCATCTGAACGTCGAAGTGGCGCATGCCAAGGGACCGAACAGAGCCTTCACGGACAACCGCAAAGGCTTCGTTCATCAGACTGTCGAGACTTTCGCCGTTTTCTATGCGTTGACGGAACTCGGCTGTCTTGGCTTTGAGCGCATCATCGCTCAGGGTTTTCATCTCATCTTCGAGGGCGTTGATCTTGCTGACCCGGTTACTCAGGGGCTTTAGCTTGCGATCATTGGAAGACCCAAAAACTTTACGGGCAACGGAGAGCATTCAATAAAACCAGTTCTTTGCGAGGGGCGAGAGACGAATTTAGTCTCGAAGTTATAGTCTTTTTAAGGGTCTCTAGCCCATGCGATAATCTTATAATCAGTCGGCAAAAGCTCTGGTTAACTGCCCAGGGCAGACCGACATTTTTGCTCGACCGACCTACCGCCGAGACTTAAGAAGGCGACCTTGCCAAGTCAATCCGGCGGGTGCGCCGCGCAAGGGTCCTCAAGGAGTATCGAAGATGCCGAGGCATACAGGCAACACATTATTCGCCATATCACTTATGTTTGTTCTGGCAGTGGGCTGCTCTGGCGGTGATGGCTCCGGTGAGCCAACATCGGTCCGCGTGGAGGGTGTGCGTGCGGCCATCATCAATGGCGAACCTATTTATCTCAGCGATTTGGAGCTGGAAGCCGCGGCCCAGGGCCTGATTTCGCCGGGCGACCCTTTCACAAGCGAGAATGAGGCCTATCAGACGGTCCTTGAGCAATTGATTGATCAGCGGCTGCTGGCTCAAGAATCCCTTCGTAGAGGCCTTGACCAGGACCCGAACGCTCAACACCGGCTTAAGGCCGCGCGGGAGCGCATTTTGACCAATCTCCTTATGGAAAGCCTTGTCGCCGAAAACGTCACCGAAGACGCAATCCGTCAGATGTATGCCGAGCAGGTGCAGTATCAGCAGCTGGACGATGAAGTGCGTATCAGTCTGATTACCGTCGATGACCGCGTCACAGCAGAGCAGATCGTTGAGGAATATGAGGCCGGAGCTGAGTTTTCGAGCCTGGCCGTTCAATATTCGACGGATACATCTACGCGTCTCGATGGGGGCGACCTCGGTTATATACGCCCGACTGGCCTAACGGAAATACTGGCAACGGCGATCGCCGATACTGGAACCGGCGAGATCTCTGAGATCTTTGAAACAGGCGATGGCTGGCAAGTGCTCAAAGTCGATGACCGCCGCCAAAGCCCGCCGCAAACGCTTGAGGAAATGCGTCCGAAGATCGTTGCCTTCCTTAACCGGTCAGAGCTTACGACGATCGTCAACTTTCTCCGCATCAATGGAGAAGTTACCATTCTAGAGCCAGGTGCTGCGCCCTCGGATACCGGCGAGTAGATCGTGCAATTAGCCCGTTCTCCCCTCGCCCCTGAGCGTTTTCCAGACCTGCCGATTGTGAAAGGCGTGCGCGGCGCAACCGCCTCACGTGGGTTTTACGCCTCCTCGGGCCTAGAGCGCGACGATGTTTTTCTGTTCGCATTTGATGACGGCACAGCGTGCGGCGGGGTTTTTACCACGTCGCAAACCGCATCGGCAGATGTGCAATGGTGCCGCCATGCGCTAGCCGCCAGCGGCGGCACAGCGCGTGCTCTGGTCGTCAATTCCGGAAATTCGAATGCGTTCACTGGTCCTCACGGTGTTCACAAGAATGACGCCACACTCAAAGCGATGACTTCTGCGCTGCAGGTCCCAAGGGATACTTGTTATCTCGCGGCAACTGGCGTGATCGGCGAAGAGTTGCCAGATCCAAATTTTGTGGGATCTGCCGTTCCTGGCATGGCACAAAGCTTGGCGGCCCCTGACTGGGAAGCCGCAGCAAGGGCTTTCATGACCACCGACACCTTTCCAAAGGCTGCGGGCGGTTCAATGGATATCGGAGGGAAAACGGTCAATATTGCCGGTATTGCCAAGGGATCCGGGATGATCTCGCCGAACATGTCGACCATGCTGGCCTATCTTTTTACGGACGCCGCTATTTCCCCTGATGTCTTGCAGACGCTGACAGCCAGATGCGCAGACAAGAGTTTCAATTGCGTCACGGTCGACGGGGATACGTCGACATCGGATACGTTCATGATTTTTGCCACGGGAGCGTCCGGAGCTCCGCGGATCGAAACGGAAGCCTGTGACGGTTACAAGAAAATTGAAGCGGCCCTACAGGCCGCAAGCCTCGACCTCGCAACGCAACTCATTCGTGACGGTGAAGGGGCGAGAAAGTTCATCACCATCGATGTATCCGGTGCCGAATCGAACGTCGAAGCCTGGAAAATCGCAGCATCCATCGCAAATTCTCCTCTCGTGAAGACCGCGCTTGCGGCGGGCGATGCAAATTGGGGCCGAGTCGTCATGGCTGCTGGTAAGGCTGGCGTTACCTTCGATCAGAGCCAGCTCGATATCTGGTTTGGCGATCATCAAGTGGCCAAAAGTGGCGGTCGTTCTCCCGACTATGATGAGGCAGCTGCCAGCGCCGTCTGCGCGAAACAGGAGATCGATATACGACTTAGTGTCGGATCTGGTCCGGGTGATGCGCGGATCTATACGTGTGATCTTACCCACGCCTATATCGATATCAACGGAGCCTATCGAACATGACTCGCTTGGTCCTCGTGGTCGCAGCCGCTCTGTTCAATAAAGACAATGAAGTGCTTCTGGCACAGCGTCCCGAAGGCAAATCCATGGCGGGCCTTTGGGAATTTCCGGGTGGCAAAATCGATCCCGGCGAAACCCCAGAAGCCGCCCTCGCCCGCGAATTACATGAAGAACTTGGCATTAAGGTGAACGAAGCGTCACTCAAACCGATCACATTTGCCAGCCACGGTTATCCCGACTTTCATTTGTTGATGCCACTTTTCTCCTGTCGTGACTGGATCGGTGCTCCGGTTTCGAACGAAGGTCAGTTGCTACGCTGGGTCAGCCTAGACGCTGTTTCGCAATATGAAGCGCCGGCGGCGGATATTCCGTTGTTCGAATATTTGAGAAAGTACGGGCACTAGGAGCCGGGGTACGATGGACACGAAGAAACTGCGCGCGGTCTTCCTGCAAGACGACGGTGCTACAGCTGTTGAATACGCTTTATTGCTAGGACTGCTGGGTCTGGCTATGGCACCAGCACTTTTGGGGCTTGGCAACGGCATGAACGGCACGTTCAACGAAGCTAGCGACAAGCTTTAAGCGACGCTTCGCGCAAGCTGGACACACAGGATTTCAACAGCATAGTGCTGTAAGGTCGCAGAGTGGCGGCCATTACGGGGTGCTGTCCAAGTGTGGAAACCGGCAGATAATTCATATCTTCGTGGCTGGCGGCCCTTCGAGGCGGTCAGCCAATTCATTTGGCCAAAACGTTCGCTGATCTCAAACACGCCATCGGTCGGCGCACTCACGCCTCACGACTTTAAGGCCTTATCTTTTATTACGGGAGCAATCTGCCCGAAATGCGGAACCCCGCAGGCATTCGATCTCGGCGATGGTGAAGTCTGTGCAGCCTGTCATGCGAGACCTGTCCCCTGGAGCCGTGCGCGAGCCGCCCTGGAATACGACGATGTATCCCGTCAACCCATTCTGGCGATGAAGCGTGGCGGACGACGCGACGGGCTTGAGCTGATGGCCACATGGATGGCCGTCGCCGGGGCGGAACTCGTCGAACAGGCTGATCTCATTGTGCCGGTTCCTCTTCACTATCGACGGCTTATCTCAAGAGGATACAATCAAGCCGGATGGCTCGCCGCGGCTCTCGGCCGCCGGACAGGTAAGCCCGTCCGCCATAGCGTATTGAAGCGAACACGTACCACGCCGAGCCAGGCAGGCCGCAGCGCCAGAGATCGATATCGCAATGTTCGGGGCGCATTCGCCGTTCGGCCTCGCCATCACAAATCTACATCCGGAAAACGTATCCTGCTGATCGATGATGTGCTCACAACCGGGGCAACGGCAGCTGCGGCTGCCCGGGCGCTCAACAAAGCAGGTGCCGCGGATGTGAGCGTGCTTGTGCTTGCGCGCGTTGTCCGAGACGAAGATGTAACCATATAGTTGGTACGATAAGGATTATTCGGGTACTGAAGAGACACAAGATGGCTGATGTAACGATTTATGTCCGGGATTTCTGTCCCTATTGCTCCCGAGCCCTGGGTCTACTGAAGGGCAAGGGCGTCGCACCGAACGTAATCGATGCGGGACGAGACGCCAAAAAGAAGCAGGAGATGATCCAGCGCTCAAATGGCGGTCGAACATTCCCTCAGATATTCATAGGCGGCAAACATATTGGCGGATGCGACGATATGATGGCGCTCGATCGCAGCGGTGGGCTCGATCCATTGTTGTCGGGATGACGATATGATCCGCTACGACCTCTGTTGTGCAGATTGCGGCGCTGAATTCGATGCCTGGTTCGCATCGTCATCGGCCTTCGACGATCAGGCGGCGAAGGGGCTCGTTAGATGTACCGTCTGCGACGGATCGCGCGTCGCAAAGCAGATTATGGCTCCGGCCGTAAGATCAACCAAAACACCCGCACCTGACACAGCCGCTCTCGCCAAAGCGATCGAGCAGGCGCGAAACTTCATTGAGTCCACGCACGACTATGTCGGGAGCGACTTCGCCGATGAAGCTAAGGCTATGCATTATGGCGAAATAGAACAACGGCCTATCTGGGGCGAGGTTACCGCGGTTGAGCGTGAAGAGCTTGAAGATGAAGGCGTTGCCGCTGCGCCCCTTCCCGCGCCGCTAACGCCAAAGACGCCAGACGATCAATCAGAAGTGCATTAACGGCGTACCGCGCCCTTTTGACCGCTTGACCAATTTCAATCGCCGCTTAAACAGCCCGAGCGAGGATATCTTGGAGTGAGTTCAATGGCAGAGTCAGACTATGTCCACGGCAGTATGGATGTCGCTGAACAGAACCGGACTTTTGAAGGGTTCCTGACCGGAACGGTCTGGGGCAGTGCAATCATCATTCTGGTTGTCG
Organism: Pseudomonadota bacterium; assembly: GCA_039033955.1. Lineage (GTDB taxonomy): Bacteria > Pseudomonadota > Alphaproteobacteria > Caulobacterales > Hyphomonadaceae > CALLCD01. The sequence continues at coordinate 124,731 of JBCCBQ010000010.1, forward strand.
GCTATGCGACGCTAACCGTTGCGACGGGTATGCATTGGATGATCGCCCTTGCGCTCATGGCAGGCCTCGGTATCGCCGGCGGTATGTTTATGGGCATGGGTATCGCATGGATCGCTGCCGTCGTCGGCATGACTGCTATAGCTGTCGTTGTCCAAGTGCTGATCGGGCTATTTTCGCTCTTGAGCTAAGACGATTTGGTAGGCTTTTTGCCGCTCTCGCAGACGATGCACCGGGACACCGTTGGATCGTGGGCAAGACGCAAAATATCGATCCGAGCTCCGCAATCGATACAGTAACCGAAAGACCCGCGATCAAGACGGCTTAGCGCGCTCTCGATTTCCGTGAGGACGACTGCATCGTCCTTCAATTTTACGGTCGAACTTGCAGGTTTGCGGAAGATGGTGTTCTCGTCTTCCCCTTGGGCTAAGATCGATTTTATATGCTCTGCGTCACCATCCATAAGAAGATGCTGCGCCCCCTTTCACCAATTGGCAAGACTATAGGGCAACTTCTCTCTAACAAATATCGAATAACGGTATAATTGAATAGCGTTGGGAGTTCTCAGATGGCCGCACACCCCCTGGTCATGGAAAATGCCACCAAAGTATTCGGTGGCTTTGTTGCTGTAAAGCAGCTGAGCTTTGAAGTGCCAAAGGGCAAAATCGTGGGATTTCTCGGCCCCAACGGAGCTGGCAAATCGACGAGCCTTCGGATGGCGCTCGGCGTCATGAACCCCGATGTCGGATCCGCAGCACTGTTCGGTGGGCCACCAGTCCCGAGCGCGCTTTCGCGAGTTGGATTTCTTCCCGAGGAGCGCGGGCTCTACAAGAAGATGTCCCCTCGCTCCAGCATTGCCTATTTCGCGCAACTCAAAGGCATGTCCGGGCGAGACGCCTACAAGCGCGCCGATGAACTGCTGGAGTCAGCCGGTCTTGGCCCCTTTGCGAAGAAGAAGAACTCAAAGCTCTCAAAGGGTATGGCGCAGAAGGTTCAAATCCTGTCGACTCTCGCCCACAGGCCGGAGTTTCTCATTCTGGACGAGCCCTTTTCCGGACTTGACCCCGTCAACCAGCAAGAGCTCGAAGATCTCATCCGTGCCCAGCACGAGGCAGGTGCCACGATCCTCTTCTCGACCCATGTCATGGAGCATGCGGAAAGACTTTGTGACTCCATCATCATGCTGGCGAGAGGAGAGAAAGTCTTCGACGGGACGCTAAGCGAGGCCTACGCCACACTCGATCGGGGCGTGCGAATTGGACTTAACGCCCCCTTCGATCTTGCAGCCGCGCTCACACCAAAGGGATACCAACTGCAGCAGGAAGCAGCAGACGATGCCGGCTTGCCGGTCTGGCATGCACAGTTGGGAGCGACCCAGGACCCGCAGGATGTTCTCCGGGCCTCCATTGAAGCCGGCGCCCCTATTGCGAGTTTTGTCCCGGATGAGGCGCGCCTACGTGACGTCTTCGTGAAGTTTGCGGGGCCAAGACAGGCTGAAGCTCTGGACGCTTCGGCAGCAGCAACGAGGGAGGCGGCGTAATGCGCAACACGTTTCTCGTCTTCCGTCGCGACTATCTTGGATATGTCTCTGCCTGGGGTTTCTGGCTTGGCCTCGCCGCCCTGCCCATTCTGGCGATGATCGGTATGGTGCTCGGTGCCTTTGCCGCCAGCACCACGCCAGCCCGATATTATTCCGTCATAGAGACCGGCAACGCCTACGCCATCGAGATTGAAAACCAGTTCACGCAGCAGCGTGAGCGCATTCTGCAAAGTGCACAGGAGCTGTCCGACGCTGTTTCAGACGGCACCGCGAGCACCCTCCCCAGCTCAGCAGACACGATTGCGCCAAAGTTCATAGAAGTCCCAGCACCCGGCCGTACCGTGGACGAACTGAGGCCCTGGCTTCTTGGCGAGAAGCTGGTCTCCGGGCCAGACGGCGAAAAAGCCCTCTTCGCTGCGATCATCGTGCCTGATGATGGTGGACCCATCCAATATTGGAGCGAAAACGTTACGGTGTCGGATCTCCGCCGCCAGGTGGAGGACGCAGCAGAAGAGATCTCCCGCACAGCATTCTTACAGGCTCAGAACATCGACCCAGATATACTCGAGCGTGCGGACGAACTGGTGCCTGAAGTCGCCGAACAGCGTATCCGCACCGTGGCAGAACAGGCGTCCGCCGGAAACGATGTCACCCTCGCCGATCAGGCTCCATTTGTGATGTCGATCGGTATCGCCTTCATGCTCTGGTTCATGATCTTTTCCGTAATCCAGTATCTCCTCATGAACACGATTGAGGAGCGCTCAAACAAGATCTTCGACACGCTTCTCACTTCGGTCCGCCTGCCCCAGCTTCTGGCCGGAAAGCTTGCCGCCGTCTTTGGCGTCACCCTTACCATGATGGGCACCTGGGCAATCTTAAGCCTTGTGTTCGTTCTTATCGGCGCGGCGAATGTACCCTCAGCAATGCTTGAGCCGATATGGCTCGGACTGGAAACCGCTGCTAAGCCCGCCATTCTGCTAACGGCGATTATTAGTCTTGTGCTCGGTTATCTGATGTATGGCGTGATTTTCGTCGCCATTGGGTCCCTCTGCGATACGATCCAGGAAGCGCAGACCCTCGTTAGCCCACTCATGATGCTGTTGATGCTGCCGCTGGTCGCGATCAGCTTTACAATGAACGATCCGAACTCGGTATTCGTATCGTCGATTTCCTGGTTCCCGCTTTTCACGCCATTCCTGCTCATCCTGCGTATTCCGACGGAGCCGCCGATGCTCGAAGTTCTGGCTCAGATGGGACTAATGGCAGCCACCACTATCTTTGTGATGTGGCTTGCAACCAAGGTCTACCGGGCTGGAGCCGTGCATGGGGCTGGCATGGGCGACGCTATGGACTGGATAAAGCGAAGCCTGCCGCTCGCGAGCAATAAGCGCAAAACAGCCCCACCGAACTAGAACTGTCTATTTTGGTTCGTGCTCGGAATACCTAGATGCACTTGGTCCTTCATTCACAGAGTGAACTTGGCGGGGTTCAGGAACGTGAAAATAAATGCTCGCCGGCCATTCGTCTCGCTCAAATTCGGTCCGGTATAGTGGGGCGTGTTGTAGCCATGCAGCGTTGCTGAGCCGGCCTTGAGGGGGCACTTCACAGCTTTGGAAAGGTCAAGCTGGGTCTCAGGATCTGTCATGGCGAGCAGGCGCCCTTTGTCATCGGGCTCACCACTGAACACAAAGTGCTCGATCATTGGATCGTTCTGAGCTCCGGGGATGAACTCCATACACCCCATTTCCTCGTCGACATCGTTCAGTGCCAACCAGAATTGCATCGCCGCATCGTTCGGTACGACCGTCCCCGCCTCTGTGAACGGTTCACCGGCATAGGCAAGGTCAGAATGCCAAGGCGTTGTGTGGGGATGGCCGGGCGGTTTGTAGATCAGCATGGAATAGACAAACATCGGCGCGTCCGTTTCCAAAACGGCGCACGCGATGTCTCGGGCATTATGGAAGGCCTCGCTTTCACAAAAGGCCGGGTGATGCGTGTGAGGCATCATAATCTGACGGGTGAGGCCGCCGAGTTTCCGATCCGTCCCTGGGCAAGGGATCGACCCATCGACCATTCCGTCGAACACATCTCTCAGTGTGCGGATGCAATCCGGTCCAGCGATGTCTTCTGCAATAGCAAAGCCGTGCTCCCCGAAGTGCGATGAGATGGCTGAAATGTCCGCGCGCTCTGAAACTGCGACTGTCATGTTCGACTTCCTATTGCTCAATGGCCAAGACATACATAAAACTTACCTATAGGTCAATTTTTGCTTGGAAGGTAACCGGTGGTGGACAGGCAGCGGACAGACGATATGGACAAGCTGATGGAACCAAAGTCTCAGTCGGTGCGGCGGGAGGAGGCAACCCAGGCCATTCTTAGCGCTGCTGCGGACCATTTTGCCGAGTTCGGCTTTGATGGCGCGTCACTCAACACTATTGCGGATGTCTCCGGCTGCTCGAAACAGAAGTTGCTCTACTATTTCAGCTCGAAGGATGAACTCTGGCGCGCAGCAACGGATTCGGTCTTTCGCAAAGTTGAAGTTGAATTCGCGGAAGCGCTCGACACAGCAAGGCAACTTGGCGGGCTCAAAGCGGCGGATTTGATGCGCGCCCACGCCCGCATTGCGGCGCGTTATCCGGCCTACATCATGATACCGCTCGCGGAAGGCGTGCGTGATACCTGGCGCACGCAGTACATTATCGACAATTATCTCAAAGCTCACCATTCGCGATTTCAGGCCCTCATCGAGGAAATCAGTGATCTGCCGAAGGCAAACGCGATGGATGCCTGGAGCCTGCAATTGCTGGCCGCGGGTGGTGTGCAATTGATGGTCGCTCTGCGGCCCATGTGGCAGGCAGCGGGAATGATGACCTCGCTAGACGACAGCGTCGAACGCTATTCCGATACCATCATGACGCTGCTGTCCGAGGGGAAATAAGCCAGCGTGGCTGCGGCTACCGATCAAGGCTGCTGCCCTTCCCTCGCTTCGAAGCAAAGAAAAAGCCCCTCCGCGATTGCGAGAGGGGCTCTTTTTTCGGTTGTCAGGGTATGTCCCTACACCAGACCTTCACGCTGAGCACGTTTCCGGGCCAGTTTCCGCGCCCGGCGCACAGCTTCGGCGCGCTCACGGGCTTTCTTCTCGGAAGGCTTTTCATAGTGGTTCCGGGCTTTCATTTCCCGGAACAGGCCTTCGCGCTGCATTTTTTTCTTCAATGCCCGCAGGGCCTGGTCAACATTGTTGTCGCGTACGATGATCTGTACGATGGGACACTCTCCTCAAAAATCACTGTATTTGCGGAGCTTTAAGTCGCATTCCGCAGGTTTAACCTAAATAATATCATAAATCCGTGCGGGCGCATAACACACCATGGCTCGCTTGCCTACACCTGTCGGCACCGAAGGAGTTAACATGGTTGCATCTACACCATCAGCAACTTTGCGCGCGCGCTGGCTCGACGCGCTTCTGCCGAACGTCCCTTTTGATGGCTGGACCGATGAAGCCGCCAAAACCGCGGCTGAAACAGCCGATCTCAGCACCGGCGAACAGGCCCTCGCCGCGCCACGCGGGGTGATCGATCTGATAGATCATTTGTTCGATGCCGCAGAAGAGACTGCCAGAGCGACCATCGCCGCCGCAGACCTTTCGACCCTCGGCGTGCGGGACAAGGTCACCCTTGGCGTCAAAGCCTGGCTTTCCGCCCTCGAGCCAGATCGTGAGGCCGTGCGCAAGGCCGCGGCAAAGGGTTTTCTCCCCTGGGTCGCCGGAGACTCGCTGCAGCGCACCTGGTCGGTTGCTGACACGGTCTGGACTGCCATTGGCGATCCGTCCGAAGACTTCAACAAATACTCCAAACGCGGCCTCCTCGCCGCCACCATCCCCCTCATCGTGCTGAAATGGCTGGACGAGGACGACCCGGACAAGATGGACACCTATATCCGCGCCCGGCTCACCGGGGCGATGCGCCTCGGCCAGGCTGGCGGGCGCGTGGCGAAACCGGTGTTGGACGTGCTGGGGCGGTTGCGGAAGCGAATGCCCGGACCTGGCGCGAACTGAGGGCCGCTTCTGATGAGGGGCAGCGTAAGCCGATCTCGCAGCCCACGTCCAATCTAGGCCCGTTTCTACTTTAGGAAAATAAAGGCGTTATGACGGCATTGCGAACATCCGCGGGTGACCAGCAATGTTCGAAGATCGACACGGGCATCGGCAGTGCAGACCATCGACACTTCGATAGTCTTGCTCGAAAGAAGCGGCACCTTGGCCTCCCGGAGATCAGCTGACATCCACAAGAAGGCAAGGCACCGCCACAGTTCTGGCATCTAGCAGAACTATCTAGTTCATCGTGATTTCATGCAGGATGTAGGACCCGGTAATTTCCCGGAGTTCCGGATAGGTTTCAAGTGCCCTCTGACTTCCGGCATCGGCCACTTCCCGGCCAAGTTCCTCGATGAAAGCGTCATACTTTTCCTTTGAGGGCCCGAGCTCGGCGAGGCTCGCATATTTGGTTACGAGCATAAGATTGAAATCACCGCTTTCAGGCGTAATGCTCGAATAGATCGCGTAATCCTCAATGTGCCCGAGTTTCTTCGCCGCTTCCTGGCCTCGCACCCACGTGGCTTTCAACCCTTCCAGATAGTGCTCTGTTGCGTTGGATTTCACTTTGACAGTCGCAACTTCCCAGACGGGCTCACTGATACTGAAGTCCTCGTAGGGCTCCAATTGCGCCTGCGCCGGCAAGGCTCCCATGGCGAGAGTCATAAAAAACAAACTTACCAAAATTCGCATCATTTTCTCCATTTCCGTTCCCACTAGATGCAAGCCCGTCCTCCCATCAGGCTGTTGATCCTGTCCTGTGGAAAAGGTGAGGGATTGATGAGGGGATTGAATATTCAAGGAAAATCCATATGATTTTGGTGCTACCATCTATGGACAACATAGCCACAGTAAGGGGACATTTGTGGAGGCGTTCTTGATCGGAAAGTGCCGCGTGGAACCGGCACGTAACGTGATTGCTCGCGGCGACAGGAAGATCTCGCTCGAGCCCAAAGTAATGTCCGTCCTGGTAAGCCTGGCTCGTCGTCAAAGAGAGGTCGTTGAACGTATCACATTGCTGGATGATGTCTGGAATGATGATGAGGCCGCCGATGACAGCCTAACCCGCGCTATCTCCCTTTTGCGCAAGGCCTTCAGCAGCCTCGATGACGCGCCCTATATCGAAACGATACCCAAGAGCGGATATCGGCTGGCCGCAACCCTGTCGAGCATCGGCGAGACCTCGCATGTGTCACCACCACAGCGCTCTATTGCTGTCCTGCCATTTGTGGATATGAGCCCGGAAAACAATCAGAGCTATTTTGCAGATGGCATGGCGGAGGAAGTTCTCAACGCACTAACCCGCATGCCGTCCTTGAGTGTTGTTGGTCGTACATCCTCCTTCGCCGTGGACACGAAGAGCAAAACCGCACAGGAGATCGGCGCTGTCCTGAACGTGGCGTATCTGCTGGAAGGCTCCTTGCGCAAATGTGGCGAGCGGGTGCGTGTAACCGCCCAATTGGTACAATCAAACGACGGGCACCACCTCTGGTCAGAGACGTATGATGGCAACATCGAAGACATTTTCGACTTCCAGGACCGCATTGCCCAATCGATATCGAAACAGCTGGCAACAATCCTCGGGCTCGCCACAACCGCCCTCCCCACAGTCAAACTGACCAGGAATGCGGAAGCCTATGCGCTATTCCTGCAGGGCCGCGAACTTGTACATCATTTGAATGGACAGACGACAATCCCGACGGGGATAGACCTCCTTGAAAGAGCCGTCGCTGTCGATCCGGAATTCACCGATGCGTATGCATGGCTGGCATTGGCTCATTTCATTCTACCGGAATTTTCCCGCACTCCGACCTGGCAGAAACACTTCGACCTCAGCCGCGATGCTCTCGATCGAGCCCTCGCACTCGATCCGGAATGCAGCATTGCGCTGCTTGTGAAAGCCCTCCGCGCAGCCCATTCTGGAGATCTCGAAAAAGCCCTGCGCGTCTACGAGCAGGCCGTAACGCTGGACCCAAACAATATTGAAACCATGGCGGGCTTCGGCCTCGGTCTGATGACGGTCGGCTTGCATGAAGAGGCACGCCCCTATTGGGAGCGCATCATCGAACAGGACCCTTTGTGCGGCATCTGGCACACCACCTATGGCGGTCTGCTGTTAACCGCCGGCGAGTTCGAAAAAGCCGAAGCTGCGTTTCGACGGTCTTTCGAATTGGGATTTGGGGCAGCCGCCTTCGGGGTCTCCCACCGCATGGCCGAGCGGGGCGCGCCTGACGAAGCCATCGAGTTCATGGAATCAAACTTCGACGGTCTCGCGCCGATCGAACAGGCCGAACTTAGATCGCCTCTCGTGCGTCGCCTCGTCTACAGGGCCTATCTCAAAAAAGCGCCCGTCGCGAAGAGGATCATGCGCGCGGCACTCAGGAGCCGGTTGAACAATAATAGGGCCCAGCCCACCGCGGCGTCGGTGATAGGGTTCCTGTTCATCGGCGATGCAGATTCCTACATGCGGAACATTCTGGAGAAGCCAAATCCCTACATCGGCTACACGATTGCGCGTATCTGGGAACCGACAGCGGAATCCGAGAGCGTCCGAAACCACAAGAATTTTCGAGCGTTTGCCGAACGCCTCGGCCTGCCGCGCGTCTGGAACACATATGGCTGGCCGGACGGCATTTCGAGGTGGATAGACGACAAAGAGTCTCTTACGGCGACCGCGGTCACCGAAACGCGCTTCACACCTATAACTGAAATCGACTGCGCCTGACTAAAAAGACATAAGATCCGCTTAGTCAAATATCGCCTTCTGGCGAATTTCTTCCTGCTAGGCTCTACGGCCGTTTGTCCCCTCCGCTCCGCCGAAGCGGGTGACATAGTTTAACTCAGAGCCCGATCAGCGTCCTGCCTGCGATCGGGGTATGGGCCTGTGGCGGATCACTCTGCTCCCGGTTGGCGTTCGACGAGTTCAACCCGTCTGTTCTGATCGCTTCCCGCTTCGGTCTCATTCGAAAAGACCGGCACCAGAGGGCCAACGCCATGGGGCTCAAGCCGCTCATGGGCGATGCCGTGCCGGTCTTTCAGCGCTTCAGCGACCGCCCGTGCCCGGTCTCCTGACAAACCATAATTGTAGCTGAACGTTCCGACGGAATCGGTATGACCGACGACGTAGAAAGACTTCTCGGGATTGGCCGCGAGATATTCAGCGATGTTGGCGAGCGCCTGATCGGATTCCGACAGCAGGGTCGCGCTGTCAAAATCAAACACGATGCCGTCGAGCACAACCCGGCCATATTCGGCCATGTCCGAGCCGATCGCTTCGGCATCGACCACCACAAGTCCCGTCTCAGCCGCTTCGACTTCCACAATGTCGATCAGCGTGCCGATATAGTTGGAGGAATGCTGCTCCACTGTCAGCACGACATAGGCGGTGCCAGCCGCGCGGTTCTTCTTCGCCACGATGGACCCTGACCCGCCACTCGTCGATGTGCCGGCGAATAGCCTCGTGGCTGCCGAGCCCTGTTCGGTGATCGGATTGGCCGCATAGGCGACGCCAATCCAGCTTGTCCCGCCGATCCGGTTGCCGCGACGGTCCGGTGCAAATCCTTCGGCAAGGATCTCGAAATCCTGCGCTTGCAGAGCCTCGAGATAGTTCAGATAAACTTCGGAAACTGTGCGCTCTTCGCCTTCCAGAGCATAGTAGGTGCGAGTGACCCGGCCCTCTGTTTCGATCCAGTCGTCGATGCGTCGGTAGCCGGTCACCTCCCCCACCGCGATCTCGTAAGGCATATAGTTCTCGATCTTTTGCCACCGGATGTTCTGGCCCGGATAGCGCTCGATCATCGGATGTTCCTGCACGCCGTCAATGTCTTCCGCGACGGTGCCTCCCGCCACGAACATGGTGCCGATCGTCAAACTTAATGCGATTATGGTGCGTCTCATGGCGTCCCCTTCCATTCGTTGCCATGGAACATAAGCATGAGACAGGGCGCAGGCAAAGCGACCGGGGAAGACTGGGGCGGTACCCGGTTTAGGTCTGCTTTGGGTCAGGGGGAGACCAGAGCCGCAAGCACAATAATATTAATCTCTATGTACGGTTGCAAATTTATGTATACCAATTGTAACTCGCTTGGTTTTTGAATCTGAACACGGACAGACATTGTTAGAATATCGGATGAAACTGCATTGTTTTTGGCGAGTGTTGTTTGTCGCGCTTATCACATGTTCCTTTGGGGCCCCGCAGATTGTTGCGCAGCAGTTCGACGCCGCTGATTGCACCTTAGAAAGTTTGAGTCTGAGAGCTAAACGGAGAATAGCTGATTGGCTTAGGGTAAAACGTGATCAAGATCTTAGGCGGTCGACTAGGGAAGCTATCCAAAAAGCCTTGACTGATCCGAGCTACAACTGTCGTGATCACCAAACGTTTTATGCGTTGGGCGTTGTTCTCGATGCGGAATCATTAGATCCCTCGGTTGCAATCCCGGCATTAGAATTACTGCTGCCAACAACACGATACAATGAAAATGGAGAACGTGAACGCCATCTTGTGCGATTGATGATCCACTATCAGTATACTGCCTCTTTCAACAAGCTTCAGGAACTTGGTCAGAGAGAGTTGACCGACGTACCTGCTGATTTAGCAAATTACGTACGACGCGCTATTGCTATTTCGTTCATTGGGTTGGGGAAAGAAGCAGAAGCACTTTCCACACTTGATGAGTATATTTCATCAGGCCAAGGAGGCGTTACCAGAACAGATTTTCACCTGGCAATTCTTCTATCCGAGCGCCTTAATGATGATGAGAAACTCCATTACTTCCGAGAATTGAGTAATGATCACTACCAGGACTTAAGGTGGCCATCGCGGCTAGCCGGGATGAGTTCAGATCAGTTCGAAATTGTTTTCGAGCGTCTCACAAATGGTACTTATCTACCTAGAGAGACTGAATTGCCTAGAGTGACATATCCTGTAGCCGCAGAACGGCGAAGTCTGAACGGAAAATGCGATGTGTTCTTTGATACCGATATTGAGGGTCGACCAATCAACATAGAAGCAGACTGCACTGATCATATATTTGTACGATCAGCAGAGAGAGCATTAGCAGCGGCCAGATTTGAACCGCTAGACTTTGATGGCAAGCGTTATCCTTGGATTGGAATAGAGTACCCGATCGTATATCAAATCTCAAAGTAGATTGAGCCAGGGAGTGCTGCATAGCGGTCGGCAATGCCTCTATTCCTACGGATGCGTCAGGTTTCCAACGCCGCCGAAAGCAGACATTAAGATTAGCCCGTTTCCGTTGGTTGGATCGACACCCGTGACCGGGCTGCTTCTGATGGGCTCAGTCCAAATGTCGACCGGAATGCCCGCGAGAAATGAGATGCATCATAAAAGCCGGCATCCAGGGCAGCCGCCTGAATCGAATTCTGCAATTCGAATCTTTGAACCGCCCATTTCGTTGCTTCCCAATTTTTGAATTGTCGGAATGTCATTCCAGTTTC
>JBCCBQ010000011.1:0-135346 GCA_039033955.1 Pseudomonadota bacterium
ACCCAACCCACCTGCCGGGCTGAGCATCGTCAACAACGCACTGCAAGGAAGTGTAGACACGCCAAACAACTATACACTTCGCGTCATCGCAAGTGACGGCGCAGATTCAGCACCCGTCACATTCACACTCTCCGTGGAAGATGTCGGTTCATCTGACCCAACTGATCCGCCTGCGAACGGCCCGTTGGCACCTGAACCTTCTCCACCACCAACTCCCTTCACAACTGTACGTAATGCTCCTGAAGGTAGCGTCATGTATCAATACGATGCTCTAGGCCGTCTTCAGCTCGCCAATTATCCCGACGAAGGCAGCATCAATTACGGCTATGATGAGAATGGAAATCGACAATTCGTAACGCTTGGTGAGAGCGTGATTATACTGGCACCAGCAGAGATCCAATTCACGCCAGACGTTACAGAGGTCTCAGAAGGCGAAACTTTAACCATTACGGCAAATAGGACAGGCGGAGATCAGACTGTACCACTGAATATTAACTTGAGCTCTAATGATACAACCGAGCTATCTCTTCCGCAGTCCACTATTACGATACCGGCAGATCAAACGAGCTCGACATTCCAGGTCGTAGCGATCGATGACGGCGAGTTTGATGGTAATAAGGTCGTGACAATTACAGGTCGGGCATCTGACTCAATCGCTGAAGCAACTATTTCTGTCATAGACACAGATACACCGACGGTGGATTTGATACTGGCTGCGCAATCGAACTCGGTGCTGGAAGGGACTTCAGTAGACTTTTCTATCATCCGAAGTGGAGTATTTGCTGAACCCACAATTGTTTCTCTTTCTTCAAGTGACACCAGCGAACTGACTGTACCGGCCACTGCAACCATTCCAGCTGGCGGAGAATTCTTGGGTGTGACGCCAGTCTCTGTGACCGCAAATGGAGTAGCTGATGGAGTATTTGATCCCGACCGGGCAGTAACGGTTACGGCGAGCGTAAATGGTTCGGAAGAAGGAACACTAATCTTCACGGTACAAAACGTAGATCCTGCCCCCTCAATCACTCTCACATCATTACCTCGACAGGTATTCACCGAACAGATTGACGGATTTATTGACGTTCTTAGTTCGGTGACAACTTGTGATGGGGGTCAACAGCCGTTTATTTCTCAGATCGATGGACAGTTCGCTAGCTTGTCGACAGATGGTCAATCAATAAGATTTAACACCCCAAGTTTCGTCGATCCTGTCGGCGATAGCCGTCCCGACAGCCTTCTAAACGACTATCCAATAACTTACACAATTGATGCAAACGGCTGCTCGCCAGCGGAAGGAACTGTTATTGCAACTGTGCGCGAGTTCTCACCTCCACCGCAAATTAATCTATCACTATCGGCAACGGAAAACGTACTCAATGAGGGTGAAACATCTACTCTCACCGTCGCCCGTCTGAACGGTAATCAAACACAACCCCTAACCATAGACCTGTCTTCAAGCGATACCACTGAACTCCAATTATCTTCAGACCAGTTGGTAATTCCCTCAAACGCATCGTCTGAAACAATATCAATAACTGCCCCTTTAGATAGTGTCGTTGATGGGAATCAACGCCCTACTATTACTGCCACAGCTCCCGGAGCCAATAGTCAGTCAATCACTTTCGACGTCATTGATCTCGACTTGCCACCTTCAACTCTGACTCTATCGACGGACAGTAATTCAATTCGTGAAGATGGACAAACTAGCCTGACGATCACGCGTTCCGGAGGCGACTTAAACGCCCCATTGTTCGTGACCCTAAACCCACAAACATCCGACGAACTTGAGTTTGACGATACAACTCCAACAATATTTGCCAATCAGACTTTCCGAACCATTACGGTTAGAGGAAAAACAGACAATACCTTGGACGGTGATCAGACTGTTACAATAACTGCAACGGCACCTAACTCAAATACCGCTTCCGCAAACTTAGTAGTCGAAGATATTGATGAACCTCAAAATGTTCCACCTGTTGCAAATCAAGACTTTATAGTAGGTCAAGCAGGGCAAAACTTTCAAATACAGCCAGCAGAAAATGATAGTGACGCCAACGATGGCAACGCAGCAATTAGAATAACTGGTATCGCTCTTCCGAATCGACAGTTCTCTGACACGCAACTAACTTCTTTTGTCAGTTTCTTCCTCTCCAGCGACGGGCGAACTATTGATGTAGAACCTCGAAATACAGCTGGTGGGCAAACCCTCGACCTTACGTATCGGATCACTGATCAGCGGGGTGCATTCGATGAGGGAACTATATCATTTATATTCGAACAACCACCAGGAGGAGGTGGTGGTGAAGGTGATGTAGGTAGGAACTAAAGACATGCCACAATCCATTACACCTCAAACACCCAACCGTTCTCTTAGATCTACTCGTCGCGTTAGTCATCAACTTTCAACCACGGCAATAAAAACTGTCACTAATAGCATTTCGGGCAAACAAAAAATGAATACCTTAATCAACTCAATGAAGATAAAAAGCTCTGCTCGAAAGATTATAACAGCAATAGCTAATGTGCTCCGGATTAGCCGCACAAATACGATCATAACAGGAGATCAGAAATCGAGACTTCGGCGGCAAGGCTTAATGTTGATTGGTGTGTTTTTCGCATCGAACTCTTTGTCCCACGCCAACCCACCTGCCAGTGTTCGATTTGAATCAGCTCCACTTGTCTCTATTGATGAAGCAAGAGCATTCTATGGAACATCAACAACTCACACCGATGGACTGTGCGCCATCGCGCCGCTCAGCCAGTATTGCCTTTCAACGAGCTCGATAACGATACAAGCACTAGGCGAAAATCTAGGAGCATCGTCGGTAGATTCTGACCGGTACATCCTCAACGTTTATGAATATATAAACAACAATATTACGACGGAGTTTCGCTACGGGCTTGGAAAGGGTGCGACAGCGACGGTCCATGACCAGTCCGGAACACCATTCGATCAAGCATCACTAATGATCGCACTTCTAGAAGAAGCGAATATACCGGCAAATGCAGTTTCGGGAACGGCTTCCGTCACAGCCGAGCAATTCTCTAGATGGGTCGGATTGGCTTCATCGGTGAACGCAGCTAGTGGCGCACCTTCCATATCAGCGGAAAGCGCATGCCACCTACTGGCAAATGGAGGTTTTCCCGCCAAAATTAATGGTTCAACGAACGCAAACTGCAACTACGGGGGAGATCTCGCGTCGGTCGAGATTGGCCATATTGTAGTGCGCGTTGGAACAGATCTGTTCGACCCATCATTCAAAGTTCACGATTTTAGGCAACCACCTGCGAGTATTGCCAACGAAGCAAATTGCGATGCGAACTGCGGAACGGCAATTCTGAGTACGGCGACAGCAGGAAAAATCAGCACTGATTCAATTGGCACTTTCGCGCGGGATTTGAACACGGCAGGGCTTTATCAAACACTTCGAAACCGGTCTCAGGAGCTTCTCAATGAGATCGAGGCGACGGAACGGACGATGGGGATCGAAGAGGCATTTTTGACAACCGAACCCGTATTCTACAACAGTATGATTGAGGGAGCACCGACACTTCCGTACGCCTTCGCGCAAGAACTCGTTTGGCCAGAAGGAATTCCTGATCAGTACCGGACCAAATTTGCCCTGCAGACACCGGCTTTCTCGCTATCAAGCACAACGAACGGTGGATCACCCCCCAACCTTGGAACACTGTTTGCCGACGAGGCCTACAACGCATCACTGCAAATCATTGCGCGGCAAACACCGCAAGGTCGAAATGTAAGGCTCTTATATCTCGATGAGTCTGTACCGCGAGTGTCACTGCTTGAACCCAACTTACAGATCGAGCTATTTCGAGAGAATAATTTTTCTAGCTCGGGATTTCCAATATCAATTTCCATCGACCACCCATACGCTGCTAACGGTGGAAACTATGCAGATAATGGAAAAGATCTTGAGCTCTTTGCGAGTGGCTTAGCTGACTTCCGCGTCCGCGTTCATTATCGCCTCGGCATTACTGGTTCGGCGGCCGTTAGGTACGAAAGCGATATGGACGAGCGTGGTGCAGTTTTCACTGACGAATTCAACGAAGCTCTTTCACCAGACGACGATTTTCTAGACTGGGTACTGTTTGGTGGCTCTCGAGTAGCGGATTGGTCTAGGCAGTCGTCTCAAATACAACGTCTTATAGATGCAACCAACAGAACATTATCTACTCGACACAACACCATGGGATTCAGTCTATCCGGCGTGCTGCTACGCGAAGGAGGTTTACCTCAAATGGGACAGACCCCTCCTTCGTCATTACAGGCCCCAACCATACTAGATTTGAACGATACAATCTCGGTGACTAGTAGCCAGGTCGATGATCTAGATATTCAAGCTACCAAATTCGCGACTGCTGCGATGTTTGCTGGCTTAGAAGGCAGCGTATTGGAACAAGCCTCAGATCAATGGTTTTCAGGCTCCACCGCTAATCTTTTCAATCTAATGAATGATAGCGACTATCGTTTCTATCTGGTTGCCCCAGGTAATCAGAACGTAATTCTCAATGAGACAGAAAACTACTCTGCTGCTGAACGTTCAACGGCAATCTCTTATTTGACTACAGGACACTCTTTAATCGCACCGCTCGAAGGAGACGCAGGTCGAATACCGGCACCTAACTCAGGTGCCGAGATAGAATTCCTAATTGCTCCGCTACTCGCATATGATAGCGGACTAGAATCTATTGCCTATACAAATACTTTGGGGTTGAAGGGCGCTACATCTGGACCCGGGACGACTTTTGCTCCGCCGCAGATTGAAGAGATCGACATCGAGAAAGAAACGAGCTCATTTATCCAGGAAACAATTAATCCGGTAACGGGGGATGTCACGGTCAATACCGGAAGTGTACTTTCGGTTGGATCGGGCGACTTCCCATATTCACTAGATGTACAATTTAACTTTAGTAACAACAACTTTGGTCCCCTAGCGAGCGGCTGGGATCATAACTTTAGAATGTTATCTTCGTTCAGCTCGTCGTTGGGCCAGTATCTCGACAGACGGGTTGCCGCAGATCACACGGACTTGATAGTCGCAATTAACGTATTGTCTCGAATTGGACGTGACAACGCATTCGCCAATCACCTTGTTTCACCCTTTGTGACACATTGGTTCTATGGAACCATCAACTCAAATACTATAACGTTTCCTAATACCGCGGGTCTATCTACCTTCACTCGACGGGCCGATGGTGTTTATCATTCTACCCCAACTGAGAACGCAACTATCGAGGTGAATGGGAATCCTGTAGAAAGTGTGGACGAGCTTGGATTCTCGAAATATTATACAAATCTCACCTTTACAGTTCGAAGACCCAATGGAAGTACGATGGAGTATTCTTCAGAATTCTCCGACGCAGTTACAAATACAGATTTACTATTTGAATTCCGTCCGGCATTAACTGGCAATCAGTTCCGACCAGATAGATGGTCTTTTCCCTATGGTGTAAATATTGACTTCACCTATGATTTCGAAACATTCTTTGACGTAAGTCAAACACTGGAAGCGCGTGCCCCCCTGTCATCGGTATCCAACACTCTAGGGTATCAAATTGATTTCGAAACGAACTTCGATCAACTCACAAGCAGACCTATTCTACTGACGTTGACAGACCCTGCAAACAGCAGAGAAGCTACAGTAACGAATACGCTGTTCACGCTGCCAAATGGAGAGCAGGTGAGCTTTACAGGGCCGTTCACGTCAACATCTCGACCTGATAGAGTTCGTCGGTCACGTATTAATTCAATCACTATCGGCTCGGGATTACGAGCAATTCGAACTGAGTTTGAATATGGCTTCGAAAACACGGTCCGGAGTGTGGAGAATGGCCGACAGCAAGCAACGGAGTATAGACCTTCATCACTGTTTTCAGAACGATACGCGAAAGGACTAATCACCAATGCGGATGGAACGGAGCAGGCCTTTTACTCTGATCAATTTGGAAATTCCGTTGTCACTTTTAATGAGCGCGGCATAAGAACGCTGAATGAAGTAGACTACCTTGGACGCACCCTCGAAACTGTAGTTGGCAGAGATTCATGGCCTGTTGAATCTTATTCTTCAAGGTCAACATTTGAGTACGACGAGAACTCGAACTTGATTGAGACGCTAACGCATCCACGAACTGTCGCCTCAACGAGTCCCGAAGAAGCCGGTGACACAATCGAACCCACTGATGATCCTCTTCGAGTAACACGGACTTATGGCATTCCTGGATTCCCCAATGTGCTTCTAACAGAAACGAACGAGAACGGAATTCTGACCGCTATAAACTCGTACAACGCGTTTACTGGCTTGCTGGAAAGCTCGACGGGTCCCGAAGGAGAAAATGCGCAATATTTCTATGACACCTCGCCACTCTCATTCGGACGCATAACGCGCGTCAATCAATTGCTTGATTCAACAAATAGTCAAACACTTCGAACAGACTATTTCTATGAAGATACCAATTTCAACCTCACAAGAATTCAGTCAGATGTTGAAGGTTTTAACTACCGCACAAGCTTCGGATATAACGACGCGGGCGATCTGACATCTACGACTGATGGCCGTCAAAACACGACGACAGCGATGTATGATGACAGCCGTAAGCTGCTTGAAATACGGAACCCGGAGTCGGGTGGACTTTACTACACGTACAATCCACAAGGGCTCATTGCTTGTGTCGATGAACTCGAACGGACCGACGCGCTACGAGCACCGTGCGACGAGAATGCAGGCTTTGCGTTGCCGGCCAATAGCGGCTTGTCGCGCACAAGCGTTCAATACACCATGACTGGCCAGCTCGCCATGGTAACAACTCCGTCTGGTGACTCCACGAGTTATAGCTATGATGAGCGTGACAGACGGCGAGACACAACAGATCCTGACGGCATAACAACCCGTCAGATTTATCTTGCTGACGGCCTCGTCGACCGAATTATAAGGGCACCCGGCGAAGTTCTTGAACAAACGGAAGCACGGTTCTGGTATGATAGTAGCGGCAATTTAACCCGTCTTCGCCCAGCTCGAGGCTCTATACCTGGTCATGAGACAACTGCCTATGACTCAAATTTCGAGTCTGATGTATACGGCAGAACAGGACACATCACCGAGTTTCCAGACGGCACAACTAGCAGAAACGACTTCAATCTCGACGGGACCGTCGATCGAACTTTCGTCCGCCAAAACCTCCAACAAAATGGCGGGGCCGAAGAGATCATTGGGTTTGACTATGATGACTCGTCGCGATTGACGGCAAGCTGGGAGCAGATCGGCTTAAATGGTCCGCGCCGAAACGAAGCTCAATTCATATTGGATGAAGCGGGCAGAATTAAAGAAGAAAACGAAGTCGATGAGCATTTCAATAGCTCTGCAACAGAAACGCTGGCTATCGAGTATGATGCGTTGAGCCGTGTAAAAGCAGAGATTCAAAACGGTCGCCGGGTCAGCTATGATTATGACGCGGCTAATAACCGAACAGAGATCACCTGGCCAGACAACAAGACAGCAGTTTATGGGTTCGACAGTAGGAATAGACTTAGATCGGTTAGTTTTGACGGAACGAGTCTTGCATCATACACGCCCGACCTTCGTTCCAGGTTAATCAACGGTAGCTTGGGCAATGGAACCTCGTTGTCACTCGGTTACAGCCTAGATAGCGATATTGTTAGCCTCGTCTACAATATCTCCGATGAAAGCGGCATGGCGGAAGCTCTGTCCTGGGATTACGGCTACACAGCTGCTGGACGACTGTCATGGACGCACCTGACTGATCCGAAGCACCCCGAGTGGAGACCACTCGCCCTTGAAACCATTGACTACGATCAGGCTAATGTCGCAGATCAATATACAAATGTAACTGGCTTTGGCGATCTGAATTACGATAATCGAGGCAACCTTACTGGATATACAGGCCGATCCTACACCTTCGATTTGCGGAATCGATTGGTTGCGGCCAGTGTAAACGGCGACCCAAACACCTACGATTACGACGTTCGAGGTCGGCGCAAAGCCAAAACTGTGAATGGACAGCTTACAGAATATATTCATGCCGGTGACATGGAAATTGCAGAATACAGCAATACGGGGACGTTGCTCCGCCGCTACATTCCTGGCGGAGCAGTTGATCAGCGCGTGGCGATCATCGAAGGGCCTGGTACAGTAGATATTCGTTACTATCATTCTGACCGCCTAGGCAATGTCGCAGCGCTAACGGACAGTTCGGGGCAGATTGCAGAACGTTACGCTTACGATCCGTTCGGAAATGAGTGCTCGATCGACACAAATGGTGTGTGCGTGGAGGGTGAACCGTCAGCTTCCGGAAACCCATATCGGTACACCGGACGGCGCTACGATCCTGAGACGGGATTGTACTATTACCGAGCACGTTATTATGAGACTGAATTAGGACGCTTTCTAAGTCCAGACCCGGTCGGTTACGAAGATCAACGGAATCTTTATACATACGTGACGAATGACCCAATTAATAACATCGATCCAACGGGTGAGTTCTGCGTCGGGTTGGCCTGTCAAATCGTTAGAGAAGGTGAACTAAACGGCGCGATCGCAAGTTCACTTGAGATCAACGAACAACAGGCAAGCGGTGTCCTATCGAGAATTGATGCGCAATCGGGCAGACGAATATTAGGAGCAGCAGCGTCTTTAGGAGTGTTGATTGGCGCAGCAAGTGGAACATCTTTCGCGGTTGGCCTGACCAGCCTTTCTAAAGCAGGACAAGCTACTTTGACTACCTCAATTAATTCGGGAATTGTCTCAGGTACAGTGACAGCTCTCTTTGGAGGAACACCTGAAGAAATTGCAGCTTCAACGACTATCTCATTTGCGACAGGAGGCACAGCAGCAGGGTTCGCAAATGCGTCCCGTATTACGAGATTTGTGGGTCAATTCAGTGCAGGGCTCACGGGAGGCTTTTTGGGTGCCGCGGCAGTTGACTCTCTAGATGGAGACCTAGATCGCAGTTTTGGAGAATTCCTAGTCTCTGGGTTGATAACAGGGTTGACAAGCGCCTCTCCAATCGGGCCAGTAACTGTAGCGACCGGTGGTGCAATTGCAGACTCCGCTCTAGCCGCCGACTTCCAAGACATAATAAGTTCAGACACACCGGGCCTTATAGTAGACGGCAGAAGTTGCGCTTTTTACCGGTGCTAACAAAAGAGAAGATAGACGTTGCGTTTTTCACCAACGGCTACCATAAGAAGTAATGACCAATTCAATTCAAGATCTCGATCTGTCCGTAAAACGGAAGGTCTTCACAGCATCTGTTATTTCTGGAACGGTCAAAGGATTAGTACCGGCTGCGGTGGCTATTATAGTGCTCGGTACCAATGATAGTATGATGCCTATTTTAATCATTTTGGCGTGCACGTCCCTTTCGATGCTTCTAGAATATCTGACATTTTACAAGCCCAACATGAAGAAGCACAATGAACATATCGCTTCTGGAGATGAGCGATATGTGTCAGCTCTAAAAAAGGCAATTTCAGATCTCGGCCCATACAAAATGATCAACACAAACTGGTTCCTGAACGATATTGATGAAATGGATTGGGAATGAGCGCAGGGCCAATTTGACTAACCCACAAACCCTATAAGCTCCTATGATCAAAATTTATCACTCTGAAACAAAGTGAACGTACAAGCAGTTAGTTGGTCATTTTTTATCGCACAATTCGATAACTTTAGCGCCACGGTAATGATACCATTTTGAAAATAAAAATAGCGTTCCGAATCAGAAATAATTATACGCATAAAGAGTTTGAGCAGAAGTATCGGCTGATATATGTCGGCAACCACCAGATTACCCCGCCAGTTGTAAAACTGTTGGCTCAGAATAACGCATCTTCAAATAGGCAAGAACCATACAAAATACATTTGTGTCGATTCTCAATCAAATAGCCTTAGTTCGCGGTCTCCATTTATATTTTCAAACGAAAGCGAAGTGTTCCGAATTTCGGTTAGTCGCCCAAAAGGCGTATCGTCGCCGACACTAAAAGAGCCCGTGGGTGAGCCATTATTCCAGTCTATCATAACCCGGCGATTATTGTCTTTTCCTAAGAACCCGACAATCTGTGGCTGAAGCTCAGGCCCAGCTCTCTCAACGGTCTGCGCTGCTGAAGCGCGGCTAAATGGCTCGCGCGTCGAGTGAAAGGGTGATGCAGCCAACAAAGCTTGAAAGTCTGATTGGCTGTCTTCCGCTTGGCGCTGATCGTATGGCAACGCATTCTCGATGACATCGAGAGAGGCAGTAGACAAAGCTATGTCTTCCACATCGACGAGTGACGTTGACTTTATGCCCGACGAAACAGCCTGAGAGGCTAGATACGATGCAACTAATGCAACACCACCCGCAACTGATATCGCGGTAGGTAGAAATGGCGGTTTGATGTTCATACTGCGATCTCCACCCATACTCGAAGAGACAGGCTCGCACGGACTTTGCGATCGGGTCGCGTCTCCGGACCCTGAGCAACCAGTTCCATCGTTTCGACAAGCACAGGCCACTGCATATCGTTGAGAGTGTCCGCGACCCCTACGATCGACTGCAGGTCTCCCTCGAATGTGAGCCTGAAGTCTAAACCCTCCAGACCGCCAATATCCAACACGCTGTCTGCCTTACGTAGATTGATGAGCCTCGCCTGATTGGCCGTGAGCGCTTCCAGAAGTTCGGCTTGAAAGTCGGCTGCGAGGCCAGACATGTCTGCCTCTTCACTAGTAACAATATGTTTTTGGAGCGCCGTGTGCGGCGTGACAACCGGGGGTCGTGCCAGCACGTCGAGATGACGATCGATCAAATCGTTCTGCTGAGCAATCGCGGCCTGAGCACTCTGAATTCGCCCAACATTCGGCATCGTCACAGCGCCGAGCGCACTTACGGCGGCAACAACCAATCCCCATCCAATAGCTTTTCTAAGTGTTGTGTTTTCAATCATTCGGCCGCCCCCAACTGAATGACAAAGCTCTGCTGCCCCTGCCCTTCGTCCATAACGGGCTCAGAGAAAGAAACCGACTTTTGTGGAAAGGCCTGCGAAATACTTTGAAGCACAGTCGCCGCGTTCGAGGACAATCCAGAAATGGTCTGAGCACGATCATTTAGCTCAACTGACATCCACCATGCACCGTCGGGCGTTGCAGCTGACAACTCGTTGAGAGAATTCATTCGGGCAGCAATGGTTTTCTCGTTGGCGCCCCAAGCGGCAAGAGCGTCGACAGCCGTTAGTTCGCGGTCTCGTTCGGCTCGTTCTACGGCGAGCAGGCGCACTTCTGCTACGTTCGCGCGCAAGGCATTTGCAGTCGTCTCCATAGAGCGCGCCGCGACTGCTGTTGCACCCCAAAGCGCCAACAACATCCATAGCAGGCAAGCAGCCCAGGACACTCGACCGATTTGACTTCCTTGCAAGGTGTTCGGAGAGAGGAAAACGCTGTCCTGCTGACACTCAGGAGAGAGAGACAGCTGCGTCACCCCGCGAGCCGCTGATAGGCGCTCTATTTCTGACAGTGTGCTTTCGCGAACAAACAGCAGCTCGACATTGTCGGAAGCACCCGAGCCATTGCTTGCTAAGGCTCGTAGATCATCATCAAGAATAGGAGCGAGGTCCGCAAACTTGTTCGCCACAATTTTCTTCTGGTCGCCGGTGTTCAGTGTCCGCGCGTCCAGGCAATGCGAGAATGCGACTGCGCTCGGTAGGACAATACGTGCCGGACCTCCGATAACTTCGTCGCTACAGTCTAACTCGTCTAAAGATATGACGGCTGGCTCAATGTCGCGCCGTCCAAATGCTTCGCGCACCGTGCAAAAGGCCAACTGCAAAATACTCCCGCCAACACTCGGCGCATTCCAGATAATATTAGCAGTCATCTGCAACGTCTCCCAACCAAGTCAAACTGGCAGTCTGAGCGGTGGTCTATTTGAGGAGATGCAAGTATCAATCGTTGATTATCACTCGCCGTAATGTCTAAATATAGCAGTTCACTTGCAGAGGTTCTGAGTGACGTCTCAAAACCATGGATCGCTTCGAGGTTCGCTAAAAGCACATCAGCGCGCGCCTTAAGCATATCAGCCCTCGCCCAATGACCTGTAATACCCATCACGACCCCTTGGGTCGCAACGGCTCCCGCTGAAATCACAATCAGTGAGATAAGGACTTCGGCTAACGTAAAACCTTCCTCACGTATCATGTGGAAGCCCTCGCCAAACAGTGTCAACTCTAAGAGATCGCTGGCGATCGTGTTCATTCCAAGTCACAACTATCGAAACGTCCCTAAGTACGTGACTGTCTTTGCTGTCGGTTACATGGCGCGCCCATCCATAGGTAGTATCATCCCGCGTGGCAGAGCCATTGTCCTCGACGCTTTGACTGCGCGTGAGTGCGCGAGCAATAAGCGCTGCTTCAAAGCGTGCCGTCGACTTTTGGAGGCTGCCCGTCATGATGGTGTTCGACGCGATCAGTGATGTCGCAAATGTCGAGACGACTATCAGCGCGACTATCGCATCTGCCATCGCAAATCCTTCGTTCTGGGTCATAGCGCCCCTCCCCCAATGCCGGAGAGAGACCCCAAAACGGTGAGCATGAGGCCTGCGACCATACCGCCGATACCAATCACCAGCACAGGTCCAGCAAGTGCTGACAATCGGTCCAAGCGACGCATCGCTCGCTGATGACAAATCCGTCCTGCTTGACGGAGCGCCTTCGAAAATGCGCCTGACGTTTCGCCGAGCTTTGCAAGTCGGCGCACTTCCACTGGAAGCATCTCGGCTTCTTCAAACGCAACACTTGCCAGGCACCCATCGCGAAGACGATCAGCGATCGAATGAAAGACACCTGCCATGGTCGCGCTCGAGGCATTCCCAGCGAACTCAAGTGCGCTTGAAAGAGGTCGGCCGCTTTCAAGAAGCGCCGCCGTTACCTCTAATGCCTGGCCTACGCTCAGATCTCGATTGACGCCTCCAAGAATAGGAACTCTGTAGACCAAGCTTTGCTTGATCGTCTGACCAAATCCAAATTTGCCCAGGAGCATTCCACATCCGAGTGCGCATGCAGCGCCCATAAGAACCAAGGCGCTGTTGTTCTGGAACCAATTGCCAACGGCAGCGAGCTTTAGAATAAATGCATTGCTGTCACTATCTTCCAGCGTCGGGGCCAGTGTTGGCGCGACATAGACAATCATGATGATCAATGCCGCGACGGCGAGCGCGGAGATGAACATCGGATAGGCAAGCGCGGAACGTGTTTTCCGAAGCGCCTCACTACGAGCGGATAGAAACCTACCGCCCGCCTCTAGCATTGTCTCGAGTCCTGCCCCTGCTTCACCGGCTGAAACAAACTCCGCCAACAGGGTGCAAGCGCCACCTGCCTCTCGCAAAGCAACGGAAAAACTACGGCCGGACTCAATATGGGCGAGAACAGCCCGAGACAGTCGTGCAGAAGGTGTTGTTCCTTCTGCCAATATTGAAAGCGCCTTGTTTAGCGGAGCGCCTGCTTCAATCAGGCCTGACAATTCGACCGCAAAAGCACCGGCGACATGTAGCTTTATATCTGTCTGGCGCTCGAACTTTAGCCAGCTTCGCTCAGCAACTGGATTGAGGTCGATCAGAAACTCACCCGCGCCTGATACAAAGCGCTGCGCCTCTTCAGCACTGCTTGCATCGATACGTCCGGTGATCTTTGCTCCGTCTGGACCAATAGAAGAGTAGCGAAATAGTGTCATGAGACATCAAGCCCCGTAACTTCTGCAAGGCTCGTCTTACCTTGTGCCACCAACCGCAGGCCGTCCTGCACCATAGAGACATCTGGTTGATCGGTTTGCGCCGATAAAGTGACTTCGCCCAAAACGTGGCGCTTGGCATAGCCGGTCTGACCGCAACTGCGGCATCCATTCGGAATTGAGAGCTCTGATGGCGGTTCGACATGTGCCTCGGCAAACCGCTCTCGATCACTCTCGATTAGCGCGACCTCGTCTTTACAATCAGGACAGAGCAGGCGTACGAGGCGTTGCGCCATAGCACCATTTAATGTCGCATCGAGTTTGAAAGGCTCGACGCCCATATCGATAAGGCGTGTGCGGACACGCGCCACGTCAGTCGCATGGATCGTCGCCAACACAAGGTGACCTTGCAATGCGGCTTCGACAGCCACTTTCGCCGTCTCACCATCTCGTATCTCACCCACGAGAATGATGTCTGGGTCGTGCCGAAGAAACGCGCGGATCGCTCCAGCGAATCCTGTTCCGTCTTTGCCGGACACTTGAACTTGGCTCACATGGTCAAAATGATATTCAACCGGGTCTTCCACAGACAATATCTTGAGCCCGCTATTCTTGAAGTGCTCGAGGCAGGCATAGAGCGTTGTCGTCTTTCCGCTTCCTGTTGGGCCAGCGACTACGAATAGCCCGTTCCGCTTCGCCATCATGGTTTGCAGCGCTTCGGTCACCTCATCTGAGAACCCAAGCTTGCCGATCGATAACAGGCCTGAAGGACGATCCAGCAAGCGGATTACGGCACTCTCGCCATCAATTGTCGGAATGATCGAAACACGGATATCAAGGCGCCGCCCCCTCACCACAATGGTCGCGCGGCCATCTTGAGCTGATTGGCGTTCTCCCAAATCCAATCCAGACAGTACCTTAATACGCGCAATGACGGAGTCTGCAGCACTCCTCGATTCTGAGGCAACTGTCCTCAGGACCCCATCAATGCGATAGCGCACCTCTAAGGCGTTTCGTTTCGCATCAAAGTGAATATCTGATGCCCCGAGGTCCGCCGCATCGGCAAACCAGGATGCCACGCGCCTTACAATCGGTGCGTCGCGGTCCTGATCGGCAACCAGATCATCTATGGAAATGCCGCTTGAATCCGTCAGATCCAGAGTCAGGTCCTCTTTGTGCTCATAGTGCTTCGCATAGGCGCGCGCCCAGTCACCCGCTTTGATAAGGACTTGGTCAAGCACGAGACCAAGCGCGAACTCTGCCGCGCGAAGCGCCGTATCATCGAGTGGGTCGACGACAGCGAGCGGGCCTTTCGCACTCAACAGAAGAGCACGTGCACGCTTTAAGAATTGCGGGTTTATAAGCTCAAGACACTCGTCCTCAATATCCTGGAGGCGAGCGTGATCGACCTCTGGCAAACCAGAGATCGATTGATAGCAGTCCAAAAGGTGATCATCTGATAAAACGCCGGACTGGTTCAAAACACCTAATAGCGACTTAGTACCGCCACCTTGCAGCGACTTTGCCTGGCGCAGATCATCCTCGTGCAGATGGCCTTCAGAAATCAGCCGATTAATCTCAAGGTCTTCAGGATTTATGTATGCGGCACCATCCATAATACCGCCTCACTGACCCAATCCGAGGTTTGGGGATATCAAATCAGCCGCATCC
Source organism: Pseudomonadota bacterium (assembly GCA_039033955.1). Taxonomy (GTDB): domain Bacteria; phylum Pseudomonadota; class Alphaproteobacteria; order Caulobacterales; family Hyphomonadaceae; genus CALLCD01. The sequence goes on from JBCCBQ010000011.1 coordinate 15,402, forward strand.
CGCGTGCCGCCCTGACTCCCATCAGAACCCAAACTCGTCAAACGATAGAAGGCATCTCCACTAGGGGGGCGATACTGGATAGGATTACCCCAGGGGTCGGTCAGATTCTTCGCCGACCGTATGTATGGGCCATACCAAGTATCGATACCGGCGGGCTGGCTCAGCAATGCCTGCAAACCTTCTTCAGATGTGGGATATCGACCGAGATCGATCTTGAAAAGATCTAGCGATGCGCCGAGCGTTTCCATTTGTAGCTCGGCAGCCCTAACTTTTGAGCGATCCAGTCGTCCGATGACTTGAGGCGTGATAGCCGCTGCGATCAGCCCAAGTATAACCAAGACAACCAGCAGCTCGGTCAGCGTGTAGCCAGCCTCTTTGCTCAGATACTCTCTTTTCTCAGGTGCCTGCATGGTCTCGACACTCCGCAACATTACTGGTTGGAACTGATTGCCAGTCGAGAATCCAAAACGGATCTGACTGATCTCCGGTAAAAAGCACTACGATCGACAAAGATCGTGGTACAGTAGTGTCCATAGTGCGCGCTTGAATACGCCCTATGGATCCATCCCGAATGTAGGACTCGCCTTCGCCCTCACTTAATGATCTCTGTGCGTACAATAATGTCAGCTCATCGGTGAGACATTGATGCTGTGCTGAGCTCAAAGAGTTTTCAAAGACGTCCTTAAAAGATTGGACCTCTTCGGCTCGTCCACTCTGGAGCTTTTTGACTGCGTCTAATGCCGCACGCGCCTGGGCTTGCGGCAAGACCTTTCTGACAACATTGCTAATATCGTCAATGTCACCAGAGCGAAGATTAAGTTTGTTGTACTCGTCAGAAATTAGGTATTCGACATTTAAACTTGGCGAACGCGCTTGGTGCCATACGCCAGTTTCAGCTACTGGCTCGCGTCGTTCGGCTAATTCAGTGACGTGTGTCAGCAACCAACTTTCGAGCGCAATCTCATTGAGAATTGACTGAGCAGCTGCATCGACCTGTCGCGATTTGATCAGCGACAAATTGGTATAGCCAATAGCCACAAGCGACAATGAAGACATAAGCGCTGTGGCCGCAATCGTAGCGTATCCATCTTCGTAGCGTCTCATGGCTCACCACCCTTCCCGCGCGGATTCGAGCGCAGCACGGAGATGAACTGGAAACTCTGTTTCTGGCTCCTCGGTGATGACCACTGTTGGCTCAACCAAAACAACAAGTTCAGTTCGTCTTTGATTGGTCGAACGAGAGCGAAAGGCCGCGCCGATCAATGGCGCACTTTTCAAGATAGGAACTCCGGTTTCACTCAGTGAAACGGTCTGACTCATGAGCCCCCCGAGGATCGCGACGGCACCGTCCGGAACAGATAAGCGGCTCTCAACGGACCGCTGTGTAATCGTCGGTGAGTCGATGTTGGACGTTGTGGTTTCTGCGACGCCACTGACTTCCTGGCTAATCTCAATTTCGACCATGCCGCCTGCGCGGATACTTGGCGTGACGGTTAGGATCACACCCGTGTCGCGATAGGATGTCGAGTTTACTAGAGGCGCACCAGGATCGGTGATACTCACGGCGCTCTGCGTGATCACCGGGACCTGATCACCTATCTGCAACCGCGCTGTTTCATTGTTGAGAACAAGCACGCGTGGTGATGAGACAATCTCCACCTCATTGTAGGTCGACAAGACGTTGATGACCGCTTCAACATCGGCCCCGGCAAACGACAACGACGCTCCCGGGAAGAGCGACGTCACAGCCCCAGATCCAATGTCAGAAAACGCCGCGCGTAACTCGCCAGCGATGGCATCCCATTGAACACCGATCTGATCACTCTCAGTCAGCAACACTTCAACGATCGTTGCTTCAATCAAAACTTGACGTTGCGGCTGATCAATCGTTTCAACAAGTGAAAGAAGCGATTGAAGATCTTCTTGGGGTCCCCTGGCAATTATTGCATTTCTACCGGGGTAAACGGTAATCGAAAGCTGGTCATATAACCCAAGTCCAGGTGGGCTAGCTGCGGGGGCTTGAGGAGCCAGAAACTGGTCAGGTTGACCTGATGGAGAGAGCGGAAGAGTGGGCGCAACCTGACCAGCCCCTGAAACGATTTCGACCAAACGGTTCGCATCAATGTGCCGCGCCTCGTAGACTAGTGTGTCGGAACTCAATTGAGGTTGTGCAGATTGATCGAATTTGGTGATCCACCGGCGAACCTGTTCCATGCTCTCCCGTCGTCTGGAAATAACCAAAAGGCTTTCAAGACGGGACATTGGAATAACCGAAACACCGCCCAGACGGGATAAAACAGGATCAAGATCAGAGGCAATTTCTTCTGGTGTCCCGTTACTAACTGGGACAAGGGCAGTCGATACGGCCGCCAACCAATTGACGTCTAGTGACTTCAAAACTCGAATGGCCGACGACACCGCAGCCGCTTCCCCGTTCAGAACAATAAAGCCAAGTTCATCATCGACCTGCCGCAGTAAACCGTCCGGAATAAGGGGCCTCGCAATCTCAGCAATCCGATCAACGTTTGCATATTTGACTTGAAGGACAGCAACTGTTGCGTCCGACGGCACAGCCTCATCAGGTGTCACGAAAACAGGCATGGTCATGTCCGACCCGTCACCACCACGTCCTTGCCTCGATATAAGATAATTGCTGCCTCTTTTTGCCAGCTCCAGGCCCTGAAGGTTTAGCGCGGCACCTAACCCAGCAACCGCTTCGTCAAGAGACGAGACACCATCTAAGCGTAGGGTAATCGTCCCTTGAACGTCCGGAGCCATCGAGTATCCGGCTCCGTATGTCTCCCCTAAAACTTCGTGAACGACGGCATCAATCGGGGCATTGCGGAATACAAAGCTCTCTCCCTCCCCATTGCCCTTTGGGATATCTGGATACTCCACGAGCGCTCGCCGATCGACGAATTGTTCATTGCCATAGCTCAGTTCGGTTGACCGACGTCTTGCGTTTATGTCCGCAGCTTGGGGCGCTAGAGACAATGGCGCTTTGGGCGTCTCCGCTGCTCCCGAATAGTGTGCGACTGTTTCCGTGTCGGTAGCATCAACCGTCGCTTCTTGAGCGGCGGCAGGCCGCACAGACAGCAGGGATACCGACAATACTACTGACAGTACAAATGATCGTACAATCGTATGTGGACGACATACCAACTTACTCGTCACTTCCCTATTACGGCGTCCCAATTCCCAAACGGGAACCCTGCCGACCCTCAATCAGTGGTGAGTCTTAAGGATGAATTCCTAAAGGTGAGTGGTGCGGATAAGTGAGAATTTATTCGCGTGATTAAGCATAAACCCGCATGCACCAATCGAGTGCTGCTGCTTTGAGTCATGATGCCGATCGATGCTTCGGTACCTTAGCCTACGAGTAAATGATCACAGGTGTCCAAAATCTAGTACTTGCCAATCACCATTTACTAGACGACGTATACGGATAGAAAAGCGTCCAGGGATCCTTCCACCGAATCCATTCTTAGCAGAATACTGCCCGCTAAAACTAAAAGTGCAATCAGAGCGGTCGAGACGCATCTCTGGGGCTCGTACCGGGAAGCGCGCGCTGCGAGGGTCGTTGAGCGTTCTTTTGATAGCAGTTTGGGCAGCGGTGTAGGTATGCGTGTCACCTTCCTCGCCGAGAGGTCCGATCTAGCCCTTCGTAGTCGGAGATGAGAAGGCCGTCGAGTAGCTCGCTCACAGTGAGGTCCATGGCTTTGGCGAGGGTATGTATCGAGTTGATGGTCACATTTTTTGTGCCACGTTCAACGCTGGAGACAAAGGTGCGGTGGAGATCAGCGCGATCGGCCAGCTCTTCCTGACTCCATCCCCGCTGTCTGCGCTGCTCTCTGACCAGCAGACCGACTCGGCGTTTGATCTCCATGTGAGTGGATGGCCGTGATGCAGTCTTTTGATCTACAGTCTACTCGTTTCATTTCGGCTTGACTGTTGCGGACTTGCATGGCTCCAAAGGAACCATGAGTGAGACGAGTAGACTGCAATCGAGCCGAATTGCGCCAGCGCATGTACGATACATAAAACTCGGCGCAAACAATGCGTGGGCTGAGACTAGCTTTGAGAACAATCGCATTGAATTCGGCCATGGCAACGTGCCTCATCATCTTGCGGCTTCGGGTGACTGGGATTGCGTTCGGTCCATTTGGGATGACCAAACCAGTTCAGGGAAAGCCAGCGACTTTCTGCGGGAAGTCAAAGACTTCTACGGCCTTGGGTCTGACTGTCTTTGGATCACCTTCGCTATGGGGCGCTTATGGTGGGCCTTTGCCGAAGATGAAGTCGTGCTTCACGATAAGCCGTCAAATGATTCAGGATCGCGGTTTCGGCGGGTGATTGGAGGCTGGCGATCAGAGACCCGCTTTGGTCAACCGCTCCTGATGAGTGAGATCTCGACCAAACTCACAAAGACGGCGTCCTACCGGCAAACGCTTTGCCGGGTTGAAGCTGCCGATTATGCTATTCGCCTGATTAACGGAGAGCAGGATCCAGCGCTCATTGAGGCAAAGGCTGCGCAGTCGACATTTGTAGAGGCACTCGTACCGCTCATCGCCTCTTTGCACGAAGCGGACTTCGAGGTCCTCTCAGACCTAATCATGACCCGGCTTGGCTGGGTCCGCGTCTCTGGCATCGGTGGTCTTCAAAAAGATACCGACTTTATTCTCGAGCAGCCTGCGACAGGAGCAACGGCACTCGTTCAAGTAAAGTCCTCAGCGGATCAGGCGGTTCTTGATGATTATGAAGAGCGTTTTGCAGCGTTGGATGCCGATCGCTGCTTTTTCATCTGCCATTCGCCAAGGGGCGACCTCACACCTCAAACAAATATGCACGTCTGGACCGGCAGCGCCCTTGCTCAGCGCGTGGCGCAGGCCGGCCTTGTTGATTGGGTCTTCGCACGGGCGGCGTAGGCCGGATTCCACACCGCATAAGAGATAGCGCACCGTGCGGTCTTTAACGCCTCTATGGTTAGATAATCTTGTTTTCCCGCGCTTCCGGATCAAAGCCAGGCTCTCCCGGTTTCGGTGCAATGTACTGTTCACCTGTTTCAACACGTGTCCTGGTAAGAGGCGACATCCACGGAGGTACTTTCGGTGGCACAACGAGGACGCCAACGGAGCTGGTGTCGAGAGCGATGGTCGCCTTGGTGAGGATTTTCTCAAAGTAAGCAAGGCAGGCGTCGTCTTTGTCGATGAGCGCGCGTTGTTGAAGCTTTAAAACGACAAGTTCTATCACGCTACACGTTCGGTTCAGCTGCGGCACAAAATGGGTTTGGGCTGCGACTTTGGAGACGATCTTGTCTTTGTCGGTTTTTGGTTCCGGAGGCGCAGATCTATTGCGCTCGCGGATCTTACGGTTCAGCTCATCGACATGTTCCCGAATGGCCGATGTCATCACAATATGCGCCAGCATGCTATCTGAGTATTCCGCCATTATGACCCCGCCCCGTCGTTCGCCGGATTGAGGTGCCAACAAGCCGGCCTCACCGCACAACTTCATGAAGCGCTTTATCGCAGGTAGACGACCCTCCAGCGCTGACTGAGTTGTCGTTCGAAACGATGCTTCAAATTTGCTGATTTCCCGCTTCTTCCCATCGATCACCATTGGCATCGTTTCCTCCAGCACGGAAGTATGGCTCTTATACTTCTTCGGCCGCCCTCGAAGGTTGCCCGACTGGCCCGGTTGGAACTGCGTTTGCTTTGGCGGTTTGCGGTATCCGACTTCGTATTCATTATCCGACATGAGCCGCCTCCATCGCGCGGGTGTTGAAGACTTGCCCCGTCTCGGCATGGGTCAGTATCAATCCAGCCGCTTTGAGGCGAGTGAGGATCACATCGCAATAGGCAGGATCGATTTCGACCCCATAGCCTTTTCGCCCCGTCTCGTGGGCGGCAAGAAGAGTTGTGCCGCTGCCTGCAAAGCCGTCGAGGACGATACTGTTCCGATTAGAACAATCGAGGATCGCATCCTTTACGAGAGCGAGGGGTTTGACCGTCGGGTGCATGGCGAGATCGTCGTCCCTCGTTTCGCTAAAGGCATTAGCTCCGGCATAGGACCATAGATTCGTGCGGTTCCGGCCATGCTTGCCGAGTTTCACATTGTTGATGTGGCGGGCGGTGCCGGACTTGAAGACGAAGACCAGCTCATGCTGTGAACGGTAGAGGGAACCCATGCCGCCATTGGACTTTGCCCAGACGCAGAGATTCTTTAGCTCGCTATATGTATCCTCGGCCGCTGCGAGTACCTCACCCATATGCCGCCAGTCCATGCAGATGTAATGGATCGCGCCATCTTTGCTGAACCGAGCGAGCTGCCCGAAGACCGTACGTAAGAACGCCTCGAACTCCTTTTCGGTCATCTCGCCGGAGGCCATCGTAAACTCGCGGTGAGTCTGCTTACCGAGACCGCTGACATGGCCGTCGATAGGAACGTTATAGGGTGGGTCGGTGAAGACGAGATCTGCCTTAGCTCCGTCCAAGAGCCGGTCATACGTATCCGGCTTTGTGGCATCGCCGCAAATCAGGCGATGGGTCCCGATCTGCCAGATGTCACCGGGCTGCGTGATTGCAGGACCAGAAGAAGGCTCTGGAACAGAGGGCTCTTCCACTTCGTCACCATCAAACCCGATGTTGGCGATGATTTGATCGATATCGCCCATCTCAAATCCGGTAAGGGAAAGATCAAAGCCGAGATCACCGAGCTCTTCGAACTCTATGGCAAGGATCGCTTCGTCCCATCCGGCATGAAGTGCCAACTGATTGTCGGCGATAACATAGGCGCGCTTCTGCGCCTCGGTCATGTGCTCAATTCTGACGACCGGAACTTCAGTCATACCAAGCTCTTTGGCCGCATCCACCCGGCCATGGCCGGCGAGTATTGTGCCACTCTCATCAATCAGCACAGGGTTGATAAACCCAAACTCTCTGATCGATGTCGCGATCTGCTTGATCTGTTTCTTACTATGCGTTCGCGCATTGCGCTTTGACGGTTTGAGCGACGATATGGCCAAGCGCTCCACACCAATGGGTACGTTCACGGGGAATCTCCACGTTCAGAAAGGCTAACAATGTCTCCATTTCTGAACGCACGACCCCGGATGACTCACGGTGGAACAGCGTTGTCTACGAGCCCTCTATGAAAGCTCACCGCTCTAGGCTGGCGTACGCCAGCCGAGCTAGACTGATATAGCTAAGCAGAACAATCCGTTCAAGGAGAATCCGTCTACATTTTTGTTCAACGATGGCCGCTAACTAGCAAACATATCCGAACAACCTCGAAGATTTCGAATGATCTATTCTGTTGAATGCCGCTTCTTTGCGAAACCTTACTCCCATGTAGCCTGTTTCAAATACCAGAACGTGGCTACGGATCAGGGGTCGAGGCCAAAGGAGATGCCAACAAGTGGCTTTCTAAAGCTCAATAGCAGACAGTCATTCAAGAATGCGCAGCGAGCAATCACGACCCCAACCGTGGAAAGGTTGCGACCGCTGACGGCAGCCCTACGACGGTTTTGCAGACTTTTGAACTTATCCTACAACCGGCTGGGATTCGCCAAAGCCGGTCATCATATAACTGACGACCAGAGGCCAACTTGGGGCTGCCGATTCAACTGATCGCCGCAACACATTTAGATAATCGCCCAGCTGGGCTCTCATAGTTCAGAGTTTTTCTGGGGCGTTCGTTCAACTCTCTTGCGATCTTATTGAGCTGGCGGTGAAGTAAAATCGAGAGCAGCGATCATTCAGCAGAAAACAGGTTGTTATCTTCAATTTGAGATCACTAAGAACACCCGCACGACGATCCATGACCTTCTTGCGCAGTCGGATGTCAAACCAGATGACTTTCTGTTTCGTAGTCGTGTCAAAAAGCCCGCTCATCTTTCCACACGGCAGTATGCGCGCATCTTAGGCGGCTGGGTTCAATCAACCAGTCTTAACCTACAAACTTATGGAACCCACTCCCTGCGGAGAACCAAAGCGGCAGAGATCTACAGGAAAACAAGAAACCTACGAGCCGCCCTGTTATTACTGGGTCATAGAAAGTTGAAGAGTACAGTTCGGTATCTCGGCGTGGACGTCCACGATGCGCTCGACGTCTCGTTGTCTATCGACCTCTAGTTTTAAGGTCGACTGTTAGGCCTCTGACAACCGAACAACGCCAGTAAAATAACGGCTGCGCGTCAGCAAAGGCTGCCGAAGGAGTTAACCACACTGCTTTGGGCATAGAATCTGAGGTTGCAATCTTCAATGGCAAGCAAAAGTTCGATGTTTTGAGTGAATTATTTAAGCGTGGCCCAACTATTGACTCACTGGTGGTAGAAGTGTCTTCAAATGTTTGTAGGAGCGAGAATAATCTAGAAGATGTGCTTGAAACTGTAAAGTTTCATTGAACCAACACACTTCAAAAGGTCCGTTATGAAGCAGCTGAACTCCAAGGTTATTTCAAGTTTACGCAGCGCGGCTCTTGTAGGGTTTATCACAGCAGTATCGCCTGAAGCAGCAAACGCTCAATTGTTCAAGGGTATTCCGGTTTTAGAGGATGTCGAACGAGGAGCGACAGATATTGCGGAAGGGGCAGTATATGTCGTCGAGGGTGCAATAGATATTGTTGAAGGTGCGGGAGAGATCATTGAAGAAATTGCAAAAGACGCTGAAAAGCTCGTTTCCGACGGCGTTGAAGAAATTGCCAATGTAGGCGAAGGCTTAATAAAACTTGTCGAAACCGGCAACTGCGGAGGCGATATCTGCGATGCATTAAAGGCAGTGGCTACGTTCGTAGAAAGTACAATCGAAGATACCGGTGACAGTGTAGAAAATGCGGTTAAAAGATTAGGAGAAGGTAAGCCAGTTGACGCTCTCTGGCATCTTGCGACTGACCCGATCAATGATGCTCAAGAAAATGCTGCTGAAGCGGCTATAGAAAGTTCGGTGTTGCGAGCAGTTGGACAAGTTGCAGCAACTGCTTACGGTGGGCCTAAAGGGGCAGCTGCATATTCAGCTTGGCTTACTTACAATGCGACTGATGGAGATTTAGAAGCTTCGTTAAAGGCAGGCACCATAGCAGGCGTGACGTCCTATGCGATGGGAAAAATCACAAAGGATGTTGAGTTTTTCGATGTTGTCGAAGGCGTAACTGCAGACGAGATCGTTCAAAGGGCGCTACTCTCGGGAGCTGTAAGTGGTATTGCTGTAGGCCTCTCCGGAGGTGATCAAGATGATGTTGAGAAAGCCTTTATATCTGGTGCCATTACATCTGTCATAAGAGATGGCTACAAGGAACTTACTAAATCGCATCTTGACGATAATATGAAAGGAAGTACTGGAGAAGGTTACTGCCTCGGCGCAGATCCAAATACTATTAACGTCACCACAGAAGCCAGACTAACCTGTCTCCCAGATCCTGATGCCTATATCACAAAAGATGGCAGTCCAGTTAAATATAACCAGGACGGGACGATTGATGTAGATTCAATAGCAAAAGATATCGATGGCAAACCTAAAATCGATTTTTTCAAACTAGATTATGATCGCCCACATGTTGGCACATTTGCAGCATCCGAAGACGGGAGTATTATTTCTGAAAGGTCTCTTTTTATGACGGGTATCTCAAGACTTCCCGGTATGAACGGCATGTCTGTTGCTCATGATATCTTTGATATGCAGACAAACCCTGAGACAGGGATATATGTCGTAGATATGGCTTATAGGGTAGGAACAATTGCCCCCTTTGTCATTGCAACATACGAAGGAGCAGGTAATACCGTTCAAGACATGATCCGCGATGTCGCTATAGAGGCAGAAAAACAGAAGAACACTCCTCAAACTGAAGGCCCTGATAGCGCGTCAAATTCAGCTGAGCTTAATCCCTTAGCACAACTAGACACTATAGCCGGTTCTGCGGAAGTTAATCCTGTCGAAATTAGACATCTGTATGCAACTCGTGCAGATGGTCGTGTCAGAAACATTTTGATGGAATCAAAGGTCGAGAAAGTTGATCAAAATAACCATCGAGAAAGAATTTGTAGCGTTGATCAATACGTAAATGGTGATCGTTGGATGAACTTGTTTAATGCTCATTACCAACGGTCTTATTGCATAGAAAAGTTCAACGAGCTTGCTATACGCTCTCTAAATGAAGGTTACACAGTACATACTAGTATTGGTATGCGTTTTGATCCTGTGAACGATGATGTTGAGATAACCCATACACACTTCGGGCGAACGCACACAACTAAACCGTAGCTAGCCAAGGAGAACACACGCGAGTACCTAATAAGCACAGTGGCTCAAACTAGGCAGTAACAGGCCACTCGCAAAATTAAGTCTTCTGGCAAGTTTGGGTCAATAAAAGACGTGATGCACCCAACCTATGGAAGGTTGGGATCATCTGCTTGGTGAACAAAGGAGAGACAAATAAAACGGAGCAAACTTAAGCCGCGATGCTGCGTCGGTTGCTCAGATCGGATCTTTTCTAATCGCTAGCGACGTCTCGCGCTATTCGTCGAGCCCAAACGACGCGTTTATTTTTTTGAACAATCGTTCTGCGTTCTCCGCTACGCCTTTAGGCAAGTCTGAAACGTCATTCCATTTATCAAACTCTCTCAGCATCTCCGCGAGAACCTGTTTCTTGATCAGCTTCCGACCGTGTCGCTCCTCCAATACGGTCTCGACGCGTTTTGCGATCAGATTCGACCCGTCGGTAGGGAGATCCTGAAGTTTGATCGCCAATCCGTAGGAGCGGTTTACGCAATCTACGAACCACTTATCCGGAAACAGGTCTTCGATCGCCGCATCCGTTTTTTTGATGCCCGCTGTTTCACCTAGAAGCATAACTCGGAAATCGAATCCGGTTTCGTCTGCGTAAGCTTTTAAGTCCATTTCTCGAATCTGTTTGGCTGCCGCAATGCCCGCTTTGTCTGAATCCAAGAGTACCCCCGCATCCCAACGTTGGCCGATTGCGAATGCAGCGTACATAGGAGCCTTTGTAGAGGTCTGAGCAGGCCAAAGGTAGATATTGTTGGACAGGCTCGCTTTGTCGTTCTTAGCCAAAATGCCAGATAGTTTGTTTAGAACCAGTGCATCAGTTCCCCCCTCAACTATCAGCACCTTACGGTTTCCTAGCATGCCGGACAGATCCGAAGTTAAGCCCAGAGCACTCTCAATAACTGCACCAGATTGAGAACGACTGCTCACTACCCCATGAGTTACTTTTAGATGGTGGGCTTTATCCGTCTCGATTATCCGAACCCGTTCTGGGTTAGACTTATCGACCATCGAAGAAAGGTGTGTCGTATAAAGAACTGTATTCGTTTCTGCTAAATCCTCGAAGACGGCTAACAAGTCCTGCTGGCCGCTATAGTGGAGGTGGATGCCTGGCTCTTCCAGCAAAAGAATGCAGTTCTCAAACTCTCCGTCGGAAGCGTGCGTGAATTTCCAGGCGAAAGACACATACCATCGAAAGCCCGTTGAGCGACGGTTTAGTCTTACTGGAAATCCAATTGCTTCGTCTTCGGCAAAAATGTTCAACGTTGGACCATCCACGTCGATGTCAAAACTCACCTTTTTTTGTTTCCACAACGCTTGGAATTGCTGTGTAAGATACCTTGAGGCTGCTCGTTTATCGAATTGACGAAGTGTACGGCCTTCAGCACTTTGACCTTTCTCGACAAAATCGTCGAGGTCGATTTCTGCCAGATCCAAAACAACCAATATCGTTTGGTCATCTTGAGAGAGCGTATTCCGGTGTTCCATTCCACCCGCGCGATCAATTCTCGACTTTAGCTCTGTCAATTCCACTTGGGTTCCAGAAAACTCATAGTCTTGAATAAGAACGAACTTTGGAACCCTCGATTTGGCCCACTTTTGAACTTCGTCCTGGGAGAGTTCGTATTCGTCCACATCCAAGCGACTACCGGCGTTATCATAAATGAAAAATCCGGTGAGATAGCCGTAACTACGTGAAGCGTAAATCTGTAGCCCCGCCGGAGGGGGTGGTGGCGAGGGAGTCTCTTCTTTTGAATCCTCAGTTTCGCTAGGTGTAGCGCGAGCGAATTCGAATAAGGACCGGGCTTCAGAAGGCTCAAGATCAAAATACGCAGAGGCGACGCTTTTACCTTTAGCGTTCTTCTTTCCCTTCCAGTCGTCAACGGGCCAGTCTTCGTCTGGATCATAATTGGTGGCCACATAAGAGTTTAACCCATACAGCGCTTCGAAGAGGTTGCTCTTTCCAGCCTCATTTTGCCCTACGAACGCGGTGACGTCAGTAATATCGATCCAACCTGAGTCCAGAATATTTCGGTAGTTGGTCACTCTGAATTTTGACAGCCGCATTAGAATTCCTTCTCATCAAAGCGAGCTAAAGCGAAGAGCAATTTCAACTCCGCAACTAGACTTTGGAATACTCCAAATCGTATTCTTAAATTGAATTAGCAAGAGAACGAAAAAAGAACAATTCCGAATTCTAGTTTGAGACAACTGCTTCTTTGTATTCTGCCCTGAGCAAAATGAAGATCGCGCCACAAGTGTTGATGGCCGGCGGACTGACTAACGCAATCGAGACTCTACGAACACTAGGTTGGTAATGTCCGCTAAAGGATCCTCACGGTCACGACCTACATAGGGTTGCGCCTCTAACGACCGGTTCAGCGCACTCAAGAGCCTAGATCTCGACCTTCCTAGCATTGAGACTCTCAGTACGTTTCTTTCTTCTCTTTTAGCGCTCAGGGAGTGATGGAACCCAACCCTAGTCAGGTCGGGTTCTTGACTTTTTCTGTTTGTTCTAAAGCAGAAATCTACAAACTAACTTTTCCATTTGATCGCGCTAGGGGGCTCAGGTCAGCACACCTATACTATCGTGGAAATTTACCAATCCAGATCGCATCGCAACTAATTCAATTCATCAGCGATCACGATCTATCTCGTTGATTATTCCTACAAGTTCATCCGACCGATTTTGATTACCAATTAACGCGTTGCGTAATGCAATGTTCACGTCACGTACTGCTCGAAGATATGTTGAGTATTGTGAGGCGATCTGACTAGCGTTGTCATGTATATCACCAGCTATTGCCGCTGCCCCTGCCACAGTTAGAGCTCCGACTTCCACTACAAGCTCATTTCTGCGCATGGTTGAATAGCTACGTGCTGCATCAGCTATTTCTCTATATCGTTCAGCCACAGATGAGAGAGAGCGAACGGTGCTGAGGCTAATCAGGATGTTTCCCATTATGGTATCTTGATGACTTAGACCCATAATGCTTTCTATTCCAATATTTTGACCTGAGCGCAAACCGACAGTCATAAGGTGTTCAACTGCTGCGTCTCTATCTGATTGGTCTGAGATTCTCCGCAACTCAGAATCCCACCACCTCGCCCTTTCTCCATCATCTATATCATAGAGGTCGCGAGCCCAATATTGGGTTGCTCTGGCAACTCCTAAAGCCTGATGCCTTACTAGCTCCAACGGATGCACACCTAAAATGCTATCTAAGTCGTTCGCGAGATCGTAAATTGAGAAGTCTTGCAATCTGAATCTAGGCGTAGTGCGATCACGCTGTTCTCTCGCTCGAATTCGACTTAAAGCCTCTCGCCCCTCTGATGCTGCCTCAGCAGCATTTGAAACCGCAAGTATTAAAAAAAACACACTAATTCCCTGCCCAGTACGAGTCCGATTCCTCCTTATTTGCTCCGTAAGCGTGCGACGTGAAGGAAGTGAGTCCGTTGGAAGTCTCTGCCGTCTTGATAATTGATGCCGTTGCACAAACTCTTCGATACGATCATAATCACCCGCATCTATGTATGTTCTACTTCCTGGGAATACAGATCGAGCGGCGATTTGGTTAAGAGGTACTTGATTTTCCCTTGCAGTCTTAAAATGTAAGTTGGAATGCTCGAAAGCGGCGAATGGTTGACGCCCACGCGAAAGAGCATGCTCAACGTCAATTTCCATATAATTCGGACTTCTTGTCGATATGCCATCCCAGATTTGGAACATGTGACCAGCTCTCATTTCGTCATCGGATATCCTGATCGTCGCAGGTAAGGATCCTCGGGCTGTTCTCAATCTATTTACAATCTCTAGCCCCTCAGGAGATGCATAAAACTGTTTCATGTAACTTACGCGAACAGAGCCCCAATCAGCGTGCGAATGGCCATAAGCTGTATCGAAAACCTGCAAGATTCGACGACGGCCTGGCCCTGTCAATTGCTCCGTATTTCCGCCCGGTCCAGCTTCGAACGCATCTATTTCACTGAGAAACCGCTCGCCTAGGCTCTGCAAATTAGCTCTATGCCTAGTCAGAGCGGAACTATGACGCTGCGAATTGCTGATCTCAGATTGGAAAACCTGGGTTAGGTCGCTTAACACTGCCTCTCTGGCAGCTATCCTTTGAACCTCTAAACGTCTATTTGCATCGAAGTCATTAGGCACTAGTCCCGTACCTCTTCGGCGGCGAAACCTTCTGCTACCTTCAGTTAGTGATCTGTCTACTTCTTCCGCCGTCGTTCGACCGACTGCCCGATCAACATCTTCGGTACTCCGGGCATTTCGACGCCTAATCTCTTCACTGAGTACTTCTGGTTCGGACATAAAACTAATCGGTATCAACTGAGATATCTTGAGGACTATTGATGTGAATGTTTTTATCCACATCAGGATCATCAAGGTTTGGTGAATCTCCAACCAGCCTCGCAGCACGCCGTAAATTCTCCAGCTGCATCTCCCGCACTTCTTCATTCACTTTCAATACATCCAACGCGCGATGCTTTCGCTTAAAGTCTTCCAGAAGCGCGTGCTCACCCTTAAGCGCTTCAATGAAGAGTTGACCTGTCGGAACAACGACAAGTTCATCTTCTAACCTAGGTGACGTCAGTCTCGCTTGGACAACACCCTTAATCGCTTCTTTTTCTGTTTCGGAAATTGAGTCATCGTTCAATGCATTGTCTGCATATTCTAATAACTCTTCGGTGCTAAGGTGGGTAGCTGGATCAGGATCGCGTATGCCGAAATAATTATCGACATAATCTTGCATCATATAATCCGTGAGGTACGTGCATTCCTTAAGCGGAAAGATCATGTAATTTCCCTTAAATCCTAAAGGATGATCCAGATCAGCTATTTCATGCAGACGTTTTTCACTAACGCGCTTCTCTCGCGCTGGTGGAATTTGAACGCCGAGAATTGAATCGCCCGGTTTGAAATTTCCAAAGCGAGCAGCAATGATAAACCCTAGTTTTTCAATATCATCAAGTTCTCGAAACTTAACTAAAGCACGTGAGCGATCGTCTTCGCTATCATCAAGATCCTCGGGTTCAAATTCTGGCACCTTTATCCCATACAAACGAAAGAAACGTTGGTCCGTAGGCTCATAGCTCCAGATCATCTGCATATAGTGCAAGATATTGTCTTTAACGTGGATCCGAAGCTGAGCAACGAGATTTCTTTTCGTAAAGCTATCTTCAACCGCTTCAGTCAATTCTTCCGTTGCATTCTCAAGTGCTGTGTTTGCACGAGTTAAACGCGCGCGGCCATCCTCTAGATTTCCTTCAATGAAGCCCAGACGCGTTTCCAATGCTTCACGCTGCGCTTCCAAAGCTTCTGGATCTTCACCTCGCGAACCAAAGCCTAAGCCCGACGCGCCGCTGGCAATTTTTGCCCCCGCGCCAGGTATAGGCAACGGCATGAAGATCTTTCTAAGCAATCTCCGGCGACGTCGTTTCCTGGCGCGCTTTCGAGCGACCCGCGCGAGCTTCTCTCGTTGGGATGTTTGCACAAGAGCATCACGGAGGGTTGCTTGGGCTGACGCTAGTGTTTCCACGTTTTCAGCGAGTTCTTCCACAAGCGCCTTTTGCGTTTCATAAGCCTCTCTACGAGTTTCGAGCATAACTTCATCAGCAACTAAACCATCTGAGATATAGTCGAGAGCATCTTCGAAACTAGCGTCTAGTAGCGAGCGGCGAAGAATCCACTCATGGGCAAGAAGCCAATCTTCATCAATATCCGCAGGGTTTGGGACTTCTTGCGCCACCAGTATAACGGGATTAAGGCGTTGCAAATGTTCCGTAACACGATATTGGCGTTCAAGTTCATAGAAAAGATAGGTTACAGTGATTTCGTTATTGGGATTACTGATCTCACTTGAAAACGACGCTTCAAACTCGCTTACGTCTTCAGTTGATAACTCAATCGCACGCTCATTTTTGTATTCTTGGCTCGCTTTACGGACAGCTTCGCGAAATGATTTCTTTACGCGCTGGGATTCCGTTGCCTGGTTTCTTTGGAACTGCGTCGTTGTATTCGCCGAGAAACCAGCGATGCCGAAGAGCCCCGCTTCAGAACTGGTCTGTACCGTGCTTTGGAAATTTGTTGTTGTTTGCGCCTTATCGACAATATCGCTGACAGCCCTGGACGTAATCTGACGTTCGTCTTTTATCGTCGATGCAAATTTTTCATTTTCCTTTTGCGAACGCGTTTTTTTTATGGTCTCCTTCTTATTGTATTTTCGGTTTTCGCCGGGCGCTAAAGGCAGCGTACTAACAAGATCGCCGACCTGATAGTCCCCTGGCACCCATTTTTGTCGATAGGTTGAAAGTATTCCAAAATTAACAGAGTTCTTAGCAAATACTTGGAAGCTGTGTGGCTGACTAATTCGCTGCGCCATTTCAGCAAGCAGGTTTTGAACTCTGGATATACGCCCCTGAGGATTAGTGATGATCTGTTGTGCTCGCGCTAACCGTTCCTTGAACGAATTCATTTTCGGCGGAGGTTCGACATCAGCGCTTAAATTTTGAATCAAGTTTGCAACTGTAGAAAGTCCATTTCCACTCATATTCGTATCTGTAAAAAGGCCAAATAATTGTTCGATGCGCTCACTGTTTGACGTAACTTCGGAATCGTCCCGGTCAGAATCCTCATCCGGGTCTTCCGCAGATGCTAAGGCTAACAACTCTTCTTGTTGATCTATACTTAGCTTCGGCCAATTGTCGTCAAGGATTCGAACAAGATCATCTCTCAACTCCGGGTAAATAAATCTTAACCCATTAGTTTCCATTGCCTCTTCAATTCGCGCTCGCTCTAATTCAGCTACATCTGGATCTGGCGCATCGATTTCTGGCAATTCCTCCCCAAAGAATCCTCGATGAGATACGAATTCACGAACGGCTGGCGGGGGTGTTCCGGAAGAGCCAGCTGATAGTAGATCAGCCCCAAAGCTTTGCATGAGTTCTGAATAGTCTTTCAGGTCATCCAGCTCATCCAAGTTAATCCCGTCAACGCCGAATACTTCACCACCAGGTAACTCGCGTGCTTCATCCTCATAATTTATGTGCAGCTCTTCGAAGAGCGACTTGAGATTTCTATCAAATGCTTCCTCCCATACATCTGGGAATGCTATTTGCAGGTGAGTAAAGTCATGAAAAGCGGTAACATCTGCGGGGCTAGCAGGCGGTTTTAGAGTTTGAATTTTTTCCAAAATTCGTTCTGATTGAGTTTTTTCCGGGGCCTCTTCAATCGATGCCCCTAATGACGCAACTTGTTCCAAAACCAGTTTTTTGATGATGTCTTCCGCGTTACTGTCTGGCTGAGAAGGTTGGGTATCTGCTTCATCCCGCTCTTCGGTTGGCTTTTCATTTTCAACGTTTTCAGCGACACTGCGGTCGATCGCTTCTAAAACAACTCCGCCCGACTTTTGTTGTAGCGTTGCACAAAACTGATCGATATTCACAAATAACGGGATTTCCCTGCCGCCTCTCAGGGCTTCTTTTAATCCATCTAAACCGTTTGAAATTCCTGGCCCCTCTATGCCGAAACGGAGCAAATCGGCATTATTCAACTGAATGCGCGCAAATGGTTGGGTAACATTCTGTATTTCAGTATTGGCTTTAATATTTTCCAACCCTGATCGCCGTGCCCGCGCTTCAATGGCAGATGATTTTGATTGATCTGCTACAAAATATTTATCTGCACGCTGCTTTTTATTTACCGCACTCAAATTGGCCGTAAATGCCTTTGCTTTAGCGATTTGATTACGTTTATTTTCGACGTTACCTTTAATATCAACGACTTTAGAGATCGCGTTTCGAATTTCTTTCTGTCGCTCTGTGGAAGCTGTAATAGAAGATGCAAATTCTTCAGGTGTTTTTGGTTTGGTTGTTTGTGCTATTCCATGCTGAGCCAATACCGCATCGTTTATGTAGATGATCATCTCTTCTTGACGGCCAATATTCCTGTTAGGCCACGAAGATAAATGCAGAACACGACGAATTTCCGGAATTCCAAGCGGAGTCGATTTATCTTTATCCCCTTCGGCCGTTCGGTCCGGGGCAATTACTATCAAAACCAAGTCGGGGCGCGATTCATTGTCGCCGACCCTAAAGGCTTCATCATCATATTCGAGGGCAAAGCCACCGACCTTATTAGTAATAACGGAACCTAGCCTATCAGCTGCAGCCGAAGTAGATCCAAGAATACTATCCTCTTCTCTTTCGGGCGAGCCATAAATCAACTCCAAATATCTTTGGGAAGATAATTCGAATTTCGGATCGAAACCTGGAACCGTTACACCAGTATCGTCATTTTCTTTTGGATTCCTGAGCGCTATGTCCAGATCATATAAAATAACAATTACGTCTGAGACGCCTGACTTGTCGTCGTTGCGCAGTATTTTTCCTGAGATTGTATTCATTGCTTTCCACAGCACAGTATCGAGAAGGCTAATGAGAGTAGCACTCAATTAGAACTTGTCTATGATGGATTATTCAGAATCGCGCTTATCCACTTTAGAATGCTCCAACCAAATTAGTTCGAAGTTTGAGTTAGTCCCGGCTTCAATTACGGGGGATTAGTATAGGCTAAAGAGCAGAAGTCGCATGTCTCCAAAGCCACCGAGAAAAGACGTAAGCTGCCTCCACCTGTTGGGACATGATTGGGACATGAGTTTTTGAACCGAGACTGACTTCATTGAACTTTCCGCTACGCAAAGCTACGCTATGCTACGATAAACTACCGAAATAACAGTGCTTTGTGATTTTGAACTGCCTTGCCAAGGTTGGGATCGAACCCACGACAGAAACCAAGATTAACTACAGCTCTTCTAAGAGAGTGACTGGGATCACCGACTGGCTGGCTACTACAGACTTGGGATCGAAGAAGCCGTGGTCCCCGCAATCTGAGTTTGAGGATGGGCGGAAGACCTCTGAAGTCCAGTGCATAAATCAGAAAATCGGCCAATAATCGACTGGACTTCCGAGGCCGTTCGAGCAGTACTAATTGAGATCGGTGATCATAACCGGTTTTGGCCCGGCTATGATCGGGCTCGCCTCGGTGCGGCGGACGACGTCCGCTACGACACGGAGGTCATCAATGAATAAAATAAGTTCAATCAATCCGCCTACGGATGGGACTAAGCTCGCGGATCTCGTGCGTTTGCTGAAGGGCAAGGGATCCGGGATAGATACGCTCAGCACGAAGCTGGGCTGGCAACCGCATACGGTGCGAGCGGCAATCACGGGATTACGGCAACGGGGCTATGTCATCGTCACTAAGAAGTCTCAAAAGACTGGCTTATCTATCTACCTCTTAGATGGATCAGCAAAATGACGCTCGACCAAGGTGTAACCGATCTCGTCGATCTTCCACGGCGTGAGCTTAAGGCTTTGTGGGTGGCCGAGTTCCTTACTGAGCCTGCCCCACGCATGCGCTGTCGTATGATGGCCCGCATTCTTTTCAATGCCCGCCAATGGAAGACGAGCGGGCAATCGAGAGATCGATATGTGAAGCGGCTAAGGCGAGCCCATCGAGTAATCGCCAAATCAGGCTCGATTGCCAAGCCTGGTGCGCGGCTCGTTCGAGACTGGCATGGTCGTCAGCACGTCGTTGACGTTTTGCCGGATGGCTATCTCTGGAATGGTAGGACTTGGCGATCGCTCAGCGCCATCGCAAAGGAGATCACAGGGACAAAGTGGTCGGGTCCCCGCTTCTTCGGAGTGGCTGGATGACCAGGATCCGCTGCGCCATCTATACCCGCAAGTCGACCGAAGAAGGTCTCGACCAGAGCTTCAACTCTCTAGATGCCCAGAGAGAAGCCTGCGAGGCCTATATCCAATCCCAGAAGCAAGAAGGCTGGAAGCTCTTGCCTCAGCGCTATGACGATGGCGGCGTGTCCGGCGGAACGATGGATCGCCCTGCACTGAAAATGCTCCTCGGTGAGATTGATGCAGGCCGCATCGATATGGTGGTTGTCTACAAGGTCGATCGCCTCACCCGCTCCCTCGCCGACTTTGCAAAGCTGGTCGAAAGGTTAGACAAAGCCGGAGCATCCTTCGTCTCAGTTACTCAAGCTTTCAACACTTCGACTAGCATGGGGCGGCTAACGCTCAATGTGCTACTATCATTTGCCCAGTTCGAGCGCGAGGTTACGGCAGAGCGGATCCGGGACAAGATTGCTGCCTCCAAGAAGAAAGGTATGTGGATGGGCGGGCTTGTCCCGCTTGGCTATGACAAGGGCACTCATGGACTGGTCGTCAACCTAACCGAAGCGGAGACCGTCCGACGATTATTCGATGCGTATCTAGAGTTTGGATCTGTCCGAGCCCTGAAAGAGTTTGCAGATTGCGAGGGACTGCGGTCCAAAGTGCGGACCTCGAAAGACGGCACCCAAGCTGGTGGCAAACCGTTCTCCCGAGGCATGCTTTATCACCTCCTCGCCAACCCCATATATATCGGCAAGATCAAACATCGCGATCAGGTCTTTGATGGGCTCCATGATCCCATTGTGGAGGTGGACATTTGGCAACGTGTCCAGGACCGGCTGGCCCAGAATCGTAGGGAGCGGGCTTCCCGCACAAATTCAAAGAGCAGGTCTCCACTGGCCGGAAAGCTTGTTGAT
Source organism: Pseudomonadota bacterium (assembly GCA_039033955.1). GTDB lineage: Bacteria > Pseudomonadota > Alphaproteobacteria > Caulobacterales > Hyphomonadaceae > CALLCD01. Next base: position 36,298 of record JBCCBQ010000011.1, read on the forward strand.
CAAGGTGGTGAGCCGTTGACACCAAGCCATGCCAGCAAGAGTGGGCGGCGTTATCGCTACTACGTCTCCAAACACCTGATCGACAAGTCGGGATCGGCACAGGACGGATGGCGCATCCCGGCCGCAGAAATCGAACGAGCCGTGGCTGAGGCCGTTCGATCAAACCGTGATGTACATTTTGAATTGGCTGCTCACGGTCAAGCCGGTCTCAGTGATAAGCAGCTCCTTGCCCGGGTGGACCGAGCCCAAATCACCGAGACCCACTTAGCTATTTCTGTAGTTGCCGACGGTGAGCAGCCGGCTTCAGAGATCACGGTCCCCTATCAGCAACGGAAGCGCGGTGTTGAAAGGCGGATCATCCTTGAAACCGGTTCATCAAGAGAAATAGATCAGGTGCTGATTAATCGGATCCTTCGTGCCTTGGATTGGGTCGATCAATTGAGGCGAGGAAAGTCAATTTCTGAAATCGCAAAGCAGCAGAGCATCTCTCCAGAGTACATTACCCACAATCTGCATTTTGGTCTGCTAAGTCCGCGAATACTTGATGCCGTTCTGAGGGGCACGCTACCGCCAGACATATCAGCCAAAGCCATCACGCGGATGCAACGGCTTTCGGATGATTGGCGTACTCAAGAAGAGTGGTTGCTTGGTTGAAACCGGTCCCGGTCGGGTGCGCTGAAGGGGAGCGGAAATTCCCTGTTATCGAAATCCAATTCCCTGTTTTGTCGATTCAAAATCCCTGTTTTATGGCACGAGAAATCACCATAACACTCTGAATTTACGTGAATTTACATGAGCGGCTGTGCGGAAAGTCGTTCGATCCGCCCGAAATTCCCTGTTATCAGCGAATCTGAGTGTCAGCCAAATTCAAACCTGACCCCAAAAAAGAGGTCGGGAGACTTCCGGGCAAATTCGGGAATCGAGGCCGAAAAACACTGATTTTGGAGACGCAATCGCTGGATTGGTTCGGCCAAGTCACGGTACTTTCGGGAGAATTTTCAGTGTGTTGAATTTGGTCGGTGACTGGACGACTGCCTGGCGGAGAGACAGGGATTCGAACCCTGGGTACTCTTGCGAGCACAACGGTTTTCGAGACCGCCCCGTTCGACCACTCCGGCACCTCTCCGCGGGGCCTCGTCTTTAAGGTCAGAGCGTACTGTTCGCAAGTCCTGACCAGCGAACTGAGTGGCAGCCAATACCCATCGGCGGCGGTGGGTTGGTGAATGGACCAAACCGACCTGTAAAACCTGGGCCTGTCGCGTTTGACAGACCGCCCGCTTTGTGGTTCTACCCGCGCTTCGGCTCGGTGCCATTGGCGGCGGGCACCCCATCAATTTAACGCTTTCCGGCGCTCAGGCGCTCGACAGCCCCGAAAAGGACCGAGCCACATGTTCGCGGTCATAAAAACAGGCGGCAAACAGTACAGAGTTGCCGAAAACGACGAAATCATCGTTGAGAAGCTTGCCGGTGAGGCAGGTGACTCGGTCACGTTTGACGAGGTACTCGTGCTGGGTACAAATGGTGGCACAACCATCGGCGCACCGCTCGTCAGCGGTGCCAGCGTTATCGGTGAGGTTTCTGAGCAGCGCAAAGCCGATAAGGTAATCACAGTTAAGAAACGCCAACGTTCGACCTATCGCCGCAAGATTGGTCATCGCCAGCTACAGACTGTCGTGAAGATCACATCGATCTTGGCGGACGGGAAAAAAGCTCCCGCCAAGAAGAAAGCCGCCCCAAAAACTGAAGCACCTAAGGCTGATGCTCCTGTCGAGACAAAAGCCGCTACGCCAGCTGCCAAGGCTGACGGCGGGGACGACCTCACCAAGATGAAGGGGCTCGGCAAGGTCTTCGCTGAGAAGCTAAACGCCGAAGGCATTACCACCTACGCCCAGATCGCTTCCATGAGCGCCGACGATATCGCGGCTCTGGAAGAGAAAATCGGCGCTGCCGGCAAATTTGAGAAGAATGATTGGGTCGCGCAAGCCGCCGACCTCGCAAAAGACAGCTAAATATGAGATAAGCCGCATAAATCGGCTCATCGCACCCCAAGGAGTGCCCCATGGCTCATAAGAAATCAGGTGGTTCGTCCCGTAACGGCCGCGACTCAAATCCCAAATATCTCGGCGTCAAAAAGTACGGCGGCGAGCATGTTGTGCCCGGCAATATTCTTGTCCGTCAGCGGGGAACCAAGGTGAATCCCGGTCGCAATGTTGGTATCGGCAAAGACCACACGCTCTTCGCCCTCGTCGAAGGCAAAGTCGAGTTTTCACGTAAGCGCGGCAACAAGTCGTTTGTGTCCGTGGCTCCGCTTGCCGACGCGGCGGAATAGCGGTCTGACAGAGCAGGCCGCGCGAGGCGGCCTCTAAACAGGATCAAGGGGAGGCAGGTGGCTGTCTCCCTTTTTCTTTGTCTCCCTAACAGGAGGAGACCATGACTATCCAAATTGAAACTGAGCGCTTGCGATTGCGCCCACCCCGCACAGAAGACGCGCCGCGCGTCGCTGAATTGATGTCCGACAAGCACATTCCTTGGAATCTGGGGCGCGCGCCCTGGCCATATGAGCTCGCGGACGCAGAGGGTTGGATTGAACGGGGCATCGCGAGTTGGGCGGATGGCACTGACTACCCCTTCGCGATTATCCATGAGGAGGAAGGTCTCATAGGCTCCTGCGGTGTCGTGCCTGTAACAGATGATGTGTTCGAGCTCGGATACTGGATTGGGAAGCCCTACTGGGGCCAGGGCTATGTGACCGAGGCATCAGCGGGATTGCTGAAGTGGGCGAAAACGTCACTGGGTATCCAACAATTCGTCTCTGGTCACATCAACGACAATCCCGGGTCTGGCAGGGTTTTGCGTAAGCTGGGTTTTGAACCAGTTGGCGAGGCAACCCATTATGTACCTGCGCGCGATTGCGATGTTGAGGCGACCCGCTATGTTCTCGGTGCGCCCGCGGAGATCGCAATCGAGTCCGTCACCCATTATGCGAGACCGGAAACATGAAGTTTCTCGATCAGTGCAAGATTTATGTCGCCTCCGGCTGGGGTGGAAATGGCTCGGCGTCATTCCGTCGTGAAGCACATGTGGAGTATGGCGGGCCAGACGGCGGCGACGGTGGCAAAGGCGGTGACGTCTGGGCCGAGGCTGTCGAGGGCCTGAACACGCTGATCGACTATCGCTACCAGCAGCATCACCGCGCTAAACGCGGCGGCAATGGCATGGGCAAGCAACGGACCGGCAAAGGCGGCGAAGATTGCATTATCAAGCTGCCTGTCGGCACGCAGATCTTCGAAGAGGACCAGGAAACTCTCGTCGCCGACCTCACAGAAATTGGTCAACGCGCCCTTCTCGCAAAAGGCGGTAATGGCGGTTGGGGGAATATACGGTTCAAATCTTCTACCAACCGCGCCCCGCGACAGGCCAATAAAGGTGCTGAGGGAGAAGAACGCACAATATGGCTTCGGCTGAAGCTGATTGCCGACGCCGGCCTTGTGGGCCTGCCCAATGCTGGCAAATCAACATTTCTGTCGGTTGCCAGTGCAGCGAAACCGAAGATCGCTGACTACCCTTTCACCACGCTAAATCCAGGCCTTGGCGTCGTTGACCTCGGCCCTTCGACGCGATTCGTCCTAGCGGATATTCCGGGGTTGATAGAAGGCGCAGCTGACGGAGCAGGATTAGGCCACAGATTTCTGGGGCACATAGAGCGATGTAAGGTCCTCCTTCATTTGATCGACGGGACGGCAGACGACATTGTCGCAGATTACGAAACCATCCGCGGTGAACTCAACGCATATGACGGTGGACTTGCCGACAAGCCTGTTATTCTGGCGATCAACAAAACTGACGCACTGACAGACGACGAGATTGAGGAGAAAACAGCTGCGTTGAAGAAAGCAAGCGGCCAAGAAATATTGCAGATGTCGGCAGCCACAAAAACTGGTGTGAACGACGCTCTTTACCTGATTGCCGATGCTCTCAATGGCAACTTAGACCAACCCGAAAAGAGAGACGAAAGCGACGGCGTAGAAGTCTGGCAACCATGATGGACAGACTGGAAAACGCAGCGCGTATCGTTGTCAAAACGGGGTCCGCTCTGATTGCGGACGCTGATGGCCAACCGCGTCACGACTGGCTTCGGCGGCTAGCAGTCGACATCGCCAAATGGCGGTCGAAAGGCCGTGAGGTGGTGCTCGTTAGTTCTGGTGCCATTGCACTTGGAAAGTCGAGGCTGCCCAAAGCTGCGCTCCGGCGCCTCGACGGGAAGCAAGCCGCAGCAGCGCTGGGACAACCCTTGTTGATGGGTGCACTATCATCTGCTTTCGACAGTGTGGATATCCCCATCGCCCAGACATTACTAACATTGGAAGACACGGAACGTCGGCGACGCTGGCTTAATGCGCGGGCCACCCTAGCTGTTCTTCTGAAAGCTGGCACACTTCCCGTTATCAACGAGAACGATACCGTAGCGACTGAGGAGATCCGCTACGGCGACAATGACCGTCTGGCGGCCAGAGTCGCTCAGATGATTTCGGCAGACCTTCTTATACTACTGTCTGACGTAGATGGCCTGTACACTGCCGACCCCCATATCGACGATGCCGCTGAGCACATTGCAGCTCTAGACGACATCACTCCAGAGATAGAAGCCATGGGCGGAGGCACCGGAGCAAGTGGCGTAGGATCTGGCGGAATGGAGACTAAAATCGCCGCAGCCAAGATCGCTCACACGGCAGGCTGCGCGACAGTCATCACGCGCGGCAATCGCGAAGCCCCCTTAAGTGCTCTGGAACAAGGTGCAAGGGCGACTTGGATCACGCCCGCAATATCACCCGGAACCGCACGTCGCACCTGGCTTCAGGGGCATTTAACACCTGAAGGCTCCATCACAGTCGACGATGGTGCTGCCGCTGCTCTGAAGAACGGCGCGAGCCTTCTGCCTGTAGGTATCGCCGGTGTCGAAGGCAATTTTGAACGGGGATCCGCTGTGGCTATCAAGTCAACTAAGGGGATCATCATAGCGAAGGGAGTAGCTGCCTATTCAGCGTCAGATGCGCGACGAATAGCGGGTAAGCAGACCGCAGACGTTGAGGCAGTGCTCGGGACAGCCCATCGACCTGCAGTCGTCCATAGAGATGACCTAGTACTGGAAAATTAGAAGGTAATGGTCGGAGCGAGAGGATTCGAACCTCCGACCCTCTGGTCCCAAACCAGATGCGCTACCAGGCTGCGCCACGCTCCGGCCTACCGATCTACTCGGGACGCAATCGGAAAACAAGCGTATTTTCCTTGAAATGCAGAACTTCGATTAGGGTGCGCTCGCAGGTCGCAGCCCGCTAATTTCCTGTCTGCAGGATAGAGTGGGCTACTGAATCGCCAGGTTGAATACCAAGACGCTGGGTTGTGCCACCATTTAGTTCCAAAACCGCGCGCACTGGGACGCCGCTCCCGATCCTTCGTTCCGACCCTGGAGCAGCATTTCTAGCGATGGCAACGACTGTCCCATCGGAGTCTATAAACAACATATCGAGCAGGAGAGGTGTGTCCTTCATCCACATCTCAGTTTGTTGTTCTCCCACAAAATCAAACAACATGCCTGAGTCTGCTGGAAGCTCCTCGCGGCCCATCAGGCCACGTTCGATATCTTCGGCCGTGGATACGACTTCGACGGAGAAAACGTGCTGATCTTCACCGGACTCGATCGTTAGTTCATCCTGCGCATTTGCCAATGCGAAACAAGACAAGCTAGCGAAAAGTGTGAAAGAGGAAGCGACTGTTTTGGGTACATTCCCGAGGAGGCTTCTAATTGAGTGTTTCATGCCAGTACATTTATGCCGCTGGCAGAATAAGAGCAATGTGAAGGCCTTTTTTGCCGTCTTCGACAACGCCGTGTATTGCCTCACCTGTTTGCACGCCTTCATAACCGGCTCGCCGAAGTGTCACGATGTGAATGAAGATGTCTTCTTCATCGTTTTCACGCTGAACGAAACCATACCCCTTCTTTTGGTTAAACCACTTTACGACAAGCTTTTCAGGCGCAAGTTCGCTGGCCTCTTTCAGAACAGCAGCCCGGGGCCGCGCCATCTCAACAATCTCTGATACCTGCCACCCCGAATCTCTCAGTGTCGCATCGCAAGTGATCTCAGCGCCCTCATCAGCAGTTGTCTCACCAAATTTGCGTAAGCAACTGATGTGCACCAGCACATCGCCATTTATGCCGGGGTAAACTCCGGGGGGCACGACAACAAAACCGAAGCCCTTTGCCGGATCAAACCATTTTACATGGCCAGAAATGCGTACAGATTGAGCGCCCTGTTCGGCGTCTTCATCCTGTTTTGGCACCGGCATACTCATCAGCTATCCCCTAAGCTGATAGAAATAGGAGTTTTGACTCGCTCTGTCATCACCCCTTGAGCGGCATATGTGTAATTCGATTTAAATTGAAGTGGCAGTCCCTAGGGGAATCGAACCCCTCTTTCCAGGTTGAAAACCTGGCGTCCTAACCGATAGACGAAGGGACCGCACTGAATTTGAGTACGGCATATAGCTTCAGCCGTTCCGGTTCGCAAGCGTCTTTCCTGCTATGCGAGTGCGGCATCTGCGACCTCGAACTGCGCCCTTTTCCGACCATTCCACTCGTTAAGTTTCAGACGTCCAGCCAAATGCATGGACGCACCTGCGATGATTGCATCGCCCAACGCAGTATCTCGCGCACGCCACGCAAGGCACTCCACTCGACGACCCGTCTCTTCAATGGTGAACTTCATGTGATTTTCCCCAATCGCTCGGGAGTCTACGATCGAGGCGTCACAGATAGCAAAAACAGGCTCAGGGGCCCCTGCACCGAATGGTCCAATCCTCGAGATCGATTGATAGGTTTCTACCGAAACCGCGCCTGCCCCCAGCACAGCGTCAATGGTTAGACTTCTGGCAGCTTCAAGTTCATGCCCGCTACCTTTAAGACGCACCGTCAGCCAGTCCGCAAATGACTGAATGCCATCAGGCTCAACGCTCAAACCCCCAGCCATCGCGTGGCCGCCACCAGAAAGCAGGAATCCCTCCCGAGCAGCCTCGGCAATAGCCTCTCCAATGTTGATGCCCGCAACTGACCGCGCAGATCCCTTCGCAACTGGTCCCAATCCCTCGCCCCATCCGATAACAATGCTCGGCAAATGGAATTTGTCCTTCAGGCGGCCTGCAACGATACCGATAACTCCCGGATGCCATCCTTCACCCGATGCAACAATCACGGGTAAATCCGGTTGCGCCGCCAGCATCTTTTCTGCCTGTACGGTCGCAGCCTCAAGAATCCGAGATTCCATAGCCTTACGCTCGTCATTCACGGCATGAAGTCGTTCGGCAATTTCTACGGCTTCGCGTCGATCATCCGTTGCCAACAATTTCGCCGCTAGCCAGGGGTCACTTATCCGTCCACCCGCATTGAGCCTGGGACCAAGCATAAACGTGGCCTGATAGACCGAGTTGATTTCTCCAATACCCGACACATCCGCCAGTGCTCGGAGACCTGGATTTCTATTCTGCGCCATGACTTTCAGCCCCTGGATGGCAAAGGCCCGATTGAAGCTCTTCAACGGAGCCATGTCGCAAAGTGTTCCAAGTGCACAAAGATCGAGCCATTGCATTGGATCTGGTAATTCGCCGCTGTCAGGGTGCACCCCTCTCTCCCGAGCCAGCCTGTTAACAGCGGCAATGAAAACGAAGGCAACACCCGCGCCAGCAAGGTGGCCAGCTCCAGACGGGCAATCCGGGCGGTTGGGATTCACAAGCGCCGTGCAAGGCGGCAAGTCTCCCTGCATAAGATGGTGATCGAGCACGATCACGGGAAGGTCTATGCGAACTGCTTCTTCGAGTGCCTCCCGCGCAGCCGCGCCGCAGTCTACCGTGATGACCAAGTCTTGTCCGGTGGACTTCAAATGCTGAAAAGCTGCGGGTGAAGGACCGTAGCCCTCCGTCAGGCGATCTGGCACATAAAGCCCAAGATCTCGGCCCCAGGCTCGGAAATAGCGGGTCAGTATTGCAGAGGCCGTTCCGCCATCCACATCATAATCAGCGAACACGGTGACACGGTGCCCTTCGAGCAGAGCTGTCAGGATGATCTCTGCCGCTTTGTCCATGTCGGCAAAACTGGAGGGATCCGGAAATGTGTCCCGAAGTGTTGGGGCGAGAAACCCATCAACCGCCTCAGGATCGACACCTCTACCTGCCAGCAAACGACCCAAAAGGTCATCCCCCGCTAGCTTAGCCGACAATTTTCGGGCGAGCGTCTCATCGTAGGGTTTCATCATCCAATGCCGACCACTCAAGGAGGTCGAGACATCAAGGAAGTTGTCCGAGGAAAGCGGCTTCTCGGAAAGAATCGGTGCTGTCATTCTCTGATACTAGGCGACAATCCTCTTTGAACGAACCCTGCGGACCATCCCGTCAAACGATGTCATCACCAGTGTTTCGGTTTCAACGAAGCCATTGTTCATATCGACACCGGAAAGCAGCCCGCCATTAGTGACCCCTGTGGCACAGAAAACGGTCTCGCCCGAGGCGAGCTCGTTCAAATCATAAAGTCGATCGAGGTCGGTGATCCCCACCCGAGTTGCGCGAGCTTTCTCTTCTTCGTTCCGGAAGACGAGCCGGCCCTGCATTTGCCCACCAATGCATTTCAGCGCTGCAGCTGCCAGCACGCCTTCTGGCGCACCACCTTGCCCGACATATAGATCGATACCCGTTGTCGGGTCCGTTGTGTTAATGACCCCGGCAACGTCACCATCCGTAATCAAAGCTATCCGAGCCCCTGAAGAACGAAGGCTTTCAATGATCTCCGCGTGACGTGGCCGATCAAGCACGCAGGCTGTCATCTGGGACACTCCAACGCCTTTCGCTTTTGCGAGTTCGGCGATATTTTCTGCTGGCGTAGCATCCAGACTAACGACACCTTGGTCGTAACCGGGACCAACAGCGATCTTGTCCATATAGACGTCCGGTGAATGCAGCAGACCACCGCGCGGCGAAATGGCGAGCACGGCGAGGGCATTCGGCATGGCCTTAGCTGTGAGCGTCGTCCCCTCAAGCGGATCAAGCGCGATATCAATCTCGGGGCCCGAACCCGTCCCGACTTCCTCTCCAATGTAGAGCATAGGAGCCTCGTCCCGCTCGCCCTCACCTATAACGATGCGACCCTTCATATCGACAGCGTTGAGCGCTGTGCGCATCGCATCTACAGCGGCTTGATCAGCCTGCTTTTCATCGCCTCGCCCCACTTCCGAAGATGCCGCTATGGCTGCCAGCTCGCTGACATGAACCATTGCGTCGGCAATGGCGGCGGAAATCTGTCTGTCTGTCATCTGAACCCCTGCTATTCAGCTTTGCCTAATCTTGACCTGTTTCGATACGGATCAGGCGTGGTGTGCCGATCAAAGTCTCCTGATTCTGAAGTGTTTTCACAGCTTGTGCCACCTCTTTCTGACGACATGCGTGAGTTACAATCCCGATGGGAGAAGCTCCATCATCACCTGCAGAATCCTGAAGTAGCTTGTCTATAGAAACATTCTCATTCGCGAGTGCATCACTCAAAGCAGCGAGTGTGCCCGACCTGTCAGTGAGGGCTGCACTCAAAAACCATGGGGAGCTTTCATCGTCACCTGGCTCCACAAAGGATCCTTCGCGATGATGCCCAGCCCGCCCGAACGCTGATCTAACACCCGGTCGGAAGAGCTTTGACACGTCTCCCATGACAGCACTAGCGGTTGGCCCTGCACCAGCCCCAGGCCCAGTCATGACGATTGCGCCCAGAGGTTCGCCTTCAATGCGAACAGTGTTCAAACTGCCGTGGACCTGCGCAATCGGGTGATCGAGGGGCAAGGCTTTCGGTTCAACCCTGCAGACCACACCAGCTGATGTGCGAACACCCTCCGCAATGAGCTTCACCATCAGTCCGAGCCGATTGGCAAAGGCAAGATCTTGCAGCTCAATTCCATCAACACCCGAAATGGACACCTTGGAGAAGTCCACATTTGCTGAAAAAGCTATGGCAGAAAGAATAGCGGCCTTGTGGGCAGCATCCGTTCCAGAGACGTCGAGCGTTGGATCTGCCTCGGCGTAGCCAAGACGCTGGGCTTCGGCGAGCACCTCATCATAAGAGCGCCCTGATGCGAGCATCTCAGTCGTCAGGAAGTTGCAAGTACCATTCAGAATACCGGAAACACGATTTACCGTGATGCCTGACAGTGAGTCTCGAAGGGCGCGCACAACTGGTACGCCGCCGGCAACTGCCGCCTCGAACAACAAGTCAACCCCTTGTTCCTCTGCCAAAGCAGCAAGCTCAGTCCCGTGTTCTGCGATTAATGCCTTGTTTGCTGTTACAACTGGCTTGCCAGCCCTAAGGGCAGCTTCGACAGAGAGCTTAGCCGGGCCGTCCGATCCCCCCATCAACTCGACGAAAACATCGACTCCCGGATCTTCTGCCAATGCTTCAGCACTGTCGAACCACGTATAGTGGTCAATAGGCACTGACCGATTACGCGACCTACTCCGCGCGGTAACACCCGCGATTTCAACGTGGCCCGGTAACCGCAAATCCGACTGTCTGTTGACCAGATCAATCAGGCCGCATCCGACATTTCCAAGCCCAGCAATGCCCAAATTCAATGCCTTCAAGGCGCGTCCCCCTTTGTTCCAAACAAGTTTATAAGATTAATCGCCTAGGCTGCGGCAACGGGCTCGTTTTGGCCAATACCACGGGCGTTCAGAAAGCGCCGTACATTTCTTGCGGCCTGACGGATGCGCTGCTCGTTTTCGACAAGGGCGATACGAACATGACCGTCGCCATTTTCTCCAAAGCCAGCACCCGGTGCAACAGCCACATGGGCTTCGTTGATAAGCTGTAGCGAGAACTCGAGGCTACCCAGGTGCTGAAGAGCTTCGGGGATCGGAGCCCAAGCAAACATCGAAGCCTCGGGGCTTGGAACCACCCAACCTGCTCGGGCGAAGCTTTCCACTAGCGTATCACGCCGAACGCGATAGATCTCGCGAGCCTCGTCCACGCACGCCTGCGGTCCATTCAGAGCTTCGCACGCGGCGACTTGAATGGGCGTGTAAGCGCCGTAGTCCAGATAGGATTTCACTCTTGCTAGGGCGGAGATCAATCGCTCATTTCCAGCGACAAACCCAATCCGCCAGCCTGCCATCGAGAACGTTTTCGACATAGTCGTGAATTCGACAGCGATGTCCTTCGCGCCCTCAACCTGCAGAATAGAGGGGGTCGGCTCTTCAAAATAGATCTCATTGTAAGCAAGGTCCGAAAGAATGATGAGATCGTGCTTGCGAGCAAAGGCAACAGCATCTCGATAGAAATCGAGATCGCAGACCTGCGCCGTCGGATTTGATGGATAACAAAGCACCATGGCCGTCGGAGCTGGGTTACAGTATTTGATCGCGTGCGAGAGATTAGACAGATATGCCTCTGGCGTTTCGGCCGGAACAGCCTTGATAGAGGCTCCAGCAATAACAAAGCCGAAATGGTGCAAGGGATAGGAAGGATCCGGCGCAAGGATAATATCGCCAGGTGCGCTTATTGCCTGTGCGAGGTTCGCAAAACCCTCCTTGGATCCTAGCGTAACGATAACTTCCCGATCCATATCAAGAGGCACATCGAAACGCCGATCATAGTAATCGCGGACAGCACGCCGAAGTCCAGGAATACCGCGCGATGCGGAATATCCGTGCACGTTGGGTTTTCTTGCAGTCTCAACCAGCTTCTCAACGATGTGAGGTGGCGTCGGAAGGTCCGGATTGCCCATGGACAAATTTATAATGTCCGCTTGTTCAGCCCGAAGAGCTGCAGCCTTTCGGTTCACCTGTTCGAATACGTAAGGTGGTAACCGCCTGATCTTGTAGAATTCTCCTGACATATTTTATCCGGCATCTACCTTGGTGGGGGTGGAACGAGTTGACTAAGCAATGATTCGAGCTCTTCCGCCGAGATAATCTCATCGGGGGACGGCTCGATATCAGGGAGTTCAGCACGCATAGGTTCAAAAGGCGCGAGAATGTCTTCAGGTGTCTGGATCGAAAGTTCAGCTCGGGGGTGGTCTTCCAGGTAGAGCCTGGCGATCTCCGCCGTGACACTCGTCTCCTCCATTCGCTGAAACCCTGCATTAGTATCGTTCACGACCGGCACTTCCCTCAGAAGCGGATAACCCTCTCCACGAATTTCAACCCGTCGCTCGCGGAACCAATCCGGAGCGTTGCCAATGCCGCCGACAACGTCGTTTAGCGACGCACATCCGCTCAAGAGCAAAAAAGCGGGCCATATCCGCATGATCATTGAGATTTTTTCCTTAATGAGCATAATTTGCTTATACTTTTGTACTAAATGGGAAAAGTCTACAAATCGAGAACAAACAGGCGTGATGGCTAGCAAGACGACCCAATCTGGCAAGAGTGAGGCGAGCGAAAGCTTGCAAGACCTTCTTTCGCAGCAGAAACCGCAGGATCTGCAAAAGCTGATGGCAACCCTGGTCGAAGCGACTCAGGAGAGCCAGGGCTTGTTGACCGACATGATGCTGATGGGGGCGTCGAACCCGAGCCAACCTCAGCACGATCCAGTAGAATTATCACAAAGTTTCATGAGAGTTGGCCAGTCGCTGGCAATGAATCCGATGCAGGTCATGCAGGCCAATATGGAACTCTGGCAAGGATTGATGACCACGTGGACGGACGTGATGCTTCGACGCCCGTCGCAAGCCAATGGCCACGATCGCCGGTTTTCGGATCCGGAATGGTCAACCAATCCCATCTTCGACGCGATGCGGCGATCCTACGAACTCAACACCAAATGGATGATGTCGCTCATCAACGACGCCTCGGGCTTGCCCGTCGCCGATAAACGTAAAGCGCGTTTCTACGCGCAACAAACTGTGGATGCGTTCGCACCAACGAACTTCTTCGCAACAAATCCGCAAGTTCTGAAAACAATGCTCAAGACAGGCGGCGCATCGGTACTGGACGGCCTCCGACAAGCTCGCGCTGATGTCAGCTCTAGCACAGATAGATTTGCGATAAGCCAAACCGACGAAACACCCTTCAAGCTCGGGGAGAACATCGCGACAGCGCCCGGGAAAGTTGTCTTCCGGAACGATCTTATCGAACTCATTCAATACGAGCCTACGACCGAGACCGTATACAAACGACCGCTACTGATCTTCCCACCGTGGATCAACAAATTCTATATCCTCGATCTGCGCGAGGAAAACTCGATGATCCGCTGGCTACGCGACAAAGGAATTACCGTCTTCGTCGTCTCTTGGCGCTCTGCCGACGATGCGACTAAGGACTATCGGTGGGACGATTATGTCGAACAGGGCGTTTATGCGGCTGTCGAAGCTGCTACCGACGCCGCCAATGTCAAAAACCTGAATACTGTTGGATACTGCATCGGCGGAACACTGCTGACATCTGCACTCGCCCACATGGCCCAGCACGGGGATAAACGTGTGCGATCGGCCACTTACTTCGCCTCCCAGATGGATTTCGAGTTGGCAGGTGATCTCCTGATCTTCACGGACGATGATGGTGTGGAGCGTATTGATCAACTTATCGAAAAAAATAAGGGGATCATGCCGGGCGAAGTGATGGGCGAAACATTCAATTGGCTTCGCCCCGTCGATCTGGTCTGGCGGTATGTCGTCGACAACTACATGCTGGGCAAAAAACCGAAACCGTTTGACTTGCTCTATTGGAATGCTGACCAGACCAATATTCCGAAGCGCGTCCACAAGACATATATCAAGAAACTCTATGGCCGAAATGCCCTTGCGCGCGGAAATCTGAAAGTACTCGGCGACCGCGTTGATGTTCAGGACATCGAAATTCCTGTCTTCGTCCAGGCAAGCCGGGACGATCATATCTGTCCGTACGAGTCTGTGTACAGAACATCGAAGTCTTTCAGCGGTCCATCAACTTTTTGTCTGGCTGGGTCTGGTCACATCGCCGGAGTGGTGAACCACCCCGACGCCAAAAAATATCAACATTGGACAAATCCCGATCTTGCGTCGACGGCTGACGAATGGATTGAGGGGGCAGAAGAGCGCGCCGGATCGTGGTGGCCAACCTGGCTGACCTGGCTCCGCAAACAGTCCGGCAAGCGAATTGACGCCCGTATGCCAGAAGATGTTAGCCTTGGTAATGCACCCGGCAGCTATGTAAAACGCCGGCTGAAGGACATTCGTGAAGAGCGCGGACTGCTGGACTAAAGCCCGGTCGCTTCGTCAAAGCCGAGCACGATGTTCATGTTCTGCACGGCGGCTCCGGAGGCACCTTTGCCAAGATTGTCATAGCGGGCGATCAGTCGGGCTTGCTCGTCATTTCCGAAGACGAAAAGGTCGAGCATGTTCGTGCCGTTTCGCTCTTGTGGCTCTAGATCCTTCAATCTGACACTTTGGTATATAGCGTGAACACGAACAAAGCCTCGATCGCTGTAACGCGCTCTCAGTTTATCACAGATGTCTTCATGCAGATCGTCTCCGGGCAGCGACCACAGCGCCAGAGGCACCTCCACGATCATCCCTTGCGCATAGTACCCTACCGCTGGCGTGAACAGCGGTTTGCGGGCGAGCCCGGTATGCACTTGCATCTCGGGCATATGTTTGTGCCTCTGACCGAGCGCGTAAGCCCTGTACGGATCACCGCCCTCGCCTTCGAACTCCTCGATCAGGGACCGTCCGCCACCGGAATATCCGGAGATCGCATTCACTGTTACAGGATAGTCTGCAGGTACGATTCCCGCCTCAACCAATGGCCGCACTAGCGCAATGAAGCCCGTCGGGTAGCAGCCAGGATTTGAAATTCGCTTTGACGCTTTGATCTTGCCCCGCTGTTCAGCGGCCATCTCCGGAAAGCCATAGGTCCACCCCTCAGCGGTTCGATGCGCGCTGGAGGCATCAATGATGACGGTCTCAGGATTGGCGACCAGTTCAACGGCTTCGCGCGCGGCATCATCCGGCAGGCACAGGATTGCGACATCGGCCTCGTTCAAGAGCTGCGCACGAGCATCAGCATCCTTGCGCTTGTCGGGATCAATCGAAAGCAATTCGATGTCGTTGCGTCCAGCCAGCCGGTCGCGGATCTGCAAGCCGGTAGTTCCGGCCTCTCCATCGATGAAGACTGTGGGCTTCATGAGTCACTCCCAAATGCAAAACGGGCGCTCCGTATCCGAAGCGCCCACTTAAAAGATTGAATTTGCTCGTAAATACTAGCGCTTGGAGAACTGGAAGCTACGACGCGCTTTCGCACGGCCATACTTCTTACGTTCCACCACGCGCGGATCCCGTGTCAGGAAGCCGTGTGGTTTTAGAACCGTGCGCAGCGCGGGCTCATAAGCCACCAGAGCACGTGTAATCCCGTGGCGAACCGCACCAGCCTGACCGGAGAGGCCGGAACCTTTTACGGTACAGATGACGTCAAATTCTGTTTCCCGGCCAGCTTCGATAAGTGGCTGTGCGATCACCATGCGAAGCACCGGACGCGCAAAGTACTGCTCCTGATCCTTGCCGTTGATCGTGATCTTGCCAGAGCCAGGCTTGATCCAGACGCGAGCAATTGCAGACTTGCGGCGACCTGTGCCGTATGCGCGACCATACTGATCGATTTTCGGCTCAGCCGTAATTACTGGTGCAACAACGGTTTCGCCGTCCTGACCTTCCAGTTTGCCGAGATCTTCCAGGGATTGTGCGGTATCGGTATCAGACATCGATTAGGCCGCCTTCTGATTTTTCGAATTCATGGATTTAAAGTCAATGCTTTCAGGGCTCTGCGCCTCATGAGGGTGATCAGGGCCAGCATAAATACGTAGCTTCGAGAATTGCTTACGCGCCAGAGGGCTCTCTTTCGGGAGCATACGTTTCACAGCCAGCGACAGCGCGCGCTCGGGGAAACGACCGTCAAGCACCTTCTCAGCGGTGGTGGACTTAATACCGCCCGGATGGCCGGTATGGCGGTAGTACACCTTGTCGGTGCGCTTCGAGCCCGTGAAGGCCACTTTCTCAGCGTTCACAACCACAACGAAGTCGCCACAATCAACATGAGGAGTGTAGTCAGCGCGATGCTTGCCGCGGAGGCGCTTCGCAATGTAAGACGCAAGACGACCCACGACGGCGTCTTCAGCGTCAATGACCACCCATTTGGGCTCAACATCGGCAGGTTTTAGCAAAGTACTTTTCATTGCCGTAATTTCTTCCGGAGGCCAGCGAGAGCCTCTCTCTTTCAGGAGTTTTTCAGATGACGTTCAAGCGCGTGCGTTTACGGCCCGGCAGCCCTGTTGTCAACGCGGGGTTTGCCGCTGCAGTGATATTTCTCGCCGCATGTTCAGGTGGCGAGGACGAGACCGCAACGTCACCTGTGGATAACCAACCGCCTCAAACACCGGAAACCTCTGAAAACACTGTAGTTTTACCTGCGGTTTGGAATACGGAACCGCTCCACGCACCTGTGACGGATATCGCCTTTGCAGGCGGCAGTGCCCCGATCATGCTGGCGCTTTTCGAAGACGGGACAGCTCAGGTCTTTGACCTCAATGCCGAAAGGCTGACGGCACCGGCTCCGCTTGATGTTTCGCTCATCACATCCGGCGCTGAGCAGACGTTTGGCGAAGACGCGCTCACGGTTTTTCCCGCCATCGATAATAACGGAACGCCGCAGATTGTCGTTTTCAACTCCGCGCTCCAGGCCCCAATTCTTATCAATTCAGACGAAAATCTCGACGAAGCTATGGGGTTGTGTGTTTCGGAGACACCGGACGACGGCGCGCTGTTTTCTATCGTTGCGGTGATCGACCCGACAACAGATAGCGCTGATGTAAATGCCTACGGTCGAATTGTTGTTACCGAAGACGAGCAGTTCGACATTCGGCCTGCGCCAGCCATCACTGTTACGCGCCCATACATTGAATGCGATTACAATGAATGGCATCGAGAAGAGACTGTCTTCCTGAGAAAGGGTGAACAGCGCAGCTTTCTTCAGTTCACACCATCCGGCGAAATTATTGCGAAATCGACGCTTGAGTCCATCGGCAAACCGGTCACGATCCAAGACGGAATAACGGTGAAAGCAAGCAAAGAGCCCGTGACAATCGCTGCGCTCACAGATGTCCGTTTTGGCAACTACCCGAACGGTATCATTGCGATTGCAGGCCCCCTCGAAAGCGGCGAGCACCGCATCACCCTTATCGAGCCGGGACCCCTCTTCGAATGAGAGAGTTGTAGCGGGGATAAACCCCAACAATTTTCTGGAGATAGATTGGCAAGTGCAACGAACTTTAGGGGAGGACAAATCGCCAAAACGAACAATGTCGTCGCGGCGTTTGCCGCCTGGCTCTGACCCTCAAAATGACGCCCACTTTTGGCGCGGTGGGTGTTTTATGGGGATAGATCACCCATCAGGGCCGTAAACCGCGTCCCTGCCCTGGTCTCGCCATGGGGACAAAGCCTTGCCGGGGATCGAATTTGCAGCGTGTTCAAGTAGCCCAGGGACCGGTTATCGCCAATGTTCGCGTCGGCGCATATGCATTGACAAAAAGCCACTTGCCGTCCGGGGAAAAGCAAGCACCTGCCAGTTCGGTTTGAACGGTCAAACGACCAAGCGCATACGGATCTCCGTCAGGCGTAATCCCGCGAAGATGATTGTCTACAATTTCAGTGTATTGGTCTTCACACACAATGAGATGGCCGTTCGGCGAAACGCAGAGATTGTCGCCATAATCGAACTGGTCTGCGCTTTCGCTCTCAAAAAACAGTTCAACTTGGTCAGGGCTCGCGTTCCGGCCCGGCACTAACCGAAAAATCTGACCGAGCTCCGCAGCCCCACCACTTGTCGAGCAAAAGAAGAGATCATCGTCTCCCATATGGATCCCTTCACCCCGCGCAATAAGAGCGGCACCCTTAGCCGCTGCGCGCTGGCGTAAATCGTCCTTGGGGGCTTCGACATCATCAAGATCGACCCAGCGCACATCGTGCATCTGCCGAACCTGCATCGTGCTCACAGTCCAATTACGTGTGTCAGATACACGGTCGATTACCATAGCCTGGAGCGTCCCGCCGGCCGTAAGCTGTCCGGGCACGCTGGGGAGGAACCGATAAAGCACCCCTTCGTCGCGGTCTTCGGTTAGATATACATAGCCTGTTTCAGGGTCGACACAGGCGGCTTCATGATTGAAACGTCCCATCGCCCTCAGAGGAACTGCCGGGACCAGTCCGTCAGCATTGGCGGGGACCTCGAACACCCAGCCATGATTGACGGAGAGCCCCTCTCCATATCGTTGCCCCGGACCCGTCGGCGCTTCTTCACAGGACAACCAGCTGCCCCAAGGGGTTACCCCTCCAGAACAATTGCGGATGGTGCCCCCGAGCGAGCGAAACTGTCGTTTGACTTCCAGTGTGCGCGCATCGAGGACGATATTGGTCGTTCCACCAGGCACAATCTGACCGTTATGCGTGCCATAACCGTGTGCGATTGCACCGCCAGTGTCGTCGGTAGGAATAAGCTCATGATTGCGCACGAGGGCAATTTCGCCGTTGCCGAAATCGAAGCATCCCATGCCATCAGCGTTATCAGGAACCGTGCCGCCATCGGTCATGGCGTCGCCAAGACTGGAGATCAGCCGGTACGAGAACCCTTCTGGCAAATCAAGAAGCCCCTCGGGATCAGGGCGTAGAGGGCCGTAGCCCGAAAAATTTCTATCGGTGCTGCCGGAAAGCGGTTCTCGAGCGACACACCCGCTGGCTATCAACGCCGCAAATGCTGTTCCTGTTGCGGTCAGGAACTGGCGGCGGTTTTGAAGATTCTGGCGCATGCTAAGTGGCTCCTCTGACGATCCCATAAACCGTGCTTCGCATTATGGGCAATGGCAATTTTCTTACACGGAGACCGTCTTGTCGTGGCTTAACACGCGCACGCCATCGCATCTTAGACCAGCAGCCTTTCCTGGAAAATGAGCGCTATGATTGTCCGGCAAAGTCGACAAGCCGGCCCTCTTCCAGCGTCAGCACGCGGTCCATATGTTTGGTGAGCGCCATATTGTGCGTCGCGATGAGGACAGCAGCACCTTCCTGGCGCGCCATCTTGATCAGTGTGCCGAAGACGCGTTCGGTCGTGCCGGGATCGAGATTGCCGGTTGGTTCGTCGGCGATGACAAGGCGCGGATCATTAGCGAGGGCGCGGGCTATGGCGACGCGCTGCTGCTCACCGCCAGAGAGCTGACCCGGCTGGTGATGGCCGCGATCGGCAAGACCCATCTCGTCGAGGAGCGAACGCGCTTTCGATTTCGCATCCCCTTTACTTGCTCCGGCAATCATCAGCGGCATAGCGATATTGTCTTCGGCGCTGAATTCGGGAAGCAGATGATGGAACTGGTAGATGAAGCCGAGCTTGTGCCGGCGGCGCGCGGTTAGTTGACGATCGGAGAGTTTCAGACAGTTCTCGCCTTCGAGGAGGACGGAACCACCATCCGGTTTCTCAAGAAGCCCAGCAGTATGGAGGAGAGTGGACTTTCCGGATCCGGAGGGACCGACAAGCCCGACAAGCTCGCCCGCAGACAAGCTGAGGCTTGCCCCGCGGAGCACTTCGAGTTCGCCTGCGCCCGATTTGTAGGTCCGCACTACGTCTTTGAGATCAAGCACTGTCGTCATCACTCGAACCTCAGCGCTTCGACTGGGTCCATCCGGGCCGCAGCACGGGCGGGCCAAATCGTGACGAGGATCGACATCGCAACCGCCCAGAGCGTCGTGAAGATAGCTTCGCGCCAGTCGAGCTCAGCCGGCAGGCCGTCGAGTTTGTACACATCGGCTGGGAACAGCGTCGTACCCGTGGCAAAATCGAGAAAGGCTTCTACGGCGTCGATGTTCAAAACGATGAGGACACCAAGCAGGAGCCCGGTGACGGCGCCAGCAAAGCCTAGCGTTGCGCCTATCATTACGAAGACGCGCATGATCGCATTTCGCCCCGCGCCGATGGTGCGAAGGATCGCAATGTCGCGGGTTTTGTTTTTCACGAGCATCACGACGCCGGTGATGATGTTGAGCGAGGTGATCGTGATGAGGATCAGCATTATGATGCGCATCAGGCCGCGTTCTGTGCCTAGCGCGCCGAGATAGCTGCCATTGCGCTGCTGCCAGTCATCCATACCGAATGGGCCCGTTCGAAGTGGGAATATCTTCTGCATGATCTCCGGCGACTGGTAGATATCGTCGATGCGGACATCGAGGCGTTGGACCTGATCCCGTTCATTAAAAAAGAGCTGCGCCTGTTCGAACGGCATAAAGATGTAGAGATTGTCGAGATCGACGCTGCCAGTGTCGATGAGGCCGCCGACGACGTATTCCTTCTTTCGACCGGGCGCGCTGCCGAAGGGAGTTGCCGCCCCCTTTGGACCAAAGATAACGATAGGGCTTCCTTTGATCAGGCCGAGCCGCCGAG
This sequence comes from Pseudomonadota bacterium, assembly GCA_039033955.1. Lineage (GTDB taxonomy): Bacteria > Pseudomonadota > Alphaproteobacteria > Caulobacterales > Hyphomonadaceae > CALLCD01. The sequence continues at coordinate 56,773 of JBCCBQ010000011.1, forward strand.
CGAGATATTTGCCAACAAGCACGGTGTTGCCGCCGTTTCGCCCCTCGCCATATCCGGTGAAAGATTCCAGATCGAGGGCAGGATAGTTCGCGAGGTCTTCCGGTCGGACACCCCGCACGCGCGCGCCAGTCGTCGCGCCATAGCCTTCAACCAGAACTTCAGCCTGGAGGCTCGGGGCGACAGTGCGCACACCATCAATTCCACGCACAATCTCCGCGAAATCGAGAGCCCCTTCTTCGGTGGCGCGCTCGCCAATATAGACAGCGATATGCTCCTCACCGCCGACGAGGGCATTGATCAATGTTGTGCGGAAACCACCCATGATCGACATGGTCACAATGAGCGCCGCTACGGCGAGCGCGATGCCAACGAATGAAATGATGGAAATCAGCGATGCGCCACCATGTTCCCGCCGAGCACGTAAATAGCGCCAGGAAAGCGACCGCTCGAACCGCCCAAACGGACGGCTGGCTATGGTCGACGTATCCGTCAAATCAGGCCCTCATCTTCGCGATGGCATCAGCAAGTGGCATGTCTTCGCGGTCCCCTGTGGCGCGCTGTTTTAGCTCAACCACTCCTTTTTCAAGGGATTTTGGCCCGATTATGACCTGCCATGGCAATCCGATGAGATCCGCGCGGCCAAATTTCGCGCCTGCTCGTTCGTCGGTTTCATCGTAGAGCACGTCAATCCCGGCAGCTTGCATCTCTCCATAGGCGGCGTCGCAAGCCGAGGCGACGGCCTCGTCACCCGGCCGCATGGAGATCAGCGCAGCGTCGAATGGAGCGACGCTTGCGGGCCATTTTATCCCGTTCTCGTCATGACGAGCTTCGATGATTGCACCGACAAGTCGGGAGACGCCGATGCCGTAAGATCCGCCATGGATCGGCACGAGATCACCATCTGCGTTCTGAACATTTGCCCCCATGGAGCCCGAGTATTTTGTGCCGAAATAGAAGATATGGCCGACTTCGATGCCGCGGGCAGATACGCGCCGCTCCTCCGGCACCTCAGCATAGGCAGCCTCATCGTGCTTCTCATCTGTGGCCGCGTAGTATTTCGTACGCTTTTCCATCTCTTCGGCGAGGGCACTAAGGTCAGCGAAGTCGAAGTCCGCACCGGGTGGCGGCACATCGAGGACGGCCTTGTCGCAGAAGACGGCGCTCTCGCCGCTTTCAGCAAGGACTAGGAATTCATGGCTGAGATCGCCACCGATGGGTCCGGGGTCCGCCTGCATGGGGATCGCCGTCACGCCCAAACGATTGAACGTATTTAGATAGGCGGCAAACATCTTCTGGTAGGAGATGCGGGCACCAGCTTCATCTAGGTCGAAGGAGTAAGCGTCCTTCATATAGAACTCGCGGCCGCGCATGACGCCAAAGCGAGGGCGGATCTCGTCTCGGAACTTCCACTGCTGGTGATAGAGATTCATCGGAAGCTGCTTGTAGGACTTCACATAGGCCCGGAAGATCTCTGTGATCATTTCCTCGTTTGTGGGACCATAAAGCATTTCGCGGTCTTGCCGGTCGGTGATGCGGAGCATTTCTGGGCCGTAGGCGTCGTAACGGTCTGACTCTCGCCAGAGATCGGCCTGCTGCAGCGTCGGCATAAGCATTTCCACAGCCCCTGCCCGGTCCATCTCCTCGCGGACAATCTGCTCGATCTTCTTCAAGACCCGGAAGCCGAGCGGTAGCCACGAATAAATGCCGGCACCAGCCTGGCGGATCATGCCAGCCCGCAGCATCAACTGGTGCGAAGCTATTTCAGCATTCGCCGGTGCGTCCTTAGTGACCGGCAGGAAGAATTGAGACAAGCGCATGGAGCGGCAAATCCTTTGTTTCCAGACTATTATGAAGCTCTAGCCCCAGCTGGGCTTAGGGTGCAAGCATAGGGATGACGATCATAGCGGCGATGGTGATCACCACTGCGCCGATCGTCGCCCAGAGCGCCTTTTTCAAGAGCATTGGCGCGACCGGTGCGCCTGCTTCGGTGCCATCGACCACGCCCTCCTCGCTTTCATGTTGCCCCTGCACGCCAATCGATAGGGCAGGCAGAAAAACGAGCCACCACGAAACAAAGAATACGATGATGATCTGTGGGATGTTCACCTAGTGATCGCCCTTCGGAGTTTCCATCAGCTCGACAAGAACGCCGTTAGAGTTCTTTGGGTGAACGAACACGATTGGCGTGCCGTGGGCTCCGATGCGCGGCTCACCAAGAACGGTTGCCCCACGGTCTTTCATGGCAGTGACGGCGTCATTGATATCGGGCACTTCGAAGCAGACATGGTGTTGCCCGCCCTTTGGGTTCTTCTGAATGAAATTCCAGATTGGCGACTCTTCATTCAAGGGCTCGATCAGTTCGATCTGGCTGTTCGGAAGATTGACGAAACAGACCTTCACGCCCTGCGCCGGCATATCAAACGGCTCGGTAATGTCCGTAGCGCCATAGAGCGTTTTATAGGTGTCGATCGCCTCGTTGATGGACGGAACAGCAACACCGACGTGATTTAGCGGTCCAATCTGCATATCTAATCTCCTCTATCGTTGTTCACACCCGAAGGATGAGCACATCCACAATCGGTTTGCGCCGAACGGCGGTTTCGCAGGTTCGGCGAACGGCGCGAGCAAGCATCTTGTCGACGTCTTCGTCATTCAGGCGCGCGCGACGCTTCATCTTGTCAAAGGCCCGCTCCACCGCGTCGTCGAGCGTATCCAGAAGGCCGTCATCCAGGCTGCCGTCTGGCGCAGAGAAGCCTCGCGCTGAACAGATTGGGCCGTCGACCGCTTCGCCGTCTTCGTTGATGGCAACGGAGACCGACACCATTCCGCGCCAGGCCATCTGCTTGCGCTCCCGCAAGCCTTCGGCATCGGCGGGCACAAGGATATCGCCATCCAGGTGCAAGCGGCCAGAGGGCACGCTATCGATGATCTCAGGCTCTCCGGGCGCGAGGCGAACCATATCGCCATTGCGCGGGCTAACAGCTTCCGGCACCTGGAGGCTGAGCGCATATTTGGCATGCTCAAGCGTGTGGCGGCGTTCACCATGCACTGGAACAGAGATCTGTGGGCGTATCCACTGATACATGCGGCGTAGCTCGTCTCGACACGGATGGCCAGAGACATGGATTGGATCCGCCAACATATTCGGCGTGATGATGTTCACACCGCGATCTGCCAGCTGGTTCTGCATACTGTAAATGCCGGCCTCATTACCGGGGATCGTCCGTGAAGAGAAGATTACTGTATCGTCTGCACCGAGTGTGACGTGGCGATGGTCGTCGCGCGCGATCCGCCCGAGTGCTGCTCGAGGCTCGCCCTGACTGCCTGTGCAAACGTAGAGAACCTTATCCGGCGGCAGAAAGCCTGCTTCTTCCTCATCGACAAAGTCTCTGACGCCCTGAAGCATGCCAGCGACTTTGGCGGCGTTGGTGACCTTATGCATGGACCGGCCAACAAGGCAGACGTGCCGACCTGCCTCTTCCGCCGCAAGGATGATCGATTCCACTCGCGCCACATTAGACGCGAACGTCGTGACGGCGACCTTGCCAGTTTGTTTCGCGATCAAATCCATCAACGCTCTACGAACCGTGGCTTCGGACCCTGCTTCACCCTCCTCGAAGACATTCGTCGAATCGCACACCATGGCGAGGACACCTTCATCGCCAAGCGCTTCGAGTTTGGAGATCGCGATATCGTCGCCGAGCTGTGGATCGGGATCGATTTTCCAGTCGCCGGTATGGAGGACGGTTCCGAGAGGTGTTCGGATCGCCAGGCCCTGCATCTCCGGTATGGAGTGAGTCATCGGAATAAATTCGATACTGAACGGACCGATCTCGATGCGCGCACCCGGTGCGATCGTCTTCAAGTGGTCTTCGTCGACACCGCGCTCAATCAGCTTGGCGCGGGCGAGCTCAGCGGTAAACGGCGTTGCATACAGGGGAGCCTTAAAACGAGGCCAGAGCAGACCAGCTGCGCCGATATGGTCCTCATGGGCGTGGGTGAGGATGATCGCGTCAATTTGCTCGCCTTCGAGATAGGCAGGGTCGGCGCAGATGACGTCGATGCCGGGGGTCGTATCGTCTCCAAATGTCACGCCGAGGTCGGCCAGGATCCAGCGCCGCTCCTCAGGCGGGCCGAATCCATAGGCGTTGAGATTCATGCCAATCTCTTCGCAGCCGCCAAGCGGCAGAAAAACCAGTTCGTCGCGGCTCATTAAGCGTCAGTCTTGTGATTGTTACGATTATAGATGTCGAGCAGACCGCGAATGGTGACGTCTGGGTCGTATACGTCGATTTCGTCGCTAGCGCCCTCAAAAAGAGACGCAATTCCGCCGGTCGCTACGGTTGTTAGTTTCCAATCTGACTCGTCCCTGATGCGGCGGATAAGGCCATCAATGAGCCCAATATACCCCCAGAATACGCCAGACTGCATGGCACCCAGCGTATCCTGACCGATCACCTGCTCCGGGCGCTGGATCGCGATCCGTGGAAGCTGCGCTGCAGCGTCGTGAAGCGCCCGCATAGAGAGGTTGATCCCTGGGCAAATGATACCGCCCTCAAACCCGCCATCGGGGCCGAGAACATCGAAGGTCGTCGCGGTTCCACTATCAACAACGATCAGGGGCCCTTCGTGGGCCGAATGGGCTCCCACGGCGTTGACCAACCTGTCTGCGCCGGCCTGCTCAGGACGTCGAATACGTACGGGCACGCCAAGTTCCACGTTTGGATCGCCGATAATCATCGGATCCACACCTAGATAACGCCGACCAAGATTACGGAAATTGAAGATCGCCTGCGGCACAACGCTGGAGACAATGCAGCCGCGAATATCCTCAAAGGTCATGTTGTTCATATGGAACAGTTGGTGGAGCCAGACAGCATAATCGTCAGCGGTCCGTGTCGCATCGGTTCCGATACGCCACTGGGCAACCCATTCATCTTCTTTCTGGAGAGCGAACAGGCTGTTCGTGTTCCCCACATCAATGGCAAGCAACATGTCTGGCTAGCTTTCTTCCCGGATCAATTCCACATCGCCCGCCCTTATGGTGCGCAATTCACCGTTCTGCAAACGCAACAACAGCGCACCATCGTCTCCTAACCCCTCAAAAACGCCGAATATCGCATTGCCATCAACTGTCACGCTGATCTCCTCATTCAGCCCCTCACCGCGCTCAAGCCAATCGCGGCGGGTGAGATCAAACGTATCAAGCGCCTGGTCCAACCTAACCGAAAAGCGTTCCGCGAGCGCTTCGAGGACGACATCGGCTGCAATGGATTGTCCCATGAGATATGCCAGACACGTGGCCGACTGCCCGACATTTTCAGGCACTTCAGCCACGTTGATACCGATCCCAACCGCCAGCCATCGCCCTGACGGCGTCTCACCGGACTCCACGAGAATGCCAGAAATCTTGGCGCGGTCGACCCGAACATCGTTCGGCCACTTCAGCTTTACACCACAACCAGGCGCAAACCGTTCCGCGACATCCGCGACAGCGAGCGCCGTTGCAAAAGGGATGCGTGTCGCCTCGCTAATAGTTCGACCCCAACGCAACAGGACCGTTGCAAACAGATTCCCCGTGGGTGATTTCCAATCCCGGCCAAGCCGCCCTCGGCCTGCTGTTTGTAAGCGCGCCGCAATCCATTGATCGGAAAAGCCCTCAATCGAGGCACGACGCTTGGCTTCTTCATTAGTGCTGTCGATCTCGTCTAACCAAAAAATAGGTGGGACGGTCATGGCAGCGCTTTCTGGAATTGCTTTGGAATCGGCTCGTCGCGAGTCCGCCAACACTCTCGATCAGCGAGTTTTCGCCTATTTGTTGGTTCGACGGCTATACAGTCTCGGGCTCGGGCAGGACAAGCCGGCCATCATCTTTGATCGGCCAGAACGGATTATAAACGACCTCCCAGGCATTGCCGTCCGGATCGAGAAAGTAACCGGAGTAACCGCCCCAGGGGGCCTTATGAGGCTGTTTGCTGATATCAACGTCAGCCGCTTGCAGCTTCTGAAAGATGGCATCCACCTCGGCTTCCGAACGTGCATTGTAGGCGATAGCAAAGTTTGGACAGATGCCAGGTGGGCAGGTGTTTCCCATCAAACCGACATCTTCGTGTAGCTTGCTGCGCTCCCAGATTCCAAGGGCCAGCCCGCCAAGATTGTACATAATGATATTGTCGGTCATGAAAGGAACGAGCCCGAGGACGTTCTCGTAGAACCCACGAGATACCTGCACATCACTAACGCCTAGCGTCAGGATACTAATGCGTTGTTCCGGTAAGGCGGCCATGACATTATTCCTCACTCCGAACTGCTAAGCGCGACCGTGCCATAACTGACGACCAAGCCAAGCTTCGAGTTTGTTTCTATTTTTTTGTATATCAGACCAAATATGTCGTGAAGGTAAAGTCACTGTATCGCGAGCAGATGGTCACCCACCGCGAAGTGCAGAGAGGGCTGCGGCGATTGTATAGACCTGCTCACCGACAATCTTGAGTTTGTCGGCTGTATCATCCAAGCGCTGTTGAGATTTGTCAGCACTGTTGAAAACACATCCATATGGCGTGGGAACACCACGCAGGGCATGGGTGATATCGCGAAGCATTCCGAGCGTGGTCATCGCTGCCTGTTCACCTGCAGCTGACGCAATAAGACCGACGGCACGGCCATCAAGATAGGGACGCTCATCACATCTGAGGTCCTCGACGTAATCCAAGGCGTTCTTCAATAGACCCGACACACCGCCATGATAGCCAGGCGATCCAATCACCACGCCATCTGCACGTCGCAGCGCGTCAACCAGCGTCTTCGCTTCCTCGGTTCTGTCGTCGGTTTCCGTGGAATAAAAGGGCATCGCAAGCGCTGGCCCGGCCACCATTTGCGTTTCAGCACCAAGGGTTTCGGCGTGGCGCAGCACATCGCTAACCGCCCGCTCGGTGGATGAGCCTTCTCGTAGCGTGCCACCGACACCAACAATAACAATTTTTCTGTCCAACGCTGACTGCCCCGGCTTTTGAGAATCTAAATGGATAACAATTTGCCCCTTTAGCGAAATGCCCGCAGGGCGTCGATGGCTAGTTGCGGCTGTGTACCAATCGTCACAGGCGAATATTCCAAAGAAGACCCCTCAACTGCCCCATTCATCGAGAGAAACGCACCTTTTCGCCCCATTATATCGCCATCTTGAACTCATCAAGGAATGGAATGGGAGACAGAAAAATGATGGGATATCGATCAGGATTTATCGCAGGTGTAGCACTATTGGCGAGTGCAGCGCACGCTGAAGTTACGACATCAGGTGCTCCATGCGACATCGCTGAATTCTCTGTCTATTTTGCGCCGCAGGAAACAACATTGTCTGAAGCTGCTGAACGCGCTGTCGTCGCAGAAGCAAAGGAAATATCAGCCTGCAGCATCGCACAGATCAGTGCGAGCGTGGTCTCAGCGGACGGCGAAACATTGACCGAAGCAGATCAATTGTCAGCGGCAAGGGCAACATCAGTGCTTGCGGCTCTGGTAAGCTCCGAGATTGCCAAGCCTGACCATATGATCCCAGTGAATGCCATCCAGATGGCACCACTCACGGAGTTAGGAACGCCGCCTGTGGCGCGCCGAGTTGATGTCCGCATCGTACCGATGGATGCGCTCAACAGCTAATTCGAACCATCTCTCTGGCCGGAGACGCTACACCCAGCGCTACGGCATATCCCTGCCCCGGATCTGCCCTCTTTGGGTGTCCGGGGCTCTTTCGTTTCGATCTATTCGAAAAAGGACAACACAGCCGCACCGAGCATGAAGCCAACCAGGCTATGTCCAATATCCAGCATCAGGTCCGTCGTGGAGTGGTAGACATTGTAGACGAAGCTATAGGCTAGAATTGGTGCAGCAATGAAAAGTGCAAGCTTCGCAGCGAAGACGACTGACGGTACCAGGGCACTCGTATTGGTCGCCTTCAGCAACCAACCGATCGCAAAGGCCAAAATGATCGGGATAATGGCCCCACCGCCAAATACGATGCCTGCATTAAAATTCTCGGTCAGCTGTTCGTCAGTGTAGCCATTGGCAGTCACCCAAAGCTCCTGAAATAGAGCCCCGAACCATAAGGCACCCACGGCGTAAATGGCGACTGCAGCCAACAAGCCCCCCAAAAGACTTACTCCCGCAATTCTCGGCATTGTTTCCTCCCCATTGTTATTTCGCTCAGCGCTGCGCTAAGAGACCGCAAACGCTCACGTCGGATCTTCAGAATACATCGTCGCAAAGAAAAAAACCAATATGACAGAAGCAAATAGCCAGCGCCGCATCCTGATCACATCGGCACTGCCTTACATTAACGGCATCAAGCATCTCGGAAATCTCGCCGGATCGATGCTGCCTGCCGACGTGTTTGCAAGATATCAGCGCCTCGCAGGACACGAGGTGCTTTATATCTGTGCGACGGACGAGCACGGCACGCCCGCAGAGCTTGCCGCCCAGGCGGTCGGTATCTCTGTCCAGGATTATTGCGACGAACAGCACGAGATTCAGCGGGCAGCCGGGGAAGGCTTTTCGCTTTCCTACGATCATTTCGGACGCTCTTCCCGGGAAGAAAACCATCGCTTGACTCAGCACTTCGCCCATGTGCTGGAGGAAAAAGGCCTGATCGAGGAACGCACGTCGAAGCAGGTCTATTCCGTCGATGATGGCCGCTTCCTGCCGGATCGTTATGTCGAGGGCACCTGCCCGCATTGCGGGTATGAAAAAGCCCGCGGCGACCAGTGCGACAGTTGCGGACGCCTCCTTGACCCCGTTGATCTAATAAATCCGTACTCAGCCGTTTCGGGCGGGACGAACATCGAGATCCGCGAGACAGCGCATCTCTACCTCCTTCAGTCCAAGATGCAGGATACTATCCGGGAATGGGTGGAGGCTTCGAAAGACTGGCCCCAGCTCGCCCGCTCCATCGCCCTGAAATGGCTGGATGAGGGTCTGCGAGACCGCGCCATCACCCGCGACCTCAGCTGGGGTGTTGCGGTCACACTGCCAGATGGCTCGATCCGGCCCGGCTTTGAAGAGAAAGTTTTCTATGTCTGGTTCGATGCCCCAATCGAGTATATCGCGGCAACGCAAGGCTGGTCGAAAAAGAATAACGATCCAGATGCCTGGGCGCGCTGGTGGAGGAAAGATCAGGGTGCTGAGGATGTTGAATATGTCGAGTTCATGGGCAAGGATAATGTGGCATTCCACACGGTCTCTTTTCCGGTCACGATCTTCGGCTCAGGCGAGCCCTGGAAAGTTGTAGATCGACTGAAAGCCTTTAACTGGGTGACCTGGTATGGCGGGAAATTCTCCACGAGCCAGAACCGCGGCGTCTTCATGGACCAAGCGCTCGACCTTCTGCCTACGGACTATTGGCGCTGGTATCTGATCGCGAATGCTCCGGAGGGCTCTGACGCTGCCTTCACCTGGGAAGGGTTCCAGTCAGCGGTAAACTCAGATCTCGCCAATGTACTCGGCAACTTCGTGAATCGAATTACGAAGTACTGCGTATCGAAGTTCGATGGAAAGCTCCCAGACGGCGGCACGCCCGGTGAAGACGAAGCATGGATAGCAGATGAGCTAACAACCCGCCTTGCAGATCTTGCCGACCATTATGAGCAGATGGAGTTTCGCAAGGCCGCCGCTGAGACACGCGCCATCTGGGCCGCTGGGAACGAATATCTCACTCGCGCGGCACCGTGGTCGAAATACAAGACCGATGTCGATGCGGCAGCTGTCGGTGTAAGGGCAGGGCTAAATCTTGTCGCTCTCTTCGGCATTCTTGCCCAACCGATTATTCCGGGCGCTGCGGCGAAAATTCTGGATGCAATCGGCATTCCCGAAGGCAATCGAAACTGGCCTCCTTCAAATGGAGAGGAGTTACTTACGGCGTTACCCATCGGATTGCCGATCACAGCGCCACCGGTACTCTTTGACAAAATCGAAGACGCTCAAGTCGCCGAATGGACCGAACGGTTCGGCGGCGAAGACCAATAGTTCATTTGAAGACAGTTCTCGAAGGGGCGCACAGCCGATGACAAAAGAGTATCGCCAGAAGAGCTTTCAAGTGCCGCCGGGTGCGCTCAGCCTCCTTCTCGTCAGACACGGCGAGTCTGAGGCGGCAATCCCCGGAAAATCGTTCCCATTGGTCGACGGCCACGGCGACCCGGCACTGCACCCCAAAGGTCACGAGCAAGCCGAAGCCGTAGCCGAAAGGCTAGTGAATGAAGGACTCGATGCGATTTATGTCACCACACTCCGACGTACACATCAAACAGCTGCCCCTTTGGCATCACGCCTCGGGATGCAGCCAAAAGTCGAGCGTGATCTCCGAGAGATTTTTCTGGGTGACTGGGACGGAGGACTTTACAGGATCAAACTCGCTGAGGGAGATCCGGCTTTCGAAAAAGTCTTTGCCGAGCAGGAATGGGGGCACGTGCCCGGCGCTGAAACCACTGGGAAGCTGCATTCAAGAGTTAAAGCGTCGATCCTGCGGCTCGCCAAATCTCATCCAGATGAGCATGTCGCCGCGTTCGTTCATGGCGGCGTGATTGGCGCGGCCATGTCAATTGCAAGCGAGGCAGCACCTTTCGCTTTCCTTGGCGCGGAAAATGGCTCGATCACGCATCTTGTTGTGACCGAAGACAGGATGATCGTTCGCGGCTTCAACGACTGTACCCACCTCGCAGGCCTTTAGTTTGGTGACGGCTCGAAATGCCTTCGCCGGAAAAACGGCTATCATCACAGGTGGCGCGTCGGGCTTCGGTCTAGAACTCGCACGTCAGCTTAAAGCGGCCGGGGCAATACCAGTCGTCCTCGATATCGATGCGAAGGCTATCGACGCGCTGCCTGACATTCCGGGCCATGTCTGCGACGTCAGTGACGCTGCCGCTCTCGCCGATACTTGCACGCGAATAGAAGCCAACCACAGGCCAATCGACCTGGCGATCGCCAATGCCGCGATTGATATGTCGGGTGAAGCACACCTTTACGGTCCGGAAGACTGGTCACGAGTGCTAGATGTGAACCTCAAAGGCGTGACCAATCTCATAGCGGTCGTCTATCCAAAGATGGTGACACGCCGATCCGGTCAATTGCTTTTCATCTCTTCTGGATCAGGTCGCATCGGATTTCCGTATGGTCTACCCTATACGACGTCGAAATCTGCACTGAACGGGCTCGCCGCTGGGCTACGCGCCGAAGCCGAGCCATTCAATATCGGCGTTAGTCTCGCCATTCTTCCACTATTGCAGGGCGGTCTCGCGAACAAAAATCTCAGCCAGCCAGGGACCGATCGAAAAGCGTGGTTGTCTGCCATGCCTGGTAAGACTTACTCGCTCTCCGATGCGGCGACGGCCACCCTTCGGAAGTTCGTGCACAATCCCGCCCGAATTGTTTTCCCGCACCATCAAGCGATGGCCTATTGGTTGATGGACGCTTTCCCGCCACTCGGCACGCTCATTCGCAGGCAGCTGGTTGCAAAATTTCAAAAGGTAGGGCGAAAATAACTCTGTGAGGGCCGGGCCAATCGGTAGGAGTATATTGTGGGTATTGTCGTCAAATCTCTGTTCTTCGTTCTGGTCTTGCTGGCCGGGCTTGGCGGCATCGCCTACTGGCTGACCGTACAGGACAAGCTTCCGTTGGACGATGCTGCCCGCGCGGACGCAGCCGGCGAATTCGTCAGGCTAACGGATGGCGATATTCACTATCGCTGGTTTGAGCCCGAGGACGATGCAGCCGACGCACCCGTCATTGTCATGGCCCATGGCTTCTCCACCCCGAACTTCATCTTCGAACAGAACGCTGAAGCATTAGCAAGTGAAGGGTTTCGGGTTCTCACCTTCGACCATTTCGGTCGCGGCTGGTCCGATCGCCCAGAAGGTCCCTACTCGGTTGACTTCTATGACCGTGAACTCCTGGAGCTTGCGGACGCGATGGAACTCGACGAGCCGTTCGGATTGGTTGGTCTCTCCATGGGTGGTGTGATCGTTGCTGAGTTTGCGGCGCGACATCCTGAGCGTGTTTCCAAGCTGGGCCTTCTTGTACCTGCAGGGCTGACGCTCGGCACAGAGGCGGGCAGTTTCAACGATCGCCTTCTGACAACGCCTGTGCTTGGCGAGTGGGTATGGACCGTTTTTGGGGAACAACTACTGCTCGGCGATGACCAATATGACGAAAGCACGCTTCGTCCGCACGAGCGTCTCGCCGGAGATGTTTCCATACAGATGGCATATGAAGGATATTTTTCGGCGTTGCTTTCATCTTATCGACACAACCCTATGCGCGACCGTGACGAGACCTTTCAACGTGTAAACGAGATCGGCGTACCCGTCGTCGCAATTTTCGGCGACGCGGACACGACTGTCCTGCCCGCAAGCGAAAAACGCCTGAAGGCAGCCATTCCAGATTCCGAAACACATATGATTGAGGGCGGTGACCATGGTCTCAACTACAAAATGGCCGGAGCGGTGAACCCCATACTGATCGACTTTTTCTCAGAAATTACCCTGACAGATACAGCCGCTCAGACTAGCCTGCGCGAAAACTAATCCCGCTCCGAGGACGCTTTATGTTTCGATCTACTTATGCAGCGATCATCGCCACCGCTTTAACGACATCAATCGCAATGGCTGATGATGCTAGAGATCCTACACCAGAGCCCGGCACTAGCCTTGGAGACGTCTACCGCTTCCTTCACGCCAATCCCGAGCTTTCGTTTCAGGAAGTTGAAACCTCGAAACTACTCGCTGCTGAACTAGAAGTGCTTGGCTTCGACGTTACGGGCGGTGTCGGCGCGGACTGGACGACGGAAAAGGCACTAAACACAGCTGGCGAGCTACATAAAGGCGTTGGTGGCTACGGCCTAGTGGGTGTTCTCGGAAACGGAGACGGCCCCACTATTATGGTGCGGACAGATATGGATGCTCTGCCCGTCCCGGAACAAACTGGAAAACCTTACGCCTCCAAAGTAACCGATGTTGGTTGGACCGGCTTCACGAGCCCGGTCATGCACGCCTGCGGTCACGATGTTCATATGGCGAGCTGGATTGGCGCAGCTCGCGAGCTTACCGCTCGTAAAGACGACTGGTCGGGCACGCTCGTAATGATTGCCCAGCCCGCTGAAGAACTTGGTCTTGGCGCGCCCGCTATGCTTGCCGATGGACTGTTCGAACGCTTTCCAAAACCGGATGCAAACCTGGCTCTACACGTTTCACCGACGCTCGCTGCCGGAACGGTTGGTTATACTGAGGGTTATGCCCTAGCGGCTGTTGACACTGTTGACATCAAAGTCTTTGGAGCGGGTGGACACGGAGCATATCCGCATACAACCAAAGATCCCGTCGTGATTGCGTCGCACATTGTGACCGCGCTTCAAACCCTCGTCTCGCGTAACGTTGATCCACAAGAACCCGCTGTGGTCACCGTAGGGTCTATACAAGCTGGTGCGAAGCACAACATCATCTCGGACGAAGCCATCATGAAGCTCACCGTGCGGACATATTCAGATGAAGTACGCCAGATCCTCCTCGATGGAATTGTCCGCATCGCAAATGGCCAGGCAGCCACATTCGGAGCTCCCGAACCCGAAGTCGAATTTGAGACAGATTATATTCCGTCCACTTACAATGATCCGGACCTCAGTCGCGAGTCGGTCGCCGCGATCGCATCAGCGATTGGCGAAGGAAATGTCACCACAATTTCTGCTGTAATGGGAGGCGAGGACTTTGCCCACTACAGCCGAACAGAGGACAAGATACCGAGCTTTATATTTTGGCTAGGAGGAGTTGAAGCTGAAAAGATCGAGAGCGGAGAACCGTTGCCAAGTCTTCACTCTCCACTCTTTGCGCCCGACGCTGATACCGCCATCCCGACGGGTGTCGATGCCATGGTTGCCGCAACACTCAAGGCGTTCGACACCTACTAATCGATTGGTTCGAAGGACCCGCACTTGCAGAGGGTTTGCTGGCTATAATGCCTCTAGAGGTATGAAATCCAGATCAAATCCAAAGCATCTAGGACCCACTGTCTTGAGTGCCCTCTCGGATCGAAAGAAATCCGGACAACCCACTGCGAATACGGCGACGCGCTGACCGTAACGCAACCGCTCGGCATTAATCGGGACCGATGTTTCATAGTCCGTGATAACGATCAGGTCTGGAACACTTGCGAGAACATCGCCGCCTGCCGTTGCGAGCAGATATTCGTTCTTGATCTTGATGACCAGATCGGAACGGTCTTGTACGAAGGGCTCAATCGTAGCTTCACCGATATCATAACCGCCGACAATACGGGTTGCTTTGTCAACGACCTTACCGGTGCACAGCAACCGACAATCGCCATAGATTGAAGGAGCCAATACATCCTGGAGCGGTTCGAGTATTGTGTCCGCTTGACCTCTATTTTCTCTAAGACACTGACCCAGTTGGATTGAGAAACTGAGCGTGCTCGGAATGACGGACGATTTCAGCTCAGCACCAGTCATGGGGTGTTCAGCTGCGGTGATCATCCCACCAGCGGCCATAGCAAAGCTCCTGATATGGCGCTCGTATACGGTCGTACTATCGCACTCGAAAGACGCGGTATTGCCCGCATAGTCTAACGCAACCGCCGGCGTCGGCTTTATGCCCGCGATCGCGTAACTCATCATCTGTGCTTCGGGCAATGCGCGACCCATACCATCACCGTCGACAACGGGGACGCCTTTGCCGGCTGCAGCGACCAGAGGAATAAGCGAGTTCCCACCGCCGATTTCAAACGAGGCAACGGCATCAACGTTACGGCCAACATGCGCCTCGAAGGCATCCAGAGTCCGCGCGGTTTCATCCACAGAGGGGAGAAGTTCAAGACTGACCGTCGGCGCACCGACGCTTCCAATAGCTGCGATGTACGCATCGTCCGGCAGGTCTGCTGCAGCGATCACCGACACAGGACCGTATTGCTTTAACGCTTGCTCGGCGATGATGCGCGGGAGATGGGGATCGCCGCCACCTCCCGTTGCTAAAAATACGGACCCCAGCGCCAGATCTTCGAGATGAGTATGATCAATCTGTTTCATGATATCAGTTCACCCGGGATCCACTCGAAGGTCGCCAATGACCTTTACCCGAACACGTGTACTCGAATCATCCATATAGGGTATCGCCGTTTCTTCTATATCGACTGTTCGGATCGTATCGATGTTTGCGCCAGCCGCGACAGCGCGGGTTGTTGCCTCGGTGGTGATATCCGCCAGCGCATCTTCGCGTGAGCTCGATTTGTAAGAGACCAGTCGTTCTGCTTCGCCCCCGACCTGCGCTATCGCGGCCCCAATAGCATTGGCCACGCCAGCGTTCTCCGGACGGTATAACTGTGATGCAGCGGTAAGAGAGCCCGTGACTAAAACAGCACCGCCCCCCACAAGGATAACCGGCATGGACTTACCGCCCGGTTTCATCATTTCGATATTCTGATCAAGGATTCGGTGGATGGTGTTGGTCGCCGCTTCGAGCATTTCTATCGATAGGTTGGCGACCTTGCTCGTATCTCCAATACCTGTTTGGCCGCGAGCGACAATTATATCTGTCGCCGTCAGAGTATCACCACCAAAGATTTTTGCATCCGAGATCAATCGATGCCCCACCGACTTCGGGCCAATCGATTGCCCGTCATGAGATACGATGCTTCCACCACCAAGCCCTACGGCCAGAATGTCCGGCATACGAAAATTTGTCCGTACACCTCCAACTTCAATAACTGAGTTTGACTCCCGGGGAAAACCATCCTGGAGCACTCCGATATCAGACGTCGTGCCACCTATGTCGACGACAATCGCGTCCTGAAGCCCAGTCAACTTGCTGGCCCCGCGCAATGAGTTGGTCGGGCCAGAGGCGAATGTCAGGGCAGGATAAGCCTTTACGAATTCGGCGCTCATTAGCGTGCCATCATTCTGGCTAATATAGACTGGGCAGCGCAACTCGCGGCTTTCAAGAGCTTTGAGAAATGAGGACACAACCTTATCGGCCAGAGGGGCGAGGGCGGCATTCAAGATCGCTGCGTTCTCTCTCTCCATCAGTCCAAGACGGCCAAAATTGCGAGATAGCGTAATTTTGGCGTCTGGCTTGGCCGCCAGAATGCGCGCAGAGAGCTCTTCTTCAGGACTCGCATTCATAGGGGAAAATGCCGACGCGACGGCGATGTTATTGATATCGGACTGCAGCAAATGCTCTATGAACGCATTAACCGCGTCATGATCGAGATCGGCGATCGGATTCCCATCGTAAAGAAAACCGCCTCGGATTTGATGGACAGACCCTGAAACAGCCTCGCGAATGTCGTCCGGCCAATCCACCATGGGCGGTAAACCCCTACCCGACGGCAAACCTACTCTCACAGCTGCGACCGGCGAAAGCGCGCGCCGCTCAACGACCGCATTCGTGAATTGGGTTGTACCAATCATCACCGTTTGGATTTGCTCTCGGCGCACACCACCGTCGGCCAAAACAGCATCAAGCGCGGCCTCAACTCCTGAAACGACATCAGCTGTCGTCAACTGTTTGGTTGCAGCCAGAACGTCGTCGCCATTCAGAATGACGGCATCGGTATGAGTACCGCCAACGTCGATACCAATCCTCATGAACTAACGCCGATCTCGTCAGCGCCGGATTTATTGCGCTCAAGCCATGCGAGCGGCGCATAGATCAGTCCCGATATCAGCGCGGCATCCATGGCGGCCATGCCTGTCACAGATGGCACGATGTTCTCCGACATCAGGATGGCGGCCACTGCCCCTACTCCCCAGGCAGCTAAGCCTTTCCAATTAAAGTGCCGGTTATTGGTCAATGTATCGATTTGATAGTCTCGACGACGGATGAAGGCGTAATCAACCAGGATCACCCCGGCCACTGGAACGAAAATCATGGACAGGTAGAAAAGGAAAGTCACGAAGTAATCGAGAATGTTCAGTGACGCTGCTAGGATACCCAAAAGGCCAAGACCGATCGTTAAAGGTGCGCTACCAAGTTGCGGGAATGTGGCCTTTGTACTCAGCACAGCGCTATAGAGATTGAGAGAGTTCAAGACCCAGCTGCCGGCGATGACGATGATGAACGCGCCGAGTCCCAGTCCAAGGTCCAGCATAACGTCCAGGATATCTGTTTGCCCGGTCGCGCCTCCTGCAAAGGCTGCGGCACCCATAACGGCCAGCTGCACGACAATATAAGCGATAAGGGCCGTATACACCGCGCCAGACCAGTGGCGGGCAAACCGAGTAATATCCGGTAGAATAATGGCTCCAATAATGATGGCTCCAACGATTGCTGAAA
This sequence comes from Pseudomonadota bacterium, assembly GCA_039033955.1. GTDB lineage: Bacteria > Pseudomonadota > Alphaproteobacteria > Caulobacterales > Hyphomonadaceae > CALLCD01. Next base: position 74,088 of record JBCCBQ010000011.1, read on the forward strand.
CGCCATATCCGAAGCCAAGGCTTTCTCTATCATGTTCCGACAAGAATTGCGAAACGGACTGATCGTCCGAGGCCCCGAGCAGGAGCATAACGGTAACAATCGCAAGCACAGGTACCATGGCCGTCGATAGAGTGTTGATAGCTTTGAAACCCAGAAACGTCGTCGCCGTCATACAGACACTAGCGACAACGAACCAAACGGATTGCGGCCAGCTGATGCCAAGTACATCCCCAGATAACCGGGACGCAGCTTCGGCGAACAAATTAATATTGATGCCGAACCAGCCGAGCAACGAGATCGCAAAAGCGATGTTCACGAGACCAGCCCCACGGTCTCCAAATGCAACACGAACCAGTAGGTACGAACTCATATGAGTTCTCGCGCCGATCGTTCCCATGGCAGCACCAATTGCAAATATAATCAGTGATCCGGCAACAAGCGCGGCAACGGTCTCAATTGGTGTCAGCGCGTGAAATAGCTCCAGCCCCGTGATGAATGTCGGTAGAGAAAACGCAACCATGGACGCAACAGCTGCGATGCGCGGCCAGGCAACGAGCTGCGCCTCGCCTATGGCAACAGCTTCAAACTCACTCACATCATCCAAGCGAAATCCCCTCATTTGAATGCGCCCGACTGCAGTGAAGCTCGGGCGCTAACAGTTTTGATCGTGTGGAGATATCTCCCGAAGGTCAAGCGACCCGCAGCAGCGCTCGCCAATCAAGAGCTTTTGGATGGGTTACCGTGCACTTACCGCCCAAGATCGAAACTCACGGACGTGTGAACATACTTTCTTCATCTTTTTTGAACCCGCGGATTTGAGGCGACGACATATCCGCGAATTCGGAGGGAATGACCGCCGTTGGGCAATCCTTTGACCGGTGGTCAGGCAAGTCGAATTCCCGGTCGGTGTGGAGCAAGAAGGCTCCCGCCGGTCGGTCCCAAGAACCAGTGCTGAACGCCGGGGCGACCGTCGACAGCTGAAAAAAGGAATGCATCTCGGCAAACACCGGCATGCACAAGAAGGTGCTTTTATGAAGAAAGACGTCTCTAAATCCCGCAGCAAGGTGGCGCTTGCTCTGCTGGCTGCTTTAGGACTTGCGAACAAAGCGAGTGCCGAAGACGGAACAGAACTGATCGAGGCCTCCGCGTTGGAGGGTGTAGCCGAAGTCCGTCAGTTGAGCGACGGATCGCTAGAACTCGTTATGGAAGATGGAAGTGTGGTTGCGGTCGATGCGGGTGATGTCGCGATCGACAATGGTCGCATCATGATCACAGCAGACGCTATCGCTTCGCTTGCGGATGCCGGCGCATTCGCATTTTTAGAGGGCAATGCTGCATTGATCGGCGCGGGTGTCGCTGCAACGGCTCTCGCAGTTGGGCTAGGTGTTGGTCTGTCAGGCGACGGAGATGACGATCCAGAGCCGATTATTGGAACCGAAGGCGATGACACACTTACCGGTTCTGCTGCAGCGGATACGATTGACGGACTCGGCGGTAACGACACCATTTCCGGACTCGGCGGCGACGATACAATCAATGGCGGCGCTGGCAACGACTCGATTGATGGCGGTACGGGCTCAGACAGTCTCACAGGCGGAGAGGGCGACGACACATTTATCACCGACGCCCAGGATAATGTATTCGGTGGCGAAGGTACTGACACTGCTGACTTCTCTGGTCTGACCGACGGTGTTTTCGTCGATCTCGATACCAACACTCCACAGCCAGGACCTGCTTCTCAAGACGGAGCCGTGCTTGATGCTGCGCCGAACGCTGGCGGTCAGCAAATTCAGGAGCTTGACGACATTGAGAACGTCATCGGCACATCGGGCAATGACGTTATCTTCGGCAACAACGAAATCAATGTTTTGGACGGCGGCGATGGTGACGACGTCTTCCATTCATTCGGCGGGGCGGACACTGTTAATGGTGGCGACGGCACGGACACCGTTCTTTTCTCCGCCGGTGGAGCCGTAACAGTTGACCTCGACGAAGATGGCAACGCATCGGTGAACGACGGTGAAGGCGACACGATTACAAGCATCGAAAACCTTACCGGGTCGGCTGCAGGTGATGACAGCCTTTCCGGCAATAGCGGTGCGAACGTCCTCAACGGTAATGGCGGTGCTGACTCCCTCTTCGGTGAAGGCGGAGACGATACGCTTATCACGGACGGGCTCGACGTTGTTGTTGATGGCGGCGAAGGGACGGACACAATTGATCTGTCGAACATCGCCGAAGGCGTCACAATCGATCTGGACACAAACACACCTCAGCCAGGTCCTGCAACGCAAACCGGACTGTTAACGGTCGGTGAGAACACAACTGACGTAGTCGATGTCGAGAATGTCATCGGTACCGATGGTGACGATTTGATCCTCGGCAACAACGAACTGAACGTCCTCGATGGCGGTGCTGGCGACGACGCCATTCACTCGTTCGGCGGTGCGGACACTATCATCGGCGGCGAAGGCACAGATACCGCGCTCTTCTCAGCAGGTCCGGGAGTTGTGCTGGATCTCGACGACAATGGTGACGGTGTAGCCACGGTCAATGCCCCAGACGGCGCAACGCTAGACTCTGTTTTCGGTTTTGAGAATATCAACGGGTCAAACAATGCAGACACACCCAATGGCGGAGCAGACATTCTATCAGGCAACTCGGGCGTCAACGTTCTGAACGGACAAGTCGGCGACGACACACTCGACGGTGAAGGTGGAGCCGATACGCTGATTGGTGGAGAAGGCGACGACACCTTCATTTCCGATGGCCTCGATACCGTATTCGGTGGTGACTCCATTGATCTAGAGGATGTGTCTGCTGATCTGATTACGGACGATGGCGGTGTAGATACGGTCGACTTCTCCGAACGCACCGAGGCGGTATTTGTGGACTTGGATGTCAACTCACCTCCAGGGTCAGCCGCTAGTCAGGTTGGCGCAGTACTCGATGCAGCGCCAAACGCTGGAGGTGCTGCGGTTGTCGACTTGATTGACGTTGAAAATGTTGTCGGCACAGACTTCGATGACGTGATCTTTGGTAATCAGGAAGTCAACACTCTGGATGGTGGTGCCGGTAACGATGTATTCCACTCTTTTGGAGGGGCAGACTTCGTAAACGGTGGCGAAGGAACAGATACTGTTCTTTTCTCAGCTGGTGGTGCAGTGACGATTGATCTCGACGACAATGGTGACGCCGTTGCATCGGTCGGCGATACAGTGACCTCGATCGAGAACATCACAGGCTCTGCAGCCGGCGATGACAACATCAGTGGCAACGCCAGCGCCAACGTACTCAATGGTAATGGTGGATCTGACTCGCTCTTCGGTGAAGGGGGCGATGACACGCTGGTGTCAGACGGCATCGACACCATCCTTGATGGTGGTGAAGGCACAGATACGGTCGATTTCTCCAACATCGAGGGCTCCGGGATCAATATCGATCTGGACACCAACACACCGCAGCCTGGTCCAGCCACGCAAATCGGTGCAGCAGAGTTGTTCGACGGCGACAACGCCATCGACAATAATCCGTTTGATGTCATCGATGTAGAGAATGTGATCGGGACAGATCAGAACGATCGCATCTTCGGCAATAACGAGATCAACGTTCTGGACGGCGGTGCTGGTGACGACACCTTCCACTCCTTTGGTGGCGCTGACTTCGTCAATGGTGGTGAAGGAACAGATACTGTCCTGTTCTCCGCCGGCGGTGCGGTCGTAGTCGATCTCGATGACAATGGTGATGCCGTCGCTTCTGTCGGAGACACACTGACATCGATCGAGAACATCACGGGTTCAGCGGCAGGCGACGATACCATTTCTGGCAATGCGTCAGCCAACGTCCTGAACGGCAATGGTGGTAATGACACGCTAACCGGTGAAGGCGGAGCCGACACGTTCGTCGATGCCGATGGATCCGGAGCGGATACCGTAACGGACTTCGCGATCGCTGAGGACCTTATCGATGTATCGAGTCATGGCCTGACAGCAGCCGAGGCACTCGCCTTGGCCGTCGACAATGGTGGTGATGCGCTGATCGACTTTGGTGGTGGCGATACGCTGACGCTGACCGGCGTGGCCGCAGGTGATCTGACAGAGGCGAATTTTGTTGGTGTTCCTGCACCAGCTAGCACGGCCTCCGAGCCAGTGGATCTCAGCGATCTTCCGGATGTCAATATCAACGATCTACTCGTTGAGGCACCGGAAGGTCCGTCAGCAACAGTTCAGCCTGTTGCAGCATTCGATATTGAGCAGGCGCCCGAGGACCTAGACCTGGGTTTTGAGTCGCCACCTGCCCCGCTTTCGGGGTCTGACCTGGGTGACAGCCTCTAGGCCGTCCTGATCAATCGCTCCCAGGGCGCGGCCCATCCCGCCCTGGGAGCACCCCTTTTGTTTCCTCAACTAAAAAGTCTGGAGTTTCATTATGTCTAAGGTGGCGACCAATGACACACACTCCGCCAGACCCATGAGCACAAGTCGATGGATCTTTGGATTCATCGCACGAGCTCCGCACTATGCAATTGGCATTCTGCTTTTCAGTCTGGCGGTTAATCTACTTCTTCTCGTTTCTCCCCTCTACATGTTGCAGATCTATGATCGCGTGCTCTCTTCAGGTTCGACAGATACACTGATCTGGCTGAGCATAATCGCTGTCTTTCTGCTCGGCATCTATTCGGCGGCAGAAGCAGGACGACGGCGTCTGCTGTCGCTGGCTGGCGATCACATCGAGCGAAAGTACTCTCGGCGGATCTTCACGCGCTTTGAGCGCGGCGAGGACAGGCAGTCCAAACTGCCCGCCGACATAATCGGGCTGACACGTATCCAGTCACTCACCCAAAGCGGCGCAATGCTGGCATTTTTCGACCTGCCCTTCACGCCGTTCTTTATCGCCTTGCTCTATCTTCTCGATCCAGTCCTCGGACATCTAGGGGTAGGTGGTGCTATCTTGGTATTTCTGGTCGCGGTTCTTTCAGAGCGCTTCACGCGTGATGCAACCCAAAGCGCCGCCTCCGCCACATCTGAGGCCCAAACACTTGCGCAAGGCATTGCCCGCCAGCGTTCTGCAATCGTAGCGATGGGGCTCACATCCCAGCTTTACAAGCAGTGGTCCGAGACACGTGACGAAGCGAATGAACAGGCCCTTACAGCATCCCGTGGCGAAGGTACTTTCTCATCCCTCGCCCGCTCTTTGAGGCAGATTCTGCAGGTGTTGATCCTCGGTGCCGGAGCGGCTCTGGCCCTGTCTCAACAGATATCACCCGGCGGAATTGTTGCCGGCTCAGTGATCATGTCACGTGCACTTGCACCAATCGATCAGATTGTCGGTGCTTGGCGGAGCCTTGTTATCGCGCGCGCAGCATGGGGTGAACTTGTCAGCCGCTTCGACAAATCATTCGATCAGCAGCCCTACACGCCCCTGCCGAAACCTGATGCGGAGCTCGTTTTCGACCGGCTCGCCATCTCGACGCCGGGCACGAACCTGCCCCTTGTCCGCGCTTTCACCTATAAAGCCGAACCGGGCACGCTCATGGCTATCACCGGAACGAACGGGGCGGGAAAGACCACCTTGCTTCAGACTATTGCGGGGGCCTGGCCAAGCGCGGAAGGTCACGTTCTCCTTGGTGGTCGAAATATTCACGATTGGCCGAGCGAAGACCGCGGTCAGCATGTTGGATACGTTCCCCAAGACGTGGAACTGACACCGGGAACGGTTGCAGAGAATATCGCTCGTTTCCAACCAGATCGACTGGATGACGTGTTCAAAGCGGCGCGTACAACCGGCGCGCACAATATGATTGTTGGCCTGCCAAACGGGTACGACACGCTGATCGGTCCTGGTGGTATTCACCTCTCGGCTGGACAACGTCAAATGATCGGATTGGCACGGGCTTTCTTTGGAGACCCTGTTCTTCTCCTTCTGGATGAGCCCACGGCAAACCTCGATGCGCAGACAGCCTCGACCTTTATCGACGTCATAGAACAAAAGGCCGCAGAGGGAGCGATCATCGTTGCCTCAACCCATGACCTTAATCTCATCGACCGCATGACGATCGCGCTGATGATCCGAAACGGATCAGTCCTGAGCCTTCCGGCCCAGGACTATCGAAAGAACGCAGGTGCCCCCAGGCAACAGCCTCAACTTGCGGAGGTGGCAAAATGACAACGTCTAAGAAACAAAAACTGTCCCGTGGCGCAGACAAATATTCTCGTTTGATGGGGGGTATCTGCGTTTTGGGATTAGGCGGCTTTATCGCCTGGGCTGGTTTTGTACCTCTTGAGGAGGGTGTTGCAGCGAGTGGCACTGTTGTCGTGGAGAATGATCGTCAGGTGGTTCAACACCTTGAGGGCGGCATCATCCAGACGATTTCAATACAGGATGGCGATCTAGTGGAAGCCGGCGACACACTTCTTGTGCTCCAGGAGACGGCCTCACTTGCCAGTCGCGATCAAGTCGGCCAGCAGATCGCTGCATTGCGAGCAACGGTTCAACGCCTGACCGCCCTTCAGCAGGGCACCGGCACGCCGGACTTCTCGACAATCGACCAGGTCGACATCTCAGATGCGGAACGCCAGGAGATCCTTGCCAGAGAGCTTGATCTTTTCAATCAGCAAAGGCTCGCTTTAGAGGCAGACCTCGACGTGCTGCAAACGCGGCGCTCCAGCGCCTTAAACACCTCCAGACTGAAAGACAATGAAGTCGAGATTGCCCGACGCGCACTGGCGACGACCGAAGATGAGTTGTCCGTCATTTCGAATATGTTCGAACAGCAGCTGGTTCGGCGCGATCAGGTGACCAGCCTTGAGCGGAGCCTGGCACAACAGGAAGGCGACATTGCCCGCCTGCGCAGTGAGAAAATCTCGGCGGAAGCAGATGCGGGAGACCTGTCTGTCCAGATCGCACAGCGCCGCGCCCAGTTCGAGGAGCAGATCTCCACGGATCTGAGAGAGACCTATGCGGAGCTTCTGTCTGCGGAAGAACGCCTGTCGGCAGCCCAGGATGTCCTCAATCGTGCTGTGATATCCGCGCCGGTCTCCGGCGAGATTCTCAATCTCGCCTTTTCAACCGAGGGCGGCGTCGTCCGACCCGGTGAGGCCATTCTGGAAATTGTTCCAGAGATTGAAGCGGTGACGGCATCTGTCCGTATTCGCCCCAATGATCGCGCATCGGTTTTTGAAGGACAGACCGTACGCACACAAATCTCCGCTTATAAAAGCTGGCTCAACCCCAGCCTTGATGGCGAAATTGTTACCGTTAGCGCTGACCTAAAAACGGACGTTATCACTGGTGCCAATTATTATGAGGCCCGTGTGCGCATCCCCGACGCCTCACTTGAAGGAGAGACTGATCTCGACATCATCCCTGGCATGCCGGTCGACGTCTTTATTTTCAGCGGCAAAAGCAGAACTTTGGCAGACTATCTGTTTGAGCCAATTGCATCCTCCATCACCAAGGGGCTGCAATCGTCATGAGCCAGGTACCATTTTATAAGTCCGTCCTCGCGGCGATGATCACTCTAGGTGCATCGGAAGCAGCCTTCGCACAGGATACCGGAACGTGCCTCGCATTCGACAATGCCCTGCAGCTCGCCTCCAGTAATGACCCTTCGGTCAGGGTTGCGCGTGCAGATCTCGACCGCGCAGAGGCGGACCTTCAGGAAGCCAAATCGTTGCGAAGACCGCAACTCTCGACCTTCACTAGGTTCGGTGTCGGAGACACCGGCCTTACGGACAGTCAGATTGAAAACCAAGTTGGACTTAGAGCGTCCCAGCGGATCATCGACTTCGGCGACTCTCGCCTCGCTCGGGAAGCCGCGAGGGAAGATATTGCAGCCCGGGAGAGCTTAATTCTCGATGCCCGCGCGTCGGCCGCGCTTGATGCCGGTATTGCCTACATCGATTGGCTTGAAGCACGCGATCAATTGAGTGCAACAGACGGGCGGGTGGGCTATTTTGCCCGCCAGCTGAGCGCCATTGATACGCTTCTCACATCGGGGGGTGCCACTCGGCTCGAGCGTGCCGAAGTCGCAGCTGAACAAGCGAATGCGGAAAGTCTACGGTTTGAGTTTGAGTTTCGCCGCGATCAAGCCGCGACGAGGCTGGCAATCGCAACCGGAGACCGTGCACTACCTTGCGAGCCAGATCGAGCCATCGAAGGCTTATCGCAGAGTGAACTTGAAATCGGCGCGCTTGACCAAATGATTGATGACGCCATCAGCGATAATCCAGAGCTTGAAGCCCTCAGACGGACCGAAGCCAGTCTCGATGCTACGGCCCGCAGGGAGGCACGCGGGCGACTTCCTGTCATCGATGTTGTGGGAGTTGCCAGCTACGCATCTCAAGACTTTGACGGCAATTTCGACCTTCAAACCCGGGTCGGTGTCAATGTGTCGGTGCCCCTGTTTACTGGAAACGCTCTGGTCGCCCAACGCAGGCGGGCGTCCGCTCAAGCCGCTCGTGCAAGCGGTGAGCTTGCAGCGGCTCGACGCGAGCTACGAGAAGCCATTGAAGTGACCTGGCGACGAACACTCCTTCTGCAAGCGCAGAGTATTAGTCGCGCCGATATTCTCCACTTTAAGGGAGAGGAATTCAGCGCCGCGGAAATCGAATACAATCAAGGCCTACGTACGCTGCCAGCTTTGACGGAAATCCGCCTTGAACTGGAGGAGGCTGCCCTAGCGGAGATTCGATCACGCTTTGACTTGCAAAGAGAACGGCTGCGGCTGACGGCGCTAACGGGTCAAATCTCAGAACCGGCCAGTGCAAGACAGTCAACGCGATCAGAAAGTGCGTTCTAGGCACGCAAATATAACTGGGTTCGGCGGTGATCAGACGACAATAAATCGTTCTGACCATCGCTGCGGCGGACCGGAGGTGCTTCCCCTCCTAATACTCCGGTCCGCCATTTATTTTCGCCTAACCCCGAGACAAAACCGCCCATTTTCCGGCTTTGTGCACGGCACGTCTATTGGCTTCGAACATGCAAGTCTCGCTGCGGGAATGGTATCTCGATACCGGCCTCGTTGAATGCCTTGTTGATGGCTGTGTTCAACTCATCTCGAACCCGAAAGCGCTTGCGCGGATTAGAAATAAATACACGGAGCTCGAAATCGAGCGAGCTATCACCGTGATTCATGAAGAACGCTCTCGGTTCAGGTGTCTCAAGCACATCGTTTTCATCATCCGCGATTCTTAGAAGTATTTCGCGAACTGCTTCGATATCTGAACCGTACGCCACACCGATATTGATAATAATTCGGACGACTGAGTCCCGCAGTGTCCAGTTTGTAACGTTCTCGGTGATAATTGACTTGTTTGGCAGCAACACTTCTCGGTTATCAAAATCGCGAACAGTTGTTGCGCGGATTGCAATATTGGTCACATCACCTTCTAGCTCGCCGATATTTACCGTGTCTCCAACGCGCACAGGGCGTTCGAATAAGATAATCAGCCCAGAAATAAAATTAGCGACAATCTCCTGAAGGCCAAACCCTAATCCAACACCCAGCGCTGCAATGATCCACTGCAATCTCGACCAGTCGACACCCAGTTGGAGGAAGCCAGCAATGATCCCGGCACCTACAAAGAAGTAACCGATAATCGTCTGAATAGCATACCGCGAACCGGCACTAAGGTGGAGCCGTTGGAATACGCCGACTTCCAGAATACCTCTTATATTGTATGCGGCGAATACACCGCCAATATTGAACGCAAAAAACAGGAATAAGTTCCATAGTGTAACGGGCCGCGCCGTCCGAACGCCGTCAATTGTATCTACACCCGTCCAAAGGGTAATGTCATTAGCGACACCAAGCGCCGGGAGCACTGTGGCCCATATTCCAAACAGGCCAATTAAAATCCCAATCCCAAAGACGTAGAACAACAATCGTTCCGTTTGGCTGGAAATCAATTGACGTTCCCTTTGCAATTCTTCGGTCGTCGCTGACGGTTCAATGAATTCTTCTTCGTCATCGCCCTCACCCAGCTGTTCGCGTTCAGCACGCTCAGCTGCCTTGCGCTCACGCCGTTCAATAGCGCGGCGAAGCGCTAAACGCCTTTGTGCGATAAGCAAGATACGATTCAGAATGCCAAAAAGCAGCGCGGCAACGAACAATAGAGTTGCGCTCGCAAGCACGCGGCTCTGCAGTGCGACAGCGGTGTCGAAATATCCCAGTAGCGGTAAAGCTCCAACAATGAGAGGGGCAATGGCAAAAGTGAAAAACCCTAGAAACAGCGGACCATTGCCAACGTCTTCGCTGACGATTTGTCTGACGACACCGCGTTCCAGACCGAATGTTTTGTAACCCAGCAGAGAGAACAAAGCGGACGCAAAAATAAATGCCAGGCTACCGATTCCGTCTTGCGTATCAGCCCTACCGGAGACGAGCGCAGCAATCACAATAGACCCCAAGACACATAGGACGATCAAAAGCCACGTCGGAACACTGCGTATGGCTGCAAGTGCCCGGCTAGACCAGTTGAAGTGAGTGGAAAGCAAGCTGTCTTCCGCGCTGATGATAGCGGCAATGCGGATGAGAAGTAAAAGACCCGCCAAGCTCGTGACGCCTGCCCCAAACGCTTTCAGCGCAACCGACTGACTATCGAATAGGAAAATTGGGAGAGACAAACCAACGAGTAAGATCGGGATCGGCGATGCAAGACCAAGACTGACGAGAAGCGCCGCAGGTGTCGTTGAATACTTGTCTCGAGCAATTTTTCCAACCGCACCATTGAGGTCGATGAGTGACTCGCGCAAATGGCGTCGCGCATAAATCGCAATGCAAAATAGCAAAGCCGTCAGCGCAATAAGAAGAGGCGATTGACCGAGGGCATCTCGATAGTTCTCCCAAACACTAACACTCAGCTCTGGAGATGTGATCCACTCGAAACTGCTCAGAACGCTGGGAAGCCAATTGCGTAACGGGCTTACGTTGGACGGCAGCCAAAGGAGTCTTCGATCCAGTGTATTTCTCAAGCTTTGTGCTTCGCGAAGCGTTTCGCCGAGACGAACCTCTTTTTCATTCAACCGGTCGGACTGGGCCTGCCCCGCCTCAATCAAATCACTTAACAGGCCTAGGCGATGATCCCGAATTCCCTCTTCTAACGGAACCTCATCCAGAATATCTCCAGCAGCGTCATCAGGTTCCTGGTCGACGATTTCTCGAGGGACGGATGGCGGAGCTTGCTGACGAACTGATCGAAGTCGATCTTGCCACAAGATCAAGTTCAGCTGTGTTGAAGCCCGCATTTCGACGGCATTGTTAATTTCCGACCGGAGGGCTTGGATGTTTGGCAGATTGCCGCGCAGCTGCCGTAAGAGCGCGCCAGCCTCTTCAGTTACCCGCCCTGTGGCAATGATGCGATCCACGGTTTCTGATTGCTGGCGGATCAGCTGAGCGCGTTGTGTGGTAAGTCGAATATCCTGATCAATCGCGAGCGCGTTATTGGCCATTTCCGCCAAGGTGGATGCGAGCTCCACGTTCTCGTCGGCCATCGCGAGAATAGGCTCCGAAAGATCTTGGGCATTCGATCTATCTCCTAGAGCTCGACTTAGCGCCGCGTCTGCGCGGTCCATACGTACATCCGACAATCTCGTCTGGATAATGCCGATCTCGGAATTAGCAGCATCAATCCGCGCATCGAGCAGAGCAATCTCAGCCTGATTGATTGACTGCCGATCGGGCAAACTTACGAGCTCTCTTTGGAAATCGGCAATACCAGCGCGACGATTAAGTATCCGCGCTTCAAGGAGAGTCTCGCGCGCCCTTGCCAAAAAAGAGCCGTCGTTTGCATTTGCCGATGCTTGCGCGTCTACGAATTCTTCTAATGAGCGCCGGAATTCCGCTGCCTCCTCAGCAATCACGCTGCTACGTTGTCCCATCTCGGTTTGAAGATCTTGTAGTTCGGCACGCTGGCGTGCTCGAACAGCCTGCTCAGATTCCAGAGTGTTCAAACGACTACGAAGAGCATCGCTGGTTTCTGGCACGACCGGTTCGTCCCGGTTCTCCAAGACGGCCTGAAGGCTCTCACGGATTTCGGAGATTGTTTCCGTGCTGTTCTGTGCCGTTTCTACGTAGGCGTCGGTGCGGTCAGCTCGCTCCGCAGCTTCAGTGATCTCTTCACGCGCTTGACTCAGAACGTCGCTGATCTCGTTTCGTACTTCATCTCTAACTGTTTCATCGTCTTCCAGCTCTGCTAACTGACGGTCGATCGTTTCCAGATCCAAGGCCGAGTCCTGGGCACTGGCGGTAATCAGCGCCAGCATGACGGAAAGCGCGAGCAAAATCGCGGCACGAAGGAAAGCAGAAGGTTGCAGCTGCAATTGGAAGCTCCACTCAGTATTCCACTGCTATTGCATAGAATGGAGTAAGTGCGAACGCGATGTTAAGCGGCAAAGATGCTATTTCGCAGCTCATCGGCCGGGGATGACCCATCCTTGAAATTGGAAAGGTTGGTCAGAACGACAAGACTGATATTTTCGTCGGGCTTCCAGCCTGTGAATGCAGAGAAACCAGGCACGTCCCCGGCGTGACCAAGCCAGCCATTGTAGTTCGCCAGGCAGAACCCGTATCCAAAATCTGATCGCACATCGATGAAGTTACGCTGCCGTGCAACTATCCCGGCATCAATGTTGGCGGCTTTTACGACATACAGCGCCGCTCGGAGCAGCGTGTCAGCTTGAGCCTGCATATCACCGGCTGCATCGGCCCAAGAGGCGCTGAAATCTGTTGCATCAAAGAAGTGCCGACCGTACTCGACACCACCGCCTGCGGGACCAAAGCGGTATCCCCGCGCAGACGGTTCAGGAAGCGTATGGTCGTCGGCGAACCGCAATCCTTGCACCTCAACGGGTGATAAAACATATTTCTGGAGCAATGCGCTAATTTTCTGACCCGTCGCACGCTCGGCAATGTCAGCCAGAAGTGCGGTGTTTGCGTTGGAATAACGAAACACACCGATCTGCTGTGGTAACTCCGTGTCACTCCAGGCGGTCTCAAACATTTCCTCCCTACTAATCCGACGAGATGGTGATTGGTTGATCTTTGTACGGAACTTCTTTGAGTAAATCGGATTGAACAAACCACTTGTGTGATTACCGAGCATCAACAAGGTGATCTTGTCAGCACTGGGAACATCGTTTCGAAAGTCCGACACAGGCTGATCCAGATCGAGCACTCCCTCATCGATAAGTTTGAGCACGATGTATCCAACAAACAGCTTGGACACGCTGCCGATCCGCATCCACATTTCGGTCTGCATCGGTAAAGCGTCGTCAACATCAGCCAAACCGTAGGCTCGGATCTGCGCTGGCTCTTCTCCGCGCTGAACAGCGATGATAGCTCCCGGAAGACCGCGACGGCTGGCCTTTGCAAATGCCGCCTCGCTCCTTGAAAAAAGATCTCGTTCAGAACCAGTGGCGGCATCAGCCCCTAATTCCGAAACGTTCGAATATTCGGCACAGCCACCGCTAACAAGAGCGGATACGCCAGCCGACAGGATGAAAGATCGCCGTGAGAAGCCGTTTCGTAACTTCATCAATAGAACTCCTCACTATCTGGTTTTGAAACATGGTGATCTGGGGTCGAATGCGAATGTCGAATGCGCAAGGGGTGCCAGAGCTTCACCCGTTCACACCGCTCCACATATCATCCCGTATGCCTTGTTTAGTGTATCCTCAAGACTCTGACCTTGACCATTTATGTGGCCTAATCGCACGATCACGAGGTCGAGGGACGGAACCATAACCACACGCTGGCGCCCACCACCGGACATAATGAAAGCATCCTCCGGTAAGGTAGGCATGATTTTGTCCGCATTCACATAACAGAACCCGCCATAGGCGTGACCCGGAGGCCAGGCGTGCCGAGCAGGTGTACGCACAAACTCCGCGAAAGACTCAGGCAGTATCTGGTCCGCTCCCCAAGCGCCGCGCTGCAAATGTAGCTGACCCAGGCGGGCCCAATCTCTGGCACGCCCATAGTCGTGGCCGGATATTAGAAAATGTCCATACCGATCAGTCTCCAGGATCATACCATTGGCACCGATCCGATTGAGTAAGTATTCGTAGGGCCACGTCAAAAAGGCTTCAATGTCCCCGCCGCAAGCACGCTCACGGATTAAACCCATGGTCAGAAGCGGGTCGCAGTTGCGGTACCGTCCGCTCGTACCCGGAGGATCTTCTAAAGGTTTGCTGAGACAGAAGTCGTGTGAATTTACACCGCCAGCATATACATAGATATGATCAAGGAAAACGCCGTCTTCCTGCTTACGGCTCGTGTCCTCTGTACGACCATAACTCCCAGTGAATTGCAGACCGCTCGCCATGTTCAATAAATCGCGTGCGCGAATATCGGCCCGCTCATCATCGGACCATTCAGCAAACAGGTTAGTATCATCCAGATCGACCTCGCCATTCTGAAGAGCAACACCAAACAGTGTCGCGGCAAGAGACTTGCCCATGGACCAGGATTCAAACCGCGTCTCGGCGTCAAACGGCTGCTTATAACGCTCAGAGATAAGTTGCCCTTTATGCAACACCAGAAAAGCATTCGTCATATGCCGGGGATTTTCAAAGACGAGATCTTCAGCTGCTTTGAGCGCAGCTGCATTCATACCGGTGACACCGGCCTCGGCGACGACGTCGGCCTGATCGAGCGGCGTCTTGACGCCTGTGTAGCTCTCCCGCGGGGTCCGCTGTGGAACAAACATCGGCTCGTCATCAACAGAGGACACAACAGAGACACCCTGATCGCCGAACTTACGCGCATGGGCTGTCCGCCCATTCAAAGTAAGTGAAAGGCTCGCCCTATCTTCGTCCAGCGCGATCTCCGGTCGAAGTGACATCAGACCAGTCGGGTCTCTATCCTTGATAGCTTGCCGAACGACGTCATCGGACGCCGCCATCCAGTTGCAACTCTCATAGAATGTCTGCAGCGGATCTCGAGATGTGTGAAAGTGTCCGGATGCGCACACCTTCGTTGCCCATGCCAAACCGCAAAGGTCAGGATCGTTCTGAGGAATCGACACGATTAGTGATCCGCTACAATACGTTGGGGATAGCTTCCAGGCACTTTGAAAACGCGCTCGACGCTGAAATCGGTGAGACTTATTATAAAGAGCTCATTCGACTTCCTGCAGCTCACATAGGCCTTCGATGAGTCCTTGGTGATGATCAGATAGCTCGGCTCGCGCCCCACCGGCACGTGGGCGACATATTCCAGATCAGGGTAGGAATAGATCGCTACATAGTGACCAGTGGTTGCCAAAAGCACGATGTACTTTTCGTCCGGCGTAATCTCGACACCATGATCAACCGTGAAAGGATACCGCGCCTCTGACGGCGTTGGCAGTTCAGGAATATCGATGAGTGGAAGTGTGCGCTCTATTTCCCAAGCCTCGAGGTCGATGACATGAAGCCCATGAAACCTGTTCTTCTGGAGGTAGCACTTCTTGCCATCGGGAGAGATCGCAAAGGGGCGAACATTGTCGTCGAAAGTCATGCGCCTCGTGAACGTTGCCGTTTCCGTATCGATCTCATCGAGAGCAGCCCAGACGATCGAGCCGACATAGCATTTTGATCCGTCTTTCGTGACCCGAACCTTATGTCCACCGAGGGACGATATCTGGATCCTCTCCACTTCTTTTGTCTGGGTATCGACACGAGACACAAACATCCGGTCATAATGGGCATTGTAAACAAACCGCTTGTCAGGAGAGATCGCGAAGTGTTCACATTGACCTGCCAGCGGGACCGACCATTTCTCTTCGAGTGTTGCAGCATCAACGCAGTAAAATGCGCTGCGTTGGTCCGCATTCACATCGCGCCAATACTCAAGTCGGTTATGGGCATTGAAGTAAAGCTCATCACCATTGGCGGATAGGGCGACCGAGTCGGGAGCCATACCATTGTGCAATGTGTGGCGAGCGACCTCGCGAAAATCAACTTTCTCATCGAACGCTATGACTTCGTTGCTTAAAGTGCACTGTTGATAGATCATTGCGTTCCTCTCATTCAGAAGTCTGAAAGACTCTTGCCACTATTACAGTATGATCATACTGTTTGAAAGACAAAAGGGAGTTCTGCTGCTACATGCCCGACACCATTACTCTACTTTCAAAGGAAGATCATAGAGAACGCGCCTTCTCTATGCCCTTGGACGAGATACACCCAGCCCAACCAAGTATTTTTCAACAAGACGCGATGTGGCCGTACTTCGAGCGTTTGAGGCGAGATGCTCCCGTTCACAAGACAACCGACTCCCAGTTCGGACCGTATTGGTCCGTAACAACGCATGAAGCAATCATGGCGGTCGACACCAATCACAAAGTGTTTTCCTCAAGCCATGAACATGGTGGCATCCTTATCGCCAATGCTCCGGCAGATTTCCCGCTTCCAATGTTCATAGCGATGGACCCACCACGACACGACGTACAGCGCAAAACGGTTCAACCATCCGTCGGCCCACAAGCACTTACTGCATATGAGCCACTGATCCGGGAACGAACCTGTCAGGTCCTGGACTCGCTTCCTATCGGAGAACCTTTTGACTGGGTCAAAGAGGTGTCAGTCGAGCTGACAACCATGATGCTCGCGACACTATTCGGATTTCCATTCGAAGAGCGCTCGAAACTGACCCGGTGGTCCGACGTTGCAACCGGACGCAACAATCCGGAGATCTGCGAAAGCGAAGAGCAGTGGCGTATGGAACTGATGCAGTGTCTGCAGTACTTCAATCAGCTAAGAGAAAAGGCAGCGAGTGAGCCGCCCGCCGCGAATCTGATTTCCATGCTGGCACACGGAGAGGAAACGAAAGACCTCGCAGGACCTGAATTTCTAGGAAATGTCATCCTCCTCATAGTTGGAGGCAATGATACGACCCGAAACTCCATGACCGCGTCCGTACTCGCAACAGACACGTGGCCGGAAGAGCGAGCCAAGCTCGATGCGAAACCTGATCTCATTCCGAATTTTACGTCTGAAATCATTCGCTGGCAGACGCCGCTCGCACACATGCGTCGCACAGCCCTGGAAGACATCGAACTTGGCGGACAACAGATCCGTGCAGGCGACAAAGTTGCGATGTGGTATCTATCTGGAAATCGCGACGAAGCAGTCTTCAAAGATGCAGACCGGGTCATCGCAGATCGAGATAATGCCCGCAGACATATTGCATTTGGGTTCGGTATTCATCGCTGCGTTGGCAATCGCTTAGCCGAGCTTCAAATCCGAGTATTGTGGGAAGAAGTATTGCGACGCTTTCCAACCATTAAGGTTCTTGAGCCCCCTACCCGAACACCGTCGGTTTTCGTGAAAGGCTACACACGTATGCTTGTCGAAATACCGGAGAAGCAATCGTGACAAACATGGACGCGGTTCGGCAGGCGCTAACAGCGTCTTGGATCGCACTCTGGTCAATTGCGCTTTTACCCCTTGTTTCCGCCCAATCTCCAACAGACCTAGAAACCGATCTTGAGGCTATACTTGAGGACAGTCAGGTAACAGGAGCTGGGATCGTCATTATTGAAAACGGCGAACCAAGCGCTGAGGTTTATTGGGGGCTTGCAGATCGAGCGACCGGCACTGCCGTTTCTGCAGACACGATTTTCCGTGCAGGGTCGATATCTAAGTCTGTAACGTCGACCATCGCCATGCTGCTGGCTGAGGAAGGGCGAATCGACCTTGAGGCACCGGTTCGGGACGTTGCGCCGGAAATTGTTCTGAATAACCCATGGGCAGATACAGAGCCCGTTCGGATTGCACATCTACTGGAACATACCGCAGGTCTCGCAGGGTCGTCCTACCGGGAATATTCAGAGAATATGCCGGATGCAAAACCAGCAAATTATGTAGAAACAATTGGGTCCTTCGATGTTCGCTGGCAACCCGGAACATTATACTCATATTCAAATGCTGGACACACAGTGTTGGCGAGAGTGCTGGAAGTCGCGACGGGAGAGTCCTTCGACGATTTGGCGGAGAACCATGTTTTCGGTCCACTCCAGATGCCTGGCGCAAGTTTCCTCACATATGGGGAAAATCCTGACCAAGTGGCGAAGAGCTACACACTTTCAGGCGAACCCGAGCCTGTTTGGGAAATGCTCATTCGTCCCTCAGGTAGTCTCCTAACCACGCCGCGGGAACTCGCCAAGTTCGTGGCTTTTCATGCCGGAGCGGTTGAAGGGATAATGTCGGATGAAGCCATCGCACGCATGGCCAGAAGCGAAATGTCTGAAGCTGCGAGGCAGGGTGTCGGCGCGGGTGCCTACGGTTTCGGCTCGTTTTCATTTGCGGCCGGTGGCCAAGTATTCCGAGGGCATTGGGGACAGACCGAAGGGTTCCGTGCAAATATGGGATACCTACCTGGGACTGGTTCTGGCTTTGTGCTTATGATGAATACGGTGGATGAACAGGCCGCGAGCGCGATCAGAGAACGTATTGGATCATACTTCACTGAAATACTGGGACCGGCAGAACCAGCAAAGACGACAACACCCAACAAACAGCAACTTCAAGATGCGGCCGGACACTATATTCTCGCAACCCACCATCAACCCATGCGAGACTGGCTATTTAAGGCGCTGGAACAACGTCGAATAACAACTACGGAAACAGGCCTTCAAGTCTCGAACACTGGGCTCTTAGGAGGCTCATCTAGGCTGTATCGCCCTGCCGCTTCAGGTGGATACGTTGCTGAAGGGTTTCCGCTTGCAACAGCAGCTATCGCTAACATCGACGGCCGCCATTACTGGATCGACAATGAAGCCTATGTCCGGGTCTCCGGCCTCGAAGCCATTTTTCGACGCTTAGTTCTGCCTGCAGCCTTGCTCGTCTCAATAGTATCCATTGTTCATGGCGTTGTCTGGGGGATAGCTCTAATCCTTGGTAGGGGACCGTCGGGTGACGGCCTTTGGATAAGAAGTTCGCTTCTAATAAGCGGTTTCGGATTCATTTTAACATCCAGCCTGTTCGCCACATTCGGGCTATTCGGCAATTGGGACGATCTTTCGAAGATTGGCCAGCCTAGCCTCGTGTCGTTATCCGTTGCACTAGGAAGCCTGGTTGCGGTCATCGGTGCGTTTGCTGCTCTTGGCTTTTCGGTAAGGCGAGCCATGACATCGCCGGGGGGCTTATTATTCTGGGCATTCCCAGCCAGTCTGATACTGACCACCTTCGCGATTTTATGGATAAGTGCCGGCTGGTTCCCCTTAATAAGTTGGTCTTGGTGACGCGGTGAGAGTCTTTATTTCGGCTGATATAGAAGGCATTGCGGGTGTCGTCTCGTGGGACCAAACGCTTCCCGACAGACGCGGCTATGCCCAAGCCTGCGAGTGGATGACGCAAGAAGTCGTAGCAGCATGCATGGCTGCACGAGACGCAGGAGCGACAGACATACTGGTCGCGGATTCTCACCTGAACCGCGACAACATCAATCTCGATGAGTTACCCGCAGATGTACAAATCGTACGCGGTGGCCCTCGCCCACTTGGCATGATGCAGGGAATAGAAAGCGGTGATTTTGATGTCGCGTTTTGCATTGGGTTCCATACGGGTGCTGATGAAATCGGAGTATTGAACCATACATGCAATGGCGCTGGCTTCCAGCGGCTGATACTTAACGGCGAACAAGTTGATGAGCTTGACCTGTATATCCGCGTGGCCAGTCATTTTGGTGTGCCAGTGGGCATGATCACGGGCGACAATGAGTTGTCTGCATCAGTGGCGAAGCGATATCCAAACATACGCACTGTATCGGTCAAATCCGCGATTGGACGGATAAGCGCGCAGACGATAACTCCAGAAAAAGCGCGGAGCCTAATTCAAGAACGCACCACTGAGGTTTTATCCAATCTCGAACAGCTGTCACTCGTCGATGCTGACGGGCCGTTCGAGCTCGACGTTGAGTTTAAATGGCATCATCCCGCCGAGACGCTGGACTATCTACCCTGCTTTACGCGTACCGCCGCAAGTTCAGTTAGGTTTAGGGGTGCCGACATTTTGGAAGTAGCTCGAGCAATCGAATTTCTGGGTTCCTATAAAATGGTGCCCTATCCATGAGCCAGCCGAGACCTACTTCGCTTTTCGCCAGGCCGTCGATGAAGAGCACAACCCAAACCTGCAGGGTTGATGCGATTAAAGTCATGCCCAAGGAACTCAATTTATGAAACTGACTGTCCGCGCAGAACAGTTCAAGCTGTATGAGCCTTTTACGATTGCCGGATTCGCCTGGCAGACTGCGGATGTCTGCACAGTTGAGTTAGAAGAAGACGGTATTATCGGGCGCGGCGAAGGCGCACCGATTTTCTATCACGGTGACGACGCCGAGAAGGTTGCAGGTCAAATCGAGCAATGCAGATCTAACATAGAAAAAGGCATCACCCGCGAACAAGCTTCGGATCTACTACCTCCCGGAGCAGCTTTATGCGCGCTTGATTGTGCGCTCTGGGACCTAGAAGCGCGCAAGGAGAAATCATCCGTTCACGAACTTGCTGGCCTTACGCCGCCAACGGAACTCGACAGCGCCATCACGATTACGCTCAACACGATGGATGAAATGGCCAAGCGAAGCAGGCGCTTCGCCGACTATCCGCTTCTGAAGGTAAAGCTCGGCGGGACCGAGGATGAAGATGCCATCAAGGCTGTGCGAGAGGCAGCACCGAAAGCACGCATTACCGTCGATGCGAACACCGCTTGGTCAATGGAAACCCTGGAGCGGATGGAGCCGGTGCTCTTTGACCTGAATGTTGAACTTATCGAGCAACCAATGCCACCGGACCGTGACAATGAACTGAGTGACTTTCGCTCACGCATCCCAATTGCCGCAGATGAGTCATGCCAAACCGAAGCAGACGTACAGAAGCTGATTGGAAAGTATCAAACCGGAGTAATCAAACTCGACAAGGCTGGTGGTCTAACCGGAGCCATCGCACTTATGAAAGCGCTCCAAGACGCTGACATGGAGTTGATGGTATCGTGCATGATTGGAACCAGCCTCGGCATGGCTCCTGCTCGTCTCATCGGCACCTACTGCAAGACGGTCGATCTTGATGCGCCAATGAACGCTGAGGAAGATCGAAATCCAGCCATTCGATACGAAAAAGGCCGCATGGGGCAAACACCATCGGAATTGTGGGGAGGAGCGGATTCATGATGCCAACAAAGGCAGACATACCAAATGTTGAGCCAAACTCCCGCCAGCAGAAAGCACAAGCAACAAGGCTGAAACTCGTTCGAGCCGCCATGACCTGTGTCGAGCGATATGGATATTCGGGCGCTTCGGTGAGCAGAATTATTGAGACCGCCGGCGTCTCGCGCGGAGCCTATCTTCATCATTTCAAAGCCAAACATCTGATCTTTCGAGCCGTCGCACTTCAACTTGTTTCAGATGTTTTTCATCAGCTAAGCCAATTGAAATTCGACGATAAGAATCCTGAAGACACTTTGAGATTAATCTTGCATTCGCTCTGGGAAGATATTCTTCAGGGACCGGAGGGCCGTGTATTCACTGAGCTTATGCTTGCTGCGCGTACGGATGAAATCCTCGCAACGCATATGCGCCGTCCTGCCTTTCGTGCGCTGAGGATATTTGGGTGGGCTGCAGCGCGGCGATTACCAACCCGCCCGGACAGCCCTCTCAGAGGAATAGATGTGGCGCGGATCGCACACTGGTCCTTGCGCGGAATGGCCCTTGAGCAACCTCTATCAATGAACCCTTTGTTCTTTCGTAGGCAGATAGATCTTATCGTCGACTGTCTTTCACCACATCTCGCATCAGAGCCGTTACAAAAGTGAATCGCGATAGCACTCATAAGCATGCGGTCATTGGATCCCTATCTGTTGCCCATGAGGTCCCAGCCGCCCTTGGTACCATCATGGTGCCAACAATATTTGTAAAAGAGCTGGGTATGCCGGTGGCCTATCTTGGCCTGTTTGCTCTTCCTTTGGTCGTTACGGCCCTGAAGTGGACCTGGGCCCCACTTCTTGACAAGTACGGCTCCGAGAAGTTCGGACGCAGGCTCAGTTGGATTGTTCCGTCGGCGACAATCGTCGCTGCACTTTACGTGGTTATGGCCCTTATAACGCCGTCCATGCAGACACTGTGGGCAATCGTTGCGCTGTTTGCGATCATAAAGGTGTTCTTCTCCACCTATGAGATCGCAGCTGACGCTTACGTGGTGGAAGCGCTTGAACCGGAAGAGGAAGGCAGCGGGTCTGGCGCAGTCTGGTTCGGCAAGGAGCTGGGCCAGGTTATCGGCCTCGCAGGCTTGCTTATCGTTGCCGATAAGTTTGGCTGGATGGCCGCATTCGTGTGCGCCGCAGGCTTATTTGCGAGTATGAATCTCATAGCCCTCAGTCGACGTGAGAAGCCGGTTAAAACACGTCAGAGCGATGAAAACCCTTCAGTTCGGAAATATATCAAAGAGCCGGTCAATCGACGCATACTTCTCCTGATTTTTGCGTTCGCATTTGCAGTTCAGATTCCTTCAGCGGTTATAGGTCCTTTCCTTGGCAGTAAGGGACTCACTCTTAGCGAAGTTGGCGCTACGATTGGGATTTCGGCCAGCGTCGGGGCCGGGCTGTCACTATTGGTCGCCACAGCCGCCATCCGTCGGCTCGGAATCAAACGGATGGCACAAGTCACGTTGTTACTTTCCATTTTGGCGCTGCCACCATTTTTGTGGCTAGCCTACACCGACGAGCCAAGCCTTGCGGCGGTGATTGGCGTTATATTCTGGGGTTCACTGATGACCGCTCCGGTGCGTATGACCTTTTACGCTGCCCGTCTGGGCTGGACTGGTCCAGACCAGGCAGGAACAGACTTCACACTTCAACAGTCCACATGGTTCTTGGGCTATGGAGCGACATTGGCAGTTAGCGGACTGGTTGCGTCCCTTATTGGCTGGGTCGGTGTGTTCTGCCTAATGGGGGTTCTAGTTGCCGTAGTTTTGATTTTGTTCATCAACTTGCTGGACTCGTTCAACGCCGAGACGGCAGCATTGCACAATTCAGCAACTCCCAACAAAGAGAAGGCGCTGGAGAGTTCACCGGCGTAACCTAAACTCTATCCTTTTCATTGTTGGCTATTTTGCCGATAAGACCCGCATGTCGAAAGTATCAAGATCAGAAACGTCCGATATTGGACAGCTCAATCGAGAGAAAATTCTAAGTGCGGCGCTTGAGCTGGTTCAGTCGGATGGCGTCGACTTCTCCATGCGGGCACTTGGAACAAAGCTCGATGTCTGGCCGATGGCCGTATATCGCCACTACAAAAACAGAGATGCGTTGCTGGACGCGATTGTTGATGCTGTCCTTGGCAAAGTGTTGACCGAAGGCGCGCTCGACGCGTTGAAAGATAGCAGAGAACCTTGGCAATCTCGGTTGGAAGCTTTCTGCCTCCATATATACGGTGTTTATGTGCGGTTCCCCGGAGTTGCACAAAAAGTTCTGTACGGGGCGCTGTATACGCCAAAAGGTCTCCAGCTTATCGAAGTGGTGGCAGGAGTATTGGTAGATCTGGGACTGGACCGTCTGCGCGCCGCAAGCATCCTGCAAACAATCGGCTTTTTTATCTGCGAAATGGCAATGCTCGACTATGCGAGGCGTCAAGGTCAAAGCGATCCTGATGGTCTTCTGGAGCGAGCCGAGGAAATAAAGAGCGAGTTCCCCATTGCCTATGACTACATCGAAATCATGGCAGATGTCGGATATCGAGATCGATTGAAAACTGGTTTGAAGCTGTTCAGTCGAGCAATCGAAAGCGAAATCAACTGAACACGTAGACCAACGCAATCGATGACTTAAACAAACTCAGACTTTAGCGTGTACAACGTACACTTACATGCTACGTTCGTTTTAAAATTGGGAGCTGAGAACCACTATGGCGTTCACCAAGAGCAATCACGGACTAGACATCTTTTACGACACTTCCGGATCTGGTGAGCCGCTAATGATAATCAATGGGTTTGGACCACCCTGTATCTGGATGGCCGAAATGTACGGGAAGCACTTTGCTGACCGGTTCGAGTTTACGGTTTCGGATTTGCGAGGCGTCGGCCAATCGGAAACACCGCCCGACATTGATGCAGTCGATCTTTCCGATTTTGCGAATGACCACCTTCGAGTAATGGATGCCATGAAGTGGGACACCGCTAATGTCTATGGCGGATCCATGGGAGCCTCGATCGCAGCCCAACTTGCAATACTCGCTCCTGATCGCTTGCGCAGCTTAGCGCTTGGAAGCTTTGACTGCGGTGTTCCGAACGTCATGAGCAAACAGTATTCGAGCACGTTGGAAGCTCGCGTTCGCTATGGAAAGTCGATCGCAAACCAAAAGACGGATCCTGAGGGCTCAGCAGAGGTAATCCTCGACACCTACTATGGAGATCCGACAGGCGAGCAGCACCCGAACCTTCGGGACTTTATTGTGGACATGTTGACCCGATATCCGATGGAAAATGAGTTCCCGCCGTTAAAAGCTCTGTCCGGTTTGCCCGATGACCTGAGCCCTCTTATCGCCGCGCTGCCAGAAACCGCTGAGCCGGTGCCAAGCAATCAAAAACCAAGGCGAGACTTCATTACTGGGGATCTTTGGGAGCAATTGGACAAGATTGTTACTCCGACGCTCCTGCTCCACGGCATGAATGATCCGCTTATTCCCTACCAAAGCGCGGTTCATGCGGCGTCGCAGATCAAGTCGGCAGAGCTAAGACTGTATCAGCCGATGTACCACAGCATCTCAGGCTCACCTCAGATATTGAGAGACATTGGCGACTGGATGCTCCGTCAACAGAGCAGTTAGCGCTACCTATCCGTCGCCTGAAGCGCTCACTCTAGCCAGAGTGGTTTACCACTCAGGGTACGTATTAAAACCCTGAGGTTGGGGCTTAAGGCATGGAACATAGCAATGTCCTCGCCCAAGGCATTTCCTACAGCACCCAGCTGGTCGGTGTCCGGATGCTGAAGTTCCATTGAAAGTATATGCCCACCCAACGGTAATTCATCGCAAGGATGCCGCTCTCCCCATTGAATGAGAAACGGTACAAGCCCGCCAAGCCGATCTTGGTAGATATCGGAGAATGTCCAGCTCAGCATCTCTCCTTCAGGAGTTTCCCGCTCTCCTTTCCCAAGCGTTCCCATTGGAATACCCAGATCTTCTAACAGAGATTTCGCGGCGTTGAGATCTGGTGATCGCGCGGCCCACGTCGATAGTCGCGGGGACGAGCAATCAGCCAGTCCGAACGGCATTTGCAATGACGTATTCAAGACGTCAGAGGAAGGAGCGATCACTTCCAAGTAGGCTTCGCTCCCGAGCCCCAAAAGCGCATTCTCTGTCCCTATCTGAGGATGACGCCCACCATACACCGGTCTCACACCCAGCTGACCCTCGACGTAATCCTGCCCATCTGCAAGCGTGGGCGAGATCAACACAAGATGATCGACTTCAAACTTAGTCATAGTCCATAACTCGATTGCCGATGAAGACTGTGCAGCGACGAGGCTGAGGCAACAAGCCCCAAAGCAACCTTCACCCCTCGTCTATACAGCACGATATATCAACACGCAGGCTTTCTAACGACGAGCACGTCCCCTAGACGTATTCATCCAGATCGGCTTACTCAGCAGGTGCCAATGCCGGTTCGCCGCGTTCCTTTTGAGCGCGTTTCTTCTTTTTCTCGGGACGAGCCTCGGGGAGTGTTCGCGATGCAGCAACGGTCAGTATCCCGGCAGCCAAACAGGAAATATCTACCCAAGCAGATATCGAATGACCGCTCGCAAGCGCCGCCCAGAAATAGTCGCCGGTTGTCAGGCCGTTGAGTATTGGAATGCCGATCAAACCGATACCGGTGATGGTCAATAAGGCCCTCAAACTTAGGTACTCATTCTCTCGGCTCTGCGCGAAAATTATGGCCGCAAACCAAACCCCAAAATAAACCCAGCCTGTCCACGACATGCGTAGGGCTTCTGCTCCCCCGTACAGCTTATCGAGATAGAAGATCGCCACGCTGGCCAGGGGTAGACCTGCACAAATCCCCACATTGAAACGACTGAGGCGGCGATAGAACATTTCGGATCTGTTTCCATCGTTTCCGTGCAAGCGCCGCTCAATCCACATCATGTTGCCCATGCCGGTGATGATGGCGAGGCATAATCCAAGAGCAAAATAGAGAAGCTTAAGCGCTATCGCTCCAAATGAGCCATATTCCCCACCGAATGTTCCATAATGAAGCGGAGTTACCGCAGACGTAACCCGATTGGCCGGCGTATCCGTGTCGAAAGTCTGATTGCTGACACGCTCTCCGTTTACAGCGCTGATCGTCACGCTGTCATACAAGGTGAGTTCTTTATCCGCATAATAAAGCAGATTGTAAGTCGCAGCCTCGTCGCCCCAATGACTGACAATCACACGGTCAGGAGCTGCACCAGACTCTTCATGTTTGATCTCCAGGAGATCATCAATCGGGATCATTTGCGCTTCGATCCCGGCAGGTTCCGGAGGCGCGCCGATAACAGCCTCGATAAGCGCTTCGGTATCTCCCTTAAAAGCTAGCACGGCTACAATTGGTGAGAGGACTGCCACTATTCCTAGAAATGCGCCCGTAATCGATATCATTGCAAAGAATGGTAGACCCCAAAGACCCGCAACCTTGTGCGTATCTTGCCACTTCAGACGAACTGACCGCCAATAGCGCAATGAAAAGAGCTCTTCGAATATTTTTGTATGGGCAATGACGCCTGTCAAAATTGCGAGCATCAGTATGACACCAACGACGCCGACGAGTGCTCTACCAATTGTCCGCCCACCAAGCGCAGCGGGCCACATCAGGTCTCTATGGAAATCCAAAAGCCAGACCGATAGCCCCTCACCGCGCTCTGGCAGCACGTTGCCGTTTGACGGATCCCATCGACGCTGATGGAAATGAAACTCGCCCTGCTCGTCTTCAAGAAAAGCAAATCCCTTATAGTAGGGCTCAATGGAACCCGGAAACTTTAAACTCGTCGATCTCAGCTCACCCTCTTCCTGCTGCTCGGTCAGGAAAGTACGAAAATGGGCATCAATCGGTACAGGGTTCTCGATCTGGGTCAGTCGCCGCGCTGGATCCTCCCAAGTCCTCAGCTCTTCATCGAAGAGAGCAACCGATCCAGTGAATGCCACAATAAAAACGAAGAACCCGAGGGCAATCCCTGTCCAGGAATGCAAATCATAGTTCCGTAGATGGCGCGCGCGATCCATTCAGTTCTCCCTCAAATCGTCGGCTCAGTCAGGAATACCATTGCTCCCGACAAGAATGACACGGCAATCAACCCGCCTGCCACCCGCCACTTTTGTGCATCCCAGTAGCACCAGAATTGGAAAGCCACCCAAACAAGCGGAACTGATAAAGCGATCCACAGCGCTTTCTCTGAAAACGGCCCTGGAAGAACCAGAAGCATGGCCGCAGTGAAGAATATCGTTGCAATCAATGCCCAAAAGATCACGCTGGTCAGACGCGGGGCTTTCCAGGTCGCGATAGCGATACCGACAAGGAAAAGGACGGCTATCCCAAGAGTTACTGGGTTCATGACCATCCCCCTGCCAACACGCCAAACCCAAGGCCTAAGCATAGTATTGACGCCAATATCGCTGACTTTCGATGAAAGTCTGGTAGCAGCGAGCCGGTTAGCAGACACGCAAATGCCGCCAGCATGAACGCCGCTAGCCAGATCGGAATACCGCGTTCCAGTCCTTGAGGCTGCGCGAGAACAATTAAAGCTATCACGGCCAGTCCCCAACCGAACCAGCGCACTGCGCTGCGTTTGGTCGGAGAAGACTTCAAACCGGCAAATACGGTGCGCCGCTCGCCAGCCTGATGAAATGCGAATACTGCGACATATAACAAGCAGACGGCCAAGAACGTTAGCATTGAACGATCCCTTGCGCGTTCAAGGTCGAACGGTGCAGCGCAAAGCAAGCTCTTTCTGAGAGACCAGCAATCGAAACCGCATATTTCATCATTTCATGGTTCCCATCAGCCAGTCAGCTAATAATGCAAGTAACTCGCATTCGTGTTGTGAGAAAGCAAAAATAGGAAGCAGTTGCAAGACTTAGCTTTGCTTTTGCTAAACAACGGTATCGAGAGCATTCGTGCTGGGAAGTTGGTACGCCCAACAGGGATCGAACCTGTGACCTACTGATTAAAAGTCAGTTGCTCTACCGACTGAGCTATGGGCGCTTACCGAACAGCAACCGGTACTTAGGGCGCAGCGTGAGGCGGGTCAACCAATATAGGCAAGCCAAACCGCCGCGCTGATGGCTATCGCTTTTTCGGACTCCAAGCCGGATCGCTCTTCTGCCGTGGTGACGATTTTGTCCCCGCCCAGCGTTGCACATGCTCGGCCCTAAACGATTCAAACGTCCCAGCCGAGATTTCAGCACGCATCCGAGCCATAAGCGTCTGAAAGAAAACGGTATTGTGCCAAGATAAAAGCATAGCCCCGAGGGTTTCACCGGCGCGGATCAAATGGTGAAGGTACGCTTTGGAATAGTCTCGGCTCGCGGCACAATCCAGCGCTGGTTCAAGCGGGTCTTTGTCTTCGCTGAATTGCGCATTTTTCAAATTGACAGGTCCCTCCCAGGTCCAGGCCTGACCGTGACGCCCTGAACGGGTCGGGAGTACGCAATCAAACATGTCCAT
Organism: Pseudomonadota bacterium; assembly: GCA_039033955.1. Classification (GTDB taxonomy): domain Bacteria; phylum Pseudomonadota; class Alphaproteobacteria; order Caulobacterales; family Hyphomonadaceae; genus CALLCD01. Next base: position 102,758 of record JBCCBQ010000011.1, read on the forward strand.
TCCTCGAGCGACAGCTTCGACCAGATCGATAGGTTTGCCGATTCCCATCACGTATCGCGGTAGGCTCTTCGGCACATATGGCTCCGCCATATCTATGCTTTCGCACATTTGGTCATGCCCCTCGCCTACCGCGAGCCCGCCTAAAGCGACACCGTCAAACCCCTGATTCGAAACGGCCTCCGCAGACGCTCTACGCAGATCCTCGAAGTTCGATCCTTGGACAATGCCAAAAAGTGCCTGTTTCGACCTGTCGCCGAAAGCGGCGACGGACTCGGCACCCCACTTGAGAGATAGCTCCATCGATCTGGCTGCTTCATCCCTTGTGCACGGGTAATCCGTACACTCATCAAGCTGCATCGAAATGTCTGAACCTATACAATCCGCCTGAATTTCTATTGATCGTGCAGGTGTTAGACGATGTTTCGAACCATCAATGTGACTCTGGAAAGTCACACCCCCGTCGTCCATCTTTCTGAGTTGCGATAGGGACCACACCTGAAAACCACCACTGTCTGTCAGGATTGGACCTGGCCACTTCATGAAGGTGTGAAGCCCGCCGAGGCGCTTGATCCGCTCCGGTCCCGGGCGCAACATGAGGTGATAGGTATTGCCAAGAACAATATCAGCTCCAGCATCTTTCACTTGATTTGTATAAAGAGCTTTGACCGAACCCACTGTCCCAACGGGCATAAATGCTGGTGTCCGAACAACGCCGCGACTTGTAACAAGCTTGCCAGTTCGAGCCTTGCCGTTCGTTGCGTCAATTTGAAAAGGAAATGTCGCCATTCGCTGGCCTATAGGCCGAAACTGAATTGCAGCAAAGTGGGCGGTTTGTCGTAAATAGATCGGCCTATTCTGCAGGAATATCGCCAGAGTTCTCGCTTTCCGGGTTTCCAACGGACACTAAGGCGTTTACGGATTAAATCTTGCATCTGGCACCGAACAATCTGCTTTTTCTGACAAGTGGCACTTGGCTTGCTGGATCTATGATGAAGTAATCATCAAATACCAAAGCTGTACTGGACCAATAGAACGCATGGGAACGGGGACAAGAGAAAAAGGAACCATTGATGTTTCGGATCGCCTTGGCGCTGCGAAGCAACTACTTGGTTCGCTAGCGGTCTTCAGCCTGTTTGCCAGTTTGCTGATGCTGACTGGTCCAATTTACATGTTGCAAGTGTACGACCGAGTGCTTGCGAGCGGATCTGTCCCCACGCTGGTGGCGTTAACCGGGCTGATCGCTCTCTTATATGCATCTCTTGCCCTACTCGACTGGATACGCGGCGGCATTCTCACCGCCATGGCTTCAAGGGTTGAGGATGCAATCGGAAATGAAACGCTATACGCAGCCATCGACGCGAGACTGAAGGACGCGGGGCAAGCATCGGATACGCCGCTCAAAGACCTTCGGACTGTCCGCAAGTTTTTGGCTGGGCCGGTGCTAAAATCGGTGTTCGATGCCCCCTTTGCTATCATTTTTTTCGTCATTCTATTTTTAATCCATTATCTGTTCGGGATTTTGGCGATTGCGGGCGCTGCCATTCTGGTCATCATCGCCTGGGTCAATCAGAACGTTTCTCACAAAGCGACCCTTGAAGCAGAGCGCATGGAGCAATCCGCCAGTGCAAGAGCTCGCGAAATGACCCAGAATGCCGAAGTCATCGCCGCGCTCGGTCTACGCCCGCATCTACAGGCAAGATGGCGCTCCCAACTTGATCAATCCGATACAGCGATGGCGCGGTCGAGCAACCTGATTGGCGGATTTACCAACGGTACAAAGTCGTTCCGGATGTTCCTACAATCCGGCGTTCTCGGGCTCGGCGCTTATCTAACGATCATTGGGCAATCCACTGCCGGCGCGATGATCGCCGCGTCTATTATCACTGGCCGCGCAATTGCTCCATTAGAGCAGATAGTCGGCCAGTGGCGGTCGATCGTGCTTTCAAAAGACGCATGGGCAAACCTCCGAAAGGCGTTGGGTTCTCTTGAGCAGCCGACGGACGGACTTCAGCTGCCTCCAATTCAAGGTAGACTGACATGTGAGAACGTGTCCGCAGCGCATCCGGGGGCAAAAAAAGCGTTTCTCAAGAATGTAGAGTTTGAGATTATGCCAGGTGATGTCTTGGGTATTATTGGACCCAGCGCTTCAGGCAAATCGACCCTCGCGCGTCTGCTTATCGGTGTTTGGAAACCTCAAATTGGTATTGTGCGGATTGACGGCGCAGACCTCGCAAGCTGGCCCCGCGAAACACTGGGACCGCAGCTTGGTTATCTCCCTCAGCAAGTCGAGCTATTCGCAGGCTCGATCAGGGACAACATCGCCAGGTTTGTTCCCGACGCTGAAGATACAGAGGTGATCGAAGCTGCCATGGCAGCTGATTGTCACGAGCTGATACTGAAAATGCCCGACGGCTACGACACCGAAATCGGCGAAAACGGGGCCTACCTTTCGGCCGGGCAGCGACAAAGACTCGGGTTTGCGCGTGCACTTTTCAGAAACCCTGCTTTTGTTGTCTTGGATGAGCCGAATTCAAACCTCGATAACCAGGGAGACACAGCGTTTCTGAATGCCATAGCTGGGCTTAAGGAGAGAGGCGCGACCGTTATCATCGTGGCGCATCGCCCTAACGCCATTGCACATTGCAACAAACTTCTGATGCTCGAGGAGGGCCAAGTCAGAGCCTTCGGGCCGAGGGAAGAAGTACTTTCCCAAGTTGCGCCGAAACAAGCCAGCGGTCGGGTACAGTCAATTCGAACGGGCGGCAGCAATGGTTGACATGGCACCAACACGTAAGGCGACGGACGCAAGGTTTTACCTGCGCTTCGGATGGGCGTTACTGATCTTCGTATTCGGTGGTTCTTTACTTTGGTCTGTCCTAGCCCCCTTTGAGGGTGCCATACTGGCGTCGGGAACAGTGGAAGTCGCAAGTGAGCGGCAGGCGGTACAACATCTCGAGGGCGGGATCGTTGCCGATATCCAGGTACGAGAAGGGGATTATGTCGAAGCGGGCAGCACACTAATTTCTCTCAGCGGAGCAGAAACTGAGGCGCGACTGGCAAGCATTGAAGCAAGACTGAAGGCTCTCGTCGGACAAGAGGCGAGGCTACTTTCGGAACGGTCTTCGAGCCGGGATCTGGCCCCAGGACCGGCACACGTTTTGTTCGCTGACGATGCAGAGATGGCCGGCATCATGGCCGCGGAGCAAGAGTTGATGAACGCCCGCGCCGCGTCTCGCAGGACACAGGTCGCGCTCCTAAACCAAACAATTTTACAATTGCGCGAACGGTCTTCAGGGCTGCGAAATGAGATAATCGCAAACGAGAGGCAAGCGGGGCTTATTGAAGAGGAAATTCGAGATCTTGAGGTGCTCTACGAACGAGGCCTCAGTCCTCGACCGCGAATACTTGCCCTAAAACGCGACAAGGCTGCTCTCGATGGTTCGAAGGAAGCCCTCGTTGCTGAAGTGGCGGCAACAGAGATCCAGGTTGGCGAAACCGGGCTGGAGTTGAACAGACTAACAGAAGGGTTTCGCGAAGAGCTGTTGACCGAGCTGAACGAAGTGCAGACACAAATCGCAGAGCTGACCGAACAGAGAGCGTCCGCACGTGATCAACTGGTTCGCCTCGAAATTGTAGCACCCCGCACCGGACATGTGCTTGGAGTAACAGCCCATACAGTCGGCGGTGTAATCGGGTCGGGTACACCGATCATGTATATCGTACCTGCAAATGATAAGCTCGTGGCTCGCGTTCGCATCCTGCCGCAGGACATCGACAAAGTGACAGCCGGCGCCGACGCCAAGGTCCGTTTCTCGGCTTTTAACGCCAATACGACACCCGAGATCCCAGGCACGGTCTCCCAGGTTTCAGCCGATGTCATTCAAGATGAGACTTCTGGGTTGTTCTTCTATGAGGCGATGATCGAGGTTCCAAGCGAGATTAGCGGCGCACGATCTCTTCGGGTTTTGCCAGGCATGCCTGTGGACGCACAGGTCAAGACCGAAAGCAGAACTGTAATCTCGTTTCTGTTGAAACCATTGCAAGACGCGATGTCGAATACATTCAGAGAATAGTACGCGTCGCGTTCGAGCCGACCGCCAGAACATGCGACTTCCTAAAGCGAAACAACTCGCCAGTCAGGCGAGGGATCATGTGAAAATTCCGAAAATAGCTTTCGACGGGGATTCGAACCGGCAGGCCGGATTTCACCCTCGTGAAGGGGGCAGCACCCGAAATCGCTCTCGCATTGCGTGTAATTGTCTGCCGTCGGATGACGTAACAAGGTCTCTTACACGATCAACCCGAGGTTAATTCGTGAAAAGTTCTTTAAACTAATTGCCGAGAATTTCTTTTTATGCATAGCTCTGACAATAGAAATGGTTGAATAAGCCACTTCGCGCGACAGGGGTATTTTTAGGGGTAGATGGGGATCGGGAAAATCAGTACGCGCAGCCTTTGACGGCAGCTCGGGGACAAATCCTAAACTTGCTTAAGAGAGAGAGTCTCTGGGCACCATCTACTCGGTGAGTAGGAGCAGCAGAAGCTGCAGTAGCATTATGAGTGAGACAGTAGTCTTCACAGCATACCCTCAAAATGTCCGTGAGCGGACGACCACCAACTTCAATAAATCGAATTCTCGGAATACTGGATCTCAGGGACAGGGACTATAGGTATGGATATCAACTTCGAAACAATCAACAATTTCAGCGTCGTGCCGAACCCCACATCATTGGATTTCGGTCCTGACGGAAGGCTGTATGTAACTGCGCAAACAGGCCAAGTCATCGCGTATACTCTTGCCTTCGACGACGGCCAGGTTGTTGTTCAGGATTTCGAGGTTCTCACAATTGGGGATACCAATCTTGGACTTGTTCAATCGATATCCAATCACGACGACGACGGATCTCTTTTCACGGGATATGATGCAGATACGCCGAACTCCGGCGAAAATCCCTTCGTAAACCGCCAAGTAACCGGAATCATAACCGCGGGCACAGCAGAAAACCCTGTCCTCTATATCTCTTCCAGCGACCCGCGTATCGCGACCAACGGTGACGTGAACCTCGATACCAATTCTGGCGTCATCACCCGTGCGACGCTTAATGATCAAGGCGAGTGGGAAGTCGTTGACATTGTGCGCGGCCTGCCGCGCTCGGAGGAAAACCATTCCGTCAACGGCCTTCAGTTCGATGAAGAAAGCAATACGCTCTACGTCCAAGTTGGCGGCAACACAAACAACGGTGCGCCCAGCGGTTTCTTTTCATTCACACCAGAGTATTCACTTTCGGGCACACTGCTGGAGATCGATCTCGACGCGATCGAAGCCCTTGAAGCGCAAGGGACCAATATCGATCCAAACGGCGGTCGAATTGCGGCCAGTGGTGCCAACAACAACTCCAACAGCCTGACATTTGTTGCGCGCGAGTTCGTTTACGATCTTCCGACCTTGGACGACCCCAACCGCGCCAATGACGGTGTGCTTGAAGATGAAAACGGGCTTGATGTGAATGGCCCCTTCGGCGGGAACGATGGATTCAACCAAGCCATTCTCGCACCGGACTCCCCAGTCCGCGTTTTTGCTGACGGTCAACGTAATCCGTTCGACATTGTATTGCGCAGCAGCGATGGACAGCTCTTTAGCGTGGATAATGGAGGTAACGGCGGCCTCGGCGGTAATCCAAACGAGTTCAACGGGGAGCCCGTAAACTCACCTAATGGTGGTGGTGATACCGACGACGAGCCCCTCCTTCTGTTGTCGGAGGGCAGCAACGCCGGACACCCAGTACCTGTGCGCGCGAATCCAGATGGTCCCGGCATTATCTTTAACGATGCAGGTCAGGTAAATCAGGACCCGGCGACATTCACCGCCGAGCAGCAAGCAATTGTCGATGAACTTGGTCTATCCACAATAGATCCAGGCGACACTGACGCTTTGAACGCTGCACTGACAACCGCAATTGTGCCAGATCTGTCTGCGCTTGTCCCTGCCAGTTTGGGCATCGAGCCTGGCTTCTTGATTGATCCGTCCCGCTTTGCAGCAGGGCCGGGTCAAAACCTCAATGACCTGACACCGCAAGAACTTGCGGATCGCCTGGCTGAGAGCGGTGATCGCGTCGATCGTTCGGCGGGTGCTGGAGGGTCGTTCGCCCCTATTTCCGGCGACGACGCTCCGACAAATAATATCAATGCACTGGCATTTTTCGACAATACCACGAACGGGATCACAGAGTACTTCGGAAGCGCGTTTGCCAATGCGCTTAATGGCGCGCTGATTACGGCCAGCTCAAACGGCAACATAACCCTGCTAAATGTCAACGCAGATGGGACAGGCCTAGACCCAATCATCGTAAATGGTGAGACCGTAGACCAGGACGGTATCGTCGTCATTTCGCCCGGCGGACTCGGGTTTCAGTTGGATGTCACCACCGGACCAGTGGGGTCGCAATTCGAGGGCCTCGTTTTCTCCGCTGGTTTCGGCCCTGACAATATCTCTGTACTCGCACCTACCGATCAAGTGATCCCGGGAGACCCGGACATCGACAATGACGGGCTATTTGAAACCAACGACCCCTTTACGCGTGATGCAAGCAACGGCGCTCAAGCCACGATCGGTGCGCAAGATACGTTGGTATTGGACTTCGACAATAACCAGGATGGGAACCTCCTTGGACCTGACGGATTTGGTAGTGGTCTGACTGGCCTAGCGATCAACGGCGTGGACAATCCAGAGGTGGTCCTGTTCGGCGATCCGGAAGACCCGGCGGATGGCGGATTGATCGGTAATGTTCGAATTGGCACTGCCGCTGGTGGTGGCGTGGTCAACATAGTGAACGTTGAGCAAGGAACATCGGCCGGCACCGACAATGATCAGCCGTTGCTATTCCAGTCTGGATTCCGCGTTACACCAGGCGTTGAAACCTTCACGGCACGCTGGGTCGTCGGGAACCCGGGTCTCGACATTCCCGACGATGCAACGGGCGAAAACAACGGCTTTGTATCTGGCACCAATCAGGAGATCGGGGGTTTCCTCGGCACGGGCGATCAGAGCAACATCCTTAGGGTTGTTACCACCCATGCAGGCGGATCATCCGGCAACTCCGGCGCAGGCTTCATCGTCGAATTTGAAAACGACGACATCATTCAATCCAGCCAGTTTATCTCTGCTGCTGATCTCTTCGACAACGTCAACGAAATCGACAACATCTTTGAAACGATAACAATCGAGATTTTGGTTGATAGAGCCAACGGCACAGCGACGCCGACCATAACCTACATTAACGGGGGCACCACCGATACGACAACTGTCGTGGGCGACCCCGTCGACATTTCTGGTTCCAATCTTGAAGCAGCTATCAATAATGATTTCCTTCTGGCGGCGGACCAAGGACCAGACGAGATATCCGGCATCGCGCTAGGCCTCTTCTCCTCAAATGGAGACGCAACACCTGAGCAGGCGTTCAGTGCAATCTTTGATGAAGTAACAGTGGACACGACCGGCGTTCCGCTGACAGTGATTCACCGCGTTAATTTCGGCGGCGGAGAAGTCGCGGCGCTAGATGGCGGTCCAGCCTTTACAGCGGATACAAACGGCAATCCAAGTCCGTTCCGCGTTCTGGACAATATGGCCAGTAACGAAAACGTCGACAGTTTTGGTGTGACTGCCGGACCGACGGTTTCGAGCAGTGTGCCGCAAGCAATTTTCGACTCCGGCCGGTTCGATGTTGCCACCGCGGGTTCACCAGGTGAACTAACGTATATCTTCCCGGATCTGGAAGACGGGACGTATCTGGTTACTGTCTTCCTCGGAAATGGGTTTCCTGGCGCATCCACCGTTGGTGCCCGAATTTTTGACATCAATCTGGAAGGCTCTGTCCCAACTGAGTTTGAAGACATTGATCCAGTTGCCCTGTTCGGCGACGGGGTCGGCGGTCAGTTGAGCGCATTTGTTGAAGTAACCGACGGCGCATTGGATGTAGAGTTCCTGCACCAGGTCGAGAATCCGAACCCGTTTGGTATCGAGATCGCCTTGCTCGGCGAACCGGCACCGCCGCCACTATCCGTGTCACTTAACCCCGACACCCTTACTGCGCCGGAGGGCGATGCGGACTCGGTTGTAAACTTCACTTTTGAGCTAAATCAGGCCGCTTCCGAAGATGTAATTGTAGACTATGAGGTGACAGCCGGCTCAGCGACAGGCGGCGAGGATTTCGACGTCCCGGGTGAGTTCCTGAATAATGACACCGCAAGCTTTATCGGCTTGCAGGCCACGATTCCTGCGGGTCAAACCTCCGTTTCCATTCCCGTCACAATTATTGGCGATGACATCGAAGAAGCCTCGGAGACCTTTACGGTCAATATCACCGGAGCATCGTCGGGTGGCGAAACTGTCGATGTCGGTACGGCAACCGCGATGGCCACGATCACAGATGATGATACCGTTTTCTCTCCTGGTGACATACTTTATCGCGTCAACTCAGGCGGTCCCGAAGTGGCAGCTACAGATGGCGGGCCGGCATTCACTGAAGACCAGACGACTGCAAACGCGGGAGGCACTGCGACAACTGGAACGCCATCGCCGTTTCTTGCATCTGGCTCAAACAACAGCTTCGGATCTGGCGCTGCGATAGATCTTACCCAGGTCGAGGGATTTGCGGCACCGGAGTCCCTCTTCCAAGTCGAGCGTTTTGATGCACCAGCAGCTCCAACGCTGGTATATTCTTTCCCAGTACCCGAAGGCATCATGGTGGACGTGACTCTATTCTTCAACGAAGGATTCACGAGCATCGGTGACGCTGACATGAGCGGAGATTCCACCGGTGATAGGATCTTTGACGTTCTGATCGATGGCGTCCTAGTTCTCGACGATTTTGACATCTTTGCTGAGGCGGGTGCCTTCAACACGGCCATCGCAGAGGTAATTTCCGTTACGAGCGATGGAAGCGTTGATATTGAATTCATTAACGACGTGCAGAATCCTTCTATTCGTGGCATCGAAATTGCCGTCGCAGACATGCCTAGCGATGATCCCGATACAACACCGCCTGTAGTAACGGCCGATCTTGAAGCACCAACGGCAGACGACGGCGACTTTGTCGCCAGTTTGACGTTCAGTGAGCCCGTCACGGGTCTGGAAGCCAGCGACGTAACCCTATCCGGACCGAGCGGCCTATCCCGTTCAGACGGCATTGTGGTGCTGGAAGCCGATGGCCTCTCGGCCACGATCACGTTCGCCTCACCAATCCAAGGGTTTGAAAATGGCGACTATTCTGTTGCCGTTGCAGATGCTGCCGTCACGGATGCAGCAGGCAATACAAGTGCAGCTACGACATCGCCGGTAGAGGCGTTGGCGCTTGCTCTGGATCCGAACGAAATCTTCGACGAGAACGTCAACGGCGACCTGTCAGACGACAATCTCAATCCAACGGACTTGCCTGCACTCACCGAGGGTTCGAACATAGTGAGTCTTTCGGCAGCCGACGCAAACGCCGACGACGGCACTGGCCTCGAACCTGACCGCGACTACTTCTCGTTTGAGGTACCTGAGGGCTTTGAGGTCTCCATTCTCGAGCTGGCTGACTATCTGGTCTCAGACACAAACAACCTCGCCTTCATTGCAATCGCAGAGGGCGACAACGTTGACTTCAGCATCGACGATGTTGTCGACGGTGTAGCGCCAACGCCGAACAATCTGTTGGGGGCAGCTCTTGTCGGCGATGCCAACGAAGGAAGCGATATCCTCGCACTGCTGGGATCAAATCCTCTAGGCGCTGGATCGGGCTTCGAAGGCCCTCTCGGCCCAGGAACCTACACCATCTGGTACAACCAAAATCTGGATGTCTCTCGCGCATCACTGGACATTCAGTTGTCGGAAGCTGCGATCGTTCCGCCAAGCGTTGAAGTTGGACCCGTCCTGCTGGCTATAAACGCCGGTGGACCAGCCATAGATGGCGTCGATATTGAGGGCGAGCTGATTGACTTTGCAGGCAATCAGAACACAGCCGATGAAGGAAACGCCGTTGGCGGCCCTGCTGTCACCCAAAATGGCATCACTGGCGATTTCCTCAATGGCAATCAGTTCGGCAGCGCCGCATCTGTGTTTACATCTGAGCGCTTTGGCGGAGCGGATGGTGGACAATTCAGCTTCGAAGCGTCGGGCTTCACAGCCGGGCAGCTGGTGCAAGTGCAACTGATATTCGCTGAGAACTTCCAGACCGCACCAGGCAACCGTTTGTTCGATGCATTTATTGAAGACGTTCAAGCCATTGATGATTTGGACCCATTTGCCGAAGCAGGCGCACAAGGGACCCCTGTTCTTCGAACATTCGGCCCCGTCGAAGTAAGCGAGGACGGGGTTCTCGATGTCGATCTCAGCGCCTCCATCGACAATGCGAATATCAGCGGAATCATAATTCGCGAAGTCACGGACGAACGTGCGGTAATCAGCGTCGGTTCGCCGGCCCCGGTTGAAGAGGCCGGAGACGTCGGTGAGACTATCCTGACTTTCCCGATCAGTTTCTCTGAAACACCGTTGGTGCCGATCACGGTAGACATCGAGATCAACAATGACGGTGTAATCTCTACACAGACGGTTGATCTCGGAACGACTGGCGCATCAATAGATGTTGCTGTCGCTAATGATGATGAGTTCAACGGGAGTGATGCGGTAACTGTCACGGTCACGGGCGTTACGGAAGGCGACGCCTTTGCCCGTTTGCCGTTCGCAGGAGCAGTGGGCACGAGCGAGGTCATCGAGGACGAAATCTCACCGCTCGATTTAGATGATGACGACGTTCTGAATACTGATGATCCTTTCTTTGTCGATGGCCAGAATGGGCTTGAAAGCGTTCTGGAGGTCGGAGGAGAAATTACACTTGGTTTCAATACCGACAGTGAAGATCCTTTCAGTGCCGATGTCGGTTTCACCGGTGTTCAGATTAATCCCGCCTTCGATCCTGCGGGCGTCTCAGAAGCAGATCCTCTTGGCGTTTTGACCACCGAAGATGGTGTCACAGTCGCCAACGGAGCATTTTCTGTAGCATCGTCCCCACAAGACAATTTCCAAGGCGGAACTGGTGCAAATAATACTATTCGAGATGCCTATCAGCGAGGCGCTGATGTTAGTGGTGTAAACAGTTTTGAGGTCGTAGCCCAAGCTTCCAGTGAGGATTATGCAAGCGTCATTGCTGGTGGCGGATTCGAGCAGTTCGGTATTCAGTTCGGAGCTGGCGGAGTGGATGAATTCGTCAAAATCTCCGTGAGCGACAATGGTGGAAACGGTGCAAACCCAGCACGGGTCCAAATTTCCCAGAATAACTCACTGGATTTCTCCGGTGGAAGCGCAACCGAACGTAATTTCAACCTGCCGGGCGACTTTGATCTTGCGACGGTCGACACATACGAATTTCGTCTTACCGTCGATCGGGACGCCGGCGCCAACGGCGAAGTATCCGGACAGGTCGTTTTCCTAGACGATACCGGTGCCGCGCTTCTAACGATCGATACCGGGTCATTTGGTATCCTTCCCGGCTCGGCTTTCGCTGCTGCGCTCGATAACAATAATCCGCTAACTGGCGGTGAAGGTACCGGTGGTTTTGCCTACGGACTATTCATCACACAGAGTGGTGTGGGCGGCTCTCAACAATTCACCGCTGATTTTGACTTCCTCACCATCCGTGCGTTGGACACTGCCACGGTCTCCATCGCAGATGCAGCTTCAGTAATTGAGGCCGACGATCTCGTTGACGGAACGACCGCGGTGGAAGTGCCTGTTACGACCTCGCCCGCTCTCGCCAATCAAACGATTGATCTACAGTTCGCAATCATTGACACGCCATTTAGTGAAACCGTTAGCGTTGTCCTCGATGAGACAGGAGCTGGAACCGCTATCGTCAATGTTTCTGGCTTCAATGATGACCTCGCAAATGGTGATGATGTCTTCACGCTCACCCTCACCAATGCGATTGGCGACTTCTTCGAGATCGACGCCATGGCCAACACGGCGGCTGCAACAATCACCGAGGACGATTTCACCCCGGTTGCAACAGACGATAGTGCATCCGTTTTCGAAACCGGCTCTGTTATTATTGACCTGCTCGCCAACGATACCGACGCGGACAATGATCAGAGCGAACTAACAGTTTCGATGATCGATACGTCGGCGACGACCGGCGGGATGGTTCAAGATAATGGCGACGGCACTGTCACCGTCACAGCTGATCCGGGTACCGAGGGTACAAATATCGTGTTCACCTACACGGTATCTGATCCTGGCGGGAACACCGCTCAGGGCACAGCGACTGTGTCGGTGACCGACAACACGCTGGTCGCGATCGCAGCAACGGCTTCGGCAACAGAGACCGGAGACGACGGTGTAACACCGACGGATTTCGCAATAACGACGTCACCAGCCGCTGCAAATCAAACGATCAGTGTAGAGATTGGTGTAGTTGATCAGTTCAGTGAAACCGTCTTGGTCACACTTGATGCGAACGGCGCGGGAACAGCTACGGTGGGCGTTCCAGGCTTCAACGACGACCTTGCCAACGGCGATGATATGACCGCTCTAACGCTCATCAGCGTGAGCGACATTGGGTTCGAGGTTGATCTCGCCAATAATGAGAGTGTTGCCACAATCACGGAAGACGATTTCGCCCCAGTGGCGGTCGCTGACAGTGTGTCTACTCCAAACGCCACGCAGGTAATCTTTAACCCGGCCTCCAACGACACAGACGCCGACGATCTGACCAGCGATCTTGTTGTGACAGACGTCACCAATGTGAATGTGGCGGAGACAGAGGCAACCGTTCAGCTGATCGATGGCCAGGTCGTCGTCACACCTCTGGAAGGCTTCGAGGGCGATGTTACATTTGACTATACGGTCAGTGACCCCGGTGGAAATACCGCTATCGGAACGGCTACGGTAGACGTTCAATCGCCAGAGGTTGCGGTCCGTATTCAAGCCGAAGACTTGCAAGTCAACAGCGGTTTCTTTGTCGAAAACCAGGCCCAGGTGGAAGAAGGTGCGCTGCTGCGGCTCGGCTTCAACGGGGCCACAGGGCAAGCCCAGCTGGATCTTACCGCGAACGGCATTACGCCGGGCGAGAATCGTATCGAAATTGATCTGTTCGACGAGAACGACGGTGAGAGCTCACTTACGGTCAGCCTCCTTCGCGGCGATCAGATCATTGAACTCGGTACCGAGATTCTCGACGACCTTGGCGGTGGCAATAATGCTCAGCCGGAAAGTAGCAGAACAATTGCGTTCAATAATATCGTTATTGAAGAAGGCGATATCCTTCTGCTTGACGGTGTCTCGGACAATCAAGAGCCACTGCGGATCGACGCGCTCGAGTTCATTCCGGCAGGAGATGATCCGTCCGATAACCAGCCACCTTCGTTCAACGGCGTCATCGCTGATGTGGAGTTGACTCAGGACGTACCGTTCGAGCTTCAGATTAATGAGAGTTTCCCAGGCTTCTCCGATCCCGATGAGGATGTGCTTGTCTTTACTACAGACAATCCGCTCTTCACTGTTGAAAACGGTGTATTGACAGCGATACCAACAAACGAAGACGCCTTGGCCTTTGCGGATCCGATGGCGGGTGGCCCATTCTCTGTGACGGTTACGGCAACGGACCCATCGGGTGCATCGGCTCAAACCACATTTACAGTGACGAACATCATCAACGTCAATGATGCGCCGGAGATCGAAACAGCGCCGCCATTTACGCTGGAAACGGGTGTCCCAATCGAGGCATTCGATCTCAATACGCTCGTCAGCGATCCAGATGGCGACGACGTGACCGTCACGGTAGACATACCGAACCTACCCCAAGGACTGATGTTCGATGCAGAGACCGGCATTCTTTCCGGCACACCTGAAATTCCGGGATCGCTCCAAGTCACCATCACAGCTGACGACGGGCAAGGCGAACCCAACAGCATCGTAACATCTAGTCTTGTTTTCAATATCACCGGCGTCGGCGATATTGGTGATCCTGTCCGAATTCAGGCAGAAGATCTTGACTTGATCAGCGGCTTCTTCGTCGAGAACCAGGCGCAAGTGGAAGAAGGCGCGTTGATCCGTCTTGGCTTCAACGGAGCCATGGGTGAAGCGCAACTCACGCTTACGGAAACTATAGGTATCACACCCGGAGAAAACCGGATCGAGATCGATCTGTTCGATGAGAATGATGGTGAAAGTACACTGTTGGTCAGCATCCAGCGTGGCAATGAAACCATCGAGCTTGGAACGGTTATTCTCGACTCTACTACAGGCGGAAACAACGCGCAGCTGGAGAGCAGCCGGACCATCGCATTCGATAATGTCGACATCCAGGAAGGCGATGTTCTTGTTCTGAATGGCACGTCCGACAATCTGGAGCCGGTTCGCATTGATGCTCTGGAGATCATTCCGACTGGCGGCACTGGTGGCAACTTTGCTCCGATCGTTATCCCGACCTTCGAGCCAGATGATGTCATCGAAATTCCGGCAGGCCAATCACTCGACCTCAATCAAGTATTTGCCGATCCGGAAGAAGATACACTCACCTTCGATGTCACCGACGCCAACGGTGATCCAGTCACCTTCCTATCTATTGTGAACGATCAGCTGGTTATCGCACCAGACGCTCCGCAAGCTCCGATCGATATCATACTGTCAGCCGTGGACGCCGACGGATCGAACATAACGGTCAATCGCGCGATCACTGTGGTTGTCGAAGAACCGGTCCAGGTGCCTCCAGCACTAATTGCCGAAATTGCAGATCAGACTGCGCCGGAAGATGCAGAATTTATTCTGGATGTATCGCCGAATTTCGCAGCAACACTTGATGAACTCAGCGCCGCAGGCGGTGACGATATCACCTTTACCGCGACCCAGTCTGACGGGTCCGATCTACCTGATTGGCTCGACTTTGATCCGGCAACTGCGACCTTCTCAGGTACGCCTCTTCAAAGCGACATCGGAGACCTGGAAGTCACGGTAACAGCGACGGATGATGATGGCAGCGTCACCGATACGTTCACGATTGCAATCGAGAACACCAATGATGCTCCGGAAGCGATCGATCCATCGCCGATTGAAGAGCAAACGACGCTGGTCAATCAGCCGTTCACGTTCGACCTACCAGCAGCCGAAACACTCTTCACTGATGAAGATCTGTTGCTGGCAGATACGACGGAAGTTCTCACCGTTGCGTTTGATCCTGCTACGCTGCCAAGTGGCGTCACGATCAATCCGGAAACCGGTGCCCTAGAAGGGACGCCAGATACGATCGGTACATTTACCGTTGGCGTCATCGCCACCGATGTTGTCGGCGAGATGGCAACAAGCACCTTTGATATCGTCGTCGAGCCGGAAGGCCCACTAACTGACGGTGCTGCACTATTCACGGCGAACATCACTGGCGGCGGGATCACCGGATCAAGTACGTTTGCGGAGAATGCTCTTCAGATTACCAACCAATCTGCAAATGACGTTTCGATCACCCGCGTAGTCATTGATCTGACGGATACGATCATTCCGGATACGGCATTTGACACCCGATCGATCGAAGAAGGCGGGCCAATTGGCGACCCGACGAACAAACCATTCGATCAGGGATCGGGCACAGTCGGCTTCACGCCTGTTGGCGGTAACGGTCAAGGCGGCCCGTTCGACTTCACGATCATGCTGAATGGTGAAGTCACCGACCCACAGACGGGCGGCATGGGCGACAACCAGTTGATCCTTGAGTTTGAACCAGGTGTGTTTGCGGTTGGAGACATCCTGTCATTCTCCATCGATATCGATCCGTTCACCGCGACTGTCGGCCCCATCGGCGGCGCAGTTGCTGGCTTCGAAATCACTGGCGGTATGGTAAGCGTCGAGTTCGACGACGGTTCGTCTGCGACCTCTTCAATCGTAGCCGTTGATGACACCGTTGCTGCAACGGCTGTCATTCAGGCGGGTAAGGAAGATCTGGGTGTACCAACACTGACCCTTGGGGACGGCACAACCGACGCCCGCGTGGTTAACCAGGCCAACCTACCAATCTCCATTGACGCTGGTCTCGATAACGCGCTTGGACTGGCAAGGGTCGTCATCCTGGATACGGCCTTTGTGTCGAACGGCGACAGCGTGAGCATCAACCCTCCGGGTGGCGTGGACGCCATTCAGGGCAACAACGCTCAAACGGTCGCAAATGTCATCGAAGTGATGTTGGACGAAAACGGCCAGTTCAACGGTACGATTCCGTTGACACGCTCTACAACTCAAGAGGCGAACGCCAATGGAAATCTTGGCTTCAACTACTTTGCCGTAGGTGTCGTCGACAGCAATGGCAATGTCACTCAATTGTCGGATCCGCTGGTTGTCGAATTTGATCCAGATGCCAACGTTCCGCCGATTGGGGAGCCATTAGGCGACGTTCTCCTCCGCATCAATGCGGGCGGTCCGGAAGTTGCCGCCATTGATGGTGGTCCGGCGTTCCTGGCGGATGTTCCAGTCGCGAACCCAAGCCCGTTCTTTACTGGAACACAGGATCGCGGAGATGTGGATACAACACCTCTGACACCAGACCTTCCGAATGTACCCAATGGTATCTTCGAGACGGCGAGGTCCGACGATGGTATCTTCTCCTACAATATACCGCTTGCGGATATTGGCGCAGAAAACGGCATCTTCACGGTTAACCTCTACTTCGCAGAGGCCTTTGATCCGAACAATGTGCCGGGAGCGCGTATCTTCGATATCGACATTGAAGGCCTAACTGCGTTCGACAATTTTGACGTTGCTGATGCGTTCAATGGTAGTGGCGGCGTGGTCTCTGTGGCTGTTGAAGTCACAGACGGAGAGCTTAATCTCGAATTCGTCAACGGCATCATGGACAACGCGATCGTCAGCGGCCTTGAGATCATTGAAGGGGGCTCTGATCCGTTTAATAGCGGTGTCACGCCTCCTGGTGACCCAGCAGACGCTCTCGAAGTTCTAGGTATTGACGATGGCGACTTCGACGGAACTGTTCAGGGTGTCGCTGTCGACAGTGTCAACGATGGCGGAACCAACGGTTCTGTCCAACTGACGATCCTCGAAGGTGACAACAACGTCCAATCGTCGAACTTCGGTGCTAACTCATTCCAGATAACAAACACCGGTAACAAAGATGTTGCGGCCGTCTTCATTGATGTCCGCGGTGCAACCTTCGGCGACTCGGTATTTGATATCGATGGTTCTGCAGGCGATCTCACAAACGCGATCTTTGAGATTGACAGCGAGAGTTCCGGTGGTGTTGGGGCATTCTTCGTCGGTGCCAACGGCGTCGCCGGGGATCCTTTCGATAACCTGTTCTTCCCGGGTGATGATCCGCTTCCAAATACGAGTGACACCGGAAGCAATACGGGTCTAACCGGCGGACATCGCGGACTTCTGCTTCGCTTTGATGGTTCGGAAGGTGGATTTGGTGCCGGGGAGTCTGTCGGCTTTTCCGGGGATATGGATCCCAACTCTGTTGCAGGTTTCCCGGCGGGCACAATCAATGCCGGCTTCGACTCCGGCGGCATCGGCGGTGCTGAACTGATCGGCTCCAGTTTCACCATTCTCTTCGCTGACGGTACAACTGCAACAGGCTTCCTCGGTAGCGATGGAAGCTTGGCCGGAGCGATAGGCGAAGCTGTGCAGGGGCAGGCACCCGCGTCGGTAAGCCTGTCAGTAGATACCGGCTCCGGTGTCTTCTCATCGTCCGGCGACAACACGGGAACCTATGGCGGAGATCTGCCGGTTATCACCGTCTCAGGCGGCGTCGAGGGCCAAGTTGTTCGCGTCACGCTTCAGAAGGGTGTTCAGTCCGTCGGCACGTTGGCCGCGACAGGGGCCGGCGACGCTGATGTTGCTGCGGTGGTCGACGCGCGAATTCAGGCCACTCAGCCAGAATTTCCGGTCAACAACACCTTCGATGTTCAAACGTTTGACGTGACGCTCGGAGCGGGCGGAACGGCAACTGTACCGGACGGTGCGTTCGACTTTGTGAACACGGACAGCGGAATCAGTTTCGCTGGTCAGGATGTGGCTCCGATCTCGTTTACGGCAGCCGTAATCAACAGCTCAACTGATGATGCGCCTCTCGGTGCCGTGTCGAACCCGGTATTCCTTACCAATCCGACCCAAACACCGGTCGATGATACAGGTGTTGGCGTGGACGAACCGGAAGGCTTCTTCCTTGGTATTGGCGACGGAAACGATTTCCGCTTCCGTATTCAAATTGAAGATCCGGGCGGTGCGGGCGTTGAAGCGATCCTTAATGGTATCAACGACAACTTCATCTTTGTTCCGACCGGCGCACCCAACGACAACAATGAGGGTGAGCAAGGCGACGGTGTCTTCGTCTTCACAAACGGCAATGCGGCGGCCAACAATCAGGTCGAGCAGCTCGGGCTGACCACCAATACCGGGATCATCAACGATCCTAATGCGTCAGGCGGAGACAATCTGCTGACGTACCGGATCTTCATCCCCGAAGATCAGGTTGGTCAGACATTCCAGCTTCGTCTGCGGGTCGCGCGAGATGAGGAGAACTTCGGGAATGCCGCCAGAGCTGACATGCCAGCGCTGCTGGGAACAGATGCCGACGGCAACCTGATTGTTCTTGAAGAGGGTGGCCTGGCGAACGATCAGCAAAATGACGTGCGCTTCAACGTGGTCTCCGTCGCAGATCCTTCAACGGACCTCCGTGAACTCATTGCTGGCGAGCGAGACTCCGAAGATGGCACCTTCAATGGAACCGGCTTCGCCAGGATCTTTGGCGGTACGCAGAACGGAAACTTTGCGTTCACCAGCACATCGATTGCTGATGTCAGCGGGAACGCGACGTTTGTCTTCCCTGAATCTGGCTTCTACGACGTGGTCATCGCAGGCCGGAGTCTTGGGTTCAATATCGATGCGATTGATATATCGGCGGTCGGAAACCTCGCTCCGCTCAACGCTTCGAGCTCCCAGTTCATCGAAGGGTTCGACGTGCCGGATGATCCGCCACCACCAAGCGATCTTGATATCAACATCGCGGCGATCACCGGAAACTCAAACGACGCAAACACCGTCGTTGCAAGCGGCACGACCGTGGATGGAAATCTGCAAAATGGAGATGTTCTGAACGCGAGTGAGTTTGATGACAGTCTTGTCTTCGACATCACCACGAACAGTGGTCCAACTGATCCTGGCTCTTTCCAAATTCAGCTGTTGCAGAATGGAAATGTCATACAAACGTTCAACGAGAGTGCTGCACCGTTCACCTTCATTGCCAATGCAGATAACCTGGGCACGGGTGACTTCACCTTGCAGGTTACTAGCTTCGATCAAAACGGTCTTGGCGGCAATAATCTGGGAACGACAGCGGTCGACTTCACGATCGATGGTGGACCTCCACCTCCGCCGCCGCCACCTCCAACCGGTGACCTGAACCTCGATATCTCGGTGTTCAGAGCATTTGGACCAGTCGAGCAAGTTCCATCCACACAACCTGCTATCGACGACGAACTCCTCAATGGTGATGTCGTAAATATCGGCGGCGTGTCGGGGAACCTCATCTTCGACGTCGAAACGCTGACGCCGCTGGCTGCGGACCCGGGTTCGCTCCTGATTTCGCTGACAGTGGACGGAGAAGTGATCAATACTGTGACGGAAAACAATCTGCCGTTCACATTGGCCATTCCACAAGGCGACATTGAGACGGGCGCGGCAACACTGTCGATAACGGTCTTCGACGGCCCAAGCCTGACGGGTACCAACCTCGGCACCAACACAGTGAACTTCACTCTTACTGAGAGCGCAGGTACAGCTGCTGCCAGCACGTTTGCGACAGCGAGCCTTGAGCCGCCTGAAGTGCTGTCGGTCAATCCAGGCTTGTTCCTGACTGAGGAGTCTCTCGCCGACGTACCCGCAGCGCTTGCGGCACTTGAAGCTGAAGAGGAAAGCCAGTCGACCGTTAGTCTGGAACTTGACCCAGAGGACATGGCGACCATTCTCGCACTGGATGAACCGGCGAACGATGCGTTCGAGTTCGTACCGGTCTCTTCGTCAAGCAGCAGCTCCGAGCCTGTTGCGAACTTCGATGAAGAGTTCGGCGCACCGGGTTCTCAGCAGACAGAGGTGACGGACGGAGACACCTCTACACCTGAGATGGACCTCATGTTTGAAGAGAATAACGACTCATTCGATTTCGATGTCATGTAAAATCGAGATCATGTGATCCAATCGATAACGGGCACTCCACTGGAGTGCCCGTTATCTATTTCACGCGGTATCAAGATCTGCGGAACAGAGCTTACGTATCTTCCGCAGTCTCTTCTTGAACCAAACGCTGAAGCCACGGGCGGATCGGTAGAAATGCATCATAAGCCCGATCGATTATCCAGCTCAGCGGCGGAAGCGAACAGATAATACCTATCGCTCGGAACGCCGGCAGCTGTCGCCAAAGAGCAATAAACGCTCGTCCGCCATCTATGAGCACACCATCATTTTGACGGACATGAAACCTCGCCATGGCTGCCTGACACGACAGGTCTTTCTCCCCGAAAGACACTGACGAAACGTCCTGCCAATCAATTTTATCCGCCCCGGCACACTTACGATAGAAGGCGATTTCTTTCCGGCAAAGTGGACAAGAGCCGTCAAAATAAACTGCGAATGGTTTCTTCCGATTGCTCACGGTACCAACCATGTGGGGTCTGCACCCGCATCTGACCAATTCAGTAATGCGCGTTGATGGCCCTCCCGGCTCAAATTCAACCAGTCTAGAGTCTCCACACTCATTGTTAGAACACAGAAATTTTGCACGGCCTCCGCTTTTTCCGATGCGTATGAGGACCATTCATCGACTGGCGTGCCGGGTGCATCAGAGTACGCATAGTCCTTCCAGGAATGCGTGGCGACAGCTTCGAAGTAACGGTCAACCTGTGGACCCGCTATTTCAGCCTTCACTGGGCCACGCGCCCGGATCTGTATCATCTTCTTTGGATCGAAGAAGACGCATTCAGCACCATCATGAACGCGAAGATCTTCACACTTATGACTACGCTTATCAGTGAAGAAGATGAGCGACCTCGTCGCTTGTTCGAAATTCCGCAGAACAACGACTCGCCCCTTCGGACCCGGACCAGCAGTGCATAAGATCGGCCAACGGAATGGGGATCGCTTGTCGACCGCTGCGCGAACAAGTTGGCCGACGCACCACTTGTCCACGTCTTCAAGTGTTTCAAACTGACCGTCGGCCATCTCTTTATCTCCAGCTGCCATCGGGATTTAGTGTGCGGAGATCAATCGTCAAAAATTGGAAGCTCTCAGAGCAGACGACTCAATTTTTTCACAGCGATTGTGGATTGCGACTCGATCTGTAAAGATAATACCAGACAGGCTGATTGGGCTGTTAATAGAACACCCGACCGAAAACTTAGAGGAGTATCGATCCAGATGAGATTGATTGGTTTATCCGCGCGCCTACTGGGCGGCGTATCAGCAAGCGTTATTATGCTCGGATCGGTTGTTGGCAGCGCCGCTGACGATGCGCCGATCGTTCTTCCTGGAGCACCCGGGGAAGATGTTCGCTCGCTCAGTGCAGAAGAAGCAATCGCGATTACGGCTTCGAGTTTCTCTCCCGATGATGTTCGCTTCATGCAGAACATGATCCCACACCACGGCCAGGCAGTGGAGATGGCAAATCTAGTGGAAGGCCGCACGGCGACCGAAGATATCGTTACCATTGCTGGTAAAATCAAAGCTACTCAGTCTGACGAAATCGACTTCATGCGACGCTGGCTGGATGAGCGCGATCAAACCGTTGCCGAAGGCGGCGACCATTCCAGCCATGGCCATCATGGAGCCCATAGCGGACTTTCGGAAGAACTTATGGCCGCCATGGGTATGGCCACCGGTGCCCAAATGGAGGCACTCGCCGCTGCTGAAGGCGTCGAGTTTGATCGTCAGTTCCTGACCTTGATGATTCGTCATCATGAAGGCGCGGTAGATATGGTGACCGAGCTTCTTGAAAAACCAGGGTCCGCATTCGACCCGGTGCTTCTCGATTTCACGACAGACATTACCAATGACCAGACGCGCGAAATCGATCAGATGGGTGCGATACTCGCTGAACTATCACCCGATCCACGCTCGTCCTTGAAATCCGGTTACTTCAATGCCGGTGAAGCAATTTCAAACCTGACTAAGGTTGCGAGCCTACCGAGGCCCGCAGGATTCTTCGACCCTGAAAATCCGGCAGGGTTGCGGCTCGCCAAGATATCCGAGCCTAGCGACACAGATGAAGAGGCAGATCGCGACGAACAGAGTCTCGAGGGAACAGAGTGGAGTGAGCGAACATCCTTCCTGAGTTTCTCTAATACCGACATGGCGTTCTTCGACAACAAGATGATCGCGGGTAACTATCACGGCTTCAACATCTACGAGCTGGATGACGCTGGCGTTCCAGAACTTCTGAGCTCGGTCGTCTGTCCAGGCGGTCAGGGCGATGTGTCTGTTGTCGGTGACCTCTTAATTATGTCGGTTGAGCAACTACGCGGAAGAGTGGATTGCGGACTACAGGGTGTAAGCGAAGATGTAAGTACTGAACGATTTCGCGGTCTTCGGATTTTCGACATCTCGGATTTAAGACGCCCAGTTCAAGTCGGCCAAGTACAAACGTGCCGCGGCTCCCATACGCATTCCGTCGTGCAGAGCGACGAGTCCCAGATCATTGTTTACAATTCAGGCACCGCCGTCGTTAGGGATGAAGATGAGCTTTCCGGCTGTATCGGTGAATTGCCGGGCGACGATAGAACCGCGCTGTTCCGGGTGGATATCATAGAAATTCCAGTTGATAATCCGGCGGCGTCACGCATCGTCGACAGCCCCGCCGTATTTGCCGATCTCGAGACCGGCCGTTTGTCAGGTTTGTGGCCTGGCGGCGATCATGGCGAGGACACTCAAACGACGAATTCAACCAATCACTGCCATGACATTACTGTTTTCCCGGAGCTGAACCTCGCCGCAGGAGCATGCTCGGGGAACGGAATAATTTTTGATATCTCTGACCCGTTGGCTCCCCAGAGAATAGACGATGTGACAGATTCGGGGTTTGCGTACTGGCACTCCGCGACCTTCAACAATGACGGCACTAAAGTTCTCTTTACTGATGAATGGGGCGGAGGCTCACGCCCGCGCTGCAGAGCTCAGGATCCGCTGGATTGGGGAGCTAACGCAATCTACGATATTGAGGACGGTCAGCTCGTCTTTCAGGGCTACTACAAGATTGCCGCGCCCCAAAAGGAAGAAGAAAACTGCGTCGCACACAACGGCTCAATCATACCCGTTCCGGGTCGGGATATCTTTGCGCAGGCATGGTACCAGGGCGGGCTGTCGGTTCTCGACTTCACCGATGCGGCATCGGCAACTGAGATCGCATATTTTGACCGTGGCCCCATAGATGAAGAGCAGTTGGTGCTTGGCGGATATTGGTCGACCTATTGGTACGATGGCAAAATCTACGGGACCGAAATTGCTCGAGGGATCGACGTATTCTCTTTGGAGCCCAGTGAGTATCTCTCGGAGAACGAAATTGCTGCAGCCGCACTGGCAGAACAGGGCGACCTCTTTAATCCTCAACAACAGTTCCGCGTGACATGGCCCGCCGAGCCTGTCGTGGCTAAAGCATATCTCGATCAGATTGAACGCGACGAGACGCTTTCAGGAGAGACCGTATCCGAGATACGGTCTGCGCTCGATGAAGCAGATGCGAGATTGAACCGCCGCTTTCGACGCAAGAGTGAGTCTCTTGCGGACACGCTGGATATGATGGCAGCTGATCTTGCATCCATGGAAGTTGAGAACCAACGTGTGGATGCCCTTTCGGTCGTGGTTACAGATATTGCGACACGTCTTAGATAGAGGCGTGGAGCTTGAAACTGAGGGTGGGTTCCGACTTGGCATAGCATCCAACATGACAAGAACTAACGTCTCGTCTGTTAGTGTGGTTCACCGAAGACATGGTGGAGCCTCAAAGAAATTCTGGCCGATCAGATCGGCGATAAATATGTTACAGTCTATGCTGTACAGCGCTCGCTCATAAACGGCGATGAGCAGCGAGACTTAATAAGGGAGCCAAGGTCATGGCAGATACTGCTCACCAACCAGAGTCAAAAACGAGGTCCTCAGTTCCGAAGCTCGGGGGAATTCACCATGTGGCGTATCGCTGCAAGGATGCACGGAAGACTGTCGAGTTTTATCAAAAGACGCTTGGCATGGATTTCCAGCTGGCAATCGCGGAAGATCACGTTCCCTCCACCGGAGCCCACGACCCTTACATGCATGTCTTTCTTGATGCCGGAAACGACAATGTCCTTGCCTTCTTCGAGCTACCGACCCAACCCGAAATGGATCGCGATCAGAACACGCCGGAGTGGGTACAACATCTGGCATTCCGTGTGGGAACAGTCGAAGAACTGAACGCAGCCAAAAGTCATCTTGAGAGTCTCGATATTGATGTGCTTGGCCCAACGCATCACGGGATCTTCAAATCGATCTATTTTTTCGACCCCAACGGACATCGAATTGAACTCGCCGCTGATATCTCGACACCGGAGCAAATGAAGCAGTTGAAAGATGTTTCTGTAGAAATGATCGAGGAATGGGCAGAGACAAAGAAAGCTCCATCCCACGCGGCTTGGCTTCACGAGCTTGCCCGCGCGGAACATGCCGACTCTGAAAAAGGCTCGTAAATGAAACTCGCTACACTTAAGAACGGCTCGCGCGATGGTCGGCTGGTCGTCGTATCAAGAGACCTTACGCGCTGCACCGATGCAGCACGCATAGCGCCAACCATGCAAGCAGCTCTTGATGATTGGGAAGCCACCGCCCCACGTCTGACCCGTATGGCCGAAGGGGTGGAGTTAAACAGTGTACCAACTTTCCGTTTCCACGAACGAGAGTGCGAAAGTCCCCTCCCTCGTGCTTATCAGTGGGCAGACGGCTCAGCCTATATCAACCACGTGGAACTCGTGCGAAAGGCACGCGGCGCGGAAGTGCCCGAGAGCTTTTACGATGACCCCTTGATGTATCAAGGCGGGTCGGATGCATTCCTTGGTCCACGCGATGACATTCCACTCGGCGATGTCGCTTGGGGATGCGATATGGAAGGCGAGATCGCGGTCATTACGGATGATGTCCCGATGGGTGTCTCGGAGACCGACGCTGCCGAGCATATCAAGTTAATCATGCTGTGCAACGATGTCAGCCTACGGGGCTTAATCCCACCTGAGCTTGCAAAGGGATTTGGATTCTTCCAGTCGAAGCCACCAAGCGCATTCTCTCCTGTAGCGGTCACGCCGGAGGAATTAGGGGAGACTTGGAAAAATAGCCTTGTCCATCTTCCATTAAACGTCGACTACAATGGCGCACCCTTTGGCAGAGCCGATGCTGGCGTCGACGCGACCTTCTCGTTGGCCAAGCTCGTCTCGCACGCCGCCAAAACACGACCGTTAACAGCAGGAACAGTGATCGGCTCAGGCACCGTCTCGAATAAGGGCCCCGACGGAGATCCGGGAAAGCCAGTCGCCGAAGGAGGGCTCGGTTATTCTTGTATCGCGGAAATCCGCATGATCGAGAAAATCGCAACTGGCGACTTCAAGACACCCTTCATGAAACCTGGCGATACTGTTCGTATAGAGATGAATGACAGCGCCGGTCACTCCATTTTCGGGGCTATTGAGCAAACAGTCGTGACGGTGTGATCACTTCAAGAGTCAAACTAGACTACTCCCACTCAATCGTACCGGGTGGTTTGGACGTGATGTCGTAAACAACCCGATTGACGCCTTTCACTTCATTTATAATGCGAGTAGCGACGCGGCCGAGAAAGTCGTGCGGGTAAGGGTAATAGTCAGCCGTCATGCCATCTGTAGAGGTCACCGCTCGGAGAGCGAGAACAGCCTCGTAGGTGCGCTCGTCGCCCATGACGCCAACCGTGTTTACGGGCAAGAGCACAGAGAATGCCTGCCAGATCTCATCATAGAGCCCAGCATTCTTAATCTCTTCAATATAAATCGCGTCAGCTTTGCGGAGTGTATCTGCCTTTTCTCTCGTTATCTCACCAGGAATGCGGATCGCGAGGCCGGGTCCGGGGAACGGATGTCGGCCGACAAAAGCCTCGGGAAGACCGAGCTCACGACCAAGCGCCCTCACCTCATCTTTAAACAGATCCCGCAAAGGCTCGACGAGCTTCATATTCATTCGCTCCGGCAGTCCGCCAACATTGTGGTGAGATTTGATAGTAACAGACGGGCCACCTAATGCGGATACGCTCTCGATAACGTCGGGATATAGAGTGCCTTGAGCGAGAAAATCTGCTCCTCCAATCTTATTTGCTTCTTCCTCGAAGACATCAATAAACAGACCGCCGATAATCTTCCGCTTACGTTCGGGATCGGAGACACCCTCAAGCTGCCCAAGAAAGAGATCCGACGCATCCACATGGACGAGCGGGATGTTGTAGTGCTCACGAAACAGATCTACGACCTGCTCGCTTTCACCGAGCCGCATGAGACCGTGATCGACGTAAACGCAGGTTAATTGCTCTCCAATTGCTTCATGGATCAAGACCGCTGCGACGGACGAATCCACACCGCCTGATAATCCACAGATCACACGGGCATCGCCCACTTGCGACTGAATTTTTTCGATGGCTTCGGCCCGATAGGCCGCCATTGTCCAGTCGCCTTTAAGGCCGGCGATCCCATGGGTAAAATTACGTAAGAGAGTCGCGCCGTTTGACGTATGAACGACCTCCGGGTGAAACTGAGTTCCGTAGAAATGACGCTGACGGTCTGCAATAACAGCGTAGGGTGCGCCGGATGACTTTGCGATAACCTCAAATCCCGGTGCCATATCCGCTACGTGGTCACCGTGACTCATCCAGACCTGCTCGCCTTCAGTTTCGCCAAACATGTCCCACAGGATCGGATCTTCGACGACACGTTCTATGAAGGCTCGGCCGAACTCTCGGCTTGTACCGCTTTCAACTCGTCCGCCAAGCTGCTCCATCATCACCTGCTGGCCGTAACAGATGCCGAGCACTGGCACACCCAGAGAGAATACCGAGTCATCCGCGCGGGGGCTGTCGTCCCACGTCACACTAGATGGCCCACCGGACAGAATAATGGCCTGAGGCCCGAAGGAACTGAGGAAATCTGCATCGACCTTATTGAACGGGTGAATCTCGCAGTAGACACCACTTTCCCGCAAGCGCCTCGCAATTAGCTGGGTCACCTGAGATCCAAAATCGATGACGAGCGCTCGCTCATGTGTAGGTAAAATTGGAATCGTCATTGCGGCTATCTAGCGTTCAACGCCCGCGCGCGAAAGTCATTCATCAGCGCCGCAAGCTCTACAGCCTTCATCCCGAAGGTGTCACCCAACTGGGCACTTGCACCAACGAGCGCTCGATTGATTGAAGCGACTACTTTTCCATCGTCCTCGACACGGTCGAAACAGACAAACTGATTGGTCGTGAGAAACCCGCTTTTCAAGCCATATACGTCAAATGATGAGACATCTGTCCATTTGTGAGCGAGTTTGCGCCCAACGAGCACCTGCTCAAATCCGTCTTCATTCAGCGTTAGCTGACCGGGCCATATCAACTGGTAGAGAAAGACGGCTTCGCACGCCCCGAAAAAGATTAGGCCGAGCCAGCCGATCCATCCCGCATCCCCAATGAGCACCAAAGCGACACCTGAGGCAAACAACGGCGCAGTCAAAGCCAACAGTCCGAACCACTTCAATCGAGAGGATTTCAAGATCAGAGTTTCGGGAAGCTGTGACGCGTTCAAAGTCATTGTCCGTTTAGTCTGAGAACAGCGAAGAAAAAGCCGTCTGTACCAGCGCGGCGAGGCGTCAGGCGGACACCACCGTCCTGGCCCTCTCCCGCTTGAACCGCAGCGGCCCCGTCTTCTGTCAACAGACCAGAGGCAATGGCCTCTCCTGCACCGCTTAGCTGTTCAAAGTCGGCGTGGGCTTTCAGGAATTCGGCAACCCGGTCTTCGTCTTCCTCCATAAGAAATGAGCATGTGACATAAATAAGCCGGCCACCCGGTTTCACGAAATCAGAAGCGGCCTCCAAAATCTCAGTCTGCTCTGTAATACGGCGATCGAGCGCAGCAGATTTCAGACGCCACTTTGAGTCTGGACGACGCCGCCAGGTCCCCGTCCCGGTACAGGGCGCATCAATGAACACGACATCCATTGAGCCTTTCAGCGCCTCCAATTGCTCGGGCTCGCGGGGATGGCAAAGCTGTACATTATGCGCACCGGATCGTTTCAGCCGCGGGATCAGGGCGCTCAACCGCCGGCCATCGATATCGTAAGCGAAGACCTGTCCTTTACCGCCAAGAGCAGCAGCTACTGCGAGTGTCTTCCCACCTCCACCGGCGCAATAATCAAGCACCTGCTCGCCCGGTTGAACATTGGCCGCCGCCGCCGCGATCTGTGACCCGGCATCCTGCACTTCGACCCAGCCTTTTGAGTATGCCGGAATGCTCTGCAGGCTGGTTTCTCGTTTTGATGGATCAGGGGCTGGGATGTGAAACGCGTTCTTTAATAGCGGCGAAGGTATAGCCTTCGCGGATTGCAGGGCTTTACCAGCCTTTTCAGCATCCACCTTCAGCGTGTTGACCCGGAGATCCACGTCCGCCCGAACCGCCATGGATTGCGCCTCAATCACAGCATCTTCACCGAATGCACGCTCGAGATGCGGGGCAAGCCATTCCGGGAAGTCACCAGATACATGCGAGCTAACCGTCGGGTCCGGAGCCATGACCAACCGTTCTCTTTCCTCCAGCGTAAGCGGATCCGGCGCATGTTCGGTATCCATCGCACTATCGATCTGCCGAATGTCCCAGCGCCACGAAAATGCCAACGCCCCCAAAACGAGCGCTCGTGGTTCCTCAGATGACATCGCATGGGCAATGGAGTTGCGTTTACGAAGGGCATCTAAAACCAACCCAGAAACCCAAGCCCTATCCTTCGCCCCGGCATATCTAGCCCTTTTTCCCCAATCTCGAGCTGCGGACTTCACTGGCTGATGCCGGGTTAAGACATCTGCCAATACCTCAATTGCTGCAGCTATCCTGCCACCGTCTCTCATATGAGCTCATCCAACTGTTCGAAATCCGACAGTCGTGTTAGCTGTGAAGGTCGAGGATGGAAACCACAAATGGCTGAAATCAATATAGAATTACCGGCTGGAATCTCCGTTGCACAACGCGCGGATTGGCGACGTGTTGCCGACATTACCGGCGAAGCGTTCTCCGAGGACCCAGTCAACCGGTGGGCGTTCGGTAACGAGGACGCGATCCGCGCATGTTTCCGGGTGATGGCCAGAGATGTCTATGTTGGCCGCGGCCTGTCTCATATCCTCGAAAATGATGGCGCAACGATGTGGACGCTGCCGGGGCAGGCCACAGATATGGGACTCGCTGCGAGCCTTCGGCTCGCTGCTGCTTTGTTGTTTCGTGGAAGCAAAGGCTCTGTGCGACGTGCATTCCATCTCGGAGCGCTCATGGAGAAGTACCACCCCAAAGACCCTCACGCTTATCTCTTCACAATAGGCACACGGCCGTCCAGCAGAGGAAAAGGGGTTGGAAAAGCTCTCCTAGCGTCTGTCCTTTCAGCCTGCGATCGCGCTTCGGTGCCGATCTATCTCGAAAACTCCAACCCGGCGAACTCAGGTTTCTATCGATCTCATGGCTTTGAAACCATGACCACTTTTGAGGTCGAAGACGGCGGCCCTGTCATGGAACCCATGTGGCGGTCACCAAAGACACAGATCAGTGACGTCGGAGATTAAGTCTCATAGACATGTGTTGGATAGTTTTTCGTCATTTTTCGAAGATACTTCTATTGTGGCGGGGCGTCTTGCTCTTCGTCCTTTTGGGGGTAACGGCGACAGCGGAGCGCGCACACATTGCTGTTGCATCCAATTTCAAACCGGCTGTCGAAGAACTCAAGCGCTCTTTTGAAGAACAGACGGGCCACGAGATCATCATCTCGTCGGGGTCCACAGCGAAGCTCTACAGTCAAATCCGCTTTGGAGCCCCGTTCGACGTATTTCTCAGCGCAGACCATCTCCATCCTCAGCAGCTAGCGGACGAAAACCTCGCTATCAGAAACTCTGCCGCGACCTACGCCATAGGACGGCTTACCTTGTGGAGCAGGTCAGTCGAGATCGCCAATATCTCAGAATTAGCCGATACGAGCATTCGAAGAATCGCTATTGCAACGCCGCTCGGTGCCCCCTATGGCGTCGCTGCCCAAGAGATGCTCGCCTACAATGGACTAGATGCAACCGTCTCAGACAAGCTCGTGGTTGGTGAGAGCATTGGCCAGGCCTTTGCCTTTGTGCACTCAGGTAACGCTGACATTGGTATCGTTTCACTTTCACTGGTTTTGCAGCTCAATGAGGGCGAACGAGGATATCGATGGGATGTTCCCGATGGGAGTTATTCACCAATCGAGCAGCAAGCGATCCTGCTGTTGAAAGGTGCGAACAACGAGGCCGCGGAGACCTTTCTAGCGTACCTCATTTCGCCCGAAGCTCGCGACATCATTGAAAGCTACGGCTATACGACGCCATGAGCATCCCGGACCTGACAGCACTTTGGCTGACGCTTCGCCTCGCCACAGTGACGACAATCCTTCTTCTACTCATTGGAACGCCACTCGCCTGGTGGCTGTCACAAACCAAATCGCGAGCGAAGCCTTTTCTGGAGGCGGTCGTGGCATTGCCTTTGGTCCTGCCACCAACTGTGCTCGGATTTTACCTGCTTGTGGCGATGAGCCCGAATGCACCGCTCGGACGCGTATGGATGTTAGCGACGGGCGATACGCTTAGCTTTTCGTTTGCCGGACTCGTTCTTGGCTCCATGATTTACTCGCTTCCCTTCATGGTTCAGCCTCTTCAAACTGCATTCGAGACAACCGGCAAATCGGCAATGGAGGCTGCCGCAAGCCTGGGTGCAGCACCTATCGATGCCTTCTTCTCGGTAGCGGCTCCGCTGGCAGCGAGAGGGTTTCTGACAGCATCCGTACTCAGCTTTGCTCATACATTAGGAGAGTTCGGCGTTGTCTTGATGATTGGAGGAAATATTCCTGATCGAACCAGAGTAGTCTCCATCGAAATCTACGAACATGTCGAGACGCTGAATTATAGCGATGCGAACGCACTATCGATTATTCTGATTGGCTTCTCCTTTATCGTTCTGACCGCAGTCTACACTTTCAATCGCAAGCAGGCTGTCCATGTCAGCTGATGGACTAATCCTTGATGTTCAAGTCGAACAAGCAGACTTTCGACTGCATATAGTAGAGACTGTTTCTCCCGTTGGCATTACCGCTATCTTCGGACCGAGTGGGGCCGGGAAAACAACCCTTCTGCGCTCAATTGCTGGATTTAAAACACCCACATCCGGACATATCGAATTAAACGGCAGGACCTTCTTCAATGCAGCACAGCGGATAGATCTACCGCCGCACAAACGGCCGATTGGATTTCTGTTTCAGGACGCCCGGCTATTTTCGCGCATGACAGTAGAACAGAACATTGCCTATGCCGAAGCGCGAGTACGTTCCGAACACGACACTTATTCGAAAGAAGACATTATCGCGGCGTGCGATATTTCCTCATTGATGGAGAGACGGCCAGACACACTTTCCGGTGGCGAACGCCAGCGGGTCGCATTGGCTCGCACCCTGATGAGTCGGCCAGAGATTCTCCTGCTTGACGAACCGCTTGCCGCTTTGGATCGCCAACGGAAACTCGAACTCGTTCCGCTTCTCGCCGATCTGCCGACAGCACTCGGCATCCCGACACTCTATGTAAGCCACGACATTGATGAAGTCTCCCGCGTTGCGGATCATGTCATCATGCTTGACGCCGGACAGGTCCTGTCATCTGGACCTATCGATGAAACCCTCGCCATCCACGGTCTCGAGGCAGGGAGAAACCCATATGAAAACAGCTCACTACTGCACGGAACCATTGAACGGCACGATCTGGAATTTGGTCTAACGCACGTTCGAATAGGCAATTACACACTCCTTCTGCCGATCAGTTCAAACCTCGTTACGGGGGCTGATGTCCAATTGAAGATTTCACCCAAAGACCTCTCCATCTCGCTCAAGAAACCGGAAAAAATCAGTATTCAGAATGTGCTTGAGGGGACAGTTGAAGCACTAGACCAAACTGATGGAGCGACATTCTGCACGCTCACGATCAATGTGGATCGACAGTTCATAGAAGCGCGTATTACCCGAAAGTCGGTAACGGAGTTAGGCATAGGTATCGGCACATCAGTCTTTGTCTTGCTGAAGAGTGCGAGCTTCCTGGGATAAGTTCAGCACAAATGTCCGGACGGGCGAGAACCCTCCGGTTATTCCAGACCAGCAGCCCTGAGCGCGCTTCATGTGTGCGCAGCACACGGAAGCAAAACATCAATAGCCCGTGCGGAGACGGCGAGCCGCCCCGTTGACTTGAAAAATACGGTGTTCGGCGGATCCCGCCGTCTCC
Source organism: Pseudomonadota bacterium (assembly GCA_039033955.1). Classification (GTDB taxonomy): domain Bacteria; phylum Pseudomonadota; class Alphaproteobacteria; order Caulobacterales; family Hyphomonadaceae; genus CALLCD01. The sequence goes on from JBCCBQ010000011.1 coordinate 135,334, forward strand.
GCACGCCAGAAGG
>JBCCBQ010000012.1:0-106478 GCA_039033955.1 Pseudomonadota bacterium
ACGGCAACGGGAGACGCAATCCGCCACGTCAGGCGCGTGCGTTAGCATGATAACGGCTCATGCTGAGGTAATATCTCCATGGCTGCGACAGATCAGCTGAAATCCTTCTGGCGTGCGGAGACGGCGGGATCCGCCGAACACCGTATTTTTCAAGTCAACGGGGCGGCTCGCCGTCTCCGCGCTGGCTCTTTGGTTTGTCCCCCGCTTCGCGATGGGTCCCGCTCAGGGCTGCTGGTCTCCTAATCCCAGGCCCCAGGGCCGTGGGGCGATTGCGCGTGCTCGCTACTCTTAGCTTCCTTAGCGCAGCGCCGGGATGACAAGCCTGCAAAACCTGCCTAAACCTCCGCGCCGATAGACAAGAGTTAGACCCATGTTCGATCTGCGCGCCATTCGCGAGAACCCTGACGCTTTCATAGCCGCTTGGAACCATAAGCAGGCTGGGCTCGGTGACGCATCCGTTCCGCAAATTCTCGCCCATGATTCTGCGCTCCGTCAGGCCGTTGCCGACAAACAGGCCGCTGAAACCGCGCGGAACGCAAAATCAAAAGAGATCGGCAAGGCAAAAGCGTCTGGCGATGAGGCTCTGTTCGAGCAGCTCCGCAAGGAAGTCGCCGATGCCAAAGAAACGATCGAGACAGCTGGTGAGCAAGAAGATGCTGCTCAAAACTTGTTAAACGAGGTGCTGCTCGGGCTTCCCAACATACCGCTGACCGGAGTCCCCGAAGGTGAAGACGAAGAGAGCAATGTCCAGCAGGGGAATGGCTGGGGCAGCCCGCGCGAGTTCAGCTTCGAGGTGAAAGACCACGCCGATCTCGGCGAGGCGCTGAAGACGGCGAAGGGCCAATCCATGATGGATTTCGAGGCCGCTGTCGCCATGAGCGGCGCGCGCTTCGTCGCTCTGCGCGGAGATCTCGCCCGTTTGGAGCGCGCCATCGCGGCCTTCATGCTCGACGTGCAAACGCAAGAGCACGGCTATGAGGAGACATCGCCCCCGACGCTGGTTCGCCCAGAAGCTATGATGGGTACAGGACAACTGCCTAAGTTTGGTGAGGACTCCTTCGAAACGACCAATGGCATGTGGTTGATTGCTACGTCGGAGATTCCCCTCACAAATCTCGTCCGAGAGCAGATTCTTGACACCGAGACGCTGCCGCTACGCTTCACCGCCCACACACCGTGCTTTCGGTCCGAGGCGGGCAGTGCGGGGCGGGACACGAAGGGCATGATCCGCCTGCATCAATTCAATAAGGTGGAACTCGTCTCCATCGTACGGAATGAGGAAGAGGGGCTCGAAGAGCTCGAACGCATGGTCGGCTGCGCCGAAGCCATCCTGCAGAAGCTCGACCTGCCGTACCGCAAGATGCTGCTCTGCGCCGGCGATATGGGAGCGGGCGCGCGCAAAACGTATGATCTTGAAGTCTGGTTGCCGAGCCAGGACACTTATCGCGAGATTTCGTCCTGCTCCTATTGCGGGGACTTTCAGGCCCGGCGAATGGATGCGCGTTGGCGGCCTGCAGCGACCGAAGACAATCCAAAACCGAAGCCTGAATTTGTGCACACGCTCAACGGTTCCGGCCTCGCTGTCGGGCGGACGCTCGTCGCGATCCTTGAGAACTATCAGGAAGAAGATGGCTCCATCACGGTGCCTGAGGCTTTGCGCGGCTATCTCGGCGGTCAGGAGCGGATTGCCAGTGTTGGCTAATCTCTGCTCACAATAACGGCTCTGTCACTTGTGCTTGCATGGCGTTCTCGTGCAGAAACCGCCGGGGCGATGAATAGGGTTCTTCCATGCGCATACTCCTGACGAATGATGACGGCATCCATGCCACAGGCCTCGCCGTCATGGAGGACATCGCGAAGACCCTCTCGGACGATATCTGGGTCGTTGCGCCGGAAGTGGAGCAATCCGGGAAATCCCGCGCGGTTACTCTGACAGAGCCTGTTCGTGTTCGTCAGGCCGATGAAAAGCGTTGGGGCGTAACCGGAACGCCAACAGACTGCGTCCTCATCGCGCTGCAAAAGCTGATGAAGAGCAATAAACCAGATCTCATTCTGTCTGGTGTCAACAATGGTCAGAATCTTGCCCACGATACCACCATGTCTGGTACGATCGCTGCTGCGCTCATGGGGTCAGAGATGGGTGTTCCTTCGATTGCCTTCAGTCAGGCCAAAAGCTTCCGGGAGCGGGGCTCGCTGCCATGGGAAACAGCGCGGAAATGGGGGCCCGACCTCGTAAAACGCCTGATTGCTGAAGGTTGGCCGGAGCTTGTCACACTGAACGTGAACTTCCCCGATCGCGAACCCGATGATGTTGCAGGCATACGACACACCCGGCAGGGCCGTCGCGACAGAACTGTCATCGAAACCCATACTCGCACCGATTTGCGCGGTAATGACTATGTTTGGATTGCCTATAACGGCAAATTGTCGGACCCTCCGGACGATACGGATTTGAGGGCCATTTATGAGGGGTACATCTCGGTCACACCGCTGCAGGCGGACCTCACCCACCAAAGTCATTTGGGGGCTATGAACGCCTATGGGGGAACTCAGTCATGATCCGTTTCTCGCCGCTCGGCTAATTCTGACGCTTCGCAGCGAAGGGATTACGGATCCTGATATTCTAAGAGCGATCGAGGCCGTGCCGCGCACGGCCTTTATCGAACCGGAGCTCGCAAGTCTTGCTTATGAGGACTGCGTTCTTCCGATTGGATGCGGGCAAACGCTGGAACCGCCATCGGTCATCGCTTCCATGATCCAGGCCCTTGGTCTGCGCGCCCGACCCGATGCCAATGTGCTGATAATCGGCACAGGTTCTGGATATACTACCGCTGTGATCAATCGGCTTGCTGGCGCGGTTTGGGGGGTGGAGCGGTTTCGGCGTCTCGCCGACAGGACACTGACCAACCTTGCCGCGACGGGTATTGATACGGTGCAGATACTTCATGGCGATGGATTGAAGGGGTGGCCGGATGAGGGGCCTTTTGATCGAATTTTGCTTACGGGCGCTGTTGAATCGGTTCCGGGAGAGCTATTTCAGCAACTCGCCGAAACCGGTCTTTGCGTTGCGCCTATTGCCGAGTCACAGCGGAATATGCTGACTGTATTTGGACGATCAGCAGAACGCATATCAGCCCAGCCAACGGTCCAGCATACCCCGCTGCGCAGTGGGGTTTCCAAAGTGTTATAGCCTCCTTATGTGAGGGTTTGATTCTGTTGGGGCGGCAGCGATACAAATGTCGCCAAACAAGCAATTTCGAAAGGCGGTTCCATGGCCGTAAACGATCCATCGAGTTTGACGAGCCTGTTTTTGGTCGCGCAGCCCTCTGCAGGTGCGGCTATTTTCCAGTCCATACTGCCGTTTCTGATCCTGATACCACTGTTTTGGCTATTGCTTATTCGCCCTCAACAACAGCGCGCAAAGCAACACCGCGAGATGATTGAGGCTATCAAACGCGGTGACACCATCGTCACAACGGGCGGGCTCATCGGTAAAGTCACGAAAGTCGCTGAAAATGAGTTGACGATCGAACTGGCAGACGGCGTGCGCGCGCGGTTGGTCAAGGGCATGGTTGCCGACGTTCGTGGCAAGGGGCAGCTCGTGGCGGCAAACGACGCCAAGCCGAACTAGTTGGCACTCTAGCGGAGCCAGACGACTATGCTGCAATTCTCGAAATGGAAAATAGGTACTATATTTGCGGTGCTGCTGATCGGCTTCATGCTGGCACTGCCAAATGCATTACCCGCCAGCTTTATGGGCGTGGCTCCCGATCAGCCGCGGTCTCAATCTGCTGTTGATCTTGCGGCTTTTGATGCTGAACGCGCTGCCGCTGAGGAGTCGTGGTGGCCGACATTCTTCCCGGACAAGAAGGTCAAGCTCGGTCTCGACCTCCAGGGCGGCGTCTATCTGTTGATGGAAATAGAGCCGGATGAAGTTGTCGCCAATCGCCTGTCAAACTTTCAGATCGATATTGTTGCGGCACTTGGGGAGCGGCCGCGTGTTACACGTGATCCATTGGAGCAGAGTGACGGCATCATCACGCTCCGGCTAAAGGATCCGTCCCAATCTGACGAAGCCCAACGTCGCCTGCGGGAGATCAACCCGCCCATGCAGGGGGCCATCGGTGGCCAGAGGGAATATAGTGTCCAGGACAATGGAAACGGGCGTTTTTCAATTACGATGACAGCCGCGGCACGAGAGGCAGCAATCAAAGATGCCCAAAGCAAAACGATTGAGATCGTGCGCCGCCGCATTGACCCGGATGGCGTGAGTGAAATCTCTGTTCAACCGCAAGGTAACAACCGTATTGTGCTGGAAAGCCCTGGCGAAGCTGATCCTCAGAGAATAAAGGACATATTGAGCCAGGCAGGGCGGATGACCTTCAACCTGGTCAGTTCATCTCAGACTGATCTCGAAACAGCGATCGGCGGTCGAGTGCGGCCAGGTTATACCCTACTGACCAACACGGATAACGGCTTCCCGCTACTCATAAACAATACACCCATTGTGACGGGATCGGATATCGCCACAGCCGCTCAGGAGTTCGATACGCAAGGTACGAACTCAGTGATTGTGACGTTCCGTTTGAACGCAGCGGGAGCAAAGCGCTTCGGAGACGCGACAGCGCAGAATGTGGGCCGACAATTCGCGATCGTTCTTGACGACAGGGTCATGTCAGCGCCGAACATTCGAGAACCAATATTTGGTGGAAATGTTCAAATCACTGGTAATTTCACAATTGATGAAGCGCAGGATCTCGCAGCCATTATTGAGGCAGGTGAACTGCCGGCAAAAATCCAGTTCATCAACGAACGTACGATCTCTCCGACGCTCGGGGAGGACTCAATACGCGCTGGCTCCACGGCCTCCATCATCGGGCTTATCCTCGTCGCGTTGTTCATGATCTTTGCTTACAGCCGATTAGGTATCTACGCCGTCCTGTCCCTTATGGCGAACATCATGCTGATCTTGGGTGCACTGTCCGGCGTGGGCGCAACACTTACACTGCCGGGTATCGCCGGGATCATCTTGACGATCGGTATGGCGGTGGACGCGAACGTTCTGGTGTTTGAGCGTATTCGAGAGGAGTCGCGCTCAGGCAGGGGCGCGATGACGGCCGTTCAGGCGGGCTATGAGCGAGCCCTGTCGGCCATTCTCGACGCCAACATTACGACGTTTATCGCAGCCGCCATGCTCTATTCCTTCGGTTCTGGACCCGTTAAAGGCTTCGCCGTAACGCTTGCGATAGGCATTCTGACGTCGGTTTTCACCGCCTTTGTCGTGACGCGCCTGTTCACTTGGATGTGGCTCAACAGTGCCCGTCCGAAAAAGCTGGCGATCTAGGAGACCGATACGATGTTGATGCGCTACGTCCCCGATAAGACCAATTTCAGCTTTATGCGGTTGCGCTTGCCGTCCTTCCTGTTGTCGCTCGCGGCGATCACCCTGTCGATTTTCCTGGTCATGACACAGGGGCTCAATTTCGGCATCGATTTCCGCGGTGGTTCGGTCATTGAAACGTCGAAGCCCGCCGGTGTCGAGGTCGAGAATATCCGATCTTCGATCCTCGACCTGGGTTTTGATGGCGCGGAAATCACAGAGGCTCGCGGAACGGGCGTCGATGCGGCGCAGGTCTTCGTTGTGAAGATCCCGACCCAGGACGCCGAAGAAGGTGAGAATCCTGAAGCTGTCCAGCAAGAAGCTACCGACCTTATCGCGAACACACTAACCGAGACTTATCCCGGTCTCGAAGTTCGCGGCCGTGAGACCGTCGGTCCAAAAGTTTCAGGAGAGCTTTTTCAGGCCGGTATCACGGCTCTTAGCGTCGCGCTTGTGCTCATGATGCTCTACATCTCATTCCGCTTCCAATGGCTCTTCGCACTCGGCGCTGTGGCGGCGCTCGTTCACGACGTTATTCTAACGATTGGTGTCTTTGCTGGCCTGCAGCTGGAGTTCAATCTTTCCACCATCGCTGCGCTGCTAACGATCGTCGGGTACTCCATGAACGATACCGTCGTCGTGTTCGACCGCGTTCGTGAAGAGCTTCGCAAATACAAAAAGATGGCGAGCCGTCAGCTTATCGATCTGGCGCTTAACGGGACCCTGTCACGCACCTTGTTGACCTCCGGAACGACGCTGCTTGCCCTATTGGCGATCTTCATTCTCGGCGGCCCGGTGCTGCGCGGAATGTCCTTCGCTCTCATCTGGGGCGTGATTGTCGGGACCTATTCCTCAATCTTTGTCGCGTCATCGCTTTTGTTGGCCCTGCCAAATGGGTGGCGGCGCACGGCAAGCAAGCCCGAAGTTCAGGGCTTCCAGCCCTCCGCTTGACGTCATTTTTACAATTTCGCCATTCCCCTGCGGCCAACCGTCCGATCAACCTTTCTCAAGCTTCAAGCTGCATCATATAGCTTTGTAAACCAACGGAATGTATAGGTCCGAGGCTATGGCAAAGACAAAAGACGAGAGTGTCAGCTTCGGTTTCGAAGATGTGACGGCAGAAGAGAAGGTGGAGCGCGTCAAAGGCGTATTCCGCTCTGTCGCGTCCCGTTATGATCTGATGAACGATCTGATGTCGGCAGGCGTCCACCGTCTCTGGAAAGCCGATACCATGGCGCGGCTCAATCCGCAGCCGGGTGAGCACCTGATCGATGTTGCAGGCGGCACAGGTGATCTTGCCAAGGCTTTCCTTCAACGAGCAGATAAAGTGGCTAAGCGCAAAGGAGCGTCAGCACCCGCATCTGCGACGATCTGCGATATCAATGATGCTATGCTTGCTGCTGGCCGTCAGCGCAAGGATATGTCCGAATTCGCCAACCGTCTCCAATGGGTTTGTGGTGATGCAGAGGCTTTACCATTTCCCGACGCATCGGCGGATGCACTAACCATAGCTTTCGGTATACGGAATGTCGCTGGTCGGATGAACGCTCTCAAAGAATTCCGGCGAGTCCTGAAACCCGGTGGTCGACTGGCGATCCTTGAATTCTCGCACATGACAGCTCCGCTGTTTCAGCACGCTTATGATGCCTACAGCTTCAGCGTCATTCCCCCCATGGGCGGTTTGATCGCGGGAGATCGTGACAGTTATCAATATCTCATCGAATCCATCCGTCGGTTCCCGAAGCAGGACGCGTTCGCTGCCGAGATCGATGAAGCCGGCTTCTCCCATGTCGCAGTGACTAACTTCTCCGGTGGGATTGCGGCGCTGCATACTGGCCGGGTAATCTGATGTTCGCTGCCCTGGCTGACTATGGCCGCCTCTTGAAGGCCGGTGTGTCGCTCGCGCGGCACGATGTGGTGCTTCCGAATGAGTACAAGTCTAGACTGCCTGCGCCGGCGCTTGGTGTCGGCAAGCTTCTCCGAATGTTGACAGGTGGCGCTCGCGGCCGCCCGGGTGAGCGTCTCGCAAAGGCGCTCGAAAGCCTGGGGCCAGCCTACATCAAGCTCGGCCAATTCATCGCTACACGTCCCGATGTGTTTGGCGTCGAAACAACACAGGATCTGTCCCGTCTAAAGGATGATCTGCCGCCATTTGCGATGGATAAGGCCCGCGAGACACTGCGGACAGAATTTCAGCCAGAGAAAGCTGAGGCGCTTTTCCCGAAGCTCGGCGAGCCGGTTGCAGCGGCGTCCCTCGCGCAGGTGCACAAACTTCAGACTGAAGAGGGTGCTTGGGCCGTCAAAATTCTACGTCCAGGCGTGGAGAAGCAGATCCGCCTTGAATTGCGCGCCATGAAGCGTGCTGCCGCTGACGTTGAGCGGACATCTGAAGATAGCCGCCGTATGGAGCCGGTTGCCTTTGTCGATACGGTCGCCGCCGCTATGGAAAAAGAGCTCGATCTGACTCTTGAGGCCGGCGCGACCGACGAAATGCGAGAAAAAACGCTCGACGATGGCCATTTTCTGGTCCCATCGGTAGATTGGGAAAGATCGAGCCGCCGCGTGCTGACCACCAGTTGGGTCGATGGCACACCAATGACAGACCCCAACGCGCTTCATGGCATCAACAACAAGCCCGAGCTTGCAAATGCGGTGACGCGTGGATTTCTGACCCACGCGATTTATCACGGCGTTTTTCACGCCGACATGCATGAAGGCAATATGATCCTGACGCCCGACAATCGCATCGCGCTGGTTGATTTCGGCATTGTCGGTCGTATCGGGCCGAATGAACGTCGCTTTCTCGCAGAAATCCTCTACGGCTTCCTGCGCCGAGACTACCGCCGGATCGCCGAAGTGCACTTCGAGGCAGGCTACGTCCCCGCTGATCGATCGGTTGATGATTTCGCCCAGGCCTTGCGCTCTGTCGGCGAGCCTATCCATGGCAAAGCCGCTGAGGATGTGTCGATGGGCAAACTCCTTCTCCATCTCTTCGACATCACCCACACATTTGGAATGCATTTGCGTCCCGAGCTGGTGCTCCTTCAGAAAACCATGGTGCAGGTTGAGGGTGTCGCACGCAGTATCGATCCAACTCACAATATCTGGAAGGCTGCTGAACCTGTTGTCGAGAAGTGGATTCGCAATCAGCTAGGCCCCGCCGGTGCAGCAAAGCTCGTACGCGAAAATGTTCGCGAAGTCTCCGACCGTCTCAAACGTCTTCCGCAAATGATGGATGCGATGGAGCAGGCGGTCGCCAAAGTGAACGCCATGCCAACAGAGCCGGTAAAACGAGAACGGTTTGCTCCCTGGTGGGGATGGTTCGCCCTTATCGGCGTGCTTGCCGTATTGGCCACCGGCATCGTGCTGGAGAATTAACCAAATCAGTGATCGCTTCGCGCGCGAAGGGGCTTGGCGGTAGGTTAGAGATAGGCCTAATCTGCCGTTATGGTTTCGAAACGATTAATCTTGTGGCTTCGCGACGAGGATAATCAGGAGCGCTTGCGCCTTTGGTTAGGCGCGGCAGGCGCAGCCGCAATATCGGTCCTTTCGGTGCCCGCCATGGCCGAAGCTGAGACTGTCAGGATCATCAAGGCCGATGGCGCATCTCTCGACGGTGAAGCTCCGAACGACATTGAGGTCGTGAACCGCCGCAGTAAGATCATATTCGTTGATGCGTTCGAGTTCGAACAAGGGCTTTCCGGCGGTCCCTCTGGCAAGGTTTTCCAGCAGAACCTGATCCGGGTCGGAGAAGCCTCACGGGCCGAAATCACCGTCTATCGCGGTGGTCAAAAATCGTCTTCAAGGCATACGAACCGCTGAACGCTTCGTTAAGCATCGCGGCGATTTGAACCCTTTTGTCATCGGTTTTTTCAGGATTTGCTGGCATAAGCTCCGCGAGACTGGCATTTGAAGGCCCATATTGGATAAGCGCATTCTTCTAATTATTGGCGGCGGCATTGCCGCTTACAAAAGCCTCGAATTGATACGGGAGCTTGGCCGGCGCGGCATTGCCTCACGATGCATCCTAACCAAAGGCGGCTCTGAGTTCGTTACGCCGCTATCCGTCTCCGCGCTGTCGGGCGAAAAAGTCTTCACCGAACTCTTCGATCTCGATGACGAAGCGGAGATGGGCCACATACAGCTCTCCCGCTCGGCCGGCCTAGTTGTTGTTTGCCCCGCGACAGCCGACCTGATGGCGAAGGCTACGGCTGGCCTCGCCAATGATCTCGCCTCCACCGCGCTCCTCGCCACGGATAAACCGGTCCTTATGGTGCCGGCGATGAATGTCCGCATGTGGCACCACGCCGCCACCCGGCGCAATGTCGCCCAGCTCCGCGCCGACGGCGTTACAGTGATGGAGCCGGACGAGGGCGCTATGGCCTGCGGTGAGTTCGGCCCGGGGCGCCTGCCGGACGTCGAGGTCATTACAGCAGAAATTGAACGCCAGATCGGCACCAGCGACGTGCTCGCCGGTCGCCATTTCGTGATCACGGCGGGGCCTACGCGTGAGCCACTCGATCCCGTCCGTTTTCTCTCCAATCATTCGTCCGGCCAGCAGGGTTACGCGATCGCAGGCGCGCTTGCAGCTCTCGGTGCTAAAGTCACACTAGTTTCTGGGCCTGTGTCACTGGAAACACCGCTAGGCGTCGACCGTATCAAAGTCGAAACGGCGAGGGAGATGCTAGCCGCGTGCGAAGCCGCGCTTCCCGCTGATGTCTTCATCTCCGTCGCCGCCGTCGCCGACTGGCGGCCTGCGGACCGCGCTGCCAAGAAGATGAAGCTAAAGGGCAAAAGCAAGGACATGCCCGCGCTCGCCCTTGCGGAAAATCCGGACATTCTCGCGACGATTGCCCGCAAGCGAACCAAACGCCCGGATCTCGTCATTGGCTTCGCCGCCGAGACAAACGATGTCGTAGCCCACGCCCGGGACAAGCTGAAGCGCAAACGCTGCGACTGGATCGTCGCCAATGACGTCTCCGGCGACGTCATGGGCGGTACGCGCAATGAAGTCTCATTGATCACCCCGACAGACATCGACCACTGGCCGCGCCTCGACAAAACCGAAGTCGCCCGACGGCTCGCCCGCCGCATCGCCGAAGAGCTCGGCAACGCGCCACGAGGGATCGGGCTAGCTGCAGAGTGATAAGGCTGAACATTCGGACCAAATGCCGGCGAATTCAGCAATACGTGTCAGCTTTGGGTTCTGGACCTCGTTAGCTTAGCGCCGCGATAAACAGCATAAATGATGCCGAAGAGGAGTAGGCTTACAAACAGCAATATCTGCCAGCGATACTGCTTGCGTAGCCGTGTCATAGTGTTGTCCAGAATTTGCTCGGCAGAGTCGTATCCGTCCGGCATTTCCAGAACGCCCATCTCGACGGAGTATTCAGCATAAGCTTGTAGCAAGCTTGCTAACACATCGGGCTCAACTTCGCTGAGGTCGGTCGTCTCACCCGGGTCAACTGTCATATTGAATAGGTGCCATTCTCCATCACCAACTGGCGGCATGCTACGGGTGATTTTGTACTGCCCTTTGTAGAGGGCAGTATTGCCTGAGACTTCGATGGCTCGAACGTCTTCGGGTGCATAAACACTTTCAGCTTCGCCTGTCAAAACGGGTAATAGGCTCCGCCCCGTCATTTCAATCCCTGTCGCAGTGGTCCCACCGGCGTCCACCAAGTCAATTAGCGTGGGTGCGACATCGGTCACCATCGCAGGTGAGTGAATTTGTTGTGGGGTGATGCCAGGCCCTGTGATGATAAGAGGTGATCTTATCCCACCTTCCGTTGCGTAGAATTTAAAGAGTGCTCCGGGTGAGGCGGCGGCGGTCGCCCACTCAGGACCTATGAAACCCCAGCTTCCGGCTTCCCCCATGCCATCCATGTCGACATGGTAGCCATTCATGTTCATCCATAGACGCAGACGCCAGTCATTGTCGCCGCGATTGGGCTCCGGACCGTTGTCTGAAGTAACTACAAAAATCGTATCTTCGTACGTGCCAGTTGCCTTCAGGTGGTCGATGAATCGCCCAAGGTGACTATCCATAGCTTCAAGCATCGCTGCGTTGACTTCCATACGCGCTGCGTAAAGCTGCTGTTCTTCAGGACCGAGGCTTTCCCAGGCTCTTGCATGGTTAGGCATCGGCGCAAGTGGTGAACCGTCTGCAACTAGCCCGAGAGCTTGCGCTCTCTTATGTCGGTCTTCACGTAAGGCGTCCCAACCAGCGTCATATCGACCTTTGTAGTTTGCGATGAACTCAAAGGGAGCTTGCACTGGTATGTGGATGGCTTGAAACGGCAGATAGGCGAAAAAGGGTTTTTCCGCATCGGTTTCATCCAGATAAGTGAGCATCTTATCGACGATGAATTGCGACGAATAGAAGTCTTCTGGAAGACTTACTTCTTCACCATCCTCCCACCAGGGCGCGTCGCTGTAGTAGGGCATGTAAGACTTATCTTGCCAATTGTCGGCTCCCGACGCTGCGAGTGCAAAAGAGCGGTCGAAGCCATGAGCTTGGGGCATCTCATCGGCAGCCTCGCCTAGATGCCATTTGCCACTCATCAATGTTCGGTACCCCGACGATCGAAGTCGATCAGCGAGAGTGAGAACACCCGGTTCTAGCGACATAGTATAGCCCGGGCTGCCTTGGTGTTCCTTCGGTAGAACTTCAGGAATCGTTGCAACACCGGTGCGGTGGTTGTCGATACCGGTCAACAGCATTGCTCGCGTCGGCGAACAAAGCGGCGATGTGCGGTATTGTGTGAACATCGCTCCTTCAGTGGCTAGAGCATCGATATTCGGGGTGTGCGCTTCCCCGCCATACACGCCAAAGTCCATTAATGCGGCGTCATCTACCAACACCACAACAATGTTTGGTTGAAATGAATTAGGTGCCTGAGCGATTGCGGGGGCGCAAAGCTGTATCGCAAGTATCAGGGCACTGAGTTTGATCATCTATCCACTCCCGCAAATTGCGTAACTTGATGATCGCACTTTTTTCGGAGCGTTGTCATCTTTGGATCTAGCTGCCTAGTTTCAACTCAAAACGACGCAGTCCTAGATTCCGATTTTTGGTGGTTATGTTTCGACAAAGTTAGCTTAAACGGGGCTCTATTGATCAAGAGAGAGATTGCGATCGATCTATTTTAGAAATAGTTTCACCGGGTGCAGAACGATGAAAGGCGAACTGCCTTGCGATTTTGAGCGTCTAATCGTCAAGCTTCTTTAGTCGGGCCTTCAGCATCGCGTTCTCAGTGCGGAGGAGACGCATTTCTTCGGTGAACTTGGCGAGTCCGCCTTGCACCTCTGCTTCGGTAAAGCGGGGTGTGATGAATTGCGAGCAATTCCAGTCGAAAGCCTCGACGTCGATGGTGAAGAGGCGCTCCACGCGGCCCTGGCCTTCGGTTTGAAGTTTGGTGGCGAGGTCTGGATCGTCTTCGGCGTACGCCACCGTTGCGTGCCCCAGCAATTTTAGTCGCGCGCGGTTGGAGTAATCCATGAGGAAGAGCGCGGTGCGGGTGTCTGCTTTCAGATTTCCAGTCGAGACGTATTGGCGATTGCCGCGATAATCCGCGAAGCCGATCCGGGTGGGCGATAGCATTTTCAGAAATCCGGGCGGGCCGCCGCGATGCTGCATATAGGGCCAGCCCGTCTCGGAGACGGTCGCCATGTAGAAGCTGTCGCGCGCGGCGATGAAAGCGATCTCGTTTTCGCCGAAGCCTTCCGGAGCCGGACGGGTTTTGCGCATTTGCGCATAGTTCTCGAAGGATCCGCGTGCCTTTTGCTCGGCCTCGACACGGTCCGTGAAGGCGATGTCACCGAAGTGTTTCATGGGGCGGCCTTTATCTGCTGGAGATTGTCAGACGGGACTTCTATAACACGAGCGCCGAAGGGAACCGGACACATATTTGAGAGGATGGGCTGGCCGAATGGATGACAGGATCAAAGCGCTGGATGGCGTGCGCAATTTTCGCGACTTCGGCGGCTATGCCTCTTCCCACGGGGGGCGCGTGAAAACCGGATTACTGTTCCGGTCAGGGCATTATGGCGATGCGACGGCGGAGGATATTGCCGCGGTTGAGGCACTGGGGATCGGGTTTCAGGTCGATCTGCGAAGACCGGATGAGCGGGAGCGGATGCCGGCCAAGTGGAATGGTCCGGTGCTTGTCACCAATGATGAGGGCAGGGAGACCGAAGCGCCGCATCAGCGATTTCTCCAGCGCGTCGAGGCGAGCGCTGAGAAAGCCGACAACTGGATGAATGAGTATTATGAGCTTGCGCCATTTCGGGCACACCACCAGGCGCTGTTTCGAGATTGGTTTGAGGGTCTGGCGACGGAGGAGGGCGCGGCGCTTGTGAATTGTGCGGCGGGTAAAGATCGTACCGGGATTATCTGTGCTCTAACGCATCATGTTCTGGGTGTTTCTGAGGACGACATTATCGCTGATTATGAGCTGACAAATGTTGCAGCGGAGGTGGATGAGCGTCTACCGGAGGCGACGGCGTACTTCAATAACATGCTGGACAAGACCTATGATGAGGATGTGTACCGGCCGTTTCTGGGCGTACGGGCCCGGTATTTGGAGACAGCGCTGACAGCCATGAGGGACAAGTCTGGATCGGTGGATGCTTACTTGGCCGATGTGCTCGGCGTAGATGATCGGATGCGAGAAACGTTGGTTGGGCGTTATGTAGGGTGAACCATGATAATTGATGCAAGGGTGAGGCGGAGAAGATGATCAGCAGTCTGGATGTTCGGGAGCGGTCCGAAATTCTGAGTGGCAGACACTATGGAGCGGTCGGGCCTTACGAGAAAATTACTGGATTTGCACATTTCGAGTTCGATCCTAATAATCCAGCAAACAAGAATATAACTGATCTCGACAAAGCGCCGACAAACGCAAGTGGATTGGTCGAGGCGCGCGCCAATTTCTACGTATTTCAGCCAGTCAATCCCGATGATTGCGCCGATGTTGCCATTCTTGAAGTGGTCAATCGCGGGAACAAGACCCTCTTTAACAAATTGAACCGTTGGACACCGTCAGCTGAACACGTATCAGCCACGCTCAAAGGCGGTAAGCGAGGCGGCATACCGCTTGATGTTGGTGTTATGCCGCCGGACCCAGATGACGAAAGCCTATTCGGCGACTTCTGGCTGATGCGGCAAGGCCTGACGGTAATCTGGATGGGGTGGGAAGCCGATATCATTCCAGTCGATCATCAAATGTATTTGGAGGCTCCGTGCGCTGAAGGTGTTCGTGGGATTGTTCGTAACTTCGCGAATGTGCCACCGGGTGCCAAGACAATTCCACTCGGGCAGTGGGGACACCGTCCATACGTGCCGCGCGATATCAATGATCCAAGCCTGCAATTGATTCAGCAGATCCCTAACCTCATCGATGGATCGGAAGAGGAAAATGAAGTGGAAGTGCCGCGGGGGTCATGGCGCTTTGCCAGGGAGGAAGATGGCAAGGTTATCGACGACCCGACCTACCTGTATTGCGAGACCGGATTTTCCGGGGGTATTTATCGGCTTGTTTATGAGTCAGAAGACCCTCCCATCTTGGGTCTTGGTTTCGCAGCCATCCGTGATGCAATTTCTTACGCCAAATATAATGATGAGTGTCCGTTCCCGGTGTCTCACGGGATCTCGATTGGTCGCTCTCAAACCGGTCGTTTCCAACTCGATTATCTCTATTCCGGTGTGAACGCCGACGAGCAGGGCCGTAAGGCGCTAGATGGTGTGATGCCTCATACCGGCGGAGCAGGACGCGGCAGCTTTAATGTCCGGTTCGGACAGCCAACAACAGGGTGCAACCACTTTGCGCAAACGCTGTTTCCCGTTGACCAATTCCCGTTCACAGCTGAGCAACAGACTGATCCGTTCACCGGACGCGTGGCCGGTTTATATGACAAATCGGAAGATCCGACATGTTTGCCAAAGGTGTTTCATGTGAACACTGGATGGGAATATTGGGCGCGGGCCAACTCTCTTCTGCACACCAAGATTGATGGTAGCGGCGACACGAAAGAGGCTGACCATGAACGCCACTATTTCTTTTCATGCACACAGCACTCCGTGGAGATGACACCATTTCCACCGAGTGAAAAAACGAGGCTGGACGACAGCTTGATATATAAGGGGAACTTCCAGGATTATCATTTTGCGCTTAGGTCGCTTTTAATGTGCATGGTCGAATGGGTTCGGGATGATGTGGAGCCACCGCCGAGTATGATACCGACATTTTCAGATCAGACGATTGCGCACCCTAGCGATATGGAGTTTCCGCCTATTCGCTACATGGATAACCCCGGCGATGCCTTGTTCTACGAGGCCTGGGATCTGGACTACGGTCCCCGCTTTGCCGAAGAGAATATTATCGAAACCGAACCGCCAAAACGGTCGGGCAATAGCTACCCGGCTTTCGTTTCCAAAGTGGACGATTATGGAAACGAACTTAGCGGTATCCCCACGTTAGAAATTCTCGTGCCCATCGCAACATACACGCCATGGCGAAATCTCAACCGACCAAGAAGCCTGACAAAGCTGACCGATATATTCACCGGCGCGGTTATTCCCTTTCCGAGGACGGCTGAAGAGAAATCTTCGTTTGATGACCCACGACCGTCAATCGATACGTTGTATGCTGACAAGGACGAATTCCTAAGCACAGTCAGGAAAGCCGCAGAACAGCTGGTGGGCAAACGGTTATTGCTCGCCGATGATGTTGATCCTGCCATCGAGCTCCAGGGTCAGATCTGGGATTGGGTGATGAGTCGGCCCGATTACTCTAATGCCTGAAGCAGTTTCGCGAATCTCACAGTAGCCGAGCACAGAAATGATTCCGAAAAATGTCCGTCGTTTCGGCAATGGACCGCTGTGCCACATCCTGCTAACCCGCTCAAATGACAGACAAGATTACACTCGCGGCCGTACAGGCGGCTCCGGCTTTTTTTAATAAGGCTGAGGCGCTGGAGATGGCGCTCAGCTGGATAGACAAAGCTGCGGAGGACAAGCCGGATGTTATTGCATTCGGGGAGGCATGGCTGCCGGGCTATCCCTTCTTTATCGATAGTCCGTTGGGGGATACTTGGTGGGACGCAGCTGCCGAACTTCTGGCAAATGGAATTCTGCTAGACGGGCCGGAGATCGAGGCGCTCTGTAACGCCGCGAAGCACGCTAAAGCTGATCTGGTGATCGGTATCAATGAACTGGATCCTCAAACGCAGGCGACGCTTTATTGCACTATGGTGACGATCTCCAAAGAGGGGCACGTTCTTAATCGACACCGTAAGGTCAAACCAACACATCATGAGCGCTCGATGTGGGGTGACGGAGATGCCAAGGGGCTCCATCCACAGGCTCGAGACTGGGGCCGTTTGTCAGCGCTGAATTGCTGGGAGCACAATGCAGTGCTGCCCGCGTACACTCTTATGGCAAGAGGTACCGATGTGCATGTAGCGGCGTGGCCTGGACAAGAACCAGCGACAGCGCCGACCGCTCCGGTTTGGGCGCGGCAGCTGCTACTCTCTAGAGCGTTCGCGTCGCAAGCCGGTGCGTGGGTGATTTGCGCGGCAGGGCTACGCTTGCAGAAACACGTGCCGGATCGTTGGGCCTCGTTGTGGGAGTTTGATCATAATGGCGGTGCGGCAATCATCGATCCGCGCGGCGAAGTAGTCGCGGGGCCATTGATTGGCGAAGAGGGAATTCTTCTGGCAGAGGCAGACTTGGCGCTCGCCCGGAAGTGTAAAGTGTCCTCCGATCCAGCCGGGCATTATTCCCGTCCCGATCTATTCCGCCTGGAGGTCGACGGTGAAGAAGTCTATCCCGGCGATCGCGGGTGACCCATTACCTGCTTTTTAGGCTCGCGTCCGACGCGAGGTCGCTTTCAAAAGCGGGATTTTGTGCCATTTTGACCGACTTAGCCAACAGCGCGTTTGCGCTGATGAAGGGGAAGTGTTGTCGATGGCCTCGTCAGATATGCATGAGGACAACCAGACGCTACGTTACGTCCGTTGGTGCGACGAGTATGACACGCCGCTCTGGCCGATCCTTCTCGCAGCTTTAGTTCTGTTTTTACTGCTTATTTTTGCGGCTGCCGGCGTGCAAGGCAGAACGCAGAGGGCGGCCGACCGAGCACTGGATAGTGTCGACGCCGTGTGGGCGCGCGCGCGCGTCTCCGGCCGTGATGTTCGCCTGATTGGTGCGCCGCCGAACGAACGCGCAGCTCAGCAAGCCTACAGTGCGGTCCAAAACGCGACATCGAGCACATGGTTCTTTAGTGGGCGTCAGCCAGCGCGCGTGATCCGCGATTTTGATGGATCGCTGCTCGGGGGCAGATCGTCGGCGTCAGCGGAAGACGTCGAGCCTCAGGATTGGTCGTTTCGGCGGGCGGGCCAAACGATTACGCTGACGGGTGAGGTGCCGAATGAAGAGACTAAGGCGACTCTGGCTGATCTGGCTCGTGCATCCGCTGCGCCCGGCGGTGGATTGTCAGTGGTCGACAGTCTTGTTGTGACGGGTGACGAGGCACCAGAGGGTCATCTGTTCCCAGCGCTTAGAGCTATGTCCGCTGTGCGAGATTGTGAAACCGCTGAGGCCACATTCGAAAGCAGGGTTCTTTCGATTTTCTGTGAAGCTGATGGTGCAATGACTGATGACATTCGGGAGCGTCTTGAAGCGAGCCTGCCCTTCGGAAGAATTGGCGAAATCGATGTCTCCGTCGCCTCGCAAGACGCAACGGTACCGATCATCATTCCACCAACTGAAGAGAATATCGCGGCGTGCGACGGCGCGATGTCAGAATTGCTCACTGAGACGCGCATTCAGTTCGAGACAAACAGCGATCGAATTGATCAAAGTAATGACGACTTGCTCAATCGTGTCGCAGAAGCCGCCGGTGGGTGTCCTGGAACCTTACAAATAAGTGGGCATACAGACAATCAGGGATCCGATATCATCAACGAGACCCTTAGCCAGCAAAGGGCTGACGCCGTGAGACGAGCGCTCATTCGCCGTGGTGTGCCATCCCGGCGACTAACTGCGGAGGGGTTTGGTTCGCGTGTACCAATCGCCAGCAATTTTACAGAGGCAGGGCGGGCGCAAAACCGCCGTATAGAGATCAAGGTACTTCGATGAGTATTTTGAGCGATCCGAGAATAGAGACGAACATATGTTTTGGTTGATCCTTCAAATTCTATTTTTCCTGATATTCGCCGCTGGCGTTGGGGCGGCACTCGCCTGGTGGTGGTTCAAGCGGCGGTACGAAGACATTACGGAACGCTACGCAGTTCTCATGCGCAACCAATCCAATGCGCCAAGCAATGTCACGAAGTCGGATCTGGAAACGTCTTTAGCGGCTGGCTTTGATAAATTGAATTTGCCAGACAGTGTCTCGATCGAGGAGAAACTTGCCGGATTAGAACGTTCGTTGAGCAGTCTAGATATTCCGGATCCCGACTTGTCACCCCTCCTGGGGCGTCTCGAAATGATCGAAGGCTACCTTACGGGAAGCAATCCTGATATCGACGCTTTGAATGCAAGTGTCGGCTCTGTGTCTGAGCGGTTGGAGTCATTGCAGGAACATCTAGCGCCCGGCGACGATACGACTTCGGTATCGGATCGCGTGAATGAACTCTCCAAAGCGATTACGGATAAACAGTGGGTTGATTTGCGGCCCCTGGAAGCGCGCATGGCAAGGCTTGAGGCAGCGGTCCAATCAACCGATTCGCAAGAGCCGGATCTTTCGTCAATTCACAGCGCAATCGCAGATGTCCAGCTGCAGATGGAGGGCTTGCGTCCAACTGAAGTCGATGTGGCACCCATTCAGGGTCAACTCGACCACCTGGTGCAGACTGTCGCCGACTTGCGCCAAAACCAAAGTGGCACCGACGGTGAAGCTCAGGATATTGTGACCCGGCAGCTCGCTGCAATATCGTCGACGCTTGCAAAAATGGAGAGCCCCGACTTCGAGTCGGTGCGAGAGCGATTGTCAGGCGTCGAGCGTCTCCTTTCAGAACTCGCACTTCCGGACATGTCGCCGATCCAAGACCAACTGCAGGGGCTGCATGTGCGGATCGCTAATTTTGAAGGCGCATTGAATGCACAGGCGCAGACTGCGGCCGATCTGGAACCTGTCCAGAGGCAGATGGAGCTTTTGGCATCACGGATGATGGTGCCGGATCAGAACTTCGACGTCGTCTACGGACGACTGGCAAGTTTGACCGAAACGCTGTCGAGTATGGAAGCCGCCCTCGGATCCATCGGCGCCCAGCTCGGATCCGGACAATATGGGTCGAGCCAAAGCGTTGAGGCGATCGAACGACGCTTGGCCGTTTTGCAAGACTCTTTGGTCGGTCTCCGTCAACCAGATCTTAGTCCAGTGATTGGACAAATCCGTGCAATAGATAGCCGTCTGGACTTCGGCTCCATGGAAAGCCGCTTGACGGCAATCGAGTACTCTCTTGCGTCTTTGCATCAATTGGTCCGTTCACGGGAAACCGTTGATTACTCGGCACCGCCGCCACGCCAGCCTGTAACGAACTATTTGCCGCCGCAGCCGATTGAAACGCGAAGTCGGTATGCCGCTCCGATTACACCGCCATCGTCGCTGAGCAGTGGGCTGCCTCGCCAGCCGGAACCGCTGGCTGCGCCAGATCCCATTCAGGCCGAACGCCGCCCAGATGACAAAGCAAACCTTCTGGTGCGGCCTGCGTTTGGGACACCGGATGAGCTTGAACGTATCAGCGGTGTCGGACCAAAGCTGCGGGACATGCTGCATGGGATCGGCGTCTACTATTTCTGGCAAGTTGCCGAGTGGACACCCGACCAAGTAAATTGGGTCGATAGTCTGTTGGATGCGTTCCGTGGCAGGATTGAACGCGACAATTGGGTGAGTCAGGCCTGTGCCATGGCGGCTGAGCCGACTTCCGTCAGGCGACCTGGATCCTAAAGCATAAAAGCGATCAGTCGAAGAATATCGGTGGGCGCTTATTCGCCCACGGCTCAGTCCGCTCGAGTTGTCCCGCGAGGGTGTAGAGCAGACTCTCCTCGCCGCAGCGCGCTCCGAACATCATGCCAAGCGGCACACCATCATCGGTCCAGTGAAGCGGCACGGACATGGCGGGCGCGCCTGTTTGATTGAAAACGGCGCACCACGGCGCAAACGATGCGACCGCTTCACCATTGGCTTTCATGTTTTCAGGCGAAAGACCAAGAATACCGAGGGGGTCTGGCTTGCGCGCCAGAGTTGGCGCGAGGATCACGTCGTAGCGCCCTTCAGTCATGAAGCGATCAAAATCGATTCCTGCATTGATCGCTGCCTGGTTGGCGCGCATCAACTCTGCCATTGGAACAGTTTCGCCGAGTTCCGCCAAGCGCAGGGTGACCGTTTCGAAATCGTCCGGACCGATAGTGCGACCGAGTTCAGCTTCGCGAGATGTCTTGATCATCGCCATCGCCGCCGCCACGGTCATAGGAAGACCCTTGGATAGGGCGGCACCGTCGAGGTCTGGACCGGCCTCTTCGACGATGTGACCGAGATCCTCTAACAGCTTTCGAGTGGCATCAAGACCGGCTTGGGCGTCGTCGTCAGGCCGGGTACCATTCGGTGCGATAGACCAAAGCGCGACGCGCAGTGGTTTCGGGTCTTTCTCCAGTGCGCTTGCAAAGCTGCCATCCGGCGCTGCGGCGACATAGCGAGAGCCAACTTCTGGACCGTGGGTGAGATCCAGCAAAACGGCACTATCGCGAACGGACCTCGAGATCACGTGGGTGCAGGATTGTCCATTCCAGCCCTCTGTCGTCCCGGGGCCCATTGGGGTGCGCCCGCGAGATGGCTTCATGCCGAAGAGACCACAGCAAGCGGCGGGTATCCGGATGGAGCCACCTCCGTCGCTCGCCTGGGCAACTGGGACGACACCTGCAGCAACTGCCGCAGAGGCACCCCCCGACGATCCGCCGGAGGTGCGGGATGTGTCCCATGGATTTCGGGTTGGTCCGAACAGCACGCTTTCGGTTGTCGTTGTCAGCCCGAATTCCGGGCTCGTCGTTGCGCCAAATAAAGTTAAGCCCGCGGCCCTGTATCGCTTGGTGATCTCGCTGTCTTGTGTCGCGACATTGTCTCTCCAGGCGCGCGACCCCTGGGTGAGCGGTGCGCCTTCAATTTCGACCAGCAGATCCTTTGTTGGGAATGGGACGCCCGCGAAAGGCGCATCAGGCAAACCGGCAGCAATCTGATTTCTTGCAATTTCCGGGAAGAGGTTGGCGAAACAGTTGAGTTTTGACTGCGCTTTTTCAGCGCGAGCCATAGCCTCGTCGAGAAGCTCGACCGCCGTGACATCGCCATTGCGAACGAGCTCAGCGAGTCCAAGGCCGTCATAGTCAGCATAATCTTTCATATCCATCTCCCGCCCAATCGACGGGAAGCATGGACCAGATTATCCGAGCCGAGAAGGCTGTATCTCGCTAAGCGCGTAGAACACCGCCGGTTCCTTTTGCAACGCCCGCAATGATTTTGTCTGATATCGCATCGATCTCAGAGTCGGTGAGCGTTTCACCGCGCGGCTGCAGCGTGACTTCGATCGCGATGGATTTTTTACCGTCGTCGATACCCGGGCCCCGATAAACGTCGAACACACCAACGCCAGTGATGAGCGCCTTGTCAGCTTTCTCAGCGAGGCGGATAACATCGCCGGCCGGAACGTCATTATCAACGACAAACGCAAAGTCGCGGCGAACAGGGGTAAGGTCAGCTTTTTCGAGCACTGGCTTTGTTTTCGTGGCAGCCGTTTTCATGTTTGGCAGCGCCTGTAGATTGAGCTCAAATCCGTAGACTGGGCTATCGACGTCGAGGGCTTTGAGGACGCGCGGGTGAAGCGCTCCAAAATGTGCGACGGTTGTTTTTGGCCCAAGCGTCAGCCTGGCCGCTTTGCCTGGGTGCCAGTGGGACTGTCGTGGCTCCGCAATTTGAAAGCGTGCTGGCGGCTGACCAAGAGCCTCAAGGACAGCATAAAGGTCTGCCTTCGCCGACTGTGAATCATACGCTGCCGGAGCACCCTGCCAGTGGCGGTCATCGACGGCTTGAACGATGGCGGTGACCACTGCCCGCTGATCTTTTGGGCCATCGCCGAGATAGACAGGACCAGCTTCGAAGAGCCGTAGCCCCTGTTGACCATTGTCCGCGCCTTTTTGTGCGGCCTTAGCAAGGTTGCCCAGAATGGAGGGCCGCATCTGGTTCAGCTCACTCGCCACGGGATTGGCGACCTCCAGCGCGGGATTGTCTTCTCCGAAAAGGCTCGCCTCACCCTTCGGCATGAAGCTCCAGGTCACTGCTTCGAGAAAGCCACGGGACGCCATCACCCGACGGGCCGAACGGACGCGCTGTTGCAGCGGTGTTGGGCGGCCGCGCCTGGTATCGTCTGACATTGGAAGCGAAGTTGTTGGAAGCGCATCATAGCCGACGAGGCGGGCGATCTCCTCCACGATATCTGCAGACTGCTCCATGTCGAAGCGCCAGGTAGGAATCTTCAAATACCAGGCTTCACCGGCATCCTCGATATCGAAGCCGAGATCCTTCAGCATCTTTTTCATATCAGCCGTTTTGACATCGAGCCCCGTCAGGCGCTCCACGTCTGGAGGGTAGAATGTCACCTTCTCGGCCCGCACCAGAGGCGCACCGGCGATGATTGGTTTTGAGACTTTGCCGCCTGCGTGATCCTTGATGATGGTGACGGCCATTTGAAGGCCTTCGAGACAGGAGTTCAGATCTACGCCGCGTTCGAAGCGATAACGGGCGTCTGACTGAATGCCTGTCGAGCGGCCTGTGCGGGCGGTGCGAAGAGGGTCGAACCAGGCCGCTTCGAGAAAGACGTTTCTTGTCGTTTCAGAGACGGCGGTGGATTCGCCGCCCATAACGCCGCCGAGCCCGATCGGCCCTGTATCGTCCGCGATAACGCACATGTCCTCGGTCACTTCATAGGTCTTACCATCGAGCGCTTCGACGCGTTCACCGGCTTTGCCGAGGCGGGCCATCACCGTGCCGTTCAGCTTGTCAGCGTCATAGGCGTGGAGCGGGCGTGCGCGGTCGAGGGACACATAGTTGGTTACGTCGACAAGCAGACTTTTCGGTTGGATACCGACAGACTTCAGACGAGATTGCATCCAGTCCGGAGACGGACCATCCTTGACGCCCTGGATCATGACGCCGGCGAAGATGGGGCAGGCGTCTTCGTCAACGATGCCAACTTCGACCGGGCAATCATAGGAACCGCCAATGGACTTGGTCTCGCGACTCACCAATCGTCCGCCACCGGCGGCAGCGAGGTCTCGGGCAATGCCCATAACGCCGAGCCAGTCTGGCCGATTTGGGGTCACTTCGAAATCGATGACGGGATCGTTGGCTTCGAGCGCCTCAGATGCCGGGGCACCAAGCTCCCACTTCTCATCCAGGTCTGCGATGCCGTCATGGTCGTCTCCGGCCTCCAGCTCTTTGGCAGAACAGAGCATGCCATGGCTTTCAACGCCGCGGATCTTTCGGGGCTTCTTATCAAGCGAGAAATCAAGGCCCGGGATGTACGATCCGAGCGGCGCATAGATTGCGGTCATGCTCGCCCGTGCGTTTGGGGCACCACAGACGATCTGCTTGGTTCCATCCACTGTCTCTACCGTGCAGATCTGCAGCTTGTCCGCATCGGGGTGAGGTTTGGCATCCATGACTTTTGCAACTGTGAACGGGGCGAGCTTTGCGGCGGGGTCAACAACTTCCTCAATTTCCAAACCGATCTGACCCATCAGGGCGAGAAGCTCGTCGAGTGAGGACTTTGTGGCGAGGTGATCCTTCAACCAGGAGAGGGTGAATTTCATTGAGGTGCTCCGTCGGCGGAGGTGGTCTGTTCAATATCATCTATCTGGTTTCGAATGAGCGGTGAGCTGGTTCCGAGATCATTGAAGATATCGGTTTCACCGCGTTCGCAGACGTCAACTGACTCTGCGCGGGCTGTGCCAAGACTATTCGTGCGCCAGCACTTTTTGAAAACTGAGCAGTAACATATGCGGAGTCGCCAGTTCTCGGTGGAGAGGGCGAATTGGGTGATCGCCTCCGCAACCACAGCATTTCGGGGCCAACTTATCTCAACCGGAATCTGCTGTTCGCCAGGTGCAAGAGCGCGCCCTGTCAGACCGGCCCATGACAGTTCGTAACCGCCTGGTAACAAGGCTAGTTCGCTTTCTAGAGATGTTATGTTCTCACCAGCAATTTCAAGCTCGACCGACTCTATGATAGCTGGCCCAACGCCGCTGTTGCTGACACGGATACCGAGTGCGGAGCGCGTTGCATTGTTGGTGGCGAAACCATCGATTTGAATGATCGGAAAGACTTCGCCGTGTTGCTGGGCGCGCATGACCCGGCCTTGATCCCAGGCGATGAACACTGCCACCGCTGAGGAAATCAGTGCGCATATGGCAATGAACATTTCCGCTTTATTGCCGTTACCCATGTTTTGCTCCCAGCGCAGTATAGCCATTCGAAAAGGCTTCGGCGCGTTCAGCTTCTAATTCAATGTCCGCGTTCGCCGCGAACTCTTCGTCGAGGATACGCGTGACACGGAACGTTTCGAAAATAACGCTCATGTCGGGAGCCCATGTGTTTTCGCGTTCGTAATAGGCCTGATGAACGTCGCGCCAGTACCTGTGGGAAAGGTCGCCTTCGCCTTCCAAAGCTGCCATTTCCGGCGTCACTTCATCAAAGCGGAGTGTTTGTAGCTCCAAGGTTTCAATTTCACAGATTGGCTTACCCTTGCCACTCAGGCAGATCTGACGCTCTCCAATCTCGGCATCTGGTCCATGGACCGCAGCCGAACATGTTCCGGTCTTAACGCCTGCAACGACAAGCGCGGCTAGCCGATCAGCCATTTCAGGGCTGTCGCCGAACTTGAACGTCGTCAGTCCTTCGTATGTGGAGCCGGGTTCCATCAGCTAAGACCGCCACTCAAGCTGGGCGTTAGCCAAGGCCGGAAACCGTAATGGCGCGTCCACTCTGCGTCTGCCTCAAAGTATGGGCGCAGATCTGGCATGCCGTATTTCAGCATAGCGAGGCGATCCACCCCCATGCCGAAGGCGAAGCCCTGATATTCATCCGGGTCGATACCGCAGTTCTTGAGAACGTTTGGATGCACCATACCGGAGCCAAGGATTTCCATCCAGCTGTCGCCAGCGCCGATCTCAATCGTGTCGCCTTTGCGGGTGTACTTCACGTCCATCTCAGCCGAAGGTTCGGTGAAGGGGAAGAAGTGCGGCCGGAATTGCGCTTCCACATTATCGACTTCGAAAAATGCTTTTACGAAATCGATCAGGCAGCCTTTCAAGTGCCCCATATGGATGCCTTTCTCGATCACGAGGCCTTCGACTTGGTGGAACATCGGCGTGTGTGTTGCGTCCCAGTCGTTCCTGTAGACCCGGCCCGGCGCGATGATGCGAATGGGCGGTTTCTGATCCATCATGGTGCGAATTTGCACAGGGCTTGTATGGGTGCGCAGAACCTTTGGGGCAGCGCCCTCCTGTGGGTGGAAAAAGAATGTGTCGTGGGTTTCTCGCGCGGGGTGTCCCTCCGGGAAGTTCAGCGCGGTGAAATTGTGCCAGTCGTCCTCTATGTCAGGGCCTTCGGCGACGGCAAAGCCCATGTCGCCAAAGATGGCTGCGAGTTCTTCGAAGACCTGCATGACCGGGTGGAGCGCGCCGATGGGTTCCGGGCGTGGGGGCAGGGTTAGGTCTTCCTTTTCCGTGGCGAGCTGCGCGTCCAGCGCTTCATCCTCAAGGGCAGCCTTGCGAACAGCAACTGCATCGGCAACGCGAGTCTTCAGCGCATTCAGGGCCGGGCCCATTACCTTGCGCTCCTCGGGGTCCATGCCGCCGAGGCCTTTCATCAAGCCGGAGATTCGGCCTTTTTTACCCAGCTCGGCTACGCGGACAGTGTCCAGCGTATCAAGGTCGCTTGCGCCTTCCACGGCGGCGATGGCTTCAGCTTCTATCGATTCGAGTTCGGACATGAAAAAGCCCCGTTGCTTTGGCGCAAACAGGGCCTTTCCGCCCCGCTTACGCGGTCGGAATAGCGGAGAAAGTCTAAAAGGCCAATCGCCTAGGCGAGAGCGCCTTTTGCCTTCTCCACAATGTCTTTAAATGCGGCCGGCTCGTTGATGGCGAGTTCGGAGAGCATTTTGCGGTCCACATCAATATTGGCTTTGTTCAGACCATCCATCAGGCGTGAATAGGTCAGGCTGTCATCAATCTCGCGAACGGCGGCATTGATGCGCTGAATCCAGAGCGAGCGGAACTTCCGTTTCTTCACTTTCCGGCCAACATAAGCGTATTGACCAGCTTGCCAGACGGCGGCATTGGCCGTGCGGAACTGCTTGGAACGCGCGCCTCGATAGCCTTTGGCGGCTTTGAGGATTTTCTTGTGCCGGGCCTTAGCCGGGACTTTGTTTCTACTGCGGGACATTTGGTGTCTCTCTTAGATAATCTGGTTCAGGTCGGCTTACTTATTCGCGTACGGCAGCCACTTCATGATGCGTGGCTTGTCCGCATCCGAGGCGACTTCGGTGCCGCGGTTCTGGCGAATGTATTTGGAATTGTGGCTGATGAGGCGGTGACGCTTGCCGGCGACGCCGTGCTTCACTTTTCCTGTAGCCGTGACCTTGAACCGCTTCGCAGCGGCCTTCTTCGTCTTCATCTTCGGCATTTTGTATCTCCTGAAGAGCTGAGAAGCCCTTATCTGTCTACTGTTTAGACCCTGCAGGCATGCCGTTTTCGGCCCACAAAGGTCGGGGAGCGCGGTATATGACCGAAAGGGGAAAAGGATGCAAGTATCGGCATGCTGATACCATAGCCTTATCTAGAACCTATCCGTGTTGAGCCAATTGATCCAAAAAGAGAGCTGCTTCTGGATAAAAATCTTTCAGGTAGAAAGTGAGCGGTAATCATTCTCTAGTTATTCTTGAGCCATGCGGATTATTTGGACGTTGATATTTCTGTCGGCCATATTGATGCCGCTTCTCCTTGTCCAATTTTTGGGAAAAGAACCAAGAATTCCGAACGACAATTCTGAGATCTTGGTAGAAGTTGTCGCGGAAGACGACGATCCAGCATTCATTGCATTCGAAGTATCTAATAATGCCGGGCGGACCTTACGAAACTTCGTCTTCGAGGTTTATCCGAAGCAATCAAATGTAAGTTTGGAACCGTTGCGCTTCAGGCTCGGTCGTTTTCGTAACGGCAAGCGTGCAACGTTCCGAGCAAGCGTTTCGTTGGCGGAAACTCATCCCATTTTGCTAAAACAGGACAGTTTTGTTTTTGGATTTGATGACCTCTCCACCGTCGAGGGCATTGACTTAAACGACGACGGTGTTCGCGATGACGTTGAAGCTTACATAGTGTCCCAATTTAGCGGGGAACCAGATTTGCAAATTTTGCTCCACGAACACGCCCACCAGTTAATCGAACTTCAGTTGTCGAAGTCCTTTGAAGAGGCGGAGCCCGTTTTTTCTGAGGCTGAAATCTCGCTTCACTGCGTTTTCGAATATGATTCTGAAAACAAGGCCCGTGGATTAGAAGTCGCGGAGGCAATATTGGACCGAGTCGACAACACGCGAGCGAGGCGCGGCGCTAGCCGACGTGCTTATAGGCGTGTGGTGTCGGTGAGCAGGACATTCCGGGTTCCCTCGGATGAAGAAACACCGGAGCTGTGTCGGTCATTAATAGATAGCGCGTCCTAACGCGGTGCCATCACCATGGTCATCTGGCGGCCTTCAAGCTTGGGCTCAAGCTCGACTTTGGCGATTTCACCGAACTCCTCCTGGACTTTCTTCAGGAGGTCCATGCCGAGGTGCTGGTGAGCCATTTCCCGGCCGCGGAAGCGCATGGTCACTTTCACCTTGTCGCCCTGGTCGAAGAACTTGGTGATTTGCTTGGTTTTTACTTCGTAGTCATGAACGTCGATGTTCGGCCGCATCTTGATCTCTTTGAGATCAGCAGACTTCTGCTTTTTGCGCGCAGCCGCCCGTTTTTTCTGAGCTTCGAATTTCAGCTTGCCATAGTCGAGGATTTTGCAGACTGGGGGATCGGAGTCGGGAGCGACTTCAACGAGATCTAGGTTGGCTTCTCGCGCGGCATCTAGCGCCGCTGCTGTGGGCATTTCACCCTGTTTGTCACCATTTTCATCGATAAGGAGTACGCGAGGTGCGGTAATGTCCTGATTTGTGCGGGGGCCGGCTGCTTTCTTAACCGGAGGGGCCGCGTGGGGTCTGCGAGCTATGGGTCTTTTCCTTCTAGCTGTTGATACAACTTCTCAATATGCCCGGCATTGGGCCATGCTTCAAGTTAACAGTTTACAAAACACCGAGGGCGCGCACAGCTTGCCAAACGTCAGCCGGCGCAACTGAGGTGAGTGTTGGGCCGTGAACAACAATTACCGGAAGCGGGCCTCGTGGCGCGGCGCGGTCAGGGTCGGACACGTCAGTGGCGAACAGCGCAACACCAGGTGCGCCGGCCAAGGTTGCCATATGCATAGGGCCGGTATCGTTGCCGATCACGAAGCGCGCCTTTTGAGCGAGTGATGCGATCTGAAAAAGATCTGTGCGCGTCACCAGGTTGGCAATCCGGGGTTCGATCTTCTGGATCGCTGCAGCGATCTGACCTTCGGCCTTGGCGCCTATCAGAACTGGGGTAATGCCTGTGTCAGCCATTCGGCGAGCGATATCGGCGAAGTTTTCAGGGCTCCAGCGTTTTTCAGGATGGTTCTCAGAAGCACCTGGAACAATAATCCCAAAATCGCCATCTACACCAAAATAGGCCGGGGTCAGGCTGGGCCGGTTGTTCAGGGCGGGCTGAATCCATGAAAAGTCCGGCATCGGTATGTGGCTTGGTGAATAGCCGCCCTCGGGCGAAACACCAGCGCACTCAAGCTGCTCGGCTAGCCGATCAATTGAATGCATTTGTGCGCGGTCGGGATTGTCATGCTCGAAGGCGCTGTTCGGCGCATGACCGGACCAAAGGGGCGGTTTGCGCCCAGGCATGTTAAGCGCCTTGAAATAATTGGCGGTCCGTCCGCTCGTTTGAAAGTCATAGATGACGTCGAATTTCTGCTTGCGGATGCGTGTGATCAGCTCTCTGGTTGCACGTACGCCATCGGGCCGACCATCGGTTTCAATGACATCAAAAAAGGGGCACTTCTCGGCGAAACTCTTGAAAGGGGGCGTGGTCAGAAGAGTGACACGAGCCGCTGGGTGGGCCTCGCGCACAGCTTTGGCTGCGCCGAGAGCCATCATGAAATCTCCGAGCGCGCTCAGCTTAACCACCAAAATGCGTTTGGCGGATCTGCCCGGGTTTGGTGGGCGTTTCTTCGTAAGGGCCTGAGCTGTACTCATGCGCGACGGGCAATTCCTTGAGCGATCAGTGAACTATAGACACTGAGTGTCGCTGCCTGAAGCCCCCTTTTTGAGAAGTGCGTCCTGACATGGCTTAGCCCTGTGCGACCCATACTTTGGCGGGCGTCGGGCCCAATTGAGATGAGGGATCTTATGGCTGCCGCCAGCGATTGGGCCTCGCCGGGCGCAAAGCGAACACCTGTTTGGCCGTCGATTACCGTTTCCCGAGCCCCGCCATGGTCCGCTGCAATGACGGGGCGCATCATGGCCGCCGCTTCAGCTGCAGTGCGCCCGAAGGCTTCCGGGCGCATGGATGGGTTCATAACGATGTCAGACGCTGCAAAAGCAGCGGGCATATCCGTGCAATGACCAGCAATTCTGGTGGATTTGATGAGGCTGTGGTCGGCAATGAATGTCTGGAGGCGGTCAACATAGCCCGCCCGTCCTTGCGCGTCGCCCGCCATTACAAGGATGAGACGGTCGAGCTCGTCCGGGGATAGAAGTGTCAGCGCTTCCAGTGCCAACATCTGGCCCTTCCACTCCGTCAGGCGTGCTGGCAGCAGGAGGATCAGGCGATCGTCGCTGTTGACGAGGCTCCAGCTCTGCCGCAAGTCCGAGATGCGATCCGGCGAAACACTGTCCGGGTCGAACCGATTAAAATCGACACCGCGCGGAATAATCACAACGCGATCGTCGGGCACGTCGTGAACCTCGCGCACATGATCGCCGATCCAGCGCGAATTGGCGATCACGAAATCGCCTTTCGCCATGACGGAATTATAGGCCTTCTTGGGTGCGGAGGTGCCGGAATACGCACCGTGATACGTCGTCACAAACGCTGTCTCTGTTGCCTGGGCCGCACGCCAGGCGCTCCAGCCGGGCGCGCGGCTCCGAGCATGGATAAGCTGAACGTCTTCCTGTTTCATAATATCCGAGAGGCGCACTGCATTTCGGAAAATGGCGACCGGATTTTTCGAGGCGAGATCCATGGTGAGGTGTTGGCCGCCGGCCGATATAAGATCGTCGACTAAACGCCCGCCTTCACTAGCCACCAGCGCACGTCCCCCAGCCTCGGTGATCGCCTCTGCCATTTCGATGACCGTTCGCTCGGCACCGCCCGCAGAAAGCTCGGGGATGACTTGCAATATTGTCTGTCCGGCGACGCTCGGAAGATTTGACAACCTCACCCCCTCAGGTTTTCACGTGTGTTTATCATGACCATATCCAGATTGACCACGCCGGAAGGGCGCTTGATTGCATATCGCAAGGCCAAAGGCACGACGCCTGGCCCGGGATTCCTTTGGCTTTCGGGATTTAACTCCGACATGCAGGGCAGCAAGGTGCTGGCGCTAGAAGCGTGGGCAAAGGAGCGTGGAAACCCCTTTCTGGCCTTCGATTATTCCGGCCATGGCGAAGCAGATGGCGCGTTTGTGGACGGTACGATCTCGGCCTGGCGAGAGGACACGCTTGCTGTTCTGGATGCTTTGACAGATGGTCCGCAGATCCTGGTCGGGTCGTCCATGGGCGGCTGGATGGCGCTATTGGCTGCTCTTGCTCGCCCTGAAAAAGTTGCAGGGCTCGTTCTCATCGCCCCAGCCCCTGACTTTACGCAGAAACTGATGTGGCCGGATCTGTCTGCGGAGGCGAAGGCAGAGATCATGAACGCTGGCGTCCACATGCAGCCCTCTGACTATGGCGATCCGGTGCCGATCACAAAGGCGCTGATTGAGGACGGCGAGCAGTGGCAAATCATGGATGCGCCAATTGCTTTTGACGGTCCTGTTCGCATTCTGCAGGGTAAGGAAGACCCCGATGTGCCCTGGACTCACGCCCTGCAGTTGGTCGAACTAATGGCAGCGCCGGATCTTATTTTTTCTCTCATCAAAGACGGCGATCACCGATTGTCGCGAGAGGAAGATATTGCGAGACTCATTGCGACGTGTGGTGAGATTAGCGAGCGAGTTTAGTTTGCAAATTTATCGGCATTCTGATGCGTCCTAACCATTCCATCGTCAATCTGCTGATGTAATACGCAACTCAACCCATGAACGTCACAGTCGAAGCTCTCGACCCGAGCAACTTACCTATCTTTCGATAAAGCGTTTTCTTTGATTGTGCTTTGAGATTCTTCTGCTCAAGCCTTTGACATGGGTGCATTGTCAGTGCAGCGTTCCGGCGCATTTGAGGGCCTGACCATGAACGACGCAACCGGCATGAACAATAACATACTTTACCTCGACAATATTGGATTGATTGTTCTCGATCTCGACAAAACTCGTGATGTTTATGAGCAACTTGGGTTCAATCTCGCTTCACGGGGAACACATTATCTGGAGGGCAAAGACGGCGAGTTTTACCGCTGGGGCACCGCCAATCACTGTGTGAATTTCAGGGATGGTGGGATGTTAGAATTCATCGGCCATTACTATCCCGATTATCCGGCTGGACTCTATTCGAGACAACTGGACGTATACGGCAATCATTGGGGAAAGATCACACTTCATAGTGCGTCCGTCGACAAGGAAGTAGAGCGATTACGGGCAGACGGTCTTGCGGTATCGGATCCGAGTATACTTTATCGCTACACGGATGGTGAAGAGTTCGACCCTGATCCAACACGGTCAAAAAGAACGGTACTTATTGGTTACCCAACATCTTTTCACGACCCATTTATGATGACAGGTGGTGAACATGAATTGGGAGAATGGCCGATTCCCGAGGAGCATTTTGATCATCCAAATGGTGCTATACGGATGCCATATGCTCTGATTGGAACAATTGATCTTGAGGAGACGTGCGCGCGATATGAAGCTGCCACGGGGACGAAGGCTGAGCCCTATGGTCTTGGGCAACGGATTAATCTCGGTCGTGAGACCTTTCTTTATATTGTCGCCCGAAGCAATTTACCTCAGCCGCTACAAGATCAGTTTGTCGCGAGGACAACCGTCAGCCTGGGAGCAGGATTTGAAGTACGCGATATATCGACGACGGTGGCGTTCTTAGAGCAACGAAATGTGCCTGTAAGTGAGGACGAGCTCGGTTTCACCGTTTATGAACCTGTTGACGGCAGCGGCTCGATTACCTTCCTACCAGCCTAGTTCTGCGTCATTGAGCGCAGCGAAGATTAGAAGTGGTGAACCCAAAGATGAGTTTGTCGCGAGGACTTAAGTATTTTGCTGGTGGAATACTGGCTTTGTTCGTCGTCATTGCCATTGGCATCTTCCTATGGCTACGGTCGACGTTACCTGATTACGAGAAGACTCTTTTCGGTGCGGGACTTGATGAGCCCGTCACGATCGTTCGGGATGACGCTGGCATTCCTCACATTCAAGCTGTCTCCTTCAACGATGCTGTTTTTGCTCTCGGGTATGCGCAAGCTCAGGATCGGCTCTGGCAAATGGAGATGATGCGCAAAGCTTTGCTCGGTCAGACAGCAGGAATTCTTGGGCGCGGATTGCTCCCCCTCGATGTCCGATATCGTATGCGCTACAATACTGCTTATGTCCGTGAACGGTCCTTTGAGAGGATGGATCCGGAGATGCAGGAGACATTTGAGGCCTTCGCTGCCGGTGTGAATTTCGCCATCGAGAACGGTGAAGGGCGGAGGTCTCCGGAGTGGCGGCTTCTCGGGGTTAGACCGGAACCTTGGACCGGTGCAGACATAAACAACATGATGACGGCATCCATCGATCTATCGACTGGTGGGGGCACGGAGATAGACCGCGCCAAACGAGAGCTGGCATTGGATGACGACGCTCTTTCGTTGGTCTACGATCCACTTCCTGGCTGCTTTCCCACGACATATGAGAACGTAGAGATTACCGATTGGGCAGGTGCCCGCATCGTCGATCAGTGTGAGCAACAAACAAGCGCTGCGTCGTCTTATACGGATCCTGCGCTTGAGGGATTTGGCACAAATTTATTTGTAGTCGGTCCGGAGCGGTCCACCACGGGCATGCCGATCTTGGCTGTTGATCCGCACCTACCAACACAGTCTCCTGGTGTCATCTATCCGGTATCAATTACCTTACCCAATGAGATCATTGCGGGTGGCGCTTGGATCGGGTCGCCTACCATCGCTTTTGGTCACAACAGCCGTATCGCTTGGGGCATGACTCACCTTTACGGTGACACGACAGACTTTGTAGTGGAACGCATAAACCCCGATAATCCAGATGAATATTTGACTCCAGAAGGGCCCAAACCATTCGGCTTTCGCGAAGAAACCTTCAACATCCGTGGCAGCGATCCAGTAACTGTTCGGGTGCGGACTACTGAAAAAGGTGTGGTTGTCAGCGATGTACCAGCAACGGTCGAAGATATTTTCGACCCCAGCGATAACTATCTCGCACCGGAGTTCTCGGTGGTCGAAGAAACGTTTGGTCCCGGGCATGTCGTCTCAATGAAGCATGTGATTGCCGGTGATGGTGGACTGACCATGCAATCAACAATCAAGGCCAGCAGAGCGCAGAATTGGGAAGAGTTTCGAGATGCCTTGAGGGAGTATGAGGCTACCAACAATCTCGTCTACGCCGATGTTGATGGGAATATCGGGCTGCAGATGTCTGCAAAAATTCCCCGACGTCTGCAGACCAACGGATGGAATGGTGAGCGACTTGCGCGAGGATGGTTAGGAGAAGGCAGATGGGACGGCTTCGTTCCATTTGATGAGCTTGCCTTCGTTTACAATCCACCCAAGGGTTGGATTGCTGATTCAAACAGCCGAGCTGTTTCCGATGCATTCGCCCATCGTGTCGCCGACGTCTATTCACCGCCCTGGCGGGCGTCGAGATCTTCGCAGTTATTGGCGGCAAAAAGTCAGCATGATCTAGATTCAATAAAATCTATCCAGCTGGATGTGTATTCGACAAAAGCTGAATGGCTGCTTGAGACAATACGCGACTTTGAGATTACGGGCGATCGCGAGCGAGAGGCGATGGATCTGCTGAATGATTGGGATAGGCGCATGGATAAGGATCGTCCTGAGCCTCTGCTTTATGCCACGTTCGAGTTGGCTCTGCAGCAGGAACTGATCAACAATCGGGCAGCGGTTCTCGCCGGAACGAATAGCAATGTCATTCGGCTCCAACGTATTCTGGAGCGTGACCATGTCTGGTGCGACGACCCAGAGACCGTTGATACTGAGACATGCGGCGAAGCGGTGAACGCGGCACTTGGCGCTGCTGTGGCTCGTTTGTCGGATACTCATGGCAGTGACATGTCAAAATGGCGCTGGGGCGACGAGCACATCGTGGAATTCGATGCACTTTACTCATGGAGCGCTATCCCTGTTCTGCGGGATTGGACCCGAACGGAAGCTGCTGCCAGTGGTTCGGAGGCGACACTGAATGTAGCGGCGATGTCTCGCCCCAGCGACTCCAAAAGCGACCTTCTTGAGACGCTCCGATTCAGAAGTCAGCACGCTGCACCGTTCAGGTCAGTTATCGATCTCTCAGATCTTGCAAACTCCCAATATGCCTCTGCGCCCGGCATGTCCGCGAACGCCTATTCGAAGCACTGGGGAGATCTTGCCACGCCGTGGGTGGCTGGAGAGTATTTCAAGTTATACGGCGCTGCTCCAGCTAGCGGTAAGACCACCACTCTATCGCCCGCTAACTGAGACGTTGACGGATGGCGTTGATGGATGCCGTTTGAGCTAAATCAACGGCAACTGACATGCTCAGACAACTTGGTCAGTCATTAGAATAATCGTATTTCGCTTACTATCAAAGCGCGGCTTCGACTGATGTTACTTCTGGGACGTAAGCTCGCAGCATGTTCTCGATGCCTTGTTTCAGTGTGTATGACGAAGCGGGGCACCCCGCGCAGGCTCCGCGCATAGATAGATGTACAACACCCGTCTCCGGCTCAAAGCGATGGAACACAATATCCCCGCCGTCAGCGGCAACAGCTGGGCGAACACGAGTTTCTATCAGCTCCTTGATTTCTGCCACGATCTCGGCCGCTTCGCCTTCATAGACTGTGTCGTCTTCAAGTTCGGTAGTGTCTTCCGTTACCTCAACAACTGGTAGGCCGGCTGTGTAGTGATCCATAATAGCCGCTAGAACCGAGGGACGGAGTTGCACCCATTCGATTTGAGGTTCTTTGGCGATTGATATGAAGTCACTCCCGAGGAAAACTCTCGTGATACCTTCAAGGCCAAAAAGAGCTCTGGCGAGTGGGCTTGCCGTTGCTGCCTCAGTATTTGGATAGTCGAAGGGGCCGTTTAGCCCAGCAACCGGTTGACCGGGTATGAACTTCATTGTGTCCGGGTTTGGCGTGGGTTCAGTTTGAATAAACATAACAAAAGCCTCTAATACATCAGCTTAAATGAGTGCTGCAGCCGAAGCAATCAAGCGGTAGGACCTTTAGGGCGCAGGCACTTGCGTGGCCAACTCGGATGCTTGATCACCAGTTGGTTCTGGTGACTTTCTCAGCAGCTCCGCCGCGCGTTTCGAGGCTTCCGCAGCATCAGAGATAAGGAACGCCATCATTGCTGGATGGTTGGCTCCTATAACTGCATCTGCACCATGATTTGATACGAAAAGTGGTCGGAGTTTAGCGGCTACTCGCCACTTTTCCAGCGCTTGGAGCGCGGCGAGCTCTGCCTCGGTCGAAGGGTAAGAGTTCTCCTCTGTCTCAAGCCGAGCGCTTAGAACTTCATGGGCAACATGCGCGCGCGCTTTGGCCTGATAAACGGCTTGGACCGCTTCGGTGCTGGCCATCCAACCGTCGCCTGGGCTTGCAAGATTGCCAAGTATGGCACGGCTCGCACCAGCCCACTTTGCTGTCAGATCTAGCTCCGCGGCGAGGACGTCTGCTCCCGTGGGGCGTCCAGCAAGGCCAGCTCCGACACGCCCATCGTAGCGTGTAAGTGCCTCCCTGGCAGCAACCAGTCGCGGTACCGCGGCTTCAGCCTCTGTTCCTGATCTACCCAGCAGACGTATGGCGGCGTCGAGGTCGGGGTCTTTTTGGCCTTCGAAAAGGGACAACGACAAACGTCCGTGGTCAGCCACCGCCTCGACGAGTGAGGACTGCCAAGCTGGGAGCGCTTTTAGACGAGACTGTGGGTGCCAGCGATGGCGGTCGGCGACCCAACCTGGCCCATCGAGTTCGCGAGAAATCAAAGTTGCGGCGACGCCAGCTTCTGTAGCGGTCCAATGTCTTGGTGCATCGGCCAAATTTATAGTCGTGTCGTCAATGTCATGATTGGCAACAACAAGAGTTGGATATGCGAGCATCAAAGCAGCTACCGTGAATGCCTTCAGGCTTGTGACCATCAACCCACTGGAAACGCGAAGCGATGATTTTGGCGCTTCCTCCGAGTAGGTCTGATAAGCCACTTTGACGACCGGGATATCTTCAACCTCGGTAAGCGGTGTTTTCGGTTTTGCAGACATGCCGCCTCCGCATCAGTCCTCATGAGGTTAGATGTGGGAATCTTAACCTCTAGTTCACAGGGGTAACTGAAACATAAATCTGTCGATTCAGCGGCAAGCGCTGCAAATCGCGCGCCGGTTTTTCAAAAACTGCTGTGGAATAAGCGGCTAAGCGCGCCAAAAGCCGATAATCCGTCTAACATCGTCCAGAATGGGGTTAGCGATAGTTGCAGCTCTCGCCCCGCCATCTTTTAGGATCCGATCTATTTCGCCCGGGTCTGCGAGATACTCTCGCATGCGCGCGGTGATCGGTGAAAGGTGCGCTACGGCCACGTCCGCGAGGGCCGGCTTGAACGTACCGAAGCCCTTGCCTCCGAATTCGGCCAAAACCTCCTCCGTTTCGATTCCAGACAGGGCTGCATAAATACCCACTAGATTGGCAGCTTCCGGTCGATTTTCTAGGCCTGCTGCATCCGACGGCATATCACCTTGTGTGTCTGTCTTGGCCCTCTTGATTTTTTTGGAAATGGCATCCTCGTCATCAATGAGATTGATCCGCGAAAGGTCGGAAGGATCAGACTTCGACATTTTCTTATTGCCGTCCTTCAGGCTCATGATGCGGGCACCCGGGCCTTCGATCAGAGGTTCTGGTAATGGAAAAAACCCGGGCGCATCGTATTCTCGGTTGAACCGGTCGGCGACATCCCGACTGAGTTCTAGATGCTGCTTTTGATCGTCACCCACGGGGACGTGGGTTGCTTTGTAGGCCAAGATGTCTGCCGCCATGAGCACGGGGTAGTCGAACAGCCCTACAGATGATCTTTGTGCGTCCTTTCCGGCTTTGTCCTTGAACTGGGTCATTCGCTCTAACCAGCCCATCCGTGCAACACAATTGAAAT
This sequence comes from Pseudomonadota bacterium, assembly GCA_039033955.1. Classification (GTDB taxonomy): domain Bacteria; phylum Pseudomonadota; class Alphaproteobacteria; order Caulobacterales; family Hyphomonadaceae; genus CALLCD01. Next base: position 38,079 of record JBCCBQ010000012.1, read on the forward strand.
ACCAAGTTAGCTCAGTGTGCGCGCCTACTGATGATTGGGCGAAGATGATTGATCGGGTTGGGTCGAGCCCGCAAGCTAGGTATGCTGCCGCTATCTCACGCGTCTGGTGTGCAAGCGATGTCGGGTCGTGATCCTGCGTGATCGCGTGCATGTCGACAACGCAGAATACGCATTCATGTTGGTCTTGAAGCGGGACAAACTTCTTAAGCGCGCCAAGATAGTTCCCGAGGTGCAAGGCTCCCGTAGGCTGAATGCCGGAAAAAACTCTTTGAGGGCCGGAATAAGGTTGTGCATGGTCTGTCATCATGCGGCGCGGTTTAGGCGATCTGACAAAAGGTGCAAGGTCTTAGCCGCGTGATAGCGCTCGTTTAAGCTCGTTTGGTTGTACGGCTCCGAATAGAAGTGCGGCGATTGCGTAGACAATCATGCCGATCAGAATAATGGTGATCGTACTTAAAAGGCGGCTGTCCGGTAGGTATGGGCTGATCAACTCCGGCTGCAGCTGTAGCGCCAACAACGCTATGGACATTGCCAGCGTGGCGAGGCCTGCACGCACTAAACGGCCTATCAGCAACGCTCCTGGTCGATACCAGTTTCGGGCAGCGAGAGTAATGGCAAGTAGTAGCGCGTTTGCCCATGCAGCGATGCTTGTCGCGATAGCGAGTCCCGGGAACCCAAACTGTCCCTTAGATTGCAACCAGAAGAACAACCCAGCTCCAAGGATCGTATTCAGTGCTACGGACAATAAGGAAAATCGCATTGGTGTCCTCATATCCTCTCGGGAAAAAAACGCAGGTGCGAGTACTTTAATGAGTACGAAAGCGGGAACGCCCCATGCATAGTGGACAAGTGCAAGACTCGCCTGCGCAGCGTCGGTAGTGGTGAAAGCGCCGCGGGCGAATATCCCGTCGATCAATAATGTTGGTAATAGGAATAATGCCGCCGCAGCGGGCAGCGTCAAAGCCATGGCAAGGCCAATGCCTTCATCCATCATACTTTGGCTTTCGTTTTGATCTTCACGTCGTGCGGCCTTAGATAGGCGCGGAAGAATTGCAACGCCCACGGCTACGCCAACCAAGCCTAGTGGGAGTTGGTAAAGGCGGTCTGCGTAATAGAGCCAACTTTTCGCACCTTGCTCGAAGCTCGCCAGTAGCTGGCTAACCATAATATTGATTTGAGTCCCCGACGCCGCAATCGTTCCTGGTACTGCCAATGCGAAAATGTGTTTCACGCGAGGCGTGATTTTGGGCGGTCGAAGGACAGACAGGCGAACGTTTTGCCGGCGAGCACCCCAGTAGAGCATGAGAGCCTGGAGTATGCCTCCAATAACGACGGAGATTGCTGCCAATCGAGCTGTATGAACTTGATCATCGCCAAGTAGCGCCGCGCCAATCAGAGCGATATTCAGCAGTATCGGTGCCCCTGCTGACAGGATAAAGCGGCCGAGTGAATTCAGAACGCCAGACAGAAGTGCTGCGATAGATATGCACGTCAGATAGGGCATGGTTATCTGGGTAAGGAATACCGCCAAATTGAAGTTCGGAGTGTCGTCGGCATAGCCGGCGTGGAAGACAAACATCAGCCAGGGCATGGCAAGTTGGGCAGCTATGGTTAGGCCCGCGGTCATCGCAAACAGGGCCCGTAGCGCTTCATCAGCGACCTGTTGAGCGGCTCCTGGTCCGTCCTCCTCGAGCGTTCGAGCATATGAAGGCACAAAGGCTTGCGCGAATGCACCCTCAGCGAAAATTCTGCGGAAAAGGTTTGGGAACATCAGCGCTGTTGCCCAGGCGTCTCCCACAGGGCCGGCACCAATTTTTGCAGCAAGCAAGATATCTCGTACAAAGCCAAACACCCGGCTGGTCAGGGTGAGGCTCGATTGGACAAGCGTATTGCGCGCCAAGCTCATGATTTGCCCTTAATGTGAGTCCTAGAAGCTGTCTGCGGCAGGTGCGCGGGCGAGCTCTCGTGCCGGTGTCTTGGGTCGCGCAGGCTCATGCTGCCTTAGAACCTCCAGAAGTCGAACTTTTAATGACTGCTTTGCGGCATCGTCGGTTAGCTTGCTGCCGTCCTCTTTGGTCACGTAAAAGGCATCAAACACTCTTTCACCATAAGAACCAACGTGGGCTGAGTGGATGCTGAAGCCCTCTTCCGAGAGGCATGAAGCAATGTCGTATAGTAACTTTGGCCGGTCTCTGGCTGTAATGTCGATGACGGTGAAATTTGTCGATGCTTGCGCGTCTATCGTCACTTCTGGTGCGACGACAAATGCCGCTGAGCGCTGGCCGCGCGGTGATTTTATTTTTGGTGGTTCCTGGTTTCCTGCAGAGGCCTCTGAAACTGTCTTCTCGAGCCGGCGCAGTCGACGCTTCTCGCCATCAGCGTAGGGGCCCCCATCCGCGTCTTGTAGCTTGAAGACGTCCAGGATTTCTCCGGATCCGCTGGTAAAGATTTGGGCAGACACGATACTGGCCCCTTCGCCAACGATCGCTCCGGCGAGGTCAGCGAAGAGACCGATACGGTCTTGAGCTGAAACCAGAAGCGTTACGGCTCCACCATCTTCATCAAGCTTGGCTTTTACCTTGATTTGTGCGTCGTTTGCGAGAAACGCTGCGTGTTCGATCAGGGTATCTGTCGAGAACTCTGTCCAGTAAGCTGGTTCCATATCGGTCATTATTGGGGGGAGGTTCGGCGCTTTGTCGAGAATGGCTTGGCGACGCTCATCTGCGCGTGCTGCGAGTTCTGCCGCCACCGTCGTTTCATCCGTCCGACCGCCGCGTAGTGCTGCCACGGTATTGTTGTGCAAATCCGACAAAAGCTGAGCTTTCCAACCGTTCCAAACCTTTGGTCCGACTGCGGTTATGTCCGCCGCGGTCAAAATGTGAAGCAGGTTCAGTCGTTCCACAGACCCAACCTGTTTAGCGAACTCTGAGATGGTTTTTGGGTCAGATATGTCTCTTTTCTGTGCCGTTTCGCTCATCAGAAGATGATTGCCGACGAGCCATGTGACGATATCTGTTTCGGCGTCGCTCATGCCCAGACGGCGGCATGCCGTACGCGATGTTTTCATACCTTCGACCTGCTGATCACCAAGCCCCTTACCGGTGTCATGCAGCAGCATGGCCACATAAAGCGCGCGGCGGTGGCTTATGCGAGGAAAGAGCATTGTCGGATGACGATGATCTTCGGAACGTCCGTGCTCGATATCGGCCATGGTATCAATTGCCCGAAGCGTATGCTCATCCACCGTGTAATGATGATACATATTGAACTGAGTTTGAGCCACGATACCCCCAAATTCAGGCACAACTCGACCGAGCAGGTCGACCGCATTCATATGCTTTAGAATCCTTGCTGGATTGTCTGTTTCTAGGAGGCAGGTGAAGAACAGCTCTCGAGCTTCTTCTGTTTTTCGCATAGATGCCCGAAAGCCTGCGGCGGAACGCGAGATAGCGGCCATTGCTTCGGGGTGAATGTCTAGGTTGTCAGAAGATGCCAACGCGAAAAGTCGCAACATGTCCATTGGCTTCTTCTCGAACCGCATTGGATCATCGACGGAAAGCTTGTCACCATCGATCATAAAGCCCGTTTTCCCTAGGGCCTTCGGCACCTTTCTCGGCATTAATCTCTTCAGACCGGTTGGTTTTCGCTCGAGTTCGGCCTCTAGCTTGGCCAAAAGAATGCGACTCAACCCTCCGACATCTTTTGCGGCCACAAAATAGCGTTTCATGAACCTTTCGACGCCCAATTGCCCAGCGCGATCCTGATATCCCAATCGACTGGCTAGTTCAGGCTGAAGATCGAAGCTCAATCGTTCTTCAGGGCGGCCAGTCACGTAATGTAGATGGCAACGCGTCGTCCAGAAAAAGCGGGCGGCGCGTACAAACAGGCGATATTCGCGCTGAGTGAAGATGTCCTTCTTCATGACCTGTTCGAGACCTGAACCGCCGTGCACATGTTTTGCGATCCAATAGAGTGTTTGCAAATCGCGTAAGCCGCCTTTGCCTTCTTTCAGGTTTGGCTCGACGACGTATCGTGTGTGGCCCTGACGGGCGTGACGAGCGTCTCTTTCTGCGATCTTGTCGGCAAGGAATTGGGCGTGTTGGCCGTCAATACACTCGGCTTGAAAACGCTTTGTGATATCGGTCGCTATTTCCTCATCGCCGAACAGAAACCGCGCGTCGAGAAGGGATGTTTTGATGGTGACGTCCTCTTTGGAGAGAGAGATGCATTGGTCCGCTGTTCGGAATGCATGGCCAACCTTCAGCCCCATGTCCCAAAGGGTGTATAGCATGTATTCGATGACGCTCTCTGCCCATGGGCTCGCTTTGTATTTTCTTAGAAACAACAGATCGATGTCTGAGGAAGGTGCTAGTACACCGCGGCCATATCCCCCGGTGGCAAAAACGGCGAGGCGTTCGCCCTCAGTAGGGTTCCTCGCCCGGAACATGTGGACCGTTGTGAAGTCATAGAGAGCCGAAATCACTTCATCTTGCACAACGGAAAGGAGGCGTGCAGTGTCAAGGCCATCTGCTCCTTGCTGCAGTCTTTCTTGTGCGATCATCCGGCCTCGAAAAAGGGCCTGGTGCAGAATATCAAGAACACGCGCACGAAGCTCGGCATCATTGCCTTGCTGCGCCTGCGCTTCTGCAGAGAGTTGCACTCGCAATTTGCGACCGTCGATAATATCTTGAATTCGCCACTTGCGAGGCGTTTTCCGGCTGCGTGCTGCGGTGTTTTCCGACGGTTTTTCTGTCGTTGCCATAAGAACAGTCTTCTAGCCCGTTTCGGCGAAAAAGGTCACGGCATAATTGCCGATATCAATCAGTGGATTTCAGGCGATAAATCAGGTCGAGCGCTTCGCGGGGTGTCAGAGTATCCGGATCGGTTTGCGAGAGTATCTCGTCCGCTTTGGAGGGAGATGCAATTTCCAGCGGCGGTTCTGGCTGCTGCGCAGAATTAGCGAAAAGAGGCAGTGTTTCTGTTGCAGATGGATCTGCTTCAAGGCGCTTCAGCACTTGTTCCGCCCGGCGAACGACCGCCTTCGGCAGACCAGCAAGTCGTGCGACCTGCACCCCATAGGATTTGTCTGCGGGTCCTTGTTGAACGTCATGCAGAAAGATCAACTCGTTGTCCCATTCCTTCGCGCGAAGTGAGACGTTGGTAGCTGCATCAAGACTGGCAGCGAGCTCAGTAAGTTCATGATAATGCGTCGCGAATAGCGCTCGGCAGCGATTTTTGTTGTGGAGGTGCTCCACTGCGGCCCAGGCGATTGCCAGACCGTCATAGGTGGACGTGCCGCGCCCGACCTCGTCCAGAATAACAAAGCTAAGCTCAGTTGCTTGGGTAAGAATGGCGGCTGTTTCGACCATCTCCACCATGAATGTGGATCGGCCGCGAGCGAGATCGTCGGATGCACCTACCCGCGAGAAGACGCGATCAGCGATGCCAAAGGTCATATGGTTTGCCGGAATGAAGCATCCAGCTTGTGCTAGGATTATTGCAAGCGCACTCTGCCGGAGATAGGTCGATTTACCGGCCATATTCGGTCCGGTGACAAGTTGAAGGCGCGGTGCTGATGCTCCGCTAGCGTTCAGCTCCGTGCTGTTGGCAGTGAACCCATGGCCGTCGCGCTTGAGCGCCGCTTCCACCACGGGATGTCTTAAGCCCCTGACGGTGAAAACCGGATCTTCGCTGATCGTTGGCCGAATAGCATCGGCTTCGTGCGCCCAAGCCGCGTTCGCCGTCGCAACATCAAGCTCTGCTAGCGCTGCCCCCGCAGCTTGCAGTGACGTTCCCACGGTTTCAATTCGATCGACAAAACCTTGGAACAGGGTCAGTTCGCGTGCTTTTGCCTCGTCTTCGGCGCGCGAGATTTTGCCCGCGAGTTCTGACAGCTCGGCTGTTGAGAACCTCACAACGTTTGCAAGGGTCTGCCGGTGAATAAACGTCTCAGACAACGGAGGGCGCATCAACGCATCACCGTTTTTGGCCGACACTTCGACGAAATAGCCGAGGACGTTGTTGAATTTGATCTTCAGCGCCGAGATCGTCGTTTGCTCTGAATAAGTTGACTGAAGAGCCGCAATCACTTTGCGACTATCGTCCCGAAGACTCCGCGCTTCGTCCAACGCGGTGTCCCATCCCGGTGCGATGAAACCGCCGTCTCGGGCGAGCACTGGAACGTCATAGGCGAGCGAGCGCTCAAGATCTGAAGCTAGTTTTGCAAGTTCGGGCGTGTTCACCAGTGTGAGAGCTTCGGTTGCGGTATCAATTAATCCCGGTGGTCTCGCCATTTTCTTCGCGACCATGGCCGCAGCGGTTTCCCCTTGTTTCAATGCAGCGCCTAGTGCTTTCAGATCTCGTGGACCGCCGCGACCGAGGCGCAAACGCCCTCTGGCCCTTTCAATATCGGGTGCGGCTTTCAGGCATACACGAATATCGTCGGCCAGTTCTTTTTCGCTCAGACACCAGCTGACGGCGTCATGCCGCGCGCTGATTGTATCCTTGTCGGCTGCCGGGCGGGCGAGGCGTTCGGCCAGAAGGCGCGCGCCTGGTGCGGTGAGAGTTCTATCGATGGTCGCGAGCAGAGACCCGTCTCGACCTCCGGCGAGAGCCTTGTCTATCTCAAGGCTCGCTCGAGTTGCAGGATCAATCGAAAGATGCCCACCCGGTGGTGATCGTCTCGGTGGATCAAGCTGAATGTCCGCACCGGCCTGTGTCAGCGACAAGTAGTCGAGCAGCAATGCAGCTGCCGTAAGTTCGGCTCTGGAAAAACTCCCAAAGGCGTCAAGGGCCTGAACACGATAGATCTCTTTTAACGCTCTTTCACCTGCCTTGGGGCTCGCTTGGCGTTGAGGTCTCTCCGTTATCGGGCTTGTTGTTGCGTCTCTTAGGACAGCCACGATAGCGTCGTCTTCGGCGTCACCAATAAGGACTTCACGCGCCGGAATGCCTGCCAGTGTTTCGGCGAGATCGTCGGTTTCGATTTCAAACAGTTGGAACGCGCCGGTGGAGACGTCGCAAATGGCAAGGCCGGACTGCCGACCGCCGCCGGCACGACCAATGGCGACCAGAACATGGGCCTCGCGAGCATTTAGTAGTGAATCTTCGGTAATTGTTCCGGGAGTAACAATGCGGACGATTTCGCGGTTCACAATCGCCTTGGAACCCCGCTTTTTGGCTTCAGCGGGGCTCTCGGTCTGCTCGCAAATCGCGATGCGGTTACCATTTGCAATCAGTCTCGCGAGATAGCCTTCAGCAGCGTGATATGGCACACCCGCCATAGGAATCGGCTTGCCTTCATATTCGCCTCGAGCGGTAAGCGTAATACCCAGAATTTCTGCTGCGATGCCGGCGTCATCAAAGAACAGCTCGTAGAAATCCCCCATGCGGAAGAATAGAAGAGCGTCGGGATGCTGCGCCTTAATTTCAAGGTATTGCGCAAGGAACGGTGAGGGGGCCTTTGCCTTTCCCGCCAATTTCTTTGCCGATTTCGCATCGCCATCTGCCATGGGCGCAAGCTAGCGTTTGAACGCCGGATTCGCAAAGCACCGTCTAGTTATTTGTTCGGTGCCGAAAAATTCAGCGGTCCACCAGTTGTTTGGTAAAGCGCATCCCTTTATGGCTCACCGTTATTTTCTTCTTACAGGTCTAATCCCATGGCGACCAAACGGCCAAACTTCACCGATAAAGAAGCTCTAGAGTTTCACAGTCATCCGCAACCCGGCAAGCTTGCAGTTCTTCCCACCAAAAGGATGGGAACTCAGCGCGATCTGTCGCTCGCTTACAGCCCGGGCGTAGCGGTTCCGGTAAAGGCAATCGCCGAGGACGAAGACCTCGCTTACGACTACACGTCCAAAGGGAACATGGTGGCCGTGATTTCAAATGGCACGGCTATTCTGGGGCTAGGCGATCTCGGCGCGCTCGCATCGAAGCCAGTGATGGAAGGCAAGTCTGTCCTCTTCAAACGGTTTGCGGATGTGGACAGTTTCGATATCGAGGTGACGACAAAGGATGTGGACGAGTTCATTACGACCGTTCGCAACATCGGACCGACCTTTGGCGGCATCAACCTTGAGGACATCTCCTCGCCTGCCTGTTTCCTCATTGAAAGCCGTCTGCGTGAAGAATTAGACATCCCCGTCTTTCATGATGATCAGCATGGCACGGCCATCATTGCGGCTGCGGGGCTTATCAATGCCTGTCATATTACCGGTCGTGATCTAAAAGACGTAAAGGTCGTCATCGCTGGTGCGGGTGCAGCCGGGCTGTCCGTCGGCGGACTGATCAAACAGATGGGTGTTGCACCTAAGAACATTCTGATGACAGATCGTTCGGGTGTGATCTATGAGGGTCGCGACAAGGTTGATCAGTTCAAGTCACCATTCGCAATAAAGACTCAAAAGCGCACATTGGAAGAAGCGCTTGATGGGGCGGACTGCGTCATGGGTCTCTCTGTTGCTGGTGCGATTACCAAAGATATGGTCGCCTCGATGGCAGATAATCCGATCATTTTCGCGATGGCAAATCCGGATCCAGAAATTCTACCTGAAGACATAAAAGCTGTTCGTGATGACGCGATCATCGCTACCGGCCGGTCGGACTATCCTAACCAAGTCAACAATGTGCTTGGCTTTCCCTATATTTTCAGGGGAGCGCTAGATGTACGCGCGCGTGGTATCAATGAAGATATGAAGGTCGCCGCAGCACGAGCGCTCGCTGAGCTGGCTCGAGAAGATGTCCCCGATGAAGTGGCGGCAGCCTATCATGGCGCGCGTCCACAATTCGGACCGGATTACATAATTCCAACTCCATTCGATCCGCGATTGATCAGCTTTATCCCCCCATTCGTTGCTCAGGCTGCGATGGATACGGGCGTGGCGCGAAAGCCAATTGAGGATATGGATGCGTATCGCCATGAGTTAGCCCGTCGCCAGGATCCCACTGCCTCTTTTATGCAAGGCATTCAAAGTGCTGTCCGGCCTATGAAAAAGCGGATCGTCTTTGCTGAGGGAGAGGAGCCTTCCGTGATCCGGGCCGCTGCGAGCTTCAAAATTCAAGGGCTCGGAGAACCAATCCTCATTGGCCGTGAGGCGCAAGTCAAGAATACCATGGAGCAGATGGGTGTCCCCGAAGGTAGCCTTGAAATCATCAATGCGCGTTTGTCTGACCGGAACCCTGATTATACCGACCATCTATATGCGCGGCTTCAACGAAAAGGGTATCTGAAGAGGGATGCTCAGCGTTTGGTCAATCAGGACCGAAACGTTTTTGGGTCATGTATGCTAGCGCTCGGTGACGCTGATGGAATGGTGACCGGAATTACGAGGAATTACGACGTAGCGCTTTCGGACGCCAATCTCGTTCTAGACCCTATCCCCGGTCAGGATGTAATCGGCATGTCGATGGTGATTGGCAGAGAGACTGTGTTCATTGCCGATACCAGTGTCGTTGAGCTTCCGAGTGCGGAGCAATTGGTGTCTATCGCCATTGCGGCAGCGGGCGGTGTACGGCGTTTGGGTTTCCGCCCGCGCGTGGCATTTCTTTCATACTCGACCTTTGGCAATCCGATGGGAGAGCGTGCTGAAAAAGTGCGTGAAGCGATATCACTTCTCGATGCTCGAAGTGATATCGATTTTGAGTATGAGGGAGACATTGCTGCGGACGTTGCGCTCAGTGAGACGCATCGCTTAGCGTATCCGTTTTCTCGCCTATCGGGCCCTGCAAATGTGCTGGTTATGCCTGCGATCCATTCAGCATCCATTGCGACCAAACTTTTGGACTCTCTAGGAGGCGCAACGGTTATTGGTCCGATGTTGCTCGGCTTTCAGAAGCCGGTTCAAATCGCAAGCTTTGGGGCGTCCGTCTCGGACATTGTCACACTGGCCACTCTGGCCGCGTTCGACGTAGATGGCGTTATGGGCGGTATCAGGATGGGGTAAGAGCTGCCTTGGTGATACCTGGATCGGTTGAGTCCGGAGCGTCCCTATCGGCTTTCATCCTGTCGACAAAGAACGACAAAAGGATAGCGGGAACTCCCAGTACGGCAGCGAAGAGGAAGAAGCTGGAATAGCCCGCTATTGTTGCGTCTGCACCGCCGCTGAAGGACTTAACAATCGTTCCGGATGTGCCTGCTACAATCTTCGGACCCAAGCTGTAGACCGAAGAAAAGATTGCGTACTGAGTCCCCGCGAATGACTTATTCACGAAAGTCGACATGTACGCGATGAAAACCGTTCCGGCATAGCCGCCTGCGATGTTATCCGCAGTGATAGCGATGAATAGCGGTGTGAGAGAATCTGAGGATTGGTTGACGAGCCATGCGAAAGTCAGATTGCCAATAACCGATACGATGGCACCAATTATTAGAGAGAGCTTTAGGCCCAACCTGATGGCTGATAAACCGGCTGCAGCGACGCCTATGAACACAATCCAGACACCATAGATCCCACTAACAAGGCCGATCTCTTCTGGAGAATATCCCATCGCACTGTAGGCGGGCTTGGCCATGATACCCATTACGATATCGCTTAGGCGATAGAATGATACGAAGCAGAGGATCAGAACGGCTATCTGTCCGTGCCGCCAGAAGAAGTCTGCGAACGCACCGTATGCGGGGTGTTTTAAATGGGGGCTGTCAGCAGGTTGTTTACGGATAAAGGGTACGAACAACGCGGCTATGATGATGGGCGTAAGCGCAACATAAACCGCTAACTGCTGTATCGTGCTCTGCTTTGTACCTTGCAAGCCAAGTGCTTCGACAGCAGAGCTTATACCGAAACCAACCAGGCTTGCCATAGCAATTACGCCTGCGATGATTAGTGCAGTCGCGAGCAACCCTTTTGTTATCGCGCCTACGGATACTGATTGATCCGAAGATCTGTCGAGTAGCGCGCGCACGAAATAAAAGGCAAATCCTATGGCTGCGACGGCGGTGAAAACCTGAACAAGGGTTTCCAAACCGCTTAGTAGCGTTGCTGCGATTGAACCTTGTGCGAATTGAGCACCGAACTGTCCGAAGGCCGTGAACAATCCGACGGATAATAACGCCAGTCCTGCGAAAGCGGCAGTGCGTGTGCCGTGGCGACTGTCCCAAACGGCGAATACAAGAGCGGCCAATATCATGATTGCAGCCATGGCGACATAGGCTGTGTTGAAGTTTGCGACTCCGGCAATCACCAGTGCAACACCGCCGGAGATGATCATCCCGACTTTGTACCCATACTGATAAGCGGCAGCTAAGGGGGCCTGCTCGTCATCGTCTGTCGCTGCTTCTATGCGCCAGCCATCGATCCCGATATCTTGGGTGGAAGAGAAAAAGGCCAAAATGAACGAAAATAGCGCCGTGACCATTAGGTTTTCGGTTGGGTCGGCCAAGCCGATGCCGACAAGTGCAGCAGCGACACCGAGCTGCGCAACGAGAATCCAGGCCCTGCGTCGGCCAAAGATATTGGAAAGCCCCGGCACATCAAATCTGTCGAGAACTGGTGCCCATAGAAACTTGAATGAATAAGCGAGCCCGAAAAACGAGAAGAAGCCGATGATCGCGACGTCGACTTCCGATCTCTCGAGCCAGACGCTGAGTGTCGAAAAGTACAAGAGAAAAGGTAATCCGGCCGTGAAACCCAGAACGAGCATCATTGCCATTTTTGGTTCGCCAAACGCTCTTATTGCGTCGTTCAACGTTTGGCGATTGTCTTTAGTAATTTCGCTCACGCAGCGCCCCGCGATGTATTTGATATCGCCAACTCCTCGGCAAGCCTCCGTAGAGCTTCGGCGTCGAGCGGTTTGGCGGCAACCGTATTGGCACCGGCTGCTCTCGCGCGCTTTTCGATGCTTGGATTAACTTCAGCTGAAACAGCGCAGATGGGAATAGTGCAGCCTTGCTGCCGGAGAACTTTCATCGCTTCGAACCCGTCCATTACTGGCATTCTTAGATCCATCAGGATGAGCGCAAAGTCTGCAGACTGAACAGCTTCTATTGCCTCTTGGCCAGTTCCCGCTAGCGTGACCGTGAAACCTGACTTTTCCAAGGCACGCTGTGCGACTAATGCATTGATGGCATTATCGTCGGCAACAAGCACGTGTCTGCGGTTTGTCAGTTTTGGAGCGTCGTCCTCGTTGAAAACCCGTGCGCCTGTTCGGACCAATTCGATCCGTTCAAGGAGCGATGCTGGGCGGAGTGGCCGGACGAGCCATCCAGCGCAACCGAGGAGGCGGAATTTTGTCATGGCGCTGCGGTCTTCTGGGCGCAAAACAATCAAAGTCGGAGCAATCGATGCAAGGCGCGCAATTTCAGCACTGGGCAGTCGTGGATCTGCAAGGATCACGTCGGCATTTGGAATTCGGTCTCCCGGCTCAGCTAAAAGTATGTCTGCACCGGTATGGAACAGGGTGGCACAAACCGACAGGGTCGATGGTTCTGGTAGACCAATCAATGCAACTCGGCCGGTAAGACTTGCAGATTGATTGTCCAGCGGTTTTGCGGTGCACGGGAGACGAAAACGAAATGCGGTACCTTGTCCTGGCGCGCCTTTGATATCGACGGATCCGCCGAGTGCGCTCACAAGACGGCGGACAATGGCAAGCCCGAGACCAACACCGCCATCTTTTTTTGCGTCCGCAGCCGAGGATTGCTGGAAAGCATCGAAAAGGCGCTCGCGGTCGTGTTCGGCGATGCCCGGGCCTGTGTCAAAGACGATCCATTCGACGGCGTCCTGTTCAATGTTAACATCGACTAGAACACCGCCCGTCTCTGTGAACTTCAGAGCATTTCCAACGAGGTTAAAGAGGATCTGGCGGGTGCGGCCAGCGTCCGCCGTAATCTGGTAATCGCGCGCCTGAATTTGTCTGACAGCTATATCAATTGAGGCGGCGTGGGCGCGGGGAGCGAGCAGCTCCGCAACTTCGCGGGCCAGTTCTACCGGTGAAAACGACGTTTCCTCGAGTTCAATCGCGTCGGCGTCCAATCGCGCATAGTCGAGGACATTGTTCAGAAGCTCCAGCAATCGTCCGCCACTTTGCTTTATGGCTTCGGCATATTCGCGCTGAGCTGGGTCAAGTTCTGTCTCCAAGAGCAGCGATACTGTCCCTAAAATCCCGTTCAGAGGCGTCCGTATTTCATGACTCGCTGTCGCGAGAAATGCGCTTTCCGCTGGGTCATTTGGATTCGGTTTGTGCTCGTCCATACGCTTAAAGGTCGATGAAAGACCTAAGCTTTTGATTAATGGGCAAAGCTTTCTTGTTGCGCGATGGGCTGTCCGCCAGGTGTGCGACGGCGATAGGATAGAGCTTCGGCGACGTGAATGCGTCCGACTCCTGTTCGCCCGTCGAGGTCCGCGATGGTTCGGGCGACTTTCAGGACCCGATGATATCCGCGGGCGGTCAAACCTAGTTTTTCAGCGGCACCAGAAAGAAGTGCCTGACCGGGTTCATCAGGTTGAGCAAACCGGTCAAGTTCAGGTGGCGAGGCATCAGTATTTAGTGGCCGTCTAGCTGGGTCGACCGTGTCGAACCGCTCGGTTTGAATCTGACGGGTTTCTGCGACGCGGGCGGCGACGTCCGCCGTGCCTTCGTGGGACGGCGGCAGAGTCAGGTCAATCGCTGTAACAGGCGGTGTGTCATGGAAAAGATCGATCCGGTCCATCAAGGGGCCAGAGATGCGTGATTGATACTTTAGTTCACAGGCTGGCGCGCTCCGGCAGGCTGTTCCTCCTGTTCCGCCACCGCAACGGCAAGGATTCATTGCGGCCACCAGCTGGAAACGGGCAGGATATCGCACATGGCGATTGGCGCGGGCTATAATTGCCTCGCCAGCTTCCAGGGGTTGCCGAAGTGCATCGAGGGCCTGGGAGCTAAATTCTGGAAGTTCGTCCAGGAACAGGACGCCGTGATGGGCGAGGGAGATCTCTCCTGGCTTTGCCTTGAGGCCACCTCCAACAAGTGCTGCCATGGAGGCTGAATGATGGGGTGCGCGATAGGGCCGGCTTCTGCTGAGCTGACCCCGCTCAAGAAGTCCCGATACTGATTGGATTTGACTGACTTCCAGCAGCTCCTTCGCTGATAGGGGAGGCAGCAACCCGGCAAGTCGTTGTGCCAGCATGGATTTTCCCGATCCAGGTGGCCCGCAAAACAAGAGGTTATGTCCGCCCGCCGCTGCGATTTCCAGAACACGCTTGGCTGTTTCCTGTCCGCGGACGTCCCGAAGATCTGGAACGGGCGGTCCTTCAGCCAGGTCGCCCTGGATCGCTAGGGACAGTAAGGCACGGCCGGAGAAATGATTGACCAATGAGATCAGATTGTCGGCTGCGATGGCGGATCCGCCCGCCCATGCAGCCTCTGAACCACTGGCGGACGGACAAAGCAGACGTAGATCCATACCATTCGCAGCGACCGCTGCAGGAAGAACGCCAATCGCCGCGCCTAGCCGACCATCCAAAGACAGCTCTCCAATCGCAGCGTGGCCATCGAGTGCGTCCGGCGCGATAACGTCCATAGCTGCAAGTATCGCCAATGCGATTGCCAAATCGTAATGGCTGCCTTCTTTGGGCAAATCCGCGGGTGCCAAGTTGACGATGATGCGTTTTGGAGGGAGCGCAAGCCCGAGGCTTGAAAATGCGGCTCGGACCCTGTCCCGGCTCTCACCGACGGCTTTATCGGGCAAACCGACAATACCGAAATATGGATTACCACCCGATAGATGAACCTGCACATCGACCGGTTTCGCTTCGACGCCCTCGAAGGCAAAAGTTGTTATTCTGCTGACCATTTTGCGATCCGTCTGATTGAAATCAGGCATAAATCACGCGTGAGAACAAAAATAGAACTTTCTAGTTGAATTCGGGGATAGATGGAGCGGTATCCTCGTATCTATCCGTCCGGTTCAGCCGACAAAACGTCCGGTTTAGTCCGGATCACCAGCTGGGAGCGCAAGATAAACTTATTACTTTCAATATATTACCCGTTCAGTTCGCGTCCGGTTGTCCTTAATTAGTCATTGATGCGGATGACCCTGGTTCATGTACCTTCCGTCCATATCGAGACGGGGCATTTGCAAATGGCTGAAAACCGCGGAAACCTGTGATGCGATGCTAACGACCGCTGAAACCGTTCCGATCGTAGAAGGTGTGCTTGCTTTGCCCCTTCTTCTGCTGGGGCTCAGCCACATTCTACACAAACAGATGTGGGTCGATTTCTTCGTTGATCTCGCATCCAAAGGGCATGCCGGCGTTGTGTGGCGCACATTCATGCTCGAGCTTTGGCCCGCGGTTTTGATCGTGCTGTTTCATCAGGACTGGACCCTGCCTGGCATTGTCATCACCGTTTACGGCCATCTCCTGATGCTCAAAGTTACGCTCAGTCTGCTATACCCAGCATTGGGTTTGCGGTCCTTGCAGCAAGCCGATCGATCAGGCCCTCTGGCGTTTCTCTTTGCTGGCCTTGCCTTGATCCTGATCGGATTGTTGTGTGGGTATCGCGCTTTCGTCGTCTGACTGTCGTCGATTACACCTCCGCACTAACTTGAGACTCGTTCGCAGAACATGTAGCGTCTGCTCGGATATATGGATCGGCCTATCCCAACTCCGTTTCCCTGAAAGTACCGATCTACAAGGAGATGATGATGCCAGCTGATACTGTTTCTCTTGAGCCTGTTCGTGAACGGTTGAAGTCGTTTGATGGATTCCTCGAGCGTCTTTCGAAAGAGTACAACATGTCCACGCTGGAACTTGTGCGTCACCTTCCGGGCGAAAGCGCTAAAGTCATTACCAGCGATCGGATGATAGATATCCTTCATGATGTTTCCGAATGGGGCGCTATCCTCTTTATCACCGAGGGCAATCATGTGATCACCGGCCAGTCGGCGGAGCTGCCTCAAGTCTTCCACAAAGATGGGTATTATCATTTCTTTGGTGTGGGTGGTTTTGGCGGTCACATCAAAGACGATGCGTGCGCACACATCGCTTTCATTGAGCGGCAATTCCAAAACCGCAATTCAAGGTCCATCCATTTTTATGACGGCGACGGAGAGCCCATGTTCAAGATCTTCTTGTCGCGGGAACTGAACGGCGAGATGAAAGAGGATCAAGTGAATCGCTGGAAGCAATTGCGTAGGGCGATGTAAGCTAACCACCGCTTCGCAAGCATCCGTTGAGTCGTTATTGATGCGAGTGTTTAGACGCTTGCTGCGACTGTGTTCATTGGAACTCTGGGACTTTCTGACGGCTCGCTAGATCAGGTCTCCGAAGGTATCTGCCAGCCACGCCGTTTCATCCGAAAACATCTTTTCGAGATATTGCTTAATCCGATCATTGGGGGGTGTGCCATCGGTTGGGTTCGAGACTGATACAAGAGCGTCGACGTTGATGTATTTTTCGCCGGAGCGGATGCCGAGGAATTCGTGAATTTCGTTCAGTTGAGTCTCTGGATCTGTCGTAATTCTCTTTTGAAATCCGATGTAGAGGTGTCCCGGCTTGAGTGCTTTGGTCCACGTCTCAATCATGGTTCGATAGTCGGCACACCTTCGTTGATAAGGCTGATCGAAAAACTCGAAGAAGGCCTCGTCCGTAACGTCCTCAAGCCGGACGTTCGCATTCCGTACAAGATCTTTTTTCGCATGTGACCATGCACGTTCCAGGGGATTCCTTATAAGCAGAATAGCCCTAAGATCAGGCTGAAGCGAGGTGATTTCCTGGATAATCTCTTCTGGGAGCAAGGCGTAGTGTGCGCTGGCTTCGCCTCGATGGGTCGGTGTATAACGCTCCCCGTACTTGTAAAATGTGCTGATGGTTTTGCTGAACCACTGGCGCGGGGGGTCTCGAAAGTGTTCAAGATAATCTGCAAGATCGGTAATCGCCGGATCATAGGCTGAGCGAAAGTAACAATCCTGATCTTTACCCATTAAGCAATTGAAATAATAAAGTTCTTTCGGATCTGACAGAAAGACCTGAGGATGCTGTTGTAGATTGTCATAAAGCCACGTTGAGCCTGTTCGCTGCGGTCCGAGGATCAAAAAGTCAGGGAACCGCTCCATATCGAGGCCGTCTTGATCAGACCGAATTCGGGTTACATCAAGTGTCTGTTGGTTATACTCTTGCACTACTCATACTTCCTTCTTGGAAATACTTTATATTGCTCAATGCAGAGTAGCAAACCCCCGTAATTATTATTGTTTTGACATGATCAGTATTACCCGTTTCAGGAGAGTCGCTGATCTACGGCATCCCAGAACAGTGCTGCGGCGTCGATACCAGAGAAGCGCTTGAGTTCCTGGACACCTGTTGGCGATGTGACATTGACCTCAGTCAGGCGGTCTCCAATCACATCAATGCCGACAAAAACCTGCCCTCGTCGTTTTAGTTCGGGGCCAATTACATCGCAGATATGTTGATCCGTTTCGGTGATCTCGTAGGGCTCCGGTGTGCCGCCGACATGCATGTTGGACCGTGTCTCGCCTTCGCGCGGTCTGCGATTAATTCCGCCGACGGCTTTACCATCGATGAGGATAATGCGCCGATCACCTTCAGACACATCCGGGAGAAAGGCCTGGGCGATGATCGGCTCTCTCGAGCGCTCAAGGAACATCTCGATCAGCGAAGCGTAGTTGGAATCATCTTCCTTGACGCGAAACACTCCAGAACCGCCATTTCCATAGAGCGGTTTAAGGATGATGTCTTTGTGCTCAGCGCGGAAGTTGGCAATGGCGGTTTCATCGCGTGAGATCAGGGTCGGTGGCATCAACTCCGGAAAGAGCAGAGGAAAGAGCTTCTCCGGGCTTCCGCGGACAAAGGCCGGGTCGTTGAGCACGAGTGTGCGGGACCCGAGCAACTCCAGGATATGACAGGCCGTGATGTAGGACATATCGAATGGCGGGTCCTGTCGCATCAGAACGACGTCTATGTCCTCGGCGAGATCTATTTCCGTTTCGGGTCCGAAGATGCCCGGAGTGTCTGCAACGCGCTGAACGGTTACGGGGCGAGCCCGCGCAAGGATGCGTCCTGCCGAATAAGACAGATCGAAAGGGTGATAGACGTAAATTGTGGCCCCGCGCGCCTGTGCCGCTTCAGCCAGCGCAAAGCTTGTATCGGCATTGATATCGACGGTTTCCAACGGATCCATCTGGATCGCAACACGAAGGGACATGGGAACTACAACCTTGCGACTATTTGCGTTTCTGCTGTTTCAGTATGGGCGCTAAGTCAAGAGTCCGATCGAGCAATAGAAGACGGTGAAACAACAATTTCATTATATCTATTGACCGCCGGTGATCTTAGCCGCACATAGGCAACATATCCCGACAATCAGGAAGTGATGAGCCCCACCGGGGATACCCAGATCATGGACCACTTTCACAACTGAGCGCTAATAGATGGCTGACGACAAACAGAAAAGAACAGGACCAGTGACCTTCATGCGGCAAGTGCAGGCTGAAGGGTCAAAGGTCACCTGGACAACGCGGCCGGAAACGGTGACTGCGACCATTATGGTGCTGATCATGTCAACCATCGTAGCGACGTTCCTGTTCTTTGGTGATCAGATCATCGCCTATCTCGTACGCCTCGTGACTGGCGTTTGATTTCTGAAAAGAGAGAATTTTCATCATGGCCGACGCCAAGTGGTACATCATCAACGCCTATTCGAACTTCGAGAAGAAAGTCGCCCAGCAGATCCGCGAGCAAGCCGAAAATAACGGTCTTGATGCACTCATCGAGCAGATGGAAGTGCCGACTGAAGAGGTGGTTGAGGTCGTTCGCGGCAAGAAGAAAACCAGCGAGAAGAAATTCTTCCCAGGCTACGTTCTTATCAAGGCGCAGCTGACGGACGATGTCTATCATCTCGTGAAGAACACGCCGAAGGTGACTGGTTTCCTCGGGGCTGAAGGCGGTAAAAAACCGCTGCCAGTGCCCGAGCGTGAAGTGAACAGAATTCTTGGTACAGCCGAGGATGTTGCAGACCGGCCTCGCCCAACCATCACGTTTGAGGTTGGCGAAGAGGTTCGCGTCAACGAGGGCGCTTTCCAAGGCTTTGAGGGTGAGGTGGAAGAAGTGGACGAAGCCGCCGCTCGCCTCAAGATCACTGTCTACATTCTTGGCCGTGCGACACCTGTTGACCTCGAGTATGGCCAGGTCGACAAGATCAACTAGGGTGATCGCGACTGGTTTTTCATGCGGCCAGTAACGCTAGCGAGAACCAGCACCAGACTAATGATATGAAATCCGACGAGTGTGTTGAGATAGGCGCGCTGACCCTCTGACGGGGCGAACGCGTCCGGCACATCGAGTACCCAATCGTGGAAGATCGTGTAGAGGGAAATCTGGCTGGCCGCGGCGATAATGAATGCGGTGACGCCTGCCCTTGGTGCGAAAGCAAGTCCGACCACGACAATGACGTCCAGGACCAGATACACAATATCTAGAACCTGCCATTTCAAAGGCGCGGCCGACCAGTCAAATCCCGTTAAGCTCGCCATGTTCGCGACATGCACGGCGGCACCGTAGGCGTAGAAACCGATCAGCAGAATTCGAAGGACGGGATGGAGCATTGCCTCTGTCTGTAAGCTGTCCGGCGCTGGAAAACCATAGATCAACACTCCTAGGAGAAACGGGCCGAACCTTGCCAGAGTGGTGCGCGTATGTTTATGTAACAATATGGTTACAGAGCAGATTTTGCCGGATCGATCGGCCTTCAGCGCTATTGCGGATCCCACGAGAAGGGCAATTCTTGACTGTCTACAGGATGGTGAGTTGTGCGCGGGGGACATTGCCGAGCGATTTCCGGTCAGTCGTCCAGCTATTGCGCGCCACATCAAGGTGCTGCGGAGCGCGGGGCTTCTTAATGAGCGGCGCCAGGCGCAGAAGCGCATCTATGCCTTACGACCGGAGGGGCTGCGCGATGTCGATAGGTGGCTGCAGACCTACCGGCAATTCTGGGCGACACGCCTGATAGATCTGAAGGCATTTGTAGAAAACAGCGACGAATAACACCAATCAAGAAGGGGAAAAGGTGATGGAAGGTTATGTCTACGAATACGCGGTACCATTTGAATATCCGGCCAGCCAGGAGGACGTATTTGCGGCGCTGACCGATCCTGAGGCTCTGAAAACGTGGTTTGCCGAACATGTAACGGTCGAGCCGCAAACAGGTGGCGCGTATCGTTTCTGGGGCAAGCACACCTATGGCACGCCGTCCGAAGCCGATGCCTCGCAGGCAATTACGGCATTTGATCCACCGAACAGCCTATCTTTTACATGGCATATCGAAGGACAAGACAGCGAGGTGACTTGGGTTGTTAAACCGGAAGGAGACAACACGTCGAAGATCACGGTGCGCCACGAGTTCGATCAACTACCTGCAATCGGTCGCGCAAAAGAAATGATAGATGACTTGTGGAGGTTTCACACCGGCAATTTGGCGTTTTATCTGATGGGGGATCAGAAGATTTTCCGTCCTGACTTTGACGACCCGAGTCCAATCGTTCGTCATGAAATCGATATCGACGCCCCACCGGAAAAAGTCTTCAAAGCCCTGATGGAGCCGGAGCAAATCAAGCAGTGGTTTCCTGCGCCGGAGCCGGTCGTCGATCCCAAAGTGGGCGGCGAATACAGCTTCGGGTTCACCTACGAAGTTGATGGCGAAACGGTTCCCATGCCGTCCATGACCATTCTCGAACTTGTCGAAAATCAGACTCTGACAATGACATGGGGCGACTGGCGCGGTGATCCGAACGTTCCTGACCAGAAGATCAAATGGACGCTTATAGACCTCGGTGGCCGAACGCGGCTTCTCCTGGAGCATTCTGGCTTCGTGCGCACCGTCGATGTATCTGACTACCCGTTCGGATGGCTGGAATTCGTACAGGCTATCAAATCTGTATCAGAGGCACTTTGACTATGTCGGGATTTCTGAAGTCTGTTTTTCCCGTGGCTATCTTGCTTAGCACGCCGATCATCGGCGCACCTGCTATTGCCGATGATCTGAAAGAAGGGGCGGGCGTTGAGCGCCTTTTGGGGGAATGGTCATCTGAATGTGATGCCTGGGGTACTCCGGCGAACTGTCGGATCGTATGGTCAGAAGGGCTTCACGCCGAACACCTGAAAATCTCCTATGCGATTTCGAACCGGGACAATGGAGCTGCCATATTCAGCGGTGAAGGCGTCTACCGCAATGGAGGTGATAGCCTTGACGGCTTCTGGGCTGATAGTGGCGGAGCCGTCCATCCGCTGAGTGCGTCCTGGGGTGAGAATTCGCTTACCACCCATTGGGGCAGAGCCGGCGGTGAACAGGGCCGCACGGTTTATCGTCTCGGAGAGAACGGTGGTCTTGAGGTGACCGATTGGGTGTTGCGGCGCGAGGGGTGGGCCGAGTTCATGAAGGTTTCATACGTGCGGACATCGCAGAACTAGAAAAGAAGAAACGGCCTAGCGGGAAAAAAGGAAGACACATTGGACCGCTTAATTCAGCGTTTCGACCATCAGTCCTGGAGCGCTGCACTCAGGTAGGTCTGGAGTGTTTGAACCAGTGTATCACTATTTATGAAGGCAGTGTCTTTGCCGCCAAGAAGGTCCTGATGGAGGCTGGCGAGCAGGAGGGGCGAAAACGCGGCCAGCGCAATAGAGCGCAACTCGTCGCTCGGGATCGTATGTTTGCTTGAAAGTCGTATCTTGTTCATAACACTTTGCAGGGACGGTTCGAGTATCAGCGTAAGGTAGGCTCGGCCGATATCTGGATCTGCTAGACCTTCTATGATTCCAAAGGCGTGAGCGCGGATGAAGCCGCCATCCCGAATGCCCATATTGGAGATTGTGAAGTAGGTCTCGAGGGCCTCATCGATGCTAGGTGCCGGGGTCGCGAGAGCTTCCCAGATGACTTTGCCCCGCCGTGCGATTTCGTCGATGATCGCCAACACTGTACCTTGTCGATCCGTGAAATAGTGCCGGAGCGTTGGCTCGGTGACACTGCAACTCTGGGCGAATTCCCGTAGGCTTGGCCGACGAATATCGGCGGTAAGGGCGTGTTCTGTGAGCGCTCTGACGAGTTCTTGCCGTTTCTCTTCGAAATCCTTATTGCGGCTGCCAGCTTGCCGGGGCATGGGCGTTCCGTCCTGTTTTATAGTATCTTTTCAGCCAGCGCTCGCGCATCAACGGTGCGATGTCAAATCACTGTCGCGTCGTTGGGGCCACTATTTTGGTTTGCTCTGATTGTCGCTGTCAGTCGGCAAGGATGCGCGGAAGCTTAAATCGAACGTTTTCTTCCGTATGGTTGATTTCTTCGACTGTGACGTCGAAACGCTCGCGGCACGCATTTATCAGGTCTTGGACAAGATCTTCGGGCGCGCTGGCACCGGCTGTAATGCCGAGGGTATGAACGTTTCTGAACCATGACCAGTCGACATTATCGACGCTGGCGACCAATCGAGAGTCGCCCGCACCTTCTCGCAAGGCGACCTCAACGAGGCGTTTGGAATTCGAGGACGTCTCGGCACCGATCACGAGGACGAGGTCGGCTGCGCCCATGACTTTGACGGCTTCCTGCCGGTTGGTCGTCGCGTAACAGATGTCTTCCTTATGGGGTGCTTTGATTGACGGAAAGCGCTCCTGCAGGGTGCGTACGATTTCCTTGGTGTCGTCTACCGACAGCGTTGTTTGCGTCAGGAATGTCAGGTTGTCCGGGTCGCGGGGCTCGTATGCTTTTGCGTCCTCAACAGTCTCAATGAGTGCCATTGTTCCGTCGGGCACTTGTCCCATTGTACCGATGACCTCTGGATGGCCCGCATGGCCAATGAGCACCATTTCATCGCCCTTAGCATGGTGTCGTGTGGCCTCAACGTGAACTTTTGAAACGAGTGGGCAGGTTGCGTCGACATAGATCATTTCGCGCCGACTGGCTTCCGCTGGCACGGCCTTCGGAACGCCGTGGGCAGAAAAGACGACTGGCCGATCATCGGGGCATTCATCGAGTTCTTCAACGAATATCGCGCCGAGATCTTCCAGACGAGATACAACATGCGCGTTGTGGACGATCTCGTGACGCACATAGACCGGCGGCCCCCATTTGGTGATCGCTTCCTCGACAATCTGAATGGCGCGATCGACACCGGCACAAAAGCCCCGAGGAGCGGCCAGCTGGATTAAGAGCGGGCGTCGCGTCTCAGCGGGTGTGTTGACCAATGTGTCGGCCATTCACTCTTATCTCCTGCGTTCTCCTGTCACCGGGCGTTGCCTGGGTGGCGCGGCACCGGTAAAGCTTGATTTATCAGATGGGGCAAGGCGGTAGAAGCCCAACCCCGCAAAAGTCTGGTATCCGTTACGAATCAAAGGACAAATCGCCCCATGAGTGCTTCGTTTCGTTTGGTTTCGCTTTTTGCGTGTGCCGCGCTGCTTTTGTCGGCCTGTTCGTCTCGATCTGGCAGCATCGGCGCGGCTCTTGACGACCGCCGCAATGCTGGCCCGTGCCCAACCGCAGGTGCCCTCTATGATGCTTCGAGAATTATCGAGTTTGCTGGTGAGGCTGAGCGTTACCCAGAGATCACCTATACGGGTGAGATATCGGGAGTAAGGCTGTACTGTCGCTACGTTGGCGACGAGCCTATTCTCGCGGAGGTTGAGGTCGACTTCGCTTTCGGAAAAGGCCCTCAAGGCACCGAGCGATATCATGACTATAACTACTACGTAACGGTTATGCGGCGGAACTCGCGCGTCCTGAACCGCGAGACGTTCACCGTTCAGGCTGATTTTCGCGATAAGCAGGTGACGGCTGTTCGCGATCTCGTCGGACGAATAACAATTCCACGTCTTGACGACACCATCTCCGGCGCGAACTTTGAGGTGCTTGTCGGTTTCGAGCTGACAGATGCGCAGTTACAGTTCAACCGAGATGGTAAGCGTTTTCGCCTTGATGCGGGCAACTGATCGTCTAAACGGCTTCCAAGACAGTCTTTTCTAACAGGAGCGGCATATGGGGACCCTCGTTTCCGAGCTGAGCGCTGCGTTTGCTGATGCTTTCACCGATCTTGGACTAGATCCGAAGTTCGGAGAGGTCCGTGTTTCCGATAAGGCAGACTTTCAGTGCAACGGTGCCCTTGCAGCAGCCAAGTCCGCGAAGCGTAATCCTCGTGAAATCGCGACCGAGATCGTCGAGCAGGTGTCAGGTCACAAAGCAATTGCGTCGCTCGATATTGCGGGCCCTGGATTCATCAACGTAACCGTTAGCGATGCGGCGCTGTCAGAATTGGCTGAAGGGGTTCGGTTGAGCGATATGGCCGGTGCCGAGCAGGTCGCAGATTCGGAGAAAATTGTTCTCGATTTTGGCGGCGCGAATGTCGCAAAGCCTATGCATGTCGGACATATTCGCACGGCGATCATCGGTGATACGCTACAGCGAATTTTTCAGTTCGTTGGCGATGATGTGACCTCAGACGTGCATCTTGGCGACTGGGGCCTTCAAATGGGCCACCTGATTACAGAGCTGCAGGATGAACAGCCTGATCTGCCTTATTTCGACAGTCAGAATGAAGGGCCGTTTCCTGAAGAGAGTCCTGTCTCAATCGAGGACTTATCGCGGCTCTATCCCCAAGCCTCTGCGAAGGCGAAGGATGATCCAGATCGCAACGCCAGAAGCCAGGCTGCTGTCGCCGAATTGCAGGCGGGAAGGGCGGGTTATCGGGCGCTGCTGGATCATTTTGTGGCAGTTTCAATTGAAGAGCTGAAAGTTGACTATGGGTTTCTGGGCGTCTCGTTCGACTTGTGGAAGGGGGAAAAGGATGTTGAGCCGCTGATCCCCGGCATGGTGGCCGACCTGAAGGAAAAAGGCTTCGCCAAGGAGGATGACGGTGCCTGGATTATTCCTGTCAAGCGAGAGGGAGACACAAAGGAATATCCGCCGTTCATTCTTGTGAACTCGCGCGGTGCGAGCCTGTATCATACGTCAGATCTCGCAACGATTCTCGATCGGGTTCAGGCCTATGCGCCAGACCGCATCGTTTACGTCGTCGACCAAAGGCAGGCACTGCATTTTGAGCAGGTATTCCGCGCGTCCGGCATTGTTGGGTACATGGCCGAGGACCGGCTTGAACATATCGGCTTCGGCACGGTGAACGGGACCGACGGCAAACCCTTCAAGACGCGCGAGGGCGGTACTCTGAAACTCGGCGATCTGACGAACATGGCGCTGGATGAGGCGACGAAGAAGATCGAAGACGGTGGCCGAGTCTCCGCTGACATTCCAGTGGAGGAGCGCGGACAGATTGCGGAATTCGTGGCCCGCGCAGCCCTGCGCTTTGCCGATCTCCAGAATACGCGAACGACGAATTATGTCTTTGATCTCGACCGCTTCACGAGCTTTGAGGGAAAGACCGGGCCATACCTCTTGTATCAAGCCGTGCGCATCAAATCGCTGCTCCGCAAGGCGGCCGAGGAGGGCAACGCTGCAGGAGCCATCAAAGTCGAGAGTGAAGCGGAAAGGACTTTGGCGCTGACGCTCGATGCGTTCGACGGGGCGCTGCAACTCTCACGGTCCAAGCGTATGCCGCATTTCCTGTGCGAGCACGTTTATAATCTGGCGCAGGCGTTTGCAGCTTTTTACGGTGCGCACAAGATTGCTACAGAGGCCGATCCTGACTTGCGCGCATCGCGTCTCGGACTTTGTGAAGCGGTCGCGCGCCAGCTCGAGACCGGCTTGGACCTTCTAGGGATCGAAGCGCCGGAGCGGATGTGACCCGCTGTTCTTCATGATCCGCAAGTTTCGGGTGGAGCCGATCTAGCACTGGCGCTACGACGTCTGGAAACAGGAGGTCAGCGAATGTCTCAACAAGATCGGTTCGATGCTTTTTCAGCGCTTCACGTGCCAGGCAATCCAATGGTGTTGTTCAACATCTGGGATGTCGGCTCTGCTCGCGCCGTTACGAAAGCAGGCGCGAGAGCGCTGGCAACGGGCAGTTATTCCGTCGCCGAAGCGAACGGCTTTACCGATGGCGAGACGGTGCCTCTGGATCTGGTTATGGCGAACGCTGCTCGGATCGTTTCATCCGTTGATATTCCGGTGAGCATCGATTTCGAGATGGGCTATGGAGACACGCCGGAAGAGGCTGCGGCGAGTCTCAACAGGTTGGCCGATGCCGGAATCGTAGGCGTGAATATCGAGGACGGAGTGCCGGGCGGTGGATTGAGATCGCTGGACGAGCAGGTCGCGAGGCTTAAGGCGCTCGCTGGCGTTCAGGTCCCTAGCTGGATCAACGCTCGCACAGACGTGTTTCTGCAAAACGCGCCTGAGACTCACAGTGATCACCTCGCTGAAGCCCTTGAGCGCGGTGCCGCGTATGCCGAGGTTGGGGCAAAGAGCTTCTTCGTGCCGGGGTTGGTAGACCTTGGTCTGATCGCGCAAGTCTCCGAATCATCTGCGTTGCCTGTGAATGTTATGGCTGGTCCAAAAAGCCCACCTATCGCCGAATTCGCCGCTGCCGGGGTCGGTCGCGTTAGTTTTGGCGGCTATCCTTGGCGCCAAGCGATGAAAAATCTGGCAGATTCAGCCGCTGAGGTTATCGGCAGTGCTTAATCCTTGCCGGAATTTGGAATCCGGCCTAATTCTCGATCATCAACTCACCCCCGGGAGAGAGCAGGATTGACCTGCCGCCGAAGGCGCAACCGCCCCGGAAACGCTCAGGCAGACGGACCGGGGAGTGAGCAACACGCTGGAAAGAGGCGGGCGACAGCCTAGTCTCGCCGAAGGAGCAAGCAGCGCGCGAGTTAAGCGGACTGCAAATCTCTCAGGCACCAAGACAGCGGGGGCCAAGACGTGTCCGTATTCGGGCCGTCTGCTGGCAGGAGTCCGGGGTCATGGCCGATACAGACGCGACGCCGCTCAAGCGCACGGCGCTTTATGACGTGCATGTGGCTCACGGAGCGAAAATCGTGCCGTTCGCCGGCTACGAGATGCCGGTTCAGTTCGAAGGCGTAAAAGCCGAGCATTTGTGGACACGGTCCAAGGCTGGCCTATTCGATGTCTCGCATATGGGGCCGTGTTTTCTGACGCAGAACAATCGTTCGCTTTCTGGCAATGAGGCACATGCGGCCATCGCGGCGATCATCGAAGAACTGGTGCCGAGCAACATTGCTGGCCTGAAACCCGGGCAGGCGCGGCTGACCGTTTTGTTGAACGAAGAAGGCGGGATTCTGGATGATTTGATCATCACACGGCCCGAGGTCGAGGACCTGCAGGGCACGCTCTACATTGTCGTCAATGGAGCGGTGAAAGATCAGGACTGGACATTGTTCGAACAGACTTTTGAAGGGCGTGCCACTCTAAGGCGTCATGACCATCGTATCCTTTTCGCGCTGCAGGGGCCGGAAGCTGTGGACGTGCTCGCCGCTTATTTGCCAGGATCTGAGGCGTTGAGCTTTATGCGCTCGAAGCGGATTTTCTGGAATGATGTACGATGTGGCGTCTCCCGGTGTGGATACACGGGCGAGGACGGATTTGAAGTGCTCGTCGATGCCGAACCGGGGCGTGAGTTGGTTACGGCGCTGTTAGCGGACGAACGCGTTAAACCGATCGGACTGGGCGCACGTGACTCCCTCCGTCTTGAAGCCGGTCTTTGTCTGTATGGACACGATATGGACGCAAGCCGAACTCCCATAGAGGCGGACCTTGGTTGGGTGATTCAGAAGTCCCGTCGTGAGCGTGCGGATTTTCCGGGTTCGGAAAAGATCTTGGAGCAGTACCGCAAGGGTGCTGATGAGGTTCGCGTTGGCATTCAGCCGCTTGGCCGTGCGCCCGCGCGGGAGGGCACGGAGATAGAGATCCGCGGCGAGCGCGTAGGCGTTGTGACATCCGGAGGGTTTGGCCCGTCGGTCGAGAAGCCAATCGCGATGGGGTACGTGGCGCGCAAACACACAGCTCCCGGAACAAAAATCGATCTGATGATCCGAGGGAAAGCTCACGAGGCCGAGGTCTGCGAGCTGCCGTTCATTCAACCAAATTACAAACGCTGAGGGGAGCACTGAGCCAATGACGATGAAATTCACTGAAGACCATGAATGGATCCGGGTTGACGGCGACGTGGCAACTGTCGGGATTACCAAATATGCCGCCGAGCAATTGGGTGACGTGGTTTTTGTCGAGGTCCCGGAAGTCGGCGCGAGTTTTTCGAAGGGCGACGACATGGCCGTTGTGGAAAGCGTCAAAGCCGCATCGGACGTATATGCTCCCGTCGGCGGCGAGGTGACCGAGGGCAATGCGGCACTGGCAGACGCTCCCGAGACGGTCAACGAAGATCCGGAAGGCGCGGGCTGGTTTGCCAAGCTGAAGCTCAGCGACAAGAGCGAATTAGACGGGCTGATGGATGCCGACGCCTACGCCAAGTTTTGTGAAGGATAAACGATGAGATATCTGCCACTTACCGCGGAAGATCGAAAAGCGATGCTCGCACGCATTGGTGCAGCATCAATCGATGACTTTTATACGGACGTTCCTGAACAGGCGCGCCTCGATGGGCCAATTCACGATTTGCCAATGTATCAGGGCGAACTGGCTGTGGAGCGTCATGTCGCTGGATTAGCTGCGAAGAATAGGACGGCGTCCGAAGGTCCCTTCTTTGTGGGCTGTGGCGCGTATAAGCACCATGTGCCAGCCACGGTGGACCACATTATTCAGCGGTCTGAATTTCTGACGACATACACACCTTACCAGCCGGAAATCGCTCAAGGTACGTTGCAAACCCTGTTCGAGTTCCAGACTCAGGTCGCTGCGTTGACGGCGATGGATGTCGCCAATGCGTCCATGTATGATGGGTCAACAGCCTGTGCTGAAGCCGCATTGATGGCGTGCCGGGCGACGCGGCGGAAAAAGGTCGTCCTCTCAGGAGGGCTGCATCCACATTATGCGGCGGCGACGCGTACACTCTGCGAGGCGCAGGGGATCGAGATTGTTCAACTGCCTGCTGCTGTTGATGGCGAATTGGAATTGGTGAAGTCCGTCGATGAAGAAACGGCCTGCATCATTGGTCAGTCTCCGAATGTGTTTGGCACAATCACCGATATGACACCTGTGGCGGAGGCAGCGCACGCTGAGAAAGCGCTTTTCGTGTCTGTGTTCACTGAAGCGATTAGCCTTGGTCTTGTTACACCGCCTGGCGAAATGGGCGCGGACATAGCCGTGGGCGAGGGGCAGTCGATCGGTAATCCGCTCACATTCGGTGGGCCCTATGTCGGCCTTTTTGCTTGCACGCAAAAGCTCGTTCGTCAGATGCCTGGCCGGCTTTGCGGCGAGACCGAAGACGCCGATGGGAAGCGCGGATTTGTGCTGACGCTTTCAACGCGGGAGCAACACATTCGCCGCGATAAGGCGACGTCGAACATTTGTACAAATGCCGGGCTTTGCGCGCTCGCCTTTACAGCGCACATGACACTGCTCGGCGATAAAGGTCTTTCGCAACTTGCGGCGCTCAATCATGAAGCGGCTTGCGACCTCGCCAACGCTCTCGAAGCAATTGATGGTGTCGAATTGCTGACGCCGCGCTTCTTCAACGAATTCGCTTTTCGGACGTCCATGAACGCTGAAGCTGTTCTTGCCATGCTGGACGAGAAGGGCGTTGTCGGCGGCGTTCGCGCCTCCCGCCTGATGCCGGGAGACAGGTTCGATGACGTTATCATCTGTGCGGCGACGGAATGTACGACAACGGAAGATATCGACGCCTATGCAGACGCACTTAAGGAGATTGTGTGATGACCATGAACACTCAAGGCCGCCCGACAACTCCCTCCATTGTCGCTAATGGGAGCGGCAGTGATTCCGTATCGGGCTCCAAAGGGCTGTCGCAACGCGAGGATCTGATTTTCGAGATCGGGACACCAGACACGACCGGTGTTGATTTGCCGGCCCCCAAAGGATGCAAGGATCGTCTCGGTGGCGTCGCGCGAAAAGACGCAACAGGGTTGCCGGGTCTCTCCGAGCCAGAAACTGTTCGGCACTATGTGCGGCTCTCGCAGAAAAATTACGCAATTGATCTGGGTGTCTTCTCACTGGGATCCTGCACCATGAAGCATAATCCTCGCCTGAATGAGAAGCTGGCGCGCCTGCCAGGGTTTGCTGATGTGCACCCCCTCCAGCCGCAATACGAGATCCAGGGCGCGCTGGAATTGATCGATCAGCTTGCGACCTGGCTGAAGACGCTGACAGGCATGCCTGCGGTTGCCATGAGCCCAAAAGCCGGTGCCCACGGTGAATTGTGCGGCATGCTGGCGATCCGTCAGGCTCTGATCGCGCGGGGAGAGGCGGGCACGCGCAAGCGCGTGCTTGTGCCTGCGTCTGCCCACGGAACGAATCCCGCAACTGCCATCCAGTGCGGTTTCGAAGTCGACGAGATCAAAGCCAATGAGCGTGGCCGCGTTGATATGGAAGACTTCAGGGCGAAGCTCGAAGACACGTCTGACATCGCCGGCATCATGCTGACCAATCCGAATACATGTGGCCTGTTCGAAACGGACATTCGCGAGATTGCCGATCTCATCCATGAGGCTGGTGGTTATTTCTACTGCGATGGCGCGAACTTCAACGCGATTGTGGGCCGGGTACGGCCTGGTGATCTCGGCATCGACGCCATGCACATCAATCTGCACAAGACGTTTTCTACGCCCCATGGCGGCGGTGGTCCTGGGTCTGGCCCGACGGTCCTTTCCGAGGCGCTGGCACCATTCGCGCCAGTGCCGTTCATCGTAAGGGGCGAAGACGGATATCGGTTGGTTGAGGATATGGAAGGTGAAGCGTCCGACAGCTTCGGTCGCATGTGCGCCTTCCATGGCCAGATGGGCATGTTTGTGCGCGCGCTTACTTACATGTTGAGCCATGGTGCGGATGGGCTGAAACAAGTGGCCGAAGACGCTGTGCTCAACGCAAACTACGTTCAGGCCCGCCTAAAAGACACGATGACGCCGGCTTTTGACGGCTACTGCATGCACGAGGCGTTGTTCTCCGATGAGTTCACCGCCGATGGCATCGAAACCATTGATATCGCCAAGGCGTTGATCGATGAGGGCTATCATCCCATGACGATGTACTTCCCGCTGGTGGTGCATGGAGCGATGCTGATTGAACCAACGGAAACAGAGTCTAAAGCGGAGCTTGATCGTTTCTGTGAGTCTGTGATCGCTGTCGCTAATCGGGCCGCAGCAGGTGAGGACAGCCTAAAAGGGGCTCCATATCATGCACCGATGCGCAGACTGGATGAGACACAGGCTGCCAGAAAGCCGCGTCTCAAATGGACACCGCCGTCCCCGGAAGCTATCGCAGCGGAATAGTCACACAGGCGCAACAGCCTCAGCTGATCTATTTCAAATTCGCGCTCAGCTCTTCACATCCCTGTGGGGAGGGTGGAAAAGTGTCAGCTTGTCTTATGTTATAAAGAGATGACGGATTATCGGACAACACGCATATCAGACACGGGATCGCCAAAACCCCGGTTTTCACTGGGAGTGAGCGGCGTGAAGATACTGTTTCGGCAGGTGTTGGCCTTAATAGGCTTGTTCCTTGTAATTCTGTCCATACCCATTGGGTTTCTCACACCTTTTCTGCCGGTCGGCTTGCCGCTCGGTATTCTGGGCGCAGCGTTGCTGGCTAGAAACTCTGTTTGGGGGCAGCAGCTTATTCGCCACTTACTTGACCGTTATCCCAAGCTCAACAAGATTACGCCCGATTGGTTGCTGAAGCTAATTACAGGTAGCGGACACAGTTCGGGGCATGAGACCCAATAGGTCCCGTTCTTCTATTTCTTTTTGAAAGATAGCTAGTTCAGCGCTTTTTCGATTTGAGCGGCTGCGGTCTCGAACTGATCAGCGCCGTCAGTGGCACCCAAGATCTGTTCTGCAGCACGCGTTGCCGTATCAGCCGCAGTGCGTCTTACCTCTGCGGCTGCGTCGGTTTCAGCTTGTTTGATACGTGCTTCGGCAATTGCCTCACGCCGGGCGAGACGCTGTTCCAGTGATTTGCGCGCTTCCTTGCGAAACACTTCGGCATCTTTCTTTGCCTGTCCGACAATCGCCGCAGCTTCTTCGTCTGCCTCGCGTTGGCGACGCTCTGCTTCTGCGAGAAGTTTCGCGGCTGCTTCCCGAAGATCTTTCGCCTCTTCAAGCTGGGCCTTGATATTGACGGCTCGATTGTCGAGAGCATCGGTGATCAGTTTGAAGCCACCAAACCACCAGACGATCCCTAAGAAGACGACCATGGCCAAGAAGGCAGTGTTGGTGTCCCCGTGAGACAGCCATTCCGGAACGATGCCGCCGCCATGGCTTTCGTCCGCAGCGTGCGCCATGGGCGCGATTAGGACCAGAGAAACGAGTGTCCGACGCATGTCTATCTCCGTTCCTTCAGGGCTGCCGCGACTGCTGTCTTCGCCTTAGCAGCAGTCGTCTTCACTCCGAGTTTCTGGAGAATTGCCTGAGTGGCTTCGGTTGCAACAGTTTGCACGTTGTCCATCGCTTCTGTGCGAAGCTCCTGGATCCGCGCCTCAGCTTTTTCTAGCCGCGCTTCGAGTTCAGCATCGGCGCGGCGTGTTTCCGCTGCGATTTCATCCGCCATTTCGGCCTCTGCCTTGGCGACAGTCTCTCTTGCTCCGGAGCGAGCTTTTGCAAGATTGAGCTCTAGCTCTCGCTTCGCTTCTTCCGCCTGCTCGTTCAGCTTTGCAGCTTCGTCCAGGTCGTCCGCAATGGTATCTGACCGCCGCTCTAGATTGTTCGACAGCCGGGGTAGAACGATACGGGACAGGACGAAGTACAATCCGCCGAAGGAGATGAACAGCCAGAACAGCTGAGACGGGTAATGCCACGTATCCAGCGCCGGGAAGGATACACCTCCGGCATCTGTCGTGGCTGCGTCTGCAAGTAATGCTGATAGGATCATGAATCCTGTCTCCTAAGGCGGGGAGGCTATTGTCTGGTCCTAGAAGATGCCCAGCAGGATCAGGATAGCGAGCACGAACGCGAAGATGCCGAGGGCTTCTGCAAGCGCGGCACCGACGAAGAGGTTACCGGTTTGCTGAGGCGCAGCAGACGGGTTGCGCATAGCTGCGTCGAGGAACGAGCCGAAGATGTTGCCCACACCGATTGCGGCACCGATCATGCCGAGTGTGGCGAGGCCTGCGCCAACATATTTCAGGCCTTGGGTGATATCGCCTTCCATGGGAGTCTCCTTAAAATTGGAATGCTGTTCGGTGATTGGACGCTCGAAAAGCGTGTTTGGCGCTCCGCGTCAATATTCAGATTAATGTCCTGGGTGCATCGCGTCGTTCAGGTAGACGCTTGTTAGAATTGCGAAAACATAAGCTTGAAGTCCTGCAACAAGGAACTCGAGCGCATTGAGCGCGATCCCCATGGCAAAGGCGAGTGGTGCGAGCAGCATTGCTGCCGTGCCCGTTGCGGCCAATTGGATCGCGAAACCTGCGAAGAGTTTCAGCGTAATGTGGCCGGCGAGCATGTTCGCGAAAAGGCGAAGTGCCAGCGTCAGCGGCCGAGCGAGGAAAGATACGATCTCGATTGGCACCAGAAGGAAGTAGATTGGCAGCGGTGCGCCGGAAGGTGCGAACAATTTGAAGAAGCCAAGTCCGTTCTTCATCAGGCCGTAAACGATCACGATGCCAATCACGAGCAGAGCTAGGGCACCTGTAACGACAATGTGGCTCGTGGTTGTAAAGGCGTAAGGCACCATGCCGATCATGTTGGCGGCAAAGATGAAGAAGAAGAGTGTGAAAACGAACGGGAAGAAGCGCAGACCGTCTTCACCGGCCACGCCCCGGATCATGTTCGCTATGAACTCATATCCCATCTCGCCAAGCGACTGTATACGGTTCGGCACGAGCGAGGTTCGTGATGCAGAATACCAGAACAGCCCCGCGACCAGCGCTGACGCCAGCAGCATATAAGCACTGGCATTGGTGAACGACAGATCGTAGCGGCCGAAGACATCTTCGATACCGAAAATCCGTTTAACCTCGAACTGCGCAATCGGGTCCGTTGCGACAAATGTCGGGAACATTAGCCCTCAATCCCTGTCATCAGCCGACGCCGTCATTTCGGCAATCTCGGCGTTGATTTTGTTGTAGGCGCGTATAACACCTAAAACAGCCGCCGCAAGGCCGAACCCCAGCATTGTCAGTAGCCCCCAGGGGCTTGTATCGAAAACTGCATCGATCAGCAGGCCCAATATGAGCCCGACAATTACATTAGCGGCGAATTCAGTACCGTATCGAAGGGCAAGACCTCCAGCATTTACTGCAGTTTCCGGCGAATCATCGGGGGTCGCTGTCTTCGGTTTGCGCGCCTCCTGCGCGCAGCGGATACGATCTCCGAGATCATTTGGTTGATCATCGCTCATTTGAGACCTGCATCACTCTGCCGCAACCAATTCCTCCGCAGCGCTGAGGTCTACCGAGACAAGTTTTGAAACGCCCTTTTCGCGCATTGTAACACCAAACAGACGATCCATACGGCTCATCGTCACGGGATTGTGGGTGATGACGATAAATCTGGTGTTGGTTCGGGTGCGCATTTCGTCGAGCATACGGCAGAAGCGATCGACATTTGCATCGTCGAGCGGAGCATCGACTTCATCAAGAACACAGACAGGAGCTGGATTTGAAAGGAAGACCGCAAAAATAAGGGCTGCAGCGGTGAGGGCTTGTTCACCTCCGGACATCAAACGAAGTGTTCCGAGCCGTTTGCCGGGTGGCTGCGCAAAGATCTCTAGACCAGCGGCGAGCGGATCGTCCGCGTCGACGAGACGAAGTTCTGCTTGCCCGCCGCGAAATAGCGCGCGGAACAGGGCTTTGAAATGCTCATTTACCGTTTCAAACGCCTGAATCAGTCGGGCGCGACCTTCATCGTTAAGTGCATCGACGCCTTCGCGCAGCTTGGTTATGGCTTTTTCCAGGTCGCGTTTCTCGTTCGCTTGGGTGCCGAGCCGTTCCGCCAATTCCTCGGCCTCGCCTTCGGCGTCCATATTGACCCCGCCGAGTTGATCGCGGTCTCGCTTTAAGAAGTCTGCTTTTTGCGCAGCCTCCGCCAAGTCCAGCGCAGCGATAGCATCGTCTTCTAGATAGGTCTTGGCCAATGGCATCAGACCTTCAGGAAGACGCTGAAACTGGTTTCGTGCCGTTTCTACGCTGTCCTGAACACGGGCTTCTGCCGCTTCAATTGCGACGGATGCTCCTGCGAGGGCCTCGCGGGCTTTGCCGGCTGCGGCGGTGGCCTCACGAGCGGCTGTTTCAGCGAGTCTCGCGGTCGTCTCCGCTTCTGCAAGCTTATCAGCTGCTGCTTTGCGTTCCGACTCCAGCGTTGCCACGCGAGTCTCCAGCCCAGACATCTCGTTCTCGTCTGGTCCGCCGGTTTCACTCGTGGTGACTGCAATGCGCTGCCGCGTATCACCTGCGCGTTCTTCCAGGCTCTTCACCCTTGCGGTGGCGGATGCGAGACGTTCTGTCCATACAGTTTTGTCTCGGGCCAAACTTTCGCGTCTCGCGATCGCTTGTTCCTTGCCTCTGGTGAAATCAGTCAGATTTCCCCGGGCATCAACTTCTGCGTCACGGGCAGCGACCAGCTTTTCGCGGGCGGTTGCGAGCTTCGCTTCGATGGATGAGTCGTCTGTCTCAATTCTAGTACCTTCGACTGACTCAATTGCTGCGCTAACAACGGTGTACTCGGTTTCGATTCGGTCGAATGAACTGGAGAGGCTCGCCCGCTTAAGATTGGCGCTTTCGCTCGCCTCACGAGCCTTGGCGGCATCAGCACGTGCTTCATTCCACTCCGATGAGGCTTGGGGCACCTGCGCTCTAGCATTTTTTAGCTGTTGTTCGGCGCTTTCGCGGGCAGATCTGGCTGTCTCCAGTTCAGACTCTGCCTTAGCGAGCTGCTGTTTCAGTGGTTCCAGTTCCACTTTTGCTGCATTGAGGCGCGTTTGTTGTTCTAGCTTCGCAGCAGCGGAAACGGGTGCTTTCGGTGTGCGGACAAAGCCATCCCAACGCCACAGATGTCCCTCTCGGGACACAAGCCGCTGGCCTGGTTTCAGTTGCTGCGCGAGAAATTCGCCTTGTTCCGCGTCAACAAGCCCGCATTGCGACAGACGCGCGAGAAGTTCGCCCGGCGCGTCTACAAGTTTCGCGAGGGTCTCTGCGCCGTCCGGCAGTGAGTCACGGGCTTCGTCGGCACCGCCCCAATGTAAGGGAGCCGACCTATCTGTTGAGGCCTGGATGTCATCGCCCAAAGCCGCGGCAATGGCTTTTTCGAGTCCGTCGCGGACTTTGATGCGCTCGAGGACTGGAGGCGCATCATGGCTGTCTGTTTTTTTCAGAAGGCGCTCCAGGCCAGCAATTTCGCCTTCCAGCGCGCGCGCGTCGGTTTGCAAAGTGGAGACAGGCTCTTCGGCTGATTTTACAGCGGCAGTCGCTTCCTCGAGGCCGGCTTCTGCTGCTTCCGCTGCACGCGTTGCCTCATGGTAGGCTAGCTCCCCGTCAGCTTCTCGCTTTTCGCAACTACGAAGCGTTTCAACAAGCACGGCTGTATCCTTGAGGGCAGACAGCTCTTGCTGAACAGCTTCTTTTTGCCTGGAAAGCTCGTCACGCTTATGCCGCTGCGCTGACAGGCTCTCTGTCGCAGCGTGACGTTGGGCGCGAATATCGGAAAGTTCTCCGGATAATGCATCGACTTCGGCTTCCGCTGCGCGCAGGGCCTCGCGGGCCAGCTCGAGCGTTTTGCGGGCGTCCCTTTCCTTCTCAACGCTGGCCTCGGCATTTTCCGTGGGAAGCGCATCCAACTCTTTCCGGGTACGATCTGCCTCACTCTCGGCTTCAGAAACTGTTGCTCGCTCGCGTTCCAGATCGCCGTTCAAACGGGTGAGTTCCTCTTCAAGGCGGCCCACAGCTTCCGCTGCCGCCTTACGTTCAGCATCCCTCCGGGCGAAGGCTATGCGAGCCTGACCGAGTTTCGCACTGACAACACTCTCAGCTTCCCTAAGAGGGTTCAGTTTCTCGGTGGCTTCAAGGCGTTCCTTTTCTTTGACGGCGTCGACGGATGTGAGTTCTTCAACGGCGCGTTTTGCATCTTCGTGGGCAATATTTGATTGCTCGCGCGCCTGTTTGGCCTCTTCCCAACGGAGATGCGCGGCAAGGGCTTCAAGTCCGTTGATTTCATCGCTTAGCGCTTTGTACTTGCGGGCTTTGCGAGCCTGGCGTTTCAGGCTCTCTAACTGTCTTTCGACTTCGGCGGAGACTTCCGTCAGCCTTTCCAGATTCGATTCCGCGCCCCTGAGCTTTAGCTCGGCTTCATGGCGGCGCGTATTCAGCCCGGATATGCCTGCAGCTTCTTCGAGAATGCGCCGCCGGTTCTGGGGTTTCGCCGCGATGAGTTCAGATATTTGTCCCTGGCGAACAAGAGCAGGGGAGTTCGCACCGGTAGATGCGTCGGCAAATAGGAGTTGTATGTCTTTGCCACGGACGGTCCGGCCATTCATCTTGTAGGTCGAACCTGCACCGCGTTTTAAGCGACGCAATATCTCAAGCGTGTCTGCCGAGTTGAATTCAGGCGGTGCCGTTCGATCAGAATTGTCGAGAACAAGGGTGACTTCGGCGGACTCACGGGCCGGGCGATCGGATGACCCTGAGAAGATAAGGTCGTCCATTTCAGCGCCGCGCATGGCTTTCGCGGAGCTTGCACCCATCGCCCAACGCAGAGCTTCCAAGAGGTTAGACTTGCCGCAGCCGTTTGGGCCAACAATGCCTGTGAGACCTTCCTCTATGGGAACTTCTGTTGGATCAACAAACGACTTGAAGCCGGCAATGCGAATTTGCGTAATTTGCATATTGGCTCCTAAAGGCGCTCCTAATCGGCGTTCACGTTTGTTTCGGCCGGGTCTTCTGTGTCTGCCTCGGCCTCGTTTGCCGGTTCGCCGAGCAGACCATCGAGAATGTTTGCCATGCCTTCAGCTGAGCGTGACTCAACCGTTTCCTGACGAACGCCGTTAACGAATATGCTGGGTGTTGAGCTGACACCGTCCGCTTGCCCGGCATCTATTGATGCGGCGATTTGGCGACGAACATCGCTGTCATTGATGCAAGTATCTACCTCGTCACTGTCGAGGCCAAACCCTGATCCAATTTCGTTGAGTTTCTCTAGGATAGTCCCGTCCTGAGCAGCACTGATCACGGCGTCTTGTTCGTCGAAGAACATGTCCAGAGCGGCGAAGTAATTCTCTTCGCCGGCGCATCTGGCGACTGCGAACCCGGCCACGTCGATCTGATTGAGCGGGAACTCTCTGAAGATGAACTTCACTTTGCCGGATGCGACGTAATCGTCGAAGACCGCGCCCACGACATCTTCGTGGAAATCTTTGCAATGGCTGCAGGTTATGGATGCATATTCCAGCATAGTGATCGGTGCGTCTTCTGCGCCAATCTGTACACCTGTGCCTGCTTCAAAGGTCGCATCGCCAATAGTTGACGCCTGATCCGAACCGGACGTCTGTTGCGCGTTGCCCTGGCCGCCGTCTGAACATGCGGTGGCCGACAGCAAAAGTGCTGTCACGAACGCTGAAGTGCGGAAAATCGACATTTTGTCCATAACCTTTGCTTAAGGAGTTTGAGTCGGAACCCTTGCCAAGTCGTTAACCCTCTGGTTTTGGCGCGATCGCATCGACCAATTCTGTGATGCTCTCGACGCTACGCCCTTCGGCTCCCCGCAGCATTCTTCCGTTCAGGAAAAGCGTCGGTGTCTGCGATACGCCCCCGGCTTGACCCGTCGTTGTTGCTGCCTGAATCTCTGCACGTATTCCCTCGTCTGTAAGGCAGCTATCGAATGACGCACTGTCAACGCCGTGACGGCTGGCGATTGCCTGCAATGCCGTGCGCACTGTTCCGTTCTGGGTGGCCGCAAAGATGTTTCTTTGATTGGTGAACATATCATCCAACATCGCGAAATAGGCATCATCGTCTGCGGCACACCGTGCAGCTGCGAAGCCTGCGACTGCAACTTCGACCGGTGGTGTCGGAAATTCTCGAAATATGAATCGAACCCGGCCTTCCTCCGCCATCTCCTTAATCGCGGGAACGACGTCTTTATGGTATTGCGCGCATGCCCCACAGGTGACGGATGCGTATTCAATGATCTCGACAGGGGCGTTTGCAGGTCCGAAAGCCTTGTCGGCGAGCGTCAGGTCGGCCGCTCCGCCATCACCACCACTTCCACCACAGGCCGCCAGCGCAATTGCGGCAAGACCAGAGATGAGTGTGCGCCGGGAAAAACGTGTCACTGCCATGTCGAACTCCTGCAGCAGATGAATAATTTGACCTTCAATTGGCCTTAGCGCTGTTCGGCTAGCACAGCCCGGCCAAGGGCGACAATCGCTGCTTTCAGGCTTGGTGACTCAATATTGGCGACTCGATCTTGCAAATCCGCCTCTTCGGCATCTGTTAGCCTGCGGCGTTGCTTATTGGGCACCGGCTTCTGGCCGGGGAGGGTTCCTTGTTCCAGCTTCAGTCGGGTAACGTTTCCACCCGCAGCGACTGAAATTCGCTCGCGTACAGTCTCTTCCTGGTGCTGAATTATGGCAGCAGCAGCAGGTATGACGCGCAGGGTCAGGGTCCGGCCCACTTTGGTTCCCGTGAGTTTCATTGGGAAACAAATTCGCGCGATGTCTTCGCCGACGATATGCGTCCAGTTTGTCTGTAACTTTGAAAGAGACGACCCACCGCCCTTGCTCGCGTGTTTACGCAAGATGCGCCTCGCATCGGCCCCAATCGGTGGCCTCTTTCGCCGAACGGGCTTGCCTCTCTGCTGGCGAAGCTTTGCCCGTGCCATAGCTTCTTCTATTGGATCGATCACCAGTGACCTCTTCAAGTCGGGTTGCCTAGCTTACGAAAGAGAGTTTGCCCCCGGATGATGGCAAAGGAAAGTCGTGTTTCAGAAGAGTTGGAAACGTTGCCGGAGCAGTTGCTGCATTGGTACAGCGCATCGGCGCGTGATTTACCGTGGCGTGTTGGGCCGAAGGCACGAGCGGACGGTAAACGACCGGACCCATATCGCGTCTGGCTTGCCGAGATCATGTTGCAGCAGACCACCATTCCACACGGAACGCGATACTTTCTCGAGTTTACCCAGCGCTGGCCTACGGTAGATGCGCTTGCGGCGGCGGCGGATGAGGACGTCATGGCGGCCTGGGCCGGGCTTGGCTATTATGCCCGGGCCCGGAATCTTCTGAAATGTGCCCGCGAAGTCGCGATGCTTGGTGGTTTTCCGCAGACCTCCGCCGAGCTCATAAAGCTACCAGGCATAGGACCTTATACAGCTGGTGCCATCGCTGCGCTTGCCTTTGGAGAACGAGCTGCCGCCGTAGATGGAAATGTGGAACGGGTTTTCTCTCGGCTGCTTGCAATCGAAAAACCTCTGAAAGAGGCAAAGGCTGAAATCAAGCTGGCGGTGGAGCGGCTTGTGCCCGATGATCGCCCGGCCGAGTTCGCTGAGGGCTTAATGGATCTTGGCGCAACGGTTTGTACGCCAAAGCGTCCGAACTGTTTGATTTGCCCGATAAGTGGACTTTGCGATGCCCGCCGGGATGGTGATCCCGAACGGTTCCCAATCAAGCAGAAGAAAGTACCGAAACCGCATCGCACCGGCCATGTTTTCCTGCTGTTGGACGGCGGTGAGCTTTTGCTCGAACGGCGACCTGATAAGGGACTGCTTGGGGGTATGCTGGGGTTGCCCGGATCAGATTGGGGAGACGTTTCCGCAAGCGATATCATTGGTGCCCCTGCCGAGGCTGACTGGAGTCATCGCGGTGAGGTGCGCCACGTTTTTACTCACTTCTCTCTAACGCTGCAGGTCTGGCAGGGTGATTTGCTCGGTCCGCGTCCTGAAGGAACGTGGGTTGCGCGAAATCAAGTGCGCGGCTTGCCGAGTGTGTTCGCAAAAGC
Source organism: Pseudomonadota bacterium (assembly GCA_039033955.1). Lineage (GTDB taxonomy): Bacteria > Pseudomonadota > Alphaproteobacteria > Caulobacterales > Hyphomonadaceae > CALLCD01. The sequence continues at coordinate 79,012 of JBCCBQ010000012.1, forward strand.
CTTTAAGCTGATCGGTTAGCTTAGGCCCATTTCGCTGCGATATCGCCTGCGCAGGAGATCAATGGGAGCCAAGTTTCTTTTGTCGTCTTCAAAGTGCCAATAGGTCCAGCCATTGCAGGCCGGGGCATTTTGAACTTGGGCACCTACCCGATGAATTGACCCGGTCGTGCTTCCCGTTGCCAGAGAGCCGTCGATGCGGATGCGAGCCATATGGCGGCGTTTAGGGCTGAAAAGGCGATCGCCCGGGCGAAGCCATCCGTGTTCTACGATGGCACCAAATGGAACACGGGGTAGTGCGCGTTTGCTTTTCTCTGTTTCCAGCGCATCGGCGTTGACCGGCTCAATACCTTTTAGGCGGGCCCGCGACAGGCGGAGATAATCAGCATCTCGCTCGATACCGACATATTGCCGTCCGAGCGCGCGGGCGACAGCGGCGGTCGTGCCGGTGCCGGAGAACGGGTCGAGGACTATGTCTCCTGGATTGGATGTTGCGAGGAGAACCCGCTTCAGCAGAGCTTCCGGTTTTTGTGTCGGATGAGCTTTTTTACCTTCTGCATTTTTCAGGCGTTCCGGACCAGTACAAAGCGGGATTGTCCAATCGGAACGCATTTGGGTGTCGTCGTTGAACACCTTCAGAGCTTGATAGTTGAATGTGACTTTCGACTTTTCCGACTTACCAGCCCAGATCAATGTTTCATGGGCGTTCTGGAACCGGGTGCCTTTGAAATTGGGCATCGGGTTTGTCTTCAGCCAGATGACATCGTTTTGAATCCAGAAACCTGTGTCCTGGAGGATCGCGCCGACACGAAAAATATTGTGATAGGAACCGATCACCCAGATTGCGCCGTCATCTTTCAGAACCCGGCGAGCTTCGGTCAGCCATTGGTGCGTAAAAAGATCATAGGCATCGAAGCTGTCAAACTTGTCCCATTCATCCGTCACACCGTCGACGACTGACTGGTTGGGCCGTGTAAGGCCTTGGCCCAATTGCAGATTGTAGGGAGGGTCAGCGAATACGAGATCAACGGACCGGTCGGGCAAACGAGACAAGATGTCGATGCAGTCGCCTTCGATAATTGTGTTCGGCACGAGGTCCATTTGCGGGTAGCTCCACTTCACTATGACAGATGCGAATCACCCCTATGAGTCGTGATTTCATGAAGACAAAGTTACCAAACGCCTTCCGCAGCCAATTCGCATAGCCAAGAGAGCGATCCTAATCTTTGGGCTGTGGATAAGTCCAGCGATGGTTCACCCTTTTATAGATCGAGTGTCATTTGCTTTGAATCGGTTGGGCCCGGTGTGAAGAGATCCATACGCAGAGCTGGCCGAGGTTTGTTCAAATTCAGTTTGCGGGTCACGCGTTGGAAACGTTGCCCGATAAGCTTTGCATATGCGCCTCCGCCGCGACCGCGCTCGAACCATTTCGCATCATAGTCCTTTCCGCCGCGCATCTCTCGCAGCAAATTGACAACCTTCGCCGCGCGATCAGGAGCATGTTCGGCAAGCCATTCGTGAAAGAGATCCTTCAATTCGTAAGGAAGGCGCAATAGCACATAACCCGCTCTGTTCGCGCCCGCATTCGCTCCTGCTTCGACAAGGGTTTCAATTTCGTCGTCGTTCAAAGCTGGAATGATGGGTGCCGTCATGATGCCTGTGGGAATGCCAGCTTCTGACAACAGACGGATGGCCTCAAGGCGTCTTGGAGGTGTCGCTGCACGGGGTTCCATCTTTCTAGCGAGTGACCTGTCCAAAGTGGTTATAGATATTCCAACGCTGACCAGGCCCTTTTCTGCCATTGGGGCGATAAGATCTATATCACGTACGATCAGGTGGGACTTTGTGAGCAGGGTCACAGGGTGATTGTGATCTTTCAAAATCCGCAGCAACGCTCTTGTGAGTTGGAGTTTTCGTTCAATAGGCTGGTAAGCGTCGGTGTTCACACCCAAGGCGATAGGCCTCGGTCTGTAGCCGGGTTTTGCGAGCGTGGCTCGCAAGAGTTCCGGGCCGTTGGGTTTGAAGAAAAGCTTGCTCTCAAAATCGAGCCCTGCGGACAATCCGTGATAGGAATGGGTTGGCCTGGCAAAACAATAGACGCAGCCATGCTCGCATCCGCGATAAGGATTAATGGAACGGTCGAAGTGAATATCTGGCGACCGATTGAACGTAATGATCGTCTTCGCCGCTTCCGGTGTCAGCGTTGTCTCGAGGCGATCCGGTTTATCCTCAATTGTGTCCCAGCCATCGTCGAACTGATGTCGCGCTTCCGGCTCGAACCGTCCGGCTGGATTGCTGATGGCTCCTCTACCGCGATGATCAAAACGTTCTTTGGTTGAGGCGAGGTCTTCTTTTGTCACGCGCCCATATTTGTTGAGTTTCTGTGTCGTTCCCATGCATGCAATGTCATCACGCTAATGAGAACATTACAAGAACAAATGTATATGGTAATTGTGGATAACTAAGCGTTTTGTCGCCGTCTTTGCGCGTGGTTCCAATGCGCTCTCTGCATCAGCCAGAGAAGGGTCAAGCTGCAAGCCATACTTACAAATGCAACGAAGTTGGCCGTCGCGCTCATTGGTAGAGCTGTAATGGACGCGAGCCCGCAGATGGCCGTCAGCAACCACCAAAGCAGTGCTGTTTGCGTATGTGACCACCCATCCTTGATCAGGAGCTGGTAGGCGTGATCGCGATGAGGTTCGGTCAGGCGTTTACCGTGAACGGCGCGCCAGATAAGCGTTGCGACAGCATCAACGAGCAACGGCAATCCGAGGGTGGCGACAAACCAGATATTGCCATCCTGACCCGAGAGCAGCGCAAATGAGGCGAATACCGTTCCGGCGAAGAGAGCACCTGCATCCCCCGCGTAGAGCAGGCCTTGCATGTTCCACACGAGAAAACCGCATATCGCGCCGACGATCAGCAGAATGACGAAACTCAGTCCGTTCCAGACGGTTACGGTTTCCGGAGCGAGGTCGGCAGACGCGCCACCGAAGAAAGACAGCGACATGAATGTTAGCATTATCGCTACGCAGCCAAGGGCGAGACCGTTCGATCCATCCATGAAATTGGTCGTATTCATCATCAAAAACAGCCAGAAGGCTGACCCTATGATGGAGACAACAATGGGGAAGGGGACCGTAGAGTCCGCAAACGGTAGAAATATCTTGTCAGCCGTTAGCCCCGTTAGCGCGACGAGTATACAAGCGCCGACGAGAACGAGCAGCTTGTGGCGTGTCGCCAGCGTGCGGGCATCATCTATTGCGCCGATAATCAGAACGAAAATTGCCAGGAGAATATGCGGTAGCTCTCCCGATGTGACCAGGAAGCGAAGATGGACATTCGCGACTTCCGGCAAGCTCTCCGCGGAAGTTACGGCCGGAATGATAATAAGTTCTGCAATGTAGATTAGGGCTGCCGCTGCCGCGATGGCTAGTCCTCCGCTGGTCGGCACGGCCATGGATTGCGTTTTACGGTCGCCGTCGGGCGCATCCTTCGGGGCAACGGCGATCAAAAGTCGACAGAAAATCATGCTGAGCACACAGGATGCAGCGAAAAACAGCAGCATGCTTTAGCTTCCCCCAAGTTTCGTCACAGCAATCCACCAATCGGGATTTTCGGTCTTCAAAACCTCGCCAGCGTGGTGTGCGTCGTCCATTGTCTTGAACAAAGCGAAGCAGGTCCCTCCCGAACCTGACATTCGCACGCATTCCACATTTTCTAAAACTTGCAGGCTTTTCAGGGTTTTGGCAAGTTCAGGATGATGCGTGAGCGCCGGTGGTTCCAAGTCGTTGAATGTCGATGGCAGCCATTCGAGGAGGTCATCTAACGTTCCAAATTTCGGTGTTGCTTGTTCGGCAAAGTCCGTGCCTCCCTCGGCAGCGTCGAACGCCTTGAAGATCGAGCCTGTTGGGCAGGGTATGCTGCTATTGACCAAAATGGCGGGTATCTCAAATGGCAAGGTGACCCCGGATAGGCGTTCACCTTCGCCCCGCATAATAACCGGTTGGCTGATGACGCAGGCCGGCACGTCGCCGCCAAGATGCGCTGCAATGGCGATGAGATGATCTACATCATCCGGGCCGCCCCACAGTTTGTTCAATGCGCGAAGAGCGGCTCCTGCATCGGCAGAGCCGCCCCCGATACCCGCTGCAACTGGCAGGTGCTTCACCAACGTCAGTCGGGCACCTGCTTTCGTACCGAGTGTTTTCTTCAGTGCGTCTGCGGCGCGAAAGACCAAATTGTCTGAGATGTCGCCGCAGGCATCCGCTTGTGGTCCAATCACTGCGAGTTGTACCGCGTCTGCTGGTTCGACGGTCAGGCGATCTGCCGCCTCAGAACCAGCGAATACCACCAGGCTGTCAAGCGGATGCCGACCAGCTTGGTTGGGTGGGCCGACGTGAAGGTAGAGGTTGACTTTGGCAGGGGCGAGCACCGTCTGCATGGGGCGCGTTCCTAGTGATTTACAATCAGCAAATAGCTTCGGGGGCGTAGTTAGGGAGAAACCGGGCTTTCAATCAACGCATTGTTCGCTGCGACTGTTGCTGCGGTGCTATCCAGACCATTCTCAAGTTTGGCATGAAGGAGTTCGGTTTCCTGGCTTTCCGGATCCAGTTGCAAAGCGCGGCTCCATTGGAAGGTGGCTTCCAGGTGACGACCGACACGCCAGTACGCATCGCCGAGGTGATCGTTTAGCACAGCCTCGCCAGGCTCCAGTTCGACAGCGCGCTCAAGGTGCTCAACGGCCTTATCGTACTGGCCAAGGCGAAAATAGGCCCAGCCGAGGCTGTCTACGATGTAGCCAGCATAGGGGCGCAATTCCACGGCTCGCTGGATTAGGTCGAAACCCTCTTCCATGTTCTCTCCGCGGTCGACCCACGAATAGCCGAGATAGTTCATCAAAGAAGGCTGGTTGGGGGCGAGCTCCAGGGCTGCGACGAGGTCTTTCTCAGCATCTTCCCAGTTGCCAAGGGTCTCGCGAGCGGCACCCCTTGCGTATAACAGACGCCAATCCGAAATTCCGCGCTTCGCATCTCCATCGATGATTTGCGAAAAGATGCTCTCAGCCTCGGCATCTCTATCAAGAGACCTGAAGAGGTCACCCAACTGAACCTTGAGGTTGCGTTCAGGCTGGGCTGCCAAAGCCGTCTTCGCGATCATGATCGCATCGTCGTTTCTGCCTTCGCGACGCAGTGCCCAGGCGAGTTGACCCCTAGCCGTGGCGTAAAACACTGATGTCTCGGGCACCGTTTGCAGCACCGCAATTGCGTCGGCGCGGCGATCAGCCTTGTCCAGTGCGTCAGCCCAGAGGGTGCGAGCAATGTCTAGATCCGGATTTAGTTGAAGCGAAAGCGCAAAATAGACGCTCGCCAAATCATTCCCTGTCCGAGCGGCGAGTGCCGCCGCGGGGATGTAAACAGCCAGGGCTGAACCCTCGGAAAGACTTGGGCGCGGGATACTCAGCTCTTCGCCCGCAACGAGCTGATCTCTCAGATGCTCAATTGCCGCGTTCTGGCCGACATTCCAGACAAAGTCGTCTAGCAGGGCGATAGCTTCTTCCGTTCGGCCTGTCTGATGAAGGATATGCGCCTGATACTCGGCAGCAATGGCGAGGCGAATGCCCGAGTCCCAAACATCGGTGAGCAGTGCTAACGCATCCTCGTCGGCACCGTCGCTTATCAGCACCAGAGCCAGATTTGCATTTTGCAAACCGGAAATCAGTGCGTCCTTACTTGCCGTGCTGGCGAAAACTTCTTCAGCTTCTGCGCGGCCTCCCAACTCATATCGAGCCCACGTCAGAAGAGACTGAGCGACCATAGCATTGAACTGGCTCGTCATTGGCGCGTCGAAGTATGCTGCAGCTTTCTCGACGCCGCGACGCCGATTGATCTCGTCAATTCCCAATACAAGCTTCGGTAAATCTGACACCGCAACTGTTGCCGGACGCGCCTTGCGAGACAGTTCGATCGCATTGACAGTATCGCCCGATATCAAGGACGAAAAGACCGCGCGCTCAAGAATATCCGCATTGTTTGGGTTGTTCGAAGCGGCGTCGGTATAAGCTTCGGTTGCGCGAACTGGATCATTTGTCAGCGCCGCATAGCGCCCACGCAAAAAGTCCGAGTAAGACTTCGCGGCGACCACGCGTTCTACTTCTGCCGCGCGACGCTCAGTATACTCGATTGAGGGTGGGGGCGTCGTGCATCCAGCAAGGATGAAAAGGCCCAACACACACTGAACGCCCTGAAACATTCTCATAAAGTCTTTTCCCAACAGAACTGCCGCTATGCAAGGTCGAATGCACAGTCATGCAAGTATTATGTCAGCGAGGCGACAAGGAGAACGAGAACTCCCGCGACCGGTGAATTTTCAGGTCCAATCCAAGTCGATTTTGCGGTGCACCAACCGGTCGTAGTCTTCTACGAGCGCGTGGGAAATTTCGCCTGGCTTGAAAGTGTGTTCGGCGATTTCCGCGACCGGCGTAACTTCTGCCGCAGTGCCCGTGATGAAACACTCGTCGAATGTTGGCAGTTCATCCGGCGTAATACGGCGCTCAATAACTTCGATCTGACGAGCTTTTGCTAAGCGGATGGCGCTCTGGCGAGTGATGCCGTTCAAGAACCGATCCGCGATTGGCGTGTGCACGGCACCGTCCCGTGTGAAGAAAATGTTGGCTCCAGTGGCTTCTGCAACGTTGCCCTCATGATCGAGCATCAAGGCGTCAGCATAGCCTGCATCTTTGGCCTTCTGTTTTGAGATTGTGCAAATCATGTAGAGGCCTGAAGCCTTGGCCTCGCACGGGGCTGTTTCCGGCGACGGGCGGGCATAGGCGGCATTGGTCATGCGAATGCCCTTCATCTTGTCCTCGAAGTAGTCTCCCCAGTGCCAGCAGGCGATGGCAAGCCGTACAGAGCACTCTTCGGCCAGGATGCCCATTTGCTCCGATCCGCGCCAGGCAAAGGCCCGTACATAGGCATTGTCGAGACCGGATCGCGCGAGTGTCTCTTTCTTCGCATCTTCAATCTGATCGACCGTGAACGGAAGGTCGAAACCGAGGATCTTGGCTGAATTCTCCAGGCGCTCAGAATGCAGACGTGATCTATAAATCTCGCCGGCATAGGCGCGCTCGCCTTCGAAGACACAGGAGGCGTAATGCATGCCGTGGGTCAGCACATGCACCTTTGAGTCGCGCCATGGGACGAAGTGTCCATCAACCCAAATATGGCCATCACGATCGTCGTAGGGGCTGGCGTCCATCTTAATTTTGCCTTTTCTTGCGCATTGATACGTTTCTACTGCATTGTCCGAGGGGGCCGATGGAAGTCAACAGAGCGCACAAAATTGTCCAGAAACCGAATGTGGTTCGGTATCTTGATTGTGCGCCTGATATTCGCTTCAGAGGCTCCATGCTCGAAGAAACGATTACGGATACATAGAACATGTCCGAGGCTCAGCACCTTCTTGTTGTTGATGATGATGATCGCATCAGATCTTTGCTGAAACGTTATCTGGCTACAGCGGGTTACCGGGTAACGACAGCGCCGGATGCCAAAACGGCGAAGTCGATGATGGTTGGGCTGGATTTCGATCTCGCCATTCTCGACATCATGATGCCCGGAGAGGATGGGCTTAGCCTACTGGCTTCGTTAAGAGAAACAAACTCGGTGCCAGTTATTCTGTTGACAGCACGGGATCTGCTTGAAGATCGGTTGGAAGGGTTGCGCAAAGGGGCCGACGACTACCTGTCTAAGCCCTTCGACCCTGAAGAGCTCACCCTTCGTATCGCTGCTATTCTTAGGCGAACGAGTTCAGAGAAACCGTTGGAGAAGATACGATTGTCTGGGCTCGTTTTTGATCCAACGCGCGGCGATCTTAGAGAGGGTGACCGTCGGGTGCATTTGACAGAGGGCGAGCGGCATCTCCTGACTGTGCTCGCGACCCGGCTTGGTCGCCCCGTTGAGAGGCAGGAGCTGTTTCTACACACTGGCGGAAACATGGAACGCTCTATTGATGTCCAGGTTACTCGGCTGAGGCGAAAAATCGAACCAAACCCAAAAGAACCCATACACCTGCAAACGGTGAGGGGCGTTGGATATAAATTGATAAGCGACTGAGCGTTCCTAGCTTTCCGGGGTTATCCGCTCGCCTGTTTGCGGATCGTAGAGAGTGGTGATCCGCATCTCGCTAACGTTTCCACCGTCGCCCACGCCGCTCGCTTCAAATTCTGATTGGAAATAGCTTGTATAGCTGCGGCCATCCGGTGTTCTTGAGCAGCTGACTTCACTATCAGCCTTCCTGATTTTCGCGACGACAAAAACGGTAACCGTTCGGGTCAGGCCGCGAGTGTAGCTGAGCACTGCCGGGTCATCTTTAGAGACCGTCAGGTTCGCGCGGGTTCGTCGGTTGATTTTCTTTTCGGGGCCTTCAGCATCTTCAGATGACAGGGGGGTGAAAGCGTAGGTAACGCTGGCCTCGTCCTCGGAGACAATCTCGATATCATCCGGATCAGTTGGGACATCCTCAGCAAAGCGGGTGCACCAGATCCCATCTTCCAGAGCATTTTCGACACCTGCGAGCGCCCTGAATGAGCTACCTGGCAGACTAGAATCCACCAGATGTGCTGGCGTGATTTGTTTCAACTCATCTGCATTGGGATCAACGCGAGCATAAGCTTGTAGCGTCTCGCCATCATCGCCGGTATCCGTCGATGTCCGTTCAACATCGAACACATAACTCACACCATCGTTGCTCCGGGTGAGGGCGGAGTTGAGAGGCTCGGGCCATTGTGCCGAAGCTGAACCTGCCCACGATATAGCGAGAACACTGACAATTACTGACCGCAAGATCACCTCCATATGATTACCCGGTTTGACCATGAAAAGCGCGTGCCGTCTCCGCAACCCGAAAGGCTGCTATCTAAACTGAAATTTAGGTGCGAACGAAAAAAGCCGGCCCTAAGGAGCCGGCTTTCTGCCTGTATGGATGCGGGATATCCCTATTCAGCGGGAACAGGATCTGTATCTGACCCACTCGATGAACCCGAGAGCACGCCATCTACAGCTGCCTTAAGCGCGCTTAGTCGGTCCTTGTAGTAGGTATCAGGCGGAAGGCAGTGATCCGCATTCAAACCGGAAAGCTTTGCCCGGACGTCAGCATTCATTCCCGTTGTGTAGACGATCTTGCCGGCGGCTTTTGCATCGCAGGCAATTGTCTCCACTGCTCTTGCGGCGGATACATCAATGAAGGTCTTACGGGAGAAGTCGAGGACGATTGCGGTCGTTCCCCGCTTCGTGCGTTGTCGAACGTGGTGGCCAAGATCAGCTGCCGCTCCAAAGGACAGCGGACCACGGAAGTCGTAAACAAGTACGGCACCGTCCGCTTTCTCAAGTAACGCTTCTTCTTCAGCCGTCGTATCCAAAAATGCGGTATCGTTCACCGCCTGGATTTGGGTGTCCGCGACGAGTTTCACGTAAGCAAGTGCTGCCAGGAATACACCGACACCAACCGCGGTAATGAGATCGACAAACACTGTCAGCAGCAGCACCAGCAGCATCAGGAACAGATCCCATTTCGGGCCTTTAAGGCCGCTTCTGAGATACTGGAAGTCAATGATGTCGTAGCCGACTTTCACCAGAATTCCCGCAAGCACTGCGTTCGGAATTTGCGACGCAAGCGGTGCGGCGACGAGCACAATGGCTGCAAGCGTTGCACCGTGGATCATTCCAGAGAGTTTGGTGACACCGCCTGTCCGAATGTTGACCATGGTCCGCATGGTAGCACCGGCACCGGGCAGCGCGCCGAAGAAGCCCGCAATCGTGTTCCCGATTCCCTGACCGATAAGTTCCTGGTCGGAGTTATGGCGCGTACGTGTGACATTGTCCGCCACCAGTGAGGTCAGCAAACTGTCCACCGCACCCAGAATAGCGAGAACGATTGCAGCTTCGACAACCAGAACTATGGTGTCACCAGTGAACTGTGGAAGCATAAAGTCCGGAATACCGGCTTTAATCTCTCCCAGCAGAGGCGCCTGGCCCGGGAAGAACAGGCCGACGATCGTACCTATAATCAGAGCAGCGAGGGTGCCCGGTAGAAATTTGCCGATTTGCTTCGGCCAGAAAAACACGACCGCCAAAGTGAGCAGGCCTAGGCCGAGTGCGACCGGGTTTGTGTTTGCAACGGCGACAGGAATGGCCCGTATCGCATCGAAGATTTCACCGCTTTCCGGCTTACCGCCAAACAGCCGTGAGAACTGCAACAATATGATGATCACGCCAATACCGGACATGAATCCAGAGATCACCGGATATGGGACGAGTTTGATGTATTGTCCCAGGCGGAGCAGTCCCATCGCGATCTGAAGAAGTCCGCCGAGCACAACCGAGGCGAACAGCAATGGAATCGCCATGATCGTGATGTCGATCGGCTCTAGTCCTGGATTGGCTGCACCTAAAGCAGCAGTGAGGGAGGCAAGCAGACCGGCGAAAACAACCACCATCGGGCCGGTTGGCCCCGAAATCTGAGTGTTGGTTCCGCCGAAAGCAGCGGCGAAGAAGCCGACAATGATGGCCCCCCAGAGGCCTGCGGTGGCCCCTAATTGTTCGTCATGGGGAAAGACACCGGCGCCAAAGGCGAGGCCTAGGGGAAGGGCGACGATGCCTGCGGTCAGGCCACCGTAAGTGTCGCCGCGAAGGTGGGAGAAATCGAGCCAGGGCTTCTTCTCTTCCAGGGGATCAAGGGCTGTGTCTGTCATGGTGATCCTTCTTGTGGTGTGGATATTGATGTCGATGATCCGTTTGCGCGCCAAAGGGCTCGGGCTTCGTTGATATCTCTTGGCGAAAGTCCCTTAAGACGGCCTTCAACAAAGCTTAGGCCTTCTATTATCCAGTCGGCGAGTTCGGGCTGTGTCAGGTGATAAAAGTGACGACGCCCGCTCCGTTCTTCGGCAACAAATCGATGAGCGCGCATGAGGGAGAGGTGCTGGGAAACGCGTGCACTTGGTAGCTCCAGCATCTCAGCCAGGGATTTCACGTCCTTCTCGCCGGTTCTCAATTCTTCGATGAGTCGAATACGGTCCGGATGAGATACGATCTTGAAAAGCTCGGCCAGTTCTTTCGCGGCAATGGTGCGGCTTGGCATTTGGCTTTTCCTCAATATGAAGCTTCTTCGTCTTCATATATAAATGTCTGCAAATACTTGCATATATGCAGCGTAGTGACGTCTTTCGTACTGAAAAGCAAGGCAATTTCTGAACTTGTGATGCAGAAATTTGGAAACCTTCGTGGCGCTTGTAATCGGAAGAGCGATGGCGTTGGGCGCTAGTTTCTTGGTAGGCTCATCGCATGCTAGCAGACGCATCGTCATCTATCATTTTGCCAAACGTGTTCCAGTCCTGGTTCGAAACGCGTGGCTGGGAGCCGCGTCCTCACCAATTGGAGTTGACCGAATATGCACTTCGCGGGGAGAGCGCCCTGCTGATCGCGCCAACGGGCGGCGGAAAGACGCTTGCGGGTTTCCTCGCCAGCCTGATTGAATTGTACAATCGCGGCCCGGCCAATCGGCCGTCGCTTCACACGCTCTATATCTCACCGTTGAAGGCGCTGGCGACCGATGTCGAGCGCAATCTCGGTCATCCCGTCAGTGAGATGAATCTCTCCATCAAGGTTGAGACACGGACCGGTGATACACCGCCGCACAAGCGTCAGCGCCAGCGAAAATCACCCCCTGACATCCTGCTGACCACGCCGGAGCAATTGGCGCTGTTCATCGCATCGGAGCACGCTGCTGAATTTTTCGCTGACCTGAAATGCGTCATCATCGATGAGATCCACGCCATTGCGCCCCAGAAGCGCGGTGATTTGCTGAGCCTCGGCCTCGCGACGCTAGCAAAATGGGCTCCAACCTGTCGCTTTATAGGTCTATCCGCCACTGTCGAAGATCCTGACAAACTTGCACGCTGGCTTGCTCCTGATGCGCGGGTCATTCAGTCGAGCGGCGGTGTCGAGGCCAATATCTCGATCATGAAAAGCCGGGAGCGTATTCCGTGGTCCGGCCATTCCGGACGGTTTGCTGCGCAAGAGGTCTATGAGGCCATTCAGGACGCCAAGCTGACTTTAGTATTCGTCAATACGCGCTCGCAAGCCGAGTTGATGTTTCAGGAACTCTGGCGGGTGAATGAGGACGCGCTGCCCATCGCGCTGCACCATGGATCTCTCGATGTCGCTCAACGCCGCAAGGTCGAGGGAGCCATGGCTGCCGGACAGCTTCGCGCAGTGGTTTGCACATCGACGCTCGATCTTGGGATCGACTGGGGCGACGTCGATCTCGTGATTCAAATGGGGGCACCGAAAGGAGCCGCGCGTCTTATTCAGAGGATAGGCCGTGCCAATCACCGTATGGATGAAGCAAGCAAGGCGTTGCTCGTGCCCACCAATAGGTTCGAGGTTTTGGAATGCCGCGCTGCTGAAGCTGCTGTCAGCGCAGGTGAACTGGATAGCGAAGGGCGTAAATGGGGCGCGCTGGACGTCCTGGCCCAGCATATTATGGGCCGCGCTTGCGGTGAGGGTTTTCATCTTGAAAAGCTCTACGAAGAAGTTCGCCGCGCTGCGCCCTATGCTGATCTTACGTGGGAGACCTGGGAACGGATCGTCGATTTCGTGGCAACCGGCGGATACGCTCTCAAGACCTATGATCGGTTCCGACGGATTGTCCGGCGACCTGATGGCCTCTGGGTCGCACGCACGGCTCAGGATCGCCAACAGCACCGCATGAATGTCGGTGCGATCGTCGAGGCCGGTCATCTGAATGTGCGACTCGCGAATTTTGCAGGTGGCAAGTCGAAGGTAGCCGGCGGTGGAGACGCACGAACCGTCACTCCGGGACGCGTGCTCGGCAAAGTAGAAGAGTACTTCCTGGAAATACTCACACCCGGCGACACGTTTCTGTTCGCAGGAGAGATCCTCCGGCTCATCGGCATTGAAGAGGAGGACGCACTTGTTGTTCGCACCAAGGACGATAAGCCGGCGATCCCGTCCTATAATGGGGGCAAGTTTCCGCTTTCGACATTCCTCGCAGCTCGTGTTCGCCAGATGGTGCACGATCCCTCCGAGTGGTCGCAGCTGCCAGATCAGGTCCGTGAATGGATCGAGTTTCAGGAAGAGCGGTCGGGCATACCGCTGCCGGATCATCTCCTTATAGAGACGTTTCCCCGCGCTGAGCGCTTCTACCTTGTTTGCTACCCCTTCGAGGGACGGCTCGCTCACCAGACCTTGGGCATGTTGCTAACCCGGCGCCTTGAACGAGCCGGAGCGAAACCCCTCGGGTTCGTTGCATCTGAGTATGCCATGGCGGTCTGGGCCATGGAGGATATGTCGGGGCTCGATATGGATGCGCTGTTCCATCCCGATATGCTCGGCGATGATCTTGATGCATGGCTTGAAGAAAGTGCGCTCATGCAACGGACTTTCCGCCATTGCGCTCAAGTGTCGGGATTGATTGCCCGACGTCTGCCTGGCGGCAAGAAGACCGGCAGACAGGTCACCTTCTCCACTGATTTGATCTATGATGTGCTCCGCAGCCACGAGCCGGATCATATACTGATGCAGGCGGCAAGGGCAGATGCGTCGACCGGCTTGCTCGACATCCGGCGTCTCGGCGAGATGCTGACCCGCGTAAGGGGCAAGCTCTCCCATCACACTCTCCCGAAAATCAGCCCCTTTGCCGTGCCCGTCATGTTGGAAGTCGGCAAAGAGCCGGTCTTCGGAGCAAGTGCCTCAGAGGCTATTTTGCAGGACGCGGAAGCTGATCTCATTCGCGACGCCATGGAGTTATAAGGTCTTGATGGGTTCTACCAATCCTGCCATCGAGGCTGCAGGAGACCTTAGCCATGACTCTATTGATCAATTGCGCCTTCGACAGTGGAAACATCATCTGTTTGTCTGCGGATGATCCCGCCAATATCCGTCTTGAAATCCGCAAGGACAATCAAAGCGACTTTTATCAGTGGTTCCATTTTCGCTTGACGGGCGCTCGCGGGCAGGCTTGCCGGATGGTCATTGAGAATGGGGAGGGCGCAGCCTACCCAAAAGGTTGGCCGGACTATAATGCGTGTGCGTCCTATGATCGGGAAACGTGGTTTCGTGTTCCGACGAAGTTCGAAAACGGCAAACTGATTATTCAACATACGCCGGAAATCGACAGCGTATACTATGCTTATCTAGCACCTTATTCGATGGAGCGCCATGCGGACATGGTGGCCGATGCGGCCCTGTCCGATCTTGTCGAACTTCGCGTGCTAGGAGAAACGCTGGATGGGCGAACGATGGATTGCCTGTCTATAGAAGGCGAGGGTGAAGACCGCCGGACTATATGGGTGATCGCCCGTCAGCACCCGGGAGAGTCCATGGCGGAGTGGGCTGCTGAGGGATTGATTTCGCGTTTGCTGGATGAGTCCGATCCCGTTGGTCGCGCCATTCGCGGAAAAGCAGATATCCATATCGTGCCGAATATGAACCCGGACGGATCATTCCGCGGGCATTTAAGGACAAATGCTGTAGGTACAAATCTCAATCGCGAATGGGCAGAGCCTACATTAGAGAAAAGCCCGGAGGTGCTCTGTGTGCTGAATGCCATGCGTGAGACGGGGTGTGATCTGTTTTTAGACATGCATGGTGATGAGGCGATCCCCTATAACTTCATCGCAGGCACTGAAGGCGCTCCCGGATTTTCAGTTAAGGACGATGCCCTGCTGCAGGCGTACAAGACGGCCCTGGCAGTTGCGAGCCCGGACTTCCAAACGAAATATGGCTACCCGCGAAATGCGCCGGGAAAAGCGAATATGACGATCGCTGGTAATGCAGTATTCGGATATTTCGGCTGCCTGGCCATGACACTGGAAATGCCGTTCAAGGACAATGCCGATTTACCCGATGAGAACTTTGGTTGGTCGCCGCAGCGCTGTCGGCATCTTGGCGCAGCTAATCTCGATGCGATGCTCGCAGTGATCGATCAGTTGCGCTGAGCTCTACGCGTCGCGGCCATAAGTGCAAAAAGCTCTATCACCGGTGTGATGTTACCGTCGCCGCGATACTCTCGATAAAGAGAATCCACGTTCACGGCGATGCGCTCAGCATCACCCCAGTTTGCGTAATCACCTAGGGCAATATCCTGCACCGCATCTGTCACTGACAGTCCTGCGTCGAAACGCTTTCTGGCCTCGATGTCGATATAGCTCAGATATTCAGATACCTGACGAACACCGGCTTTGTCGGTGATTGGCCCATGGCCAGGTACGATTACGTCAACATCCATAGCAAGGATGCGATCGCAGGCTGCTATCCAGTTCGATACTGGCCCTGCCCAAATCAGCGGTGTTCCTTCAATGAATAAAATGTCGCCAGTGAAGACGGTCTTGTCGCTAGGCGAGTGGACGAGAATATCTCCGCGTGTGTGTGCCGGACCCACCTCGATGAGATCCAGTTCCTTATCGCCCACTTTAAGTGACATCTCGCCTGTGAACGTCTTCGTTGGCGTGCGCATTTTTACGCCCGCGAAATCAAACGCGCCGAAAATATCCTTGAAATAGGCACCTGCCTCGCCGAGCCCGTCGGCGTTTTTCAGTATTGCCGCAATCATCTCTGGAGGGGTTTCGCTCATTTCCTCCGCTGCGGCGTCCGATGCGATTATTTCCGCATTTGGACAGCACCCATTTCCGTGGCAATGGTCGCCATTCGCATGGGTGTTCACAATCGTGCCGATATCGTTTCCGCTCAATCCAGCAGCGTCTTGCATTTCGTCGAGCATCTCAGCAGTCAGATTCATGTCGAACAGGGTGTCGACCAGAAGCGAGTGATCACCGTCAGTGATGAGACCCGCGTTCGACCAGCCCCATCCGCCATCGGGTTGCAGGTAGGCGTAGATACCATTGCCGAGCGATTTCAGACCTTTTTCGTACGTCCACCGCTCTGCCATGCTTAAGCGCCCCTATGCCGTTCCGAGATTAGCCTCTTGAATGTCGCAAGCTTTGGGGTCCTGGTCCAGTTCATCAAGAAATTCCGTGATTACTGGAATGCTCTCTTCAGCCTTGGTTACAAGGAAGAGGTGCCCGCCATCCTTTACGACGTGAAGGCTGGAATTTGGCAGCCCTGTATCGAGAATGCGGCCGTTGATAAGAGGGACAATTCGGTCTCGATCTCCCATCATCACAAGCGTTGGCATCTTCAGAAATCGTATGAATGGCAGGCTCGTCCAACCGGCCATGGCGAGCAGCTGATAAACATATCCGCGAGGGTGGGGTGGTTTCAGTCCCATGGCGTGAGACTTCGCACCTTCTTTGTCATCATCGCCATAAAGGGTGGCGAAATTCTGCCGCATATAGTCCGGGTCATTGTATCGGCGCGGGTCGCGCATTTTCACCAGCGCTTCCGGATGACCAGGCACCATTACGATGCCAGCAGTCGTCGCCGCTAGGATCAGCCTCTGGACACGCTTTCTATACTGAAAGGCAAATTGCTGGGCCATGGCACCGCCCCACGACACGCCCATGACGTCGATATCGTCGAACCCGAACTGGTCGCATAGTTTGCGGGCCACGCGAGCCATTTGCCATGGGAGGTATGGGAATAGCGCGGGCTCCGAACCGCCCACGCCCGGCATATCAAAGGTCAGGATCTGACGATCTCTAATCCATTCGCCCAATCCAAAAGCCAATTCGAGGTTTGCGCCAATGCCGTTGAAAAACAGCAGAGGACGTTTCCCCATATCGACTTCACCCGGCCAGTAAGCGACTCTGAGGCGATATCCACCGACTTCCTCCATGGAAATTTGTGGCTGGATTGCTGTTTTCGCCATGATCACTACCTTTCGGGTCTCGACTGCTCCGGATCAGTCAAAGACGTACTTTCCGGGCGACGGATAGAGTGGCTCGAACGAGTCATTACCCGTTTGCTTCGGAGCTGTCTTCAAGGATCCTGACCGTTCTTTCAGCCACTGACCCCAGGCAGGCCACCAGGAAGCTTTGATTTCCTCGGCATTTTCGGCCCAGTCATCTGCGGATTCTGGCAGCTCTTTATTTGCAAAGTATTGCGCTTTGGGATTTCCCGGTGGGTTCAGCAGGGATTGCAGGTGTCCGCTATTAGAAAGAACGAAGGTGATATCGTCTGAACCGAGCAGCTGCGTTGTCCGGTAGCACGCCTTCCAAGGTGTAATGTGATCTGTCACGCCTGCCACTATAAACGTGTCGCAATTGACCTTGGTCAAATCTGCCGTGTGCCCTGCAATCTCAACCTGGCCTGGGTTTGCAAACGGCTGAGACAGACCCATGTCGAGATAATCAGAGTGAAGCTGAGCTGGAAGGTTGGTCGTATCATTGTTCCAGTACAGAACGTCATAGGGCGGAGGATCTTCCCCCATCAAATAGTTGTTGACCACATAGTTCCAGACAAGATCATTCGGACGCATCCAGGCGAACATGCGCGCGAGGCTATCACCATCTAGAATGCCTTTGCGGCGAGAATAGCGCCGGGCGATTTCCAGGCTTCGTTCTGAGACGATCTGCCCGAGGTCGCTATCCTCCGGTTGTGGGTCAAGGACACACACCATCATAGACAAAGCATTGATACGCTTGTCGTTCCCAGCGGCCAAAAGGCTTGCAAACGTTGCGGTTGTAATGCCCCCAGAGCACGCGCCAGAAATATTGATCTTGTTGCTGCCGGTAATGTGTCGAATGACATCCGTGGCTTGGACGAGGCTGTCTACATAGTCCGTCAGTCCCCAATGCGCATGTTCCTTGGTTGGATTGCGCCAACTTACGATGAAGGGCTGCAGTTCCATCGCGAGAAGGAACTGAATGATGGAATACATTGGCTGCAGATCGTTCGCATAGAACTTATTGATCTGCGGAGGGATGATCAGAATTGGAACGCGGTGAACTTTTTCTGATTTGGGTTTGTACTGAATAAGCTCCAGAAGCTCGTTCTTCCAAACCACATCGCCCGGCGTGGTTGCGAGGTTCTTGCCGACTTCGAAGGGACGCTTATCGACCTGCGAGGGCATACCGCCATTCTTTGTAATGTCCGTGTACGCGTTTTTCAGACCCTTAATCAGTGACATGCCGCCAGAGTCGATCGCGCGCTTCTGGGCCATGGGATTGCCGGCGAGGCTGTTGGTTGGCGAGACCGCATCCATGATCATTCCGAGTACGAACTGCGCGCGGGCGTGCTCAAGCTCGCCCAGCTTTAGCTCTCCGACCCACTGATCGAGATTGTCCTGCATCGCGAGGTAGGTTTGCAGTCCTCTGCGATAGAAAGGGTTCTTTGCCCATGCTGGATCCTTGAACCGGCGGTCCTTCGGATCCGGCTTGCGCTCTGACCGACCAAGGAGGATCTCAACGTTTTCCTTGGTCATGCGCGTCGCCAGTTTCGCTGTCGCGACTGGGCTCATCCCGGTTTGCCGAAGCATCATGGCAACAGCGCCGACCAGCTCTTCGCGATTGAGCCCGCCCATCAGCGGATTCAATGCATTGGTGGTCTCCGCCGCCGCACTTCCAAGTTCTTCAATCCTGTTTGCCATGGATCCATCTCCCTGTTTGGCAGGTCTTCTCTCGGTCTATTAACCCTGAGACCTTGCGATCATTTGAAAATTTCTATCAAAAATTCGTTTCATAGTGATATTTTTCTGTCAAACCTGATCTTCGTTATTTCACACTGCTCGTTACGGCGGATCGGTCATGAAGACCCGGGACAGAATTCTTGAAACCGCGCTGCTGCTCTTCAATGAGGAGGGAGAGCTCGATCAGTCTGCGGTCGATATTGCCAATGCGCTCGATATGAGTCCGGGGAATTTATATTATCATTTCAAGGGTAAAGACGCGATTATCAAGGCGCTGTTCGATGCGTTTGAAGAAGAAATGCTGGTCATCCTGAATGGGTCCAAGGGGCGCATTTCGTCTATCGAAGATAATTGGGTCTATACGTACATTCTCCTTGAAGAAATTTATGATTTCCGGTTCTTCTATAGAAACCTTGGTGCGCTTCTGGAGCGTTATCCTTCGCTCGCTACGCGGTTTCGCCGTTTATTGAATGCAAAGCGCGAAGCCATTTCTCATATCTTGGAAGGTCTCCATGACCGTCGGCTTATTTCGATAAATCCTCTTCTACTCGGTATGCTGACGGATCAGTTGCTCAAAGTTGCGACATTCTGGTTGAGCTCGGAGCAGATAGAAGGTTCCGATATTGAGCCTTCGCATCTTATCCACAAAACAGTTTACCAGATGATGGTGCTTGTTGTTCCGTATATGGGCGAGCAAGGACTATCTGTGTTGCAAACAATGACTGAGCACTACGAGACTGCCACGGGTTGATCGGGGTCCCGCGAGGAACGCGGAACCCCTCTCATACTCTACTAAGCCTTGGCCGTTTTGCGCTTGGCAGGAGCCTTACGCTTGGCTGGGGCTTTGGTGGCCGTTGTAGCTTTTTTGGCAGCTGTTTTACGTTTCGCTGGTGCTTTCTTGCGCTTAGGCGCGTTAACTTCAGCGATCGCGTTGATCTCTGCACCTAGGCGAGCAAGACGTGCGGCGACAGCTTTGTCAGGGCCGGATTTGCCTGATTTCGCGCTAAGAGACGCGATTTCGTCCTCTAGGCGATCGAGTTTCGCGCTCAATTCGTCAGACTTCTGGTCACCACCGAAGCCGAGCAGGGCACGCATGCGCTGCATACGAGCTTCGAAACGCTCACGTTGTTCGCGCTGAAGGCGGACTGCCGTGTCCGTAACTTTTCCGACGCTCTCGGTGGCTTGCTTGACTCGATCGTTTGATACGATGCGGTCTTTCATCTCGCTTTCGATGTCTGTGCCGCGCTTCACGAGATCTTCGAACAGTTCGTTCGTACCTTCGTTCAGCTTCTGTGCACCTTCGATTGCTTCTGAGAATGCCCGGCCATATGCGCCGAGTCCTGCAAGCCAGATTTTGTGGGCAACTTCGCGGGTCTGGGTTTCCAGTTCTTGTCCGCGGTCACGCAGCGATTTTGTTGTTTCTTTAGCCATGATGTTACTCCGTGGTGGCCAGATCAACACCTGGCCTTTTCGACTATGGCGCGACCGTATCGAGAAGTTTTAGAAAACGCATACTAATCGCTTCTGGCGCTTCTCACATTGCTTTGATTGGTGAGTGAGGGCCAATGCCTGATAAGCAAATATGGTGGTGGACATGGAGAAGAAGAATGAACCTACGCAAGATATTGTTGCTACCTCTGTTTGCGGCATTTGTTGCTTTTTCGGCACCTGCAGCGATGGCAGACAAACCAGAGACCTATACCGGGCGCTTCTCCAACCTGGCCTTGCAGGGCTACGATACCGTGGCTTATTTTACGGTTGGTGAGCCAGTTGAGGGCTCCGATGAATTTTCTACAGAATACAAAGGCGCAACCTGGAGGTTCGTCTCGCAAGAAAATCTCGACCTGTTCCTTGGTGATCCGTCAGCCTATGCACCGCAATTTGGCGGTTACTGTGCTTGGGCGGTCGCCCAGGGTAAAACAGCCAAGGGCGACGCACGCCATTGGCATGTCACCGACGGGAAACTCTATCTGAACTTCAACAAGAAGATTAATGAGCGCTGGTTGGGAGACCGTGATAACTTCATCGTCGAAGGTAATGCGAACTGGCCAACAGTTCTGCAGTAGCCCCTAGGCTGCGGCTCTTTCCGCAGCTTCTCGCACCAACGCTACAGCTTCATCGAGGACTTGAATTCCCGCATTCGGACGCGGTGCATTCTCTGATAGGTGCCGACGATAGGCGCGCGCTCCTGGGCGGCCAGCAAAGATGCCCAGCATGTGCCGCGTCATCGCATGCAGCCCTGCGCCTCTCGAAAGCTGGTCCATCATGTAAGGTCGATATCCGGCAATAGCTTCAAAGACATCGATCGCTGATCTGTCGCCAAACAGAAGAGAGTCGACATCCGCCAAAACAGCTGGCGTCTGATAAGCGGCGCGGCCAAGCATCACTCCGTCAAATCGCTTGAGTTCCGTCTCCGCGACCGTCAGATCAGGAATTCCTCCATTGAGTACGATTGTAAGATCAGGGCGTTCGGCCTTCAGGTCTGCGACAAGATCGTAGTCTAGCGGAGGAATGTCTCGGTTTTCTTTTGGGCTTAAGCCTTTGAGCCAAGCCTTGCGGGCGTGTACAATAAAGACGTTGCACCCCGTCTCCGCGACGGTTTCCACAAATGAAAAGAGGCTGCCCCTCGGGTCGTCGTCATCGACGCCAATGCGGCATTTGACGGTGACGACCGTGTCGCCTGCACCGTCTTGCATAGCCGCGACACAGTCGGCGACCCGCTTCGGTTCGCGCATAAGACAGGCCCCAAATGCTCCGGACTGGACGCGATCTGATGGACATCCGCAATTCAGATTGATCTCGTCATATCCACGCTCAGCTCCGATCCGAGCTGCAGCTTGGCAGGCTTCAGGATCTGACCCCCCGATCTGAAGCGCAACAGGGTGCTCGTCCGGCGAAAATCCAATTAGTCTGTCTTGATCACCGTGAATGATCGCATTCGCCGTCACCATTTCCGTGTACAGCCGGGCGCGCTTGGTCAAACAACGATGGAAGGCCCGGCAATACCGATCTGTCCAATCCATCATCGGCGCAACTGAGAACCTATGCCTTTGTGATCCAGTCATATGGTCGGTATTTTCCAAGCGCATACTTGGACCGTGTGCCGTTTCTCTATCAGGTTCGCAACCAGGTTGGTCGCTTAAAACGCTTTTACGATGTCTTCGACCATCTTTTTCGCATCGGACAGCAACATCATCGTATTATCGCGATAGAAGAGCTCATTGCCGATACCCGCATATCCCGATCCGAGTGAGCGCTTGATGAAGAGCACCGTTCTCGCATTCTCGACGTCCAGCACCGGCATTCCGAAGATGGGGGAAGATTGATCCGTCTTTGCTGCCGGATTGGTCACATCGTTCGCACCGATTACAAAGGCCACGTCAGCTGCCGAGAATTCGGAGTTGATATCCTCAAGTTCGAATACTTCGTCATAAGGCACCTGAGCCTCAGCAAGCAGGACGTTCATGTGTCCTGGCATCCGGCCAGCAACCGGGTGGATCGCGTAGGCGACGTCAACGCCTTCTTCTTTCAGCGCTTCGGCCATTTCCTTGAGTGCGTGTTGAGCTTGGGCGACGGCCATACCGTAGCCCGGCACAATGATGACTTTGGATGCGTTCTTCATGATGAAAGCAGCATCGTCGGCGGAGCCGATCTTGACCGGACGATCTGCACCTGCACCTGCGGCAGGCCCTGCATCTTCACCACCGAACCCGCCAAGGATCACGGAAATGAAGCTCCGGTTCATACCCTTACACATAATATAGGAGAGGATTGCCCCGGATGAGCCGACTAAAGCGCCAGTTATGATGAGTGCAAAATTGCCAAGCGTGAAACCGAGCGCGGCAGCGGCCCATCCTGAATAGGAATTTAGCATAGAAACGACGACGGGCATATCCGCGCCGCCGATGGGAATGATTAAAGTTACGCCAAGAATGAGGGCAAGCCCGGTGAGCGCCCAGAAGGCCCAATGTGTTGTGCCTCCCGTTTGGACGAGGAAAACCACTAGAGCGATAATGCCGACACCCAGTAGTATGTTCAGGAGATGCCGGGCAGGAAGTATGATCGGTGCGCCCGACATGTTCCCGTTCAACTTCGCAAAGGCGATAACTGATCCAGTAAAGGTCAGCGCGCCAATCGCCGAGCCAAGGGAAAGCTCGATCAGTGACGCAGCGGCTATCCCGCTACCGGAACCAATGCCAAAACTCTCAGGCGCATAAAGTGCAGCGGCCGCAACGAGCACAGCCGCAAGGCCGACGAGCGAGTGAAACGCTGCAACAAGCTGCGGCATGTCTGTCATCGCAATGCGGCGAGCGATGACAGCACCGAGCGTACCGCCGATAGCGATGCCGCCACCCATAATGGCGAGCGTAATCAGATCGAGTTGGTCGACAAGAATAGCGAGCGTGGTTCCGACAGCGATCGCCATGCCGATCATGCCGTTACGGTTACCGGCGCGGGATGTGGCCGGGCTCGAAAGGCCTCTTAACGCCAAAATGAAGAGGACGCCTGAAACGAGATAAAGAAGGGCGGCTGTTGAAGCGGACATCTACTCGCCTTTCTTCTTGTACATGGCGAGCATGCGCTGGGTGACGAGAAAACCGCCAAAAATGTTCACTGAAGCGAGGCCCGCTGCGGCACCCCCCATCAGCTTTGCCGTCAGCCCGCCGTCGACAAGGGCTGACGCAGCCGCAGCAACAAGCGCGCCGACGATTATCACCGAGGAGATCGCATTCGTCACAGCCATCAATGGCGTGTGCAGCGCCGGGGTCACGGACCAGACGACGTAGTAGCCGACGAAGCAAGCCATTGCGAAAATGGCAAAGAGGTAGACCGTCGGAGTAACGCCGCCTTCACCGCTGCTCCCCGCAGCAAGAGCCGGCACGGCAAACAGTAGCGCGGCAAGGGCCGCTATCATAATTTTCATGAAGTCAGCCTCTCATTGACGGTTTCACCGCCCTTCGTCAGGAGCATCGCCGTAACGATCTCGTCGTCGGTCTCAAGATTTAGGGAACCATCCTCGGCCGTAATCAATGGCAGGAAGGCGAGGAGGTTCTTGGCATAGAGCGAAGAGGAATCCGCTGGTAGTCGAGCAGGCAGGTTCGAGAAGCCGGCCACTTTGACACCGCCAACATCTACAACTTCATCCGGCTCGGATAGCGGACAATTACCGCCCTGAGAGACCGCCATATCGACGATAACTGATCCGGGTCGCATGGACTTTACCATCTCTTCGGTAACGAGGACCGGTGCGGCTCGACCCGGGATCAAAGCTGTCGTGACAACTATATCCTGCTTCGCGATGTGGTTGGCTGTCAGGTCTGCCTGCTTTGCCTGGTATTCCTCGGACATCTGCTTCGCATAGCCGCCAGCTGTCTCGGCCTCTTTGAACTCGTCATCTTCAACGGCGATGAACTTTGCACCAAGCGAGGCGACCTGCTCTTTTGCAGCGGGGCGCACATCGGTGGCGGTGACGACCGCGCCTAGGCGTCGGGCCGTTGCAATCGCCTGGAGACCTGCAACGCCTGCTCCCATGATGAACACTTTTGCAGGCGCAACTGTTCCAGCTGCTGTCATCATCATCGGCATGGCGCGGCCATAAATCTGTGCGCCTTCAATGACGGCTCGATAGCCTGCAAGGTTAGACTGGGACGACAGCGCGTCCATGGATTGAGCCCGCGTTATCCGCGGTGTGAACTCCATGGCGAGGCTTGTGATCTTCCTCGAATTCAATGGAGCCCAAAGATCGCTGGAGTTGAAAGGATCAAACAGCCCGATCACCGTCGCCCCCTCCGGAAGAGCTGCTGCTTCTTCAGTGGACGGACCGCGCACCTTTAAGATGATATCAGAGCCTGATGCCGCGTCGCCGATGGCAGCTCCTTCGGCCGTATAGGCCTCATCCAGGAAGCCGGCGGTGAGGCCGGCACCAGATTGCACCGTCACGCTGTGGCCTAGACCAACAAGCTTTTTGACACTCTCAGGCGTTGCCGCAACGCGAACTTCACCTGGATACGATTCTTTCAGCACCCCGATTTTCATGGAGCTTACTTAGAGTTCGAGTCCAGGAAAGGCAAATAGCAATTGCAACAATAGGCTTCGCATCTGCTAAACAGAAAAATTCACCTCTAGCGAAGCGCTTTTTGGACTATCTTTGCGAGACTTGCCGTCACCGGATCAGACGACTGCCCATGTCCTGCCAACTGCGTTTTGATTTGGCTTGCCATGGTCTTGCCGCGCTCAACGCCCCACTGATCGAAGCAATTAACGCCCCATAATGTTCCTGCGATGTAAGTGCGGTGTTCGTACAGTGCGAGCAAGGCACCGAAGGCTTTTGGGCCAAAGTCATCCGTATAGAGAAAAGTAGACGGTCGGCCCCCTGCGTGCACTTTTTGGCGTGCAATAGTGTCGTCAAGATCTGGTTCTTCGGCGCTCACCTGATCAAGGGGGCGGCCATTGGCTAGAACTTCGGCTTGCGCTAGCGCGTGCGCTGCGAGAGCCTGGCGACCCTCAACGTCTCCTTTTGCATCTGGTGCCAGGATAAACTCCGTCGGGACTGCGTCGGACCCCTGATGCAGCCATTGGTGATAGGAGTGTTGGCCGACAGACCCTTCGCCGCCCCAAAGCGCTGGTGCTGTGGCCGATGGGGCGTCCGTGCCATCTGGCCCAACGGATTTGCCATTCGATTCCATCTCCAGCTGCTGGAGATAAGTGGGCAACAGTCTCAAGCGCCGCGAATAGGCGAGAAGCACGCGCATCGGGAATCCGAGGCAGGAGCGGTTCCAGTAGTCGAGTAGGGCAAGGCGAACCGGTAGGTTCGACGCCATCGGCGCATCGCGAAAGTGCTCATCCATCTCAGCCGCACCAGAGCGGACGCGATCTATGATATCGCTTCCAAGTGCAATTCGGCAGGCAAGCGATGCATTCGACCAAAGCGAAAATCGACCGCCGATGCTCTCGGCCATATCGAATGTGCGCACATCGGCACCGCCCAGCCAACCCATTGCCCGATCCTTGCGGGACGTCACGAGTGCAATGTGATCCCGCGTTTTGTCTCCCAGCGCCGCACGTAGCCAGTCCCGAGCACGCGTTAGATTATAAAGTGTTTCCTCTGTTCCGAAGGATTTTGAAACGCCAATGACCAGGGTCTCGGCTGGATCGAGCCCATCAAGCGCCAAATCGAGATCAAGCGGATCTAGGTTTGCGCAAAATCTAAGGGTAAAATGACGGTCGCGCTCTTTTTCGAATGCATCTGCTATGAGGCGCGGTCCGAAATCTGAGCCACCAATTCCGATATGAACAATATTGGTAAAGGGTTGGCCGTTTGAAGCAGTAATGCCGCTTGTGTTGACGGCGTCTGCGAACGTGTCTCCGGATTGAAGGCTGGTCTGCACGTCTCCCGCCAGTCCAGACAGCGGGCGCTGCGCTCTTAGCGCCCAATGCATGGCGGGCCGACCCTCTGACGGATTTACAATATCGCCATCGAACAAAGCTGCGATTGCCGCAGGCAAACGCTTCGCCTCAGCCAGCGACATCAGCGCCGTTTCTGCTTCCTCGTCTAGGAGATGCCGAGAAAGGTCCGCGTGCCAATGAGTGGCCGCTATATTCGCTTGTCCAACGCGATCAGCGGCAAGTGTTTCAAGTCTCGCGGGTTTCAGTCTTGAGATATGAGATGAAAAATCCATCAAGGAGCCCAGTAAGTTTCGACAGGTTGATTGCAGAGTGCTGCGAAGCGCTCAATTGGTGCAGTTTCGAGGCCAGATTCGAGGACACGGCGCTTCTCATCGCCCGTAATCACAAGGAGGCAGCTCCTCGTGGCTTTCACAGCTCTGGCAGTCAGTGTCAGACGATCACTTTCGTCACCGGCGACCGGGCTATTTGATGCGTCGATATGGGCAACCCAATCAATTGCATCATGTGCCATTACTTCTTCCAGTCCCCGCACATCTGGAAACCATGAAAGCGTGTGTCCATCGGTTCCCATACCGATCAGCATAAGATCACAGATGGCGATCGCCTCGCCATAACTTGTATTTGCCTGGGCGACTTGTTGCGCAATTGTTAGACGTCCATCGCCGACCATGGACAGGAACTTTGCGTCTGAGGCTTTATTCTGCATGAGAGATTCACGCATCAGCCGTTCATTTGACTTTGGATGA
The DNA here is from genome assembly GCA_039033955.1 of Pseudomonadota bacterium. Classification (GTDB taxonomy): domain Bacteria; phylum Pseudomonadota; class Alphaproteobacteria; order Caulobacterales; family Hyphomonadaceae; genus CALLCD01. The sequence continues at coordinate 105,765 of JBCCBQ010000012.1, forward strand.
TCTGGCGGCACGCATCGCTCGTCTGTGATACCGACGGTGATTTTCGTCCAGTCGAGGCGTTTACGGCTTAGTTGGCGATATATTGGCCCTGGAGTGGTGCCCCCCGCGCCGATGAACACAGCGGACTGTTTGTCTTCCAGAGCGCTTTCGAGCTGCTCGGTACAGTACTCAGACGCCGCGCGATGTAGGGCATCTCGTGTTTCGAACACGTGCAATTTGAAGCGGTCCATCTTGAGATGGGCTAAGCATCCTTGCGCTCCTGTCAAACAGAAAAAGGCCGGGTGGCGGCGATTTCCAATCCTTCCTTCAAGTTTGGACGGCACGATGGGCTTGAAACCCTATGCGCCCGTGTGTATGTCGCGCGCTTACGGGAATCATTAGGCCCGTGATTTCTGAAAGGCACGCGCGCTAAAAAAGCGCAAACAGACAAAGGAGAGGGCCCTATGGCCAAGGAAAAGTTTGAGCGGAACAAGCCGCATGTGAACATTGGCACGATCGGCCACGTTGACCACGGCAAGACGACTCTGACGGCTGCGATCACGATGACGCTTGCCGATGTGACGGGTGCCGAGTAGAAGTCCTATGAGGAGATCGACAGTGCGCCGGAAGAGAAGGCGCGCGGGATCACGATCAACACGGCCCACGTGGAGTATGAGACGGAGAACCGTCACTATGCCCACGTCGACTGCCCCGGCCACGCTGACTATGTGAAGA
>JBCCBQ010000013.1:0-95114 GCA_039033955.1 Pseudomonadota bacterium
GCCGGTCTCACCGGTAATCTTTACCAGAGGTCGAACCGTCACGCCCGGATGACCTTCGATGGGGCAAAGGAAATAGGTCAGCCCCTTATATTTGTGCTCTTTGCTGGTGCGTGTGACAAGGATCATCCATTTGGCGAAATGTCCGAGACTGGTCCAGACCTTATGGCCATTGACGACCCAGTCATCACCATCGCGGACCGCAGATGTGCTTTGATTTGCGAGATCGGAGCCGGCAGTCGGTTCGGAAAAGCCCTGACACCAGATTTCGTCACCCGACAAACAACCCGGAATGAACTTCTTTTTCTGCGCTTCGGTGCCGTGTTGCAAAATGGTCGGTGCAGCCATGCTGAGCCCGACAATGTTGATCAGGAAAGGAACACCGGCGGCGTTCATTTCCCGATTGGCGATGCGCTGGAAGCCTCTATGACCCTGACCGCCATACTCTTTCGGAACGTCGGCGCCGACGAGACCCGCATCATAGCACTTGCGTTGCCAGGCTTGCAGATAATCGCGCTGACCAATGGTCATAACTTCGATTGGCGTTATCGGTAGCCGTTCAGGCGGTGGTGGCGGTGCATTCTCCGACAGCCAGGCATTGGCGTAGTCCCTGAATTCGAGCTGTTCAGGGCTTAGGGTCGATGCACTCATAAGTCGTTCCTCCGCATCGTTGTGGCGTATAGGTCTGAAATACGTCCAGCCACTTAACTAATGGCACAGAGCATGACACAAACTTCGAGGCAAAAAAACAGAGTATTTCGGATTCTATCTGGCGACCCGACGGCAACTTAAGTCCAGGGCACGCAGAGCGGCTTCCAGGCTGTGCCTGATTTGCCGGATCACCGGTCCAGCCGCACTGCGCGTTGGACGACGTCCAAGATCCGGCACATCCGTGAGGAGGTCTAGACGTACATACCGCGCATCACAGAAAAGGCATTTCTCAATTCCTGAGACCAGCGCTCGGAAAACTCACGAAATGCCATATTGTCTGCTTCGATGCGTCGAAGCTGTTCGAATTGGAATGTATCGGCACGGACAACTGCCAGATCGAGTGGCATCCCCACCGTCAAATTCGATCGCAACGTCGAATCCATCGAGAGGAGCGCGCAGATCTTTGCGTCTTCCAACTCGGTCTCTACCGTGATCACGCGATCGATGATCGGCTTTCCATACTTATGCTCACCAGTCTGGAAGAAAGGCGAGTCGTCGAGCGCCTCGATAAAGTTGCCTGCCGCATAGACCAGAAACAGTCTCGGCTGGGCTCCGAGTTTCTGACCGCCGATGATGATGTTTGCACCAGAGTCTATCCCCCTGGCGGCGAGACCTGCACCATAGCGCTGTTGCACGACCCGCATCTTCTCGCCGACAATTTGTGCCACATCGAACAGGCTGTCGGCGGTTAGAATTGTAGGTCCATTATCTGAGGTGCCGCGTTCAATATCCTCATTCAGTTCGGAGATAACCGCCTGCGTCATGCCGAGGTTTCCGGAAGTCATCATGGTGATGATCCGCTCTCCCGGTGATTGCCAGGTGAAGAGTTTTTTCACCTTGGAGATATGATCCACGCCCGCATTGGTTCTGGTATCAGCGAGAAAGACCAAGCCTTGTCTGGTCCGAATAGCTACGCAATAGGTCATGGGTATATTATCCAGATTTAACTCATTATCGATGTGAGGATCAGGAGAAAACGCGTTGTTTTGTGGCGTAGACAAGATATCTCCCGAGCCTCAGTCGTCGTCAGGCCTATGTCGCGGTCCGCAGATTCGCAAGCGTGTATTTGCTTACGATGACGCACGTACTAATGGCGTCCAGAGACGTTTGCAGTCAACCAATGCAATCCATGTTCCGACTGCCTGACATTATTATCAGCTTGCCCGGTCTCTGGGCACGTGCCGCTTAAATATTCCGGTCGGGTCTATAATCGATCTTGCGGCACTGATCGGGGTCATTAAGGGTGCGCCCATGAGCATTCGCGTCGCCCTTACTCACCGAACGAGCTACAAGTATGATCGCAAGATCAGGCTTGGTCCGCAGGTTATTCGATTGCGCCCAGCGCCGCACGCACGGCCCAAAATCGTATCCTACAGCCAGACCATTGGCCCTGAGGATCATTTTCTGAATTGGCAACAAGATCCATTCGGGAACTATCAGGCACGCGCTGTATTTGAAGAACCGACGGATCGGTTTGAGGTTCTGGTCGACCTGGTCGTCGACATGATCGCGATCAATCCGTTCGACTTTTTTGTCGATGAAAATGTCTTTCACGCGCCCTTTTCCTACGGGCAAGAGCTCGCCAGAGACCTTGCCCCTTATCTGGTCGATGAGATCGCCGGAACACAGTTTGATGCGCTGGGGGAGGATCTGAAGGCGCGCTGGCGAGAGAGCGAAGGACAAGAGGTTCGGACGGTCGATTTTCTGGTGGCTTTGAATCAGCGGGTGTTCGACCTCGTTGATTATCTGGTGCGCATGGAACCTGGCGTGCAAAGCCCTGAGGAAACGCTCACCAAAAAGTCCGGCTCCTGCCGGGACAGTGCATGGCTGTTGGTCAATCTGTTGCGGCGTGTCGGGATCGCAGCCCGGTTTGTTTCGGGGTATCTGATCCAGCTTGCGCCCGATGAGCGCGTTGAGGGGGAGGCAAACGGGCCTGAGGCTGACTTCACCGACCTGCACGCATGGGCTGAGGCGTTCATTCCAGGGGCCGGTTGGATTGGCCTTGATGCGACATCGGGCCTGTTTGCAGGTGAGGGACACATTCCGCTTGCCGCGACCCCAATGCCGGGATCTGCTGCGCCGATAACAGGCGCGCTTGAGCCCTGCGATGTGACCTTCGATTTTGACATGCAGGTCAGACGTCTGCGCGAGCCAGCCCGGATCACGAAACCGCTAACGGATCTGCAATGGGAGGCGGTCGACCAAGCCGGACAAGCGGTCGACGATATCCTCATGTCCGAAGATGTCCGCCTCACAATGGGGGGCGAACCGACGTTTATTGCAAGTTCCGATCGAGACGCCGAGGAGTGGACGATTGCTGCCGTTGGCCCGACAAAACGGCAGTTTGCAGACACGCTCGCGAGACGCCTCTTGAAGAAGTTTGCGCCCGGCGGCGTGCTCACGCATGGTCAGGGCAAGTGGTATCCGGGCGAGCCGTTGCCGCGTTGGGCTTATTCCATCGTCTGGCGAGAAGATGGCCATCCGGTCTGGAACAATCTAGACCTCATTGAAGGCGAGAAACCTGAAGTCCCAGCTACACCGGAGGCGGCGGAAGTCTATGTCAGGTCGCTTTCAGAAGCGCTCGATCTGAAGCCAGAGTTCGCGCAGGCCGTCTATGAAGACCCGGCTGATTTTATTGTGCGGGAAGGCAACCTGCCTGAGAACCTGACGCCCGGCGACAGCAAGCTTGATGATCCTGTTGAGCGCGAACGGCTCGCTCGAATTTTCAGTGAAGGGTTGAGCAAGCCGGCGGCGTTTGTTCTGCCGCTGCAAGAAGCGCAGGCAGACTCCATGTCCGGGCGCGCGACACGCTGGATGTCGGAAATCTGGGAAACCCGGCGTAACTCGCTTTGTCTGATCCCCGGCGATAGTCCGGCCGGGTTTCGCTTGCCGATGAAATCGCTGCCCTGGGTCGATCCAATTTTGTATCCAGGCGTCCAGCAGGTTGACCCGTTTGTCGAGCGGCCCGCTTTATCTGAGACCTCTGTGCGGCGACAAAGCCGCAAGCGCCGCGAACACTTAAGTGAAGCTGCGCCGGTAGCGCCGACAGAGACAGGAAGCCAGACACGCGACTGGATCGATGGGGCAGGTGATCCCGTTCGCACGGCGCTCGTGGTGCAGCCGCGCGATGGGTATCTGAATGTCTTTTTGCCGCCGACCAGTAAGCTTGAGGCCTATCTAGACCTTATCGAGACAATTGAGGCGGTTGCAGAACAGCATGGCCAGCCGGTTCGCATCGAAGGCTATGGTCCGCCGCGTGATCCGCGCGTGCGAGAGATAAAGGTGACACCAGACCCCGGCGTGATCGAGGTCAATATTCATCCTGTCTCCACATGGCCTGACCTGCGCGACAATACCAGGATCTTCTATGAAGAAGCACGCGCCTGTGGGCTGGATGCTTCTGGGTTTATGGTCGATGGTCGCCCGACGGGGTCTGGCGGCGGGGCGCACATAACGGTTGGTGGCGCGCAGGCGAGCGATAGTCCGTTTTTGCGGCGCCCTGATGTTCTTGGGTCTATCATCCGCTACTGGCAGGCCCATCCGTCGCTATCATACCTTTTTGCAGGTATGTTTATCGGGCCGACCAGTCAGGCCCCCCGGATTGATGAGGCCCGTTCCGACTTGCTGTTCGAGATGGAACTTGCGCTCAAGCAATTGCCGGAAAAGGGCGCATCCGGGGTTCCGCCCTGGCTGGTAGACCGGGTCTTGCGCCATCTTCTGGTTGATGTCACCGGCAACACGCACCGCGCCGAGATTTGTATCGACAAACTCTATTCCCCTGATGGACCCGCCGGGCGGCTTGGATTGGTCGAGTTTCGCGGCTTTGAAATGCCGCCGCACTGGCAAATGAATACCGCGCAGCAGCTGATCTTGCGGGCCTTGATTGCATGGTTCTGGAAGACCCCGAACACCGCACCCCTGATCAATCACGGTCATGGACTTATCGACCAGTTCCTGTTGCCCGATGTGCTCTGGGCAGATTTCAAGACGGTCCTTGGGGATGCATCGGCCGGGCTTGGGATTGATCTAGACCCGAACTGGTTTGTTGCCCAGTTCGACTTCCGGTTCCCGCTGGCAGGCCGCATCGAGCACGATGGCTATGTGCTTGAGCTGCGAAATGCCCTCGAGCCCTGGCACGTTCTGGGCGAAGAGGGGGCGGCGACAGGAACGGCGCGGTTTGTGGATTCCTCGCTTGAAAGGCTGCAAGTCAAACTGACATCGCCGCGCGGCGCACGTCCGCTAAAAGTGGCTTGCAATGGCAATGAACTTCCTTTGCAGATGGGGCTTCGCGATGGTGAACAGATTTGCGGCGTGCGCTTCCGATCCTGGTTGCCTGAGTCATGCCTCCATCCAACAATTGCGTCGCACGGTCCGCTGATCTTTGATTTGTTTGATCCGGTGCAAAGCAGGGCCGTCGCTGGCTGCACGTATCATACAAGCCATCCGGGCGGCCGAAACTTTGAAACCCGCCCTATCAATGCTTTGGAAGCGGAAGGACGACGGCTCGCCAGGTTCTATCCGCATGGTCATACAGCCGGATTGACCTCGCTCTCCAGTCAGGGCCGCAGTCCTGGCTTTCCCTATACACTCGATATGAGGTTGCTGTCATAGGCGGCTGCTGGCGATAATTTTCATTATCACTCTGGCCCGGCTTTAGAGCTGAGGCTCCCGGAAGCCCTGTCTATGGGAAACTCGCGCTCAATCTTTGACGGCCAGGATTCCGCTAGGCGAAGATCGCATGCTGTTCAGCCTGCCAGCCGGGTCTGACAAGATCATCCGATGCGATGTTAGGTTTCAGATTGACTCATGTGTAGGGTTTAGTCCTAATGGCATGCATTATGTCAAAATAAATGTGGCGATTCCGAAGCTCAGAAAGTCGGTGCCACCGTGGAGGATAGATAGGTGTGGAAACGTATTCTGATTGGCCTGCTTGCGGTCATTGTCGCGGGCGGAGTTCTGGCCTGGTTCAATCGCGGTGCCATCATCTTCGCCATGGTGAAGAGAGCCGCGCATATGGACGTCGCCGACAACCAGCCCGTAACCTGGACGCCGGGTCCCTCAGCAAGCGTCGACCGTTCCGAAGGCCCACCCAATATCGTTTTTATTCTGGCAGATGATCTCGGCATCAATGACGTGTCGACCTTTGGCGGCGGCGTAGCTGGCGGCCGTGTACCGACACCGAACATTGATCAACTCGCGGCCGAGGGCGCTATCTTCAAAAATGCCTATTCCGGGACAGGGACCTGCGCGCCATCGCGGGCTATGCTGATGACGGGACGGTATCCCACCCGCACCGGTTTCGAGTTCACGCCGATGCCGGCCAGCATGCCGCGAATCCTCGGTATGATTATGGAAGAGCTGGATGTGGACACAGGCATGCCCGACGGTCGACCTAACCCGGATGATTTTGAAGACATCGGTTATGCCGAGAAGGGTCTCCTCCCAGAAGAAGTGACAATCGCTGAGCTACTCAAAACCCAAGACTATCAGAACATTCACATCGGCAAGTGGCATCTTGGTCGCGCGGAGCGCTTCCGCGCCGTCTCACAGGGCTTCGATGAGAGCCTTTTGATGGGAAATACGCTATACCTTCCGGAAGACGATCCGAATGTCGTGAATGCGAAACTGGACTTTGATCCTATTGATCAGTTTCTGTGGGGCGTTGCGCAGTATGCGGCCGATTTTGACCGTGCCGGCGAAAACGCGGCTGACGAATATTTTGAGCCGGGCGGTTACCTGACAGACTATTGGACCGATGAAGCGATCAAGGCGATAGATGCTAACAAGAACAGGCCGTTCTTCCTCTACCTCGCCCATTGGGGGCCGCACACGCCGCTCCAGGCAACCCTGGAAGACTATGAAGCTGTCGGCGACATTGAGCCTCATCGCCTTCGCGTCTATGCGGCCATGATCCGCGCGGTAGATCGTTCGGTTGGACGCGTCATGGATAAGCTCGAAGAAGAAGGCTTGGCAGACAATACCATAATCGTCTTCTCATCCGACAATGGCGGGGCAGGTTATATCGGGCTGCCAGAGGTGAACGCACCTTATCGCGGCTGGAAAATCACCCTCTTCGAAGGGGGCATCAAGGTTCCGACCTTCATGAAGTGGCCTGACCGCATCGCCCCAGGCACAGTCATCAACGAACCCGTTGCGCATATCGACATCTTGCCGACACTGGCTGCTGCAGCTGGTGCCGACTTACCAACGGACCGGGTTATCGATGGGCGCAACTTACTGCCGCTTGTGACCGGCGAGAGCGAGACCGTGACGCGCGAAGACGACGCCATCTTCTGGTCCAGCGGCTTCTACAAGGTCGTTCGGGCTGGCGACTGGAAACTACACCTGAATGAGCGTCAGGATCGCCGCTGGCTGTTCAATCTGGCAGAAGACCCGACGGAGCAGATCAACCTGGTTGACTCACAGCCCGCCAAGTTGGCGGAACTGGAGGGTTTGATAGAGGCGCATTGGTCTGATGCTGGACCGCCACTTTATGCGCATCTCACAGAAGGGCCGATCTGCATCGACAAAACCATAGTCGATACGCCGTGTCAGAACGATGAATATGTCATTTGGCCGAACTAAACAGCTTTCTTGCAGCCCATCATCCTTAAGCGGAGAATGTCTGGTTGGCATATAACTCGGCGTTCAAAATCTGGAGATACTGATGCAATCTGTTCGCTTGTGGGTCTGGGTAGTCCCTTTCACATTCTATGCACTGTTCTGGCTCTGGTACACGCCCTTGTCCGGACCTGTCACACAAAGCGAAATCGATGAGATCATAGCTTCTTTGGAAGAGCGAGGCTCTGACACTGAGACGGTCGAACTTTTCCGCACCTTCTTTGAGGAGGATGATGGGCGATCCTTTGTGATGGTGAATATCATCGATATGGCGGATGACCCGGTCGAGCTGTCGGCAACCGGGCCAGATGCGAGTGCTAGCGATCTGATGGCACACTATATGGAGTATATGTGGCCTGCACTTTTCAGCAGAGCGTCTCATCCCCTGTTTGCTGGGCAAGCCGTAAATAATGCCATGGACCTCGCGGGGATTGAGGGGGCTGAGCATTGGGAGTCAGCGGCGCTGATGCGCTATCGCAGTCGCAGGGATTTGTGGGAGATCAGTTCGCATCCAAGCTTCGGTGACCGCCATGATTACAAACTGGCTGCTTTGGAGAAAACCATCGCTTTCCCGGTGTCACCGCAACTCCTTTTGGGAGACCCGCGCTTGATCCTGTTTCTATTGCTGGCCACTTTGCTCAGCGTGATTGATGCGGTCATCTGGCGAAGACGCTCGGCAGCGTGAGCAACAAAACCCAATCCAAACGGCATTGAGACCAGACAATGAGTACAGATTGGACGGTCTGATCAGCAAAACCTTATTGTGTCACTTTAGATGCCAATATAAGAGGATTGTTCGGACGGCTATTTCCTGGATATAGAAAAGCGAATGATGAAGCCGCCGGCCAGATATCTGTCTTAAAGCCAGCATTTCCAAGTGAAATTGCCGGCAGGGCCGAATTGAAAATCACGCTTGAGAGGAAAGCGCGCTCGATGTTTAGCAAACTTGCAAACTACTTCAGATTCTACCGCCGTATGAAAGGCGTAACAACCATCATGGATGAGGTGGACAATGCGCCTTCCGTTTTGGTTTCTGATGAAGCTGAAAATACGGTCGACCGGGATCGTGAAAAACTGGCGTTCATTTTCGAGGGTGAGACATGGACTTTCGGTGAGTTTGACGCCCGCGCCAATCGGGTCGCCGACTGGGCTTTGCGAAATAATCTGGGCGTGGGCGATACGGTCGCCCTGATTATGGAAAATTGTCCCGACTATGTTGCGATCTGGATCGGGCTGTCCAAGGTTGGTGTTGTGACCGCGTTGATCAATACGAATCTGGAAGGTGCGGGCCTTGCCCATTGTATCAATATCGTCGGCGCACGCACGATCATCGCAAGCGGCGAGCAGTCCGCCAATGCCAAGATGATCTTGTCTGACCTCGACAATGAGACAGCGCTTTGGGACTTTGACAATGTGCACGGAGCGGATTTCAAAGCAGCTCTGGAAGCTTCGTCGGAGGCACGGCCAGACCGGGCGGGCCGGGCAGCACTAACGGGAACTGATACCTGCGTTTATATCTATACCTCCGGGACGACCGGGTTACCCAAAGCTGCGAAGATTACGCATGATCGCCTGAGGCGTGCGATGCGCATGGCGCCGATTCTGGGCGAGATTACATCCGACGATATCGTGTATAATTGTTTGCCGCTTTACCATATCACTGCTGGCGGAATGGGCATTGGATCAGTGTTGTACTGCGGCGCGACCATGCATGTTCGGCGCAAATTCTCGTCGAGCAGTTTCTGGAACGATGTCAATGAAAGTGGCGCGACCATCTTCGTCTATATCGGGGAACTTTGCCGATACCTTGCAAACTCGCCGGGTCACCCAAAGGAACGAAAGCATAAATTACGGGCCGGGGTTGGCAATGGTTTGAGAAGTGATGTCTGGGCCCAATTCGTTGAACGTTTCAATGTCCCAACAATGCGAGAACTGTATGGATCGACTGAGGGGAATGTCTCGTTCCTGAATCTGGACGGCATGGTCGGGGCTGTCGGCCAATCGCCGCCAATTCTGGACTCTGTAACCGGTGTTGCCTTTGTAAAGTTCGATGTGGAGGTTGAGGCGCCGATCCGAAACAAAAAAGGGTTCTGTCAGAAGTGTAAGCCTGAAGAGGTTGGGGAAGTCCTCGGGCGCATTGATGATGAGGGGCGCGGCGCTTTCAAAGGCTATAATGATGAAGGCGCAACAAAGAAGAAGATCCTGACGGATGTCTTCAAGACAGGCGACAAGTGGTTCCGGACAGGGGATCTGATGCGCCGCGACAAGTTTGGCTATGTCTACTTCGTCGACCGTATCGGCGACACCTTCAGGTGGAAGGGCGAGAATGTCGCGACCAATGAAGTCGCCGACGTCATGTCGCGTTTTGCCGGAATTGAGATGGCCAACGTATACGGCGTGGAGGTGCCGAAGACGGATGGCAGAGCGGGCATGGCCGCGATTACCGTTCAGGGCAGCGTGGATTACGCGGCGCTCGCGCAGCATTTGCTGGGCAATCTTCCTTCCTATGCCGTGCCGATTTTTATTCGGGAAAGCAAAGAGGCCGACACCACGGGGACTTTCAAGTTCCGCAAGGTCGATGCCGTGAAAGAAGGGTTTGATCCTGCGAGTGTTGCTGATCCCCTTTGGGTTCTGGACGCTAAGCAAGGAGTCTACAAACCGCTTTCAGAGCAAACGCATCAGGCGATTGTCGCCGGTGAGATGCGTCTGTAAGCACGAAGGCAGGCGGAAGATGAAACGTGCAACGCTTGCTCAGAAAAACATACTCAAGCCAACGAGTATGAACACTGCCAGAAAACATGTTTGAGCAAAGAGAACCAGGATCGGTCGCGCGCCAACATGCACCAGTGTCCCGAGGGACGTTTTACATCCGAGCGCGGCGATTGCGATAATCAGACACCAGCGCGAAAACTCGGTGCCAATCTGCACGAGAATGGCCGGGACCAGTCCCGTTGAACCGGCTATGACAAAGCCGACAAAGACCACAACGAAGACAGGAACGAATACGAACTTGCCTTCTGACTCGAGCCTTTCGCTGGTTTGCCTGTGGGATAATCGTCGCTGCTTACAGCGCCGCTCCGAACTTGATCCGAGTACAAGGCGTCTGCTTCTGCGATGTCAGGTACTCGCACGCGAGACGGCAGGCGCTTAGCCTAGGGTAGAATGCAGTATGTTTTTGTCCGCGATAATGCGAGCCAGAAGTTCATTTAAGCGCTTGCTGGCATTTGTCATATGTCAGCGCTCGCGAGAGGTCTGGCTAGGCGGACTTCTTGAGCTTTCTGACGTTTTCCTCGTGTGTTTCCCGGTCAATTTTATAGGTCGAAATCACTGCGATCATTATCAGATATAGCGTCAGGACCAGCGGTACATAATATATGCCCAAGCGTGTGATGGCTTCGTCGCTGACTTCTGTGACGTCAGCGCCGGTCGGAAATTGCGCCAAGGCCAGGACCACTGTTGCCGCCATGACACCAAAACCTTGAACGCATTTGCGAATGAAGGTTTCAGCCGACGTGAAAACGCCTTCGGATCGTCGCCCTGTTTTAAGCTCACTTTCTTCGACCAGATCCGCGATCATAGATGCGAAAAGGATCTGGAAGGTAATGATCAAGCCAATATCGACGATGTTGGTTATCGTCACAAACCAGAATACGAATGGTGTGCCGTTTGGCGGTAGGACATCAAGCAAGCGTAACACAATAGGAAGGGGCGCGCCCCCGAATGCGATCAGGCCGATAATCATGGCGCCGCGTTTCTTCCCGATCGTTCGGGTCACAATAGGGGCCAGTACAAAGCCGATGATCGCGGCAATGAAAGTCCCAAGGAAGATCGCGCCGGTCTGTATGTCTGTGAATTCCCAGAAATAGGTATAGAAATAAAGCGATAGCGATGCGACGACACCGCTTGCAACCGCATAGAACAGCGCTGCAACGAAGAGGGCAATGAATGAGCGGTTGGCCAGCGTTTCAAACATCTCTCTGAAGATCAGACCCAAGGTCATCTTGCGCGCAGGAGGAGGTGCATTGAGATGCGCGATCCGCGAATGGGTGCCTAGCGAAGACATGGCGATTGATACAAAAATCATGCTTGCGCCGATTAATCCGTAAAGTTCGTACGCATCTTTGTTAAACCGACCGTCTTCGATTGTTTCCGTAACAAACTGCGGGAACAGTATGAAAAACATCAGTACAACCAATGCATTCCCGCCAAACCAGGCAAAGAGGTAGCGTAAACCGTAGAGGGACGTCCGCTCGTCATAATCCTGGGTGAGATCCGGTGCCAGCGCTGTGCTCGGGGTTCGGTAAAACGTTATCGCAGTGCGGATCACAACCGATAGTGTCAATACATAGAGAAACAGCGTTGTTTGGCTCGCGCCTTGTGGCGGGGTCCACAAGAAGAAGAAGCTCACTGAGACAGGGATAGCGGAACCATACATGAAAGGGTGGCGCCGGCCCCAACGGGAATGCAAATTGTCCGACCAATAACCAACAATCGGATCACTTACCGCGTCAAACACCAGCGCAATCAGGATCGCCAATCCAACAAGCCGCGCGTCCAGCCCCACAACTTGACTGTAAAATATCAATAGAAAGAAATCGAATGCGCCAACAGTCACGCCTGGCGCAATGGCACCAAAGCCAAATGCAAAGCGCGTGAGACGGCCCAGCGCAGGTGTGGCTGAGTTTGTCGTTGAGGGTTCCAGATGTAAGGACGCCGTGCCCGCGTCAGTCTTACTGCTGTCGGCTATGTTATCCTGCAAGCTCAACTCCGTCAGTATTGGTCACAGACCTGGATGCACGCGGCATTTTCCATCGCTACCTGGACGAATAACATGCTAGCGGTAGACTATAATGGAGTCTATTAAATGGTGCGCATTAAGTCCCATAGAACGTATAAGAGGTTCGCAGGGGTGAATGGGAGGAAAGTCCACCCCTGCGCATTGATGCCCGAAACGGCTACCACGATTTGGCAATCGTGACGCCATATGTAGCGGGCTCCGTCAGGAAGATGTTCGTGGTCAGGCCTGCGGAATCATCCCCAAGACTGTGACCTGTGATCACTTCCTCATCCGTAACGTTCTTTCCAAACACCTCGATCCAGAAGCCGCGCTCCTGATTGGTGAGGCGAAGCGACAGGTTGAGATTGTCCCAGCTATCGAGTTCGTCGGTCCGTGTATTCCAGATGCGAGCGAAGCTGTCAGACTGGTAATAGTAATCTGCGCGAGCCGATAGATCCCAAGCCCCTTCACCAAGGTCGGACCAGGTGTATTCGGCCCCAAAACTCAATGTTGTGTCAGGTGAGCCTGGAATACTGTTACCGGACAGATCGGCGGCCTCGCCCGAGAAGGGTGTCAGGCCCCCGGTGCTTACCGTTTCGCCCTGCGAGTTTGTGTACGAAATATCTGGAACACCCAGCAATGGGGCAAGCCCTGCAAGCTGACCAGAACAGAGACCCGCTGTTGCCCCTGGCGTCAGGATAGGTTGCCCGGTTGCGGGGTTTGGAGTCCCCGCCGCTATTGCTCCAAGAACGGTCGCATATCCCTGAGCAGAGACAACGCAATTTGAACCGCTGGTCGGGTTTGACAGGACCACAAGGTCGCTTCGCCCATTGGTGCGATCGCGCGTATTGACCGCCCAGGCATCCTGCACCTCTGTATTCAACAGGCCGAGGTTTGCATTGAAGACCAATGACGGGACTGGGCTCCAAATTGATTCCAGCTCGAAACCATAGATTTCGGCGTCAATATTGATGTTTGCGGCTGAACGATTGACGATCTGGCTGATTTGGTAGCCTTCATAGTCATAGTAGAAACCGGTCGCATTAAGTTGCAAGGCGCCTATGCCGGGTGCCGCAAGTGTATTCTTCGTACCGATCTCGTAAGAGTTGATAAATTCCGGGTCGAATGTGTCGCCTACAATCCCCTGATTTTCCTCCGGCTGAGGTGGGTTGAGGCCGCCGCCTTTGTAACCTCTGGAGTAGAACGCATAGACCAGCGTATCCCGTGTAAAGCTAAGATCCGGTGACCAATCGAGACCAATTCGACCTGTCGTTTCCTGAAAGTCAGCTTCCAGCGTGTCGGTTGGCTCGAGAGGGTCTGGTCGGATCGCATCTGGTGTGAGCAGGAAGCTTGGAATCTGTTGTTGTGTCTTTTGATCATCAGTGTAGCGCAAGCCGATTGTGAGCTGAAGCTCGTCGCTGAGATCATAGTAACCCTCACCAAACACAGCAAAGGAGTCGAGCTTGAAAGGAGAGATCGACCGGAAGTAATTGCGTCCGACACCGTTTACGTTCGAGAAGAGAGGGGGCTCTCCATTACCGCTCTGATCAATCGAAACGGTGCCCGGGAAGATGCCCGAACCGGTCGCAGCGAACTGGGCGTTGTTAAGCTGAGCAAGGGCAGTGATCGAGTTGGAGAACACATAAGTTCCATTGCGGGCATTGTCTGGGTCAGCTTCATCTGTATCGAACTTGATCGCGCCCAGATTGAAGTTGAACGGTCCGTCAAAATCGGATTGCAGGCGCAATTCATGCGATGTGTTTTCCGTTGACGATCCGGTTGACCCTGAACTGGTAAATAAGTTCGATGTGCCAAGCTGTGGATCGGTCACGAACCCGCCGGGGAAGAGTGCATTGTAGAGATCAGCAGCCGGATTGAAGCCTGGCGGAACAGCCGAGAGATCATTGTATGGAACGCCTGCTTCACCGGAGCCAAAGGTATTTGCCGAGAAGATCTCTGATTCGAAATAGCTTCCGAGATAGGTGAGTGAAAGCGAATCGGTGAGATCGTACTCAACATTCCATGAGAAGAGTGTCTGTTCTGCTTGGTAATCAGGGTCAAATTGCGAATATCCGGTTCGCAAATCCGTCGAGGTTGGAATTGTAAAAACGTCGCCGTTGACGAGACCCGACAGAATAGCAAGTCCGCCGGATAGGGTTGATGCGGAATTTGTTGATTGACCAAGCCCTTCCAGGACGGGTTCTCCACCAAGACATCCCTGCGACGTTACGGTTTGATCAGCGGCGCTGATTGGGATTCCGGCAAAGCTGGTGTCGAATGGGTCCTTGTCACAGAGTTGACGACCAAACCGCAGACGGGTGTCATCTTCTTCGAAGTGTTCAACTGAAATCCACCCACGCAAACGATCTGTTGGTTCAGCAGCCAGTGTCGCTCGAACGCTGTAGAGATCACGATCATCGACGTCATTTCCCGTGGCTTCATTGGTCGCGTACCCGTCACGTGTCAGGTAGGAACCGGCGACGCGCAGCGCGACCCTATCACCAATCGGCACATTCACCATGCCTTTGGCTCTTATGCTTTCGTAATTACCATAGCTCAGCTGAGCGTTGGCTTGAAACTCTTCCAGGACGGGCTTGGCCGTGATGATATTAGTAACGCCGCCGGTGGCGTTGCGACCATAAAGCGTGCCCTGGGGCCCGCGCAGAACTTCAACACGTTCGACATCGAAGAATTCAGCTTCGAAAAATCTGGCGCCGCTTAGTGGAATATCATTTTGGTGGATGCCAACTCCAGCGTCACCAGACTGTGCGGTGACGTCGGCACCGATACCGCGGATCTTGAAGTTGAAGCCGCCGAAATTTGTTTGCGAGAAAGAGACGTTCGGTATGGCTTTAACAAGATCCGGCCCACCAGCGAGTTGCAGCTTTTCCAAGGCACTCTCATCGAAGGCCGTCACCGCGATCGGGACGTCCTGAATCGACTCTTCAACCTTTTGAGTTGTGACCAAAACGGTTCCCAATGTGCGATCAGTATCCTCTTCCTGTGCGACGACGGATGTGGCGAGTGCCAGCGTGGCAACAGAAGCGCCAGCATAACGGCTAAAGGCTGCACGAGGTGCGTATTTCATTGGTTTCCTCCGTATACGCCTTCTTTGAGGCGACTTTTCTAGTGACAGCTGCAATGGGCGTATCCAGCCCATCAAAATGCTTAAGCAGAAATTAGCAGATCATGTGTCAAAATAAAAGAAGTTTAGCTAAATCCTTTATCCAGGCTTGAAACGGTTTAAGAGCATGGTGCTTTCTCATGGAGTTTTGAGAAAAAATTCAATTAAAACAATTATTAAAAGTCCGGAACTATTGCGCCGCAGCAAGGGTTGGTTTGTCTCTTTAGAGGTGGTTCATACTGCTGAGTGATTTTATTATGGCATTCTATTTGGCATTAGTTTTCGGCGGGCTAAGTTGATGCCCAGTTCCGAAAGACCGTGTTTGTGTCGAGAAGCTGCGTCTTCAAGGGACTTTGAAACAGCGCTATGAAGACAATATATTCAAAGCCTGTTAGGTGTCGGGCGTAGTGATTGCTACGTTGGGAAAAATAAGAGCAAGTACAAGCAGAGACAAAGATTGAGTGAAAAGAGTCAGCCAAGCCTGAGAAATCAAGCCTCCGAAATGGGTATGGCAGCGTTAGACGGTCGGCGTGCGCGTTCCGAGCGTAGCCGTGAGAGAATAATTGAGGCGGTATTGACCCTCGTTAAGGGCGGTATGATCAACCCCGGAGCTCAACGTGTTGCCGATCTTGCGCAGGTCAGTTTGCGCACTGTTTATCGTCATTTTGAAGATATGGAGAGTCTCTACGAAGAGATCGCCAATGTTTGCGAAAGCAAATTTATGCCTATCTTCATGCGTCCATACGTGTCGACAGACTGGAAAGGTCAGCTCAGCGAACACCTGAACCGCCGACTGCAAGTTTTTGAGGATACGCTGTATCTTCGTTTGTGTACCAATTCGCGCCGGTTTCAATCTCCGTCGCTAATGCAGCATTACAATCGGTACCTGAAATCGGAGCGGTCTGTCATCGAAGCTTTGATCCCGGAAGAGCTTCAAGGTGATACCGATCTTGTTGCAGTTCTCGATATCGCCATGTGTTTTGGAACCTATCAAAGGTTACGCCTTGAGATCGGTTATTCCCCAGCGAAGGCGAAAGAGATTGTGACCCGAATACTGAGTGACACAATTCGCGATATCGCTGTTTAAAGCGATGATGATCTGCGCTGAAGGATCTTGCCTGCGTTCTTCTTGAAGCCTTCTGCGGCGCCGACATAGTAGGTTTGCAGGCCCGGCACACCTGATAGTGTATCGCCCACACTGTTGCACCGTTCTCAGTCGATCCAGTCGTTTTCTTCCAGCCTTG
Source organism: Pseudomonadota bacterium (assembly GCA_039033955.1). GTDB lineage: Bacteria > Pseudomonadota > Alphaproteobacteria > Caulobacterales > Hyphomonadaceae > CALLCD01. The sequence continues at coordinate 16,475 of JBCCBQ010000013.1, forward strand.
GCTGTCAGCGCTTGTTTCAACGGGAAATTTCGAGACGCTGTCAGTCTGTAAAGGCAGACAGGGGTCCAGCATGTCGAAACTTATCAGTCTCATCTTTTCGGTCTGTTGTCTGGCGGCATGCTCGATCTCGTCGGCCCAGCAAACTGATCAAACCGAATTTGATCCATATTGGGGGCTGCATCTTGGACCTGAGTTTGAACAAACGGCCCCCGATGTGCCAACCCATTATGAGCCGACTGATACAATCCTGATTGTCGGGGCTGTCCCACAGGAAATTCCGCCTTTCATCGATGCCATGCCAGAGGCGCAGAAAGATGAGCTATGGGGCATTCCATATTGGCAGGGCACCATACACGGCAAACCGGTCGTGGTCGCGATCACCGGAATTGGGAAAACCTATACTGGCGTCACAAGCACACTGTTCATCCAGCACTTCAAGCCCCGGCTTGTACTGATGAGCGGAACCGGAGCCCGGATCAATCAAGACCTGCGAACCGGTGATGTGATTGTTTCGACGGTGAACTATGAACACGATTATGGCAGCCTGACGCAAGAAGGCATGGTCTATCGACCGATGAACAGTCCGGTAAACGGCGCAGAGGAAGACAATGGCTGGTCACCATCGCCGATGCTTCTGAACGCAGCAAAGGAGGCCATTGCAAGCTATGCGGGGCCGCAAGTCACGGCGAATGGCGAGACTTACAATGTTGAAGCACGCCTTGGCGTCGTGGCCTCTTCAGATCTGTTCGGCGTCACCGAGCAACGGATCAACATGCTTCGGACGGTTATGAAGACCGATATCATGGAAATGGAGTCGGGACCGCTTGGCCATGCCTGCGTGATGCTTGGCGTCCCGTTCATTGTCGTGCGCGCGGGCAGCAATGTAGCGCAGGAAGCGCCCAACGATGACTATTTGAGGCTTGGCCCCATCGCTGCCAAACAGGCGGCCTTGTTCAGCCTTCACTTGCTGGAATACCTCTGATCGACGTCCCGCCCGATGATGCTATCGAGCGGTCAATACCAGCTGGCTTTGTTGTTATGCCTGCTTGGAGGCGATGTAGTTCCGCCAGCCACCTAAGTCCGTGACATCGAGCGCGCCGTCCGTGGCCCTTGGTTCGGCAACGAAGCCCTTGACGCTTGACCCATCGCTGAGCGTGACAGTTCCGATTGCGAGCGGTGCGGGCACCTCTTCGACAAAGCTGCCAAAGGCGGCGAGGTCGAGTTCATACACCTCGACAGGGATTGAGGTACCGTCCTCGCTGTGAACCAGAGCAGGCTTTGGCGGCACCGTATCCATCGCGTACAGGCGATAGGTTGGCGCTGTTTCAAACGCCCCGACAAAGGTCGCATTTCTTGAGGTCAGCTGCCAGTGTAGTGGCATATCTTTCAGGTGAGCCCCAACGACCGATAGTTTCACAGTTTCCATAAATTCCTCCGTATCCAGTGGTGGCGGACCGGGCAGGTCGGCCGTGTTAAGAAAGTCGTCGGCCATAGCCAGTAAGCCATGATCGGTATCAGCTGGGCCGATCAGAGTGATGCCAAAGCCGGTTCTGTTAGAGCGCGTGCCCGCCGGTACCGAAACCGCAGCCATATCGAGCAGGTTCACGAAATTGGTATAGTATCCAAGATTGCTATTCAGGGCGATTGGCGAGGCCTGCAATTCCGAGACGCGATAGGTTGTCGCCGTTGTCGGGAAGACGAGTGCATCAAGGCGTTCCCATAGCTGATCCGTTTCGCGCTTGAGTGCGGCAAGGCGGTATTGCCCCTTGAAAGCCTCGACCGCGCTGATCTCTGCGCCCCCGGCGACGATGGTCCGCACGGTTTCATCAATGGCGCCGGGATCACGATCAAGCAGGTCAGAGAGCGCGGCGGTGCGTTCGGCAACCCATGGCCCGCTATAGAGCAGACGGGCAGCCTCAAGCAGAGGGGCGATATCAATTTCGACTATTTCAGCGCTCGCTGACAGCGTGTCGATGGCCTGATCGTAGAAATACTCTGATTGACTGTCACCAAACCAGACGCGTTGATCGCGGCGGGGAACGCCGATCCGTTTTGCCTGTAGAGGGCGATCACTGAGAGGTTTGGAGTATGGGTCGTCAGCATCAAAACCTGCGATCACCTGATCAATAGCGCGGGCGTCGCTCGCCTTTGCGGTGAAGACTGTAATGCAATCGACGGTGCGGCATGCCGGTACGAGGCCGCGCGTGCTCCAGCGCCCTTTGCTTGGTTTGAAACCGATCAAATGATTGAACGCAGCCGGGACTCGGCCAGAGCCGGCTGTATCTGTTCCCAGCGCAAAGGCGACAAGGCCGGTTGCGACGGCGATGGCTGAACCTGAGCTCGATCCGCCGCTGACAAATGCGCGGTTATAGGCATTGCAGGGTATGCCGTAGGGACTGCGCGTGCCGACCAGACCGGTTGCGAACTGATCAAGATTGGTCTTGCCAACGCAAATCGCGCCAGCAGCGTTGAGACGTGCGATAACATCTGCGGATGCTGAGGGCTGGTAAGCAAAGGCAGGGCAGCCTGCTGTCGTCTCCAGGCCCATGACGTCGATATTGTCCTTGACCGCATAAGGAACACCGGCGAGCGGCAATTGCGCGCCCGCCGCGATTTGCTTGTCCACGGCTTCGGCTGCGGCCAGCAGTTCATCTGGAGCAGTTTTGCTGATCCAGATCTGCGGCTGAACCTCATCATATTGCGCAAGGCGCGCGAGTGTTTTTCTGGCCTCGGCGACCGCGCTGGAGCGGCCTTCATTTACCGAAGCTGCGATTTCTGCTGCGCTGAGATGTTCCAGATCCATCATGCTTGGCGCCTGAGTGCCAGGATGGGGGAACCCGGCTGCACCGATTGGCGCTCTTGTATGTAAAGGGCTGCGATTGATCCGCTTTCAGGACATTCCAAAGGGCACTCCATCTTCATCGCTTCGATGACAGCGATCACGTCGCCTTTTGCAACCTTGTCGCCCGGCGCAACCAATAATTTCCAGACGCTGCCGCCCATTGGGGCTTCAATCAGGTCTGTGCCATCAGGCAGGTCGATTGCGGCCGTCTCTTCCTTGCCAGCTTGGTCCTCTTCGATCAGGTCGGTTACGCGGTCAAACTCGCCTGATCTCTGCCATTCGGCGCGCTCAGCATCAAAGGCGGTTTGGCGGCTCGCTTCGAAATCCGCAATGGACGCCGCATTGTTTGCGAGGAATGCGCGGTAATCAGCCAAACGGAATTCGGACTCTTCGATCTGGATAGACCGGCGGCCAAGGGGAAATTCCTGGCGCCATTCTGCCAGCTCTTCGGCGCTGACTTCAAAGAAGCGAATTTGATCGAAGAAGCGCAGAAGCCAGGGCTTGCCGCCGGTAAAGGCATCGGTCTGGCGATGCGTATTCCAGACTTGTATCGTGCGGCCAAAGAGCTGGTACCCGCCGGGACCTTCCATGCCATAGATGCACATATAAGCGCCGCCAATTCCAACGACATTTGGCGGCGTCCATGTCCGCGCTGGATTGTATTTGGTCGTGACGAGACGATGACGCGGATCCACCGGGGTTGCGACAGGTGCGCCGAGATAGACATCCCCAAGGCCAAGCACCAGATAGCTTGCGTCAAACACGATTTGTTCAACCCGGTCAGCATCCTCTAGACCATTGATGCGCCGAATGAACTCGATGTTGTCTGGGCACCAAGGGGCGTCATCTCTAACTGTCCCAATGTACTTTTCGATCGTCTCCGTGGTTGCTGGATCGCGCCAGCTGAGCGGGAGGTGCACGATACGGGACGGCACCGAAAAATCGTCCAGATTACCAAGCCGATCGTCGGCTTCGATGAGCGCGTTTAAAGCGCTGCTCTGGTCGAGGGTCTCACCATCGAAGTGAAGTTGCAGCGAGCGGATGCCTGGAACGATGTCGATGACACCGGGCAAGGCCATGCGCTCAAGTTCGGTGATAAGCGCATGTATGCGGATGCGCAGCTCAATATCGAGGACGATAGGACCATACTCGACCAGTATATTGCGGTCGCCCTGCTGGCGGTAAACGACTTGGGGTCGCCCGTCGGCCTGAGCCGGACTTGAATGGAGTATCGGCGAGAGCGTTGAGAGATTGCGCGCTGGCGCATGGTGTTCTGGTGTTGCGGCGTCCTCTATCGTAACCGGGACGAATTTGACCCTATCACCGGGTGCAAGTTGGCCAATCTTCCAGCGGTCAGCAGCAATAATCACGAACGGACAGACAAACCCGCCTAGAGAGGGACCATCCGGGCCAAGGATGATTGGCATATCGCCGGTAAAATCGACGGCGCCAATGGCGTATGGATTGTCGTGAATATTAGAGGGATGAAGTCCAGCCTCACCGCCGTCTTTTCGCGCCCATTGCGGCTTGGGTCCGGTCAGGCGCACGCCGGTGCGATTGCTATTGTAGTGCACCTGCCAGTCTGCTTCTGCGATCATGGTGATGTCGTCATCTGTAAAGAAGTCAGGTGCACCATGTGGCCCGTAGAGAACGCGTAGAGTCCAGCTTTTGTCGAGGTCGGGCAGGGGCTCTGCATGGACTGGTTTTCGTCCGGGATCTTCGCCGATATGGAGCGTGTCTCCGGGAAGCAGCCGCCGCGCTGCATGCCCGCCAAACTGGCCCAGCTCGAACGTACTCGTGCTGCCGAGATAGTCTGGTACGTCGAGGCCGCCAGCAAACAGGATATAGCCGCGCATTCCGGCGCCGCGAACGCGGCCAAGGGTGAGTGTCTGCCCCATCGCTACTTCGATCACAAGGCCGCGTTTGACAGGCACGCCGTCAAGCGCTGCTTCAAAATCCGCTCCGGTGAGGCAGATACGGCAGGCTGCCGAAAACTCCAGTGTTGGGCCACTGACAGTGACCTCCAGTCCGGGCGCGCCCTCTGGATTTCCGAGCAGTCGATTGCCAAGCCGGAAGGCGTGATCATCCATCGGCCCCGAGGGTGGGACGCCCACCGCCCATAGACCCAATCGCCCGGGCCAATCCTGAACCGTCGTTGAGGTGCCACCGCTCAAGACCCGAATGCTGCGGGGTGTGTGGTCTATGCTGCCAAGGAGCTGTGTTGAGACATCGCCGCGGCTGAATGCTTCGTCCTGAATGACCGAACGCAGCCAGCGCAGATTGGTTTCAATGCCGCCAATATGGCTCTCCTCGAGCGTTGTTTGCATCGCCTTGATCGCGTCTGTACGGGTTGGCGCATGGACGATCAGTTTCGCGAGCATCGGATCATACCAGGCGCTGACATCCACACCGGCCATGACCCAGGTTTCGGTGCGCGTATCGGCAGGGAATTCAACAGAGGTCAGCAAGCCTGAGGTCGGGCGATAATCCATCGCGGGATCTTCAGCATACAGCCTGACTTGAATAGCATGGCCGTCTGGGCGCTGCGGCTCTGATGTCATGAAGTCAAAGTCGCCAGATGCCGCGCGGACCATCCATTCAACCAGATCGACGCCCATAACTTCTTCGGTCACGCCATGCTCGACCTGTAGGCGGGTATTCATCTCCAGAAAATAGATTTGCTCGCGATCACTATCATAGAGAAATTCCACTGTTCCAGCAGAAAGATAGCGTGCAGCTTCACCGAGTTTTACAGCGGCTGAGAAAAGCTCGGCGCGGACCGCATCGGGAAGGTTGGGTGCTGGCGCTTCTTCCACGACTTTCTGGTTGCGTCGTTGCAGCGAGCAGTCGCGCTCGCCAAGCTGGATTACCCGACCGGTACCGTCTCCGAAGATCTGAACCTCGATATGGCGTGCGTTGGCAACATAGCGTTCAAGGAAGACGCCGCTATCGCCAAAGTTTCCTTCGCCAAGTCGGGTCACGGTGGCGAAGCCTTCGAGCACATCTTGCTCATCCGCGCAGATGCGCATGCCGATGCCGCCGCCGCCGGCGGTCGCTTTCAGGATAACCGGATATTCAATCTCTTTTGCGGCTTGAACGGCAGCTTCTGCGTCGGTTAGCAGGTCAGTGCCCGGAGCAAGGGGGACGCCATGTTCAGCGGCCAGGGCGCGTGCACTGTGCTTGAGGCCGAAGACCTGAATGTTTTCCGGGGTCGGGCCAATAAAGGCTATCCCCTCGGCGGCGCAGGCCGCTGCAAACTCAGCGTTCTCGGCCAAAAAACCATAGCCCGGATGGATTGCGCCAGCTCCGGTTTCACGCGCAGCCTTCAGGATGGCCGCGACATTCATATAGCTCTCAGTCGCCGGTGCCGGGCCGATACAAACCGCTATGTCGGCTTGCGAGACGTGGAGCGAGCCGACATCTGCCTCTGAATAGACAGCGACAGAGCGCAATCCCATATCGCGCAGGGTCCGGATGATCCGGGTCGCAATTGCGCCTCGATTTGCAATCAGGACGGTGTCGAACGTCATGCGCTCACGATCATACGAACCGCAGTTGGGTTGAAGCCGTTGCAGGGATTATTGATCTGCGGGCAGTTCGATACCATCACGGTGACGTCCATTTCGGCGAGCAAATCGACGGTCAGTCCAGCGGCGGAAATACCGTCAACGATGCCAAGAGAACCATCCTCCATCACCGGAACGTTCATGAAGAAATTGATATTGGAAACGATGTCTCGCTTGGTGCGGTCTTCGGGCAGGCTCGCCTTGAGATAGTTCTCCACACAGGCGTGCTGTGACTTTGTATGGTGGCCATAGCGCAAGGCATTTGACTCAACCGAGCAGGCACCGCCGATCGTGTCATGATAGGCGACCGAGGTGTCCGTGATCGTCATCATCGCAGCCCCTTCATTTGATCGCAAGACCGCGCCTTCGCGCAGAAACAGATTGCCTTGCGCAGCGACCGTATCTTGCGCGCTGTAGCGCTCTGCGTCATCGGCTTCGGAATAGATGAGCAGGTCAACGGCTTGATTGCCCTCAAGGTCTACAATCCGCAGTGTCTGACCTTTCTTGACCGTGTGGACCCAAAAGTGCCGCGCTGAAACGACTTCATCATAGACGACTGAGCCGGGCAGGCCGGCGATGTGTGGGTCGGTAGCGGGATCAAGAGTGGAAGCAGTCGTCATCGCGATTGGTCCTTTCATCGACGGTAATAGTCTTCAACATTGAGAAAGGCCCGGAAGCCTTCGGGTGTGGCGTTGCGCACAGGATCGTCTTCGGGCGCGACCGGCCCCCGCCATGCGGTGACGCGCAGCGGTGTGACCGTCCAGTCATCGCGCGGATCAAGCACATGAGGGCAATTTGCGATGACCAGCATCAGGTCCATCTCAGCGCGCAGGATGACACTGCGCCCTGGGTCGAAGGGGCCGATCTGCGGCGTGATCGTGCCGTCTTCCTCGACCTTGGCACCCTTGAAGAGGTTGACGCATGGATGGACATCCTTGCGCCCTAACCCATGCTTGCCAACACCGAGAAGGAAGCGATCACGCCCGTTCAGGAAGTATCTTCCCGCTTTCTCGCCTTTGCCGTACTTGGCTGAACTCAGTTCCTCATTTGATGTACCGCAAATACAATCATGCGTGCCCGCATCGTCTTCCAGAAAACTCATCAGCACGCGGCCCATATCGGACAGCAGCAGCTTGCCTGGGCCCATATAGGCGGTCCATTGGACCTTCAGCGTGTCGGCGACATTGAGCCGTTCGGTTGGCATCTCCGCGTTGAAGATCTGAAACGAGGCGCAGGCATCGCCTTTCAGATCAATCAGGCGAAGACGCGCGCCGCGATTAACCCGCCGAATGGCATAGCCACCTGCTGCAATGGTCTCTTCCCAGAGCAGGTCGTCAGAGGAGACGCCATCGGGCAAATCATCTGCAACCGGGGGGAGTTGCGGCATCGCCTCAACCTGTGTGCCAGCCATAGCGCGGGCATGTTCCTGTGCAGCCTTCGGGTCGCCAAGACGCTGGGTCATGCTGCAAATCCTTGTTTCTTACTGTCTGGTTGCGGCGCCGCACTCTCTGTTTGATCGGCTGGTGTCTCCAGATCGTGGAGCTGTGGTAACAAGGCTGTTGTTGTAAACAGCTTGAGCTGTTGCACCCCGCGAATGGCCTGCAAGGCATCGCATAGGGCCTTGAGCTGTTTGGCAGGCCCCTGCACCAGAAGCACTTCCAGGGACTGATCATCTTCGAGAAAAACATGCTGAGAAGAGATCACTTCTTTCAGGAAGCTCGCTTGGGTCTGCATTAGCTGTTGGCGAACAAGGCCCTGATTGCCGCGATAAACAAGCGTAATTGTCCCCGCCAACATGCCTTCAGGCCTCGCAAGGGCTTCATACTCAGCCAGTGAATGGCGCATGAGTTCTGCAATGAGTTGCGAGCGTGAGGGCAGGCCGCGTTCAGCGATCATTGCGTCGAGCTCGGTGAGCAATTCTTCCGGCAGGCTCATGCTGAGGCGTGTGAGGTTCAGGTGCTTTTTACTCATAGGTGTCATTTATAAATTATTACGAATTTCGTCAATGGTAATACCGGCTTCCTGGGCTGCTTCCTTTGGAGCTTTCCTGGTCAGCGAGAGGTCGTAGACGGCTGTCGCCCCAAATCGGTCGGGCGCATGAGGGTCATGGCGAAATTTATCGAGGACTAGAACGCGTGTTCCCAGCGAGAAGGCCTCATCCAAGTCGTGGGTCACCATAATCACGGTCAGGGCGTATTCTTTCCACAATTGCCGGGTGAGCGCCTGCATATCGGCTCGAATGCCGGGGTCGAGCGCGCCAAAAGGTTCATCAAGCAGAAGGATGCGAGGGCGTTTTATCAAGGCCTGCGCGATGGCAAGGCGTTGCTGCATCCCGCCTGAGAGTTGCGCCGGGTATTGATGCAGACTGGCGCTGAGGCCAACCGCATCGAGCATCTCTTCTGCTTCAGTCGCGGCCTCACGCCGTGATGCTCCAAAGAGGCGACCGAGGAGTGGGGATTTCCGGCATTCCAACCCGAACATTGTATTCTGCAGGACTGTTAGATGCGGGAACACTGAATAGCGTTGGAAAACGACGCCGCGATCCGGACCACATTCAGACCTGAAGGGTTCGCCGTCGAGCAGTATTCGGCCTCGACTTGGCGCGTCTTGACCGAGCACGAGGCGAAGAAGGCTGCTCTTACCAGCGCCGGATGGACCGATAATTGACACGAAAGTGCCGGCCTCAATTTCTAGATTGATACGTTCCAGAATAATCTTGGGCCCGTATTCCAGACCAACATTTCGGAAGCTGAGAAGCGTCGTCATCGCGCTTCACCATGGGCCCAGGGGTAAAACCTGCGGCTTGACCATGTCAGCATCATATCGATGGCAATCGCCAGCAGAGCGATCCACGCGACATAGGGAAGGATGATGTCCATCGACAAATAACGTCGCACCAGGAAGATGCGGTAGCCGAGACCGATATCCGAAGCGATGGCCTCAGCGGAGATCAGAAACACCCATGCCGGGCCAAGCGCCAATCGTGTTGCCTGGATCAAACGCGGCATCGCCTGGGGCAGGGCGACTCGAAGGATGAGTTGCCAACTGCTCGCGCCAAGAGTTTGGGCCTTGATAATCTGTTCTCGCGGTATGGCTGAGACGTGTCCTGCGACATCGCGAATCATCACCGGCGCAATGCCGATCACGATCAGAGCAACTTTGGCTGTGTCGCCAAGACCGAACGCGATGAATAGTATCGGCAATAGCGCGAGCGGGGGAATAACGGCAATTGCGGTTACAAGCGGGCCGAAGGTTGCGCGAACGGGCGGCAGGATACCCAGCGATAACCCCGCGATCAGCGCTGACAAAGCGGAGATGCCAAGGCCCATGCCAAGACGTCTTAGGCTTGCAATCGTGTCTGCCCAAAAGAGGTATTCGCCAGAAAGCTGATCTGGTTCGAAGACCAGCCGTGACATGGCTTCAACCATGGCGCCGGGAAGTGGCAGGATCTTGTCATTTGGATTTATCGCGTGCCGGTTAGAGGCTGCAAACAAGTAGATGATCAGCAGCAGCACAATCGGGATTGCACCCAGAAGGATACGCTTACCCCGATCGATGCGCATGTTGACCAGACGCACCGACCCTTTGCGAGTGGACTGCGTGTCTGGCTCAGAGGTCTCCATCGGCGGCCATTTGCATGTAAGTCGTATCAAACCGCAGCGTGATATTCTCAGCATCACCTATGGTTTCACCGCCCGGGAATGACATGCCAACCGTTTCAGCGGCACTTGCACCCTGACCAAACAGGCCTTGTGAGAAGCTGAAATCGCGCACCAGTGTCATTGTTTCGATCAGATCAGGAGACGAGGTCGCCGCGACAGCGTCAGCAGGATCGGCGTAAAGGAAGGTGGTTGAGACCTGACCTTCAAACTCTTCCGGCGTCGCGCCTGCAAGCTGCGCCATGGCAGCACGCGCTGCAGCGCCGTCTTCGTCTTGCTGAACCATCAACGCAACCGTCTCATACCAGATGCCGACAAGTGCTTTGCCAAGCTCCGGATTAGCCTCGAGTGTGGCAGTATCGACGACAAGAAGGTCGACAATCTCGCCCGGAATGTCTGCCGAGCTGAACACCAGGTTTGCGCCTTCGATGGCCTTCATGCTGGAGAGCTGCGGGTTCCAGGCAACAGCCGCAGTTAGCTCCGGAGAGGTGAACGCCCCGGCAATGTCGGCGTCCGAAGTGTTCACCGTATTAACTGAGGTCAGAGGCATATCCAGCGAGTCGAGCGCGCGCGCGAGCAGATAGTGGGAAACGGATAATTCGACCAGGTTGACCTGCTGGCCTTCGATTGCCGCCAGATCATCAGTCCCTTTTAGCAGGATGCCATCATTGCCGTTGGAATAGTCCCCGACGATCAAAGCTGTGGTGTCCTTACCGCCCGCTGCAGGAATGGTCAGCGCGTCCATATTGGCGACGGTGACACCATCCAGGCGTCCGCCCGTATACTGGTTCACCGATTCTACGTAATCGTTGACCTGTATGATGTTGATTTCAATACCGTATTTTTCTTCCCACTTGTCGACGATACCGGTCTGCTGAGCATAGGGCCAAGGCATCCAGCCGGCATAAATCGACCAACCAATGTTGAACTCCTCAGGCGCTTCCGCTGCCTCTTCTGATGTCGGTGAACAAGCCGCCAGCACCAGCGCAAAGGCACAAACTGCGATCTTCCCTACGCTGCGAATTCCATAACCCATGTCTCAATCCCTTCCGCGTTTAAGCACAACTTCTTAGTGAGCGTTTGGCAGGATGATGCTATTACTAATGAGATGATTGGTAATATCGTGGGCGCTCTGCCACATCTCGCGGCGAAGCTCATCGCGCGATGCGCAAACAATGAGCGTGCGGTTGGTAACGAGACCACTTTGCTAAAGGTTGCCTTGACGAGGTGACGGTCGCCAGCTTTCGCACGGTCTATCAGTTTTGGAGACTGAGTATGGAGAGACCATCGACGAGTGCGGCTCACTCTGGACAGAAGAGTGATTTGGATGCTGGTAGCGAAGCCTCGTCTGAGCACGTTGTCTACAGCCCTTCGATGGATGCAGATACGTCCTTCAAGGCAAGGCTGATCAATCTTCTGCCGCCGGCGACGGTTCTTGCCGTTGTTCTCTTCTGGAGCCTGGCCCCCGACAGCTGGAGGTGGCACTCGCTGGCCTTTCCGCTCGCGGGATTGATCACCGTTGCCTTTATACAGATCATGGAACTCGTGTTCGAGCGACATCCAGGCTGGCGCATTAATCGGCGTGAGTTCGCAACTGACCTGTTTTATCTCTTTCTGAGCTACACAGCGATTTCATGGGCCTCATCGACGCTGGCTGAAACACCGCTCATGTCGATCAAGGAATCGCTGGGCATCGCCACGCCCTGGCTGATGGATCTGCCGATCGTTGTGCAGGCCTTCCTGGTTCTGGCGATTATCGAGTTCGGTCAGTACTGGATGCATCGATTGATGCATAACTGGCACCCGCTCTGGCTCACCCATGCCCCGCATCATCACCTGACCCAGCTCAACGCGATGAAGGGCTATGTCGGCAATCCGATCGAGCTTTTCCTTGTGACCCTCAGCGTAGTCAGCCTGTTTGACTTTGACCTCCTGGCGATTTTCTGCGCGGTCAACGTGCTGGGAGCGATTGTCGGCTATGTCCGCGCCAATCCGCCCGGTTTCTATTCCTTCGTGTTCACCACGATCCGTCATCACAGCCTGCATCACTCGGTCGGCTATGAAGAGACCCGCTGCAACTATTCCAATGCAATGATCCTGTTCGATCGAATTTTTGGCACGTATCGCGAGGGCGAGTCGGCGATTGTTGGACAGGATGAGCGTCGGCGGCTGTCGATCATCGAGCAGTTTCTGTTCCCGGTCTACGGGGTGCGCGATTGGCTGAAAGGGCGTTCTGATCCTGCCCCTGCGTCGGACGAATCAATCTGAGGTATAGGCCCGCACGCCTCTCTACACCGTCAGGTTGAGGCTGCGTCTTTGTCTCACTTGTAGCACGGTAATTCTTGCCAAATTCTCGGTCATAACGGTCTGACAAACAGGCAATAGTTGAGAATATTTGAGAAAAACGCACTTCGCGAACCGATCGCGTAGACGTGAGCGGGGACTTATCACTAGACTGGCAAGAATAGAGTCTTCGGCATTTTGACAGAGATTTTGGGGCAGATGACATGAACGGGACTCGCGTAGGTAACAGAATGATCGGAACCCAGGCACCGGTGATCATCGGCTGGGACAATATCGGCCGGGTTCAGGGCGGCCCGATCAAGCGTTTTGTTTTCTCCTGGTTTCAACCCGTCGTCTTGTTCTCGCTGATCGGGTTTTGGTACTATGCTCCGAACGATATCGCAGTTGCCTCAACAGCCTTTGCGATCGGTATCGGCTTCCGGGTTTTGATGCTCGCACTCGAGTGGGTCAGCCCACGTTATGAAAGCTGGACACTGACCTGGAAGGAGTTTGCGACAGACCTGTTCTATGTGTCGCTCGGCTATACCATCCTTCGCATGGTCGATAGCTATATTGGTAGTGATGTGATCATCGACGGCATTCTGAGCCAGTTTAACTGGGACACCTTTGCCTGGTTCACAGGACTTCCACTGCTCCTGCAGGCATTTTTGATTGTCTTCATTTTCGATTTCGTTCAGTACTGGATGCACCGCGGAATGCACGTTTGGCATCCCCTATGGCTTCCCCATGCGGTTCACCACTACATCACGCAATTCAACATAAATAAGGGCGCTGTGGGTAACCCGGTTGAGCTGTTCCTGATTGGTCTTGGCATTGGCGGCTTCTTTGACTTTGTGCCGCGCGCGTTCCTGCTCGCCGGGGCGCTCCGTCTGGGCGTCGGCATCTACATGCACACCAATGTTAGGTTCAACACACCGCTGTGGTGGCGCTACATCTTCAACACGACCGAGCATCACAGCGTGCACCATTCGCAGGACTTCGAAGCGTCACGTAGCAACTATGCGGGCATCTTTATCTTCATCGATCGCATGTTTGGAACTTGCGTGGATGGTGAAGCAGAAGAGCTCGGAATGGAAGGTGGACGGCGAATGTCGATCCGTGAACAGATGGCTTATCCATTCACGGAAGGCTGGAAGTCGATAAAGAAATATATCGGTAAGCCTGCCCCCAATGTGCCGGCTGAATAATCATATGAACCACTTTATGTTGGTAAAGGTCGCACGCGACATCCGGTTCGCGGCCAGCACTTCATCCGAGATCACTTCGCCGTCTTTGATGCACTCCATCATAGCAGTCCGGAAGAGGCGAGGCTGAATTTGCGATTTTTCGATTGGATCTGGCATATTCGGGGCACGCTGGCGCTCGCGCCCGGAATGTCCGGCAAGGAAGCCTTCGATCGATTGGACCCCCTGTTTGACGCGCAGGGGACTTCATATGAACGCAATGCAGAAACGCTGACCTTCACCAAAAAAGATCAGGCCGCGCAGGACAGGATGTCAATCTTCGATGGCGGTATCATGTGGGTTGAAACCGGGGAGACGCAACCTGTTCTGAGATACGCGTTGAAGAGCCGCGCGCTGCTGGCCTGCTTCCTGGCACCGCTGGTGTTTCTGGCTTTTGCCCAGTTCGCTGTCGCCGTGAACATGCTTCATGACGGGGGCAGCAATGCTGACCGGTCCTCCGAACGATCCGCCGACGTTGCAGAAGAAGAGGATGAGGAGCAGGTCGTAGAGCTGCACCCCATCGACAAATTTCTCGGGGCGCCCGAACCCAAGCAACCGGACGACGAAGAGGAAGACGCGAGCGACGCTTCGGGGCGCGAAGGCACCGAGGAAGAAGCAGAAGAGGAAGAAGACCGCAAACACTCGCCCACGCCAGCCTATGTCTTTGCGGGTATCTTTGCCGTCATCTACCTTGTTGGACGGCTCCTTGAAGACCGGCTGATCAAGCGCCGGTTCAGACGCCTGCTGGAGGAAGAGCCTGTCGCGGCAACTGCTGACTAGCCTTTGCCGCTTCTTCGCCCTCCATGGCTCAGGCGCAGCTTATGGCCCGGCCGGTTTACTCTGGAAAATCTTCACTTGCTGCAAACTGTGCATATCCGTCCGCCATCGCTCGTGCGCAGTCCCCCGGCGTTTCACCATCGGCAAAGAAGCCTTTGCAGGGACCTTCCATGACTTCCGGTAAATTCTCCCGCACCCATGCGGACGCCTGATAGTAGATGGGCTGATCGTTCGAGCTTGTTTCAACGCTGACGATAGTGGTTCCATCGAAACTGATCGTAAAAGTATCCGTGACTTTGAAATCCGATCCAAGCGCCAGGACGGGATCGTCCTCTACGGTGATCGGGCAATTGATTTTATCAGCTTCACCGAGGGCACACGGCGCTCTGCTAACGATTTTGTAGTTTCCGCCTTCGGCCCACCCTTGGTACCAGAGGAGTCTGGACCCTTCATCGCCAACTTCGGTCAAAAACGGACTGAGAAGCTCTGGGTCAAACGAGTAGAAGGCATTAATCATCTGCTCGGCGATTTCAAGCTGTTCGGCCGTGAGTGGTGCTTCCTCAGCCGCCTCAACAGATCGGGGCTGGTCTTCCGGTGCAGGCTCACAAGCGACAAGCCCAATCGCCAGAAGCGATGCGAAGATATGATGATGTTTCAAGATGATTGCTCCCCGAATTGAGCCTTACCTTGAGCTGTGCGTGTCAATGATCCAAGCTTTTTGGGACAGCTTCTGTTTGAAAGCCGTTATGTGCTCAGATGTCGGCCAAGCCTGAAGGGAAGGGCAGGGGCTTTTATCGTGGTCAGAGTGTGAACCGATGCGTTCGCGGTCACTCGATACAGTACCGTTAGCAGATGAGTCTCGCTTTGGGCTGGACTTCCAGTAGCGCTTTCAGCCAGTCTTCAAAAACCGAGCGATGCGTGCAGGCGACGATACAGCCCCCGAAACCGCCGCCCGTGAGGCGTGCGCCTAACGCGCCAAGTTCAACGGCATCTGCGACAAGCGCATCAATTTCGGGGATCGAAATCTCGAAATCCTGACTAAGGGACATGTGGCTTTCAGTGATCATTGCGCCGAATTGTGGGAAATCGTGCGCCTTCAGATAAGAGATGGCCTTTAGGACGCGATTGTGCTCGCGAACAAGGTGGCGGGCGCGGCGATTAAGGGGAGGGGGTAGTTGCGCGGCCTGCGCGGCGTCTTGTTCCGTCATCAAACACAGCTGGTCCACACCGAGCAAACGGGCGGCTTCGTCGCATTCTTCCTTGCGGATTTTGTAGCGTCCGTCCGAGAGTTTTCTGGAATAGCCTGAGTGAATCACGCTGATCCGCAGCTCAGGCGGCAGATCGATCAGCTCATAGTCCAGGTTTTCTGTGTTGAGCGCCATTGCCGTGCCTGTCGTCGCAATGGCGACGGCCATCTGGTCCATAATCCCACACGGCATCCCGACATAGTCATTTTCAACGCGCCGAGCGAGGCGGGCAATATCAGTATCGCTCAAGGGGCTATGGCTCAGCTTGCGCGCCGCTTTCAGGATGCAGACAATGAGCGCGGCCGACGAAGAGATGCCCGCGCCATCTGCCATTGTGGTCTTGATCAGCAGCTCTGCGCCCGAGGCAAGAAGGCCCTCAGCATGGGCGAGCGCCACCGCGCCGGCCGCATAGTCGGCCCAGTGGCCGCGCGCTGCATCGGTAAGGGCATAGGTGACCGTCTCTCCAAATTTGGCTGAGTGGATGCGAATGACAGGGTCCGGGACAGGCCGCATAGCCACGGTGACGCCAACCGGCAGCGCCGTAGGCAGGACCATGCCGCCATTATAATCGGTATGTGAGCCGATCAGATTGACCCGGCCGGGCGAATGCTGAGTGACGATTGGGGGAGCGCCAAAAGTCGATGAGAACAGGTCTTCAATCATCTGATTGATCTCAGAATTTCCGCTGCTTTTTCTGGCATCACATCAACAGTGAACGCGCCCGTCGATTGTTCAACCGAGGCGAGATACTTGACCCGGCCGGGCGCGCGCAAAAGCGGATAGAATTGCGCGGTGAAGTGAAAGCTGTTTTCGCTTCCAGCCGGGGCGGCATGTAGTGACAGCATATAGGGGGTCTCGCGCCCAAAATAAGCGTCATAGCGTCTGGTAATGTCGCCGAGCAAATGCGCGAAACCATCCCGTTCATCCTCATCAAAAGCCCAGGGACCAGGGCGGCGTTTGCGCGGTGCCAGCCAGACTTCATAGGGAAAGCGGGCATAGGCCGGACAAAAGGCCGACACGCCGCCCGCTTCTGCGACTTGATAGTCTTTTGCAAAGGTCTTGATGTCCGCTGCGAGGTCATATCCCTCTGCAAAACTCTTCGCTGCGTTGGCCTGAACCGGAGGCACAAAGGGAAACGCATAAACTTGACCATGCGGATGGTGCAGAGTCACACCAACCTCATCGCCGCGGTTTTCAAATGGCAGAACAAATTTATGTCCGGCGGCAAAATGGCTCTGGTATCGGTCAATCCAGGCGGCCACGAGCAAGCGGCGCTTGTCCTGACCAATCGTGTCCAAACTCCCACTTGCCTCAGGACCATAGACAACAACATCGCAATGACCGGAGGCGCGCCCTGAGGTAACGCGCTCAAGTTCCGGCGGTGCTGGCGCGTCCCTGTGCAAGCTTGTGAATTTGTTTTCAAACACCGCGAGCTCAAAGTCAGTGAACGGGATCTCGGTCGCTGGGCTGCCTGGCCGCGACGGGGCAAGCGGGTCATCTGCCGCTGAAGGCTTGAAGGTCCGATTCTGGCGATGCGCGGCGTAAATGTTCCACTCGCGGCGCAGCGGATGCCAGCGCAACTCACCGCCTGTGGCGACCTCGCCGCCGTCCTCGGGCAGCGCGGTTTCCTGATGTGGCACATAGCCATACAGCCATAAAGCGCGCCCATCGGCTTTGATATGGCGTCGACGATAAACATCGCGGCCGTTGTGCCTTTCCAAAAGGGTCAGGGTATTGGTGGTTTGGATCATGCGATTATCTGAAGTCCCGAACGAGATAAACGCAAGCGCCATTCGACACATGCGGTGTTTCTCATTGAGTTGGAGCGGGCTCAGCGTTTGATACGCCGGTCCAAGTTGAAATGACTATGGACTGAGGTATGGGACGAAACGCATTTCTGTAGATTGCCGATCCTTCGAAATCTCAACATTGCCCCTCTATCTCGCGGCAGATTGGCTATCGCTTTGAGGGTGCGCAAAACTCTAGCGGTGCATCTGGAGTTACTTTCTCCCCTTGCACATTGAGTCCTGGATGAGCTTGTCCAAGGTCTGATCTGGCGTGGTGGTTTTGGCATGTTCAAAGACGGCGTACGTTGCAATGCTGGAACCCGACAGCATAAACATTCCAAATGCGATGATGCCGATCTTCTTTTTCATCGCCAGTCGCCCTTATGGCTTGCATGTAAGATAAGCGATAGTCGTTACCGCCTCCACAGACCGATCTGAACACTGAGTGCGCATGAGTGCGCGTTTACCCCTGTCTCGCAGTGTGAGTGCATGTCCTCCAAACGCGTTTATTTGAGCGGGGAGCGAAGCGTGACAACTTCAATTCAAACCCGGGTTGGTCAGGATATCATCTTCCCAGTCCGTAAACTGAGCATGCGCTATCAAAGTTCGGCTATGGCGCTCTGTTTGGCGGTGCTTGCGCAATCGATCTGGGCCGTGCCGCATGCCGCGGCAGAGGACACAGATCTGGACGCATTGAAGGCGCAGATAGACGCGCTCGCTGACATTGTCGAAGCGCAGTCCGAAGAGATCGATCGACTGAAACAGCAAATTCAAACTGCAGGGCAAGACCCGGATGCGTTGATCCAAGTCTCTCCGTCAGCGATGGCCGATTCGGCGGGCGACAACGATTTCGTTGACACCGGGATCGATGCCGGACGCTACGAAGTCGGTCGTGTTCCAGACGATGCGATTGTCACGGCGGGGGATTTTGAAGGGTCCATCACGCTTCCGGGGTCCACTGCATCCATGCGTATTGGTGGCTATGTTCAGGCCGATATGGGTTACGATTTCGATAGTCTTGGTTTTTCGGATTCTTTGAACTTGCGCACCATTCCGCTGGATGGATCGACAAGTGATGGGGAACAGGTATTTCGAAGCCACGCCCGGTACACCCGGCTGAATCTGGATGTTCGTGATCAGACTCGTTTTGGCGAGTTCAGGTCGTTTCTGGAAATCGACTTTTTCGGTTCGGGAAATGATACAACCAACAATTATACGCCTGTGCTGCGACATGCGGCGGCTGGTGTTGGCGGGTTTTACGTCGGTCAGTATTGGTCACAATTCGTCGATATCGCCGCCTCTCCCGAGGGGCCGAACAATCCGTTTGCTGTCCCGATCGTCAGAAATCCAGGCCTTCGGTGGCGGACGGACCTGAACGATAGCTGGCGGATCGCGCTTGGCCTTGAAGATCCAGCTGGGGACCTCTCCGGAGATAGCGCGTTATTGGCGTCAGACTCGATGCCAAATGTGACGGGCTATATTCAATATTCCCAGCCTTGGGGTCGGGTTCGTCTTGCCGGTCTGGGCCTGCAATTGGAATCGACGACCGACAGCGTCTATACGGGTGGTCTCAATCTTTCAGGGCGGATCAATCTTCCTTTCATTGGAGAGAAGGACAATTTGGCCTTTGCCTTTCAGGGGGGAGAGGGCTTTGCGCACTATTACGCGACCCTAGCCAATGTTGGACTTGAAGGCGTTGTTTCAGACGATGGATCTGTCGAAGCGACGGGTATTCTGGCAGGGCACATGTCTTATCAGCATTGGTGGAGCGATGCGTTACGCTCAACCTTCAAAATCAGCGCGATTGAATTCGACTCACCGACAGGCTCCAGTGAAACAGCGACGGATGGTGGGGCTTCGGCGGCGTTCAACTTGTTCTGGACGCCGGTGAAGAACGCGACATTTGGCGTTGAATACGTGTATGCCGACCATGAGGTTGTGAACGGCCTGACCGGCGAAGGGTCGCGGGTATCTGCGCAGGCGCGTTTCGACTTCTAGACGCCGCCGCATTTCTTTACATTTCATGCAAAAAAAGAACCTCGCGCACCGCTCTTTGTCGCAGCTGCGTGAGGTTCGATACTGGCTCAATAGGTAAGGGGAGGACTGTGAGCCAATCTTAATGTTCAGTACCGTGATGACCGCCGCCATGTGCCATCGGGCCGGCTTGTGGTGGCATCACGACTTCGAGTACTTGCATCATGCCGAAGTCTTCATGATCGAGAATGTGGCAGTGTAGGACGAACGTGCCGATGTATCGCTTGTACTGTGTCCGTACCGTTACGACGTAAGGTGCGCCAAAAAGATTGGTCGGCAAAAATACCGTGTCTTTCCACTGGCCTTTCAGACCGGCATAGACTGAGCCTGATTCAAACGCGCTAACATCAATGCCGGTATCAGGATCGATGATGCTCACGATTTGAACGGGATTGACATGCTTGTGGAACGGATGACCTTCGGTGAACGCGGCAAGAGTCCATTCTTCAACATTGCCGAGAATGAGCGAGCGATCCATTCGACCGGTTGTATACTCTGACGCATTAATCAGTTTTGGGAGCGGGCCCGCGTTCAAGTCGAGGTCTCCGACGACAAAATCATTCTGCGCACCGCCTGGCAGCAGTGGCGCCTCGTCATTGACGAACGTGTCAAAGCCGAGGGTTTGTGTCCCATCCAGCTCAGCGTCGATCAGGCTTTCATGAGCAACGAACGAGGAGAGGCTGATGACGTCTCCAGACAACTCGCTTACAACGCGGTCGCGGACGGACTCTGGCATGTGGGCTTCTGCGGCTGTGAGCATAAAGGTCTGCATCTGCTCTTTCGCGCTTGTAGGCGTGTTCGGATTTGCGTCGCCAGTGACCCGCACAAAGCCGAGCAGTTGGCGCTGCTTCTCCTGCATGCGAATATTCTCATTCTTCGGCGCATCATTGTCGATCATGCAATAAAGCCCAGGCTCTGGAAACGCGATCAATACATCGTCGCGATAACCCGGATGCAACATGGTTCTTTGTTGCACATTCACGCGGCTTCGCGTCAGACCATCCAGAGCAATAGAGAATTGATCGACTTCCTCGCCCGTACATTGGTCACCGACAAAGGCGTCGCGAGTAGAACTGTCGCCGCCTTCATAGTCCGAGGCGGATCCTTCGAACTTGCGGAAGCTCACTGAGATGGAGCCACTGACGCCAGCTTGAATGAAACGCCAGCGCTCGATCTCCCCGGCTTGCACCCCATCGATCGTTGGCATGACGCGTCCATTGAGTGCGGTATGGCGCCCAGACACCTGCCAGCGTGTGCGAATGTCGGGAACACCGCTCGGCGTATCGAAATTCTCGTACATGCCGAACTGATTGTACCCTTCGACCATTCCGACATCATCCTCATCGCAGACCCAAAAGCCTTCCTCGTCGGTCTTGATATCAATCATGCCCAACTCGCCACGTTCACCGCAGGCATAGGCAATCTGGGTGAGGGTCATGATCCGCTCACCGAGCGGCGCACCGTCTGGGTAGCGCAACACTGTATCGATATCGCCGGTATGGTCTGCGCTGGGGAGACGCTCACCGCGGATTATGAGAGGGCCGCCCATGCCGCTACTGACTTGCAGGGCCGTCGCACCGTGAAGATGTGGGTGGTACCAGAATGTTCCAGCGGGGTGGTCCGCAGGGATGTTGTACTCATGCGTGAACGTCGCGCC
Organism: Pseudomonadota bacterium; assembly: GCA_039033955.1. GTDB lineage: Bacteria > Pseudomonadota > Alphaproteobacteria > Caulobacterales > Hyphomonadaceae > CALLCD01. The sequence goes on from JBCCBQ010000013.1 coordinate 37,571, forward strand.
GGGTGTTAGGCGCAAGAGAACATTATCTGAATTGCCCGATGGGCTCACCCACAGCCCATGGACGTGCATATTGGTGCTGTTGAAACAGTGCGGAATATTGACGTCGCCATGATCGACGCAGGATGGATCATCCGCGGGGAGATCGTTTTCCAGATGGAACAGAAACGTGTCGCCTGGTCGTAAGTTTATCGCTGGCGGGACGAATGGCACATCTGGATCAACGCCTTCGCCTTGATAGCTGCGCAGCCGTACTTTATCCATTTTTCCTGTCGCCGGATTGTAGATCTCACCCTCCGTATAAGCGATACGCGCAGTCCATTCGACCGTTCCGGCTGGACGGGAGAGCAGTGCATCACGAGCCGCCATTTGCTCCGTCGGGGAGGCATAGCTGGCATAGGAAATACCAGCGGTTGGCGCGTTTGCGGATTGGACCTCTTCAGCGGACGAGTTCAGTGGTGATTGAGTGCATGCAAACACTATGCTGAGGCCGGCAAAGGTCAGGCCTTTTATGCCGGACGTGGATTTGAGTTTTTTGGTCACGGGATCGTCTCCTTAGGGCGAACTCCAGAGGCTTCTACTGAGGCAGAAGGCAAATTCGCTAAGATTGAGCGTGTTCGCCGGACCCCGTCGTGGGAAGAGGTCCGGCCATTTCACAACTGTCGGCTATTCAATTACCAGCTCTGGATAGCCTTCGAGGGGTTTCAGCATATTGTGGAACATCTGGGTGCCGGTTTGGTTCTCCGCATAGACATAGTCGGGGAACGTATACTCGCTGACAAAGTCGGAGAGCCGGAAATAGACCCCTTTCATCGACGAGATCAGGTCGACATCGCCGGTGTCGATATTGCGTCTGAGCGTCAGGATGAACTGCGCATCTTGATCATCAGCCTGCAGTATTCCGGCGAAAGGAATATGTGTCCCATCAGACCCAAGTGTGTCCCCCAAGGCGGCGAAAGGCTCTGTGAGCGCAGGGGCTGCGGCAAGATCTTCGAGCTTGATGAGATTGGCGCTCATCTCGCGATTGATGACCAATACGAATTGCTCCGGCTGACGCTCCATATTGTAGGCGGTCAATGACAAAACCTCGAGCGGGCGGTTGCCGTATCCGAGCTCTGCGACCGTGTCGCCGACGACATGAGCGCCATCTTCCAACGCATTGACCGGAATGGTGACGAGCGGCGTACAGGTGTAGGCCGCTACCATCGTTTTCTCGCCATCGAGATCGACCATAGCCATCGCACGAATAGGTGCGCGCGTTTCGTTCTGATTGTGCGCGGTGTGGAACATTTCGATACTGGTGGTTTCGACACCCGCATCGAACGGATACGAAATGCTCCGCAGGGTCGATGCGAACTCACCGTTTGAAAGCCCCGCTACGTACAGTTGACCATCGTCAAATTCAAAATCGGTCACTGACAGGGTTGGCGCGGGAATATCTCTCCAGAACGACACATCTGGATCGGCCGGCTCGGCAATACCGACGCTCGTATAGGTCAGCGTTTCATAGTCCAAATTTACGATTTCACCTTGCGGTGAGACCATAACCAAGGCGGATTGATCGCCGTCTTCACCCGACATTGAGAGTGAAACAAAGGCTGACTTCGTCACCGGGTGAACGGCTAAGTCGTGATAGGTAATAGCGAATGGGCTAACCTCGAAGAAGGCGGCGAGTTGTGAGCCAAAGCCAACGAGATTGTAAGGCACCGATTGGAGATTGCCGGTTTCGTCCGGGATCTCAGCAAGCTCCAGAGCGTAGACTTTGTTTTGCACATCATCAGCGGCGAAGAGTGTGTTTGGTCCGCCAAACTCAAGGACTGTGAGCGAGACAGGCGGCGACCCCACTTCTACGATGCTTTCAGTTTCCGGTTCCGACTGCGCGCACGCCGAAAGCATCAATGTAAAGGAGCAAAAACAAGCGGCTGAGGCTCTTGCGACTGAAAACATGATAGATCCCTTTCCAGTAAACGTCCTGTATTTCGATGCCATGAAACCCTGGCCGCATATACAGAAGTAAATGCACAGTGAGTGCGCGCAGTTGTGACACGGCCAAACACTCAGAGGCGTTCAGTAACAAGCGCGCATAGATGCGCATCCAGTGTTTGTTCATGCGGCATTCCGAATATACGTCATTTTGGTAGTCTAACCGACATGAGTTTGTTGATCGAAATACGGACCGCCTATTTCATCGCAAAACTGGGAACTGTGTCCGCCGCCGCTGACGCTCTGGGCGTTCACCGTGCGACTGTCATGCGCCGGGTTGATTTGCTCGAAGCAGAGCTTGGGCGTAAAATATTTCGCAGGCACTCAAAGGGGTATTCTCTCACTGATTTCGGGACCTCGCTGGTGCGGTCTGCCGAGATGATCGAGAATGAAGCGGCGAGATTTGTCGGCCTTTGCAAACTGAGTAATGAGCAACTTGAGGGCGAACTCATAATTGCGACGCCTTATGGAACAGCGCCAACAGTTGTTGCTGCGGTTCAGGAATTTCAAAAGAGGTTTCCGAATATCTCAGTCCGGCATGACGCGGTAACGAAAATACCGAGAATGGAAATTGGCGAGGCCCATATATGCTTCTTTTTTGGGCCTAGGCCCGAAATCGCAGATTATGTTGTGATGCCATGGCAGTCACATCGTAACAAATTGTATGCCCACCAGTCATACATCGACAAGTACGGAAACCCGAGCGCGCTCTCGGATATTCCCAATCACCGCTTTGCACTGCTCTCACAAGAATTGTTTTCCCTGCCCAACGACTGGATCCGTGAAAACGTGCCTGAGGAGAACGTCGTTTTTTTTAGTAATGAGAGGCAAACAGTCTGGCGGGCGGTTCATGAAGGCCTTGCGATTGGGAGTACGAGTGAACATTTTTCCCACCACAATCCAGAGATCCAGAGTATAAACCTCCCAATACCGAACTATAAGTCCGAAACTTGGATGATTACGCATATGGACACGCATAGAAGCCCCAAAGTCATGGCGTTTCTGAACTGCCTTAAAGATGCAGGCTTTATAGGGAAGTTCGATACCGACATGGATGTCAAAGTCATGCCGCAGCTCTGAGAATGTACCAGTCCGGGCCGCATCTTGACCGATGTGCCGACGTGCGCGTCTGATGTGCTCCAAAGACACTGGCGCATCAGCGCGGTCAGCCTAAGACTTTCGGAAGGAGATTTAATTATGAGTTCAGCGGACTCTTTAGACCATGTAAGTTGGCAATCTGCGGCCTCCCATGTTGGTCCTGTCGAAGTGCGACGCCCATTGCCGATGGCCCGGATTAAGAGTGTGGGCCCGTTTGTTCTGCTCGATCACTTTGGACCCGTTCCAGCCCCAAAGGAAAAACTACCCGCCCATCCTCATGCTGGCATTGAGGTTATGACCTATCTTATGGACGGCGCGAATGAACATACTGACAGTTTAGGCAACATTGGTCAGATTGGCCCGGGCGGCGCGCAGTGGATGAAATCCGGGCGCGGCATTCTACACACTGAACGGAATCTATTGGATCGCGCAACGACAATGCATGGTCTGCAAATCTGGGCGCGACTGCCGATCACGCAGCAAGATGATGCACCCGTCTACCAAGCTTACCAAGCCAGCGACATGGCAAAGTGGACACAAGCGTTTGCGGATATTCGTCTGATCGCGGGGGAGATGGGCGATCAACGCGGCCCTATCCCGCTCGCGAGTCCGTCGCTCATGGCGCATATCACCCTTCATGGAGGGGCGCGTTCATCTATCAACCTGCCCGACGTTCAACATGAATATGCCATCTATGTTATCTCTGGCCAAAATGGCTTTGGCTTGGGGGACACTCAGAGTCTTTCGACCGGTACAATGGTCCGCTTCGCAACCGGCACTGAAGTGATTGATATGAAAAACCTTTCCTCTGAACCGGCAGAGATTTTCCTTCTTGGCGGTGAACCGGCCCCGCAGCCTCTTGTCTTTGGGGGTAGCTATGTGCTCGATAGTCTCGAGGCCATCAATCAAGCCGATCAACGGTTTCGGTCTGGCGAAATGGGGACTTTGGATGGGGTGCCATTCTAGATTGCAGTGAAAGAACCAATCTTGCAGTGGCAAGACATTGATGAGTTTAAGGGGATCGGAATTTCGAGCAAAGCAACCGATACTTTTCGTCAGCACATTGAAGCCTGCGGACATGAGGTCTCGACCGCATATTGGGATGGCATGGAACGACACCTCTTGAACGTCTCCGCCCGGCGCGGGGCTGTTTTGCTCGATGCGTCGAAGGTGACGGAACACTTGTTCTTTGTTTGTCATGGTGTCGCTGCATCAATTCAAACCAGCCCGGGTGGAGATGAGCAGATCGCGCGTTTCTTTGAGTATGGGCATCTCTGTTCCAATCTGACATCCGCGTGGCATCATGTGATTGGAGATGACCAATTGATTGCGATGAGTGACTTCCTGGGCGTGCGGATTCCCTTTTCCATGTTTCGTGATGAGTTTTTTTCAGAAGGCCCTCTTAGCCTTTACTGGCGCGAAATGGCGTTCGAAACCCTGCTGTTTGATAAGGATCTGATTTGTGCAAAGACAATCAGAAATGTCGAGACACGATATCGCTTCTTAGCCGAGCGCTATGAAAACGTCGTTTCATCGGTTCCTGACAAATACATCGCCCGGTTCCTTGGGATTACGCCTCAGGCGCTCAGCAGATTTTTGAAAAATCATCGCAAAACTTAACCCAGGCGAACGTCCAGGCTTGAAAATGTAGCTATGCTGACACGAGCCGACTATGTCAGAGGGTCAGTATGAGCAGTTTTTCTATGCCAGCAGAGCGAGACTTTGGATGGGCGCTAAAACCCACCGGGTCGACCTTGTTTGATATCCACCAACGCCCCAACGGACAGTTTTGCGTGGTGTTGAACCACTCGCTCTTGCGCGGGGTGACAAGCGAGATGATCTATTGGTGGTTCCAGAATTTTCCAAACCTTCGGGTCAAGCTGGAAGATGTTCAGGGCTACGAGATGCAGACCGTTCCAGGATACTTGCTCTGGCACCCATCTGATCATTGTAGCGCCGCTCTGAGCGGCAATCTCGGGCCCGGCGGAACATCGCGTGCCGGCGCAAAAATTCATATTCAAGAGGCCATGCAGTACAAGAAGTACGAGCTGAAATACCACGTCGATACGGCGCTGAGCATATTCTATTGCGGCCCTGATGGATGGGCGATGGGCAAGAAAATCCCGGTCTTGGGACAGGTCATGTGTTTGCGCATTCACTTCAAAGATGTGATCGAGGCAGGCCAGATTATCGGCGTGCATTATCACTATGAGGTGGTGATCGGGGCAACTGGAAACAATCCAATCGTGCGGGCCTTCAACCGTCGCCTGACAGCGGAGTATTCGCCAGAGTTTTTTGCTGCCTGGCATCTTCACAACACGATTGAAGTCGGAACGTTTGAGAATTTTCTCCCGGCGCTGTTTGCTCAGAGAGATAGCGATTCCGGCTTACGCTATGCCGCCGGCATGGATCCGATGAAAACCGAGACGAGCCAGCAATCGGCGTGTTCCGCTGAGCTGTTTGAAGAACGGGTTTCTGGGTACAAGGCGGCGAAAGATCCACACGCATTTCAAAACCCTGAAGCGGCCAGTTTTCTTTAAAGCTCCACTTTAGCTGCTTGGTGCAGTATCAAGCTGGGCGGCGATTTGTGTTCCAAGTTCCATCAAGCCTTTGCTGAGAGCTGCCATATAGGCCTCATAGCTGCGGTCCGCGCCTGGGGTGATAATCGCAAAGCGTTTGATTTGCGCCGGCTGCTCCCCGATTTGTACCAGATATTGCCCGCTCATTTGGGCATCGCCCTCGGCACCTCTCAAAAGCCGATCAAAGGTAATTGAAAGCCGGATATCGGGCCTTACACCAGCTGGGAAGGGACGTTGCAGGACAATGTTTCCGGTGCTGCTTTCCAGCGCTTTGGAGAGCGCTGCCGTCAAAGCTTCGCTCGGAGGCGAGGCCCAACGATGGTCATCATCTTCAGATAGTCGATAGGTAGACACTGCCGTCGTGATCTGTTGGTTTCGCGCGTAAGCTGGAAGGCTTAACTCTGACAAGCCGATCACTTTCTGGTCTGTTGCCCAGACGCTTGGAATGTTTGGATCAGCTAGCGTGTATAGGACCGGGTCCGGTGCTGAGGAACACGCCGAAGCGCCGAGGGATAGTCCTAAAATCATCAGTATTGGGGTCCGCGACATGGCTTAGTTCCTTCCTGTGATCAGTGAATTGGGTTGTTCTTCGAGCCGCGATGCAAGCGCCGATAATGATCGCGCCGCATCGCGTAGATCCCGCACGGCACCAGACAAATCGACATAGAGCTGTGAGTCGGGTGACAGTCCGGTCAGCGTGCTTTCCCCCGCATCGGCAATTTGGTTGAGATTCTCAATCAGCATCGGCAGGTTTTCGCTTGCAGCACTGAGCCGGCCTGCAACGCTATCGAAGGAGGCGAGTGTGGTGTTCAACTCACCGGGCAGATCTTGCAGATCCGGGTTGGCGACAAGCGCGTTTGTATTGTCGAGCAATCGAACGGCTGAAACGACCAGATCCTCCAAGGGGAGTTCGGCGAGGTTCTGGACCAGTTGTTCGGCATCTTGTGTGATCGCATTCAGATTGGATGGCGCAGTCGGCAGACGTGGAATTGGCTGATTGAAATCGACCGTCACAGTGTCGGTCCCGATCGCATCGACAAACCGGATCAGCTTCTTACCGGTTAGAATGTTTCCTGTGGCGAGGCGCACGCGCATGCCGGATGTGACCCAATCCTGGATGGACCTCTGGGCTTCTTCAACAGTGCTGAAGGCAATACCGATCCGGCTTGGCTGCAACTCGATGATCACATTTACTAGCTGTGACCCAGGCGCGCCGGCTAAGTCGAGGCGCAAATCATTGACCGTGCCGATCCGAATACCCTGCCATTCAACCGGGGCACCGGGTTCCAGTCCGCCAACAGAGTCGTCGAACGACACCATGAACTGCACTCCGGCTTCGTCGGGATTTGTATACTGGTTTTCGATAGCGGCTCTTTGGTCCTCGAAAAGTGTGAAGACGAAATCTTCGGCCAGGGGTACGCTCGACACATCAACACCAATGTCACCAAACTCAACGCCGCCGCCAAGCAAGGCCTGCAAGGACGCAAAGTTCACAGCGAGCCCATCGGTGCTGGTCTCAACGCTAACCCCTGACACGTTCCAGAAATGGGTGGCCCGCGAGATCAAGTCATCATGCGGTGCTTCGATAAACAGGGAGTATTCAATGGAACGGTTGTCCTCGCTTAAATCGCGGCTTTCCACACGGCCGACTTGAATGCCGCGGAAGTAAACTGGCGAACCGATATTCACAGAACCTGCCCGGGCGGACTTCATCTTAAGGTGACGTCCTTCCGCGCTTGGCGGGGTGAGGGGCTGTTTCTCCAAACCGTCGAATACCCGGCGGGTTTCAGACGGCGGGCCCGACCAATCGACCTCTATGTAAGAGCCCGACAAAATCGTGCCCAGTCCTGACAAGTCGGTGCCGGAGATGTTGGCGCTAACCACCCAGAAGTCGGTCGTTTCGCCGAGATAAGGTTCAATTTCAAGGTCTAGCCGCGCAGAGACCACAACGCTTTCAAGACCCTCAGCAAACCGAACTTCTTCGACGATGCCGATCACGACATCCTTGTGCTTGATTTCTGTTTTGCCCGCTGCGATGCCCTTGGCGGCTTCAAACTCAATTTCAACGAGAGGCCCTTGATTGGCGAGGGAACGATAAGCCACCGCACCGCCGATCAAGGCAGCAAGGATCGGGACAATCCAGACGGCTGATATACCACCGCCACGTTCTTTCTTGATTTCGGGTCGATCAATTTCAGTGCGATCCATCAGTGGCCTCCTCAGGCGGCAGTCCAGTTTCCCAAATGAGACGGGTGTCGAAACTCATGGCGGAGATCATCGTGAAAATCACCGACATTGCGAAAGCGCTGACCCCCGCGCCGGGCAAGATCGACATTAAGGCGCCCACCTGAATCAACGCTGCGAGCGCTGCGACAACGAACACGTCAATCATCGACCAGCGTCCTATGATCTCTACGGCCTCATAAGCGAAGTGGCGTCTATGCTCGCTCAACGCCCAACCGCGTTGAATTGAAAGAGCCAGCCAGGCGATGATCATAAACTTGGAAACAGGCACAACAATGCTTGCAATGAAGATCACCGCAGCGATTTCAAAGCTGCCATAGTGGATGAGGGAAATCACGCCGCCCATTATCGTCGAAGGGCTCTCACCTGCGACGGACTGCGTGACCATGATAGGTAGCAGATTACCGGGAATATAGGCGAGCACACCCGCAAACCAGAAGGCCCACACGCGTTGCAGGCTGTTTGGTTTTCGGGAGGCTGTTTTAGCGCCGCACACCGCACATTTTTCACCTGGTCGATCGGTCAATGTGTGACACGATTGGCAAAGTGCCAAACCTGCGTCTCGCGCCGTTTTCATGGCACACTCCGGATATCATTCCAGATCGTGTCGCGGCAAACTGCGGACGCGCCAAAGGCCATGATGACGATCAGCGCCGACATGCCCCAAAATGCAGGTCCTAGATAAATATCAGCAAGTTTGCCCACTTTAACGAGCGAGACGATCACGCCGATCATGAATATCTCGGCCATGGTCCAGGGCTCAAGAAGCTGTGCAAGTCTGAAGGATAGCGCATGAGGGCGCGCTGTGGGCGTTTTGCGAAACAGACTGAGCCCGACGAAGAGTAAGAGCACGATCCGAAGCAGCGGAAACAACAGAATTAAACCGGCACAAATGACCGCCAGTATGACCATGGAGTTGCTGGCCAGGATCGCGACAGCATCAATGACAGAGATCTCGTTGGAAAGGCCAGACCGTTCCATACGCATGAAAGGAAAACTGATCGCGACAACGTACAGGACGAGGCTCGCGATCATAAATGCGACCGTCCGTTCGGCGCTGCGATGTTTGTTTGCAAGGATCGTCGTGTGACATCTTTTGCATTTGGCCTGCTCATTCGGCTTCAGCTTTGGGCGTTCCCAGAGGGCGTCACAGGCGGGGCAGGCGATAAGGTCGTGATTGAGCGCTTCAATTTCCCGCATACGATCTTCTGATGGCTTATCATCTTGAACCGCAAGGCGAGACCAGAAGAACTTCATAGCCGGGCGGCTCCTAAAGCGTTTCGACGTTCAGGCGCGTCGTGCCAGCGTCTTTTCATATCTTATGCTCCTTCAAGAAATGCAGCATTGCTTGAATTTTCGGCGTTCTGTGCAGGTCCACATGCGTGACAAGCCACATGGGTGCGCTCCAGTCTGGTTTTGGCGCAACGATTTCGTGAATCCCCTTTGTCTTTTGCGCCAGACTTTGCGGCAAAAACCCGATCGCGAGTCCCTGTATGACAACGCTATGAGTGATTTCCGGTGCGGCGGACGTCAAGAAAAATCGATCCTTTGGGACATGGTTCTGCAACCACTTCTCAAAAACGGTTGGATATTCCGGATTACCGACAAAATCATGGTCAAGAAACGCGTCAGGCGACGATGGCAGGCCCTTGCGTGCCACGTAAGTGTCATGAGCATACAAACCAAAATTCATGCTCTCAAGCGGTTGGACGACATAGTCATCATGTTCCGGTTTGTGGCCATGCCAGAGCGCAATATGAACCTTGCCGTACTCGAGTGCCGGTAAATCATGTGCCGCCGCAAACTCGATATTGGATGTGGTATGAACCGCCCGATACTGATTGATTGGCTCGATCAGCAAAGGCATGAACGCTGGGATGGTCGAAATCACGAGCCGCCCGCGAACAATTTCTTGCTGACCGCGAACGCGCCCGAAGAAGCCTTCAATGAGGCTATCTACATCACGGCCTACTTGCAGAAATTGCTCACCAATTTCAGTAAGCTCGTAGCCGCGATTGTGTCGCAGAAAGAGTTTTGTTGCGAGAACGTCTTCCAGTGTATCAACGTGCCGAATAACGGTTGCCCGATGCACATGAGTAGCTTCTGCTGCAGCTGTGACAGTCCCCAGTTTGGCTAAATGATAAGCGGTTCGGAATTCTTGCCAGTATTCCATAATTTTCCAATTTATACAGACGCCTAAAGATTGTGGCGTCTAGTTCTTCTTGAGCGCACTGAAATGAAAAATCAATCTATGCTATGACGCTTAAGCGCACATATAGTGCGCATTTAATGCTCTTTCCCGGCATGATTTTCCCCGGCAATGAAAGACTATACCAAGTAAATTCGGTTCTTTGCCAGATTAGAATTTTGGGTAGAAATTCATGTTTGTTGTTCGCTCGTTGATAGCCATGATCAGCTTGGCCTTGATTTCTCTCTCGGTGCCATTGGCATACGCGGATGAAGCTTGTGAAGACTTCGTTGAAGAGACACTGGAGAACATGTTTTCCACCCTCAACGGGTCACAAACCACAGCGGATGACGATTTGAGCGCCCTGGTTCAGGCGAATGTGGATACGCCGTCAATTGCAAAATTCACACTCGGAAAATATGCAAACCGCATCTCGCTTGATGAGTTGGATCAATATGCGAGGGCTCTCAACAGATATTTTCTGGACACTATTCATGAGAACATTCAAGGCGGGCAAGGCCTCAGCGTTGATATACTGAAATCATTTGATCGGAGCAATCGCGATTGTATCGTTGAGACTGTCGTCCATCGCGGGGCGCTTGACGACATTGTTGTGGCTTGGCGCGTGATGCACGTTGGAGATAATTATCAAGTAATAGATCTCGCGATTGAAACAGGTGGCAACACGATCTGGCTTGCCATCGAACTCAGGGCGCAGGTGGTTGCTCTTTTTGAACGCTCAAACGGTGATATGGATGTGGTTATCAACGAGCTCGGTATGGGCTAGCTGGTGCCTAAAGCATTACTAGCGTGGAAAGAACATCACTTCCTCAACCCGGTCTTCAATTTCTGAGTTCGCAACACGATCAAAGAGACGCCCCGGTCGGTTACCGGCGAGATCTTCAAGCCGCGGGTCAACCGTAATCCTGTAGGCGGATGACGTCCAAGCCTCGCGAGGTTGAAACGTCCACAAGCTTTCGTTCTCCGCAAGACTGATTTTACCCGCAACCGGATCACCATCCGGGTTCAGTATACGAATACGATAAGCCATTGAAAGGTGATCGTGCGGGCTACCCAAATCGATGCTGAGCATAGATTTTGTCGCTGCCTCCGGGACATCAATCTGCCAGCTGTCAGGCGAGGGCGGTTCTTCGTCTGCGGACGCGACCTTGAAGGAGTATGACGCACTTTCACCAAGCGCGCACCCTTCGCTGTCGGTGAGGCTATCGGGTATCTCCAGCGTGTAGCGTTCGCCCGAGACAAGCGCGCGGCCAAGCGTTTCATGCGCAATCAATCCGGTTTTGACACGTCCGGGGTCCAGTAACAGTGTTAGACGTCGCCGATCTGAAGACCATAATTCGAAACGCATTGGTACGAAGACTTGCGTCACTTCCCGGCCGTTTGTGTCAAAGAGCTTTATGTCCGATGCCTCAAGGTTCATCGACATCTGGCGCGGGAAATAGATGTAGAAGCGCAGCAGGTTCTCTGGCACGCTCTCGGCGCTCGGGAAGACATCAATGTCAGCTGCCAGAATTGCAGAGGGACACTCTGCAATTGTCGAAGCGGAAAAGGCGCAGCTGACCAATGCAAAGTAGGACCATTTCCCAAACATCTTCAGTAGGTCCTTTGGCTAAATAAGTTCGAGGCGCGCCTTCTTTAGACTGCAGACGGCCCGATCACATCACAAGGTGCATCAATGCACATTGACTGTGCAGCTAGCCCGTGAGTGACGTTTAAAAAGCTTACCGCCGACCTCCTGCCCGAGTTCGTCAATATACCGAATGGTCGCTGCGATACGTGAGCCTCGTTCAAGTACGTCCCCAAACCCCTTTTTGAAAAGTACTCACAAAGGTTCTTTGCTTTTGAGTGCCTCAATTGCGGCTTTGCGCATCGCGAGCTTGTTCAACTCGAATGCTTTAGTGGGCAGGGTTGCGAGCGCAACAGCGCGGTCGAAAGCTGTGCTGCGTATCTCTTGTTCGGACCCCGTTTCGTCTAAGTAACCGACTTCGACCGCGACATCAGGATCAAAAAGCTCTCCGAGAATCGCAGCTCGCGTATAAAAGGTTTGAGCCAATCGAGCTTTGGCAAGCGTTGGTCCGAAATGCCTAAGAGGCATTCCAATTTGAGTTTCGTTTAATCCGATTTTGAAATTGCCTTTCGCGCCAATTCGTATGTCGCCTGCAAGCAGGAATGCAGCGCCTTGTGCGATGGCGTGTCCTGTGCAGGCCATCACAACGGGCTTCGAAAAAGTGAAGAGGCGTTCAGCGAGCTCTCCGCCCTGATCTATCAGATGCTCGACCTCTTCCTCAGCGGCATTTTGCAGGATCTTCAAATCGAACCCGCCGCAAAACACGCCTGGCCGCCCCGCGATAAGGATCGATTTAGCGGATGCGTCCGCCTCATCGAGCGCAGAATTCATCGCTGATATCATATCCAGATTGACGGCGTTGGCTTTGCCGTCATCCCAGTTGATACATGCAACATCTTCGGTGATCTCAACAGTGATCGACATGTTAGACGCCCCCACTAGCTCATCGTAATTGCGGTTTGAAAATGCGGCCGGGCGGCAATTCGCGCGACATAGGTTTTGAGATTTGTCATTTCATCCGAAACGCATCCCACCCGGTTTGACATAAAGCAGGCATGGCCGAGCATAATGTCAGCGCCAGAGAAATCGCCGATTAAATAGTCTTGGCCTTCCAGGGCTTCGTCAACCGGGGCCAGGGCGCGGCTCAACAAGCGCTGCGCCTGACCGAGGACGACAGCGTCGCGGCGGTCTTCTGGCAGGAGCAGTGTGTGCACCACGATTGTGTTGATCGGAGGCATCACCATACCCTCGCAATAATGGAACCATTGCTGGTACATTGGCCAGTTTGTGTCTTCGACAGCCGGTTTCAGACCGCCATTTTTGTGACGCTCTAGGATGTATTCCACGATCGCGCCGGATTCCCAGACCGTGATGTCGCCATCTTCCAAAACAGGTACACGTCCAAGCGGATGACGAGCGCGGTGCGCGTCGGATTTAAGGTCTTTCGGGTGAAAGGCCATTTTGTTGAGCTCATATGGTAGTTCCAATTCTTCGAGAAGCCAGACGATGCGTCCCGCGCGGGAGTTAGGAGCGAAGTGAAGTTTGAGCATTTGTTCGGCTTTGCGTCGTTAGAGTGAGAATTGATTGGAGTGGCTAGGCGGCCTGGAACCGAGTGGGCAACTCGGCGAACCCTTGAAGAACATTATTCATGATGACGGTCGGGGGTTCGGTTTCGATCGACCCGACATGGTTTACCATCGAATGGGCCAAGGCCTCCATCTCCATTCGGGCAAGGTGCATGCCAGCACACGAGTGTTGACCGTGGCCCCAACCGACATGATCGCGCGGATTGCGATCTATTTGAAACTGGTCAGCCTCTGAATAATGACGCTCATCCCAATTTGCGCTGGCATAGAGCATCGCGACGCGCGAACCGGCTGGAATTGACCCGGCATCAGAGACAAAGTCTTCCGCCGCGAACCGCGTAAATTCCCGAATGGGAGAGGCCAGCCTCACGCTTTCATTCACGAGCGACGCCACCAGGCTGGGATCGGCTTTGAGTTGGTCGAACGCACCGGGCGTCGTCGCGAGTCGCCACAACATGTGGGCACTGGCGAGGATGGTTGTGTCCAGTGCAGGTGCAACATAGTCAACCACCATCATCGCCGCTTCTTCCGGAGCCAGTATGCCAGCTGGCACCTCGGTCAGGATCGCTTCCGCCCAGCCACCGGGTTTCACTGTTTCCGGGCTCAACGTTTGAACATATGCGATTAGACCCATTGCTGTTTGGAGCGCCTGTTCGGTCCGGCTGTTCATTGGACCGAGCGCATCAAACGTGGCTGCGGCCCAGGCGAGCATGTTTTCGCGGCCGGACTCTTCGAGGCCAATCAAGTCCGCTACGATGGAGACCGGCAGGTGAGACGCAAAGTCTTTGACCCCACAAAATTGAGGGCGTTGGACCAAGTCTAGCACCAAGGCGTCGGCTGACGCTTCAATTCGATCTTTGACCGATCGCAATGCGCCTGGACCTAAGGGCCGCATTAGAATATCGCGCCGTTTTTTGTGTAAAGCGCCATCGCTGATCAGCGTCGTGTGCGACGGCACGCCATTCATGAAATCATTAGCGGCCACACCCTTGCCACTGATCAGAACAGTATCGGCTCGCAATCCGGCACGAACCGCATCAAACTGAGTGATCGCGTAGAGATCGTTCGCCGGTAGTCTGACAATGGCGCCGGTATCACGCAGCTGCTTATAGGTGTGCTCTGTATTCAGCAGAGTATCATCGCTGAACAGATCAATGTCGCTTTCAGGAATGGTCATCAACCTGTTCCTTACTTGATCTCAGCCGATTGACCTGAGAACTTTACTGTCAGATCCAGCGATCCCTCGTTCATTGTCCATTTGCGCAATGTGTAGGTACGCGCGCCGCTCGAATGCATTGGGTCTGCATCAGCGATTGTACGCGCCTCTTCGAATGAAGCGGCTCGAACAATGATCATACCGGCGACAGGCGGAAACGATGGCGCGCCTTCCTCTTGCAGCGGACCGGCGCCGAACATGATACCGGCATCCTGAAGCTCCACTTGATAGTCAAGGTGCGCCATGAGGTTGTCGACAACCAATTGTGGATCACCAGCAACCCGTGTTTCGTATATATACAATTCCATATTGAGGAACTTGGACACCCGTTCCTGAATTTCCGGCGGGAGCTTTGGCGGCGTTTCCTGTGCAATGCTCGTGCTCGCGCAGGCAACACCAAAGAGAGTTAGACTGAGCAGGATCGATGTTTTCGTGATCGTTGCTGCGATGGGTTTCATGGCTCTGTCTCCGGTCTGGATAGTTTATGAGGCTTGGTCGGCGGCCATGCAGGCTTCGACGACGGTTTTGAGTTCGGCGCTTGCTTCTTCTTGCGGTGGTAACCCGCCCGCGGCTTGGATTTCTTCCATGAGCGCTGGATTCTCAGTGACGCCCTTGCCGAGACATTTGCACGCTTCATCTGCGTTTTTTACCGGCATTCCAGCGGCCGCTGATTTTGCCGTCACGTCGGCGATGCACGCGGCATGTTGCGCATGTTGGTCACCGCCATGCTCATGCGCGAAAGCTGGTGCGGTGAGGGCCAGTGCGACGGTTGTGAGAGCTAGAAATGTGGTCTTCATGATCTGGGTCCTTGCCTTTGTGTCGAGGTGTTAGTGGGTTCTCAAGCCCGCGATCTGAGCCAGCGATTGTCCATTCCTGGCTTGCTCAGCGTGCATCGCTTCGCGCGCAGCAACGAGCGGAGGCGGGGCTTGCACCTCGCGATTGAATTCGGGGCGTGCATCGAGTTTGTCGAACCAGGCCCCAACATGCGGATGCTCAGCGGCTATCGGATAGCCGGCATCGCGCAGCCGCGCGCCGTAGATGTACCAAGCGATGTCGACGACGGAGATGGAGGCGCCGAGCAGGAATTCGGTTTTCGCCAGCCGTGCTTCGAGTTGATTGAAGGCAGTCTTGAAGCGTTCTGCGGATTGGCGAACTTGCTCGTCCGTGATGCCATCATTGTTGGCCAAGTCCTGGAAGAATTTTAGCTCAACGTCTTTGTGCGCATCGCGTTCCCCGAGCACCGTACCTGAGCCGGACGTTTGATATTGTTTGAGCGTATCCGAGCTGCGTTTGCCTGCGCCAGGGCCAAACACATAGCGCATCGACAAGGCACGCAGGTCGAGATGCAAATCATCTTCTTGTTCTAGCAGGTCGTGTGCAATCTGCTCCAGGCCAGCCGGGATCAGGGCTGGTTCCGGAAAGTGCCTTTCCAGATGTTCCAGGATGTCATTGCTCTCAATGATAACGTGGCCATTATGGACGAGCGCAGGCACAAGGCCACGCGGGTTGATGCCCATATAGCGCTCGCCATAATTTTCGTGCGCCGGGACATCGACATGATGGGATTCCCAATCAAGGCCTTTGAGGTTCAGGAAGATCCGTGTCTTTTGCGAACAAGACGAACCCATGAAGTGAAACAGGTGAACGCCTTTCCAGTCGAGCACCTCCTTGGTCTGGACATCGGAGTCGAGCAATTGGGGCATCGTCTTGTCTTTCGGGTTTAGGCGGGTTCGAGTTCAACGGGGCCGTCGCCATATTCGGCTTTGACCCAGTCCAGCATCACACGTCTGAAGAGCAGGCCCGCCTGATCGCCGGCAATGATCATTTCATCGAACTCGATTTGATCATTATCGAGTAGCTTTTGCATATGCCGGACCGCCCATTTGTCTTCGTTGAAGCCTTGGTCGAGGCGCGGTTTCAGCATCTCCAAGAATATCTCGTTTTTCTGTTCATAGTCCAAGGAGACAGACCACCAATAATGGCTCGTCGTTTCAGTTTCGGGCGTGATGTAGTGAGCGATGTGCTGATTGAGAACGCGCCGATCGGGGTCGTCTTCGGAGCCAATGAACAGCGGTGCGTTACCGAGAAAAATTCCCGGCGTTAGAAACATTCCACCATCGTGGCGTTCAATATATTTACCTTCTGCTTCTTGCATGAAGCTTGGTGGGACGAACCCGCGCGCAATAGGCGAATTTCTATCTACGCGATTGCACCAAATTTTTCCGTCGATCTTCTTGATCTCCATTGGAAGATCCATGAACGCATCATCGAAGGCAAATGTATCTTTGTGCAGGTACGCAAAATGCGTGAAGTCGTTGAGATTCTCAGCCATCAGAAGGTAATTCCCTTCCAACGTCATATAGTCGTGCAAGGTTCGGTAATTGGGGTCAGCTAGATGGCCGAAGTCCGGAAACGGGCCGACATTATCCGGGCCTCCCATCCAAATGAACACGATTGGACCGACCTCTCGTGTCGGATAGGTTCGAAGTTTCTTGTCAGACGCTTGAGCCTGGCAGGGAATGCGGGCGATTTTCCCATCCGGCGAATAGCGAATGCCATGATAGCGGCAGACAAGATTGTCGCCTTCCAGATATCCTTCAGAAAGAGGGAAGGAGCGATGCAAGCAGCGGTTTTGCATCGCGGTGACGTCACCATTTGATGTGCGGTAGAAGACCAGCGACCGATTGAGCAGGGTTTTGCTTATCGGCTTGTTTGTGAACTCTGCCGCTGTACCGGCCACATACCAATGCTCATATACGAAGGGCAGACGGATATAGTCCTTCACGCTCTTTATCATCTCGGCATAGGGTTGCATAAGACCGGTCCTTTCTAAGGCGTCTGTTGTTGCATCCGCGCGCGTTGCGCAGTTTCGAAATCCTCAAAGGCTTGTTCGCAAGCGGCATCACACGGCTCTGTGTAAAGTTGGCGGAGGCGAATACGAGGGGGGACGTTTGGCGGGATGACGCCGTTCGCCGTTTCGTAGGCATCATAGGCCTCAATCATTTGTGCGAGGCGTTCCGGTTCACTCGCAGCGAGATCGTTGGTCTCCCCAGGGTCCAAGGCGAGATTGAACAATTCCCATTCGCCGGAGCCTTGCGGCCGCGTGATAAGGGTGATTTTCCAGTCGCCCTGGCGGTAGGCACCATTGCCGAACAATTCGGTTCCATAGCTGGTTCGCGGGCTGTCAGCATTCTCTAGCCACACCGAAGCGAGTGAGACACCTTGCGGCAATAGCTTGCCTTCATAGAGTGGATTGTTCTCAATCTCGATGCCTGCCAGATCCAGGAGCGTTGGGGCAATGTCTTGAACGTGGGCAATTCCAGTTGCTTTGCCGCCCGCATCAATACCGGGTCCGCTTACAATCATGGGTGACCGCGTTCCGCCTTCCGCGACTTGACCCTTGTTCAGCCGCCACGGTGTGTTCGAGACATTTGCCCATTCTCGCCCCATCACTGTGAAGGCGTCTCGGGTGGCAACTTCGGAATAGGTCGTCGGCCAATTTTCAGCCATCCATTCAACTGAATTGTCGGGATATACAAGCGGGGCAACGGCGCTTGCGCCATTATCCGAGAAGAAGATCACATATGTGTTGTCGAGCTCGCCCATGTCGTCGATTTTCTTGATAACCCGGGCCAGTTGCTCGTCCATGAGCTCGACCATGGAGGCATAGATCTCCATCGTGTCGGCCGCGCGCACTCTTTGCGCATCGCTGCGTTCATCCCAGGGCTGCATGTGGAGCGGTAGTGATGGCGGAAAGTTCGGTATTTGCCACTGCGCAATGTCTTCGGTGATCAGACCCAGCTTCTCCTGGCGGTCAAGACGGGCGGCCTTAATGGCTAGTGGTCCGGCATCATAGGTGCCGTCATAACGGTCCCGCCAATCATCCGGAACCTGCAATGGATCATGCGGTGCTGTATAGGCGAGATAGGCGAGGAAGGGTTGATCTGTGTCCGCCGCGTCGAGATACTCCACGATCTTATCCGTATATCCGACCGACGAATAAAAATCTGCTGGCAGGTCGATCGCTTCACCGTCTTCCAGATATTCCGGAGGATCGCCGGGGTGGATCGGTTTCATATCCGCGAAATGGCTCGCACCGCCCTCCAGAAGCGTGAAAGAGCGATCAAATCCGCGTTTGTCGGGGGTTTGAGAGTGATCCGTCGCCAGGTGCCATTTGCCGGACATCATCGTCGCGTAGCCGTCAGTGTTGAGCGCTTCCGCAAACGTCACGACATCATCGTGTAATTGCGAGGCATAGTTGCGATTCCCAACCTGATTTGGCGCGACGATACCCGCCATTGTACCAACGCCAGCCGGATGATTGTCCATACCGGTCATCAACATGGACCGGGTCGGTGAGCATGTCGGCGCCACATAATATTGCGTCATCATCAGGCCGTTGGCAGCCAGCGAATCCAAAGTCGGCGTGTCGATTTCGCCGCCAAAAGCACCCACATCCGACCAGCCGAGATCATCTGCGACCACAATCAGAAAGTTAGGCCGCTCAGGTGTTGGCTTGGAGCCCGCGGTGTCTACATTTTCCGACGGCGGGCTTTCACATGATGCAAGTAGAACGGCGCATGCACCGACGAAGAGGGAAAAACGGAAGGTCACGTCAATTCACCATTCTTTGGAGTTAGTTGCGGGGTGCTGCTGCGATCGAGTTCGAACGCTACAGCGAAGCGATCAAGCGCTTCAGACACGGTGTCTTTGTCGTCTTCGCCGATGCCTGAAACCGTTGCCAGCATGCCATGTCGATCGCTTTTCGAGACGGTGACGCGGGCGTCGGGAGAGATTTTTTGCGCCTCGGATTCCAAAACCCTTTGAGTTGCCAGCAGTCGAATGTCGGGTTTGAAAATCTTCCCAACCGCAGTCGTCGGCATTGTGTCGATTATTTCAACATGAACTGGCGCCGCGGCGCGCTCCGGGACGTTCGCTTTGGCAAATACCTTAAGCTCGTCAGCGCTCGGCGATGGCCCCTGAAACTCTTCACTGAGAGTGACGTATGCACATGGCAGCTCGCCAGCATATGAATCGGGTTGGCCGACTGCAGCGGCAAGGGCGACGGCAGGGTGGGCCGATAACGTGTCTTCAATCCCCTTCGGATCAATGTTGTGCCCCCCACGGATGATAAGGTCCTTTGATCGACCGGTCATCCAGAAGTATCCGTCAACGTCTTGCCGCGCGAGATCGCCGCTGATTAGCCATTCGCTATTGATGAACGCGTCTTTGTTTTTGTCTTCTTGTTTGTAGCCGAGAAACACGTTCGGTCCTTTGAAAACGATCGTCCCGATTTCATCTGTCTTGCAGTCCCGGACATATTGCCCGGCCTCATCGAAGATCACACATTTCATCGGCTGATAGGGCACCCGGACGCCAATGGAGCCGACACGCTTTTCACCAAACTGTGGATTTCCGGCGCTGAACAGACTGCCTTCGGTCATGCCATAGGCTTCGAGAACGGTAATGCCGACCAGGTCCTGAAACTGGCTGAACACTTGCGGTGCAATTGGAGCAGCGCCGCAAATAATGAATTCCATACTCGATAGATCATGATCGCCGAGCGGAACGTCCAGGAGCGAAGAGACAACGGTTGGGACCGTTGCAAAGTAGGTCGCCTTGTATTTCGCAAGTAAGGGCCAGAGGTTTGCAACGACATCCCGGTTGCGAAATCCGGCAGAAGTCAGATAGACTGAATGCCCGCCACACGCGAGTGGATTAAGCCCGGCATTGAAGAATGAGTTGACGTGGAAAAGTGGGAGCCCGCCAATCGCGACCGTGTGTTCGCCGTAGTCGAACATATCGGCCATCATCGAGGCGGTATGGATTTGATTGGCGTGGCTGTGCCGTGCGATTTTGGGCCGGCCCGTCGTCCCGCCGGTATGGAAGTAAGCGGCAACATCATCGAGCTCGACCTGACGCTCAAAAGCCAGCTTCGTTCCCTCTTGCGACGCAAGCGCGCTCGAAAATTCGACGATAGGAATGCCGCCGGATGTGGTATCCGGGACGCTCATGTCGCCGCCATCCACGGCGACCCAGAAAACGGTTTTCAGACCCGGCACGTCATCCAGAATCGAAAACGTCTTCTCCCAGATATTGCTGCCCTCAACTGGTCCCTCGACAATCAAGGCCTCTGCGTTTGATTCCTGCATGATATCGCGCAGCGCGTTGGGTTCGAGCATCGGATTGATCGGCCCGACGATCCCTAATGCTTGCGCGCCCCACATTCCGATGCCGGTCTCTGGTAGATTTGGCATGATCACAGAGGTAACACCGCCAATGCTCACGCCGGAAGAATGCAAGGCATTTGCGCATTGATGGATTGCGGTCAGCAAGTCGCGATATGAAATAATGCGGGGCGTTTCATCCAACGCAGCTGTTGTCTGGAATTTGAGGGCAGGGCGATCTGCATATTTCTCCACTGATCGCACGATCATGTCGTAGACACTGCGACCACGCCAGCGCGCTTCTGCCGGTACTTGTTCAAAAGCTTCGATATCAGCAAGCGATTGAATTTTCATCACCGCGCTCCGTCATCAGGGTGCGGCGTGATACGCTTCCAGAGGAGCGTGTCGCGAAATCCGAATGCATCACCCGACAGAGTCAACATATCGCCCTCGAACAAATATGAGCGCGTCAGCGTCAGACCCATATGGCTCGGACGACCTGCGCTTCTGACTTCGTGGTGAACATGCGTGGCGTCAGCTGTGTATGGGCCACAGTATCCGAGATACCCGAGCGCGGATAGCGCAAAAGGGGTCAGAGTTTCATATTGGTCAGGCGTTAAGTTCGCGCTCCCTGCCTCATTTAGCGCATCGACCAGGTCCAAGCGGGCTTCGCGATCATTCGTGTTCATCGGTCTGCCTGTGTCGACAATTGAGGACGACACCCAGCCATCAGCCGTGTAGATAATGAACCCACGTTCGCGGCCGCCATAATAGGTAGTTACAACACCGGTCGAAAGCTTCGTCACTTTCCAATCCTGAAGCTCCCAAACACCAACAAACGGTCTTTCATATCCCGCCATCTTAACGCCCCGATCGGTTGCAGGTGATTAGGCCGTTACTCAGATATTTGTCCCAATGTTGCATCAGTTCGTTCACGCTACCGCGTCCAAAGACGATCCGATCTGGCTTGACGAGCATGGCTTGTGCGTCGCCCAACAGGTCAGCGACATGACCGTTTGGATCAAGTAGTGCGGAGTAATCTGATGTATCGCCGCGGAGAGTGGCGATCGAGAATTGCGAGCTCACCGACGAGAGTGCGCTTTGCGCGCTTTCAGAGAGCGAATTCAAATCCGCGATGATGAGCAGGGGCAAATAACCGGCGGAGGCATCAAAACGAGAGGGATCAGACGGGTCGCCCTTGAATGGCTCAGGAAAGACACTTCCAGCAATTTCATCATTTAAAACACCGGAATCAATGCGCGGCACTCCCGGAAAGGCAAAGCCTTTTCCGGCCTTGTGATCTTCCATCATTTTCTTATCGCGCCGTTTTGCTTCTTCAGGATCGGTGACGCAGACCGTCTTGCCCATGGCAATCGCCCCTTTCGTCACTTCCTTGACATGCGGGCTGCGTTCGCGTTCGACCGTGTCCAGGAACTCTAATGGCGCATTGCCCTTAGCCACGGCGACAAGTTTCCATGCGAGGTTGAAGGCATCCCGAGCGCCTGCGCACAGGCCCTGGCCCATGAAGGGGGGCATTTGGTGGGCAGCATCGCCAATAATCATTACACGACCGCCACGCCATTTCTTGGCTACGAGGCCATGGAACCGATACACCGCGCTGCGCTCTAGTTCGATCTTGTCAGGATCGGTCCAGGCAGAAATCCATTCTCGTAGGGTTTCAGGACGCGTGACCTCTTCCGGGGTCTCATGCGGCTTCAACATAAATTCCCAACGATGACGACCTGGGCCCGAAGGCACACACGTTGTTGGACGTGCGGGATCACAAAGTTGAACGCCATTCTTGGACAGACCCGTATCGTCGCTGAGCAATTTCACATCGACAACGACCCAGGGCTCATTGAAATCGAGGTCTTCCATTTGGACGTCGAGATTGCGCCGAACCAGGCTGCGACCGCCATCACAACCGACCGCATACCGGGCTGGAAACTCCGCCAGTGTTCCGTCCGCGCGCCGCGCGATCGCATTTACGCCCTCATCATCTTGTTCGAGACCGAGGAATTCGACGCCAAGTTCTATATCGACATTTGACATCGTCTCGAGTTTTGATCGAACGACGCGTTCCATCGAGGGTTGATGAAACAGGTTGGCCGGCCAGTATCCGGTTGGCATTGGACCGGGCGGTGCCCCACGTGCCGTGAGGACTTCGCGATCGGCATTGATGAACTCATAGCCTTGTCCTGGTGTCGAATAAGCCAGTACCTCTTCAGCGCAATCTATCAGGCCCAATTGACGGACAACTTCATGATCGAGCACGATTGCTCTGGGTTCCTTGTAGACCTCGTAGTCTCGCTCGATAACTTTCACACTGAGGCCCGATCGCGCGCATAAGTTCGCGAGAATTGCCCCAACTGGCCCAAAGCCTATGATCAGTACATCAAAACGTGTCATTCGACAGCCTCATTCAGATGCGACGGTCGAAGTTTCGCCGACCGTCAACCATTTTGAACCCCTAGAAATTCCAGTTGAACTGAAGTTCCCAAACGCTTCCGCGGCTCACTGAACCGAAATTCGCGCCAAATTGCGCTGGCACGCCTGCCGCACTGAGCAGATAGATTTCATCCGTGACATTGCGTCCGAGCAGAGCGAGCTCCCACTTCTCATCCTTGTCGAGCAAAGACGCACGCAAATTGACGAGCGAGTACGCGTCTTGGAACTGACCAGGATCGAGATTCTGTGACAAGAAGTGCTCACCGGTATAGCTAATGTCTGCACCAAGCTGTGCATCAAAGCTCTGATTTGAGAGCGGAACATCGAGCACGGCGAATAGGTTGCCTGAGAGCTCTGGGGCGTTCTCCACCTCACGACCGGATAGGTCGTTTACGGCATTAGCTGTACACATATTGCGCTCCCCGTTGAACGGATTGAGCACTGTTTGTTGGGCATTCGTACACGCCGCGTTCGGGAAGTCCTCATACTGGACGTCCGCCCAGGCTCCCGAGAACCCAAGTCTCAGCGTGTCTGTCGCTTGCCATAGCACATCCGCCTCAATGCCTTGTGATGTAACTTCGCCGGCATTGCCCACAATGAAGACCTGATTGATGAACTGAGTGGTTTGGAAATCCTCATATGTCGAATGATAGGCCGCGATGTTCGCCGTCATCGTGCCGTCGAAAAGAGTCGACTTCAGACCCAATTCGAACGCCTCTACGGTTTCTTCCTCATACTCCAGCGCCTGCTCACGCCGCGCTTGGCCGTTAAAGCCGCCGCCCTTGAAGCCCTCAGACCAGCTGATGTAGCCGTTGATGTTGTCAGAGAAGTCATATTGCGCATTCACCATCGGAGTGAATTTGCTCTCGGACCGTTCTAGGCCTGGTCCACAAGGGTCGCCCAGCCCAGCAGCCACATACCGCGATATGTCCCCGTCGGAACGGCAGTAAGGAACGACTGACGAGTCGAAGCTGTTGGCGAACTCGGCAGGTGTCGGGTTTGGATTGAAAACCCCAGCGACAACGATTGGTGTTACGCCAACATCTCCTGCGGGTGTGCGTAGCGTCCCGTCTGCACTGGTAATGTATTGGTTCGAGGTTTTTGTTTCGTCTGTATATCGACCACCAACCGTAACTCGAAGTCTATCATTCACTTCAAAAGTGCCTTGGGCAAATGCGGCCCAGGCGTCTGTTTCTTGTTCGAATTGCGTCACGCGAATACCAAACCTTTCGACACCAGCCTGGTAAGCCGCATAGTCAGGATTGGGGAGTGGTGGGCGCACGAAGAAGGGGGGCATGCCAATTGGTGGGAACGTAGTCGGCGTTCCGAGTGGAGGCACAACCGTAAAGGCGTCCGGGCTATTTTTCATCTCAAGGTCAAACTTGTACAAGCCCGCCGTCCAGGTGAACCGTTGGCTTGCGGGAGACTGAATTCTCAGCTCATGAGTGACCTGCTCGGTTTGCACATCCGCAGGACCAAACAGATAAGGATTGGCAGAAAAGTCCGGATCAAACAGGTTGAAATCTGTCAGATCGGTATAGCCGCCGACATAAGTGATGGTGTGATCCGCAAAATCGTAATCCGCCTGGACGCGGATATTTTCAGACGTCGTATCAAAGTAGGAGTCCAGATCGGAGGACTGTTTATGGTTCACTTCAAAATCAGCATTCGGATCAAATCCGAGGAAGTAATCTTGTGCGGAAATGCCAAACGTCGGAATAAACCCTGCGCCACCATTTCCTGGATCGTAGGGATTGGCTGAAGGATCATACCCAAAGAAACCTGCGGTTGGGCTATCGCTGATACCTATGACTTCTTGCGTCGTTCCTTCGACGCTGTTCTCCAGGTGCTCATATGTGAAGCGAAGGGTGAGGTTGTCGGTTGGTTCGGCAAGCAGTTTCAGCCGAACGTTGTCTCTGCGGACTTCGCCGCCATCAATGCCGCCACCCGTGTTCTCGACGTATGAACCTTGCTCAAAGTGATCGAGCACGAGACGGCCTTGAAGGCCTTCCATAATCGGACCTGAGATAACCAATTGGCCTCCATACAGATCATCTGTGCCAGCCCGTGTCTTGATAGAAGCTTCGAATTCGTCTGTTGGATCTGCCGTAACGACATTGATCAAGCCAGCAGTTGCGTTTTTGCCAAACAGCGTTCCTTGTGGCCCGCGCAAGACCTCGACACGTTCGACGTCCATGAGGCCGTTGCGAAAATACTCACCGCGCGAGTTGTAGACCCCGTCAACGACGACGCCGACTGATTGTTCGAATCCGCGATTGAAGCCGGATGCGATACCGCGAATACCGATGATCGTTGCTGGCCCGCCTTCGGCTACTTGAACTTGCAGGTTTGGCGTGCGGCGGCTGAGGTTCTCGAATGTTGCGACCCCGTTGTCTTCCAATGTGTCGCCGGTAATCGCGGTGACAGAGATTGGGACATCCTGCAGCGACTCTTCTCGCTTTTGCGACGTGACGGTGACCTTTTCCAGCTTACGTGAAGTCTCCTCTTCGGCTGGCTCGTCCTGCGCGAAAGCACTCGGACTGAGTGCCAGTGTCAGTGAGGCACAACTGGAAAACAAAACGGCTTTAATACTGTGTGTCATATGAGCCTCCTCCCAAGGCGTGAAGCGAATCTTTTTAGTTGCGATTCAAAGATCGAAGATTTCGCTTGTGCGCAAATTAAGACTCTAATTTTTTGCTCGTCAACAAAAATAAATTTGCAATTAGGCTTTTTACCTAGATTTCGCAGTTTCTGGATGCGACATTTGCATGAAAAATTCTGAAATAAGTCAATAAAAACAATAATTAGTGACACGCATGTCACACACCTCGCAAATTTTTGCCCACTCCGCGAAATGAGGCGAGATTCTCGTTCTAAACGAGTCATTTACATTTAAAATTTGCATTGATGCAAAAAAGTGTTAGAACGGTCACAGAATGACTGCCGGCTTAAGAAGAGCAGCTGTTGAAGATATCGGGAGATTAACGTGACCAACACAAGAGACGTTTTGGCTTACGCAACCGAAGTTGCATATGTGCGTTTCAGCGTTCCGGACCTCGCTTTACAACGAGACTTCTTGAGTGATTTCGGTATGACCGTCGTTAGCAGTCCGTCGGGTGACGACAGCAAATTATTCGCGCGCGGGCGGGGTGGGCGTGCTTTTCTTTATCAAGCGGAACTTGGCGAACCAAAATTCATTGGGCTCGGATTTCAGATGTCATCTCGCGAGGAGCTTGATCTGCTCTCCGGACTTGAAGGGGCCAGTGAAGTGCGCCCGATCGAAGGACCTGGCGGCGGCGAATATGTGCGCCTCATCGATCCGAATGGTATCGAAGTTGACGCTATCTTTGGGCAGTCGTTTGACCCCGTCGAGATGATCGACCCTCGACCTCCAATAAACACGATCGAACATAAGGGTCGCCTTAAAGAAGCCGTTCGGCTCAAGGCCGGGCCAGCGTATGTTCGACGCGTTGGCCATTGCGTGCTCGAAGTTCGCGATTTCCGGATCAGCGAGCGTTGGTACAAGCACAGATTCGGGTTTCTCACGTCAGACGAAATCTATGCCGGTGAAGAAACCAATACGATCGGTGCGTTCATGCGTTGCGATCTTGGCGATACACCGACCGATCATCATACGCTTTTCCTGATTGGTGGCCGCGAGCCTGGTGCGAATCATATCGCGTTCGAGGTCGATGACTGGGACACTGTGATGCTCGGCCATGACCACCTGAAGAATAGCGGCCATGAGGCCCATTGGGGCGTTGGAAAGCATATCCTCGGCAGTCAGGTATTTGACTATTGGAAAGATCCGTTCGGAAATGTTGTCGAACATTATACCGATGGCGATCTGTTCACCGCTGACATCCCTGCCAACCTGGAGCCCGTCGACAAACTTCTCGCCGTACAATGGGGGCACAATATGCCGCCGCGTGCCTAGCGGCCGAGTATCTCATCTGTACGGCAAAGCATTGCGCACTCCGAATTGAAACATGAAATCATCAATGACCGATCAAGTTACAAAATCCCCTCCAAAAACCCGGCGACGTAGCCAGCAAGAACGCGGCGACGTCACGAAAACAAAGCTATTGGAAGCTGCGATTCAGGAATTCTCAGAGCGCGGTTATGATGGCGTTACACTAAAAGACGTGGAGACGCTCGCAGACGTCCAAAGAGGTCTGGTGAAGTATCACTATGGCGGCAAAGAACAGATCTTCAAAGCTGTGGTCGATGAAGTTCTGGGTAAGATTCACGAGTTCCGCCGCGATCGACGCGATACCGAGCGTGATCTGTCACCACGCGAGCGCCTGGGCTTCCGCATTCGGAGCTTCGTTCGTTACAGTGCGCAGCGTCCTGAGCTTAATCGATTGATGGCGCAAGAAGGCAAGCGCGACAGCTGGCGTATGCGCTATATCCTGGACATGTTTTTGCGCCAGATGGTCTTCGATCTGAAAGATCTGGTGAGCGCAAATCTCTCGCTCAGCAGCGAGGAATTCTGTCACTGGTACTACATCTATGTCGGCGCTGGCGCGTTTATGTTCTCGATGGCGCCAGAAGCACAAAAGCTGTTCGGAATCGATGTCACCTCTGAAGAGGTTGTTGATCGTCACGCGCATATGGTCGCCGAGTTGCTGCTGTCGAAGGTCGAATTTGGCAAGGATGGAAACACGTCATGACAGACGCACCGGTCATTATCGCCGGCGGAGGCCCAGTTGGATTAACGCTCGCGCTTGAGCTCAATCATCATGGGGTTGATTGCATTCTGTTGGAGCGCAACCCAACCACAACGCGCCACCCTAAAATGGATATTACCAATGGCCGCAGCATGGAGCTGTTTCGACGGCTAGGCGTGGTCGATCTATTGCGGGCGCAAGCGGTACCACCAGACAATCCATATTCCGTGATTTGGTGTGACCGGCTTTCTGGCTGGAAGCTCGCCACGTTTGACTATCCGAGCGTAAATGAAAAACGCGCCCAGCTCCGCGCCGATAATGATGGTACGAGCGCCCTGGAACCGGGCATGCGGGTGTCGCAAATTCTCTTGGAGCCTGTGCTCAAAAAGCGACTGGAAGACGATTGCGAGCATGTCACCGTGATGTTCGGCTGGGCGTTGGAAGGGTTCGATCAAGACGCCGATGGTGTGTCCGTCTACATCAAATCTACTGAAACCGGCGAGTCCAAAACGCTACGTTCGGATTATCTGGCTGGGTGCGACGGTGCGGGGAGTGTGGCCAGGAAAGGGCTCGGGATCCCACTCAGCACGATCGCTCAGCCTGGGCCAAATACAATCGACTCAGATGAGCCGATTGAGGTCGACTACAATGACCCAGCGCATGTTCGGCGCCTCTATATGATCCACTTCACCTCACCAGAGATTGACCGGATCAATAAATTCGGTCCGGCTTGGCATTTGCAATCACCGGCCGGTTGGTCTCTCATCGCGCAAGACGACGTTAACACGTGGA
Organism: Pseudomonadota bacterium; assembly: GCA_039033955.1. Taxonomy (GTDB): domain Bacteria; phylum Pseudomonadota; class Alphaproteobacteria; order Caulobacterales; family Hyphomonadaceae; genus CALLCD01. Next base: position 66,127 of record JBCCBQ010000013.1, read on the forward strand.
CCATTCATGTCCCCGTGCGTCCCGGCGAAGACCCAAGCACATGGGATCCAAAGCAAGTATTGTTCGATGCGCTTGGTTGTGAAATCGAGTGCGAGATCAATGTCGCGAATCCATGGACGCCGCGGCTTTGCCTGGCCGAGCGATACGGCGAAGGCCGCGTTTGGTTGGCCGGCGATTCAACGCATCAGGTTATCCCAACTGGCGGCTATGGCATGAATACGGGCATTGGCGATGCGACAGCGCTCGGTTGGGTTCTCGCGGCTCAAGTCAACGGGTGGGGTGGACCACGTTTGTTCGAAGCCTATGAGACGGAACGAAAGCATGTTGGGGAACGCAATAGACGTGCTTCGTTCCGTCATGCAAACCTCCGTTTTCGTATTCGCGCGGACTATTCAGAAGCCATTCACGAAGACAGCGAAAGCGGAGATGAAGCGCGGTCAAAACACGGGGCTTACATTCAAGAGCTCGGGAATTTGGAGAACGAGGCTTGGGGCATTGAGTGGGGGTATCGATACGACAACTCTCCTGTCATCTGCCACGACGAGGAGCCAGCGCCCGAATACGATTGGGAAGACTATGATCCATCATCGTATCCAGGCGGGCGACCACCGAACGTGTTTCTTAATGATGAGCAACCGCTCTTCGACCACTTTGGACGCGAGTTCACACTCATTTCCTTCAATGGGGCTTCATCGGACAGCTTGACCTCAGCTGCGCAAGACGCTGGACTTCCTTTGAAAGTCTTGCCGATCGACCATCCTGTCGCGAAGGACCTTTACGATCGCAACCTGGTTCTGATCCGACCGGACCAGCACGTCGCCTGGCGCGGAAATGATGCGCCGGATTCAAATACCGCAAAAACTATAATCGATACGGTAAGGGGGGCTTTATGAGCACGCCAACAGATGCCGAACGCGCCGATATCCGCAAGCTTGTCGCTGATGTGAACGGGATGTTGCGCAATGGCTACAAAAACAAGATTGTAGGCAAGACGAACGGCACGTCGCCGCGATTTGAAGTTTACCACTCGGCCCCCTCGCTTTGCTCCTTCAAGGTGCGGATGACCTTGGCGGAAAAGCAGGCTGCATATGCATCTCACGACATGATGATTATGCCGGCGGGGAAGTTTATTCCGCAGAATTATCGCCCTGAATATGTTCGACTTAGGCTTCAGGGCGCCCCGGGTGCAAAGCTTGTTTCCGGGTATACAGGGGAGTCTTCCGTCACACAACAGGGGTTTGATCCGTGCGTGGTGCCGACGCTTGTCGATATGGAAACAGCGCGCGTCGTCGTGGATTCTCAGACGATTTGTGAGTACATCGCCAACACCGTTGAAACCGGCACAGACCTAATGCCTGCATCGCTTGCGATGGATGTTCTTGCGCAAGTGAGCTTGGTCGATCAAGCGCCGCACGTCGCTGCTCTGTACGGTGCTCACCCTGATGAAGACCGCAGACCAGGCGGCCTCAAGGGCAACATTACCGGGGTACATGCACGCAAAATCCGTGTGCTGGATACTTTGATCAATCTTTACGGTGACGATCCAAAACTACGCGCGGCTTATGAGTGCAAGATCGCCAAGGAAAGCGCGGCTGGAGAATTCGTGCGAACGCCAGACGAGATGCGAGACGTGCATCGGCAAATGGCCGCACATGTCGACGACCTGGAGCAGCAACTCGCCCAATCGGGTGGACCATGGGTGCTCGGTGAGCCCTTCACGCTCGCGGATGTTGTTTGGACGCTGAGCCTCTGGCGGATGAAATGGTTAGGGCTGGGCATCCATTGGGAAGATGGAAAAAACCCTGCCGTAGCAGCTTATTGTGAGCGCGCCTTCCAGCGCCCTTCATTCCGCAGCGCCGTGGTTGAATGGCCAGGATCTCATGGCCCTTCGCCTCATGTCATCGAGCACAGCACTGGCGCAGCGGCGAGGGCGTTCACGGTCAACATGGTGCGAAGCCTTAATTTGAAGGAAGCGATTTTTGGAGACTCAAAGATCAAGCTTCCGCCAATGGATCAGTATGTCGGAGCCGAAAATAGCGGCGGGGCAGCGCACTAGAAAACAACAACACACGGAATTTCGGGAAGGACAACTTTATGAGACTAGTGACATACACGCATAATGGGGCAACGCGTATTGGCGCGCAGCGCGGCGACGATATTGTAGATCTGAACGCCACCGATGCCTCCTTGCCGACCAACATGCTCGCATTGCTGGAAGGCGGCGATGCAATGATGGCAAAGGCGAAAGCGGCTGCTGACTCTGGGTCCGCATCCGCTAAGGTCTCAGACGTGACGCTTGAAGCGCCGGTCGATACGCCGCGCCGCATTCTGGCAGTCGGCCTGAACTATATGGCGCACTATCTGGAGCTACCCGCGCACATTCGCGAAAACCGCTTTCCGAAACCGCCCGAAACACCGGTCGTTTTCAACAAGCAAACCACGACAGTAAACGGTCCTTACAATGGCATCGCCTTGCCGCCCGAGTCTCCAGAGCTCGACTTTGAGGCGGAGCTTGCGGTCGTGATCGGCAAGACCTGCCGCCGCGTTCCAGTCGATCGCGCAACCGAAGTCATTGCCGGTTATACAGTCCTCAATGATGTAACCATCCGTGACTGGCAACGGGCAGCGCCGACCATGACGGTCGGAAAATCGTTCGACACGCATTGCCCCATGGGTCCAGCTATGGTGACGCCGGATGAGCTGACAAACCCGGAAAATCTGCAAGTTAAATGTTGGGTCGATGGCGAGCTGCGCCAGGATTTCAACACCAATGACATGATCATCAATATTGCGAAGACGATTAACTATCTCTCGACCGCCTTCACACTGTTGCCGGGGGATATTATCGCCACGGGCACATCATCCGGTGTTGCTTTGTGGGCGGAGGGACAGCCCTGGCTGAAAGAAGGGCAGGTTTGCAAAGTCGAGATTGAAGAGATTGGCTTCATAGAAAACAAAGTCGAACGCGAACACGCGTCCACGATTATTCATTAATTTGGAGAGGCGGCAGTCATGACGGAATTCATACTCTATCATATGCCACGTGCTTGCGGGTTCGTGACGATGAACGCGCTCGAAGAAGCCGGGCTTACATATGAGTTGAGGCCGGTGAATATCATGTTGAAGGAGCAAAAGGCACCTGACTATATGAAGATGCATCCAGAAGGCAAAGTTCCACTTCTGCTCGGCGACGGCGTACCACTGACCGAAAATGCGGCCATTCTGATCTATCTGGATGCCATCGCGCCTCATGCCAAACTGCTGACAAGCGATGGCTCTCCTTTTGGGAATGCCAAAGCCTATTCCGACCTTATCTGGTGCTCCGCCACATTTCATCCGGCGGCGCGTATGCTGCGTATGCCAAAGCACTTCACGGATGACGATCAAGCACCGGTCCAAGCCAAAGGGCGTGCGGTTATTGAGGAGATCCTTTCCCGCAATGAAGCGCGCCTTTCCAGTCAGGATTGGTGGAGCGGCTCAGAGTGGTCAATCGTCGACGTGTACACGTTCTGGTGCACAGCAACAGCTGCCAGCAACGGACTGGTGCCAATGCAAAATTATCCTGCCGTGCAAGCACATATGAAACGCGTCGGTGACCGTCCGAGCTTCAAGGCGGCATTCGCAAGACAAGAAGACTTACAAAAGGAGGCGGGGATCGTACTCCCCGCTTGATCCAATAGGGAGAGAGCGAAGCTAATAGCGCTCAATGAAAAAAATTGGAGGACTGAGATGGAGGCCAGCCAAACACCGGCGGCGCCAAACGAGAGCGGCTGGGATAGCGGCTACGAATACCGAGTTGTCACTCTGATGGCGCTTGGGTTCGGTTTGGTCGGGCTTGATCGGTACATCATCTTTCCACTTTTCTCAGTGATCCGGGAGGACCTTGGTCTCGACTATCAGGATCTGGGGCTCATCTCCGCAGCCTTGGCGTTCACGTGGGGCTTGTCGGCAATCTACTCGGGAAATTTGACGGATAAAATTGGCGCAAAACGCGTGGCGATCGTCTCCATTATTGCGTTCTCAGCTTTGGTGGCTTGTACCGGATTAGCGAATGGATTGATCAGCCTCGTCATCTTGCGCGCGCTCATGGGGCTAGCGGAAGGTGGATTTGTACCAGCCAGCATTGTGCAAACCATTCGTGCGTCGAAACCTCAGCGCGTCGGCCTGAATTTTGGCGTGCAGCAAATGGCGGCACCGCTATTCGGATTGGGTTTTGGTCCGATCATTGCGGTTGGGCTGCTTGCTGTTTTGCCGGGTTGGGAATGGGTGTTCGCCACAATTGCGCTCCCTGGATTCGTTCTGGCGTACTTCGTATTGAAAACGGTTAAACCAGATGACCCGGCTTTGGCTGCGAAAGACTCTGGTGATGCTTTGGACGCACCAAAAGTGTCGTTTGGTGAAGCTCTGAAGTACAGGAATGTACTGTTCGGTACACTGACAATTATCTTCATCTTTATTGCGCTGAATGCGCTCTCGACCTTCGGACCAACCTATCTCACAGATTATATTGAGCTTTCGGATCAAGGCATGGGGCTCGTCTCTGCGTGTCTTGGTCTGGGCGGCTTGATCGGGATGATCGCACTTCCTGCGCTGTCAGATTTTGTCGGTCGCAAGCCAGTGATGTGCGTTGCCTTGCTGGTTCAGGTGGTCGCAATCGCACTCATGCAAACTGCAAATGCCGCGACACCACCACCTGTTTTGGCATTGTATTTTTTCGCAGTTTCCATGTCTGCCTCGGGAACTATCGCAATTTTAATTGGTCCGGTGATCAGCGCCAGCGTGCCGATGGTCGTCGCGGCCACCGCAACAGGAATTGTGACCGGACTAGGCGAGATATTCGGCGGTGCAGGCGGACCGTTCGTGACCGGAATTATCGCCGAAGCTAACGGCATACAATCCATAACAATGATCATGCTGATCGCGGCGACGCTTGGTCTGATCACAGTAATATTCGGAATAGAAGAGCCGCAAAGGCTCCATTCAAACACTCCGGACATGAGTCCAGCGGGATAGGAGGCCTGTGATGACCCACCATGAAAACGACAACCAAATTAGCGCCAAATGGGGCAGGCGAGTCTGTATCGGGTTGCCTTTGATTGCAATTGTAGCTCTGCCCGCTTTTGGCCAGGAAACGACCGTGGTTGACGGTGTGGAGATCCATCCGGTCTTTGGACCGATTGGGGTCAATGATCACCGCATGCCTTTCCACTTGGACAGCATTATCGCCTTGGGCCTGCTCATTTACTCGCTGATTGTTGCGGTCCTAATGAACCACTCTCGCCCTGGTATGCGCGTTGCCGGGATTTGGGGCGCCGCGCTCGGAAGTATCGCCATTGCCGCCAGCATCATCTGGCTGCAAGCCATTGGCGCGTTTGAACGAACCGCACCGGTTATCGTGCCGTTTGATCGGTTAGATGCCACATTCATGCGGGTGATGGCCGGCCTTTTCGCGGTCGGTGGTATCGTGCTTGCCTTGGTGGCGATCGGGCAGTCCAGGCGGACCGACGTTCTAACCCTCGGCACGCGCAACGAGCCCGATCGGTATGGTCGCCGCGCGCGTTACTTTCACTGGATAATCGCGATCCTTTTCATCCTGCTCATCCCGATGGGTATCTTCACCTCGATGATCCCCAAGGATCTGGAGTATCATCAGGCTTTCTACGTAATCCACAAATCACTTGGGTTCACCGTGCTCATTCTGGCGGTTGGGCGTGTCGCTTGGTTGATCGCCAATCCAGCGCCGAAGCTGGATTCCGGTTTGAGCTGGTGGGAGAAATTCCTCGCGCATGGCGCACATTACACGCTCTACTTTTTTCTGTTCGCGTTTCCGATTTCCGGGTTTTGGCTTGGTACGTTTGCAGGCAAGCTCTCGCACTTCTATTTCTGGGACCTTCCTTTGATCGTGGAGCCAAGTACCGACGCGGTTAGGCTGCCTGGCTTCTTGCACAAAGTGGCGCTGCCTTACCTCTTCTATCTGGTTTTCCTCGGCCACATTGTTGGGGCGCTGAAACACCAATTCATCGACAAGCACAGAGACGCCTTCCGCCGCATGGTGACGTGATGTCGGCCCCATTGCGCGACAAGCGCTTCACTAGAAACGAACAGGGAATTTTCCAATGATATCGATCACAAATTGGGCGGCCGGATTATGTGGTGCACTCTGTCTCGCGACAGCTTCTTGTAGTGCTCCGACCACAAGTACGGAAATAGACGTCGAAACGGCCGCGAAATCCGAAGCGGAGAGCCCAACATCTTCGGCAAAATCGTTTGCAGAGATGAGCCCCCCGGAGCGTCTTCAAATGATGATGTCCGGTGAGCGCAAAACGCATTGCGGTTCCCCCTCTGTGATGCCGACGCTCACCACCAATATATTGTACGAAGGAAGTGAGCCTCCGCGATGCTCCACCAATGTGCATGGGGAAATTGAAGTGCTTCCCGGCGGCGTTGAAGCGACGCACTGGTTCGTCTCCGCTGACGATGTCACCTGGCACCTGGTTACCGCGGGCGACCCGTCGAACGAAGCTATCATATTCCTACATGGGTTGCCTGAAACCTGGTACGGTTTCCACCATCAAATGTCGGGTCTGTCTGATGCCCACTATACGATATCCATCGATCAGATGGGTTACGGACAAACCGACAAGGACCTGTCGCTGGACTTCTCCAACCCGGCCATGGCCACGAAATTAGCGGCTCTGATAAATAAGCTTGGGATCGACACGTTTTACGCTGTCGGACATGATCGTGGTGCTGTCACAATCGATTACCTGATGGCCGAAGAAGGCATGCCGTCGCGTATAAAAAAATACGTACGCATGCAGCAATCCGGGAACCGTCCACATGGCGAACCCCGCCCGCCACACGAGCTTTTCGCAAGCCCGATGGGGACGGAAGTCTTTGCCCGCGATGCGCAGATCCGAACCCTTTATACGACGGAGTCTGGATATTCGACGATCAATCTCCCGCCGGAAGAGATTGACCGGTTTGCCCATGAGTTTTTGTATGAGGGCGCGGCGGAAGCGATCACCAAGTATTTTCAATCCACGAACTTCGATATTGAACTGGAGGACCGCGTCGCCGACGGCGGGCTGTTTGATCAGATGACCATGCCTGTCCTGTTTGTCCAAGGTGCCTTGGACCCCGGACAGCATATTGAGGAATACCAGTACCTTGATGAAGATCTGGTCAATCCGACGCTGATCGTCGTCGAAGATGCCAGCCATTTCCTGCATGTCGAGAAACCTGAGAAAGTCACGCAGATCATTCGCGACTTCTTGGCCGAGCAATAGAGGCACGCATGATGTCACGGACCCGTCGGCTTTCCGAAACCAAAATTGTCCTTGGCAGTACTGCCTAGATTGGAGAATTAGAATGTCCAAGCCTAGCATTTGGCAAGTTCTGAAAGTGATTTTCGGGCGACCAGCGACACATCGTGGTTCACCTGCTGAAAACCCTCGGCTGACCTCGGACATTCGCTATGTGGGCGCTGCGCCGCCGCCCTTTTCGTCAAACGTTCATGGCGAAATTGAAGTTCTGGAAAATGGCGTTGAGGCCACGCATTGGTTCGTCGAGGCGCAGGGTGTGACCTGGCATTTTGTGTCTGCTGGAGATCCAGAGAATGAGCCTCTCTTGTTTCTGCATGGCCTCCCGGAAAGTTGGTATGCCTTCCATCATCAAATGGTGGCTTTGTCCGAGGAGTATCATGTCCTTTCGTTCGATAGTCTTGGTTACGGTCAATCGGATAAGCGCTTGACGCTCGACTATAGTAACCCCGCCTTAGCGGAAAAGTTCAAGGCGCTTCTCGACAAAATGGGCATCGATCAGTTTCTGATCGTCGCGCATGACCGCGGATCGGTTTTGGTCGACTATTTAACCGAGTTAGAAGGCATGCAAGGGCGGATCGTACGCTACGTTCGCATGCAGCAATCAGCCAATGAACCGCATGGCGAACCGAAACCGCCACACAAAATGTTCGCATCCAAAATGGGCGTAAAAATGTTTCGGTCACACGCCGCGTTCTGGCCTTATCAAAAGGCCTCGGGCTTCGTCCGAGACGAAGTTTCAAAGGAGGAACTTCAACGGGCCAAACATGAGTTTCACGTTGAGGGCGTCGCCGAGGCGATAAGCCAGTATTTTCAATCTACAAATTTCGACTTGGAACTCGCCGACCGGCATGAGCGTCTGTTCAAGACAATGTCGATGCCGGTCCTATTCCTTCAGGGCAAGTATGACCCCGGCCAGCACCCATCGGAATATGAAAATACAGCAGATTTTGTCGCGAATGGACGTGTCCAATTCCTGGAGGCCGCTCACTTCCCGCACATCGAAAATCCCGATGCGGTCACGCGAGCTATTCGCGACTTTATCGCTGATTAACGGAGAAAGCACGCATGGCAGAGTATGAAACACCCGAAGCTAGAGGCCGCGCCTTTGTGCAAAAACTGATTGGCGGCATTCCGCCAAATTCGGTGATGCCGCCAGATTTCCAGAAGATGACTCTGGAGCACTTGTTCGGCACCGTCTGGCAGGATGACCGCCTGGATTTTCAGCAACGATCCATGATCACCTGTACGTCACTGGTGGCGACGGGACGGGAAGCTGAACAACGAATCCACTTCGTCGGCGCTAAAAATCTCGGCATTCCGCGCGATCAGATCTCCGCCATGATTACGCATGTCGCGCATTATGCCGGTTGGCCCAATGCGGTCTCGGCCTTCCGCGTCCTGAAAGAAGTCTGGCCAGAAGAAGAGGAGGTGGACGGTTGATCTGAAAGACCGTCCGGGACCAAACATGGATCCGATCATCAAAGCTGACGATGTCGCTTACCCAATTTTGCAAGTGCCTGATCTAGACCTACAAGAACAATTTTTGGTTCACTTCGGTCTACATGTTGCCGAGCGTACCGATGATGCGCTCTATATGCATTGTGATGGCCACTATCCGTTCGTCCACGAAACCCGACTTGGGCCAAAGAAATTTATCGGAAGTGCCTACGCTGCTTTATCCATGTCTGACTTGGAGAAGCTCAGCCGAACAAACAGCTTCGGCGATGTTGAAGAAATTCAAGGTCCTGGCGGCGGCTTCAAAGTCTTCGGCGAAGATCCAGACGGTATCGGTGTAGAGGTCGTCTTCGGGCGGAGCGCCCGTGAGGCCCAGTCGAACCTTGAGCCGGAAGGTATGAATGTCGGTGGGGCCGACCGAGAGACGTTCCAGAGACTCAATCGAGCTAAACGATTCCAAAAAGGCGCTTATCCCCGAATCAAGAGATACGGCCACTACGCCCTGCATTGCTCCGACGTCGAGAAATCACTCGCTTGGTACCACGCGCACCTCGGGATCATCGCGACAGACATTTATAAGCCACCGCCGGCCGATGAATTTGCGCCTATTGGCGGCATCTTCTCGCGGCTCGATCGCGGTGAGAAGCCAGCGGATCATCACACGCTTCTAATGACAACGACAGAGCTGTCCAACGGCCGCGCCGGATTGAATCACATCTCGTTTGAGATGGTGAATATCGATGATGTCTTCATGGGGCATGAAATCCTCGCCAAGCATGGCTATGAGCCCGAATGGGGGATTGGGCGTCACTATCTTGGCAGCCAAATTTTCGACTATTGGCGCTCGCCGTTTGGTCAGGTTCACGAGCATCAGACAGATGGTGACGTCTTCGACAATTCTGTGCCGCCGCAAATCGTCAATGTCGCGGACCTTGGGAACCCTGAAGAGCCCGAACGCGGGGCGTCGCAATGGGGCCCGCCCCTGAACCCCGATACTTTTGGCGATGAAAGAGGACTTTAGGATGTTAAGACGTTTTTCTGCGATGATGACAGGTATGGCCGCTATTCTTGTGAGCGGCTGCGCTACGCAGGTAGAGGCGGATGAGTCGAATGTGCCACCGGGGGCGACATTAGATCCTGCCGCGACAGAGCAGGCGCTTAGCGATCAGGTCGCGCCGCTTGGACCGGTGACAGAGGACATGTTGATTAACCCGCCAGCCAGTTCCTGGCTAATGTATCGCGGCAATCATTCAAGTTGGGGCTTTAGTGCGCTCGACGAGATCGACACGGAAAAAGTTGCGGATCTCACCTTGGCCTGGTCGGTCGGAATGGACCCTGGTTCAAACCAGACCACCCCTTTGGTGCATGATAAGCGATTGTACCTGGCACACCCAAATGACGTGATCACCGCACATGATGCGACCTCTGGCGATCTGATCTGGGAGTATCGCCATGAGGGTACAGCTGAAATCTGGGGACCTGGTGGTATCACCCGCGCCATCGCAATATATGACGACAAAATATACCACGCGGCCGCCGACGCACGCATCATCGCGCTGAATGCGAATACCGGCGAACTCGTCTGGGACACATCCGTCGGTGATCCGTCTTGGATCACACACTCTTCTGGACCTATTGTTGCCGGAGGACGGGTCTTCACCGGCCGAACTTGTGGATATAAGGCGCCTGCACGCTGTTTCATTGCCGCGCATGATGCGCAAAACGGTGAAGAGCTTTGGCGCACTGAAGTCATTCCGAAACCCGGTGAACCGGGCGACGCGAGCTGGGCAGGCCTCCCCTATGAGGAGCGCATTCATGGCAGTGTCTGGATGGTCGGCTCATATGATACCGAGTTGGACACACTTTATTGGGGCACATCGGGCCCTGCGCCGTCGCCGGAAGTGCTGCGGGGCGGTCGCAAGGCCGACATGTTGTTCACCAATTCAACGCTCGCACTCGACCCGGCAACCGGCGAGATGAAATGGTATGTCCAACATCTGCCACGCGATAACTGGGACATCGATCACACTTATGAGCGAATCCTGGTGGATGCTGAAGTCCGCCCAGCACAAGACGCAATTTGGAAACAGCACTCTGACTTACCATCGGGCGAGCAGAAACTACTAACGGGCATTCCCGGTAAGACGGGCATCGTCTGGACCATGGATCGCCGCACGGGTGAATTCTATTGGGCCAAGCAAACCATCTACCAAAATGTCGTGACCGATATCGATCCGGCAACGAATACAGTCTCCATAAACGAAGATCTCGTTGCGACCGAACTCGAGGGCGAACCCAACTATGTCTGTCCATCGCTGGCAGGAGGCCGCGATTGGCCGGCTGGGGCTTACAATCCAAACTCGCAGGCGATGTTCATGCCCATGATGACCTTATGCATGAACGTATCCGCAGGATCAAAGGACCCCAGGTACCGGCTCAATCCAGAGCTCGCACTGGCACCTAATACCGACAAGGTCGGGCGCTTGGAAGCTATTCATGTCGAGACGGGAGAAACGCTTTGGGTCAACGAAAGCGAGCACGGCGTTCTGACGGTTCTCGCGACCGCCGGCGACCTGCTCTTCGCGGGCGACTCACAACGTCGGTTCCGCGCTTATGATCAAAACACCGGTACGGTTCTGTGGGAGAAAATCCTCGGCGGTCCCGTAACGGGGACGCCCATCAGCTATGCCGTAAATGGTGAACAGTATGTGGCCGTTTCTGTCGGCGGGGGCGGCGGTGCCATCAACGCTTGGACCTTTATGAGCAAAGACCGAACAACGCGGCAGGGTGGTAATACGCTCTATGTATTCAAGCTGCCATCCACAAATTCGGAATAAAATGGGAGTGTTGGATGATGTTTAATGCATTGAAAAATTGGTGTTTTGTCGTAGGGCTCCTATCGCTCAATGGCGGTTGCGCCAGTGTCGCGCCGCCGCCATTGGCAGAAGCAGCGCTGACCGATCCAGGCGGCTATGAAGGTCGAGTAAGGCTGGTTCGTTTCCTTGACGAGCCGGATGGCTACTGCCTGGACGTCCCTGGGCCCGTTGGATCGGAAATGCTGGATATTCCTTTGGTGGCCCACACTTGCCACGCCGATCCACTTGGAGATCAAGTGTTTCAGATCAATGCGGATGGTAGTGGCCAGATTAGGTGGACGACAGACAAACACGACCTTTGTTTTACCGCTATGAAGTCAGAGGCAATGTCCAAGCTCAAATTGGAGGCTTGTGAAGCGCCAGAAAGCCAAAGCTTTGAGTATACGGATCGTCGCGAATTCAATCTATCTGGTACAGACCTATGCATCCATGTCGAGCGCACCGGAGCGGGCCAAATGCAGCCGCCGGGCGAAGGTCAGGACGCATATGGTCGTGGCCGCTCCGTTAATGCACAATTCACCCATTTGATGCGGTTTTTGGAACTCCGTCCTTGCGGAGATGGCGATCCGTCCATGTCGAGATGGAAGGCGACGGAATGACAGATCAGTATAGTGTTAGCTCGAAGTTTTCTTTGCGGGGCCGTGTCGCCCTTGTCACTGGCGCATCCAGCGGAATTGGCTGGGGCCTGGCCGAAGGTTTGGCCGCAGCGGGTGCAGGCATTGTCGCGGCAGCGCGTCGGAAGGACCGGCTGGAGACGCTGGTCGAAAAGATTGAAGCACAAGGTGGAAAAGCCCTCGGGGTGAAGCTCGATGTGACAAATCCGAATAGTATCGCCGAGGCCTTTGCGGAAGCCGAGGACAAGCTGGGGATCGTCGATATTGTCGTCAACAATGCCGGCGTTGCGGACGGAAAGACTTTTCTGGATGCTGACAGTGACGACCTCGATTTCGTTCTGGATGCTAATCTTAAAGGTGTCTGGAACGTGGCGCACGAAGCTGCCGGACGTCTTGTGGAAGCCGGTAAACCTGGCAGCATTATTAATATCGCGTCAGTCCTGGGATTGGGCGGGAAAACGCGCAATGCCGCATATTGTGCTTCCAAAGGCGGCGTCGTAAATCTGACCCGCGCAATGTCTTTGGATCTCGGTCGCCATGGAATTCGCGTCAATGCAATTGCACCCGGCTGGTTTGTGACTGAAATCAACGGAGAATTCCTGACGTCTGAAGCGGGCGAAGCCTATATGCGACGAACGCCTGCGCGGCGCGCGGGTCAGATCCAGGAGTTGATCGGGCCGACAATATTGCTTGCGTCAGAGGCAGGTTCGTTCGTCAATGGTGCGATCCTTCCCGTAGATGGTGCTCATTCGGCAGCATTGGTCTAGGTGAAACAGACCTGCATGAGATGGCGACCGACTGCTGGCGGTCCTAGTTTCCTGTCTCTTTCATGGCTGCGCCATCTCGGTTTGGACGTAAATTTCATCACCCGCAGTGATTAGCGTGACGGTGGTGTCAATCTAATGCGAACCAGTCTCCAGCAGCGGTTGGGTAGAGGGCCTTATTCAGCCAGAAGCTGGCGCCATTCGGAGAGGGCGGCGTTTCTCATCGATTTGAATGTTGAGCGGTAGTTGATGTGGCGGTCTAGATTGAAGTGATTGTGAAACGATGCATGGGTCGAAACGAATTTCTGTAAGTTCGACATACGCCTGAAACGTGACATCGCCCGGTCTCTTCGTGGAAAGGGCAGGTGACGTTTTGAAATAGCGAAACGGGTTTTTTGTTATGAACCCAGGCTAGAGTAGGGCGGTTAAAGCTCACTTTCTGCTGACAGTTCCGGCATTAGCTCTTTATTCCCTATAACATCGATGAACCACGCTGGCTTGACTCCATAACGCTTTTTCGTAATTAGAACAAAATGGCAACATTTGGCGATATTAGACAAGACATTTTCAGATTAAAGCCGTCTGCAAGCATAGCGCCTATCGCGTTTCCCTTTGGGCTTGGGACCTCTGGCGTGAATGAGGTTTGCGAAACGCGCCATGGCGATTTTCCAGCCCTGCTTGGCTTTTCGCTCGCGGCGAAAACGAGAAGACGCGGAGCCATCCTGCATGTTCAGCAATCGAGCTTAGGGCTTGAACACGGCGACATTTTACAGGCCGGTGCAGCGGGTCTGCAGGCTCAGCTACGACCAGTTCTCTCAGTACATACGCGCAAAGGAACGGATGCACTTTGGGCTATTGAAGAAGGGATTAAGTCAGCTGCTGTTGGGCTAGTGATTGCAGACATTGAGGACTGTGACTTTACTGCGAGCCGTCGTCTTGTCCTCGCCTCAAGTCGGTATGGCGTGCCAGTTATTTTGCTGATGCCCCATAACCGAGAGGGCGCAACCGCCGCAGCGGCCCGCTGGCGCGTTCGTCCCCGTTTATCTGGCAATAACAGATTTGACCCAAACGGCCTTGGTGCCGCGCGCTGGCAGGCGGTTCTGGAGCGCTCACGCCAGGCGCCTCACCTTGCCGGACGAAACTTTGACCTGGAGTGGAATGATGAAACGTTATCTCTCACTATGGTTCCCGGACTGGCCCCTCACCAGATTGAGGCGCGCGCAGACAAACCGTCTGGCCTCTCGGAGCAAGTCCAGCTCCGGCGATACGGATAGAGTGGCACCTCTTCCTTTCGTGCTGGTAGAGGCTGGGCCACATGGTCTGCGTGTTGCAGCCGCAAATAAAGTCGCTCAGGGGATGGGGCTTACAGAAGGGCTGGCTTTTACTGATGCCAAGGCGCGCGCGCCAAACTTGCGTCATCAGGATGTGGACCGAGTTGCAGACGTTAAAGCGCTTGAGGCGCTTGCTAAATGGATGATCCGCTTTGCACCACTTGTGGCGATAGACGGGCGCGACGGCGTTATGCTGGAAACAACCGGCTGTGACCATCTTTATTGCGGCGAGGCTGCTATGGTGAAGGACGTTGCAGGCATCCTAACGCGTGAGCAGATCCCGCATCGCATCGGACTGGCAAGCACACAGGTTGCGGCAGCAGCTGTGGCCCGCGGGGCGAGCGGTCGAATTCTGCCTGCGGGATGTGAGAAAGACGGGCTTTCTGACCTGCCAATCTCAACGCTGCGTGTGTCCAATGAGGCTGAAACATTGCTCCGCCGTTTTGGACTGAACCGAATTGGCCAGCTCTACGATATTGATCGCAAAGCTTTAGCGCGGCGCTTTCAATCCAAATCCTATGCGGATGCGGTTCTAATAAAGCTTGACCAAGCGCTGGGATATCGCCGTGACCCCATCAAGCCGCTTAGACCCGCCCCAGCAAAACGTGTAGAACTGAAATGCCCCGAACCGATTGCAACGGGTGAGGCTATTGAGATTGGGCTTGAAGAGCTGACGACCCAGCTATGCGCTGATTTAAAGCGCTTCGGTCAGGGTGCGCGGCATTTTACACTAACGGCTTATCGCAGCGATGGAACACTTGTCAGCGTCGAGATTTCTGCAGCCCGACCGGCGAATGGTCCAAACCATATCTTGCGGCTCTTTAGCGAGCGCATTGACCGGATTGATCCAGGCTTTGGGATTGATTTGCTGATGCTTGAGGCCCGGCGGGCTAGTCCTATGGATGAAAGCGCCGTCGCACTTTCAGGTGACCTCGCCGCGCAGGATACCGATCCTGTCGCCCTTTCTGCATTGGCTGATCGCATCACGGCGAAACTCGGTGAGGGTGTTGTCCAAGTCACTGTCTTTCAGGAAAGCCATAAGCCGGATCGGGCTGAACAAAAGCGCTCCTTTCAAGGAGACCTTCCGAAACAGCCTTTCCCCAACATCCAAGCTGGGCCCCGGCCTTTGCGGCTCTTGCGCCAGCCTGAGCATGTCCAAGTGCTAGCTGAGGTGCCAGAAGGACCGCCTTTGCGCTTTGTTTGGCGGCGCATCGCCCGCAAAGTGGTCAAGGCAGACGGGCCAGAACGGATCGCGCCTGAATGGTGGATGTATACAGCGCCGCCGCCTGCAGCTGCGCCGCAAGAAGGCGCTCCGCGAAAATGGCTCACGCCGAAATTTGATCCGCGCGCCGATGCGGCACTGATTACGCAAACCCGGAACGACTTCGAGGAGATGCAGACGGGTGAAAGCGTCAAGAACTTGCCCCGCGCACGCGACTATTACCGCGTCGAGGATGAAACGGGCCGGCGCTATTGGGTGTTCCGGGAAGGGCTGTATGAAGATGGGCGCGGCGGACCGCCAGACTGGTACATGCATGGATTGTTCGCATGACCGGCTATGCTGAACTCGCCGTTACGACCAATTTCTCCTTTCTGCGCGGCGCCTCTCACGCGGAAGAGTTGGCGATCCAGGCCTCAAAGCTCGGTCTCTCAGCGGTTGGAGTCTCAGACCGCAATACGCTTGCGGGTGTCGTACGCGCTCACACTGCAGCAAAGGTGATAGGGCTTCGATTGCTGGTCGGAGCGCGGCTAGTGCCGCGTGATGGGCCAGAACTGATTTGTTATCCACAAGACCGCGCTGCCTATGGGCGCCTCTCGAAACTTCTCACACGCGGGAAGCTGCGCGCTGAAAAAGGCGACTGCGAGCTCTATCTTGAGGATATTTTAGCGCACGCTGAGGGGCAGATCTTTATCGGCCTGCCACCTGTAAAACTCGATGAAACTTTCAAAGCCATTTTGGAACGATTTCGCGAGCACTGCGGTGACCGGCTCTATCTTGGGGCACGCTATACCTATCAAGGGCGCAATCGGGAGTGTCTGGCCCGACTTGCACAATTTGGAGCGAAGTGCGGTGTCCCGGTCGTCGCGATAAATGATGTCCTTTATCATGTACCAGAGCGCCGCCCGCTGCAGGATGTCCTGACTTGCATTCGCGAGCACTGCACAATTGAAGAGGCAGGTTTCCGCCTAGAGGCCAATGCTGAGCGTCATCTGAAAGCCTCCAAGGAAATGGCACGGCTGTTTCAGGGCTTTGAACCTGCGCTACATCGCACACAAGAGATTGTTGAGCGCTGCAACTTCAGCCTGGATGAGCTCGCCTATGCGTATCCAGATGAGCCCGTTCCACCTGGTAAGACGCCACAAGAGCATTTGATCGATCTGACCTGGAGAGGTGCAGACTGGCGTTATCCCAGTGGCGTGCCGGACAAGATCAAAGCTGCGCTCATCAAAGAGCTCACTTTGATCGAAGAGCTGGACTATGCGCCATACTTTCTGACCGTACACGATATCGTGGCCTGGGCACGTGAACAAAGCATCCTCTGTCAGGGGCGTGGCTCAGCAGCGAATTCTGCCGTTTGTTATTGTCTTGGTATCACCAGTGTGAACCCGGACGAGACAAGCCTTCTATTTGAGCGCTTCCTCTCCAAGGAACGCCGCGAACCCCCAGACATTGATGTCGATTTCGAGCACGAACGCCGCGAGGAAGTCATCCAATATGTCTATGAGCGCTATAGCCGCGAAAAGGCTGCCCTAACGGCCACAGTCATTTCTTATCGTCCGCGCTCGGCAGTGCGCGAGGTTTGTAAAGCGCTTGGGCTTAGTGAAGATATCTCTTCCGCGCTCGCGAATACTGTCTGGGGCAGTTGGGGAAGCGATATAAAAGAAGACCAGATCCGCCAAAGCGGGCTTGATCCGGCCAACCCAACATTGCGGCGCGCTATTCTGCTTACGCGGCAATTGATCGGTTTTCCGCGCCATCTCAGTCAGCACGTTGGCGGCTTTGTTCTGACCCGTGGCCCACTGATCGAGACAGTCCCTATCGGCAATGCAGCCATGGAGGATCGCACCTTCATTGAGTGGGACAAGGATGACATCAATGCGCTGGGCATCCTGAAAGTTGACGTCCTCGCGCTTGGCATGCTGACCTGCATCCGCAAGGCGTTTGATCTACTGAACGTGCATAAAGGCGTGCAGCACACGCTCGCCAGTTTGCCCGCTGGTGATAAGGCGACTTATGACATGCTCTGCGCGGGTGAAAGCCTGGGCGTCTTTCAGGTCGAAAGCCGTGCGCAGATGAATATGCTGCCGCGTCTGCGCCCACGTAAATTCTATGATCTTGTGATTGAAGTTGCGATCGTTCGCCCCGGCCCAATCCAAGGAGATATGGTTCATCCCTATTTGCGGCGGCGTCAGGGCCTGGAACGTGTCGACTACCCGCAACCTGCACCTGAGCATGGACCGCCAGATGAGCTGCAGCAGATCCTGGGGCGCACACTCGGTGTTCCGCTTTTCCAAGAACAGGCCATGCAGATTGCCATGGATGCGGCAAAGTTCTCCCCTGATGAGGCCAATGGCCTCCGCCGTGCGATGGCGACGTTCCGCAAGGTTGGCACGATCCAGAATTATGAGCGCATGATGGTCGATCGGATGGTGGAGCGAGGCTATGATCCAGTGTTTGCACAGCGCTGTTTCGATCAGGTGAAAGGCTTCGGTGAGTATGGTTTCCCCGAAAGCCATGCCGCCAGTTTTGCACTGCTGGTTTATGTCTCCTGCTGGCTCAAATGCCACCACCCGGATGTCTTTTGTGCCGCCTTGCTCAACAGCCAACCTATGGGCTTTTACGCCCCGGCGCAGATTGTTAGCGACGCTCGCAAGAATGGTGTGCGGGTTCTGCCCGTGGATGTGAATATGTCTGATTGGGACAATATCCTCGTGCCCGACGAAGATCCGTATGTGGTTGATATGTCTGAGGACAATTGGCGCGCGCCGATCGATCCAGCAACCCAACACGCCGTCCGCCTTGGGTTTCGACAGATTGATGGCCTGCATGAAGATGAGATGGAAGCGCTTATGGCTGCGCGGGGCTCTGGCTTTAAGACACCAGACGATATTCGACGTCGCAGTGGTATTTCGCGGCGCGCCTTGGAAGTCTTAGCCGCCGCAGATGCCTTCCGGTCGATGGGGCTAGACCGGCGTCAAGCGCTCTGGGCGGTGCGCGGTGAAGCCTCTGGTAAAGCTCTGCCGCTTTTTGCAGCTATAGATTCAGCCGAACAAGGCTCTGAGCCGCAGACAAAGCTGCCACAAATGCCCGCGTCTGAGCATGTCATCCAGGATTATCAAACCTCTCGCCTGTCTCTAAAAGAGCACCCGATGACTTTCTTGCGAGCGCGCTACAGGACCATGGGCGTGCGCCCTACGGCAGAAGCGGTCGAGGCCCCAAATGGCGCGCGCCTTGAAACCGCCGGGATCGTTCTCGTCCGCCAACGGCCTGGCTCAGCCAATGGCGTCTTCTTCGTTACGGTCGAAGATGAAACAGGTATCGCCAATATTATCATCTGGCCACGGGTGGGCGAGGTCTATCGCCCAATCCTGATGGGCGCCCGGATCATGCTGATTAAAGGCCGGGTCCAGCGCGCAGACAATGTCACACACATCGTTGCGGACCAGATTATTGACCGCACTGATGATCTCAATCTTCTCACTGAAGAGGCAGTGAATGATCCGCTTGGCGGCGTTCTTGCGCATGCGGATCATGGTCGCAGCCCTCTTCCCGAAAAAGGCCGAGACCTAGAGAAACGGCTCAAGACGCTGCGCCGGGACGACCCACTTCTAACCGTACTCTCCAACGCAGACGAAGTCCGTAAACCTATTCCAGAAGAGCGTGCGTCATCGCCGCGTAACCGAAAAGTTCTTGGCGGCCATCCACGAAATGCGCGCATCATCCCCAAGGGACGGAACTTTCATTGAGGTCTTGAATGCGAGCAAACCGAACATATGGAATTGACGGTCTCAAAGACTGGGATCGGCCCTTTTCGGTCGGACTATGCGTTCGACATGAATGGCTGCCTTTGCTCTCCTTCGGGTCAAAAGCGGGTATCGCGGAAGCATATCAGGTTATTTTGCGCAGCGGCGAATTTATAAGGTCGGCAATGATTTGGAGGCAATCTCAAGGGCTTCTTTCGAATCGATCCCCGCCAGCAATAAGGCAGACGCTGCCAGCTCCTTCGTGACCGCTTCATCGAATGTCTGCTCCAGGACCCTTGAGAGGGTGGCGTTCACGCCGGAGGTAAGCAGTAAGAAAAACAAGTCGCGGTCGCGCAGCTTGAAACGCTCCGCTTGCAGCCCTTTGTCGATTGTGTGGTTCACAACAGGATCGGCATATGTATGCAAGATGTCGAAACTGGCTGGCGCATTGATGATCAGTCTGCCGATTTCCGGATCGGCCGCTGCTAGCCGGACATACATCCTTATGCCAATGGCCAATTCCTCTGCAGGATCGTCGACGGCCTCAATCGCCGACATGATTTGATCAGCCATATCGGCGAACACCTCATCCAGTGTCGCAAAGAACAGATCTTCCTTTGAGTTGAAGTGATTGTAGAAGCTGCCTTTACCAACGCCGGCTTTCTGAACGATACCGTCCACCGTCACGGCGTTGACACTGGTATCAGCCATCACCGACTTGGCTGCGAGAATGAGACGGTCTCGCGTAGCCACACGCCGTGTCTCGCGTCCGTCGGGTTTGGGCTTTGACCTGTTTATCTGGCGCATGACAATTCCTTTGGTCCTAATGACTTCAAGCGGTGTAGCCGTCTTTCTCGGTCCAGATGAGTGGGAATTCAGGGCTGTCCATCACATCTCCGTCTTTCAGATGCGGACTTTTTTGGGAATCTTCTGGCGTGCCGTCTCGCTCCAGATAGCGAACATCTTCGCCAATATATCTCAATCCAACTGCGCGCCTGCGACGTGTGGGACTGGTATTCCCCGTTGACCCATGAAGCGTTCGCACATGATGAATGATCACATCTCCGGGCTCAGCCTCGCAATAGACGATGTCATAGTCGGCCTCATTGCCCTCAATATCAGGAAGTTGCGCGTGCCCCGATGAACCCGGCATCGGCATTTGAGAGACAAAAGTGTTGGGCAGGTAGAGCGGGCCTTTGTGTGAGCCGCGGACATAGCCCATCGTCGAATTCTCAGTGTCGACCTTGTCGAGTGGGATCCACATCGTGCAGCACTGATTGCCTTCCAGGTGAAAATAGGTTGCGTCCTGGTGGAAGGCGGTTCTCCGAACCGACATGGGCTCCTTCAAGAAGAGCTGATCGCCATAAAAATTTATGCGAGACGCGCCCATAAGTGAGGCAGCAATCTCCGGTAGCGGACCTTTTGTTCCGATGTTCGCCAGGCTCTTGATACGCGACCAATTGAATGTTCTGACCCAAAATTTTCCGGTCGGCTCAGCTTCTGCACCAGGAGACCGGTCCGGGGCATCCTCCAGCGTTTTCTCCCCCATGCTGGAAACCATGTTAGCCATCTCACCAAGGTCGGCATGGTGGACGGTTTCCGGGTCGGCCGACATCACATCATTGAAGGCCGTTTCCGCCGTCTCAATCCAGTCGGTGTCGAGAATACCTTTCAAGTGGACAAAGCCATGTGTCTCATAGTGTTCGACCTCAGCTTCGGTAATGCGTCGTGTGGCTTTGAACGCACTTTGTTGTGCCATTGCTGGGCTGATATCCTGTTCCATTCCAAATTTCCTCCGGTTTTTTACTAAGCAAGGCTTGTTTTACGACCATAGGTGAATGAATTTGACTATTCCATCAAGTTATTTGACTAATTAGTCAGTTTTAAAATTATCAGCGGAAAGTACGCTTTAACCGCATTGCGCTTGCCTAATTGTATGAGCAAGTTCGTTCATCCTAGAAGCGGTGGCTAGCTAGGATACAGCAACTTGACCAAAAGCTGACATTCCGAGCGTCCGTTGTAGGCTGCCGATTCAACTGATCGACGCAACACATTCTTCTAATCGCTCAGCTGGGCTGTGATAGTCCTGTGTTTTTAGCATCTGTGTAGACTTGTCGGTAAACTCATACGAATTGAACCGCTCAGAAAACTGAAACTTGACCCACACTGGATGAAAGTCTTTAACTGCCGAAAATAAAAGCGCCCCGTGATTGGTGAAGCAATCACGGGGCTTGGACACTTGCATGTGGAGATGCAATTGTGACCTTCGTCACTCATTACCCATTTTTTGATTTTTTTCAAGCTGCAGTTGTTGATGCACGTTAGAGCTCGACATGGCGACGCTTAATCTGCTTGGTGCAAAGAAGATGCCTTTGCTTCGTCAGGCTGAGGCGGCTGAGTGCGGTTTAGCTTGTGTCGGAATGGTCGCAGCTGCTTTTGGACACAAATCTGACCTTCCAACGCTTCGCCGACAGTTTCCGATCTCGCTTAAAGGCGCGACACTTCGCGACGTCATCAGTATTGCTGAGCAGTTGAACCTTGGCTCACGGGCTATTCGCTGTGAGCCTCATGAGCTGCGCGACTTGCGGACGCCCGCCATCCTGCATTGGAACATGAACCATTTTGTCGTCCTGCGCCGTGCGACTAAAAAACGAGCCGAGATTTATGATCCCGCAAAGGGCAAGATTGACCTCCCCCCCGAAGAGCTGAGCAATCACTTCACCGGCGTTGCGCTGGAGCTCACGCCCTCTTCGGGCTTTCAGCGCAAAAAAGAGCGCAACCCGGTCAAACTGACGAGCCTTGTCAAACTCGATGGAACGGCATGGAAAGCCGTCGCGCAGGGGATTGCGCTCTCGATCTTTCTTCAAGTCTTCGCACTGCTCACGCCGTACTATATGCAGCTGGTCATCGATGAGGCGATCTTAAAAGGTGACGTATCACTGCTCATGGCGATCGCGGGTGGGTTTGCGCTTCTGAAAGTCTTTGAAGCGCTGACGACAATCATTCGCGGTCTTGTCTTTCAATTTCTCTCCAATGTGCTCGCCTATGACATGGAGGCGAGCCTGTTTCACCACATGTCGAGGCTCCCGCTCGCCTATTTCCATCGAAGGCATGTCGGTGACATTCAACAACGGTTTCAGTCGCTCGCGCCAATCCGAGATTTCATCGCGAATGGCGCCATCGCAGCGCTGATCGATGGCTTCCTCGCGATCTT
The DNA here is from genome assembly GCA_039033955.1 of Pseudomonadota bacterium. Lineage (GTDB taxonomy): Bacteria > Pseudomonadota > Alphaproteobacteria > Caulobacterales > Hyphomonadaceae > CALLCD01. Next base: position 88,671 of record JBCCBQ010000013.1, read on the forward strand.
TCTTGGTATCATCATCTTCCTCTACGACGCGATGCTGGGCTTTGTCGTGATTGGTTTTATTGTGGTCTATGCAGCGCTGCGCTTTGCATTCCTATCGCTGTCCAAACGCCTCTCAGGAGACCTTCTCGTTGCTGATGCCAAGGAAAATACGAAGTTCCTGGAGACACTTCGCGCCATGCAGACGGTCAAAGTCGCGGGCATGGAGAATGAGCGCGAAGGCCTCTGGCGGAACCTTGCCGCCGACACGCTGAACGCGCAGATCCGCGTCGGCAATCTCAACATCGGATACGGCGCGATCAGCCAGACCCTGATGGGACTGTCCAATATCCTCGTTGTCTATCTTGCCGCCTCAAATGCGATTGGCGGCGCGATGACGATTGGGATGATCACAGCCTTCGTTGCTTACAAAGGCCAGTTCGAGCAGAAGCTCATGGCGCTCCTCGAACAATATGTTCAGTTCAAATTGCTCGATGTGCACCTGGAGCGCGTTTCAGACATTGCCCTGCAAAAGAAGGAGCCCGGCCTCGCGGTGCCGTCGCTCGGGCGCGAGCTGAAGGGCCGGGTTACGCTCGCCAACCTCCACTTCCGCTATGCCCAGTTCGAACCGAACATCCTGCAAGGGGCCAATCTCGACATTCAGCCCGGTGAGTTCGTTGCCCTTGCGGCCCCGTCTGGTGCAGGCAAGTCGACGCTCTTGCGCCTGATCCTTGGCCTCTACCAGCCCACCGGCGGCAAGATCTTCTATGACGGACAGGATGCCAGCAAATGGAGCTTGTCTGAGCTGCGCCAGCAGATGGGTGTGGTGATGCAGGACGATACCTTGCTTGGCGGCTCGATTGAGGAGAATATCTCTCTGTTCGATGATAAGCCTGACAGGGATCGCATCTTCGAGGTCGCAAAGATTGCCGCCATCCATGATGATATTGAGGCAATGCCTATGGGGTATCGTTCTTTGGTCGGCGATATGGGAACAACCTTGTCGGGTGGGCAGCAACAACGCGTGATGCTGGCCCGCGCGCTTTACAGACAACCGCGCCTACTCGTCATGGATGAAGGGACCAGCGCGCTCGATGTTCAGACAGAACGGCGCGTAAACGACGCGCTGAAACAGCTGTCTATCACACGGATCATTGCCGCACACCGGCCAGAAACACTCGCCGCGGCGGATCGTGTTGTCGCACTGCATAATGGCCAGTTGCAGCAGATTGAGTTCAAGCTTGGGCCTGTTCGAAATGGAGATGAGACATCAACAAGAGCCGACCAAACACCTTCCGAAAATACAGTTTCAACACAGATCGAGATTGATGTGGACCTGTTTGAAAGCTGATCGCAATCTACACTTGTGGCATCAGAAACAAATCCGAATATGCATTTGGGGCACAAAACGCTGATTTGGTTTATCTGTGAATTTTAACCAAAAGGCCCGTTGACCCCGCGTCGCTTTTGCATAGTCTCAACTTGTGCTCAATAGAGCGCCCGGTTGTGAAGAACCGGACCTAGGCGTCGAAGGTCGCTATGTTTTCAGAAGACCCAAGACAAAACACTTGCATGTGGAGAAATGCGATATGAGAGAACTTAACGCAGATGAAATCGGTGTCGTTGCTGGCGGGCAAAATGAGGGAGAGGAGGTAGATCTGGTTCAGGACAAAGTGATTGTTACAGGAAAGAGGGGTGACGGCTCTGGGGGTGTTTATGTTTACACACCATCAACGGGAGAAATTGATTTCTTTACAAACCTAGGCGCAATATCAGGCGCAATTTTGGGTGGAACAGTGGGATACTACGTGTGCCCTAGCACTGGAGCAGCAGCTGCGGCATGTATGAGTGGAACAGCCACAGCAGGAGGTAGTTTGGGTATCGAGGCTAGTGAGGCAACATTAGATTGGATTTATGATGTCGCGAATAGCTCAAGTCATATGAGTGAGACTGAGTGGGTTGATTTTCACGAGATGTATGAAAATTCACATTTTCAACACTCATTTTAATGCATGTTTTCCGGCCGAGCCTTATAAGAGGGCTCGGCATTCTACAGAAAAGCGGAGTAGATGAAATACTTACCCTTGATCATTGGGATTGTCGTTGGTTTAATGGCGACTTTTGTATCCAGATCTTTTTTTCCTGATCTGGATACATTCATTCTGTTGGCCCCTGCATGTATTGTGGGATTTTTGGTTTATTTTCTCTTTGATTTTGCAAAGAAAAAGTTCACGCAAAAAGAGTGAACTCTCTAAAAATAAGAACTGTCCAAATTCCAAAGTCGGCGGTGTTTGTAAATTATTATCAAGTCAAAACTAAAGTGAATCAAACTATTTGTTCACATAGTCAGTAGTGGCTCCAACAACCACTCCAACAACCGCCTATTCTCCAGCACAATGTCGGCCGTTAGTTCCATGCCAGCTTGCAGTGGCATTTGTTTAGAGAAGGCCTCCAAAGACTGCGCTTCCAGGCTGATCCCGACACGGTAGACAGGCTCATTCGTTTGGCTGGGAGTGCCGATTTCCTGAGGCAGTTGCGCCGTGCTCGCCACAACCGCCACCTCCCCATAGGCGATGCCGAATTTCTGATATGGAAACGCATCATATTGTAATTTCACTTGCTGGCCTGGCTCGACAAACCCAATCGCGCGGGAGGGAATATAGATTTCGGCAACAAGCTCACTGTTCTCTGGCAGGACGATCGCCAAGGGCATACCGGAGATCGCCTGCTCGCCATATCGTGCTTGAAGCGCCGTCACGCGCCCTGCGATCGGCGCGCGGAGCATATGCGTTGTCTCTGACTCCGTACGCTGCATCTGTGCATCAATCTGAGAGAGGCGCTGTGAAATGTCCGTCAGATCACGTGCCAAGCCCGCTTTGACTTGATCGATCTCCAGTCGATTGCGAGATTGGGCCGAGACCGCGTCTCCAATTTGCGCCTCAACCTGCAATACGGACTGTTCCAGCACGGCAACCGCATCGAGCCGCTCGTTCAGTTGCGGCTCTGCGATCAGGCCCTCGGCCAGGAACTCCTCTGCATCCGTGGCTCGTTTGCGCGCAATACCAAGTCGGCCTTGCGCAACCTCATATTGAGCCCGCGCTTCGCCCTCCTTACGGATGGCATCTTCGAGACGCTGTTCAGCATCTTTGCGGTTCAAATCAGCAGACGTCACGAGAGCGTTTTTGCGTGCAACCAGGGTTTCCTTTTCCGTTTCCAGTGCCGCCAGGGTGGCCTCACTCAGCGCACCACCGCTGACCATGAAACGGTCAGAGCGAATTTCGGCAATCGGATCACCGTTTGCGACCAGTTGCCCATCTTCAACAAAGACCTGGCTGATCAGGCCGGGCTCAAGCGCATAGATTTTTGCTTCAGCGCCATCAACGCGCAGCTTGCCGCGCACCGTTTCCTTGCGCGCAAAATCCACATTGAACAGGAAAGCCAGCAACGCGCCCATAAAGACTGCCAGCAAAAGCGTGATCCGCGACCAGGAAGGGGGTAAAACGCCGGTAGGCGCGCCCCAACGCGCGCCCGATGCGCTCTGATAATCCAGCGCTTCTTTTCGAAAGAGATCTGATGACATCCAAGTGCTCCACCACTTTGATATGATGATTAAGGCACAGTCGCTCATCACGAGCAAGTGACAGAACTGAACAAAAGACAGCCGAAAACGAGTATGTTTGGCCTCGCAAAAGCAAAGCCAAAGCGCTCACCATATGCGTCGACCTAAAGTCGCTAATTGGATGTCTGTTTTAGAGTGACTTCAGTCGGTGTTTTGAGGCTGTCGCAAATGGGCCAACTCTGTACGGATGGTGAAACCTGTCGAGCGTCTCAGGTCGCCATCAAAATGCCACTCACGCGAGTAACCGTTACGGCTGTTTTGCTCGCGGACGAACTCAACCTTCCCAAGGTTGGTTGCAAGCATGGGAATAGGAGCTTGAATGGCAATCTTTGCCTGCTGCAGACGTTCATCGGGGCAACTCTTATGGCAAGACTTGGCCATTGTCGGTCGTTGAAGTGCTTGTGAGGCAATGACTTAAAACGCCCTAAGACCGACGTTCGGAAGTTGGTCACCTCCAGAGATGTCCAGCTTGTAACGAGAAACATATCGCTTTCGATTGCAGCGGCGGTAAGACTTTCGGCATGTGGATAAATCAGATCATATCCCTCGTTGCCGCATTTTGCTTTGCGGGAATTGCTAATGCTCAACAAACAATCGATGGATCATGGGACGCTACGGTGACGTTCTCGGAAGGAGCCGCCGCGGGAGTAATGCTATTAGAACTCGATGGATCGATGATCAGTGGAACATCTGAACCGCTCGACGAAGATCAATTCTTACCACTGTCCATCTCCGGAAACTTGGATGGCGAACGCACCTCTCTTTCCTTTAGTTATCGAGAAGAATTCGTCGGCGATATCGCGGCAGTGTATGAGAATGACCAGATCACCGGCAGTGGAACCCTTTACGGTGTTTCAGTCACACTCGATGCAAAAAGATCAGACCGCCCCGTTCGCGCGCCCAAGATGCACGAGTTTGATCCGACGACTTACGAACTTCAGTTTGAAAGCCGTACAGAACCCGTTTTAACACTGGTCCCGGGCGATACAGTAAAGACGAGTTTACTGGACAATGAGGGTCAGGATGCGTCGCTCGAATGGCGTGCAATGCCCGGTAATCCCCTTACCGGGCCATTCTTCGTCGAGGGCGCAATGCCGGGCGACACGCTCGTCGTGCATTTAAAATCGGTTCGGCTAAACCGTGATACCGCTAAGATGTATAGTCGTCGTTTGAACCAGGCCGCTATCCAACCGGGCCACAATCAAGAACCGCCAGAGGACTGGGGACGAATATGGCATCTGGATCGCGATACTCAAACAGCGACGATTGATGCGCCCGGCTCGGCGATAGAGAATTTGACGTTACCATTAAAGCCGATGATCGGGTCTATTGGGGTCGCGCCTCCACTGAACACGGCCTTATATGCGGGTGATTTATGGGTGCATGGAGGGAATATCGACTACCGGCGGATGACCGAAGGTATGACACTCTACCTCCCAGTGTATCGAGCGGGCGCTTACCTTTTCATGGGAGATGGCCACGCTTTGCAGGGCGATGGAGAGATTAGCGGACAGGGCTTAGAAACATCTCTGGACGTTGAGTTTGAAATTGATCTCATTGAAGGAGAAAACCTCAGGTACATTTGGTCCGAAGATGCCGATTTTATTATGGTGCACGGCATCGATAGAACTCTGGATTCCGCTCTCCAAGCTGCAACCACTGGCATGTCGTCTTGGCTGAAAAGCAACTACGACCTGAGTGACTCCGAGATCGCGGCACTACTCAGCCCCACAATTCGATACGATGTGGCCGTTATCGTGAATTCCAGGCCACACGTCGTAGCACGACTATCGAAGCAAGTTCTGGATTCGGTAAAGCCTCAAACGACGAACGACTAATAACGGGGGGCTATAGGGGCCTGGCCTTCGTCAGAGTGCGCTGGATTCGAGCGGCTTTCTATCGCCTCGAAACGGTGCTTGATTTTAATAGAAATGCGAAACGCGGCTGAGTTCGTACAACAGTATCGAGGTTAAGGCCGAATAAATTGTTGGAGAGTTCGTATTCTAGTGTCGTGCTGAGAATGACCAACGTCGATTTTTTCTACGACATTCGAAGCCCATACGCGTACTTTGCTTGGAAGAGGCGTTCTTTGCTGCAGGCATCTGGGGCAACTTTGTCACTCAAACCTGTATAAATAGATGTACTGTTAAACCTTCAGGCACAGCGCGTGACCAGCCCCACTTTATGGGCCACTTTGAAGTAGGGTTTCCGGTACTGGCGGACGCATGCCCAAGGCCTGATGCGGCCGAACACGATTGTATTGCCTGAGCCAGGTATTGATGACGGTTTGAGCCTGATCGAGCGAGGTAAACCACTCGGCATTCAGGATTTCACGGCGCAGCGTTCCATTGAAGCGTTCATTGTATCCATTCTCCCAAGGGCTACCGGGATAAATGCGCAGTGGCTTGATACCGACTTTTGTGAGCCAGTCTTGTAAGCTTGCAGCGATAAACTCTGGGCCATTGTCTGACCGGATATGATCGGGCTCCCGTGCTTGAGCAGGAGTGGATAGAGCGCCTCCAGAACGTCGGCTGACCCCATTCTGGCGCGGACATGCACACACAGCGCTTCGCGGGTGTACTCGTCGAGCACGGTCAGCATCTTGTAGGGACGGCCAGAGCTCAGCTTGTCATGCACGAAGTCCACGCTCCAAATATGGTTGCGGTATTGCGGGCGCAGCCGGATGATGGAGCTGTCTTTGTGGTAGAGGCGTTTGCGCTTCTTATGGCGCTTTGGGAGCTGCAAGCCTTCTTCGCGCCGTTGGCCAGAAAATCGATTAATAATCGATTTTTGCCTGTCTAACCGCTCGACCTTCTTGTGATTGACCACCCAACCCTCAAGCCTGAGCA
>JBCCBQ010000014.1:0-89141 GCA_039033955.1 Pseudomonadota bacterium
GAATGCCCGCGAGAAATGAGATGCATCATAAAAGCCGGCATCCAGGGCAGCCGCCTGAATCGAATTCTGCAATTCGAATCTTTGAACCGCCCATTTCGTTGCTTCCCAATTTTTGAATTGTCGGAATGTCATTCCAGTTTCACGTTTGAAGCGGCGGAGCATTGTCGTCCGATCAAGACCAGAGATTTTCGAGGCATCTTCCTGAGAAAGGCGATCCGCAGGTGCAGCTTTGATCGCGCTAACGACTGATAAAATACGATCGTCTGAATGAGAACGCCGCCTACCAAGGCGCAGATTGATCTCACTTGACGTCTCGTCGCTCCAGGTGGAATGCTTGTCTTCTATCAACCGCACCAGATCGCTTTCCAGCGCGACAGCTGGTGACATCAAGAATGACTCGTTCTCTTCGCTTCTGGGGCTTTCGAGATAGATGACGAGACCTCTACCACCGCGAAAATCAATCGTATGCGGATTTCCTGGAGCAACGAGTATCGCCCGATCTGCTGCCTGATAATCTCGAGATCTGAATGAAACTGGCCGGTCCAGGCCAACAACAATGCACTCCAACCTGTTCGTGTGCACACCCGTCGCTTGGAAGGAGCCCGTAAAGACAACTGATCCGTCGACCTGTCTCAGGTTTTGCGGAGTGGAGCGTAGATCCGGTTCGGTCATGCACGTTTATCCAAGGCTTCAACAGAGTGCCTATGATAAGTTCAAATGGCGGTTTCGAACAAATCTTTGGAGGGCGGAAAAATCCGGACGCTTAGACTACTGGCCGTGGTACTCGCTTTGTCACTCATGATCGGTGAGCTCTGGAGAAGTTGGGGAGCAGGTCGACCAATTGCTTTCATCATGGATGATCAAATCATGGGAGCCATGTTACTGACGGGAGCTGCGCTAATGCAGCGCCCTACCGTTCGGCGCAGAGCATTTTTTTCCGCCGGTTGGGCGGTAAACGCAGGCATGCTCTATGGCAGTTTTTTCGGAAAGGTTTTTGCCCCTCAAAATGCAGAGGCTGGCAATTGGGATCTAGGTATATTGACGGTCTTGATCGGGGTAGCCTTTGCTACCGCGATAATAGGTTTGTTGTGGTCCATATTTGCCATACCTGCTGAAGAGCAAGGATCCCTCACCTAGAGTTTCGGTCATTTCTCTGTCGTTGTCTGATGACAGCGACGCCGCCGAGAGCAGACATGAGCTCTCGTTATGCTGATTTGCATATCGGGGGTGGCAAGGACGATGCAATCTCAGCCCAATAGATACGCACCGTTAGACTCCGTTAGGCTGCGCTGCGCTTCGTATTATTCCATTATTATCAGTGGGTTGGTCCTTCCAGACCGTCTTGCCAAGGTTGGGGTCGTGAGTTCGAATCTCATCGCCCGCTCCAGACGGTCTAAAAAGCCAACTAGAACAATAAACTGGGTGATAGCACGGCCCGAATGATTTATCGTTCTGGCGGTGCTAGTTCTGCGCCAGTTAAGTCTAATGCGCGAACATGCGCCGCGTTATCGAAATACGTTTGAGCTTCTTGCTCAGTCGTTTCGGGGGCGAGTAGTCTCGTCTTGTAAACATCGACACCAAACGATCGGGCGGCAGAATTATCCAGCACTGCCATCTCGCTAAGCGCAGATATCCAGTCACTTCCAAACCGCTGGACGCGCTTGCCGTTCCCAAGATTCGGCAAAAACCCTTGATAGTAATAAGCGCCAACGAAAACCCTGCGGCCCGGCACATAAACATAAAATTGGTCGTCGGTTTCAGCCCTATGGTGTTGTAAGACAAAGACCTCATCACCGATTTCAATCTCCACTCTATCGTCAAATACTTGCGTAGGAAGGACGAGGTCTTCGGGTGCTGATGGCAGCTCCCCTTGTGGCTGGCTCATATATTTAGCGACCGAGCCACGCAGTTTTTGGCCACATTCAAGCCCACGACGAGGCTTTCAGCAGCGTCGTAAACCTTTGGAACAGTAACTGATCAGAAGCTCAGCTTTGCGAGCCTAGGGTTTCGCGTGCTATGGTTGAGCCGAGAGAAAGCCCTCGAACCTACACAGCCTTGATATAAAGGCTCTGTACACTAAGTCGGGGCTAAAGGTGGTGCTGGCACTACTGAATCAGTCACACGACCTTCACATCGGAATTGGACGATGATCACACGCTCCTTGCTCACTATTATCGTAATTTCGCTCTTGTTGCCGAACGTATTTGCCCAAGGGCAGCGACGCGCTGCGCCCGTGTTTGTTCAAACGCCACAGCTGACCGAAATCTCGGATAATATTGAAGGTATTGGCACATTGGCCCCTAAGGAAAGGGTCACTTTGACCGTGAATGCCGCTGACAGGGTCACCGCGGTCTATTTTGAAGACGGCCAACGCGTCAAAAAAGGGCAAACATTGCTCGCTCAGGCGCAAAGAGAGCAGCTGGCAGCCATTGAAGGTGCCGAAGCTACGGTTCGCGAAGCGGAGAACGTTGTCGAACGGATGGAAAGCCTAGTAGCCGATGGCGTGGTATCCGGCCTTGAGTTCGATCAAGCAAAGCGTGATCTCGAAGTAGCGAAATCTGAATTGACGTCCGTACAAACACGCCAACGCGACCGAGTTCTTGTCGCCCCCTTCGACGGTGTGCTGGGTTTCCGGCAAGTCAGTGTCGGAGCCTACCTCTCGCCAGGAGACGCCGTCGCAACGCTCGTCGATGACAGCGAAATGTATGTCGATGTCTTCGTTCCCGACATCGCTCTGGCAAGCATACGGCCCGGACTCACCATTACCGCTACAACAAGTTCACTCCCTGGAGAGGTGTTCGTCGGTTCGCTCGCGAGCATTGATAACGAGATAGACCCGTCCACCCGATCGCTTCGTGTGCGCGCCACCCTGCCCAATATTGATATGAAACTGCGCGCCGGGCTCTTCATGAATGTGACGATCATGTCGGCACCAAGAGAGGGACTGTCGCTTCCAGAAAGCGCTATTGAGCCACTTGGCTCGCGGTCTTTCGTGTACGTAGCTGAAGGAGACGGTCAGAGTACGGTAGCAAAGCGCGTTGAAGTTGAACTTGGATCCCGCTTTGACGGCCACGTAGAAGTCCTGTCAGGCATCGATAGAAACGATGCCGTGATTACTGAGGGGCTGATTGGCGTGCGAGACGGCGGCGCGATTAGCGTGCGAACCGAAGACGTGATTGCAGGGTCTAGCGGTGCCCTGGACCTCTCTGGAGGCGCTCAAGCCGTCTCCACAATCAGGCGGTAAACCGTGATATTATCTGATGTCGCTGTAAAACGGCCGGTGTTTGCATCGGTACTATCGCTCCTACTAGTGATATTTGGGCTCGTATCCTTCGACCGCCTACCTCTCAGAGAATATCCAGACATTGATGCCCCGGTTGTAACAATTGAGACCGACTATCCTGGTGCCTCTGCAAGTATCGTTGAAACGCGGATCACCCAGGTTATCGAAGACGCAATTGCGGGCGTCGAAGGCATACGCATAGTTGATGCAAGCTCACGCGATGGCAGATCCGACATCAGCATCGAGTTCGATATCAATCAGGACATTGACGTCGCCGCAAATGACATCAGAGATCGGGTCTCCGGCGTATCAGACCAACTACCTGTTGATGCCGACCCTTCGGAGATAACCAAAGCCAACGCCGATGATGATGTTATCATCTGGCTAAACCTCGCCAGCGACTCAATGACAACTCCGGAACTGTCCGATTACGCTGATCGGTTCCTCGTTGATCAATTTTCTGCCCTGGACGGCGTGGCAAGAGTTCGTGTTGGGGGATCACGCAACTATGCCCTGCGCGTTTGGATCGACAGGAAAGCCCTCGCCGCCCGCAATCTTACGGTCATAGATATTGATCAGGCCCTGCGCCGAGAAAATATTGAGTCACCAGCGGGCAACCTCGAAAGCGACTCCAGAACCTTCGTTGTCAGACTTGACCGCCCGTTTCGCACACCTGCCGACTTTGCCTCTCTTGTCCTGCGTGAAGGTGTTGAAGGTGATCTCGTGCGACTGGGAGATGTCGCGCGTGTAGAGCGTGGCACGGAAGAGGATCGGAACCTGTTTCGGGGTAACGGCATACCTATGGTCGGCCTCGGGGTCGTAAAGCAGTCGACGGCAAACACTGTTGATGTCGCCGCTGGCGCAAGAGCGCTTGCTGACCGTCTCAACAAAACACTGCCGGATGGGATACAAATCTATCAGAGCTTCGACAGTTCAGTGTTCATCGAAGCATCGATCCGGGAAGTATATATCACACTGGGGATCGCCGTTGCCCTCGTAACGCTGGTTATCTTCCTGTTCCTCGGCAGCGCTCGTTCAACGATTATTCCTGCCATTACCGTTCCGATATCAATCATCGCGACCTTCATTCTGCTTTACGCATTAGGTCTATCGATCAACCTGTTGACCCTACTCGCATTAGTGCTCGCCATAGGTCTTGTTGTTGATGATGCGATTGTGGTGCTTGAGAACATTCACAGGCGCATGGATGAACACGGCGAGACACCTCTCGTCGCTGCCTTTCGGGGAACACGGCAAGTCGGTTTTGCGGTTGTCGCGACTACGATGGTGCTCGTGTCCGTCTTTGTGCCGATTACTTTTCTTCGCGGTGATGTGGGACGCCTCTTCTCCGAGTTTGCCCTCACTATGGCGGCTGCTGTCTGCTTTTCGAGCCTGATTGCTCTAACGCTATCGCCAATGCTTGCATCCAAGGTGCTTCGAGAAGACAAACCGAACGCCGGGGCTTTGACATCTCTACCGCGCATCGTTGGGCGCGTATTTGACGCACTTCGCAATGTGTATAGCAGCCTGCTTTCATTTCTTACGCCCCGCCCCCTGATGGCACTCCTCGCGATGTTTGTGATGATCGCAAGTGGCTATTTCTCGTTTCAGAACCTTCGGTCGGAATATATTCCTCGTGAAGATCGGGGCGGCTTTTTCATTCTCGTAAGGGGTCCCGAGGGAGCGTCCTTCAACTTCATGGAAAAATATATGGACGAGATAGAACGCCGTCTTCTCCCTTATGTTGAAACACCTGATGTCGATAGACTGTTGCTGCGCGCGCCTGGTTTTGGGAGCAACTCGTTTAACCAGGGCTTTGTAATCATTAATCTTGAAGACTGGGGAACGCGCCGCCCCGCTGATGAAATTATCTCCGAGGTAAATAGAAAGCTATCCGATCTGCCGGGCGTCCGTGCATTTGCCATCATGCGGCAAGGTCTCGGGGGTAGGCAAAGTAAGCCGATCCAGTTTGTGATCGGTGGTCCCTCATATGAGAAACTCGCCGAGTGGAGTGACACATTCGTTGAAGCACTAGAAGATGCGAATATCGGTTTGATAGATATTGAATCTGACTACCAAGAAACACAGCCTCAGTTTCGCATCGCCATAGAATACCAGAGAGCTGCAGATCTTGGCGTTACTGTTGCGGACATCGGCACAACACTTCAAACAATGCTCGGTTCCAGGCGCGTCACCACTTATCTCGAAAATGGCGAGGAATACGACGTTATCCTGGAGGGTGTTCGGGAAGACTACTCAGCACCCAACGATATTAGAAACATATTCGTACGTTCTGCACGCACCAATCAGCTAATTCCGCTGTCCAACCTCGTCTCCGTTCGTGAAGCAGCAGGCAGCGCATCGCTAAATCGATATAATCGCGTACGCGCGGTGACCATTGAAGCTGGTCTCGCGCCTGAGGCGGCGCTTGGAACTGTCCTTGATGATATGGTCCGCATTGGTCGAGATACGCTTCCCGATGAAGCCGTGTTCGACTTTAAGGGCCAGTCGCTAGATTACAGAACCACAGGGTCCTCTATATTATTTGTGTTCGCTATTGGGTGCGTCATAGTCTTCTTGGTTCTCGCAGCTCAGTTTGAGAGCTATATCCACCCGCTCGTAATTATGTTGTGTGTCCCGGCAACGCTGGCAGCGGGATTGGCGGGCCTTTATGTTTCAGGCCAGACGCTCAATATTTATACTCAAATTGGCTTGATAATGCTTGTTGGACTCGCGGCAAAGAACGGCATTCTGATTGTGGAGTTTGCAAATCAGCTACGCGACGACGGGATGAAATTTGAAGATGCGTTACGGGAATCGGCACTTACGCGCTTTAGACCAATAGTTATGACCGGTCTCACAACGATGGCTGGCGCACTTCCTCTCATCTTATCTTCTGGCGCAGGATCAGAAACGCGCCAGGCGATCGGTGCCGTTATCTTATTTGGAGTTATCGGAGCAACATTTGCGACCCTCATTCTCGTGCCGCCCTTCTACAACCTGCTTGCACGTAAAACAGGTTCACCGGGCGATGTGGCCAGACGGTTGGATGAGCAAGCAAGCACCAACACGGCAGCACATCCTGCCGAGTAACAAATATACTTCTTTGACGGGGATCTAATGTCTCTAGTCGCTATCTTGAGAAGCTGTAGATAGCATTTTCAACATCTGACGAAACGATGATGTCTCCGTTCCGCACGGCAACACCGGTCGGAACGAATGCTGGTGGTAGATCTTCTGCACCGGGCAAGCCCACAGGTACCTTGCCGACCTCCTCTATCGAGGCGTCGACCAGGGAAACGCGAACGACACGTTCTTTACCCACTTCTGCGACAACGAGATGATCCCCATCCAAAGCGACACCCTCAGGGCCCGACAATCCTTCAATAATCACAGACCGGGTTTGCGTAACCGGATCGAATGCCGTGATCCGTCCGGCTAGAGATTCGCTGATGTAGAGTTTGCCATTGTCATCGGCAACAAGCCCAACAGGACCAGCGAGATCGCCAAGCGCACACTCACGTGCATCATCTGTCAGCTTCACCTCTATGATGCAGGATGTGCCAAACTCGGCGACGTAGAGCGTGTCTAGGTCACCACCTGCAAGACCATAAGGGGCTACGAAACCACCGATAGTTCGAATACTATCGCCTGTTTCTGGATCATAAATCTGAACAGTTCCGCTCGACCAGCTTGACGTCGCAATCTGATCTCCGACGACGCCTACACTTAAGGGGTAGCCGTGACGATCAACAACGCGTTCGATGTCTACGAGCTTGCCGGTATCAAGATTCAAGCGCCGAATAGAAAACGTATCCGCAATAAATAGCTTGTCGCCCAGGACAACGATGCCCCCTGGCAGGGCCAGACCACCATCAACAAGCGTCCGCACTGTGCCATCTTCATCATCAACCAAACTGATGCTGTTGTCCGACATATGAGTAACGTATAGCTCACCATCTGCGGTGACAGCGATGTTGTCCGGGTTACTCGGTGTAGACGCAATGACGGTTTTTCGACCTGTATCGATATTCACACTGAATATATTTCCGGTCGTGTTTTCCGCCACGTATAGATGCCCATCGGCACCGAAGTTCGCCGCGGCGGGTGTTTCGATGCCGTCAGTCAAGACACGCAGATCGCCGGTATCAACGTCTACCCTAACGACTTGGTCACGAAACCATAGGGGCCCGTAGAGATATCCGTCTTCTCCAATCTCGAAACCGTTCAGGCCACCCATGTCTGAAACAACTTGTCTAGGCGGACGCATACCGCTGGGATCGATTTCATTTAGCGCATCTCCCTGAAAGACCTGAGTAACAAAGAGGCGTCCATCCGGATGGAAGTCGATGGCATTTGCGCCCGGAAGCCCACTCGCGATTATCACAATGTCACCGGCTTCATTTCGGGTTTTCACCTCACCACGAAGAATATCGGTCCAGTAGAGCTGGCCATCGGGGCCAAATACAAGATCGTCAGCCGACCCGTCAGGCGAAGGGACTTCAACGGTCACCTCCCCCGTGAGTCTATCAATTCTGTAGATCGACTGGCCGACGACGCTGCCAGCAAAAAGCGCGCCGTCAGGTCCCTCGGTAATGCCGTGTATCCCGTGAAAATCTGATCCGTCCACCAGGGTGCTTCTAACATAGCTGTTTGATGCCGGGTCCACGCCAGAAGCTGTTGTATTATCCTTTATCTGTAGCGAGCCGCTGCAACCTGACAGAAGCGCCGCCATGAAACCTGGAACGATCAAGGATGTGGGCCGCATTGTCTTCCTCCCAAACTTCTTATCTCGGCAGATAAGCATTCGAGAGTAACTCTGACCACAAGAATTGAATTTACGGTCAGATGGTGGGCCCGGAGGGACTTGAACCCCCGACCAGACCGTTATGAGCGGTCCGCTCTAACCAACTGAGCTACAGGCCCGTTGGCGCCAAGAACAAAGTAAGGCCTTGATCTCGCCGCAACGCGGGTATGTGTTAGTGCGCTAACAGGGGAGACGCAACCACTATGAAACACGTTACACCAAAGAGACTTTTGCCAGCCCTCGCCGCTGCCCTAATCCTTGCGCCAGCTGCGTGCGCTCAGCTACCGGGAGGGGGGAACTCACAAAATGGCCAGGACATCCGCTTTGAATCGGATCACCCGAACTCCATCCAGCCGGAAACGACCTTGAGCCTGACGGCTCGAGCGAGCGTCGATCGTGCGCCAGACCTCGCCTTCGTCAATGCTGGTGTTCAGACTGACGCAAAGACTGCTGCAGATGCGCTGGCCGAGAATGCAGAGCGCATGAACGGTGTATTCGCAGCTCTCAAAGCCGCTGGCGTTGAAGAACGCGACATTCAAACCTCGAATTTCAGCGTATCTCCGAACTATGATTACAGCCGTGATGCGCCCCCTCGCCTTATCGGATACCGCGCCAGCAACCAGGTGCGTGCGAAAGTGACGGATCTCGACGCACTTGGCGAAACGCTGGATTCGCTTGTGAGCGCTGGCGGCAATACGCTGAACGGCATCCAATTCGGTCTCGAGGACAGTTCAGGAGCGCTCAATGAGGCTCGGCGGGACGCTATCGCCGACGCGGTTTCACGCGCTGAGCTGTATGCAGATGCGGCTGGCTACAGAATTGTCCGCATCGTCTCGATTTCGGAAGGTGGTGGCGGAGGTGGGTATCAACCGCCCATAGCACTGGCTCGCGCCGCAGTCGCGGATCTGGAGTCTGCTCCATCTCCCGTATCTGGTGGAGAGTTGCAGTTCTCCGCGTCAGTAAATCTGGTCTTTGAGTTGGCGCAGGATTAAGCCCTAGAGCCAGTCCGGTTTCACCACATCACCTGATGGAATATCCGGTTGTGGATGACGCTTTAAGAGCTCTTCAACAATCGCATCGGCAACTCGGTCAGCCTCGCGCAGGGGATCATAGGACCACGTCTTTACGTCGCCATGGAACCAGCACGCGCATCCGCTATCTATGAAGCCTTGGTGCAGGCGATCGAATTTCTTCGACCGTCCGGTCAGACGCGCAATGTGGATTGGCAATGCGAAGTACGCCGCGTCGGAGAGCATATTGGCGCTATCTTCTGTGACGATTGCTGCATCTGAAAAAGCAAGCCAAGCCAGATAGGGATTGGGGCCGTCAGATGGACCCTCCCAGAAACGAGCTCCAAGTTGGTCAGCTACCGCCCGGAAATGCGCTCTAACTGGCACAGGGGTTCGGCGGGAGCAAGTTATACGCAATCGCCAGCCCGCTGATGCAACTGAACGCAGATGAACTTCCAGTCGCTCTGCTGCCGCTTTGTCGAATGTGTGTGCCTTGGAGTGGCCGCCCAGAACAACGATTGCGCTCTGCCCGCGTTCATCAGCAAGATCGGCAAAAGCCAATCCCGCCTCGTCAATATCATCGGCCGAAAAATAGGCGGGTGACCCGATTGTTCGAATAACGTTTTTGCCTGAAACCTCATCATGATCTGGCGTCACGATGAGATCAAACTCATCAGTGGGCAGATCAGGTGCCAAAACGTGCACTGATAATGTCTGTCCGTCCGACCATCGCCGAACGTCTGAAGAGTATCTCGCAACGCGCCGTCCAGCGCCAAGCCAAAGGGTTGGCCACGGCTTCTGCAAGGCCGCCTTTTGGTCTATGGGTAATGAAGCGCGCGCCAAGCCGTTCCACTTAGATGGTAGCCAGGCAAATGGGGCGGGTGCTGTCAGTGTGAGTGCATCTTTGCGGTGACCTTCGCCCCGAATGTGAGCGATGCGCATCCAGCGTTGCGTTTCATTCAGGGCTTTGGCGATTGCTCGAACCTGAGCCGCATTCCCGTCACGCCCGTCGGACACAGCCCATATGGAAGGCCCGAGCGATGCCGGGCTTTCAGTCACTTATAAGAAACGCTAGCAATCTCGTAGGCACGTGGGCCACCGGGAGCCGCAACTTCAGCTTCATCGCCCTCTTCCTTACCGATCAAGGCACGGGCAATAGGTGAAGTGATAGAGACTTTACCATCGGCCACATCAGCCTCGTCCTCGCCGACGATCTTGTAAATGGCTTCTTTCTCGGTTTCGACGTCGATCAGAGTGACCGTCGCGCCAAACTTAATGGACGAGCCAGACAGTTTGGTAACATCGATAACCTCAGCGCGAGCAAGCTTGTCCTCAAGCTCTGCGACACGGCCTTCGATAAAGCTCTGCTTTTCCTTGGCCGCGTGGTACTCGGCATTCTCGGAGAGATCACCATGCTCACGCGCCTCTGAGATCGCCTGGATGATGGCCGGGCGTTCAACAGACTTTAAATTTTTCAGTTCGGCGTCGAGGGCCGCATGGCCTTCGCCGGTCATAGGTATTCTTTGCATCTTCGGATTACCGTTTAGCTTTACTCACCAGCTTGGCTGGATTTTCAAGTTGGTCAAGATTGGAATTTTCTAGCCTGATTGCAAGGGTCGAACGTCAAGATCCTGTGTTTTTAGCGCCAAAATCGACTGTATTGCCGCAAGCGAAGCGGAGAGAGTTGTAAAATATGGTATTTTTCTCGATACCGCTGTGGAGCGAATTGAGGCAGAATCCGCCACGGACTGGGCTCCCTGGGTTGTATTGAAAACTAGACCTATTTCACCGTTGATAAGCGCGTCGACAATATGCGGCTGCCCTTCGGTAACTTTGTTGACCCGCTCTACGCTCAGCCCCTTGCTCTCCAAGTACGCAGCTGTCCCTTCCGTCGCAACTATGGAAAAGCCCTCCCGAAGCAGCGTCTGAGCGCCCTCAACAATCGATGGTTTGTCGCCGTCTCTAAGTGAAATGAACACTTTTCCCTGGCGCGGCAGGCTGACACCACCCGCGATCTGGCCTTTCAGGAACGCAGCCCCAAAATCATCAGCCCACCCCATAACCTCGCCCGTGGATCGCATTTCTGGTCCAAGAATTGGATCGACCCCGGCAAACCGACCGAATGGGAATACCGCTTCCTTAACGCAGATTCTGTTCGGTTTTGCGTTGCGGAGATCAAAGCTGGAGAGCGCCTCACCAGCCATTACTTTCGCAGCTATGCCGGCAATCGGCGCGCCAACAGCCTTGGCCACAAACGGCACGGTTCGGGACGCACGCGGATTTGCCTCAAGGACATAGATCTCCTCGCCTTTGACCGCGAACTGGATATTTATCAGTCCCTTGACCTTCAGCGCCCGCGCAAGAGCGATGGCTTGTTCGGAAAGACGTCCAACGATCGAAGGCGATAATGTATAGGGAGGAAGCGCGCATGCGCTATCCCCTGAGTGAACTCCAGCTTCCTCGATATGCTCCATAACACCGGCGATATGTACGTCGGATCCATCACAAATCGCGTCGACATCTACCTCAATCGCATCGGCAAGATAACGGTCGAGAAAGAGGGACGGATCATCGCGTCCTGTCTTCATAGCCTCGGCTAGCGCTTCAGACGCGAACTTCTTGATATCACTGTCGGTATGACAGATTTCCATGGCTCGGCCACCAAGCACAAAGCTTGGACGCAGCATGACGGGGTAACCGAGAGACTGGGCCGCCGCGAGAGCTTCGGCCTCGGACCGCGCTGTTGCGGATGGAGCCTGTTGGATACCGAGCTTGTCCAGCAAAGTGGCGAATTGCTCGCGGTCCTCCGCCAGATCTATCGAGACAGGGCTTGTTCCCAGTATCGGAACACCGGCCTCGTGGAGCGGCGTTGCAAGCTTCAACGGCGTTTGCCCGCCGAACTGAACAATTACACCAGCAAGCTCTCCATCACCTTGTTCCTTGGCGATGATCTCCGAGACATGTTCTTCCGTGAGCGGCTCGAAATAGAGGCGATCAGACGTGTCGTAGTCGGTCGATACGGTCTCTGGATTACAGTTGACCATGATCGACTCAATACCGAGGTCTTCCATCGCGAAAGCAGCATGGCAGCAGCAGTAATCGAACTCGATACCCTGCCCGATCCGGTTCGGCCCGCCTCCTAGAATTATGGCCTTCTTCCGATCGGAAACGCCAGCTTCACAATCCGCTTCCGTCTGACCGAATGCAAGAGTCTCATAGGTTGAATAGAGATACGACGTCTTCGCAGCGAACTCGGCGGCACACGTATCGATACGTTTGTAGACGGGCCGAACGCCGAGCCTATGACGGGTAGATCTGACATCTGCCTCTGACATCCCAGCGATATTCCCAAGCCTCGCGTCGGAAAAGCCCATCGACTTCAGAGCTAGCAGGTCAGCCGCAGCCGTCGGTAGTCCATCGCGTTTGACCGCAGCTTCAGTCTCAACGAGCTCGGCGATCTGGCGGAGAAACCAGAGATCATAGGAGGTGATCGCATGAACGTCTTCAACACTCAGTCCTTGGCGAAATGCCTCTGCGACAATGAGAAGACGGTCCGGGGATTGAATCACAAGGGCCGCCTTGAGCGCGTCGATGCTCTCAAACTCTATCTCATTCAGACCGGAAAGACCGGTCTCCAAGGAACACAACGCCTTTTGCAGGCTTTCCTGGAAGCTGCGGCCTATCGCCATGGCTTCGCCGACAGATTTCATGGCAGTCGTGAGAACAGGCTCGGCCCCACGATACTTCTCAAAAGCAAATCGCGGAATCTTGGTCACTACATAATCGATGGTCGGCTCGAAGCTCGCTGGGGTAACGCCGGTAATATCGTTGTCGAGTTCATCGAGGGTATATCCTACCGCTAGCTTTGCCGCGATTTTGGCGATTGGAAATCCGGTCGCCTTTGATGCAAGCGCAGACGAGCGCGATACGCGCGGGTTCATCTCGATAACAACCAGTCGCCCGTCTTCAGGGTTCACCGCGAACTGGACGTTCGAGCCACCCGTTTCGACACCGATCTCCCGTAATACAGCCAGAGAGGCGTTTCGCATGACCTGATACTCTCGATCCGTCAGGGTGAGCGCCGGAGCCACCGTTATTGAGTCGCCCGTGTGGACGCCCATCGGATCCACATTCTCGATTGCGCAAATGATGATGCAGTTGTCGGCTTTGTCGCGGACAACTTCCATCTCGTATTCCTTCCAGCCGAGCAGACTTTCATCGACCAGCACCTGTGCAACTGGAGACGCGGCAAGGCCCGAACGAATAATCTCCTGGTATTGCTCGCGGTTGTAAGCGACACCGCCGCCCGTTCCACCGAGGGTGAAGGCTGGCCTGATGATTGCCGGCAGTCCGATATCATCAAGCACATCCAAGGCCTGCTTCAGACCGAGGATTCGATCGTAATCGACCACCTCGCCCGCATCATTCTTCACTTCCGGTGCCTGAATGATGGCAGCACGCGGATTTTCCAATCCAATGCGATCCATCGCTTGTCGAAAAAGTTCTCGGTCTTCGGCTTTTTCGATCGCTTCTGCGCGCGCACCGATCAGCTCAACACCGTGCTTTTCTAGAACGCCGGCCTTTTGAAGCGCCAGGGCACAGTTCAGCGCTGTCTGCCCACCCATGGTCGGCAATAGCGCATCAGGTTTCTCAGCCTCGATAATCTTCTCGACAAAATCCGGCGTAATCGGCTCTATGTACGTGGCATCTGCGAGACCCGGATCTGTCATGATTGTTGCCGGATTAGAATTGACGAGGATCACCCGATACCCCTCGTCCCTCAGGGCCTTGATTGCCTGAACGCCGGAATAGTCAAACTCACACGCCTGGCCGATGATTATGGGCCCTGCTCCGATGACTAGGATTGACCGAATATCCGTACGTTTGGGCATGCGATATATCCTCGCCGTCGCGCGCGCAGCCGCATGCGAGGCGGTTGCCCCGATACGGCCAAAGCTTGAGTTGTGTGCTAAGCGGGTCTCTTAAGCGAGGATTCGAGATTCGGGAAGCCCGCAGTGCGCCTACCAGCGGGATAATTAACGTCGGGCACTATTGCAGCGCCTTCGTTGCAGCTTGCAGGAAAGGTTCCGGGGACACGAGTTCGAACCCAGGCATTTGCTCCACGAGGTGCTCAAGCCAGAATTTGTGGCCTGCTCCATAGACGATAAAGACGCGATCGCCCTGCTCTGTGACATCTACCAGTTTAGAAAATATCTTCGCATTCCGCATAAACCAGTAGGCCTGAAGTTCCGCAGCAGGTTGAACTTCACCCGTGTCCAGTTCCATCATCCGATAATACACCTCAGGTGACGATATCAGTCCGGTATTCACCTCATAAAGCGCTTCTGGAATAGTCAGCGCCTGCAGTCTCGCCGTTTCCTCTTCGATATTGAGTTTGGCGGACTGAATCAGTTGCTCCAACTTTGCGGCTTGTTCGGTCGCTTCGGCATGGTCCACCAGGGTCCCAAATGGAAAATAATCGGGTTCGCCCTCTGTTGTTCGCTCGTTAATTCCCAAGACTCGGCTGACACCAGCCCGCTTGGCCAAGCGATAACCGATTTGTACACGTTCATTGGCAACAGTCGCCAACATGTTTTTATCATAATCGAGATAGATTGGGTCCTCATAATCGGGCGCTTCTGTTTCCCTCTCAACAACCACAATATTGGGCTGAAACGTCGAAAGGGCGTCAGCAAGTGCTTGCAACTCTTTTTGACGCTCAGGCGTCAAGACACTGCCAATCTCCGGATTGATGATATCGGACTTTGAACCGGCAAAATGATAACTTCCGAGAACCATCACTTCTATCGGCTTATCTGGCGGCGTTCCCTCTTGCGCAGACGCAACGCCGAAAACAGCAATCGCCCAACCCACTGAGAGAAACATCAAAAGGCGCATTATATCCTCCGACTTGCCCGCAAAGCATAAGATGCGGAGAACAACCCAATTGGATGCACCGAAGGCACCTAATGCACTTCCGCCCAGGTATCCCCGGCAGCCGCATCCACGACCATCGGAACGGAAATGTTCCGGGCAGGCAGTGGCGCGCCCTCCATTGTTTCGCGGATGACCTCAACGGCCTTGTCCGCTTCGGCCTCGGGTGCCTCGAAGATCAGCTCATCGTGGACCTGCAAGAGCATGCGCGTTTTCAGGCCTGCCTTTTCCAGAGCAGCAGGCATCCGCACCATCGCCCGCTTGATGACATCGGCTGCCGAGCCCTGGATCGGCGCATTGATCGCCTGGCGCTCAGCGAAACCACGTGAAGGCCCTTTGGCGTTCTTCAGATCGATGTTCAGGCGACGACCAAAAGCGGTCTGAACGTATCCGTTCTCGGTCGCGAAAGCTTTGGTGTCATCCATATACTTTCGAATACCCGGGAATTTCTGGAAGTAGGATTTGATATAAGCGCTCGCCTCATCGCGAGGGATCGATAGCTGCCGCGCGAGCCCGAACGCGGAGATGCCGTAAATGATCCCGAAGTTGATAGCCTTTGCTCTGCGGCGCACCATGGGGTCCATGCCCTCAATCGGCGTATCGAACATTTCACTCGCCGTCATGGCGTGGATATCGAGCCCGTCTTTGAAGGCGTTTTGCAATGCATCGATTTCGGCAATGTGGGCGAGCAGCCGCAGCTCGATCTGGGAATAGTCAGCGGAGATCAGCACATGCCCCGGCTCAGCGATGAACGCCTCGCGGATCTTTCGCCCTTCTTCGGTCCGCACCGGGATATTCTGCAAGTTTGGATCAGACGATGATAAGCGGCCTGTCTGCGCCGCTGCCATGGCAAAGCTTGTGTGGACACGGCCCGTGTCCGGATTGATCGCGGCTTGTAGAGCTTCGGTATAGGTCGAGCGGAGCTTCGAGAGCGACCGCCAATTAAGAATGGTCTTGGGAAGATCGTGACCAGCAGCGGCGAGATCTTCGAGCACTTCAGCACCGGTCTGCCACGCGCCTGTTTTTGTCTTCTTCCCGCCTTCTATACTCATCTCGTCGAACAAGATTTCTCCGAGCTGTTTCGGGCTGCCCATGTTGAACTCGCGACCGGCTTGCTCATAGGCTTCTGCTTCATAGGCCGCCATGCGCTGGGCAAAATCAGATGACAAACGAGATAGCGCATCCCGGTCAACTTTGATGCCCGCCTGTTCCATGTCGGCAATAACGGGGACCAAAGGCCGCTCAAGCGTTTCATAGACTGTGGTCGCTTGGGCCTCAGGGAGCTTTCGCTTGAATTGGTGCCATAGCCGTAGGGTAATATCGGCATCCTCGGCGGCGTACTCGGTAGCTTTGTCCAAAGGCGTGCGATCGAAGGTGATCTGTGACTTTCCCGTCCCACAAACTTCTTTGTACGGGATAGGCGTGTGACCAAAGTACCGCTCTGACAGCGTATCCATTCCATGATTGTGCGTTCCGGCATTCAGTACGAAGGACAACAGCATGGTGTCGTCTACAGGGGCGATCCGGATACCCACTTTATCGAAGACATTGATATCATATTTTACATTCTGACCGATCTTCAGCACCGAGGGGTCTTCGAGCAGCGGCTTCAACAGATCGAGCGCTGCCTGCATCTGGATCTGGCGCGGTGGATCAGTATCAAACATGTCGCCGTCGCCGCCAGCGTCTGGATCGATATGGGCGAGCGGGATGTAACAGGCGTCGTTCGGAGCTGCTGCCAGCGAAATGCCCACAAGGTTTGCTGCAACGGGATCAAGACTGTCCGTCTCCGTATCAATTGCAAAGACTTGGGCCGTGCGACATTTCTCAACCCACGCCTCGAGTGTAGCGATATCTCGAACAGTTTCATATTTTGATCGGTCTATGCCCTCGTCTGCTGGATCGGGCTCTTCAATAGCGCCTTCCAGCTCCAAAGCCTCGCGTACGCGGCGAGTGATGGTGCGAAACTCCATCTTTTCCAGGAAATCGATGAGTTCCTTCGGATCGGGATCAGCAACAGCCAAATCTTCGACCGGAACTTCCAGCGGCACATCGGTTTTCAGCGTCACAAGATCCCGCGACATGCGGATATTATCGGCATGATCGATCAGCGTCTGACGGCGTTTCGGTTGTTTGATTTCTTCGGCGCGCCCTAGCAGCGTTTCGACGTCTCCGTATTCATTGATCAGAGTGGCTGCGGTCTTCACGCCGATCCCCGGGGCACCAGGAATATTGTCGACACTGTCGCCTGCCAGCGACTGCACATCAATCACCTTTTCTGGCCCGACGCCGAACTTTTCGTGCACCGCCTCAATATCGAGTGTCTTGTTCTTCATCGTGTCGAGCATGACAGTGGTCTCGGACACCAGCTGCATCAAGTCCTTGTCCGATGAGACAATTGTGACGCGAGCACCGCTTGCTTCGGCCTTTCGGGAGTAGGTCGCAATAAGGTCGTCGGCTTCGTAGCCTTCCATTTCTAGCGCATGGGTGGCGAAGGCGATGGCCGCCTCACGCACGATCGGGAACTGCGGGCGCAAATCCTCTGGCGGCGCATCTCGGTTCGCCTTGTAGTCTGAGTACAAATCGTTCCGGAAAGTATAAGAACCCTTGTCAAAAACGCAGGCGAAGTGAGTTGGTCGATCATCTCCCTTCAGCTCTTCCAGAAGTTTCCAGAGCATGTTGCAAAAGCCCGATACCGCCCCAACCGGCAATCCGTCGGACTTTCGGGTCAACGGTGGCAGCGCATGATATGCGCGAAAGATATAAGCCGATGCGTCGATCAGATAGAGATGGCTATCCTTGGTAATCGGGGCTGAAGGCATTTAGCGCTCCTTTACAAGACCTTGCTCTAGCGTGGTCGCAACTCAAGAGCCAGCTCAAAGCTAAGCTGATGCGGCGAGGACAAGCGGCGCGATATAATAACCAACAGCAGCTATGATTGCCGCTCCGACAACATTGACTCTGAATCCTGCACGCATCATCGCGGCAACAGGCACTTTATCCGTTGCATAGATGATAGCATTTGGTGCCGTAGCAACCGGCAACATAAACGCGCACGACGCCGCTACGGCAGCGGGCCCAAGCAGGCTCGCCGGTGCAACGCCTACGGAAATTGCGAGGGTTCCGAGAATTGGGGCAAGGGTGGTCATCGTGGCCACGTTTGACGTCAACTCGGTCAAGAATATCACAAGAGCCACAACTGCCACGACAAAGACAATCGGCGGCACGACGCTCAAAATAGAAAGCTGTTCGCCAATCCATGCGGAGAGCTCAGTGCGCGTGATCGCTCGCCCAAGGCTAATACCGCCGCCGAACAAAATCAGGACGCCCCAGGGTAATTTCACCGCCTCCGGCCAAGTCAGCAACATCCGATTGGTCTTTCCACCTGCGGGCACAAGAAACATGGTGATAGCACCAGCAATAGCGATGCCCATATCCGACACCGACGAGACCCATACGATATCTTCCGCCGCCGCCCAGCTTTGAATTGGAACCCGAACGACCCAGAGAAATGCAACGATGCCGAATACTATCGCGACCCGCGCCTCCGGAGCTGTGATAAGCCCGAGGTCAGCGCGCTGGCGGCGGACCTCCGCAACCGCCCCATCAGCATCAGTTCTCGCTTTTAGTCCGACGGTAACCGACCACCACGCTACTGGTATCAGCAACAACATCGCCGGAACGCCAAAGGCCATCCACTGAACATAGCCGATCGTCGCATCGACATTTTGCTCAAGCCAGTCGATTGCAATCAAATTCGTGGGAGTTCCTATGGGTGTGGCAACACCGCCAATAGAAGCCGCATAGCAAACGCCCAGGAGCAGGGCCAAAGCGAAGCTTTGATTCTCCTCGTCGAGTGCAGCAGCGGCGGACAAGGCTATCGGCATCATCATGAGTGTTGTGGCCGTGTTGGAAATCCACATGGAAAGCCCAGCGGTGGCAACCATGAAGCCGAGTATGAGCCCGCGTTGACCGCCTCCAAAGGTTGCTACAACCCCAAGCGCTATCCTCTTGTGCAACCCCCAACGCTCTATACCGAGCGCAACCACGAACCCCCCGAGCAACAACAAAACGATTGGGCTTGAGTACCCCGCGGCGGCCTCTGAAGAGGTTCCTGCACCGACTATAGGTAAAACCGCGAGTGGCAACAAAGAGGTCGCAGGGATCGGTATCGCTTCCGTTGCCCACCAAACCGCCATCCATACGACCAGTGCAGCGGTTGCCCAGGCCGCAAACGTTAGCCCCTCCGGTGCCCCCAACAGAAGCATAAGAAGTCCGAGACAGGGTCCCAGGACAAGTCCAATAAGCTGTGCTGATCCCAGTCCCATAATATCAAATCTGCTGCGGATGAACCATGATGGTCAAGGGATGTGACCCGATTACCGCAGTGTTAACGATACAGCGCTAAACTCTTGCAACTCTTGGCCATTACCCCCACTTCCATCCGGTCTCCCTAATTTGGAAGCTAATAGATGTCGAAACGCGATTATTACGAAGTTCTGGGTGTGACCCGAGGCGTCGATGAAAAGGCCCTGAAGTCGGCCTATCGCAAACTGGCAATGAAGTACCACCCGGATCAGAATCCCGGTGATGCCGAAGCGGAAGCAAAGTTCAAAGAAGTTGGAGAGGCTTATGCGATCCTCTCAGACGCTGACAAACGCGCCGCTTACGACAGATTTGGCCACGCGGCGTTTGAAAATGGTATGGGCAGAGGCGGCGGTAACCCGTTCGGCGGTGACCCAACTGACATCTTTGAAAATATATTCAGCCAGGTGTTTGGCGGCGGCGGCATGGGTGGAGGCCGTCGACGGTCCGGTCCAGCTCGCGGTGCCGATTTGCGCTACGATATGGACATCTCGCTAGAAGAGGCGTTCGCCGGAAAAGACTCTACAATAACCGTTCCGACCGCTGTATCCTGCGACACTTGCGACGGATCCGGCGCTTCACCCGGAACAAGCCCCGAAACCTGTGTTCAGTGTAACGGTACTGGCCGCGTACGCGCGCAACAAGGCTTCTTTACGATGGAGCGCACTTGCGGGCGCTGCGGCGGCCGCGGACAAGTCATCACGTCGCCTTGCGGGGCATGCGCTGGCACAGGCACCGTCCATCGTGATCGCACCCTTTCCGTGCAGATTCCTGCAGGTGTTGAAAGCGGCATGCGAATTCGTCTTGCAGGCGAAGGTGAAGCAGGTGCCCGCGGTGGTCCCAAAGGCGACCTTTATGTCTTTATCGATGTCGCCGAACACGACATCTTCGAGCGTGACGGACCAAATCTTTATTGCCGCGCGCCCGTCCCCATGGTTACGGCTGCCCTTGGTGGTGAGATCGAAATCCCCACGATTGATGGCGGACGTGCTCGCGTCACTATTCCGGAAGGCGCACAAACCGGGCGCAAGCTTCGCCTTAGAGGCAAAGGCATGAGCAATCTGCGCGGTTCTGGAGGCACAGGCGATCTATACATCGAGGTGTTTGTTGAAACCCCACGTAAGCTCTCTGCCCGTCAAAGAGAGCTGCTTCGCGAGTTCTGTGACTGCTCTGGAGAGGGTTGTAATCCAGAGAGCGAAGGCTTTCTTGGTAAGGTGAAGCGTTTCTGGGGCGACCTGACGGATACGGACGAGGCTCGTCCAAACTAGACGGAGACTGGCCTCCGCCTTGAAAATCGGGCTATTGCCCCTTTCATGACAAACACACTTAATATCGCTGTTGCGGGTGCTGCCGGTCGTATGGGCCGACAGATCGTGGCCGCATCGACGGCAAGACATCATATCGTCGCTGGAGGCACCGAAAGAGAAGGCAGTGCCGAACTGTCAATTGATATCGGTACGCTTTCTGGAACAGAGCCCGTCGGCATCACACCGTCAGATACGGTGACTGCTGCAGCCGCAAACGCGGATACCTGGATCGATTTCACCCGCCCGGACGTCACACTCGCGTCACTGAATGAGCTGATATCGACTCCGGTCAAATCGGTGATCATAGGCACTACCGGTTTCTCCGAGACAGAAGAAGCCGCCCTCACCCGTCACGCAGACCGTTTTGCGATCGTGAAGGCGGGTAATTTTTCGCTCGGTGTCACGCTGCTCTCGGCATTAACTCGTATTGCAGCCGACAAACTAGGCGAAGACTGGGATATCGATATCTTTGAGGCTCACCACAAGCACAAGATCGACGCACCGTCAGGGACGGCGTTGATGTTGGGGGACGCTGCTGCTGCTGGTCGGGGTGCGCCGTTGAGCAGACTACGCGCCGCGCCCTATGACGGCCCGGAAGCGAAACGTGAGGCTGGCAAGATCGGTTTCGCCTCAAGCCGAACCGGGGACATCATCGGAGAGCACGAAGTTCGATTTGGATCGGAAACGGAGCTCGTGAAGCTGTCTCACATCGCGCTGAACAGGAGGGTGTTCGCTGAGGGAGCTATCAAAGCGGCCGAATGGGCCGCTGACCAGCCGCCGGGCTTTTATGGAATTGAAGACGTTCTGGGTTTGAACTGACTAGCTCTTCTTACGATAGCGGGACAGGTCGCTGATACCCTGCTGCGTGGAGAACATGTTTGGCTGTCCCTCACCCGGACCAAATGTGTCGACACGGGGACCATCAGTCTGTGCAGCTGGCGTAGGCCTATAGGGTGTTGCCTCGTTCGATGATCCTCCAGATGCTGCTGACTTACTGCTTGCGTCTTTCCCGAGCGCAAGTGACATGCGTCTTTCAGCAGCTTCCAGTGCTTTGACGCTGCCAGAGAGCTGCTCCAGATCTTTTCGGAGACGACCTGCCCGCGCAAGCCCACGCCACGCCATCAAGAACGCAAGCAACCCGAAAAAAGCTGCCGCACCACTCAAAACAGTTGCCATATTGCTTTGCAGCAACGCCACAATCTGATCGGAAGACATTCTGAACCCCTACGCTCCTGACCAGACTAAAAAAGCAAACAATTTCGGAAGTCAAACTGTTGATGCGGCTCAGCTTGTAGCCAAAATAGCGTCAGCCACGAAAGCGTTCGTTTTTCGCTCTTGTCCGAAGGTCGACGGGGGTCCATGCCCAGGTATGAAGCGCATATCATCTCCCAAGGGCCAGAGATTACGCACAATTGAGTCCAGCAGCTCCTGGTGATTTCCGCCCGGCAGGTCCGTTCGCCCGATTGATCCTTGGAACAATACGTCACCGACAAATGCCAAAAGGCCCTGCTGGTGATGGAAAATCACGTGTCCTGGGGAATGACCCGGGCAGTGGTTGATACCAAATTCCAGGCCGCAAATATCGATTGTATCACCATCTTCGAAATAGACATCCGGCACTACGTTTCTGGCCTCCGGCATCCCATAGGTTGCGCCTTGTTGCTCCATACCATCGAGCAGCCATTGATCAGCCTCATGCGGCCCTTCAATGATACATCCGGTCTTGTCTCGGACGTCAGCAGCCCCCCCTGCGTGATCGATATGGCCGTGGGTGAGCAGCACTTTTTTTATGGACACGCCGAACTGCTTGGCAGCACCCAATAGACGGTCAACTTCGCCGCCCGGATCTATGAAAAGCCCGTCTTTTGTATCTTTGTTCCACACCAGACAACAGTTCTGTTGAAGGGGCGTCACGGGAATGATGCGTATTTCCAGCTGCGACGCTGCCATGACTTATTCTTCCGGTGGCTTTGGCGCTCTACGTGCCATGGAGAGGCGCGCTGTGGCAAGATTGTTCAAGATTACACCTGTCGCAAAAAGATAAAGTCCAGAGCGCGGCTCGATGCTGCGCAGCTCTGACAACTGCGTCAGTGCAACTAGCATCGCCACGAGAAACACATCCAACATCGACCATTTGCCCAATATGCCCATAAGATGCGCGGTGCGGGGCGAAGCGGAATTCCCGACTCGGAAGATGATCGCTGCAATCAAGGTCTTCGCGAGCGGAAAAATTACAGAAAAAACAATGATAATCGTGGCAAGCAACCAAAGACCAGATGCCGCCAATGATTGAAGTGCATCGAGGATATTGTAGGTTTCGCCACCGATCAGCTTCGGACGATAGACCGATGGCGTAAGCAGACCTGCCGCAATCAGAGCGGCCGACACGTAAAGCAACCATTCTGCAAGAATATCGACAACAGGCGACGCTAGAATTGGGCCGTCATGTTGGTCTGTTGTTTTCATAGAATTTCCTCGGCAGCTTATTTGCAGCGATCCATGAAGGACGGGCAGGGTCAATCCTTGCCCGGCAGTAGCTGCCTCGGATATGTTAATCGAATTGAGTGAAGGGGAGACGCCTCGATGCGCAGACCAACACGGGGATATTCCCGCCGCGGCGGGCGAAGTGCGCTCGGCGGGCGTTTTTCGATAATCGTAATCGGTCTTATTGGTCTGGCGGTGTACTGGTTCTCGAACCAGTCAAAGGTGCCTTTTTCGGGTCGCAGCCAGTTCAACACCGTAACGCCGCAACAGGAGATCACGCTAGGGCTTCAATCCTATCAACAAATCCTTCAGGGCGAGGGCCGTAATGTCCTTTGTGTACAAGGCGGCCAATGCCCAACCGGCGCGCCTGAACTCGTCAGCCAAGTGCGAGAAATCGGTGAGCGCCTTGAGGCCGCTGCGGTCGAACTTGAGCGGGAGCTTCTTGATCAAGGCTATAATTTCACACCCGTCGCTGAAGCCTTCGACTGGCAATACAATGTTATCCTCTCCAATCAACCAAACGCATTTTGTCTCCCCGGGGGCTATGTTGCGGTCTATACTCAAATCATGGACGTCGCCGGCGATTTCGACGGCACGTTCGAACCCGATGATGACATGCGGGATCTGGACAAACTGGCTATTATTATGGGCCATGAAATTGGTCACGCCCTGGCTCACCACGGCGCGGAACGGATGAGTCAGCAGAGGATTACGCAACTTGGGCAGATGGCTGTCGCCGTGGGTCTCGGAGATATGGGGATAACGCAGCAGCGGGCGGTGATGCAGGCGTTCGGGATGGCAGCGCAAGGCGGCCTCCTCGCTTTCTCGCGTGAACACGAGTCAGAGGCGGACAAGATCGGTTTGGATCTCCTCGTACGCGCTTGTTACGATCCACGCGAAGCGCCGGAGCTTTGGGAGCGCATGGGCGAACTAGGTGGCGGCCAACGCCCCCCGGAGTGGATGTCTACCCACCCGGCCTCGGAGACACGGGCGGAGAATTTCAGGCGCTGGATGCCGGAAGCGGTTGCTGAGTATGAGCGCCGTTGCGGAAATCTCGGGGGCTTCTAATGCTACGCACCCTTTATGAGCTGGCGCATGTCGAAAGCCCTTTCGTTTGGCGCGCGAAGTATGCCCTCGCTCATAAGGGTTTGCCTTATGAAACCGAGCGAGTGGCGTTTACAGATATACCTAAGGTCCTTGAGGGGCGGTCTAAGACAGTTCCAGTCTTAAGTGATGAAAATGGCAATGAAATCAGTGACAGTTGGGCCATCGCGGAATATCTCGACCAGACATATTCCCATTTGCCGCCGTTGCTTGGTACAGCTGCCAACCGGGCCAAGGAGATAGATGGCATCATGTCATCTAACGCGTTTCCCGGCTTCTTCCCGCTCTATGTTCGAGATATTTGGGCCTCTCTGCCAGAGGATCAGGCGGTCTATTTCAAGGAGAGTCGAGAGGCGCGGTTCGGCGCAACTCTTGAAGATATCGGTGCCAATAGGGACGAGCGGTTACCGGCTGCCCAATCCGGTGTTGAGCCGCTGCGAGACGCGTTGGGTGAGGCCCCATGGCTGCACGGAGACATGCCGGGATATGGCGACCATATCGCCCTCGCCTTCTTCGTCTGGATCAAGTCAGTTGCGACGACACCGCCGCTGGCATTTGGTGATCCTTTACTCGACTGGATCAACCGTGGCTTTGCCCATTATGACGGCATCGCCACCGATGTGGCCGGCGGACCGCTTGCTGGATAGATTTCGGCCTCGAAGCCAAATTCATACTCAGGATCACCCCCACTTTCCGCGCGGTGGGTGTCTCCCGATGTGAACGCCTGTATTCGACTTCGACCGAGAGCCTAATCTTTACGTACCGACCTGCACACAAGTTCAGTCAATCACCGGCCTAGAATGAAATGAAGTTCCAATGGAACAGCATGAAGACGAACAGGAGAGCGGTCAGGGTGAATAATGTCAGCCTTATCTTCTGAAACGTTGTTCGTTCTTGCCCGACAAGCGCCATACCGGTCACGATGACGAGTGGGATTGAGAGCAGCGCGATGAGCCAAGCGCCGATAAACACCAGCCTGAACGCGGGTGTCGGGAACGCTTCGTAGATGATGTTTACGTCATCAAGGAGGTTGAGGATCGTCGATCCGGTATGCGCGGTCACGCCGAGCAGTAATATCGACATTCCAGCAACCAAGTATCTCTCGGGTCTGGTAATGGTCCCGACATTAGCTGGGCGGTATCCCAGAAATGGCAAGACATAGCCAACGACAACGCCCAGACTTGCGAGAACGGCGAGAGCAATCGGCAGAACCATTGTCATCGTATTGTTCGCGAAGGTCAGCTTTTCCTGTGCGCCATAGGGATTGCCGCCGGAAAACATCCGGGCCGGCTTTCCGTCTAGGCCCGTTTCAAAGCGGATCGGCGTTCCGTCACGCACGGATCGGTAAACACCCGCATCGTCCTTTTTATATCTGATGGACCGAAAATCCCCGCTTAGCAGGATATCCCCATCAACTTCGGACACCGTGGTGAAGCCAGCTGCACTCCCAATCTTGCCGAAGCGGGTATGGTTCCGTCTCGTGCTGAGATATTGACCTGAAATCTCAGCGAAATCCACGTTTTCAATTGTACCGTCGGGATATGAAAGGGGGTCTGACTTGGGAAAGAACTCTTCCACAATGCGCTCAGGCACACGCCGTAACACGCCGCTTGAATCCGTGTTTCCCGAAATGAACACTCCAAGATCCAGCTCCGGAAACAGTACAAAGATCGATTTGAAATCATTGATCGATCCGCCATGCTCGAGCGTGTCATAGCCTCCCATATTCATCACCCAAAAACCGTGGGCATTGCCATTCACGCCGGGCATATGACTGAATAGCACGCTGTGCATCCGTGCCGCCGTCTCCGGTTGAAGGATACGACCGGTAGACGCTTCTCCGGCGTTCAAATGCGCTTGCATATAGTGGATCATGTCGGACGCTGTGGTCGAAACGTTTCCGGCTGCTTCATGCAGCTCCAGCGTGCCGGGAAAAGACTGCGTCTCGAAATGACCCTTCCGCCAGATGTGGCTCTTCGACTCGTCTGCCTGGAGGCGTTTCATTTTCTCGGTGGGCTCAACACCAAAGGTCTTCAGCTGCATAGCTGAGCGGTCCATGCCGAGGGGTTGAAAGATCTCATCGCGGATATAACCCGCATAGGATTTTCCAGACACTTGGGCGATGATCTCACCGAGAAGCGAGTAGCTGAAATTAGAGTAGGAAACGAGATCTCCGGGCTCCCTGACCTGAGCCGGGGCAAGCCCTGCAAACTGTTCTGCTCGTGGGAGAGGTTCAAGTTTGGGTGTTTTGCCGTAAAAGCCGAATATCCGGTCCTCGAACCCTGCCGTATGGGTTAGCAGATCTGCTGTGGTAACCGTTCCACGGGAATCATCGAAACCCAAATCACCGAGGTAGGTCCGGATATCTGCGTCGAGATCGACCCGGCCCTCTTCTACGAGCTTCATGATCGCCGTGGCGGTGAATGTCTTCGAAATAGATGCGATACGGAACAGGTGCTTTTCTGGATCGACAGGCTCTCCATTTTCAGAGTCGGCAAAACCATAACCCTTCAGCAACAGTGTTTCTTTCGGGGAAACGATAGAAAGGGTCGCGCCTGCAATCGCGTGATCTCTCATTTCGGTCGCCAGGATGCCGTCTACAAACGTCTCCAGCCTCGCGCGATCAATGCTGGCAGCTGGACTATCATCGACGTCTTCGACCTCAATGATCGCGATCGGATCATCGGCGACCTCTTGAGCATTTATGGGCGCGCTCAGAGCAAAGATAGCCATGAGCGACATCCAGAGCCGCAATAAAGGACGGTCATCCGCCGCAAGCATCGTCATTGGAAGAAACATCCTGAGCCCCATCTGTCATACCCTTGTTCAGTTTGCGGATATAATCAGGTTGTTGGCGTCGTCTCAACCTTGAAACCAAAACGCTTATTGGCGGCTTGGAAAATTCGGTTCTGCTCGGGCTCTCATAAGCGGTGGTCGCCACGGTGTATCAGGATCGATGCGCTCGGCCTCGAAATCCGCGACCAATCGGTAAGCAAGCCAGAGCCCGAGTATTCCGAAAAGGATGCCGCCCACAGACTGACTGATCATAACACCGGGAGCACCACCAAGCTTTGCACCGTAGTATACGAAGGGTGCCACACCGAGCGTGTTCTTTCCCCAGTTCAGCAATGTGGACCAAAGGGGCCTTTTCAGATTGTTGAAGGTTGCATTCGAGATGAAAAGTGACCCGTTGAAGATAAAGAGCGGCGCAACGACTGCTGCGAACCAGAATACCAGCTCACGGCCCTCGCCCTCCAATTTGAACCAATCGGAGATGAGCCCGTTCGTCGCGAGCAATAGCGCCCAAGCCAGAAACGTGTAGCCGGCGGCAAACAACATCGCGTTGCTCAGGGTTCCTCGAACGCGCGCATACTGTTTCGCGCCAAAATTCTGACCGGCGATAGGCCCGATCGCTCCCGACAGCGCGAAGATCACGCAGAAGGCCAAAGGTGTAAGTCGACCGATCACGGCGTAGCCCGCTACTGCGGAATCTCCGAACGGGGATATCGCCCGCACGATGATACTGTTTCCCACCGGCGTCGCGACATTGGTGAGGACCGCGGGAACGGAAATGCCGAGGATCGGCGCGAGGTCCGTTCGAAGACGCGGCAGGCTGAAACGGGCGAAACCGCCATAGTGCCGGATAACAGGTATGACGGCCGTGATGGCGGTGGCGATGCGTGCGCAGACAGAGGCCATCGCGGCTCCCTCAAGGCCAAGCCCCAATCCAAAAATGAAGATTGGATCGAGTACGGCATTCACGGCACCGGCGGTCAGTGTCACCGTCATGGCTCGCCGGGCATCTCCATGGGCACGAAGTAGCCCGCCGCACATCATACCGAACGTTGCGATCGGCATAGCTGGTAGGATGATGCGAATGTAACTGACAGCGGATGAGGATGTTCGTCCGTCAGCGCCAAGTAGCTCTATGAGAGCAGGTGCGAGCAGCCACACCGATGCGCCGATGAGGATGCTAACGCCAACGCCGAAGCCGATTGCACTTGTCGCGATCTTGCGCGCTCCGTCCGTATCGCCCTGCCCGATCATACGTGCTGCCAATGCACTGCAGGCAATGTTCAGCCCCAGCGTGATGGCGAACGTAAAATAGAGAAGCGTTGCAGCATATCCGACCGCCGCGGTCAGTGCTGGATCCCCAAGATAGGCGATGAAGAACAGGTCGACGAGATCGACGAGGAATATCGATACGAGACCGACGCTCGCTGACAGCGACATGACCATTACATGCCGCATGAGGCCGCCTGTCAGGAATTTGGCTTGTTGGCTCAAAGGATGCCCGCTCCGATGCTGTAACGTTGGAGCTTACCCCTCCTCAGCCGCTGATATCTTCCGAAAGGACGGTCATCTGGAACTGGTAGGCTGTCTCGCCCTCATCCACGTCTTTGTAGACCACCGCAAGAAACTCGGCACCGAGGTAGACTTCAACGCTGT
The DNA here is from genome assembly GCA_039033955.1 of Pseudomonadota bacterium. Classification (GTDB taxonomy): domain Bacteria; phylum Pseudomonadota; class Alphaproteobacteria; order Caulobacterales; family Hyphomonadaceae; genus CALLCD01. Next base: position 28,744 of record JBCCBQ010000014.1, read on the forward strand.
CATCGGTTTTGTCACGCGGCACCAGGCGGAGGCCCGGGTGCAGTTTTTCCTTGAGATAGGCTTCAAGCCGAAGAGTCTCTTCGCGTTCCATCGTACTTCCTTTGTTGAACTGGCGCGGAAACTAAACCGTGTCGCGCCGTTGGCAAGCAACAATCTCTGCTTCGACTAAATGGAGTAATCAGGGATCATCTGATCCATGTTCCTGGCAGCTTCTGCGCAAGGTCCGCCGACCGGCTTTGCCGGGACGCCCGCAACCGTGCAAAGCGGTTCAACGTCTTTCAGTACAACGCTTCCCGCGGCGATTTTGGCTTTGTCGCCAACCTTGATGTTGCCGAGAACCTTGGCCCCAACCGAAATCAGGACGCCATTGCCAATCTTCGGGTGGCGGTCGCCCACTTCTTTGCCGGTCCCACCAAGTGTCACGCCCTGGAGAATTGAGCAATCGTCACCGATCACGGCGGTCTCGCCAATCACAATACCGGTTGCGTGGTCGAGCATAACGCCTGAGCCAATGCGGGTGGCCGGGTGAATATCGACCTGAAAGAGTTCAGACACACGGCTTTGAAAGTGGAATGCCAGCGTTGCACGCCCTTGCCCCCAAAGCCAATGGGCGATCCGGTGGGATTGAAGCGCCGCGAAGCCTTTGAAGAACAGGAATGGTTGCAACATCTGCTGACAAGCGGGATCTCGCGTATAGACCGCTTGCATGTCTCGCTCAGCTGCCCGAACGAGGTCGGGATCGGCAGAATAGGCTTCTTCGCAGATCGCCCGAATTTGCAGTGAGGTTACCTGAGCGTCAGCAAGTTGATCTGCAAGATGGAACCCAAGCGCGCAAGCAAACCGATCATGTTCGAGAATTGTCGCAGTAATGTAGCTCGCCAGCGATGGTTCTTCGCGGGCAGCCTCACCGGCCTCATAACGCAATTGAGACCAAACGGGAGGAGCCGTCGATGGCAAAACCTCATCTGATGATTGATCGGCCATAGCGACGCTCTCCCTTCATCTTTGTTTGTGCCACATGGCGCGCCAGTGCCCCGGTTGCAAGGCAGCAATCATTCGGCGGCAACAGCGGAGCGCCGCCCTGATCCAGTCATTGCACTGAAAAGTTTAGCAAAAGGCCGCATCGTCATGATCCGAAAAACAGCTGGAACAAAGTACAAGGCGAGCAGCGCCGAACCAAACACACCGCCAGCAATAGAGCTTGCAAGAGGTAGCCAGAACGGGTCACCGGTCAGAATAAGCGGCACAAATCCACCCATTGTGGTGAGCGTCGTCGCCACTATGTGTCGGGTGGCGTCCACAACCACCTCCCGCTGAACCAGCACGTCATCAGCCATGGCGTCTGGATTTGACCGCAGCTGCGTCAAAACCACTATTGAACCGTTGATCGCGATACCCAGCAGACCGAGTGATCCAATGATGGCGTTAAATCCCATAGGCAGGTTGAAGAGCCACACACTGAAAAACGCCATACCAACTGACAGAAAGCCGGACGTCAGCACCAACAGCGACATACGGAAGGAATTGAAGACCAGAGCAACCGCACCAGTGATCATCAAGATAAGCGGAACGGCCAAAGCCAATAGACTGCTCATCGCATCACCGCTCGCTTCAGCCTCCCCACCGAACGTGATCTTGTATCCGGGCGGCATCTCAAAACCAGCCTCGTCCAACAATTCTCGATACGCGGCCAGCGATGGTGCCGGAAGGGTATAGGGCTCCAGAAACGCCTGGATGTTGTTTGTCCGTTCCCCATCGCGGCGCGTGATAACGGCCGTATCAGGATCAAGGCGAACATTGCCGAGAGCAGAAATTGGAGTTCCGACCTCACCCGGCCCGGCACCAATCGTTTTCGACCTTAAATCAGACAGTTCTCCACGCCGCCGATCAGACGCCAGAACGCGAACAGGCAGTTCCTCCACGCCCTCAAGAACACTGCCGGCGATGACACCCTCAAGCTCCGCGCTAACGTCCTGAGCAAGATCAACCAGTCTGGATCCGGCCATAACGGACGCGATCTCGTCTGCCTCGAATGTGACTTTCGGAGCGCCCAGTTGGAGGCTCGACGTCGTGTAAGTAACGCCAGGCGTCTGGTAAAGAACACGCCTCGCCTCATTGCCTAGCTCATTCAAGGTCGCAAGATCCGGCCCTGAAATGATCATCTCAATCGGCGCGCTAATCGGTGGTCCCTGTTCGAATGGGACGACGAGAAACTGTGCCTCCGGAAACTCGTCTCGAACCTTTGACTGCAAGCGGGAGACTATCTCGCGGGCGCGTTTTGGACCATCCAACTGTACCCAGCCAGCGGCGAAATTGGTCAAACCTTCTGCGCTATTGAACGCGTTGTAGTAGACCCGCGGAGCGCGTTCGCCGATCGTCCAGTTGACCCCTGTTACACCGTCCTCGGCCAAAAGAAGTTCGGTCGCCCGCTCCGTAGTGCGGCGTGTCTCGGCGATCGACGTCTCTGGCGATAGCACAAGTTCAATCTGCATTTGGTCGCGTTCTGTTTGCGGGAAGAACTGCGACGGCAGAGTGCCCCCTAGATTAAATCCAATCAGGGCAGGTACGATACCTATCAAAATGCCAAGGGGCGGAAATGCCAGCACAGCACCGACAGTCCAACGATATCCGTCGCTGATTAGATCAATCGCAACACCATCCCGCCACCAGCGCCGCTTGCCCAGCATACGGTTCACTGAATCGAAGCGACCGGCCACCGCTGGTATAACGGTCATTGCCAGGAAGAAGGAGGATACAACTGAGAAGATAACCGCAAGACCGATTATGCCGACGAACTCGCCAGCGCCGCCTGGAAGCGTCGCGATCGGCACGAACGCTAGAGCAGTCGTCAGCGTGGAGGCCGCAAGCGGTGCAAATAAATGGTCAAGAGCATGGTCAATCGCCTTCAAGCGCTCAACGCCGCGCATCCGTAACTGGTCATACTCATCCACAACAACAATCGCATTGTCGATCAGTAGGCCGAGAGAGATAATTAGCCCTGTCACCGACATCTGATGCAGTGGGATGCCGAAGAAGTTGAACAGGATGAGCACGAGCCCCATCGTCAAGGGCAGCGCTAATCCGACGACAAAGGCAGATCGCCAGCCGAGCGCAAAAAACAGAACACCGAATACAATCAGCGCAGAGAAAGCGAGGTTCTTCGCAAGACCGTTCAGACGCGCTTCCGTGTATCCGCTTTGATCGAACACCAGATTGACACTGATCCCGGAGGGACTGTTCGCTTTGAAATCATCAAGAATGTCGCGAGCGCCAGCAGCCCAAAGATCGACGCGCTGCTGAGGTTGAATAAAAGCCGCAACGAGCACGGACCGTTTGCCACTCGAATAGTTTAGCACGTCGGGCGGATCCCGGAGCCCTTTCGACACATTGGCAACATCACCGACGCGGACGGACGACCCGTCTGCGCGCTGGAACAGGGGAGCTGATCGTATCCGAGAAATCGAGTCGAATGCTCCGTCGACTTCCAGATTAAGATTGCTTCCGCCTGTACGGAGCTGTCCTGCCGGTGTCCTGGCGTCAGAATTTGCAATCAGCGCTGCGGCCTGGCGCGTGGAGAGCCCAGATGCTGCCAGAGCATCGGTGTCCATCACCACGCGAAACTCCTCGGCGGGCAGACCGAGAATATCTACTTCCTCTGTTCCCGGATGGTTGCGGAAATCATCAGCGAGATTTTGCGCCATGCGCGCCATTATGGCGAGCTCTGGCTCGCGGTCTTCCTCCCAGATCAGGGAAACGAGCAGTGTTGCCGCGCCGATATACTGTCGTTCAACGACGGGAACGGTCGCTTCTGCGGGCAAGGTTGCCCGCGCTTGCTCCACCTGCGACCGTATCAGCGTCCACGCGTCATCCACCTCAGCTTCGCTCAATCCCTCATCTATTTGAATATTGATCTGCGAAATGTTGGCGCGCGAGGTGGAATCAACCTGCTCGACTTCTACCAACTCTCGTAGCGCCTGCTCGATTGGATCGGTGACCAGAGCCTCTACGCGTTCGGCGTCTGCGCCAGGCATAGTCGTCAGAACAAAGCCAAAGCGCTCCACCAAAGTCGGGTCTTCCTGGCGACCAAGCGTGAGCAATGCACCGAGTGCACCGGCGAAGATGATCAATATTGCGAGTATTGTGAGGCGCGGCAGGCGATAGAATAATGTGCGCCAGTTAAACCCGTTCATGGGTTCAACCCCCCGGATATCCCAACCCGTTCAGCAGTTGCGCCCGTCGAGGATGTGCGGACAGGCTGGCCGGGCACAAGCCGGCGCAGACCATCGCTTACAAAGCGCTCACCATCCTCAAGCGTGCCTCTCACGAATGCCCGATCGGCGTCTGAATGGACGATCTCAACCAAGCGCGGCCTGACCACATATCCTGATCCATCGGCCTCAACAGCGTAAATTGACCAGAGCCCTCTTTGCGCTTCAGATAACGCTGTGACAGGCACCCAAAAGCCCTGCTCGTCGATGGGTTGATCCAGTGGCAATCGAACAACCGCGCCTGCGGCGACGCTTTCGGGATCCATAATATCGAAGACGGCGGTGATGGTGCGCCGACTTGGGTCGATGACTCCTGTCTCTGCCCTCAATCGAGCTTCAACTGCGCCGCGCGCTGAGACGAGCTCGTAGACTTCGCCTTCCGTCAGACTGGCTGCGGCCTTTTCGGGCAATCCTATACGAGCTTCCAGCGTGCCTGTTTCGACCAGCTCGAGCAGATTGACACCGGGAGCTGCAATCGCCCCCTCATCTCCCATACGCGCGGTGATGGTCCCAGCGTACGGCGCACGTATCGCGGCAAGGTCGATGGTTACTTTCAAAGTGTTGGCTTGGGCCTGCGCCGCTTCAATGCGCGCGGCCGCCGAGTCAGCAGAGGCTTGTGCTTCGTCTACTCTCTGCTGTGAAACGTGGCCTCGCTCGAGTAGGGTTTGCTGGCGGTCGACAGTTGTCTTAGCGATGTTGTAGTTCGCCCTCGCCTCTACGACGCTCGCTTCGGCTGCGGCGAGTTGTGCGCCGAGGTCGCGGGTGTCGAGCCTCGCAAGTAGCTGTCCATTCGTGACCCGGTCTCCGACGTCGACCGCAATCCTCGCGATACGACCGCCACTCGCAAAGCCCAGCTGACTGGTGCGACGAGGCTGAACGATCCCGGAGAAGCGTTCCTCCAGAACAAGTGCGCTTTCATATTGGACGGTTTCGGTCTGGACGATGACAGGCGGCGGAGTTGTTCGAGCAACTGCCGGCCCCTCAGCTGACCTCTGGGTGAGTGCTACGAGGACAAGCGCTGCGATAATTGCGATAAGCAAAACGATGAAAAGCACGCCTTTTCCAAGGGTCGGCTTCTTCTCGCGAGTTTCGATTGTGTCATCCATGTTCGGATACTCCAGATCTCTGGGAGGATTTTCTAATGTTCGTGTTCGGGCCATTTTTCATAGGGTCAGGCATTGGTCGTTAGCCCCCGGATAAGAAGCTCCGCGTGGGTTCTGATGAGATGGTTTGAATCATGGCTCGGACCAACAAAAAAGCCAGACGCCATATCGGGCAGATGACCCATCAGCTGTGCCAAACCATGGGAGGATGCCCAGATCGACTTCGCAGCGAGATATGTATCCAGATCCGAGCGGAAAACGCCTTTCTTTACACCCTGCACGAATACGTCGTGGAAGCGCTCGAACGCGCGGCGCGTATTGCTGAAATCTGGATGATCGGTAACGCTACCAGACGCCTCCGCGCTTCCAGAGAACGCAGCGGCATAATGATGAGGTCTTTCCAGAGCCGTCCGTATGTAGGTCTCGACGCAACTCTGCGCGTATTCCAGGAACGGTCCGCGATCGTCCGGCACGTCTTTCATGCGCTCTAGGATTTTACCGAAGAAGCCTTCCTTCAGTTCGTCGACCAGTTCCTGCTTAGAACTGAAATACTTGTAGATAGCACCCGGAGAATAGTCGATCTCATCGGCCAGACGGCGAATGGACAAGCCGTCCTCACCTTCTTCAGCGAAAACTCGCTCAGCCGCTTCAATAATCGTCTGCCTTACCCGATGCCGACGACGCTCAGCCGGTGTTAAGTCTGCTTCGATGTGTTCGCTCAAAAGTCCGCTCCGCACCTCAATGAGATGCAATATGGTATACAATATTCAAAAAGCAAACACTGTTTACTTTTTCAAGCAGCATCTTCTCATACGTTGGCACAAGCCTTAGACAGTTGAGCATGACAGATGGATTTCCGCCTGAGCCAAATATGCGAGAGCCCCTTCTCTCCACTCGCCCGAGTCTTGAGGCCAGAACATTTCTCGCGCTTCGGCGATCAACAGGAAAAGCGTTTCTGACCGCGCCGGGCCCCGAAGGCGCAGAGCTCGTCGACATTCTTCGCGTGGCCGCCCGCGTTCCCGATCACCGACGCCTCGAACCCTGGCGCTTCATTGTGTTCGAGGGCGACGCGCGCGACGCCGCTGGAAACATGTTTGCCAGAATACACGCGGAGCGGAACAGCGATGCAGCTGAAAACGACATTGAGACGGAAAGACAACGTTTCTTGCGTGCGCCCATCGTCATTGGCGTCATTTCGTCTCCAGACAGGGATCATAAGACACCCGTCTGGGAGCAGGAGCTGTCTGCAGGTGCCGTCTGTCAGAACCTCTTACTTGCCGCCAATGCCGCTGGATGGGCCGGTGTCTGGTTGAGCGAATGGATCTGTTATGATCAGGAGGTTGCCGAAAAGTTTGATCTAACGGACGATGAACGGTTCGCAGGCTTTATTTATCTGGGAACCGCCAAGCATCAACCGCAAGAACGACTGCGTCCCGATGTTGCGAAGAAGATCTCTTACTGGACAGCGTAGCGTAGATCGAAGCCCAGTCAGGATTTGCCCCCGCCCCAAGTATACAGGGACGACACAGTGTAGTTCCAAACAACGCCGATCAATATTCCGGCCATAACCGGTATCAGGCTGAACCGTTGCAAGAGAGATCCAGACTCTGCGTTGATAAAAAGGTAGGAAGAGATACCAATGTCCGCGACTGCTCCGACACTGCAGACGAGGGCAAACGTTGCGAGCCCCTTTAACAGGCCAAAGCCCTTCAGTCGTCTATCTCGATAGGTAATCGCGTTATTGAGCAGGAAGTTGGTGACCATTGATACGCCGACCGCTGCCGTTTTTGCCACTACGAAGCCAGCCCCCAGCAGCATGAAGAGCAATGAGAACACACCGACGTGTACGACGATGCCCGAACCACCAATAAGCGCGAAAGACAAGAATCTTATCGGAACGTACCGACCAATCGTCTTGTCGCCCAACAGCATCAGAAATTCCCAAGCCGCCATCGCATCAAGTTTGCTTTCGCCAGCAAAGCGCTCGCGAAATTCATAGGGCACCTCAACGACATTCAACGGCTCTTTGGCGCTTGCACATATGTCGAGCAGGATCTTGAAACCGAGGCCTGATAGATCATCGGCTAGACCATTAAACACGGAACGCCGCATCAAGAAGAAGCCACTCATGGGGTCAGAAATATCTACTTTTGTCGTGACGCGCGTCAGCCAGGTTGAAAACTGGCTGATCCGTACGCGGTCCTCATCCCACTCGCCGACGCTACCGCCATCCACGTAACGGCTACCAATAACAAGATCGGCACCGGCCTTGGCCGCTTCCAGCATTTTGGGAAGAACCATTTCATCATGTTGTAAGTCGGCATCCATAACCGCGACATAGGGTGCAGAGCTGGACATGATGCCCTCGATACAGGCCGTGGACAGGCCTCGACGACCTAGGCGGTGCAAACAGCGCACACGCGGATCACTTTGCGAGAGCTTTTTTGCGACTTCGGCCGTGTTGTCAGCAGAATCGTCATCGACCAGGACGATCTCCCAATTTACTTTTCCGTCGAGCGCGACATGCAATGCATGGACAAGCGTGCTGACATTGTCGGCCTCGTTGTATGTCGGCGCGACAATTGTCAATTCAAGCGCTTTGGACGTCGGCGTATTGGCCTTCGTCATGACACCGGCCTGCTGTTCCATTTTCACGTCCCAACCTTATCGGCACCGAATTGGACCGACTTAATGCGCAGAGATGCAAATTCCGTGCACACCGGCACTGATCCGTAAAAATAGCATTCAATCCGCAGCGTGCTGAGTTAACGATCAACCATTCTTCATAGACATCACGTTGCCAGGGCCGCCACCCGACGAATGTGACCAAACCTTTGCTCGTGTCACAAGCAAGAACGGTCGATTGGCCCGAAACATGTATAACGTCCGGTTACGGCAAATGCTTATACTAATTTTCCGTAGGCTTTGGAACCATGAGCGATCAGGACGCCAACATGCTAAACTCTCGCATGGCATTAGCAGGTCGGCTGCGCACCTTCATGCTTTCAGCCCTTAACAATCTGATTTTGGCAAAGCCAGCTCACGTCTCCGACCGCAGCGCAGGGATACTCCTTACTCTGATCGTACTAATTGCCCTGGCCATTAAGCTTGTTGGTCTCTCTCTTCACCCTCTATGGCCGGACGCGGGATATACGCACACCATGACCGAGTATTCGTGGGGCACCCTTCTCACGACACCGCTCGACTCTCATCCGCCTGGTTACTACATGATCGCGAAGCTATTTCATGCCGTTGGCGAAGGTGAGGCATGGCTTCGTATGCCTTCGGTGGTGTCGGCAGTTTTGTCCATTGGTGTGATGTTCCTGATCGGTCGACAGATCAGCGGGAATCTCTGTGGGCTGATTATTGCCTCGCTGACAGGCAGTTCGGGCATGCTGGACTATCACGGTCAACGCGCGCGGATGTATACTGTACTATTCCTACTTCTATCCGTGTGCGTCTATGCAGCTATTTGCCTATTTCAGAGGCTTGTTGCGACCTCAGTCTCGGAGCTGGAGACCAAGCGGGGGCCAGATCCTGTTCCGGCTGCGCTACTGTACACGCTTGCCGGCATCGCTGCACTCAACACGCAAACCGCCGCTGTCTTCATGCTGGCCGCGCTGGGGTTCGTATCGCTACCATTCATGTGGCAGGCCTATCGCAACAATCGATTTTCAGTCATCGCCCTATGGCTCGGCGCGCAGATCTTGATGGCGCTGGCATGGCTACCCTGGCTATTGAATCTCGGCTCCGTTATGGGGAGCGGGCAAGTCGCCTGGATCGATCAACCCTCACCGCCAGCCGCCTTCACCTTGCTGATGAACTTATATGCCAGCTGGATTCTACCGATTTATGTCGATCTCATCTTTCTTGCCCTGTTAGGACTGGGCACTGTTGTCGTTGTCCTACACAAAAGATGGGATGTCGCAGCAATAGCTCTGGCTAGCGCGATATTTTATCCCGTCATTGTGTGGAGTTTTGGCATCGTCCAGCCGATCTTCATTGATCGCGCACTTATACCGGCATTGATTGGCAGCTTCACCGTTATCGGTCTGGCGCTTGCGCATCTACGCCTGCCAAAAGCTGGCTGGGCGGGGATTTTGGTTGTAGTAATCGGCGCTCAGCTCGCTACGGTGGTGTTGTCACGCGCTTGGCCCGACCGGCAGGACTGGCGCACCGCTACGGAGGTAGCGTTGGAGGACGCGGACGAAAGCACCGCTATCTTCATTCCGGAACCGTTCAGCTATCATGCCTTCCGTTTCTATGCAGAACCTGTAGCTGATAGGGTGTTCTACTCCTGGTCAAAATCCGAAGGAGATGTTTATGCGTTTACGGATGATGACTTCCTAGAAGAGCATGGAAGCACGCCAGTTGACCGACTTTCAAAAGGTCGGCAGTTCACGGATATTCCTGGCGATATAGATATCATCCGGGTCGTCGATTTTGCACATCACAACCCTTTGGCAGACCCAACCAGTGACTGGCTTGAGACACGCGGATGGCGACAGACTAGTCGGCAGGTCATTCCAAGCCGCGTACAGCTCCACATCGTGGATTTTGAACGAGCAAACTAATTCCCGGCCTAGAACCGGTCGAGCAATCGCTCCAGGTAATCGCGTTCGTCTTCGTCGGCTGGGTCGGAGTACCGGCGGCGCAGCTCCTCAAGAATATCAAGCGCGCGCTGGCGCTCAGACTGGTCAGGGACATCTATGCCTTCAGATGAGTTAGCGCCGCCAATTTCCCGGCCAAACGGGTCGCGCTCAGTCTGCTGCTGTTGAGTTTCCTCTTGTAGGGCATCAAGCGCATCGGCGATTGCGCCAGCAACGTCGCGCAGCCTTTCTGTTGCGCGCGCCTGGTCTCTTTGGGCGCGACCAAACTGGCCGTCTCTGAGGGACTCTTCGGCCCTCCTCTGCGCCCTTAGGGCGTCGTCTATCCCCCGTTCCGTCGCCTCTCCTCCCGGCAAGCCGTCTTCGCCATCTTCTTCTCCACCACCGCCGCCCTGTTCTGCGCGTTCACGCAGCTCTTCCAGCAGGTCAACAATGGCCTCTTGACGTTGAGCCAGTTCTTCTCCGCCGACGTCTGGCACTTCGCCGGGGCCGGATCTCCGCCGCGCATCGTCGGCTTGTCGCCCTGCCTCAAGCGTATCGTCGTTGAGTTCTCTTTGTTCCCGTAGCGCCTCGGCCAGATCTTCTAGGTTTTCGGCGAGTTCGCGCTCTTCCTCACCTTGCTCGCCGTCTTCGCCCTCTCCGCCTTGATTTGGGAGAGCGAAGCCGTCGCCACCAGATCCATTGCCCTGCTGGAACTCCAAATTCTCGAGCATACTGGTGATGTCTGACAGGAGTTGTCGTGCCTGGTCGCGGGCACCGGTTTGAGCAAGATCCTCGAGCGCCTGAAGCATCTCCTCAAATGAGTTCTGCCCAAGAGACGGGCCGCCGCCGCCCCCCGCCTGTTGATTATCGAGGCCGTCCTGAGCAGCTGTTTCCGGTAACCCATTCGCAATAGCTTCGGCAAGCTTCGCCTGAACGTAGTTCTCGGCTGCCTGGCGGAAAGCGTCCGTCAAGCGCTGAAGCTCTTCCTCGGTTGCGCCTTCTCGAAGCGCTCGCTCCAAAGCGCGCCGCGCGGCCAGAAGTGCTGCGAGTGCGTCTGCCGAACTACCGTACTCAGCTTTCAGAGCGACGGCCCATAGAAGGCTGTCGACAGCCCATGCCTCATCAAGCGTTGTGGCCGATTTCAGCGTACCATGAGCGGCGGCTAGTCCTGAAAACAATGCGTAATCATCAAAGTATTTTTCACCGCTATGGGTTACAGCCTCGAGCATCAATGCGGCTTGTTTGACGCCATCGGGCGCGCTCTCAAGGGAATTGATGGGGCCGACATAACCCTCAGCATAGGCCCGCGGCTCACGAAGAGTCGTAACGCGAATTTCCTGGGTCGCGCGGGCGAGATTCCTCAGGAAGAGTTTCTCGGGAAGTACAAACTCATGGGTGTCACTGTAACCCTCATGACCCGCACCATCGGTCGCCACCAACCTGCCGGAGACCATTAGTCCCGCCCATGGATGGCGGGTCATATCAATGGCAGCCTCTTCGGTTGCCTCGCGGACCGATGCACCCGGAAGGTCAATCGAGACGCGACGTTCGTCATCCGGTGCGGCTGGGTGGGGGTCGACGAGCTGTAGAGCAAGTTCAAGGCTCTCGACACCGTAATCGTCTGCCACGACCCAGGTAAATTCAGTTCGGTCGTTTTCACCGAGCACGGGCGGTTCATCGAAGCGCGGAACAGGTGGTTCATCGGGTGATGTGCTGATTTGCCATGCCGCACGACTACCCCACCAGTCGACGGAAATGCGTGTGTCTTCAGTGAGAATAGCGCGCGTCTCGTAGGCACCGTCAGGTGTCTTATCCAGCTTTAGGCTATTTCTTTGCGTGCTGCCTTTAAGACGCAGCTTAGGAGCGGATGGAGCCTGCGCGCGCACTGTTATCTCAGATCCCGCTGGGACCATTACAACACCGCTACTCGCTTTCAGAAAAACAGGAGGACGGCGTGAATAGTCCGGCGGCGTTATCCACGCTTCGACACGCACATCTTCGGCGCCAATCAAAGATCCGTAGTCCGGCAACAGTGCTCGCTGCAAACGCCCGCTGATATCTCCCCAGGCAAAAATAGAACCGACCACAAGCATCGCTGGAAGAGCTGCCCGCAAATAGAACGGATCAACCTCGCGCCACTCAGACTTGAAGCTTGGGACCCGCAACGCGCCAGCAGCGCGTTTGAGGCGTTTGCGGTGAGCGCGCCAGAGAGATTGCGCTGATGGAGTCGGCAGGCTCGGACGGTCCGTTAGTCCTGCAATTGGTCGGTAGTCAGACGTTGCGTCCAACATCCGCTTTGCCTCGTCCTCTGGTGTAGGCACAAGACGGGCGCGTCCACGTAACGCCAGGATAATGCTGCCAAGGAGCAGAATGAGTGCGGTAAGCGCTTTTACTCTCGCGGTCATCAGATCAACGACGCCGAACAGCGCAAACGTCACAAACAAGGAGATCAGTACAATAAGTGGCCAGAAAGCCCGCACATGACAAAGCGTTGCAAGACCCACGCGGGTCTGCAGTATTTTCCGGCCAAGACCGGCAATATTGGTCAAGTCAGCCAATCGGGCACGCGCTCCAGCTCTATCATCTCTTCAAATGTAGGCCGCCTGCGGATAACAGCATAGTCTCTATCATTCACAAGCACTTCCGGTACCAAAGGTCTTGCATTGTATTGTGATGACAATACGGCTCCATAAGCTCCCGCCGAGAGGAAGGCGATGGACTGTCCCGCATCGATTTTCGGCATCGTGCGAGCAGAGGCGAATTTATCGGTCGACTCGCAGATAGGGCCAACAATATCCACAGTTTGCATAGGCATGTTCGGTTTTGGCTCGCTGACCGGCAAAACGTCGTGATGGGCTGAGTAGAGCGCCGGACGCATCAGGTCATTCATACCAGCATCGACAATGAGAAACGTCCTGTCAGGGGCTTCCTTGTGATAGAGGGCTTTCGTAATCAGTATTCCAGCATTTCCAGCGATGACCCGACCAGGCTCAAGAATAATTTGGACCGGGAGATCGCCGATCACGCTGCGGATCATATTGGCATACGCGTCCGGTGGAGCTGGTGTATCGCCAGCCGTATACGGGATTCCTAGGCCGCCCCCGAGATCAATTCGGGTGATGTCGTGTCCAGCCTGGCGAAGCTGCTCGGCGAGCCCGACCGTTTTGCGGAAAGCCGCTTCCATAGGCTCCAAATCGCCGATCTGCGAACCAATATGCACGTCGACACCGACGGCTTCGACGCCCGGTAGTTCCTTCATGCGCGTGTATAGGCTTTTCGCCTGTCCCCACGGGACACCGAACTTATCGCCTTGTTTTCCAGTCGAAATATTAGGGTGACCACCAGCGGCAACATCGGGGTTCACGCGAAGCGCGACGGGGGCTCGCTTGCCGATCTGCTCACCAACTTCAGAGAGCGCTTCCAATTCAGCCGCGCTTTCAACGTTAAACTGATGGATACCTTCCCCTAATGCGTACGCCATCTCATCGCGGGTTTTTCCAACTCCGGAGAAAACGATCCGATTTGAAGGAATTCCGGCGGTCTGCGCGCGACGCAGTTCCCCAGCGCTAACGACATCTGCGCCGTAACCTTCCGCTGCAAGCGTGCTCAGGACGCCAATATTACCGTTCGCCTTTACCGAATACGCGATCAGGCAATCCAGCCCATCGAAAACACCTGCTATCACCTGTGCGTGGCGCTGCAGCGTCGCCGTTGAGTATACGTAAAGAGGGGTTCCAACCGTCTCGACAATGTCGGCGAGATCAACGGCTTCGCAATGCAGCGAGCCGTTTCGATAGTGAAAATGATGCAAGGTAAGAGCCGCCTATTCCTCAGTATCGTCTATCGCGGATTCAGTTACAGGATCGACAATAACAGTTTCGGGAATCTCTCCGCCAAATTCATTGAATTGTGGCCCCTCATCCGGCGTTTCGGCTTTCTCCTCTTCTTCAATAACGGCTCGCTCGACCGGAGATATGTCGCGGAATATCGGATCAGGACGCTGTAATCCGCCCCGCAGGCCACACGCCGATAATGCCGTCGCCGATGCGAGAAGTCCCAGGAATAGCTTAGATGTCCGCTTCGTCATCACGGTCTCCTCGTCCGAATTTCTAGTCTTTCTTTCCACGCTGACACTTGTTCGGCAACACGTTCGGGTGCTGTGCCGCCATAACTTGTCCGACTGGCAGCCGATGCCTCAACGGTGAGTACCGAATACACATCCTCGGTCAGCCTTGGCTCCTCGGCCTTCAGATCTGCCAGGCTAAGCTCAGGCAGATCGACATTCGCAGCTTCGGCTTTTGCCACTAACCTGCCAGTGACGTGGTGTGCATCGCGAAAAGGCATTTTAAGCTCGCGAACAAGGTAGTCGGCCAGGTCAGTGGCCGTTGAAAAGCCTTTTGCGGCAGCAGATCGCATCGCATCTGGATAGAATGTCATTGTTTCGACCATGCCCGCCATCGCCCGGGCGCAGAGATCGAAACTGTCAAAGGCTTCAAAGGTCAGGGATTTATCGTCCTGGAGGTCCTTCGCATAGGCGAGCGGCAGTGCTTTCACAGCGCCCTGTAGAGAAGCGAAATTGCCAGAGATGAGAGAAGCCTTCGCGCGCACGAGTTCAGCTGCGTCAGGGTTGCGTTTTTGCGGCATGATGGAGGACCCGGTGGACCATTCATCGGAGAGGCTCGCAAAAGCGAATTGGGCCGACGTCCAGAGGACAACTTCCTCTGCAAGACGGGACAAATGGGTCGCCGCAATGGATAGCGCCGAAAGGGCCTCAAGCGCAAAATCTCTCGCTGAAACAGCGTCTAATGAGTTCGCCATGGGACGATCAAAGCCAAGGGTTTCGGCTGTCATCGAGCGATCGATTGGAAACCCGGTCCCCGCCAGTGCTGCTGAACCCAGCGGACACTCGTTCAGCCGCACCTGTGCATCGCCAATCCGCCCGCGATCCCGGTCAATCATTTCGACGTAGGCCAGCAAGTGATGACCAAGTGTCACCGGCTGCGCGGTCTGAAGGTGTGTGAAGCCCGGCATGATGGTGCCGTTGTGCTCGCTCGCCCGGCCCACCAGCGCTGTTTGCAAAGCTTCGAGCCTGTCTGACGCTTCTCCAAGCGCGCCGCGGACCCAAAGCCGGAAGTCCGTCACCACTTGATCATTCCGGGAACGGGCCGTGTGCAAACGCCCTGCTGGCTCACCGATGAGCTCTTTCAAACGGGCTTCGATATTCATGTGAATGTCTTCGAGTGCGCGTGAGAACGGAAACTCCCCCGCACTAATTTCATTCGCTATCTCGTGGAGACCGTCCTGTATGGCCGTATTGTCATCAGCGGAGATAATACCGCTAGCTGCAAGCATATGCGCATGGGCGCGGGACCCCTCAATATCCTCCATGGCCATGCGTTGATCGACATCGATCGACGCGTTGATCGCCTCCATGATATCAGATGGCTGTGCGGCGAACCGCCCGCCCCACATCTGCTGGCTTTTTTCGCTGTTGTCGGCCATATCCGAGACATCCTGATGGAGAGTTTGATGGCGCGTATTCCAGTGCGCACGTTGATTACCGCGATGCTTTTGGGCCTTGTCGGCGCGATTGTCTACGTTCTCAGCAATGCGGCGAGCGGCCCCGGTGAACAAGTCGCCTTTGAACGGTTCGCCAATGGCGAGCTTGCGGGCCTTGATTTCACCTATGCGGGGACTGCCCCTGGTGGTCAGGATTTTCTTGATCCGGCGGGAAACCCAATTTCCATGAATGATTTCATGGGCAAAGTGGTGCTGGTGAATCTCTGGGCCACATGGTGCGCACCATGTGAAAAGGAGATGCCAACTCTTGGGGCATTGCAAGCAGCTCGTGGCGGAGATGCATTTGACGTCATTGCAATCAGCGTCGATGATTTGGAAATACGCGACAGCGTGCAGGAAAAACTCGCCGAATGGACCGGCGGTGTCTTACCGCTTTACCAAGCGAATGACTTCGATCTCGCCTATGTCGATTTCAAAGCACGGGGTTTTCCGACAAGCATTCTATACGACGCCGATGGCCTGGAAGTGGCTAGGTATTCTGGAGAGCTCGACTGGGCGAGCTATGAAGCGATTGCCTTCATCGATGCAGTGATCGCGGACTGATTTAAGCGGTGATATATCCCACAAAGAAGCGGGGACAGATAAACGCGGCATATCTCGTGTTCTTTATTTGAGATACTCAGATCCACCCCCACTTTCGGCGCGGTGGGTGTTTTACGGGGATAGATTGAAAATCGAGTTGGCGAACAATCGAATCCGTCAGTGAATGCATCACTCAGTTTGCTTGCAGACTTTCAAGGAACCGGATTGCGGCTTGTACTCGCTCCGAAACAGATCCTCGCACTTCAATCCACGGCACGCCCTGGCCCTCTGGACCGTCTAAAGCCTCCCGAAAGCGATCCTGCATTTCGTGGCGAATGTGTTCCCCATCGCGCTGACCGTCATCTTCAAAGGGAATTTCGTTACCGGTGAGAATCCGCACAAAAGGCGTAACTTGTTTGTCCGCCGCATCCCGAACAGCCTCGGTCGACTGGCCCATATAGCGCTCCTGCCAGATCACGGTCGCCATGGCGTCGGTGTCGCATACCACCCATCCCGTCGTGCCCCGAGCGGCGGCGGCGTCCTCCAACTCGATCTGGCGTTTTGCAATCAGTAAGAATTCATCGTCGTGCCAAGGGGCCGGTGGACCGCCCGGTCGGTCTGCGGTGTAGTCACGCCCATATTCTGGAACCCATTCGCAGCGGAGGTGCATGGCGAGAGCTTCGGCTAGCGTCGTGGTCCCCGTCGACTCTGCGCCCGTTACAACAACACGTCTAACAGCCTGTGCTCTTGTCATGCTGGAACCTCCGCATTGGCTGCGCGTCGCCATTCACGCAGACCGACAATGCACATGATAAGAAATACACAGTAGAGGCCTGCCGTCAGCCATAGATCTTTGTGGATGTACAATGGGATGTAGATCAGATCGGCGGCAATCCAGAACCACCAATTCGCGATCCATTTGCGTGATAACATGAATTGCGCAACGAGGCTCAGCGCCGTGGTGATGGCATCCCAACCGGCGACGGTGGAATCGGTCCACCGGGTAAGGCCGAAGTGAATTGTGATGGCAATTACCGCGACTGCCGCAAGGCAAACCGCCAGTTGGGCAAGAGACAGCGACGCGATTCTGACGCCCTGCTGATCCGTTCCGCCGCGCAACCACCAGAACAGACCCAGCGCATTCAATGCAATGAACACCACCTGCAGCCCGGCATCGGCGTACAGTCCAGATTGGGCGAACAACACGAGGAACATAGCGCAGCTCAGAATGCCAGCTGGGAAGTTCCAGATATTACGTTGTATGAGTAGCCAGACACAAAGAGCGCCACTGCCGGTTCCGATTATCTCGATCCAGTTCATGATGTTGCTCTCAGTACCGGTTGCGTGCCGTGGAGCTCCCCGCACTCATAAGTTCGGTTTAACGCAAAGCTCGTCTGTTTGTCCCCCAACCAAAATGGTAAGCGACTTATGTTGCCTACGAGCCTCTATTCCGACTTATCGGCTGGGCTACCTTAAGAAGCGAAACTCATTTCGATCAACACCGAGAGGTTGGTGCAGCCGCTATTACCGGCTGCCCCCAAAACGCTGCTGGAATTTTTGCAGATTGTAGAATTCAATGAGTTCCAGCTTACCGTTGCTGTTTACGTCTGCCGGTTTAAGGCGTCCGTTTTGAAATGCGTCCCGCATACTGTCCGGCATCTCTTCGAGTGAGAAAGCTCCATCCATGTCTGCATCCTGGAATCCATACCACTGGCGGAGCTCAAACAGCAGGTCATCATGGACGATATTGTCCGCTGTCTCCTCAGCCCATTGGAAGAAGAAGCTGCCGTAAAGCATCTCGTCATAAGATTGCAGCCCCCAAGGCACGACGCGGTCCGGATCCGGATTGGCGAAGTTTCGGGAGGAATTATCGAAAATGGTCTCGTGAACGAGCTTGGTGCCCGCCTCTACAAGGATTGGCTCTTCCAGCGCATAATTGTGCTGCCAGTTGAAGTCATACTTGGGCACTGACAAGATTACCTCTTCCTGCCCATCGGGATGGATGAGGTAGAACTTGCTAGACTTGCCGCGATAGTGCGCGTGCGGGAAGAGCAGATGAATCTTCGCTGGATGGTCAAACTCGAAATATGCCTTCTCAGCATGATCCGGCGCATTTGGTGCAATGGCTATCTGCGGATTTAGGGAGACCTGCTGGCGAAGAATGTGCTCTGGCGGCTCATCGTGGAAGTAGAGCCCGATGCGCGTGACGTCCTTCGTGGCTTTGCCTGAGGTGGTATAGTGCATCTGGAAACGATACTCGCCGCCAGCTTTTACAAGTACGCCGGTATTGTCCGGGTATACGTAGGACTCAGACCCGGGCACGAAGCCGACGAGATAGTTATCGAACACGTCTCCATCATCGCCCTCACCCGGAGGCGTAATTTCCTGCGATGAACCAACGAGCGCATGGTGAACCACTGTGCTGTCGCCGGGCAGTACTGTGATCGCTCTAACCCATCTGTCCTCATTGATCGGGTTCGGTGCCGTGGGAAACTGGTAATCAATGATACCTGTTGCCGGCACATCAAAAGCCGGTGCAGTGACAATCAGGTCTGGCTCTCCGAGTGGCCATTCTGGCGCGGATGTTTCGAGCTCTGCGAGCAGATCAGGACCTTCGCCGCGCGGCATGCCGGCTTCCACCCAACGCACAAGGGTCTGGCGCTGCTCATTAGAAAGCTCGCGTGCAGAATGAAATTTGCCAATCTCTGGATCAGCTGACCAGGGCGGCATACGCTGAGTTCGGACGACTTCGCGAATCATCGGAGCAAATCCCTGCACCGTTTCGAAGTCTGTCATTGCCCAGGGACCAATGCCCCCTTCCTGGTGACATGTTACGCAGTTGTCGGCAAGAATTGGTGCAACGTCTTCTACATAACTGATCTGCATATGCGCTGCCGTGTCGTAAGCGTCCTGCATGTTTACGATGCAGCCTTTTGTGGCCCGAGCTGGACGCTCGATATCTTCGCCCGCCATCACAGCCGAAAGTGCGTCTTTCAGGTAATGTTCCTGAGCCTCCGGGCGCTGGCGTTCATAACCAATGCGATCATTGACAGGGCCCCGGTAACGAATCTCCCACGTTTGAGGGTCAATCACGAGAACTTCTGCTGTGCGGGTGACTTCCAGTGAAGCGGCAATAAGTTGTGTTTCGTCTTTGAGGATCGGAACGTCGATAGCGTACTCTGCCGCTTCCTCAGCTATTTCCGACCGGCTGTCCTGCAGGTTTGCATTGAGCATGAAGAACTCAACGCCTTGTTCAGCGAACTCGTCGCGGACCTCTTTGTAGTCCGACCACACATTTCGGACGATCGGGCAGCCATTGCCCTGAATCATCACCACGATGGCAGGTGCATCATAATAGTAATAAAGCTCTTGCGCCTTTCCGGTCTGGTCGAGCAGCATGAAATTCTCGACGAAGGTGTCTTCGACTGACGGAACTGCCTTTGCAGCAAAGGCGTGAGTCGCACCGGCGTGCGAAGCTCCGTTCTCTCCGTGTGAACCGTGGCTACTTTCGGCGGTTGCGCTTGACCCTAGGTCAGACTGAACGCTCAGCGAAGACGAATCTTCCGAACTTCCACACGCCGAAAGTGCCAGCGCGCAACCAAAGGCGAGACCCCACTGCCAGACAGAATTCTTCATTTTCACAGTTCTCACGTTTCCTCAGGTTAATTATGACGCCTACGTCACGCTTTTCCAAGGGTATTCACCGGTTGAATTTCAAAATCGTGAACACTGTAGGCAAATATTACAGTCCGTCGCGGAGCTTCTGAATGCTTTTAAGGAAGGCTTCGACGGCGTTATCGCCGCTTATAGAAAGGTCTGTTCGATAACCGTGGACGGTCAAATCCGGCGCGACAACCAGATATGTCGGGGTCCAGTCGACCTCCAAATAAGCCCGCAGATCGCCCGTCTCGTCGAGGAGCGTGGGAAACGAAACGCCTCTATGCTCGAAGTATCCGCTGACCGAACCATGGTTTCGGTACATCGTGTCCAGATGTGCAAGGGTGTAGGGAACGTGGACTGATAGGAAATCCACATCAGTCGTGTCCTCAAGGCGGTCCGCGAGGTGTGAAATGTTATCCATGTCGTTGCGGCTGTCATGGCACCAGACGCCCCAAACCACGATCACCGTCCATTTGCCGGCAAGATCTGCAGCGTCGATTGATTCGCCGCCGACTAATTGTCCTGAGATATCGGGAAGACGTTCTCCCAACAGACGGTGTGTAACCGGGCGGCCACTGCTGTCACGCAGTATGCCGTCCCCACGGAGATCTTCAGCATCGTCTGGTAGCTGGGTGTCGGTTGTTATGAGGGTCGGTTTGTCGTCAGGGCCTGTATCTGCCTGCGCTGTTGGCGCGATCGCCGCTATCAGAAAAGCTGCGGTTAAAAGCGCCCTCACGTGTCGAACCGTTTTCCGAGCACTTTCACGTCGGAGACCTCGTAACCAAGCGCAGCGTAGAATCCGACGGCTGTCTCGTTTGAGTTTCTTACCATAAGTTGGACCTTGGGCGCTCCGCGCTCGCGTAACCAGTCTTCAGCGGCGCGAACAATTTTCAACCCAACTCCGGATCGGCGGAGGGACGGGTCTGTCGCTAGGTAATAGATCCAACCGCGGTGACCGTCATATCCCACCATTGCCGTTGCCACCAATCGGTCAGCATCGTCGAAAGCGCCTAGGATGCCGGCACTCTCAGCTGCGATGGCCCTCGCATAATCAGCTGCTGGATCGTTCCACGGAACAACGAGATCTGCCTCATGCCAAAGCGCGATGGCATTTGCCGAATCGGCGACTGTCAGCGAGCGGATCGTGGTGGCCATCAGCGGGTCGGTACCATGGTGTCATCCCTATAATCGTAGAAGCCCCGCTGCGTCTTGCGCCCAAGCCATCCTGCTTCAACATATTTCACAAGCAGAGGACACGGTCGGTACTTCGTGTCGGCCAACCCATCGTGGAGGACCTGCATGATCGATAGGCATGTATCCAGACCTATGAAATCTGCGAGCTGAAGCGGTCCCATGGGGTGGTTGGCCCCCAGCTTCATGGCCGCATCGATGGCCTCCACGGTGCCGACGCCTTCATAGAGCGTGTAAACCGCTTCGTTGATCATCGGCATCAGAATCCGGTTGACGATAAAGGCTGGAAAGTCCTCGGCATTGGTCACAGTCTTGCCGAGCCGGGCCGCCAGTTCGACCGCCATTTCGTAGGTTTCCTGATCGGTGGCTAGCCCCCGAATGATCTCGATCAGCTGCATGACCGGTACAGGGTTCATGAAATGAAGCCCGATGAAGCGCTCGGGGCGGTCGGTGATCGATGCCAGACGAGTGACAGAAATCGAGGACGTATTCGTCGCGAGGAAGGCGCTGTCGGGAACGATCTGGCAAAGCGAGCGGAAGATTGCCTCTTTCACTTCCCGGTTCTCGGTCGCGGCCTCAACGGCGAGATCGACCGTGCCAAGCGGGTCCATACTGCTGGACGGTTTAATGCGAGCAAGCGCAGCTTCCATGTCGTCCGGTGTCAGCAATTCGCGGCTGACCTGACGGGTCATATTCTTCTCGATGGTCGACATGCCACGTTCCAGGGCTTCCTGAGAGATGTCGTTCATGACCACATCATAGCCGGCAACCGCGCAGACATGGGCGATACCATTACCCATTTGACCCGCGCCGATTACGCCAATTGTTTTTAGTCCAGCCATTCGTCTTCTACTTATCGTTATCTACAAGGTCGCCGACATCATCCAATTGTGCAGCGCAAAAAAGATCAAGCCCCTCACCTCACGATTTGTGAATACCATATCGACGGATAACGGATCTTTATTGCGGATAATGGGCAACAGATTGCGCTCGCTGACGCGAACAGCTCTGAGCACGTTTCGTGTGAACGCCGTGAGCGTAAGTAAATAGTGGAATCATTCACCACACGCCCCTACCGGGGCATTCTCCACCTTGATTTGATCCACTGGATCAAATCATTCGCTGACGCGAAGCGGCTGCGAATGGTGCGGACGGCCGGACTTGAACCGGCAAGGCCTTAACGGCCGGCGGATTTTAAGTCCGCTGTGTTTACCAATTTCACCACGCCCGCATCCGGGGCCTTTCCTGCCTCGTGATGAGGCAGGCTGCAAGCCCTCTTAGCTTTGTTGATCACGTCCTCTAGCCGTCACCTGCTTTCGCGCTGCCTCTACACTCTCCGCCGTAACGCTTTTGGCATGTTCCGCCGATCGGTGGACTTCAAGCTCGAGACCTTCGCCAAACGTGGTCGCCAGACCATCATCGATAACGGCCTTGTAGTTTCTAAGAAGGGTTGGATCGCAGGACGTCATTTCTTCTGCCAGCTTCAAGGCAGCAGGGACGAGTTCGTCAGCCGAATAAACGCGGTTCACAAGGCCCCAATCAGCAGCCGTCTCGGCGTCGAGGAAGTTTCCGGTGAAAGATAGCTCCTTGGCGCGACTTGTGCCGATCAACCGCGACAGTTTCTGGGAAAGCCCCCAGCCTGGCATGATGCCGACGCGGGCATGTGTATCTGCGAACTTTGCTTCCGTAGACGCGAGGAGCACGTCGCACATCAGAGCAAGCTCGAACCCGCCAGTTATGGCAAAGCCATTGATCGCGCCGATGATCGGCCACGGATAATCACCAAGAGACTTCGCCAGATCGATATTTCCGCCATCGGCACCAAGTGCAAAGCCCGTCTCGCCCGCTTCTTTTAGATCAACGCCAGCCGTAAACGCCCGACCGGCACCGGTAAGAACGACGGCCCGGATCTCTTCATCGCCCGCCAGCTTCTCAAAGACGCGGCAGATCTCAGCTCGCAATGCGCGGCTCAGGGCATTCAGCGCATCAGGACGGTTCAGCGTAACGAGGGCGACGGCCCCGGTTTTTTCCACCAGTACGATATTGTCAGCCATGTCGACGTCTCCGAATCTATATTTCTGATTGTTGTTAAGCCTGAAAGCGGCGTTTCACTGCCAACCCTAATGCGATGATGGCGAGTATCGATGCCGGAATAAAGCCCGCAAGCTTTACCGGCGTCACGTATTGCTTAATCCATGCGAAGTGTTCCTGATCCGCAAGAATGAAAAGCTGAGCGGTATTCTCGATCAGGTCGGCCGGAATGGTGATGAGGGCTGGCAGCGCTAGTAATGGTCCCCACGGCCCGAAAAATCTAAGCGCAAGGCCGATGTAAAATCCGCCATAGGCAAGCGGATAAGGCATATCTAGGACAAGCGTCATCCAGAAATGTGCCTGCCTTTGCTCAGGCGTGAAAGATGAAACGACTTCAACGACGCGATCCGGGCTCGAGATCTCGTCGATGATGTGCAGGTCGAAGACTGCTATGACGATGCCGAAACCGATGGTCAAAACGAGATAGAAAAGTCCGAGGCCCCAAAGCGTAGATGTCTTAGTTAGCCACTCTCGCACTAGCTGGACATCCTGCGGCGAAGAGCGGCAAAACCCACCACAAGCCAGCAGACAATCACCAACAATGCTGAGCAAACAACCAGCAAGAATTTACCGGGGGTGAGAAACGCCTTCAGTCCGACGAGCCCGACGGAGCCCAGCAGCGCCATCAGCTGGACGATATTCTCAACAATGTCGAAACCGCCTGCGACGAACGCGGGTATAGCAAGCCACCAGCCTGCCTTGGGAAATGCTCTCATTGCCAAACCGCCCAGCATGATCGCATAGGCAACCGGGTAGAGCATGTCCGCAATCAGCGTCATTTGGAAATGAGTGGCTTTCTGCTCCGCATCCATGGCGTCGAGCCGAGCGAGGACATCAGCTTGGCTGGCGAGCATGTCGAGGATGGGCTCGCCTGTCTGTGGCGCATAAAGGGAGAAAGTATAGCCAATCGCCAGGAAGGCGATAGCGGATGCGATGATCACCGGCCAACTCATCAGTATACTGCGCATTACCCTGCCCCTGACACAAGTTCCGCGTCTATCCCGGCCTTGGCAAAGAGCCCGATCATCCGCTCAGAAACAGTATCCAACAGCTTCTCATCCGTACTGCGCGCGACGAGGTTCACGCCGCGATCATCCATCGTTTTGAACCAAGGATACGAGCCAAGGGATACGTCGCCCATTTCTTCAGCGAGCGCAGTAAGACCAGATGCGATGTCACTCTCGACGGCACCGATACCTCGAACAGTTATGGAATGAACAACGGCCCCGGTCTCAAGCTGAGGCCCGAGAGCCTGCAGCATGGCCTGTGCGATTGAAGGCACGCCGGCGAGGATAAAGACGTTGTCCATGCGAAAGCCGGGGGCACCGGTCGACGTATTCTTCACAAGGACTGCACCCTTCGGAACCCGAGCCATACGGCGGCTCGCCGGGTTAAACTCTCGACCGACGCTCTTGTAGCGCTCAGCAAGTATTTCGATGATTTCAGGGTGCTCATCGACTTCTACACCGAACGCCGCGCCAATCGAATCGGCAGTGATGTCGTCGTGGGTCGGACCGATACCGCCCGTTGTGAAGACGTAAGTGTAGCGAGCGCGTAGCGCATTCACGCCAGCGACGATTTCCTCTTCGACATCTGGTACCGTGCGGCACTCTTTTACTGGAATACCGTATGGCGTGAGGAAGTCTGCAATCTGCTTCAGGTTCACGTCCTGCGTACGACCGGACAGGATTTCGTCACCGATCAAAAGCACCGCGGCTGTTGGAGAAGTGTTCGTCATGACTGGGCTTTACACGCCTTTCAGCAAATCCGGCAACCCGACAAAACTCGCCCGACAAGCTCGCCCAGATTATGAAGCATCTCCCGCGATTGCCTTATAGACATGGTCGGCCGACACTTCACGAATGTCCGCTATGGGCCCCTCGCGATCGAATGTCTGAATCATGCCAATGAAGAAGAGATCATTCTCAGGATCGATCCAAAACCAGGTTCCTGCGGCACCACCCCAGAAATACGTGCCTTCACCGTAGGGTGTGCCGACGGCTTCAGCGTCATTGATGAGGCCTAAGTCGAGTCCAAAACCGATACCTGGCCGTGTCTCGCCTTCATTAGAACCGTCCGACGACAGCATTATGCCATCGGCTAAGACATCCGTTCGCATTAGGTCAACGGTTTCCGGCTTCAAGATCTGAACGCCATCAAGCGTACCGCCATTCAGCAGCATCTGGCAGAAGCGAGTATAGTCATCCATTGTGGATGTGAGGCCACCACCGCCCGACTCGAACGCCACTGTTTCCGGGGTGAACTGCACGTTTGGATACGGAACCGGTACCAGCGCGCCGGATTCCGGGTCTCGCGCATAGACTTCACTGAAACGCTCATACTTGTAGGGGCCGACCGCGAATGCTGTGTCCGTCATGCCGAGCGGCGCGAACATACGCGATTGGAGGAACTCGCCGAAGCTCTGACCTGAGAGCTTCTGAACGATGTATCCCTGGATATCGACGGCAGCGCTGTAGGCCCAGGCGTCGCCCGGCTGGAAGAGAAGCGGTACGTCGGCGACGAGGTCGATGAAAGTTTCGAGATCCGGTGCTGCAAGTATCTTCTGGTCACGGAACGCCGTGTTGGCAGGATCGGCTCCGCGGAGGCCGTACGCGAAACCGGCCGTGTGGCTCATCAATTCCCGCATGGTGGGCGAGCGTTCAGCATCAACGAGGATCGGAGCCCCCTCGTCATCCTCGCCATCGAGAACCCGTAAGCCAGCGAACTCAGGAATATAGTCCGTGACGGGATCATCGAGTGAGAAAGCACCCTCCTCCCAGAGCATCATCATGGCGACGCCGGTAATCGGTTTTGTCATGGAATAGATGCGGTAGATCGTATCTTCGGCGATTGGGGTTTGCGCCTCCAGTCGCATCACACCGGTTTTGTAGTCGCTAATGATTTCGCCGCCCTGCATCAGCCGGGTGGCAATGCCATAGATGTTCCCATCTGCCACATACTGACCCATTCGGGCTTCAAGAGCTGCGACACCCGCCTCGGTGAAAGCTAATTTCTCAGGGGCAATAAGCTCTGCGCTGGCAATACTTACGGCATCCGGGGCGGCCGTTTCCGGGAGCAATGATGCCGTCTCGGGTGGCGCGGCGACCTGACACGCCGCGAGTAACGCAGCACACGCGCTGCCAAACATTAGTCTGCTGATATTCAAGCTGCCCATCATATTCTCCCAAACTCGAGTCGATTTCATTGAGCGTGCACGCCGCCGGCTGAGCGGGCAAGCCTTCCTTAACGTGATATACTTGACATTATCGTCAGGCAGCCGCGTCGAAATATGGCCGATCTCCCTGGATCGTGACGCGCTCCATGATGCGAATTTCGGGAAAATAGTCGCTCGCAGCATAATGCTGGCAGGCCCGATTGTCCCAGAACGCAATTGAGCCCGGTGCCCAGCGAAAGCGGCATTGATATTCAGGTCGGGACGCCGTGCGGTAAAGCATCGCTAGCAGCGCGTCGCTTTCCGCGCGATCCATATCCTTGATGTGGCTCGTGAAGGCGACATTAACATAGAGAATGCGCTCACCGGTCTCGGGGTGCGTTCGTATGACAGGATGCTCCTGGGGCGGAAACTTATCGTGGAGCGAGCTGGCATCCTTGTTCAAGCGCTTGGCAAAGACCCGAGCAATGTCATGCACAGCCACCGTCCCGCAAAGCCGTTCCTTCAGTTCATCGTCGAGATCTTCGTATGCAAGGTTCATATTCGCGAAGAGCGTATCGCCGCCAACATCCGGCAATTCGATCGCTCTCAATATAGAGCCGAGGGAGGGCTCGGCGCGCCACGTCACATCGGAGTGCCAGTTGTTTTCCTGGCCTTTGCTGTTAGCGCCGTGGGCGATCCTCAGAACTTCTGGATCAGGCTGATCTTTGGGTGTTGCGGGGTGGATTTCTAACTCACCGAACCGCCGTGCCAGGGCGATGTGTTCTTCTCGTCCAATTGTCTGGTCGCGAAAGAAGACCGCTTTGTAGGCCAGAAGGGCCGACCGGATGTCCTGAATGAGGTCGTCGTCCAAATTGCCGAGATCGACATCCAGCAGTTCGGCACCGATCGCCGGAGATAGCCGCTTCACATTGAACCTGTTGAAGACTGTTGCAGAACCGTCCATTTCTCTCCTCCTCTTGCTCGCGGCCAACTTGCCGTGGCACGTCACGCGCCAATATCCTGCACCTTTTGAATGGGTTTGCCCAGACCGATGCATTTGCCACCCCTAACAGAAGGTCGTCTGATTAAACGCTACAAGCGGTTCCTCGCAGATGTGGAACTGGCGTCCGGCGGCGTGACGACCGTGCACTGCCCGAATCCCGGGTCGCTCATGGGGTTGAAGGAACCTGGCATGAGGGTGTGGATGTCGACTTCGGACAATCCGAAGCGCAAATTGCCGATGACGCTGGAACTGGTTGAGGCCGATGGCGGGCTTGTTTCAATCAATACGAACAATCCAAACAAGCTGGCCGAAGAAGCGATACGCAGCGGCAAAATAGAGGAGTTGGCGGGTTTCGAGACACTGCGCCGCGAAGTCAACTATAGTACAAACTCCCGCATCGATATCCTGCTCGAGACCGGCGAAACAAAAACTTATGTCGAAGTGAAGAACTGCCACCTGATGCGCACGCCGGGACTGACCGAGTTTCCAGACAGTGTGACAAGTCGGGGAACCAAACACCTCAACGATCTCATTCGCGAACGCAAGGCTGGGAATCGCGCAGTCATGCTGTTCATCATCCAGAGAACGGATTGCGAAGCCCTGGCCACAGCCCCCGATATCGACCCCGACTATCACGAGGCTTTTTACAAGGCAGCGGAAGCCGGGGTGGAAATTTTGTGCTATGACTGTCAAATAAGTTTGGAAGAGATTTCAGTCCGCCGCCGCATTCCATGGCGGCGGTAATAGTTTGGAGCCATCTGTGAACGATCTGGACCTGATACTGGCACGTAAGCCCGGCGATATTCGTATCCATGATGAAGAGGGTTTTGAAGGCATGAGGAATGCCGGACGGCTAGTTGCCCAGTGCCTCGATATGCTCGTTCCCGAAGTGAAACCCAGTGTCACGACGGCGCGGCTCGACGACCTCATTCTTCAATTCATAATGGACAACAATGCCCTGCCAGCGACCCTCGGTTATCGAGGCTACCGCTATGCGTCCTGCATTTCGCTCAACCATGTGATCTGTCACGGCATGCCAAGCGAAAAAGTGCTGAAGGATGGCGATATTCTGAACGTCGACGTGACGCTAATCCTCGATGGCTGGCACGGTGACCATTCCCGCATGTATGCGGCGGGAACGCCGCGCCGAAAGGCAGAACGCCTGATGGACGTGACTTATGACGCGATGATGGCTGGCATCAACGCTGTGAAACCGGGAGCACGGCTCGGTGACATAGGCGGAGCGATTAGTTCGATCGCACGCAAAAACCGGCTTTCTGTCGTGGAAGACTTCTGCGGTCATGGCCTTGGTCAGCTCTTCCATGACGAGCCAAACGTTGTGCACTCGGCAGCTGCGGGAACAGGACCGGAGTTAAAGCCCGGTATGTTCTTCACGATCGAACCGATGTTGAACATTGGTCGCAAAGATGCGGCGATCTTGTCTGATGGCTGGACTGCTGTGACACGGGACCGCCAGCTGTCGGCTCAATTCGAGCATTCCGTTGGTGTCACAGAGGATGGTGTCGAGATCTTTACCAAGTCGCCAGCTGACTATGATATCCCTTACAAGGTCAGCACAGACTGATTGCTTCAGCGGGAAACGCCTTCTATCTCTCTTTGAGATAGAGAGCGCGGATGCTGATGGCGGACACTGCACCTCCTTCGAAACCGGATAAGCCAAAGCCCCACTGGCTTGGTCATCGCGATCGCCTGCGCCAGAAGCTGCTAGCCAGAGGACCTAGCGCGCTTGAAGACTACGAGCTGCTGGAGACTTTGCTTTTTGCCTTTCTGCCACGCAGGGATGTGAAGCCCGTTGCGAAGGCTCTTCTGGTAAGATTCAGGTCCCTATCGGCAATCCTCGCGGCTGATCCGAACGATGTTCAGAAAATCGACGGCATGGGCGAAACCGCAGCCGCCTATATTCGCGCAACGGCGGAGTTGCATCTGCGCGCCGCCAAGGAGGAGATTGCAGGACGACCGGTGATCTCGTCCTGGACGGCGCTTCTCGCCTATGTGCGGAGCGCCCTGCAGCACGAGACGCGGGAGCAATTTCGCGTCCTTTTTCTAGATCGGAAAAACCAGCTGATCGCTGATGAGGTCATGAGCCATGGGACTGTCGATCAGGCCCCCGTTTATCCCCGCGAGATCGCTCGCCGGGCACTCGAACTGGCTGCCTCGTCACTCATTCTTGTGCATAATCATCCGTCTGGAGACACGACGCCATCCCGAGCTGACATCTCAATCACAAGGGAAATCATCGACGCCCTGACGCCTTTCGAGATTAGCGTTCATGATCATCTGATTGTTGGCACGGGCGGGGTTACAAGTTTCAAATCGGCCGGGCTTATCTAGCGTTTTCGAGGAGCCTCGGTTGCAGTTAGCGCTTGCGCTGCCGCCAATCCCCCTTACCGTGATGTCCGGAAAGGTGCCGCCAGATGCACCGGGCTAAAGGGAGTAGAGGCGCATGGCGGATGCGACAATCGCAGACACCGCTCAGAAAACTGACGGGCATCTTACAGGCTATGGCAGCAAGAATTACAGGACCTACGTCCTGGTCTTGCTTATGGTCGTGTACACGCTCAATTTCATCGACCGAACACTTATCGCTGTCGTCGCACAGCCGATCATTGAGAGCTTCCAGCTAACTGACTTCCAATGGGGGCTCCTCTATGGACCTCCATTTGCCCTGTTCTACGCAGCGATGGGCCTGCCGATTGCCATGTGGGCCGATCGGTCAAACAGGGTACGAATTATCACGGCATGCATCATTCTCTGGTCGATCATGACCGCGCTTTGCGGCATTGCGGCGGGGTTTGCCACACTTCTTTTCTTCCGTATCGGCGTTGCAGTCGGCGAAGCGGGGTGCACGCCTCCAGCGAACTCAATCATTGGCGATTACTATAAACCGGTCAGCAGGTCGGTGGCGCTCGGTATCTACTCAATGGGTGTGACCGTCGGCAGCGTGCTCGCGAATCTCTTTGGTGGTCCGATAGCGCAGATGAAGGGTGAAACCTTTGGCAGCTGGATACAATCGATGGGCCTCGGCTGGATGTTCGGCGGGCTCGACTGGGCGAATGTCGAAGGTTGGCGGATCGCTTTTGTTATCGTCGGCTTACCTGGGGTACTGATTGCACTGCTCGTACTTCGGACGATCCAAGAACCACCCCGCGGCTATTCCGACCCACCCGGCACTACCAAAGACCAGGCCAGCTTTATGGAGGGCTTTGAGGAAGTTCTGAACAAGCCAAGCTTCTGGTGGATGGCTATGGCAGCATCACTCGTCGCTTTTGTCGGATATGGTCTGGTGAGTCTCCAGGCTCCATTCCTTCAACGTGTGCATGGCATCGGCGTCCGCGACGCCGCCATCAATTATGGGGCACCTCTATCTGCTCTTGCTGCTGCTGGAACATTCCTAGGAGGATGGCTGACGGAACGCTTCTCGAAGCAGTCTATCCGTGCAATCGCGCTTGTTCCGGCTGTCGGGCTACTAATCGCAGTACCGGCCTATGTTGGTGCGTTCTTCTCATCGAGTCTCACGAGTGTTTTCATCCTCTGGTCGATCGCAGCGATGGCGCACTACGCCTATCTTGGCGCACAATATAATATCGCATCCGGCGTCGTGACGAGCAGATCGCGCGCTACGGCAGTTGCAATTCTGCTTATCCTCGTTTCGATCATAGGCAACGGTGTCGGACCTATTTTTGTGGGCTTCTTCTCAGACTTCTTTGCAAACGGTGCGCTCTCAACGCTCGACCCATCAGGCGTGCTCGATATCTCCACTTGCAAGACCTCAACGGATCTAAATGAGGATCAATTGGCGCTATGCGCACAAGGTCAGAATATCGGGCTGCCCAAAGCTATGGCGCTAACCGCATGCTGGTTCCTGGTCGCGGCGTTCTGCTTCTACATGTCATCGCGTACTCTGAAACGCGACTTCATAGCCGAGGCAGTTTGATATGACCGATGCGACTGCAGCCGAAACCACAGCCGCGAATGATGGATACGGATCGCGCGGCTACCGAACTTATGTCCTGTTTGCGCTTATCGTCGTCTACACTTTCAATTTCATAGATCGGACGCTGATTAGCGTCCTGGGTGAAGATATCCGAATTGAATTCGGTTTGACGGACACACAGATCGGCCTCCTTTCAGGCCTCGCATTTGCGGTGCTATATACGCTTCTCGGTATACCGTTCGCTATGCTCGCCGAACGCAAAAGTAGGACTTGGATTATAACTTCTGCAATGGCAGCGTGGTCGGCCATGACCGTAGCCTGCGGCATGGCCCAAAGCACATTTCAATTTGCTCTTGCGCGCGTCGGCGTAGGGATTGGTGAAGCCGGCTGCTCGCCGCCCTCTCACTCACTAATCTCGGATTACTTCCCGCCAGAAAAGCGCACCTCCGCACTTGGTCTTTTTGCACTGGGTATTCCAATAGGGTCCATGCTTGCCGCCATTGCAGGAGCATGGATCGCCACACGTGGTGGCTTGGACTGGCGCGATGCTTTCATCTGGATGGGGCTGCCCGGCGTTCTGGGTGCCGCCATATTCAAACTGACCGTGAAAGATCCTCCCCGCGGCTACTCAGACCCTGGTGGCGCTGCGGCTGCTGCTGCCAGACGCATGCCGTCACCCTTCCTTGTTTTTGGCAAGATCGGCCGAAATGCAACGTTTTGGCATGTCTCGCTTGGCGGTGCGCTTGCCTCGTTCACTGGATATGGCATTGGCCAGTTCATTCGCCCCTTCTGGACACGTGCGCACGGCCTACCACTTCTGGAAGCTGCCTTAATTTTTGGTGGTGTTCTCGGCATTGCCGCCGGTATTGGCACATTTGGTTCTGGTCAACTTGCAGATCGCGTACGCGCTCGGCACCCTAACTCAGATAGCTGGCTGCCTGCACTCGGCATGGCGCTCGCGGTTCCGTTTCTCATTTTCGGTTACAACACACTCAGCTTCTCCAGCGGGGCGCTCGCAATCTGGCTCGCGATTCCAGCTCTGTCGATTGGGGCAATATTGCGTTACTCTTATCTCGGCCCGATGTTCGCGGTGTGCCAAAAACTGGTCGAGCCACGCATGCGCGCAACTGCTGCCGCCCTGATGCTGTTCGTTGTGAATCTTATTGGTTACGGACTTGGGCCACCCGTCATCGGCTGGATCTCCGACCAGGGCACAAAATGGCAGCTCACACAAAACAATTCAGAAGTCTCATTGGCCGAATGTGGTGCCGCAGAGCGCGTACTAACTCGTGCTCGAAGGGACTCAAGGCTTCTGGATAAAGTTGAAGCTGGCGAAGCCGAACTGCCGAGCGACTTCGAAGCTCTTTCAGCCACTGACGTTAGTAGCGCTAGTTCTATTGACGTTGAGCATTGCGCACCGGCGCGCAGAACGGGTGTTCGCTGGGGCGTAACAATTGGCGCATTCTTTTATCTTTGGGCAGCGCTCCATTTTCTGCTGATGGGTCGAACGATGCGCCGAGATTTGTGGACGCCAGACGACGCGGCGCAGCCAGCCTGATCAATCGAATCGGAGTAGCCTCAACCAAATGAAAATTTGGAGGCTGTGATGGACACCCTTTCTCTCGTTCGCGACTGGCATGAACATTTCGATGTCCCGGTGAAAGCAACGCCAACTTTGCCGAAATCGCGCGTGGCTATGCGACTGGCAATCTTAGAAGAAGAAGTGCGTGAACTCAGAGAGGCGGTGGAAGCAAGCGATATGACCGAGGTGCTGGATGCACTGTGCGATATCCAGTTTGTCCTCGACGGGACATTTCTAGAGTTCGGGCTTCACAACGTGAAGAACGATGCATTTCAAGAGGTCTATCGATCTAACATGTCGAAGCTTGGCGAAGATGGCCGCCCCGTCCACCGCGAGGACGGCAAGGTCCTAAAGGGCCCGAATTTCACACCACCAAACCTTGAACCCTTTATTGGGACTTAGTGTGATATCAGCTCTACTGAGCAGACAGGCTAATACGCCTGGGGACTGATATGGCCGTATACACACAAGTTTCCGACGGAGCGTTGGCGGACTTTCTAAGCGCCTACAGCATCGGTGAGCCTCGCGCCTTTAAAGGTATTGCGGAAGGCGTTGAAAATTCCAATTACTATCTGGAAACCACAGAAGGCCGGTACATCCTCACCCTGTTTGAAAGACGTGTGAACCCGGATGACCTGCCCTGGTTTGTGGCGCTTACGGAACATCTCTCAAAAAACAGTTTCCCCTGTGCGGCACCCATTGCCGGGCGTGATGGCGTCGCCTTGAGACAGCTAGAGGATCGGCCGGCTTTGATCGTCGAATTTCTCACCGGCATAAGCCCGCGAAGGCCGAATGTGCGCCAATGCCGAACCGTTGGCACCGCCCTGGGAAACATGCATCAAGCGCTGTCTGAATTCACCGAGACAAGAGAAAACGATCTTGGCCCGTCCGGGTGGGAACACTTATGGCAGGGCCGGTCCGCTAATGCAGACGAGCTGCAAGCTGGGCTATCCTCGCTCGTCGACAGCGACATGGAACTCATTCGTGCGCTGTGGCCGAAAACGGGATCAATGCCGACAGGCGCGATCCACGCCGATCTGTTCCCGGACAATACGTTTTTTATTGGTGACGAGTTCACTGGTGCGTTCGACTTCTATTTCGCGTGTACGGATTTTCTAGCGTACGATCTCGCCATATGCCTGAACGCATGGGCATTTGAAGACGGCGCAGAATACAATTTTTCGAAGGGCGCTGCATTGATATCCGGCTATCAGTCTGTCCGCCCTCTGACTGAAATAGAGCTAGCTTCCTTACCGCTGCTCGCGCGCGGCGCAGCGATCAGGTTCTTCCTTACACGGCTTGTCGATTGGTATGACACGCCAGCCGATGCCCTCGTAAAACCACACGACCCCCTAGATTATGCCCAACGCCTGCGATTTCACCGAGCAGTGAAGTCTGCAGGAGATTACGGAGCGTGACGTCCAATAGAATTTCGGCAGTTCGATTTTTGTTTGCCGCTTGTCTGGCTCCCATCATCGGCTCAGTGGCATATCTTCTATTTTTGATATTCCTGACATCGTCAGGTAGACCGCTCACCAGCTGGGATTTCTCCTACTTTGGATTGAGCATTTATTTTGGCGCAATCGTCGGATTGCCGACCATGCTTTTTATAGGATTACCACTTCACGCCGCTATTTGCAGGTTGGGAGTCAGAAACGTACCGAACTACTTTATGGCTGGTGCCGTCTCTGGGTTTGTAGCTACATGTTTTTACTTCCTTTACAGCGTGGACCGCAGTTCGTTATCCGACTTTTGGATTACTGCACTATTCCTCGGAGGGCCCACGGGAGCGATTTCAGCCTTGTCTTTCCATTTCCTACGCGGGCCACTTCCCAACTTGACGCGATAAGAGAACCCAAGCAACTCAATCAGATGACCGACACAATCGAAGTCTGGACGGATGGAGCTTGCTCCGGTAATCCTGGCCCTGGTGGCTGGGGCGCACTTCTTAAATTTGGCGAGCGCGAAAAAGAACTGTTCGGCGGCGATGCGTCAACGACGAACAATCGGATGGAGCTGACGGCCGCGATTGAAGCGCTGAATGCATTGAAAGGACCGTCAAAGCTCACTCTGCATACGGATTCCACTTACGTAAAAGATGGCCTCACCAAGTGGATTCACGGCTGGAAAAAGAATGGCTGGAAAACCGCGTCGAAGAAACCGGTCAAGAATAAGGAGCTCTGGCAAGCACTGGATGAGGCCTGCCAGAGACACGATATCACCTGGAAATGGGTGAAGGGTCATGCCGGCGACGAAGGCAATGAACGCGCCGACGCTCTCGCTAGAAAAGGCACTGAGAGCGTCAGATAGGTTACAAAAAAAGCCCGCACCTTTTGGCGCGGGCTTTAATCACTGGAATTGTTTGGGTTTACCGCGGCGATACGCCAAGCGATTCAACAGTCGACACTGTCAGATATCCAACAGGCAGGCCATTGGCACGTTGATAGGATTCCATTGCCGTGAGCGTTGCTGGTCCAAATGAACCATCGTCTGGAACACTGTAACCTGCTGAGCTAAGCGCACGTTGCACTTCGGCGATCTTCGCTGGCGAGGCGTTGGTGTCACAAAGCACTTCGCGCCATTCGAGGCCGCCACCGCCGGTGACTACGCGTTTCTCAACCGTTTTGTAGGTTGCTGGTATGACCGTGACATTCTCAGTCGCAGGCGTAACGAGAACCTGCTTTGTGACGGTCGCATATTCAGCCGGAACAACTTCCTCAACTACCTGAGCTGGTTGAACCACGACCTCTCGCGTCACCGTCTCAGTTACCGCAGGGATGATGCGTGTGTCGGTGCGCTCTGGCGATGCTATTCTGGTGCGCGTAACGGTATCGTACTGCGCCGGCACTTCGACCCGACAGAGCAATTCGCCCGTGGCTTGCTCTCCGTTTCCAACGCCCGTGCCTGTTCCGGCGGAACCGCGCCCATACAGACCCGCGCCAGGCTTCCATGTTGAGTAGGCAGGGCGCACGAGCACCTGCTCTTCATAGGTCTCGTAGGCAGCAGGTACGACGATGGATTCAGTGCGCTCAGGTTCGATTGTCACGGTTTCCGTTACCGTCTCATACACAGCGGGTACTGAGCGATAAATAACGGTTTCTTCCTTGACGAGAACTTGCTCCGTTACCGTCTCATATTGAGCTGGTACAATTGTAATCTCTTCAGATTCGGGCCGATCTATAACCTGTTCTGTCACGACCTCCGTCGTTTCAGGGATAAGAACGCGAGCAAAGCACTCACCAGGATCTGCACTCGGCGGATAATCAGCGCCCTGCGCAAATGCGCCTAGGCTCATTGCAGCACTTGCTGCCGACACCAATAATAGTTTCTTCATAGGTCTTCCCCTTGAATTTTCGACGAAATTTTTCCGTCGCCGATTGTGTTAGTCGGTAACCCCTCAAACCCATCTGTAGGGCTACCTCGGGAATTGGCCCAGAGCCCCTGAACCCCCCATGAACAAAATTACCCCAATCACAGCTGCGTTGCCAGACCAGAAATATGAATATTTTTCAAGCACATGCTGTTCTCAAGTGACGACGGGCCTTTATTTTCAGCCAGTCTGGTTTCATGAAGCGTGAAACAAACGCACCAGAGCAGTGTGATTCCGCCGAAAGCCATGGATTACGGACATGATTGAACGCTACGCCAGACCCGAAATGGTCGCCATCTGGACACCTGAATCGAAATTTTCGATCTGGCTCGAAATCGAGACACTGGCTGCAGAAGCAATGGAGGAATTAGGTCAGATCCCCAAGGGTGTGACGGCAGCTGTTCGCGAGCGTGGAGGGTTCGACGTCGCGCGGATCGACGAGATTGAACGCGAAGTCAAACACGATGTCATCGCCTTCCTGACCAATGTGACGGAACACGTCGGCGAGGAGGCGCGCTATCTACATAAAGGCCTGACCTCCTCCGATGTCCTTGATACCTGCCTCGCCGTACAGCTAACACGCGCAAGTGATATCCTGCTTACGGGCCTCGATCGCGTGCTGACGGCGCTAAAGGAGCGCGCTGAGGAACACAAACTGACCCCCACGATTGGACGAAGCCACGGTATTCATGCTGAGCCAGTGACTTTTGGGCTTAAGCTCGCGGGTTTCCACGCCGAGTTTCAGCGGGCGAAGCAGCGCGTTGTTACGGCCCGCGAAGAAATCACCACATGCGCATTATCCGGCGCTGTGGGAACGTTTGCCAATATTGATCCGCGAATCGAAGATCACGTTGCAAAAAAGCTGGGACTTACGCCAGAGCCGTTGTCGACGCAGGTCATCCCAAGAGACCGTCACGCCATGTTCTTTTCGACGCTTGGCGTTGTCGCTTCGTCAATCGAACGCATCGCGACTGAAATCAGACACCTTCAGAGAACGGAAGTTCTTGAGGCTGAGGAGTTTTTCTCTGCGGGACAAAAGGGGTCCTCAGCAATGCCCCACAAGCGAAACCCTGTTCTGACGGAAAATCTCACTGGCCTTGCCAGGCTTGTCCGGTCAGCCGTTACACCAGCGCTAGAGAACGTGGCGTTATGGCACGAACGGGACATCTCTCACTCCTCCGTGGAGAGAGGAATTGGCCCGGACGCCACCATTCACCTCGATTTCGCTCTGCATCGCCTCGCAGGTGTGATCGAGAATTTGGTGATTTATCCGGATCGCATGCAAGAAAATATGGATCGTCTTGGCGGGCTGCACAATTCGCAACGCGTGCTTCTCGCGCTGGTCGAGAAAGAGGTTAGCCGTGAGGATGCTTACCGGCTCGTTCAGCGAAACGCTATGAAGACCTGGGCCGGTGAAGGCGCATTTCTCGATTTTCTAAAAGCTGATTATGAGGTGAATTCAAAGCTCACTGACGGCGAACTCGAAGCGCTCTTCGACATGGAATATCATCTGAAGCAGGTGGACGCGATCTTTGAGAGAGTCTTTGGCTCATGACCTTAAAGGTGCGCCACCTGCTAGTTGGTCTGCTCAGCGCTGTTAGCGTCGCTCTCTCAGCCAGTGCAGATACTGGGGCTCCCGTTGTGAAGATCATAAACTTTACCGCTGATTGGTGCCCCAATTGTCAAATTCTCAATCCAGCAATTGAAAACGCGCTGACCAATTTCGACACCGGCGATGTAGAGCTGGTGAATCTCGACATGACACAAGCGAGCCGAAGATCCAGCGAGGCTGAAAAGGAGCAGGCTTGGAGCGAAGCCATCCGCCTCGCCCATAGTCACCATGCACTCTATCTCTGGGACTGGTACGGAGGTGTTACCGGGATAGCTGCGATCATCTCAGCTGACACCGGGGAGCCAATCACTTGTGTGAACCGGACCTTCGATGAAGACGCTATCCAGGGACGTATTCAGGAGGCGATTATCCTAACCAACCGCCGCGCGCGCGGGGCTCGTAAGCCCGAAGGTCCAGAATGTCCGCCGCCCTTACGGTGAAGCGGGCCGGTTTGTCAGCTCTCGGGATCACCGATAGCGGGGACGAGTTCATCGAGAATAACTTCGTCGCTCTTCAAGCTGGAAATGCGTTGGAGAGCACTTAACACTCTATCTGTGGGCTCAATCCCAAGTGTGCGGAATCCCGCAGCAGCCTCTGCGTAGAGCGTTTGCGCGCGATCTTTGTCTCCAAGAGCTTCGGCGCAAGCGCCAAGATTATGGAGAACGGCCGGTGCTGAGGGGTATCGTGCAGCGAGTTCCGTGAACAACCCGCATGCGGTGCCAGGATCGCTGTTTCGAACAGCAGCCACTGCGGACTCAAAGCGCGGATCGGCACGAACTTCAAAATCCTGAGCCTCCGTTAGTATCGTTGCGCGGACATCCTGATTGTACGGAGCGATATCGCGGCGAGCCTGCCAAAGGGTCTGGCGTAGTGCGGAAGCAGTGATCCGATCAATGATGTAATCGCCGCCCAAGCGATAACCGGGATTTCCATAGTCCTCATACGCGTATCGAAACTTGCCTCGGCCTGGGTCATCAGGACCGCGGCGAATGCGATACTGTACGTAGCCTGTCTCGAAGCACTCCTCCTCACTGTCGGAACCGAGATACTCACCTTGATGGATGATAGTGCCGTCAGTCTTGTCGATCAGGCGCGGACGCACAGAAACATCGACCGAATATCTCAAGCAGACATATTCGATATCGACTTTCTTTACGCACTTCTTTTCGCCGTCAACCTCCTCGCGTTTCACGCACTGGCTGTCGGTATAATAGCGCTCGGAGACGTAGGGGTATCCTACGTCTAGCGCACCATCGTAGACACCTTCTACGTTCGACTGACCTGAGAAAATGCCGACCTGAAACCATGGTGCTCCGTTGAACGCCGCTGACTGAAGCATGGCTTGAAATTCGTCGGCGTACCAATCACCGAGGGGACCACGAAAACGGTCGACCGCCACTGTGCGATACGTTGCAGCATCAGGATTTCCAGGGGCGACCTCGGCTGTGTAGTCAATTCCCGGCGTCACACAAGCAGCGAGGATCACCGAACTGACGGTCAAAGCCGGTATGGATTTCAGAGCACTCATCGCTCATGCCTCCAGATTACGTGATGTTTAGCATCCACCACCACGATTGAACATGAAATGAATACAATGTTCTAGGCAGAGTTAAGGCTATTCGGTCTCCGTGCGGACACGAAGCCCGGTGATTTGGTTGCGATTTCGCCTCAGGATATCGAACCGGTAGCCATAGAATGAGAAGCGCTGTCCTGGCTCTGGTATTGCCTGCGCCTCTCGAATAACGAGGCCAGCGACCGTAACAGCCTCTTCATCGGGCAACGTCCAACCGAGCGCACGGTTGAGATCACGTATAGTAACCCAGCCATCGACATTAGCTGACCCATCTGTCTGCGGTCGTACGCCTTGTACGAAAACATCATGCTCATCGCGGATATCGCCCACAATCTCTTCGAGAATGTCTTCGAGTGTCACAAGCCCTTGCAGGGCACCGTACTCATCGACGACCAAGGCGAAGTGGTTGCGCTTCGCCATAAACGCATCAAGCTGGTCGAGCAGCGGCGTCGTCTCCGGCACAAACCACGGCTCACGGAGAAGACTCTCCAGGTCAAGCGTTTCGAGATCGCCTTTCAGAGGCACAATTGACCGAAGAAGGTCTTTCGCATGGAGAATGCCAACAATTTCCTCGCGTTCCCCGCCTTTATAGAGCGGCAATCGGGTATGAACGCTTGAGAGTGCTTTCATAACGAGATCCTCGACCGGTTGTTCGGCATCGATCATGTCTATGCTCTTGCGGTGAATCATCACCTCGGACACTGCGAGATCTTTCAAATCGAGCGCACCGATCAAGCGGTGGCGGTCTGCCTCATCCACCGCTCCTTCAGACGCGTGGAGAGAGATGGCTCCCCTGATCTCCTCATCGGCAGACGGGCCCGCATCATCCATCTTAACGCCGAGCAACCGCAGAGTGGCCGTTACGATTGCCTGTATTACAGCAACGAGCCAGCTCAATCCGGCAACAAGCCAGCCAATTGGTCGGGATACGGACATAGCCATCGCGTCCGGTCGGGTAATCGCATAGGTTTTGGGCAGCACCTCGGCGAACACAAGCACAAGAATCGTCATCACTGCGGTCGCAATGGCGACCCCTCCAGAACCGAACAGGGTTGTAAACAACGCTGTGGCGAGGGCCGTAGCCAAGATATTGACGAGGTTATTGCCGAGAAGGATGGTGCCGATAAGGCTTTCAGGATCGGC
This sequence comes from Pseudomonadota bacterium, assembly GCA_039033955.1. Taxonomy (GTDB): domain Bacteria; phylum Pseudomonadota; class Alphaproteobacteria; order Caulobacterales; family Hyphomonadaceae; genus CALLCD01. Next base: position 69,140 of record JBCCBQ010000014.1, read on the forward strand.
GATAAGGCGGTTCACGCGCGCCGCTTTCGTCTCCCCGTCCTCCTCCAGCTTGTGCATGCGTGCCCGCGATGCGGCGGTCAAAGCGGTTTCCGAGCCGGAGAAAAATCCCGAAAGCGCTAGCAGAAAAATAATAGCAATAGCAGTTCCAGCGATCATGCTGTTCTGGATTCCTCCTGAAGAAAGGCCTCGACGTCGGAAAGGTCCGCATCAGGCTGAATGAATGATCGGCCAATGCCTCTGGCAAGGATCAATGGCACCCGGTTTCCGCGCACCTTCTTGTCTTGTTTCATATGAGTGATGAGCTCGTGCGGGCTGTAAGGTCCGCCGTCCAAATCTCGCAGATGTGTCTTCAACCCAGCTGTGTTGATCACACTACTTGCGCGCTCAGCATCTTCTATCGGCATTAGGCCCTGGCGAACCGAATATCGAAGAGCCAACGCCATGCCGACGGCAACCGCTTCGCCGTGTAGCAGTTCCGGACCATAATTGTTGGCCGCTTCCAGTGCGTGCCCGAATGTATGTCCCAAATTGAGCAGCGCGCGAACTCCACCCTCTCGCTCGTCCTGGGCGACAATACGGGCTTTCGCTTGGCATGAGCGCGCCACAGCATCGGCGATGGCGTCCGGTTCCAACCCGATCACGCGGTCCCCGGCCTGTTCAAGATGGGCAAAAAATGGCGCGTCATCAATCAAACCGTATTTTACGATTTCCGCGTATCCCGCACGCTTTTCCCGATCAGGAAGTGTCTTGAGAATATTGGTGTCCGCAATGACCAGTTTGGGTTGATAAAAAGTACCAACAAGATTTTTGCCTTGGGCGGTGTTGATCGCGGTCTTTCCACCTACCGAGCTATCGACTTGCGCGAGCAAAGTTGTTGGAATTTGAACCAGTGACATTCCGCGTTTCATGACCGAGGCTGCAAAGCCGGTGAGATCGCCGACCACTCCGCCGCCAAACGCAATCAGAACATCGTCACGCCCGGCCCCGGCGTCTAACAGCCACTGGAGAATATGCTCCAGATTTCCGAAGGACTTGGAACTCTCGCCGGCAGGGACCTGATATGTGTGCGGCGTTAGGCCGGCGCTTCTGATGCTCGCCACTAGAGCTGCGAGGTGCAGACTGGCTACTGTCTTGTCCGTTACAATGAAGACGCGCGGTCTATTGACGAACGGTGCAACCAGTTTGCCGGCCTCATCGATCAGACCCGATCCAATTTCGATATCATAGCTGCGGGCACCTAAATCGACCCGCACCCGCCTTCGCTCATCTGTCGATGTCATGCTGGTTGCCACCTCTTCACAGCGGCGAGAATGCGATCGACTGTACGCGCATGGGGACCGTCGTCGCTCTCAACGACCAGGTCAGCCTCCGAGTAAATTGGCGTACGTTCTTCGAGCAATTGTGCAAGCTTCCCACGAGGGTTCGGTTGGTGCAGCAGCGGCCTGTGATTTCTGCGAGATACGCGTTCCCATAGGGTTTCCAGATCCGCATTCAGCCAGACTGTAATCGCTCTCTCCCGCAACAGCGTTCGGGTTTCGGGATCCAAATAGGCTCCCCCGCCGGTTGCCAGGATATGGGGCTCGTCGTCCAAAAGTCTTGCCAGAACGCGCTTTTCGCCGCGGCGAAACTCCGCTTCGCCATGGAGGGTGAATATATCCGCGATCGACAGGCCCGCCGCCTTCTCGATCTCGTCATCGCTATCACAAAACTCTCGCCCCATAGCCTCGGCCAGACGCCGCCCAACCGTGGATTTTCCAGCGCCCATTAGCCCAACGAGGGCGATCGTTCGTTTTAGATAGGGCGCGCCTTTCGATCTCGATGCGTCGCTCAATTCTGTATCTGCGGCCATTGATCCTTGAGGCTCCTGAGCGTCATTTCTATACGTGGTTACAACGAGCTGCAATATCGTGCAGGCTCACGGGAGACATTAGAATGCGCAAATGGTTGATAATTATCATCGGTCTAGTGCTGATTTTGCTGGGAATTGGCCTTTGGCTGTCAAGCAAAGCAACCGAAGGTCGGCCTGAGCCCGGGGAAGTGCGTCAGGAAATCGAAAATGTGTTTGAGAACTAAGCTTGTAGCGGGCCTTTTCGGGGTCTGTTTAGCGGCGGATGCATATGCTCAGGTCGTCGCGAGCGGTCTTGATGATGTTAGCCCCTGGGCGATCGATTTCGTTGGTGAAGATGAGACGAAACTGTCTTCGACGCTTTGGACAGCCTCAGATCCCGACACATTACTTGCCCTCATGCGTCGCACTCGGACGCGTAACCTTACACCTGGCGAGCAAATGCTACTCCGCCAACTTGTATTCTCTTCAGGTGACGCACCAGACATCGATCAATCGAATGAGTTGATGGCGGAGCGGGCGAGAATACTGCTTGAAATTGGAGAAGCTGACGCCGCCGCTACGTTATTCCCGCTATTGTCCGACACAGTGGGCGAACTGGAACCCGAAGAGATCGCCATCGACCTCCTCGTGGGTCTGGGTAATGAAGAGAGCGCATGCGCCGCGAGCGAAAGTGAGGCACGTGAAGGCGCGTTCTGGGCCAAACTTCGAGCGACCTGCTTCGCGCTCGACGACAATGGGTCAGCTGCGGAACTGGCTCTGGAACTTGCAATATCCGAAGGCGTTGATGACCCTTGGTTCTACGAGGCCGTTTTTGCGGCGGTCGGTATCGCGCCTGAGACTCCCACCGCTCGTTATGATTCGGGTATCGCGCTAGCACTATCAAAGAAAGCTGGATTGCCGGTTCCGTCGGATGCGATTGCCAATTCCCGAGCTGACCTCTCTGCAGCGATCGCTGTTAGCTCCGATCTCGAGCCGAGCTTGAGAGTTCAGGCGGCGGGAACTTCTGCAGAAATGGGACTTATTGGAGCGACGGAACACCGAGACGCCTATCAGGCGCTTCTGGATCTGGAGAGCTTTGAGCCGCGTACGCCGCTTGAAATCGCGATCGCAGCCAATTGGGTTGGCGAAGAAGCTGTCGATACGAAAGCACGGACACTCAATGCTGCGCTCAGTACGGCCCAAGGTAGTGCAGCGCGATATCACGCCGTCAGCCGTCTTTTACAAGATGACATAAACTCTCTTCCGAAATCACAGGTGACAGCCCGCTATAGCCTCGCTTTCGCTCGGGCAAACCTTGCTGCGGACGATCTTATATCGTCGGAAGAGTGGCTTGAAGCGTTCTCACAAAGTGAAAGTGGTGGGGAGAACCCATTCGACATAGCGTGGATGCTTGGCCTGATCCGCCTGGCGGATGGGGCATTGGTGCCTGATGCAGAAGACAATCTCGGAACACAACTTGCCGAGTTAGCTGATACACCGGCAAAGCGATCAGCCATGCGGCGATTGTTAGTTCTTTGGAGCGCGTTCGACCTTCCGCTCGGGCCAACCGCTCGCGAAGCATTGACGGCAGATCCAAACGAAGAGGGCGAGCCCGTCTTCCCAATGCTTTTGAGGTCGATTAACGCGGCCGCTGACGAAGGCGCTGCAGCTGAATCTGCTCTTCAAACCCTGAAACTGACATCGGGCGATCCATCGACTGTGCGGGCGTCCGATATGTCTCAATTATTGGAGGCTTTGCAGGTCGTTGGCGCGAGCAATGCCGCGAGGCAATTGGCTCTTGAAAGTACTGGATTCTGGAAGCGGGAATTATAGCCACACCTTGTTAAGGCAGGCATCGTATTATCTGCTGTCATGACTGATCGCATCCGCATTGAAGCCTTTCTGGAAATGCTCTCCGCAGAACGGGGCGCGGCGCAGAATACGCTAGATGCTTATGTTCGCGACCTGATGGACGCTTCAGAGTATTTGGGTGGCGGGCTGACGCGCGCTAACGCTTTGGACCTCTCCGCCTGGCTGCAAGACCTTTCAAAACGAGGCTTAGCTTCGGCTACAGCTGCGCGGCGGCTTTCAGCCATAAAACATTTCTTTCGTTTCCTCTTCGAGGAAGGTGATCGAAAAGACAATCCGACATCTCAACTGGACGGTCCGACAGCTCGGCGGGAGGTGCCCGATGTGCTCTCGAGAGACGATGTCGCCACGCTGATTTCTGCTTGCGGAGATGATGCAAGACTGATTTGCCTTGTGGAGTGTCTCTACGGCGCGGGGCTCCGCGTATCGGAACTTGTGTCGCTGAAAACCGGGGAACTTCCCAGACGAAAAGGTGGCAGGTGGACGACGAGCGATATCATCGTGCGCGGTAAGGGTGGCAAGGAACGCTTGTGTCCCCTGGGCGGACCAGCGCTCACAGCGCTTACAAACTGGTTGGAAATTCGTGAAACGACACTCCCAAAAACCAATGCAGCACTAGAGCGCGCCAGACCATATGTGTTCCCGTCTCGAGGCAAGGAGGGTCATCTAACGCGCCGTCGTCTCGGACAAATGCTCACGGACTTGGCCATCAAGGCTGGGATTGAGCCATCTCGCGTCCATCCACACGCCTTGAGGCATGCCTATGCGACACACCTGCTGCAGGGCGGCGCGGACCTGCGCAGCGTGCAAACGCTTCTTGGGCATGCTGATATCTCAACGACGCAGATATACACGCATGTCCTGACCGATGAGCTGGCTGAATTGCTGGAAACCGCGCACCCCTTGGCAAACTAGTCCTCCAAAACATCAATTGAATTTGACTCATACGTGGCCTGCAATCTGCATCGCACTAGTGTATGTCTGCCTGGATGGTTCGAATAGCCGGATTTCTGATCGGCGTTATTGTCGCGACGGCGGTGTCTGTTGCACCGCCAGCCAATGCCCAATGGTTCTTCGGGAACTCCGGATCGCTTGAAGGGATTGAGCGTCGCCTCGCTGAGAAACACGACGACATTGATCACATTGATGCTGACGAATTTCTATCACGAGGTCAGCCAGGCATAGACTACGTTCTTCTGGATGTTCGCGAAGAAGACGAGTTTGCGGTCTCACATATTCACGGTGCGATTAGGGTGGATCCGGGCGCATCAGCAGCTGATGTAAACGAAATGCTGCAGAATACAGATACCCAGCTACCACTCATCCTCTATTGCTCAGTCGGGACACGCTCGTCACGCCTCGGGACGAGACTTGTCCGTGATTCAAGCGAGCGCCAAATCGCAAATCTGCGAGGCGGCGTATTCGCGTGGCATAACCAAAACAGACTGCTGGAAAATGCCGCGGGGACAACAGACTACATTCATCCATATAGTAGATGGAGAAGAGGACTGATTGAACGCGATGAGCTCATCTCAACGCGCCCCGGAACGGACTAACGGTAAATGCCAGACTCTCTCAGTGAGATCGAGCCAATTTTAAGATTTGGAAGCTTTGCACTCATTTTCGTGCTTATGGCGACGCTTGAGCTGATTGAACCGCGCCGGAAACTATCAGGGTCCAAACCGCATCGCTGGCTGACCAATGTCAGCATATTAGGGGTATCAACACTCACCGCCCGATTGGTCGGCAGCTTTGCTGTGCCCCTTGTTGCCGTCGGAATGGCGAACATCGCCGCCACGAATGGTTGGGGTTTATTCAATGCCATCAATCTACCGATAGTGATCGAGATTGTTGCAGCTATTGCTCTGTTGGATGGTGCCATCTGGTTTCAGCATGTCGTCTCCCACAAGGTGCCGTTCTTCTGGGCCATGCACAAAGTTCATCATGCGGATCGCGACATAGACCTCACAACAGCTCTTCGATTCCACCCCTTCGAAATCCTGATATCCATGATCTACAAGGCGGTGATCGTGGTGATCCTCGGACCGGCGGTGTGGGCCGTTATCCTGTTCGAGATCATCCTGAATGGGTCGGCGATGTTCAATCATGCAAACGTAAAACTCACCTTATGGCTCGACCGCAACTTGCGGAGGATCATTGTCACACCGGACATGCACCGTGTGCACCATTCGGTTCACCGCGACGAACACGACACCAATTACGGGTTTTGCCTGTCGATTTGGGACCGACTGTTTCGGACCTACACAGCAACCCCGCGGGACGGCCACGAAACTATGGCGATTGGCCTCAAAGACTATCCTTCGAACGCGCCTGACAAATTCATCTGGAGCATGGTGCTACCTATTCGCCATTTTAGCAGATCCTTGCAGTCATCGCGGGAATCCGCTTCAGATAAGGCATGACGCCCAGAGACATTATTATCGATTGCGATCCGGGTGTGGATGACGCCGTTGCGCTGTTTCTCGCCTTCGCCGCACCTGATATTCTTACGGTGAACGCCATTACGACCGTGGCGGGCAATGTTCCCCTTACGCTGACGCAGCGAAATGCGCGCAAAATATGCGATCTGGCCGGACGAACCGATATGGCGGTCTTCGCCGGCAGTCCGAATGCCTACTGGCGTGAAAATGTTTCCGCCGAGGACTTCCACGGCAAGGATGGTTTGGAGGGTATAAAGGACTTCGAACCAAAGACATCACTGCAGAACCAGCACGCGGTATCCTTTCTAATTGATACACTCCGCCAACGGACTGACCCAATCACGCTCGTTGTCACCGGGCCAATGACCAACATCGCAATGGCGATCCGCCAGGCTCCAGACGCATTGGAGAGTTTAAACGAGATGGTGATTATGGGGGGCGCGGATACTGAAGGTGGTAACATTACTCCCCATGCTGAATTCAATATCTTCGCTGATCCGCACGCAGCCGATATCGTTTTCAATAGCGGGGCCAATATTACAGCGCTCAGCCTGGATGTAACCCACACATTGCGCACGACAGACGCTCGCATAGCTTCGATCAGAGAAATTGGCTCAGAGAACGCCACGCATATCGCCAATCTTCTTCAGGCTACGAACGATTTTGAGAAGCGCGAGAAAAACACCGATGATGGCCCGCTGCATGACCCATCAACGATCGCCTATCTTCTTTGCCCCGAAGCTTTTTCCGGTAAGCCAAAATCCATCAATGTTGTGACGGATCCAGGGGAGACTTACGGAAAAACCATACCAGAAGACGATCCTGAAAGCAGACTGAATTGGATCACTTCAGCGGATGATGATGCTGTGTATGAGCTGCTTACGGAGAGGTTTCGTGATACATGACTAAAACTATCTCATTAAGCGTCGTCGGCTCAATAAACCTCGATCTCGTTGCCTTAGGTGAGACCTTGCCAGCTCCTGGAGAAACGGTAACGGGTGCAACGTATGCGGAGTATCCCGGTGGAAAGGGAGCCAATCAGGCACTGGCGGCCAGAAGGCTCGGAGCCGACGTCTCTCTCATCGGCAGAACGGGAGCGGATACAAATGCCGAAGTAGCACTCGGGCTAGTACGTTCTGAGGGTATTAATCTTGCTCATTGTAAAGACCTTCCAGCGGCGGCTACCGGTGTCGCCCTCATCGCCGTCTCCGCTGACGGCGAAAACCAGATTGTCGTTGCACCCGGAGCAAACGACAAATTGCTATCAGACGACGTTCCGTCGATACGAACAGACGCAACACTTGCTGTGCTGGAAGTACCGGTAGCGACCGTTTTGCGCGCCGGTGAGCAATCAAGCGGCTTTTTTGCTGTTAACCTCGCCCCGGCCCTACCCGTACCAGATGATCTCGTCCGTCGCGCCGACCTTGTTATTGTGAATGAGGGAGAGGCAGAAACGTATGGCGAGCAACTGAAGCTCTGCGGTGGACTCGTTGCGGTGACATATGGTGCCCAAGGAGCCGCCCTGTTTCGGGGAACTGACAAAGTCGCTGAGGCGTCTCCGCCAAAGGTTACAGCTGTCGATACAACAGGTGCAGGTGACACGTTCAGCGCGGCCCTTACGGTCGCCCTATGCGAGGGAATGACCGAAGACGTTGCATTGCGATTTGCATGTGCAGCCGGTGCGCTGACAGCAACCAAAGCAGGAGCTCAACCCTCATTTCCAGAACGAAAAGCTGTTGATCAGATACTTAGCTGACGCTTCGTAATTGGTGTATGCTGGACGTCAGCGAATGGAATTCGGAGAACACGATGGCGGATGGCGCAACAGTCACGGTGGCTGAGTCAGATCTAAAGCCATGGCTCGGCGAACAGAAACTGGCCGACTGTTTTGAGGCTTACGACCGCAACGGCTACATAATCTTTAACAACGTCATGCCCGCGAAAGACGTCCAAGACGTAAAGGACGCTTTGGAACCTCATTTGAACAAGTCGGGGCGAAACGACTTCGAAGGTCTGAAGTCCAACCGGGTTTATGCCTTGCTCGCCAAGTCATCTGTTTTTGTCGATATGGCGATGCATCCATTGGCGCTGGCCTTTGCCGAAAGAGACCTTGGCAAATCATGTCGCCTATCAGCATGTCTCGCTATCAAGCTGCATCCGGGCGAGACGGTTCAGCCTTGGCATACCGATGACGGCCACCTTCAAATTCCGCGACCGCGCCCAGCGTATGGTGTCAGCACCTTCTGGGCAATCGACGACACAACAGTAGAAAATGGCGCGACCGAGATCATCCCAGGTAGTCATCTCTGGGGCGACGACCCGGTGGAGGCGGCGAGTTTCAGTGGATCCTTTTCAGACCGGGTGGTCCGGGATGTTGATGACGATCCCGGAGGTCGAGACGACTCCATAAAAGCCACGATGTCTGCAGGATCATTGATGATCGCAAAGGGGACGCTTTGGCATCGCGGTGGAGCCAACCGATCCAAGGCTCCAAGACTTATCGTCACGCCGCAGTACTGTACTGGATGGGCGCGGCAGCTTGAAAATATGGTGCTGGCCGTACCGCCAGATGTGGCATCCATGCTCCCAAAACGCGCCCAGGAACTGATCGGTTACGGAATTCACGCGCCATTTATGGGCTATGTCGACGGGATGCACCCGGCCCGCACACTGGCAGAAAGTATGGACTAGACGCGCCTAGTTCGATTCCTTTTCGATTTGCTCGCGCGCAATTGGGATCAGCTCAGCCATATGCTCTCGAATGCGGGCGTCAGAGCGGTCTACGCCTTTGTCGTCGAAGTCCTTCCGAACCTTGCGGAATACATCCTCGTCACCAGGCTCTTCGAGATCAGCCATCACAACCGACTTCGCGTAAGCGGCGGCTTCGTCGCCATTTAGCCCCAGAAGATCTGCTGCCCACGCGCCAAGCAGCTTGTTGCGGCGTGCCATAACCTTGAACTCCAACGCCTCATCCATCGCGAATTTGGCTTCTTCTGCGCGTTTACGATCATCGAATTGAGACATGTGTCGGCTCCTGCTCCCGGGTGAAGCGGATATAGTCACTAGAGATATGCGGAATCAATACGCTGGAATGCTTAGGATAACTGGATTCACCATTTGTCGCGGCTAAGGCCCCGCTGTAGTGTCCGCAACGCATCTCGGGTGAAGGATTATCCGTAGCCCCAATTCCTCAAATGGAGACTGATCCATGTCGCGTCGTCGAATGATCTATGAGGGTAAGGCCAAAATACTCTATGAAGGCCCTGAACCGGGAACACTCGTCCAGTATTTCAAGGATGATGCGACGGCGTTCAACGCGGAAAAGCGGGCGATCCTGGATGGCAAGGGCGTTCTCAATAACCGCATTTCCGAGTTTTTGATGACCCGTCTCGCTGTCGTCGGTATCCCGAACCACTTCATCAAGCGGCTGAACATGCGAGAGCAATTGATCAAGAAAGTGGAGATCATTCCGCTCGAAGTGATCGTACGGAATGTTGCGGCGGGAACGATGGCCAAGCGGCTGGGACTGAAAGAAGGTGATCCATTACCGCGGGCGATTGTTGAGTTCTGCTACAAGAATGATGAACTCGGCGATCCACTTGTCGCTGAGGAGCACATTTCCGCTTTCAGATGGGCTTCACCTCCTGAAATGGACGATATGATTTCGATGGCCCTTCGAACAAATGACTTTATGAGCGGGCTTTTTGCCGGCGTGGGTATTCGCCTGATCGATTTCAAGCTGGAGTTTGGCCGGTATTTTGAGGGTGACATGGTGCGCACAATTCTTGCCGACGAAATCAGTCCAGACAGCTGCCGCCTGTGGGACCTTGAAACAAACGAAAAGCTCGACAAAGACCGATTCCGAAGAGATCTCGGTGGAGTAACGGAAGCCTACGCTGAAGTCGCGCGCCGCCTTGGCATCATCCGCGATTCCGGTGACAGTGCAGAAATCGTAGACCTCAAAGGAGCCGCCAAATGAAAGCCATTGTCCATGTAGGTCTGAAGCAGGGCGTGCTGGACCCCCAAGGCAAGGCAGTGGCCGACACACTTGGCCGCATGGGCTATGACGAGGTTCAAGGAGCAAGCATCGGTAAAGTTATCGAACTCGACCTTGATGACGATCTTGCAGCGGAGACGGCTCAAAAGAGGGTGACTGAAATGTGCGAGAAGTTGCTCGCAAATACCGTCATTGAGTCCTATCGAATTGAGTTCGCTTGATTTGCCTTCCGGCCCCTCGAGATAATGGCATCTAATAAAAAAGCTCCGTGTCGCCAGACAACGGAGCTTTTCGATCTAGTTGTAAGTTGGTGTTACCCGCCCGTTAGCTCGTCCTCGACAGCTTCTGAACCGGACTGAAGGCCTTTGCCTGCAGCTTCAATATCCTCACCAAGGCCGTAAAATGTATTGCAGCCCGAGAGTACAACTAGCGCCGCCAAAGCACCCAAAGTAATGGTGATGTTTCGCATTGAGTATCTCCTGAATAGCCTATTCGTCGTCGCGATCTCGCGTGATCTCGTCCTCAACGCCTTTGCTCGCGGCAGTGATGTCTTCACCAATGCCCTGAACCGTATTACATGCGGCGAAGGCTGTGAGTGCGCTTGTGGCAACAAGTAGCTTGATTGCGGTTTTCATCGGTCTCTTCCTGTATTTGTTTGCTGGCGCTATCTTCTATATCAGCGAAGTAGGCAACCCTTCCACGTTTTGTTGGCTGTGTTTCATTTCGAACGGCAAATTCAGCTCAGCCCCGCTCAATATGGCGGTGTGACAGCTTATTTACCAAAAATCGTGGCAAGATTCCGGCACTTCCAGCCAAAAAAATGCTCCGGCACCACATCTTGGAGAGGAGCCGGAGCGACTGGTGTGTCCCCTGAATTATGTGGGCCATCCGCGTAAACCCAGCCCAAATTCAGAGATTAGTGTATGCACCCAAACAGACTTGGAAGTCTTGACCTGTTCGGTCAATCTGCATGACAATTGAGGCCAGATAAATCATATGTTTTCAATCGCCGAGGCAATGTGCACATCTTAAAATTGATATGGTGCCCATCAACCGAATAGCAGATTTTTGGCTCGTCCGTGGCTTATTATCCACAAATAGATCAACCAATAGAGATTTTCGTTGCAAGTTATGGATTGAATAGCGAGTGCAGCCTGTCACTTGACAAACGCGGCCACACTTTTTGATAAAACTTCCATTCTAGATGATGGTTGGTCTTGGCAGAAAGCGGAGCAAACGACGACGATGGCCGATAGCGCGACAATTGAGGACGCTGCAGCGGTACCCACTGTTTCTTCGGCTTATTTGAAAAGTGCATACGCTGCTTGTCTGGCTCACGGGTGCCCTGCTGAGCCGCTAAACGCGATTATCGGTGGCGAGCCTCAGGTGCTGGATAACCCTACGGCACGATTTCCAAACGCCGTAATTATCGACTGCCTATTTGAAGCCGAGAGACAAACAGGCATCACCGGAATGGGAATTCACTTCGGTCAGAATATTCGACCGTCGACGCTTATGGACATCGGTTATGCCCTCCTCTCCTGCGATAATCTTGCAGAGATGATTGAGTTCAACAGACGATATCAGAAGCTCACGCAACAGATCGCCACGGGTCACCTCGAGATCGGACCAAAAACGTCACGCCTTATCTGGACACCTTTGCATGATGACGACGCGGAGTATCAGCGCCCAATCACGGAAGGAACCATGGCCGGCTATGCGTTCTTCGGGCGCTGGGTGACGTGGGATCCAGACCTGCAAATCGAAGAGATACATATGTGTCATCGTAAGCCCGACGATATGTCGGTTTACGAGCAGGCATTTCCGTACAAACTGGTTTTCGAGGCTGAAAAGAACGTGGTCGTCGCGCCAACGGAACTTTTCCGCAAACCTCTGCCGCAAGCGAACCCCGAACTCGTCAAGATTTTGGCAGCGCGTCTTGATCGCTCTCTGGAGGCCCTCAGCAAACCGCAGACGATGGCCGCTCAGACCTTCGTTTGCATTCAGTCAATCCTCCGAGACGGAACACCAACAATTATTCGTGTCGCGGACACCCTTGGCACTACTGAGCGCACGCTCAGACGACGCCTGAATGAAGAGGATACGACATTCCGGGACGTCCTTGAAAAGGCACGCAAAGATGTATGTGACCTATACTTGAGCGAGGGCAAACGCTCCGTTGCAGATCTTGCCCTTTTGCTGGGATACAGTGAGCACAGCGCGTTTACGAGAGCTTTCAAGAGCTGGTATGGCGTGCCGCCTTCACACTATGCGAAAGCGTGATCTCTTAAGATAACTGGAAGCTCGAAGACAGTATGGGTTGTAGGCGCGTTGCGAATCCTGCGGGGCGGTATGCCACGCGCGGAGGACTGTGGTCGTTCTCCACCAGACGCTCCAACCAGTCCCGCTCAATCATCTCCTTAAGTGATATCGACAATGCACGGTCGGTCACTGGCCTCAAAAACTCCCTAAGGTCTCGATATCGACGAGGTTTATCGATCAGTCGAAGAACGGGTAGCGTCCATTGTTTTCTCAAAAGCGGCTGGTCGGAAACCGGTATGCTTATGTCGACAGAGTTTGCCCATTCGGCGACACGTTGACCCTTTGATGTCAAAACAAACTCCGGACGCAATGGATGTCCGTGGCCCGTATTTCGGGTGATGAGCCCGATCTCCGCAAGATGCTGAAATGTCGTCGTTATGCTTGAACGACTGGCATCAAGCTTTGTCGCTATGGGCGCGATCCGCCCGCCTTTGTACTTTGCAAGAGCGCTGAGGACCGGAATCGTCCACGCCTTTGAACAGAGCTTGACAAATTGAGCGTTGTCCATTTTTTATATTTAGTATAATTTTTGACTTTCAGCAAGGGGACAGTTCGATGCCAACCGTTAAAACCAATGGTGAAATTACCATCGCACTCAATGTAAAAGACAGGGCTGAGACGGCCGCATGGTTCAAACAGCACTTTGGTTTTGAGGAAGTTTTCTCGATGGATGCGGAAGGATGGACCGAGATCTCCACAGACACGCCTGGTGTAACGCTGGGTCTTGGCGAGGGAATGGAGGTTCAAAAGGGAAACTGCGTGCCCGTTTTCGGAGTTGCTGACATTGCAAAGGCTCGAAGAGATCTTGAAGCTGCCGATACACCATTCGATGGCGATACTCTCCACATCGACGGTATGGTCAAGCTCGCAACATTTTTTGATCCGGACGGCAATGCGTTCATGCTGGCCGAGAGCGAAACGAATTAGGCAGGACAGCTCTCCCTATTCGTGCGACTCGCTGCTAAACGGGAGGCATGAAAACTGCTGTTATTGTCTTTCCAGGTTCGAATTGTGATCGCGATGCTCAGGTGGCCCTCAAGGAGACCACGGGCACAGACCCAGCTATGGTCTGGCATAAGGACGGGGAGATACCGAGTGGGACCGATCTGGTTATGGTCCCGGGTGGTTTCTCCTACGGCGACTATCTCCGATGCGGGGCCATGGCTGCTAATTCGGGAGTCATCCAGCAACTAAAAGATCATGCCTCCCGCGGCGGATACATTCTGGGTGTATGTAACGGCTTTCAAATTCTAACCGAAACAGGCCTTTTGCCGGGTGCGCTGCTGCGCAATGCGTCGCTGGACTTTGTGTGTAAGCCGCAGCCACTGAAAATTGATAGCGCGAACACCGCTTTCACCAGCGCCTACGCCGACAGTCCTGAGATTACTATCCCAATCGCCCACCATGATGGGAACTATATCGCCGATAATGAGCTGCTGGATAAGCTAGAGACAGAGGGCCGTGTGGCCTTCCGGTATGATGGCAACCCGAACGGGTCGGCGCGCGACATCGCGGGCGTGCTGTCCGAGAACGGTCGGATCCTCGGAATGATGCCGCACCCGGAGCGCGCCATCGGTGGTCACGAAGGCGGCGACGATGGCTTGAAACTGTTTGAGAGTTTGATGATGGCAGCTTAAAGTCTGTCCATGTTACAATCAGATCTCATCGCCGCGCTCCCAAAGACCGAACTCCATCTTCACATCGAGGGCTCCTTCGAGCCCGAGCTGATGATGGAGATTGCCGAACGAAACGAGATAAATTTGCCTTGGGCGACGCTTGAAGAAGCACGCGCCGCCTACAACTTCGACAATCTTCAGGAGTTCCTTGACCTCTACTACAAGGGGATGGAGGTGCTACGCACCGAGGACGACTTCTATGATCTGACCTACGCCTATCTGGAGCGCGTTGAGGCTGACAATGTGCGCCATGTCGAAATCTTCTTCGATCCGCAGGCGCATACCACACGTGGTGTTCCTTTCGGCACAGTAGCAGATGGTGTCCTAGCAGCGCTCAGAGACGGCGAAACCGACTTTGGTATCAGCTGGAAACTGATCATGAGTTTCCTACGACACCTCTCCGAGGAGGACGGTTTTGCCCTGTTGCAGGAAAGCGCGCCCTGGCATCAGCACTTTATCGGGGTCGGTCTCGACTCCTCAGAAGTTGGTCACCCTCCCTCCAAATTCGCGCGACTGTTCAAGCAATGTGGCGAGATGGGTTTCAAGCTCTGTATGCATGCCGGCGAGGAAGGACCGCCCGACTATGTGCGCCAAGCCCTCTTCGATATTGGTGTCGACCGCCTCGATCATGGCAACCGCGCTATCGAGGACGCCGGTCTCATGGCCGAGCTGAAGTCTCGCCAGACGCCGATCACGAATTGTCCACTCTCCAATACTGCGTTGAAAGTTCTCGATCGGATGGAATATAGCCCCGTCAAGACAATGCTCAATGCTGGGCTCCTTATTACTGTAAATTCCGACGATCCAGCCTATTTCGGCGGCTATATGAATGAGAACTTCGAGGCGGTTGCTTCAGGCCTCAACCTGACCAATGCCGAACTCATTCAGCTCGCCAAAAATAGTTTCGAAGCGAGCTTTCTGTCACCGTCGGAAAAGCAGGCCCACATCGAGGCAATTGATGCAATTGTTGCGGATTAGCAGATTGCCCATCACTTAAGTGGGCCAACCATGACCTACCTCGAACAGACCAGCGCCGCGGGCCGGCACATCTTTCCAGACCTCGCGAGAGCCTTTGCACTCATCGGCATAGCGGTCGTCAACGTTAGCACCTTCGCCTTCCCGTTTGAAACTGGGTACACCGTTGGTGGTCTACAAAGCCAGGCAGATCGTGGCGCGGTATTCCTCGTCAATGCGCTAGCGCTGATGAAATCCTACACCCTGTTTTCGTTTATGTTTGGTGTCAGCTTCGCCTATCAAATCCGGTCCACTGAACGGAGAGGTGTAACCTTTTCCAATCTTTATTGGCGTCGGCTTTTCGGGCTGTTCGCTCTTGGTGCCCTGCACGGCGCATTTTTCTTTGAAGGAGATATTCTGGCGATCTACGCCATACTCGGGTCAGCTCTATTCCTGTTTCGAAATGTAAGTTCCCAGACGCTGCTTCGGGCAGCCATAGGGCTGTATATGCTTCAGCTGGTCATATTCGCTACCTTGGCAGGGCTAATTGCTCTTGGGGCCTCACTCGCTCCTGACGAAATGGCAATTGAACTCAGCGCGATGGAGGAGAATACCGAGAGAGCTCGTTTGGTGTTTGGCGAAGGGTCATTTCTAAAAGTAGCCGAATACCGCTTTGGCAATTGGACAGAAGTGCTGGGCTACGGCTTGTTCATGCAAGGAATCGGGGCGCTCGCCTTCTTCCTATTTGGCTTCGCCGCCGTGCGATTGAACACGATAGCTGCTCCGTCAGCTCGAATTTGGCGCAGGAGTCGCCGTGTGTATTTACCCATCGGCATTCTTGGCAGCCTTTGGAGCGGTCACATTATGGCGCAGAGCGTTAGTTTCTTCGATCCGAATATGATGCTGGGGCTTTTTCTAATTGTGCTCTTCAGCCCCTTTTCAACCGCTGGATATCTTGGCCTCATTGCCAAATGGGCGGAGCGACCCAAGGGAAAGATCAAACTCTTTCTCGCCCGTGGCGGTACGTCGTCCCTCACTGCCTATCTCCTTCAAAGTGTTATTCTGTCCTTTATATTCTGCGGTTACGGGTTTGGTCTCTATGGAAAACCCGGTGCCGCGACATGCATTGCGATCGGTCTCGCCGTAGGTGTCTTTTCGATTATTTTCACGAGCTTTTGGCGCGCGACATTCGCCCAAGGGCCAATGGAAATGCTGTTGCGACTTTGGACCTATTTGGGATGGAAACCCAGACCTCAATCAGCCGCCAGTCGGTGACTATAAACTTCTTCCGCCAATCTGTTGAAATGGGTCCAGAAGGATGGCGGCTCACGTCCCTCAGCAACGGCAACCCAGATATCGAGATGGGCATGCCAACCGGAAGAGACGCCCGTAAGGGTATCTTCGGTGTCGATATCGGTGTGTGTCAGCGTCAGGCGAACCTTATCACCGACGGGCTCAAGCTCGAATGTGACTTCAGATCGTGATCCGTCATGCTCTATCCAGAGAAGAACAAGCCGGTTTGGAGCATTTATGTCTCTGATCTCACCGTCGTAGGGCAGGTCGTCGCCGTCGTCTGCATACCGCTCTGGCGGCCGATCATCTAAATGACAGAGGTCCTCATTATCAAACGCCATGACCGTCTTGCCACCTGGCCGCAAATCCCACTCTCCGGCGCAGAGCCAAGTGGACCGCTTCTCTGACTCTGTCAGGTAGGCCCAGACACGTTCGATAGGTCCCGGAAACGTTCGCACAATGCGAATTGTTTTTGCGTCCAACATCTCGCATCTGTCGCTCATCTCTTTCCCCTTTTCTCTTGGTTTGCATCGTCTGCCAGAAGTGCCGCTTCCAAAGCGTCCAGTCGTCTGAACCACATAGCCCTTGTCCGCTCTATCCAGTTCGCAGCCTCGGTCAGTCCCTCCGGATCGAAGGAGAGATAATGTGTGCGGCCCTCTTTTCGCCGGACGAGTAGCCCCGCCTCTTCCAGTACCTTTATGTGCTTCGATACGGCATTGAGCGACATGTGGTGCGGCTCGGCGAGATCGCTGACCCGCTGCTCACCGGTGCTCAACTGAGCGATGATTGCGCGCCGTGTCGGATCGGCAAGGGCGCTGAGCGTGTGGTCGATTGACGGCATAAGAACTAACTGAAATAATAATCAACTTTTTGGTTGAATATCTTTGGCAGCCGATTTTGTCAACTTCACTCCTTCGACGTATCCGTTACTCCAAGTCATTCCGACGACCCTATGCCGTGCTGTTTGCAGGCTTAGTCTGGGCAACCTCACCGCTGCAGCAAGACAACGGAAAAGCCTCTCCGTGAACAGGCTACCGGCGTATCTTTTGCCCGCCGGACTGAAGGCACAAACTGGCGCTTGTCACCTTTCAGCGCTAAAGCGCTGCCATGACTGATACATCTGCGATTCTAGCACACTTGCGCGCCGAACAAACTGATGCCGATGCCCTCGATCACGGTATCAATGCCGAGGAGTGGCAAAGGCTGGTTACCCGGCTGAACAGGAAGCCAAACCTGGTTGAGCTCGGCATCTATTCGGTCATGTGGTCAGAGCACTGCTCCTACAAATCCTCGCGGCGACACCTCTCCAAATTCCCAACAAAGAACGAGCACGTTATTCAAGGCCCCGGTGAGAATGCCGGTGTGATTGATATTGGCGACGGCCAAGCGGCGATCTTCAAAATGGAGAGTCACAACCACCCGTCTTACATCGAGCCGTATCAGGGCGCAGCGACCGGCGTCGGCGGGATCCTCCGCGATGTCTTCACTATGGGTGCACGGCCGATTGCGCTCGTAAATGCGCTTCGCTTTGGCGATCCCGATCATCCGAAAACGCGGAGCCTCGTCGCTGGCGTCGTCGCGGGGATTGGTGGCTATGGAAACTGTGTCGGTGTGCCAACGGTTGCTGGCGAGACTCAGTTCGACAAAGGCTACAACGGCAACATTCTTGTGAACGCCATGGCCGTGGGCCTCGCCGATCAGGACAAGATTTTCTATGCCCGCGGCGCAACGCCCGGAAACCCAATCTTCTACGTCGGCTCCAAAACCGGCCGAGACGGCATTCACGGCGCGACCATGGCATCGGCGGAATTTTCCGAAGGTGATGAAGAGAAGCGACCAACGGTACAGGTCGGCGATCCGTTCACAGAAAAGCTCCTTATTGAGGCCTGCCTCGAATTGATGGCGACCGATGCCATTCAGGCGATACAAGACATGGGTGCAGCGGGCCTCACCTCATCTTCCGTCGAAATGGCCGATAGCGGCGGTGAAAATGGCGAAGGCATCGGCGTCCATATGGATCTCGATAAAGTGCCCCAGCGGGAAGACGGCATGACGGCCTACGAAATCATGCTGTCGGAGTCTCAAGAACGTATGCTGATGGTTCTGCATCCGGACAAGATAGAATTGGCCAAAGCCATGTTTGATAAATACGATCTCGATGCGGAGGTTATCGGCGAAACGACCGACACCGGACGATTGGTGCTGACACAATTCGGCGAAACGGTTTGTGACATTCCGGTCTCTCCGCTCGCGGATGACGCACCAAACTATAACCGTCCGTGGACTGAGCCGAAGCCACGCAAGCCACTAGATCCAGCCAACATTCCGGAGCCGGAGGATTATGGCGAGGTCCTCCTCAAGCTTATGTCGTCTCCCGATATGGCGTCGAAACGCTGGATCTGGGAGCAGTATGACCGGCACGTTATGGGTGATACGATTGATAGTTCCCAAAGTATGGGCAATGCCGCGATCGTCCGCATTCACGGAACCAATAAGGCGCTCGCTATCACTTCGGACTGCAACCCGCACTATGTCGCCGCAGATCCCTATGAGGGCGGCAAAGCTGTGGTCGCCGAGGCGTATCGGAACCTATCTGCTGTTGGCGCGAAACCCATCGCCATCACGGACAATCTGAACTTCGGCAATCCGGAACGCCCGGAAATTATGGGCCAGTTCGTCAAAGCCGTCGAAGGCATGGCAGAAGCCTGCAAAGCGCTCGACTTCCCTGTCGTCTCAGGCAATGTCTCACTCTACAACGAGACCGATGGGGTGGGGATACCGCCAACCCCAGTTGTGGGCGGTGTTGGCCTTATCGAGGATCTTTCGAAGATCAGCACGCTGAAGGGCGCGCAGCAGGGGGATCTATTGATCCTGATCGGCGAGACAAAGGGACATTTGGGCGCTTCGCTCTATGCGCGGAAAATACTCGGGCTGGAGGGCGACGCGCTTGGCCCACCGCCGCCGGTGGATCTGGGCGTTGAGAAGCGTAATGCCGATTTTGTCCGCTCCCTGATTGAGCAAGGATTGGTCAATGCCGTGCATGACGTGTCCGAAGGCGGGATTGCGTGTGCAGCGGCAGAGGTGGCTCTGGCGAGCGGGCTTGGAGTAGAAGCTGAGTTTGATGACCCGGCGAATGATGACAACGACGGCAAGTTCGTTCGACAGTGGAGCCAGATACTTTTTGGCGAAGAACAAGCCCGGTATCTCTCTGCATGTTCAAAGAGCAATTTCAAGCACATTGTGGCGCTCGCGCGTAGGAACAACGTAAGAGTTACAGGAGATGGCTCATATTCCGACCAAGCCCTAGGCAGTTTTTTAGCATCCAATGAACCAAGTTTGAACTTTGGCGAATGGGAATGGGCAGATAATAAGCTGATCCTCCCCCTCTCCCGGCTCCGCGAAGCGCATGAAGGTTGGTTGCCGAACTATATGAACGCCGTCGATTAAGGACGTCTCACAAAGCTGCAGGCATGCGAAATAATCTCACGACCTTTTAAGTCTGAGGTTTGGAAGCTTGGACGGTGCGGAGAGATACACCGAATGACTGCCTTCCTTTCGGAGAGGCTTTAGGTGCATGTCGCGCACCGTCCCGGGCCTTTTTGCAATCTGCAAGGCACTTACA
>JBCCBQ010000015.1:0-78148 GCA_039033955.1 Pseudomonadota bacterium
CGCCGAGACGCGAACGGCGACCCTGATCGCTGGGCAGCCCATCTGGCACCCGCCGCGGCTAAGGTCGTTCCTAGGCCGGCCCCGATGCGACGAGATGGAAGAAGTATCGCACTGGATTGGGTAGCGGGGATAGATTTCTTTATGCAAACAGCAAGGCACACTCAATCAGTACTGCTGCCTGCAAAATATGGCTCTCATCTTATAGATCAGTCCGGAATGATCTCACCCGGCAGAGAATTTACGGTCATTGTTTCACTTGGTTGAAAGTGGATGACTGACCGGATTGATTCCCCGGCTTTCAGCAGATCGAAAGCGGTGTTGATCTTATCGTGGGTCATATTGTGAGTGATGTAGGGATCCACGCTGAAATCACCGCGCAACCATTCGTCTACCATGCCTGGCAACTCACTGCGGCCCAAGACGCCGCCGAACGCTGTTCCACGCCAAACGCGTCCGGTGACCAGCTGGAAGGGGCGTGTCGATATCTCCTGACCGGCTCCTGCAACGCCAATGATCGTGCATTCTCCCCAACCCTTATGGCAGGCCTCAAGGGCTGAGCGCATGACATCTACATTGCCGATGCATTCAAATGTGTAGTCCAGTCCGCCATTCGTCATTTCCACCAGGACCTCCTGGATTGGCGTACTATGATCATTTGGATTGATGCATTCGTTCGCGCCTAGCGCTTTTGCCAGTTGGAATTTTGCCGGATTGGTGTCGAGGCCGATGATCCGAGAGGCACCATTCATCACCGCTCCCTGGATCACGGCCATCCCCACTGCACCCAAACCGAAAACCGCAACGGTCGCTCCGGCCTCGATTTTAGCGGCGTTGCGCACTGCACCCATACCCGTCGGCACTGCGCAACCCATAACCGAGGCCTTTGCGAGAGGTGCTTCCTGCGAGATTTTGGCCACCGCAATCTCGGGCAACACAGTATACTCGCTGAAAGTGCTCGTTCCCATGTAATGCAGGATCTGCTTCCCCTTATAAGAGAAACGTGACGTGCCATCCGGCATCAACCCTGCGCCTTGTGTCTCGCGAATGGTCTGGCAGAGATTCGTCTTGCCTGATTTGATGTAGGGGCATTCGGGATCCTCCGGCACGTAAAGTGGGATCACATGGTCACCTGGCTTTACCGACGTGACGCCTTTGCCAACCTCTTCGACCACACCGCATCCCTCGTGCCCTAGAATGCAAGGGAAAAGGCCCTCCGGATCTTCACCAGACAGCGTGAACATATCCGTGTGGCATAGGCTCGTCGTTACAATTCGGACCAGAACCTCACCATCTTTTGGGCCTTCCAGGTCAATTTCTTCGATTTCCAGTGGTCGGTTAGGCTCCCAGGCAATCGCTGCGCGCGTTTTCATGGCAAGCTCTCCTTTTCATCGCAGACAGGTGCATAAATGAGGGTTGGAATTCATCTGCGCCGTGGGGAGAAGGATGCAACAAGCCATTCAAGATATGAAGGGCCTGCCAACGAAAATCTGTAAATCGAACTCACCGCCGCTTGTTCGCCCCCAATGAGCGTCGACACAAATATGAGTTTTGCGTTTCCTAAGCACCAACTGCATGCAGGCTAGACCCATGGGCTTTCAGCCAACCACTCGCGTACCGCCAATCAGGATAAATCTTCTCGACGTGCGCCCAGAAGGCTGGCGAGTGGTTCATCTCGATGAGATGGGCGACTTCGTGGGCGGCGACATAATCGAGGACGAAAGGTTCGGCGAGAATCAGCCGCCAGGAAAAGGAAAGGTTGCCTTCCGCCGAGCAGGAACCCCAGCGCGACCGAGTGTCTTTAACCGAGATCCGGCGATAGGTGACGCCGAGTTGTGTAGCGTAATGATCGACCGCGCGTGTGAGATCTGTCCTCGCTTCCCGCTTTAAATAGCGGAGCGCCCTTGCATTCAGGGTCTCCGGTGCGCCCGGCAGGCTGAGTACTGGCGGGTCACCCTCTTGCAGGCGCGGCAAGCGGCCTGTGCCCGCCGCTGTAATGTGTGTTGGCACACCGCGCAGGGGTATGACCGCACCCTCCGATAGTGTTTGCACGTCCGGCACGCTCTCAAGGCATGATGCCAGCCAATCGAGACGTTGTTCCGCGAAAGCTGCTGCGGCTTTCAGCTGGCGTTTTGACGGGGCAACGGCAACGGCTTCCCGGTTTTTCTGATCCAGCCGCAAAATCAGGCGCTTCGCACGCGGGTTGACCTCGAACCGTACCGGGACGTCCTGCCCGGAAGCTGTACGAAAGGTCATTTTTCTGCCTTTATCGATAAACATGATGTTGCAATCCAAGTGTGGTGCGCCCAGCTTAGCCTAACTGATTCCCAGGGGAGATAAGGATATGAAACATTGGATGATCGGATCCGTCGCTGCCGCAGCCTTGCTGACAGCATGTGGCGGTGGCGGTTCTGACGATGCTGACACAGAAGTCGCGGTCACGGAAACACAAGTCGGCAGCGGCGAAGTTCGTCTTCCCGGGTTGACGTTACGTTCCGGTGATGCAGCGGAAGCATCAGACGCGCTCGCCGCGCTCAGCCTGACGGACGGTTCGCCCGGCCGGATCGGCTTTGGCAGTAAGACGACCGACGGCGCAAATGCGACGTTTAACGATGTAACATTCATCGTTCCCGACGAAGAAAATGGTGAAGTGCCCATCAGGGCAGCGTCTTTGGAGCTTGTTGGCCTCGAGATGACCGATTCTGGGCCGGGCTTCTCCCAAATGACACTGAGCGACATTTCCGTCTCGCCGCCCGATGGGGAAGATGCCGAGGTAAATGTTGGCTCTATTCAGCTGACGAACCCATCTCCAGCTCTTGCTGCGTGGGTCTCAACGCTGATGGGCAGCGGCGAGCCTGCTGATTTTCCCGCAGCTGAGGACGTGAGCTTTGATGGTCTGAGCCTCGCCAATCTGGTCGCTAGCGGTGAAGATGAAGATGGCGGTGGCCAGTTAAACATCAGTTCAATTGATCTTCGGGGCATGGGCCCTGACAAACTTCAAGCAATCGTACTTGAAGGTATGAGCGCATCGGCGCGCGACGAAGACGAAGGCATGGATATATCATTCTCGGTTGACTCCATGAGGTTGGCCGGAGCTGACACATCCTTCCTTGCCGGATTGCAGGACATCGATGACGAAGACGAGTTTGCTGCGGTCATGGCCCAGTTCACATCGCAAAACCCCCTCGATCCTGGTTACGACACTGCGTTGATCGAAAATCTCGCCTTCGACGCGGGCGGTGTCAGCTTCGCGATGCCGAGTGTGGAAGGTACTGTGACCCGCGATGCGCAAGGCCGCGCGGTCCGCAATGTGACCAAGCCGTTTCAAATGACCCTTTCAGCCGATCCGAACGGGCCAGCCGGAAGTCAGCTTGCCGGACCTCTTCAGCAACTCGGTTATGACGAGCTGGAGTTCAGCGTGGCTCAGGATGTCGAGATCGATCCTGACACAGACACGGTCAACACGTCTGCAGCTGGGAACTACTTCGCCCTCAAGGACGGGTTCCGCTTGTCCGGTGGCGGTCAGCTATCTGGGGTAAGTGATTTCTATGGCGCGTTCACAGACCCGGAGTTCCTGGAGGCAGCCGATAGCGATCCAACCGCGATGCTGGGAGCACTGTCGTCGTTGACGCTCTACGATATGGAAATTGTCTTCGAAGATCAGTCGATTTTTGAAAAAGGACTGCAGCTTGCCGCCGCGATGTCGGGCGAGGATCCGGAATCCCTGAAGGGACAGATGCAGCTTGGCGTGGGCTTCTTGCCTCTCATGGGAGCTCAAGCCGGTATCGATGCGGAGATCCTGACTGAACTTTCCGGAGCGCTTTCAAGCTTCCTGGCAGACCCGGGGACCCTTACGCTGAAATTTGATCCGGAGACGCCAGTGACCGCCGATACGTTCGCCGATCCTAGCCAGATCACGAAATCATCGCTCGGTTTCTCTGCATCAGCAGAGTAGATACGCACCATTCAGAATTGAGAGCGCGCCGACCAACACTCGGCGCGCTTTTCTTTTGCGGCGTCTAGGTGCTATCTGCACCCATGAAACTTGCGTATTTTGGAGACGTTGTCGGTAAGGCTGGCCGGCAGGCCGTGCTTGAGTATCTGCCCGGGCTGAAAGCGCAGCTTGGCCTCGATTTTATCGTTGTGAACGGGGAGAACTCGGCGGGCGGTTTCGGCATTACCGAAGCCATTGCCTTAGAGATATTTGGAGCGGGTGCGGATTGCATCACGCTTGGTGACCATGCCTGGGATCAGCGCGAGGCGATGACATATATCGAGCGGGAGGACCGCTTGCTGAGACCTCTCAACTATCCAGGCGATGCTCCCGGGAAGGGTTTCAATCTATACACATTGCCAAATGGCAAGCGCGTCGGAGTGGTGCTCCTCCAGGGCAATGTCTTTATGCGCCAGCAACTGGCCAATCCGTTTATCGCCGTCGATCGCGTGTTTGACGAGATGCCGCTTGTCGACGCTGCGGACGCAATCATCGTGGATATGCATTGCGAGGCGACATCGGAGAAAATGGCGATGGGTCACCATTGTGACGGACGCGCCAGTCTCGTTGTCGGCAGTCATACGCACGTTCCAACAGCAGACACCATGATCCTTGAAAACGGTACGGCGTTTCAGTCTGATGCTGGCATGTGCGGCGACTATGACAGCGTCATCGGTATGAAAAAGGACATATCGCTCTATCGGTTCGTAACCCAGATGCCGGGCGACCGTTTTCAGCCCGCTGTAGGAGCCGGCACACTTTGTGGTGTCTACTTCGAAACAGATGACAAAACAGGGCTCGCTGTGCGGGTTGATATGATCCGCGTGGGCGGCCGTCTCGGAGAGACTGTCCCTGAATGACGCGTCCGAGGGGCCGTGTTAGAAACAACTCGATAATAAGAGAGGGAGGTGCTGCATGACGCTGCATATAACGGGGCTTTATCTCGGCCTGACCATCATACTGGCAATTATACTTGGCATGCGTGTGGGCCTGTATCGAGGCAAGACGAAGGTATCGATTGGAGACGATGGCAATCAGGAACTCGCACTTCGGGTTCGCCATCACGGCAACCTTCTTGAAACCGCAGCGCTCACGCTTCTTGCGATTGGTGTTCTGGAAATCAATGGGACATCGGCAACAACACTGCATGCGCTTGGCGTTGCATATATCGTCGCGCGCATACTTCACCCGATTGGTTTGAAGGCCGATAGTATTACGCACCCTCTACGAACTATCGGGGCGATGGGCTCAACGCTCGTTATGCTGATCAGCGGCCTTATGGCGATCGGCCAATATGTCGGAACGCTAAGTTAAGCTGGACCATGGCCACATTGTCGTTTCGCCGTTAAGGTCTTGTTCCAATAAATGAAAGTCGCGATTGGGAGGAACACATGGCGGGTACAAATCTCTTCGATATGATTGCTGGTGCAGCTGGCGGCAGTGCAATGAAGCAGGTCGGCCAGCAATTCGGGCTAAACGAAAATCAGACTCAAGGGGCCATCAAAGCGCTGCTCCCCGCGATCTCCGGGGGGCTGAAGCGAAACGCATCGGATCCACAGGGTCTTCAGGCGCTATTGGGCGCGCTCGATAAGGGCAATCACGATCAGTATCTCGATCGTCCTGAGCGGTTGACGGAGGCATCCACGGTCACTGACGGAAATGCCATTCTTGGTCATTTGCTCGGATCAAAGGATATGAGCCGGCAAGTGGCCGCACAGGCGTCACAGCGAAGTGGTGTCGACAATGGCATTCTCAAGAAGATGCTTCCTGTTGTGGCGGCGATGGCGATGGGGTCACTCTCCAAACAATCGAAAGAACCAGGTGTCGCCGAGGCCATGGTCGGAGCGCTGATGGGTGGCGGTCAACAGAGCGGCGGCGGCCTTGCCGGTCTCGCTGGATCAATACTCGGAGGCGGTGGTAGCCAGTCCAGTGGCGGCGGTCTCGGATCGCTTCTTGGTGCCGTGCTCGGGGGAGGTGGCAAGCAAGCTGCGCCTCAGCAGAAACCCGATCTCGGGCTTCTCGGCGGATTGCTGGACGCCGATGGTGATGGCAACGCTATGGACGACATCTTCAGCATGGTTCTGAAGCGGTAACCAACCAACAATGTTGAGAACGATAGGTCTTGGCCTTGCAGGACTGATCATCCTGCTTGTGGCCATCGTCCTTGTGCGGACACTTTCCTATGGTGGCCCTGTGGAGGGCGTACAATCTGTCGACCTTCCTGAACCGCCAAATGTCTCGGCAGAGCGCGCAGCTGAACGACTTGGTGAAGCGATCCGATTCAAGACGATCACACTGAAGGCGGGTGACCCGGTTCCCAACCGAGCTCAGCCCTGGATCGATCTTCATGCCTGGCTGGAAGATACCTATCCGCTTGCTCACCAGACCATGGATCTGGAATTGGTCGCGGGCTATTCGCGGCTTTATCGCTGGTATGGAAGCGATACGTCACTCGATCCCATTGTCCTTATGGCGCATCAGGACGTCGTTCCTGTGAACATCGGTACTGAAAGCGATTGGACCGGCGCTCCGTTTGCTGGCGAGATCATTGATGGCGTTATCTACGGACGAGGAGCCCTCGACGACAAAGGCTCGCTTATCGCTCTGATGGAAGCGGTCGAGGCGCTCATCGCTGACGGCTTTATGCCGCGTCGCACGATCTATCTGATGTTTGGTCACGACGAAGAAGTCTCCGGTGCCGGCGCACAAGCCATGTTTGCACTTCTGAAAGATAGGGGTGTGCGTGCCGAGATGGTGCTCGATGAAGGCTTTTTCGTCATCAAGGACTCGCCATTGACCGGGAAACCCTTCGGCTTTGTTGGTGTCGCAGAGAAGGGATATCTCACCCTGCGGCTGACGGTGAGCGCGGAAGGGGGACATTCGTCAAACCCGCCCCGAAACAGTGCCAATGTTCGCCTGGCAAGAGCTATTCTCGCACTCGATAATGAGCAGATGGAGGCGGACTTCTCGAAGCCGCCCGTGTCTGATCTCTTCCGGGCAGCGGCGAAGGATATGGGGTTTGCGAGCCGCATGGCGCTCGCCAATCTCTGGCTGTTTCAAGGCGCAGTCGAGGCTCAACTCGCTGGGGTTGGTGACGCCACAATCCGCACAACGACAGCACCCACAATGCTTGCAGGCTCAATCAAGGAAAATGTCCTGCCGCAACGCTCCGCGGCTATCGTCAATTTCAGGATCCACCCCAACAATACACCTGAGGATGTGATCGCCCATGTCGAGCAGGTGACGGCTGACATTGAAGGGCTCGAGGTCTCCGTGAATGACGAAAGCGGAATCGGGTCTCCCGCGTCTGCGGTCT
The DNA here is from genome assembly GCA_039033955.1 of Pseudomonadota bacterium. GTDB lineage: Bacteria > Pseudomonadota > Alphaproteobacteria > Caulobacterales > Hyphomonadaceae > CALLCD01. The sequence goes on from JBCCBQ010000015.1 coordinate 7,308, forward strand.
CGCCGACGGACAATCTTGCCTATGGGGTTCTTTCAGCCGTCGCCTCGAGGGTTGGCGAAGGTGCCGCCGTGGGCCCGGGCCTGGTGATTGGGGCCACAGACGCCCGTTATGCCGGGGTCATTTCCGATAATGTCTATCGCTTCGTTCCAAGCTTTACCTCTATGGATGAGGTGTCTGGTTTTCATGGGACGAATGAGCGTCTTTCTGTGGAGAATATGGGCAGGATGATTGAGGGATACGCCCAAATCATCCTCGCAATGGATGCGGGTGAGTAGGGGTTCGGGCTTAAAGCAGGTTCGCCCTTTCCACACTGAGGCGAATGATACAGTCTGGTGTTAATTGATGGCCACGATTGAGGCTGTCGGGCTGGAGGAAACGATATGGCTGGATTGGCCGTCACTGATGACCATCAGACTGAGGAAGTTACCGGCGGGCCACTTGGCAAAAAGGGTTTAGGCTGGGCGATCTTCGAGTTCGCCCGCAACCCTTATTACAACGCCGTCGTTATTGCTGCCTTTGCAACCTATTTTGCGCGCGATGTTGTTGGCGACCCAGTCCGTGGACAGGCACTTGTTGCTCGAACAATTCTTATTGCGGGTTTAATCTGCGCGGTCGCAATGCCAGTGCTTGGGGCGATGATCGACATTGGTGGTCGCCGAAAACCAGTTGCATTTCTATCGCTCGGAGTGCTGGGGGGGACTTCAGCACTTCTTTGGTTCGTCGAGCCGGACGTACCGGGGGCTGTGGCGATCGGTATGGGGCTTATGACACTAGGCTATGTGTCATATACCGTGGCTGAATTGATCCACAATTCCATGCTCAATATGTCCGGTCGGCCCGATGCCTTGCCGTACATATCCGGGCTTGGGCTGGCGCTGGGCAATTTTGCCGGTACATTCGTACTACTACTGCTACTTTTCTTGTTTGCGTTGCCCGGTGACCCTTCGGGCCCTGTTCCTGACGGCCAGCCTCTTCTTGGTCTCGATCGGGCGACATTTGAGCATCACCGCATTACGGGTCCACTGGTCGCACTCTGGCTTGCAGTTTTTATTATTCCATTCTTCGTATTCATGTCCGATGTTCGTCCGGGACCTAAGCGGAACTGGGGATACGCTTATCAAACCATTTTCGGGCAAGGTGGAAGCGCCTTTTCGCGTTTACGTGACAGCATCAATCACATGCGCGAAATGTTCAAAACCCATCCAAACGTCATGAGATATCTCGTAGGCCGTATGATTTATGCAGATGGCATTGCCGCGCTGCTGACGATTGGAATTGTGTTCGTATCAGGCCTGCTTGGTTGGTCAGCGATTGAGGTCCTCGCAGCAAGTGTCCTGGGAACGCTTGCAGCTGTGTGTGGTGCTGTCACTGCAGGTTTTTTTGATCGCAGGCTTGGGCCAAAGAAGTCACTGATATTTGAGCTTAGCTGCCTGATAGTTATTTTATTCTTCCAGCTGTCTATCTCAGGTGACGCCATTCTGTTCGGTCTCGTGTCTGCCCCGGAACCGATATTGAGTGGATCATTGTTCACCTCTCTAAGCGACTTGGCCTACATTTCGTTGCTGGTTCCCTCCAGTTTCCTACTGGGGGCATGCATCTCATCTAGTCGATACATGCTCGTCCACATCGCACCGCCAGCGCAGATAGGACAATTCTATGGTTTCTACGCAATGTCTGGCAGCGTTACTGTGTGGCTCGGACCGGGGTTGGTTGATCTTATGACAACGGTTTCGGGCAGCCAGAGGATAGGCGTATCCGGCCTTGGTTTTCTGTTCATCATTGGCCTGATCATCATTCTGGGCGTTAAAGCCGACAAAACACCGGAGCACCTAAAGGCCAATCCCGCCTGACGCTTACAAGGTTAATTTTATCGAAGCGGCACGAGACCGACGGTGAGCAGGCAAACGCAGGCAATCGAGCCAAATAGCCAGGCTTTCCAGGCTGGGCCTTCGCTTTTCCAGTTCGCACGGTAGCGATAGCCAGCGACCACAGCGATCACAAAGAGGATTGTCGCAACCATCGGAGAGAGTTGGATGTTCGCATCTAGCACGACAGATTCGTCTCCTGTGGATAATCTGCTATATTCAAGAAAAAGAAGGGATGGAAAAAGCAAGATGAGTTTCAGAGCACCGACGTCATATCAAGGTCCTACACGCAAGACCAAGAAGGATAAGCCGCAGCGCACTGTTAGCCAGTCTGCGCACACAAATGTCGCAAGCGGGAAAGTGGCTACGGTTGCAAAGATCCTCGAACAGAAAGGCAATTCGGTCATCACCATCCGACCGAGCGATACGCTCAAAGATGCCGTTGTTTTATTAAGTGAAAAACGCATTGGTGCGCTGGTGGTGACGGACGAGGGCAACAAGCTCGTCGGGATCCTTTCGGAGCGCGATATTGTCCGGAAGCTTGCTGCGACCCCGGGGCAGACGCTGCCGCAGAGCGTCGAGGAGAACATGACCAAAAAGGTCATGCCGTGCGCGCCGGGCGACAGCCTTGTCAGCGTACTCCACACAATGACCAAAGGTCGTTTCCGACACATGCCAGTTCTTGAAAACGGCGAGCTGGTCGGCATCGTCACAATCGGCGATGTGGTGCATTTTCGGTTGGATGAGCTCGAATATGAAGCGCTTCAGCTGAAGCAGATGGTGGTCGGCTAAACCGGCTCCATCTTAACCATCCATATCTGATATCAAGACTGTCCGCCGCGGAGGCGGAACAGGTGACGTGTGTGAGTGAAAGGCGGCCAAGGGGTGCTCTTGGTGGTGCCGCCTCACCGGTTTTGGCTGTGCCTCATATCAAAAAAGACTGACCGAATTCGAATTCAAGCAGCATTTCTTAGGTATCGAGAAGTAGGCCCGGAGTGTTCGTGTCACATCATCAGTTCCAAGAACCACTTCTGGAGCAATTGATGACTCGATTTCTACTTTTTGCGTGTCTGTTCGTGGCGTCTCTGACTGGGCCTGGTCAGAGCGCGTCTGCTGACGACGTTGTAGCCACCGACGTGACCGGTTATTGGACCTCGCATACCGGGGGGCTTGTGGAGTTCAAACCCTGTGATGGAGCGGTTTGCGGTGTTCTGAAGTGGGAACCTCAATGGGACGAGACAGGCACCATACCACTTGATGACAAGAACCCTGATGAGACTCTGCGTGACCGGCCGATAAAGGGAGTAACAATTCTCTATGGTTTCAAGGAGACACGGCGTGGTTGGCGCCGGGGAACATTTTACAGCCCGTGGGAAGGCAAGTTCTATCCAGCGAATGTCCGCCGGCTGGACGAAGAGACCCTGCGGCTTCAGGGCTGCATAGCGCGCATTCTCTGCCAAAGCTTCGAGTGGACAAGGGCGGAGCGTCCCCTGGCAGCGCCAACCACGGAAACGCAGTTGGTCAACCAATAACCGTGGCTCTTGTCTCAATAATCGGTCGTACGTTCGCGCGCGCTGCTGCTTTCGCAATCATCGGAATCTGGTTGGCTTCCAATATTGGGGTCGCTGAGGTGGCACCTCAAGAAGGAGCTGATCTCGCCCATGACAAGGCCGGTCGCCTAGAGGCCTATGTGGATGGTCTCGTGCAGGCCCATATGAGCGAGCATGACCTCCCCGGCCTGACCCTCTCGGTCGTCAAAAACGGCAAACCGGCCCTGATCAAAGGCTATGGATACGCCAATCTGGAGGCGCGCGAACCCGTTGACGCCGAGCACCATCTTTTCCGGGTCGGCTCGATCTCGAAGACGTTCATATGGGTTTCGGTGATGCAGCTCGTCGAACGCGGCGTGTTGGATCTCGATACCGATATCAACGAGTATTTGGCCGATATGCAGATACCTGAAACGTTTGATGAGCCGGTTACCCTGCATCATCTGATGAGCCATACAGCCGGGTTTGATACGATCACTTTCACCAACAAGTTTGCAGTGGCCACGCCAGAGGAAGTGATATCTTTCGATGATTATATGCGCCGAAACTTGCCGCCGCGGGTCCGACCGCCGGGGGAGTGGCGCAGCTACTCAAATTACGATTCCAGCCTTGCTGCCTACATCGTGCAGTCAGTGACGGGCATGCCCTATGAGGACTATGTGGAGGAGAATGTCTTCAAGCCGCTCAATATGACGTCCTCGACGTTTCGCGAGCCATTGGGCGCAAATCATCCAGACAGCATTGATCCTGAGCTGCAGACGAGGGTGGTAATGGCCTACACCACGAAAAATGGAGCACTCGAGCCAACCGTTCCCTATTACCATTTCCATGCATTTCCATCGGGCTCCCTGAAGAGCACGGCTGCCGATATGGCGAAGTACATGGAGGCCTTGGTAACAGATGGAGCAACGGAAAATGGCCGCATCCTCAAAGCAACGACACTGCAACGCATGCGTCAGCGATCTCACGAAGATGCTCCCGAAGCCGTGGGCATTGCCAATGGGTTCTTCGAACAGGACATTGGTGGCGTGCGCACGCTAGGCCACGGCGGATCAGTGCCGGGATCGAACTCCCTAATGGAATTCGTTCCCGGAGAGGGACTGGGTGTTTTCGTCAGCTACTCAACCTGGTCAACGACAGCGCCGAGTGAAATTCCCAAACATGTTATTCGGTACATCAAGGGGGAGATTTCCCGGCCAGAGCGTTTAGTGCCACCATCGGATTTCTCCGAGCGCGCAGATAGGTTTACCGGGACGTATAGAGCCGTGAGGCGAAACCACCATAATCTTGAGAGCATTGCTTACTTGTTTGCCGAAGGGACAGTCAGGACGACCGAAGACGGTCGCCTGCTCGCCTCGCTCTTCGGAAGAAATACAGCATTCATAGAAACGGCACCGCTCACCTTCCGCGCTGTAGACGGGAGAGACACGCTCACTTTTCGAACGAATGAGACCGGAGAGGTGACGCACCTCGTAAATGCTGCGGGGCTCGTAGCCGAACGTCTGTCACCGCTGAATACGAGCGCTGTATTCTTTCGCGTCGTTGGGGCATCTGTGCTGCTGTCCCTCACCACACTTCTGGCGGCCTGGTTTAGGCGGTTTTCGGATTCCGCAAGCGGCACCGGCCGCAAATGGCTCGACCGCGCGTTGGCGGGAGCGCCACTTACGGCCTCGGTTCTAGTGCTTTTGTTTGCGGTCGTCTTCAGCCAGGCTTTCTCTCAGGCAGGTGACGTCCAATTCCAGCTTGACTGGCCGAACGGGCTCATCGTTCTCAGCCAATGGATTGCACTTGCTTATGCCGTAAGCGTCGTCACACTTGTATTGGGCATGCCGAGCGTCTGGCGTGTGGCTGGACCAAAGAATGGCTGGGTGCTGTCACGACAGCTGCACTATACGTTGCTCGCGATAAGTCTTTGCGCGCTTCTCGTGCTCATGTGGAATTGGAATTTGATCGGCTTCCAGTACTGACCCGCGACGGCGTCCGGCCGGGTGGTGAGCCGTCTAGACCAGTTTCCAAAGCACCCAGAACACCGCGGCCATCTGGACGAGATTAATCAGAACGGACACCCTGTGTCCGGACTTGAAGCGGGCTGCAGCTCCGCTGTCACCGCTAAGTTCCAGATCTCGCCACGCATTGATCTTCGGGACGAGTATCTGACGTACAGCGAGGGTCGATACCAGGATTGCGGCAAGGGTGATGCTCAAGCTGGTCTGGTTGAACAATGCCGCGGCGCCCACCAGCGATGCGATGATGATGAAGGCGTAATAGGCAGGGAACAGGGTCCGTAGGAATTTCCCCGCATCGGCCGGGGCGAGGCTGCGGAACACCGTCGGTGCCACGACGGCCGGGAAAAACAGCATGCTGCCGAGCAGCGCCGCAACTGCGAATAATCCTATTGTATCCAGCAACATCCGATGCCCTCCATCTCAACCGCATTTGGCTAAGTAGGTTGGTCCGGCGATACGGAAAGCGGCGATTAGCCGCCGAAATCGTCGAGCATGATGTCTTCGCGATCAACGCCGAGATCAAGGAGCATATTGATCACTGATTGGTTCATGATCGGTGGCCCGCACATATAGTATTCGCAGTCCTCGGGAGCCGGGTGATCCCTAAGATACTCTTCGAACAGAACATTGTGAATGAAGCCGGTATAGCCGTCCCAATCATCCTCCGGCAGGGCGTCTGATAGAGCGACGTGCCAGTCAAAATTCTTATTGTCCTCGTCGATACCGTCGAAGTCCTCGACATAGAACATTTCGCGCTTCGACCGAGCTCCATACCAGAAGGTGACCTTTCTATCGGTATGGATCCGACGGAACTGATCGAAGATATGGCTGCGCATCGGTGCCATGCCCGCGCCGCCGCCCACAAAGACCATCTCCTTGTCCGTGTCCCGCGCGAAGAATTCGCCGAACGGACCGGATATTGTGACCTTATCGCCTGGCTTCAGATTGAAAATGAAAGACGACATCTGCCCCGGGGGAATACCATCGCTGCCCGGAGGCGGTGAGGCGATCCGGACGTTCAGCATGATAATGCCCTTCTCATCCGGGAAGTTCGCCATGGAATAGGCGCGCTCAATGGGTTCCGTAACTTCGGACTCGTACTGCCACAGATTGAACTTGTCCCAGTCGGGTCTGTATTCGTCCTCCACATCGAAGTCCTTGTAAGAGACTTTGTGTGGCGGCGCAGCGATTTGAATATACCCGCCAGCACGGAAGTTGACGTCTTCGCCCTCCGGCAGCTTCAGAACCAATTGCTTGATGAAGGTTGCGACATTGCCGTTGGAAACGACTTCGCATTCCCATTTTTTAACGCCGAAAACTTCCTCGGGAACTTCAACTGCCATGTCTTGTTTTACGGCGACCTGGCAGGAGAGCCGGTCACCCTCAGCCGCCTCGCGCTTGGTGATGTGACCCTCTTCAGTTGGCAGGATCGATCCGCCGCCTTCATGAATTTTGACACGGCACTGGGCGCAGGTGCCGCCGCCGCCACAGGCCGACGGAACGAACAGTTTCTGCTCAGCGAGGGTCTGGAGCAGCTTGCCACCGGCGGGTACGGAAATCGTCTTCTCGCCGTTGATTGTAATGTTCACATCGCCCGTTGAGACGAGTTGAGAGCGTGCGCCAAGGATCACCGATACGAGCATGAGCACGATCAGCGTGAACAGGAGGATGCCTAGTCCAAAAGTAGCCATATCTAATTTGCCCTAAAGCTTGATGCCACCGAACGACATGAAGGCCAGTGCCATCAGGCCAGCTGTGATGAAGGTAATCCCGAGGCCCTGCAGGCCGTCGGGTATATCAGAATATTTGAGCTTCTCGCGGATGCCAGCCATCGCCGTGATCGCGAGCGCCCAGCCAAATCCTGACGACAGCCCGAACGTCACCGATTCTCCAAAATTATAATCGCGTTCAACCATCAACAGGGAGCCGCCGAGAATAGCGCAGTTCACGGTGATCAGTGGCAGGAAGACGCCGAGCGCATTGTAGAGCGGTGGGAAGTATTTATCGAGCACCATTTCCAGGATCTGAACCATCGCAGCGATAACGCCGATATAGGAAATCAGTCCGAGGAAGGTGAGGTCGACATCCGAAAAGCCGGCCCAGCTGAGCGCGCCCGGAGCGAGAAGGTATGTCAGAATGAGATTGTTTGCAGGAACGGTAACGCCCTGAACGATCATAACCGAGATTCCGAGGCCGATTGCGGTCGCAATCTTCTTCGAAACGGCAATGAATGTACACATGCCGAGGAAGAAGGAGAGGGCGAGGTTCTCAATGAAAATCGCCCGTACAGCCAGTGAGAGGAGATCCTCCATCAGTGGGCTCCCAGCGCTTGGATCTCAAACTCACGCTCTTCGACTTGAGCCGGTTTCCACGCCCGTACGCCCCAGATCAGAAGACCAATGATGAAGAAGGCTGAGGGCTGCAACAGCATCATGCCGTTTGGAACATACCAGCCGCCATTGTTCACTGTTTCCATAATGGTGAAACCAAACAGCGTTCCAGCACCGAAGAACTCGCGGAAGAATGCCACGATCATGAGGATGGCTCCGTAGCCGAGGCCGTTGCCTACGCCGTCGATAAACGAGGCGACCGGCGGATTCTTCATGGCAAATGCCTCTGCGCGGCCCATCACGATACAGTTCGTGATAATCAGGCCAACAAACACCGAGAGCGTTTTGGAGATCTCGAAGGCGTAAGCCTGGAGAAATTGGTCCACCATGATCACTAGCGACGCGATGATGACCATCTGTACGATAATCCGGATCGAACCCGGAATGTGATTGCGAAGCGTTGAGATGAAGAAGGAAGAGAAACCCGTTACCACAGTAACCGCGATGGACATAACCAGCGCAACCTGCATGGATGTTGTCACGGCCAAAGCTGAGCAAATGCCGAGCACTTGCAAGGTGATCGGGTTATTGTCGACCATTGGGTCGAGAAGCATTTCGCGACGTGTCTGAGCCATCAGACCTCTCCTGCTTTGATCCTGTCGAGGAAGGGACCGTAGCCCTCATCACTCACCCAGAAACGGACGAGATTGTTCACGCCGTTGCTGGTCAGGGTCGCCCCGGAAAGGGCATTCACATAATAATCTTCGCCAGCGGGGGGAGCGCTTTTGGCAACGGTAATCTGAAGGTCGCCGTTCAGGTCGGCAAGCTTCTTGCCACGCCAAAGCGAAACCCACCGCGGATTGGTGATTTCCGCGCCGAGCCCCGGTGTTTCTCCGTGTTCATAAAACTGTAGGCCATAAACTTCGTTAGCGTCCTTTTCGAGCGCCAAGAAGCCATAGAGCGTCGACCACAGTCCGTAGCCGTGAACGGGGAGGATAATCTTGTCGATGTCGCCCGCATCGTCACGCAAAAGATAGATCGTCCGGTACTTCGCTAAACGCCCGATGGATGCCGGATCATCTGCAAGCGCTGTAGATGTCGCCGGATCGTCCGCAGCTGCCAGATCGTCGAAAGTCTTGGCGTCGAACTCTGTCGTGAACTCTCCGGTCTCAAGCTCGAGCACATGGGGCTCGAACACCTCGAAGGCGTCGCTTATGCTGACATCCGGGTCGTAGATGCCGGCGACCTGAATTATATTGATCTGCTTGTTCTGCAGGCGGTTGAGTTCCTGCATCGGACGCAGGGAGACGGCAGCTGCGGAAACAACCATCGAAGCCACGAGGCAGAGCGAGACCGCCGTGAAAATGGTCTTTGGCACCGAGTCCGGTGGCAGGGCGAAAAAACGCCCGATGGGGCCCTTCGACTTGGCAGCCGGAGCGTCAGGTTCCTGCGGCTTCTGCACGACGTTTCACTCTTCGTTTTATGTTCGCCTGAACGACGAAATAGTCGATCAATGGGGCGAAGACATTACCAAACAAAATGGCCAGCATCATCCCCTCAGGGAAGGCCGGGTTGATGACTCGGATCATCACAACCATAAAGCCGATCAAGGCTCCGTAGATGTACCGACCCATATTGGTGTGGGCACCGGACACGGGCTCGGTCACCATGAAGACGAGCCCAAAGGCATAGCCGCCAACCACGAGGTGCCAATACCAAGGCATCGCAAACATCGGGTTCGTATCGGAGCCGATGAAATTGAGGAGCGTGGAGAACACAATCATGCCACCAAGACAGCCGGCCACCATGCGCCAATTGGCGATCTTGGTCGCCAGAAGGAACACCAATCCGAGAAGGCAGGCGAGCGTTGAGGTTTCGCCGATGCACCCCTGAATGGTTCCGATAAAAGCGTCCATCCATTCAACACCATTCGCAGCGAGCTCCTGATAGCCGTCAGAGGCGGAGATAGAGAGAGCTGTCGCGCCGGAGAATCCGTCAACGGGCGTCCATATCGTGTCACCGGACATCTGGGCCGGATAAGCAAAGTAAAGGAACGCGCGACCTGTGAGCGCCGGATTGAGGAAATTCTTGCCTGTGCCGCCAAAGACTTCTTTGCCGATGACCACGCCAAACGAAATGCCGAGTGCGACCTGCCAGAGTGGCGCATTGGGCGGCATGATGAGCGCGTAAAGCATAGATGTGACGAGGAAACCCTCATTCACCTCATGACGGCGGACTGTAGCGAAGAGGACTTCCCAAAGCCCGCCTGCGACGAGGGTCGTGATATAGATTGGCAGAAAAAACAGTGCGCCATGGGCGAAATTCGCGAACGGATTATTCGGATTGAGCCCGATGCCAAGCGTTTGCAGGATCCATCCACGCCATCCGGGCGCATTCAGTTCCTGGATAGCGAGATTTACCTGCAGGCCGGTATTATAAAGCCCAAAAAATATGCAGGGCACTGTCGCAATCACGACGTAAGTCATGATGCGTTTCATATCGACATAAGAGCGGGCGTGGGGTGCGACTGTGGTTACGGTTTTCGGTGTAAATGCAAAGCTCTCCACCATCTCGTAGATGGGGAAATACCGTTCCCACTTTCCGCCCTTCATGAAGTGCGGTTCGATGCCGTCGAAAAAGCTGCGAACACCCATGGCTCAGCCCTCTTTCTCGATCTTCGTCAGGCAGTCCCTCAAAGCCATGCCATACTCATACTTTGCAGGGCACGCGAAGCCGACAAGGCCCAGATCTTCCTCGTCAAGTTCGAGCGCACCCAAATCCTGTGCTGCATCGGTATCCATTACCAAGAGCGCACGCAAGAGTTGGGTGGGCAGGTAGTCCTGCGGCATAAGTTCCTCAAATGTGCCGAGGGGCACCATGGCGCGACGTCCGCCATTGAGATTCGACGTTAGCGGATAGAGCTTTTTCGACATGGCAGAGCCAAGCACGGGCTGGAAAGCAAACTTCGAAGCCATAGGGCGGATCCAACCGAGCGGGATCTGTTTGTGGTCTTCCTCTATCGCTGTGATCTGACGCGCATAGCGCCCCAAATACGCGCTCGGGCCTTCGCCCGCACGTCCGCTCAGGACTGATCCCGAGATAATGCGCGCTGGCACTTCCTGGCTGATTTCACCACTGGTGAGCTCCATCATGGACGCGCCCATCACCGTGCGGACGAGCCGAGGCGAGTGGCAAAGAGGACCGGAGATAGCGACGATACGTTCCGGATTGAGTTTGCCGGTCATCATCAGCCGCCCAATAGCGATGACGTCCTGATACCAGATCGTCCAGACCGTTCGTTCTGCCGATGGCGGTTCCAGGAAGTGCATGTGCGTTCCGGGCAGCCCAGCTGGGTGAGGGCCGGAGAACTCCGCGGCTTGGACACTATCGACATCTCCGCCAGGGATATCGGCACCCTGCTCATGGCAGAGATAGGTCTTACCATCGGTAAGTTTTGCGATCGCTCTCAAGCCCTCGGTGAAAGCATCTTTTGCTTCCGCGATGATAAGTTGCGCATTCGGAGCGAGCGGTTCTGTATCCATGGCCGTGACATAAATTGCCGCTGGAACTGTCGCGGGGTCCGGAACTTTTGAATAGGGCCGCGTGCGGAATGATGTCCACAAGCCACTTTCGCCAAGGCGCTGGGCGATACCTGCCCTTGTGTCGGCATCGCCTGTTTGTGAGAAATCCACAGGCGCTGCCGCGGTTTCATCCACTTCGATTTCAACACTAATCAAAACGCGCCTATGGCCGCGATTAATGGACTTTATGCGACCGGATACGGGGGCGACGACAGATACCTCGGGGGTATCCTTGTGGGTAAAGATCTTGGCACCCGCAGCCACGGTATCGCCTTCCTGCACAGCAAGGCGCGGTTTCAGGCCCACATAGTCGGCTCCCACCACGGCGACTGTCCTGACAGGAGGGCCGTCATGGATTTCCTGTGCCGGAGCACCGGCAACAGGTAAATTGAGGCCTTTTTTTAGCTTCATCGCCAAGGAACTGCTCTCTTCACTAGCCAAATCTGCAGTTTGCAACATTTTATCGCTGTTAAGCCGATTTTGCGGCCTCCTATACACCCAGATTGCAGCGGTTAAACCCCGGCACAACAGTCTTTGTCGCCGCACCCTTTTAAAAAACCAAACTCTGGCTCAAAGAAGTTTCTCGGCCATGAAAGCCGCAAAAGGAAATATCGATGAGTAATCACTCTGGCATTCGGTCACCTTTTCCAGTGTTGGCAGCCTTTTTTGCGATCTTTCTGGTCAGTTGTGGATCGCAGCCTATCACTCTAACCCTCTCCGGCGAAGCGTGGGGGACGACGTATAATATCGTTGCGATTGATCGCTCTGCGGCACTTGATCGCGGAGAGGTGGCGGCGGCGGTCGAAGGCGTATTCGCCGATGTGAATCGCCAGCTGTCGAATTGGGACCCGAACTCGGAAATCTCTCGGTTTAATGCGTCCCGCACAACAGATCCGGTGGCCATTTCAGACGATCTTGTAGAGGTCATCTCGGTTGCCAATATCGTCCATACGCAAAGCCTTGGCCGATTCGATCTGACGTTAGGACCCTTGATCGATCTCTGGGGCTTTGGGGCCCGTGAGCCTGATACACCGCTTCCCAGCGATGAAGAGATACAAAATGCGTTGGAGGAAGTTGGACAATTGGATGTCCTACACCTCGACACAACAGCTGGCACACTTCGGAAAACCCAGCCGGGTGTGAACGTTTATCTTGCCGCCATCGCGAAGGGTTACGGCATAGATGCAATCGCCGAGGAGCTGGAAGGTCTCGGTTTGACCGACTTTATGGTCGAAGTTGGAGGTGATCTCGTGACTTCCGGCAACAATCCCCAAGGTGAAGCGTGGAGGATCGGTATCGAGGTACCGGACTCGTTGCCTGGTGCTGTGCAGGAAGTTGTGGCGCTGTCTGGTCTCGGCATGGCAACATCGGGGGACTATCGAAACTACTTCGAGGCCGATGGCGTTCGTTACAGCCATATCATTGATGGCAAAACAGGGAGACCGGTGACCCACAAGACAGCTTCGGTGACGGTTCTCGCTGATACAGCAATGCTGGCTGATGCCTGGGCGACGGCGCTGCTTGTACTTGGAGAGGAAGCCGGGCTGGACGTCGCAACCCGCTTGGATCTGGCGGCCTACTTTATTGTGAGAGACGCCTCTGATCCCGAAACCGTATTCCGAACCGTGACAACAAAACGCTTTGAGCAATTGCAAAGCACTGACTAAGCTCCTAGGTCGGTCGCGTTAGAAAGAGGCGTTAGCTTTGGCCACATTTGTTTTAGCGTTTGGCTTTTTGATGGTGATCATGCTCGGCATGTCACTGGGCGTTCTGCTGATGGGGAAAACCATCAAGGGCAGCTGCGGCGGCCTCAACGCGATCTCAGATGCCGATCAGTGCCTCGTTTGTAAAAAAGATATCGATCCCGACAGCCCGCTGCGTGATAGATTGGCGGACTGCCCCAGAGCGAAGAAAATGATGCAGCGTCTGGAAGAAGCCGACGCCTAGCTGCCGCTTCGCCACCACATAAACAACGGAATCCAGATCAGCGATGTGGTCAGCAGGCCTTTCACGGCTTGGTAGGTGATCCATGCCCAGAACAGTTCTTTCTTGCGGTGCTTGAGTGAGCCAAGCCACGCGAAGGGCGATTGTTTCTCAGGGGTTTCTTCTGACAAGGAGACGGACGTCTTTACGAATGAGCTCATATTGAAAGTTCCGACAATCACCACCGATCCCACTATCGCGTCAAGCGCGCTTGCGACGCACTTCATAGATAGCTTGAATAGATGCGCTGTGGCCAGCACGTACCAAGAGGCATGGCGTCGCACTTGGTAGGAAGGTTGCCGCGAACGAACTTCGCGATAGGTCGCGCTCATGACCGACGCCGAGCAACTCTTCAAAGAAGCGCATCGCCTTATGAGACTGACGTCCGGCGGAGATCAGCTCCAAAGAGCCGCCGAAGCAATGGTGCGTGCCGCAGATCAGGGGCATGCCGCCGCAGCCAACAATTTCGGGGCGATGTTGCAGCATGGCAGAGGCGTGCCAGTCGATCTGGGTGAAGCCCGTCGATATTACGCGCTTGCGGCAGATGCCGGCTTGCCCGAAGGCCAGTTCAATCTTGGATTCATGTGGCTGAATGGTCTTGGAGGCCCTGCCAATCCGCACGAAGCCCGGCAGCTTTTCGACATGGCGGCCAAAGGCGATGACACAGATGCCCTGACACATCTGGGCCGTATGGCCATGGTGGGTGAGGGCGGGCCTCAGGACTTCATCGCTGCGCGCGATTACTGGAGAAAGGGTATGGCCCTAGATGATGGGCGATGTGCATTCAATCTCGGCGTTGCTATGGCGGGCGGCCACGGCGCACCGCCTGATTTTGTTCAGGCATATGCCCACTTCGCGTGTGCACTGGACCTTGATAACCGAGCGGCCGAGGCTGAGCTGCAAAAGCTTGCAGCAGTGATGACCGAGGACGAGCGCGCGTCGGCTGTTGCTCTCGCGAAGACGCTGAGACAAACCGCCAGCGGCTGATGAAACCAGAATACTAAGGTCATAAGCCACACCCTATAAATTGACGCGCTAAGTGCCAATTTATAGGGTGTGGCTTATAGGGCAACACGGAGGAGAGGCGGTGATCTGGTTAAGGCGGGTTTTGATCGGAATTGTTGCGCTGGCGGTCCTGCTGTTCGTTCTGGGAAATCTCTTCAATCGACAGATCGCAAATTTCGCTTTCGATCGATTTGTCGAGCGGCAAGCAGGAGCAGACCCTTCGGCTGATCTCCCCGATGGTTTGCATGTCTACCTCTGCGGAACCGGATCTCCGTTGCCCGATCCCTCACGCGCTGGTCCATGTATCGGCGTGCTCGCAGGGCAAAAGGCATTCGTGTTCGATGTGGGATCCGGCAGCGTCCGCAATATGGGGCTTATGGGGTTCCCCACATCGCGCCTTGAGGCGGTGTTTCTGACGCACCTCCATTCTGATCACCTCGACGGTCTTGGCGAGCTGCTTCTGAACGCATGGATTGCCGGTAGCCGAGACGCTCGACTGCCGGTCTATGGTCCCGAAGGCACCGGCGATGTCGTCGACGGTTTCAATCAGTCTTACAGAATTGATGGCGGTTTTCGCACGGCGCACCACGGTCCAAGAATTGCTAATCCACTCGGCCAGGGCGGGGTCGCTCTGGAAATAGAAACTCCGGCTGACCCGAACGGATCGTTGGTCGTGTTCGGGGACGGTGATGTACTGATAACGGCCATCCAGGTCGCTCATTCTCCCGTGCATCCGGCATTCGGATTCCGGGTCGACTATAAGGACAGATCGGTCTCGATAAGCGGTGACACCATCTACAGTGAGGGATTCGTTTCAGGCTCGAATGGGGTAGACATCATGTTCCATGAAGCTCTGGACCCGGAAATGGTTGGAAAGATAGGTGAGGCTCTCGCCGACCGTGGCCAGATTGTAGGTGCGAAGATATTCAGCGATATTCCAGACTATCACGCCACGCCGGAAGACGCGGCTCGCGCGGCTGACGCTGCAAGCGCCGGACAGCTTGTCTTCTACCATGCAGTCCCGCCGCTGCCAGCGCGTCAGCTTGAAGTGATTTTCCTCGGCGATGTGAAGAAGCTCTATTCCGGGCCTGTCACAGTCGGGCGGGATGGAACACTGTTCAGCCTGCCTGCCGGATCAGACAAGATCATTCGCAAGACCGTGTTTTGAAGGATACTTCAGGTCTCTGTCAGCGGAGCCGGGCGCGTTAGCACAAAGAGTGCTGAAGCCGACAGAACAACAGCCTGAATGATGAGCACAATCGGTTTCGCGTTCAGAGCCACAGAGAGTGCGAAGACAGCAGCCATCGAAATAGCCGAGACGATTTTCGCCCGTCGACTGATCGACCCATTTTCGTTCCAGTTATGGATGAGCTTGCCAAACACCCTGTGACGCAAGAGCCAAGCGTGAAGCCTTTCCGACGAGCGGGCGAAGGCAAAGGCTGCCAGCAGCACAAACGGGGTGGTCGGCAATAAGGGTAGAACCACACCCAGTGTCCCGAGACCGAGCGCAATCAGACCGACGATGATCCAAACCGCACGCATGGGTGCAGATGCCTTCGGTCGGTCCGTTTCGGAAACTATCTGCGTCGGAGAAGGGTCAGAGGTCATGTCACCGCATGAATATGCCTAGTCTACTCGGTTTATGCGGGGCCTAGCCGACCGGGACAAGGCCCTTTGCTTTTCAGGGAGCCAGCGTCGCCCCAATTGGCTCGGCAAATTTCACTAGCCAGGGACGTTCGCAAATGAGCAATTCTCGATCTTCGCTGACACAAGCGGATGATCAATTCAGATCCATCGGGTCGGCGGGTTGCCCAATGAATGCAAGGCCGACATCAGCGCCATCATACCAGGCGACACGAGCCTGTCGCATACGACAGAACCCATTGATCGATACAGCTAACGTATCTGAGAGGCTCTGATGGCCGGTAAAGCGCAGACGTGCACCCTTTTCGTCAAAGTCGACAGCTATGGCGCGGAGTTTCTGACCACTTTCCAAGCGAATGGTCGCATCCTTATAGGCAGGTTCACGTT
Source organism: Pseudomonadota bacterium (assembly GCA_039033955.1). Lineage (GTDB taxonomy): Bacteria > Pseudomonadota > Alphaproteobacteria > Caulobacterales > Hyphomonadaceae > CALLCD01. The sequence continues at coordinate 23,659 of JBCCBQ010000015.1, forward strand.
CCCCGGCACGCGATGGAACCTCGGTTTCTACAACGAGCTCTTCATCTGGCGCTTTCCGCGATCCAAAAACCTTCAGCAAAGATGACAACATGGGTGATATTCACTCTTATTCTGATCTCCCTCCTTGCCACTTTACGGTTCACAAATGGTTATTGATCGAGGAAAATCCTGAATAGCTTCAATGCTTTTTCGCGCTTGGCTTGCACTTAAACAGGGTAAATCCCACATGCTTATCAGGAGATGAAGCGCTGCTGCTAAGCGGGGCGTTTGCCACCATCTCAACCTGTGCGGATTATCCGGCAGGAGCCATCATTTTTGCCCTGCTTCAAAGGAGAGGGACTAATATGAATTTGGATTCTTATACCGATCGCGCTCGTACTATGCTTCAGGGAGCGCAAACCCAGGCATTGTCATCCGGGCATCAGCAACTAACCCCCAGCCATCTTCTATCAAGCCTCCTGGAGGATCGGGATAATCTGGCGAGCAATCTTATCCGCGCCGCCGGAGGTCGCCCGGAACTTGTCGAACAGGCGACAGCAGCGGCGCTCCAGAAAATCCCTTCAGTCGGCGGTGGAGACGGCAGGCTGTATGCTGCGAATGAGACCGCAAAAGTCCTAGCCGACGCTGAAGCAAGTGCGAAGTCTTCCGGGGACAGTTTTGTTACGAGTGAGCGAGTCCTGCTCGCGATTGCGGGTCTAAAGAATGATGCAGCGGCGAAAGCTCTAAGCGATGCGGGTGTGACTGTCGCGGGCCTTGAAGGAGCGATCGCCACGCTTCGCCAAGGGCGCACGGCTGACAGTCAGAATGCCGAAGAAGGCTATGAAGCGCTTAAGAAGTACGCGCGCGATCTGACTGAGGACGCACGCGCAGGCAAGCTCGATCCGGTTATTGGTCGCGATGAGGAAATTCGCCGTACGGTGCAGGTGCTGTCGCGACGGTCAAAGAATAATCCCGTGCTCATCGGTGAACCGGGAGTAGGTAAAACCGCGATCGCTGAGGGCCTCGCGCTGCGGATTGTGAATGGCGACGTGCCAGAGAGCCTGAAAGGCAAACGGCTTCTCGCTCTGGATATGGGAGCCTTGATCGCCGGTGCGAAATTCCGCGGTGAATTTGAAGAGCGTTTGAAAGCCGTTTTGAAGGAGGTGGAAGACGCAGCGGGCGGCGTGGTCTTGTTTATCGACGAGATGCATACGCTCGTCGGAGCTGGAAAAACCGACGGCGCGATGGATGCCTCTAACTTGCTGAAACCTGCGCTCGCGCGCGGTGATCTCCATTGCGTAGGGGCAACGACGCTCGACGAATATCGAAAGTACGTCGAAGGAGATGCGGCACTCGCGCGTCGCTTCATGGCTGTGTATATCAATGAGCCAACCGTGGAGGATACAATTTCGATCCTCCGTGGACTGAAGGGGAGATATGAGGCTCACCACGGTGTTCGCGTGTCCGATGCCGCGCTTGTCTCCTCGGCCACACTGTCTCACCGATACATTACAGACAGATTCCTGCCCGATAAGGCCATCGATTTGATGGACGAGGCGGCCTCCCGTTTGCGCATGCAGGTCGATTCCAAACCGGAGGAACTCGACGAGATTGATCGACGGCTGATGCAGCTTCGCATCGAAGCGGAGGCGCTCAAAAAAGAGAAAGACGACGCATCCAAGGATCGTCTGTCTACGATCGAAACAGAGATAGGCGAGTTGCAATCCCATTCGGATGAACTGACAGCCGTTTGGGCCGCCGAGAAGAACAAGCTGAAAGGTGCTGCGTCGGCGAAGGAGGCGCTAGATCGAGCATTTTCCGACCTCGCTGATGCGGAGCGTCGAGGCGATCTCACGCGTGCTTCGGAGTTGAAATATGGGGAGATCCCAAAGCTCGAGCAGGAAATTGCATCCGTTGAAGGTGCTGAAGAGTCAGGTGGCGGTCTCGTGTCGGAAGTTGTTCAGCCAGATCATATCGCCGCCGTTGTTTCAAAGTGGACAGGTGTCCCCGTCGACAAAATGATGGAAGGCGAGCGCGAAAAGCTCCTAAGTATGGAAGATAGCCTGCGCGCGCGCGTGGTCGGCCAGGAGGAAGCGCTAGCTGCGGTCTCCAATGCCGTGCGGAGGGCCCGAGCAGGCCTGCAGGATCCGAACAGGCCCATTGGCTCATTTCTGTTTGTCGGCCCGACCGGGGTCGGCAAGACCGAGTTGACGAAAGCGCTGGCCGAATTCCTGTTTGATGACGAGACCGCAATCGTACGTCTCGACATGTCGGAGTTCTCTGAAAAACACTCGGTGGCTCGATTGATCGGTGCACCTCCGGGTTATGTCGGATATGATGAGGGCGGCGTGTTAACCGAAGCGGTTCGCAGGCGTCCGTATCAGGTCATCTTGTTTGATGAAGTCGAGAAGGCACATCCGGACCTGTTCAACACACTTCTTCAGGTGCTGGATGATGGCCGTCTTACAGACGGGCAAGGGCGTACGGTCGACTTTAAGAACACGCTCATCATCATGACGTCTAATCTCGGTGCCGATGCGCTGGCGAGTGGCGACGAGGGAGCGATCACAGACGCCCAAAGAGCAGCGGTCGACGCAGCGATCCGTGGACACTTCCGCCCTGAGTTCATCAACCGTATCGATGAAACCGTCTTCTTCAAGCGGCTCGGACGGAGTGAAATCGATGTCATTGTCGACATTCAGATTGGTCGGCTCGGACAACTTCTGGCCAGCCGGAAGTTGTCAGTTGAACTTAGCGATACGGCCCGCGGCTGGCTGGCTGACCGTGGCTATGACCCAATCTATGGGGCGAGGCCCCTGAAGCGGGTGATCCAGAAAGAGCTTCAGGACCCGCTTGCCCGGCTTATTCTCGACGGAAAGATCCCTGACGGCGAGACCATCAGCGTGGATGTCGAAGGCGAGAGCCTCGCCATCAACGGAGTGCCGAACGATTTTGCAAAAGGCGTCGCGACGCTGAATTGATCAGCGTCGCGCTTGCGGTTTTGGGACGGTGATCGTCTGAAACCCAGGAGTTTCTAAGACGGTCGCCTTTCTTCCTTATGGCGGAGATTGTGGATGATGGCTCCAAGCAAGTTGGAATAATCATCCGTCCACAGGCGCTGCCCGTCTGAGTTCAGATCAACCCAGCGCTCGTCCTGCAAAAGCGGTCCAAGTGCTTCTGATGTCCGGCCAAGAACGACGACCCGGCTTGATTTGACCGACTCGTACTCGGGCTCTTTCGGAACGTAGAAGGTGCGCACCTTCGCGGCCAGACCCAGCTCTTCGGCAAGCCGGCCCAGCATTGGCCGAAGGTCAACGTGGCGGTTCGAGATATGCACCGCGAGAAGGCCGTCATCGGCGAGGCGGGAGAGATATGTCTCGAAGGCTTCCACGGTCAGCAGGTGTACGGGAATGGAGTCCGAGCTGAACGCATCGACCAGCATGAGATTATAAGCTCCCTCTGGATCGTCCAGGAGCGTAAAGCGACCATCGCCGAGAACCACGCGAGAGTTTTGTCCGCAGTCGGACAGGTAATTGAAGAGCTTCGGATCTGCCGCGAGTTTCGCCACCAGAGGGTCGATCTCTAGGAAGGTGACCCGCTGGTTCGGGTTGACCAGGCAGGCGACGGAGCCAACACCAAGACCAAGTACCGCAACGTTTTCAGCCTGTTGCCACTCCCCGAAAATCTGACCCATCGGTGTGCTTGGGTGATAATAGGTAATCGGCGTGGGCTTTTCGTCGAACTCGAGTGCCTGAGCACCGTGAACCGTGGTTCCGTGCAGCATGATGCGCTTGTCATCGACAACCATCGTCTTCACCACGCCGAAGAAGCTACGATCAAGGGTCACTTCATCACTCTTTAGAATGAAAAGGCTGTGGGCGGAGACCGCTAAAGAGACGGCCGCAACGAATGCAGGCAGTTTCTCGTTCCGCAGGATTAACAAGGTGAACAGTGGCACCATGACGAGCGCAAAGTCGACCGAGATTGGGAACTCGGTTTTGACGATCGCGGTTATGAGCGCCAGCGCTGCGACGCCGACCGATGCGATCAGGAAGATACGATCTCTGCTCTGGGAAAGGTGAAGCGCACCCTGCCGTCCAAGAAGGGCAAGCACCAGAATGAGCGGATACTCGACCGCGGAATTGAAAACAACGGGCGCGACAAGAGCATTGAAGGCACCGCCGAGGACACCACCAAACGACATGATGAGATAAAACTCGGTGAGTCGTCGCGCATGGGGCCGCGTTTCCGCCATGACGCCATGGCAAACGATTGCGGCGAGCGCAAGCGCTGCGAGGTCTGCTGCGATTACGAGTGGAATCGGCAGGCGCGCTGGCACATTGAGACAGAGCAGGACCAGACCGATCGCGATAGGTAGAAGGCGCTTGGAGGTCTGCAAGGCCGATGGACCCGCTGCAGAGAACACCACAATGAAGCTGCCAATATAAATCATCAGCGGCGGCGCCCAGAGGAAGGGAGCAGAGGCCACGTCGGTTGCAATATGCGTGGTAGATCCAACGAGCAGGCTTGACGGGATGAATGCGAGTGCGAGCCACTTCATCCGTTGTACCCATACTGACTTATCGGTGGCGTCGGCAGGCGATCCGTCTTCTGTATCTTTGGCGCTCGATGCTGTGTTGTGGCCAGTGCTCCAAGCGAGGGCCCCACAACCAACGAGAGTAACCGCGAGAACGATGTATCCAATGGTCCAGCTGAAGGTTTGGTCTGCAACCGGAAGCAGGGGTTCCATGACCACCGGATAGGTGACGAGACCAATCAGTGAGCCAACGTTACTGGACGCATAAAGGTGGTAGGGATCTGCCGCGTCGTGACGACCGGATCGCGAGTACCATGACTGAATAAGGGGGGCCGTAGCCGATATCGCAGCGAAGGGCGGCGCGACGGATAGTGCAAACACCGCCATCAACCAGAACGTAGGAGCAGATACATCAGGAGCACCTAGCGCGTCGGTCAGGCCGAAGGGCAGGACAAGCGCGGCAGCGAGCAATACGGCACCGTGGACCAGCGTCTCATGGAGCACATTGTTCAGTTTTACCAGCAGGTGCGCATAGATGTATCCAGCCAGGAGAGCCGCCTGAAAACAAACAAGGCTAACGTTCCAGACCGCAGGTGTGCCGCCGAGAACAGGCAAAGCCATCCGGGCAAACATGGGCTGAACGAGGAATATCAGGCTGGCGCTGAGAAAGATCGTAAATACGTACGGGGCCGCGCCGGCTGCACTGGTCTGTGACCGAATGCCAGCGCTGGTGGTGATCTCAGTCATGGGAACTCCTTCACTGTGCCACCGCGATTAACCTATCTTGGTTGATATGCGGTTACTCAGTGTCCGGAATTTGCTGTGATGATTAGGATTTTGGCTATTTCAGTTAATCTTTGTAGAGGGGGTTGAGCCGAACCCAGGGGCTGGCCTGATAAGGGTGGCGTCCAAGGAAGAGATAGGGCGATGACCGAGTTTAAGACAGCGAAGCAGGTTGGTGATCTGATGGGGCTCAGCGTCAAGGCGCTGCGCCTTTATGAAGCCCGAGGGCTGATATCGCCTGGACGAACATCGGCCGACTGGCGGGTCTACGGCCCGGAAGAAATCAGCGCCCTTCACAAAATTCAGTCATTAAAACTGATTGGGTTCAGCTTGTCTGCCATCAGCGAGCTGCTGACCAACGGGCTCGCTGTCGAGGAAGTTCTGGAGGCTCAAGAAAGCGTCTTGATCAAACAGCAGGCCAATGTTGCGAGTGCTCTGGCTGTCATTCGACAGGCACGCCAGAAACTCTCAGTCGAGCAATGTCTCTCTACGGACGATCTGATTGAACTGACACAGGAGACAAAAGCAATGAGTGAATTTGAATGGACCGAGGCCCATGAGGCGCTCGCGCGAAAACATCATACGCCGGAACAGATGGAGCATTGGCGAAACCGCAAGACGTCGCCCGAGTTCGAAGCGGAGATGATCGAATATGGCCGCCAATGGCAGATCTTAGTCGATAGGGCTGAGGTCCTGAGACATGGAGCCCCTGATGTGCCCGAAGCCTTTCAGTTGTTGAAAGAATGGGATCAGCTCTCTGCCGAGTTCTCTGGCGGTGACGAAACGCTACATAAGGCAACAGGAGCTTGGTACGAGGACGGGTTCTCAAATCCCAAAACCGAGCAACTTATGCCTTTCTCCAAAGAGGTGTGGTTGTTCGTCAATGAAATAAGGAAAGCAGCTGAGACGACATCATCGTGATGACGGTGCCTTTGAGTGAGTTTCGCTCACCCGCTTTCTGAGACGGTGGCGGCTGCAACGTCCACCGGGGTGGCGAGATTGGCGCGAAGACCGTCAATCTCGTCCCGCATTGTTTCGAAGCTGGTCAGCAGATCGCCTTCAAGTGTACGGCCCGTCGGAAGTTTCAGCGTCATCGCGTTCACGTGCCGACCATTGATCATCACCTCGTAATGCAGGTGCGGTCCCGTCGATGCTCCGGTTGATCCGACATAACCGATAATATCGCCCTGGCGGACCCGGCGACCGGATCGGATGCCGCTGCCATAGCGCGACAGATGCGCGTAGGCTGTCTTGTAGCCATTGGCGTGACTGATACGGACATATTTCCCATAGCCTCCATAGCGAGAGGCCCGCTCAACGGTCCCGTTGCCAGCAGCAAAAACAGGGGTGCCGGTTGGCGCGGCAAAATCGGTGCCCTTGTGGAGGCGAGTGTAACCGGAGATTGGATGGCGCCTGCGCCCGAAGCTGGATGACAGCCGGGCACCATTGATCGGCGTTTTCATAAGAAAGCGCGTGGCGCTTTTGCCTTCATGTGTGAAGTAATCAGGATTGCCCGTGTCTTCAGGTGTGTGGCGATAGAAACCGCGCGTCAGGGCTTTGCCATTCAGAGCAGCGTAAAGAACGTCACCGGTACGGACCTGATTCCCGCGTTCATCTTCATAGGCTTCGTAGACGATTTCAAACGAGTCACCTGGATGAATCTCACGCTGAAAGTCGATGTCGTAAGCGAAGATCTGAGCGAAATCGGCAACCTGCTGATCTGTCGCGCCAGCGGCGAGGGCGGCAACGTAGATGCTACTTTCGATCGTTGTTGAGACACGACGTGGTGCAGAATTAAGTTGGGTTTTGAGCGATGTCGCAAAGTAAGAGCCGTCAATCTGCCGCTTCGAGATCAACCCAACATCGGATTCCTGCCGGAGGGAAATTGCGAGTAGCTCCCCGGTCGCATCGTCAAAATCAGCTGCGATCTTAAGGCCAGCACGCAACCGCCTCGGATTCAGCAGGTCATCGCTATAGAGAGCATTCAAAGCCGCAGCAGCGTCATTGGGCTCGGCACCCATCCGCTCCAGAGTCGCGTTCAGTGTGCTGTTCCGGCGAAGTGTCCCGGTGGACGAGGTGACGGCCAGTTGTGGCATTTCGGTCTGAAAATCGACATTCAGCACAATAGGTTCGGCAACTGTCGGTGGGATCGCCGCATCGGCCGAGAAGGCCCGCGTGATCTGCGATTTCGCAAAATCGCGCATTGGAGTGGTATATTCACTCGTTGCGAAGAACCAGCCGCCGCCGCCCGCGATGCCAACACTTAACGCAGACAGAAAAAATGTGCCGAGGAGCCCGCCATTGAGCTGCCTGTTCATCCGCCGCGTGTCCGTCTTGCGATCACCGGACTGAGTCATGGACCAACCTCCAGATGACAAACCTGCACGCGCATATGGAGGTTCGCCGACATATTCCTGCCCCGGAAGATATGCAAAGAGCCTTGATCGTTTACTTAAAAACTAGCGAAAACTCTTAGGCAGCACAGCCAGAACCTTTATGATGCCTGATAAAGCAAGACTCAAGCCGGATTCCGCTGTTGCCATGGCCGAAAACGTTAAATTGCATCAACGATTGCGGATCTGGCAGTGGATCGTACTCGGACTGACGGGCATTCTGCTGGTCGTATTCCTGTTGCTCTCGGCCTTTCGCAAACCGATAGCAACGGGTCTGGTGAATAATTGGTGCGGGGAAAAAGGATGGCGCTGCGAAGCCGTTATTACGCGCCTGAGCTTGGGAGGCGTTGGCCTCGAGGACGTCACGATTATTACCGAAACCGGCCAACCGATTGAAGCTCGCCTGGTGGATGTGGACCTAAATTGGGGGTGGCTGTTCCGGCCCGAAATCGCTTCGGTTAGGACCGACAGCCCGATTGTTCGCGGGGAATTAGGTGATGACGGCATCAGCCTGTACGGCCTGGAAACTCTGGTATCGAATGATGACGGCGGAGGCGGCTCTACGGCACCAATTCCTGAAGTCGATATCCGTGAGGGTAAACTTGTCCTGGCGACGACCGCTGGAGATTTCACGGCGACGTTTGAAGCCGAGGGCAAACCGTTCCTCAATGGCCGGATCGACATCTCCCTTCCCACTCAAAGCTTCGACGGCAACGGCGTCTCGCTCGACGGATCTGGCGGTGACATCGTTATAGACTTCGAAGGAGGGCAGACTGCAGGCAACATCACTTTTGATGTCGGGGACGTTCAGATCGCAGGTCTATCCGCAGCCGGCATGTCCCTCCAGCTACAGTTATCAGATGTGGACGGCGACATCGCTATTGATGGTGCTGTCGCAGCCGAGGCTGTGGCTGCTCAAGGCGCGACCGCAGGCTCTATCGAAGGTACTATCTTGGCGCGTTTGGGAGCACCGGGTGCGCTTACCAGCGTCGAAGTGTTGAGTGCTCTTAAAGCCGTAAATCTGAACCTCGAAGCTAGTGGTGTGTCCTTGCCGGAGTTGTCGCTGGATGAAGCGACAGCGGCGGTCGATATCTCCAGTCAAGGAGATGCAGCTCTTGAGGGGCCGATATCGATCGCGGTTCGAGGTGCCAAAGGAGCTGTGGCCGCCGAGGAAGTCGCTCTTAGCGGTGATGCCCGCATACAGTCTGGAGACTGGGTCGGATCCGAGTTTGACGGCATCTTATCAGTCGCCAGTGGGGCGGTAGATCAGGACGTTGTGACGCCTTTGCTGGGCAGCCTCGTTCTTCCGGCTCCCTTAGACCTTCACGGAGAACAGCTTCGGGCGACCTTGCGAGAGGCACTCTCGTCATTTTCCGCCGAGATGAAATTTCTTGCGCAGTATACGGAGGCTGGCGGGGCCCTATCGAGCAGTTCGCCGGTCACATTAATCGCATCATCCGGACTGGAGGTCACGGCCAGCCCGCGCCCCGGAGCGGCTTTATTCAAAACATCCGTAGACGGATTTTCCTCTACTGGTAATGTAAGCCTGGCGGGTGGTGGGGGTCCGTCCCTCAACATCGCGCTGGATCAATTGACCTTCGGGCCTGATACGGGCCTCAACGCGCAATTTGGTGAGGTGAAGCTAGAACCCTGGACGGTATCTGGTCGCTCCATTGCCGTCGATATTGAAGAAGCCGAGATGGCTTCCGGTTTGACTGAGCAACTGATGGTGAGGGGCGCGGTGCAGATTTCGGGAGACTATACCGGTGCTGTGCTAGATCAGACATCACTAGCCGGAGGGATCGCGGCGCAGCGAACAGCGGGACTCTGGCACGTCACCACTCTTGGCAATGGCTGCCTCGATTTTCGCACCGACGGAGCCAAAGCGGGTGATCTCACTTTTGCGTCTCTCGATCTCGACCTATGTCCTTTGAACCGACAGCTGATGTCGCAAGGGCAGGGGTCTGAGACCAGCCTATTGTCGCTCGGTGATCTGCAGCTAGAGTTTTCCACCGCTGAAACACGCGGCGCACTTCGTCTGGATGATGCGTCAGTGCGATTGAGGGGACAGTCCGGCTTTCGTCTAGACTTCAGCGGCAAGGTGCTGGAAGTGCCGCTCCAATTCGGCGAGTCCGAAGTGACCGTTGCTGGAGGTGAGCCGTCGGTGTTCTTCGTGGCTGATGGTGGGCCTGTCGGTTTCGGAGCACGGCTCGGCGAGACAAGGTTCGGCGGCAACCTCGTCCCGTTCAGTATCGATGCGCAGACATTTCGGTTTGATGGGACCTCGGGACGGGAAGGCATTCTGGGTAGTCTCGATATGACCGGCGTGCGCATTAGTGATCCACGTGCTGACCCTCTATTTAAACCCATCATATCGGACATCGTGGGGGAACTTCAGGGACTTGATCTGGCTTTGGGCGGCGAGATCAAAGCCGAGGCGCTCGCCAAGACGATCGCAGATGCTTCGCTAGACGTCGATCTCTCCACGCTGACGGGCACTGCGGACGTAACGATGAGACCGTTGCAGTTTCAGCCGGGCGTGTTCCAGCCGACCGACTTATCGGAGCGCTTGCGGGGTGTTTTGACCGACGCAATTGGTCAGATGACGGGATCTGCAAATTTCACGATTGATGCGGGGAATGTCGCTGGAACAGGTATCGTTGAGGTCGCCGACCTGGCCTTCAAGACGTTCAATTTCGGAACCATCGCCGATGTCGAAGGGCGCATCGAATTTTCCGATGCTCTGGGAATCAAGACGCCGCCTGAACAACAAATTCGCATCGGCGCGATGGACATTGGGCTGCCGCTTCGGGATGGCGTCATACAGTTTCAGCTCCACGGGCCGACCGAGGCAAGCCTCCAAGGCGCAAGGTGGCCCCTGGCCGGTGGTGTCATGACGATCCAACCCACGGATTGGAGGCTCGGGGCGCGAACCCACAGCGTTACGGTTGCCGCTGATGGTGTTGAACTGGAACAGCTCATCGACGTTCTTTCAATTCCGGACATGAAAGTAACGGGTCGGGTTTCCGGCGTTTTCCCCGTTGATATCGAGGGGGCGAATATCCTCGTCCGTGATGCCCGCTTCGTCGCCGACGCTCCTGGGGGAACGCTGTCATATGTGGGCGAGGAAACAGAAGCCGTTGCTGCAGGCAACCAGTATGCTGAATTCGCCTTCGAGGCATTGAGGAGTCTCGACTACACGGTCATGGAACTGGGTGCCAATGGGAACCTGATCGGCGATCTCATCGTGACGGCCAATATTCTGGGCCGAAATCCCGAGGTTCTAGGCGGTGCCGAGTTCAAATTCGGCATCACCATTGATTCCCGGCTTGCCGAGTTGCTGTCCTCCCTCCGAGGAGCCCCTTTGGAGACCTATGCGGCTGAGGCCTACGAATTGATCGAAGAAAATCAGGGCGGTGGTGGAAGATGAACGATCAAGTCTCGATGTGTTCAATTGACGTTCAGTCCGCGCCGGGCAATGTAGGTGTCGACTGCCAAAGGAAGCCGATGATGAGATATATTCAGGTTCTGGCGACAGGTTTTGCCCTGGCGGCGTGCTCGCCCACGGTGAAGCTGGAAGCTCCTGATAAACCCATAGAAATCAATCTTAACGTCAAGATTGATCAGGAAGTGCGCGTGCGACTCGACAAGGATGTCGAGGATTTGATCGCGGACAACCCCGATCTGTTCTAGGGAAAGGTCGAGATCATGATTACCAGACTACGTTTCATTATGGCGGGCTTGGCGCTTACGCTGGGACTGTCATTGTTTTCCCCGTCTGCCTTTGCGGCCGATGCGGTCATCGATGCCGCAAAGGTTGCAGGTGAAGTGGGCGAGCGCCCCGACGGGTATCTCGGCCTTGTTGAAAGCAATGTCGCGCCGGCAGTTCGTCGCCGCGTCGATGAGATCAACGCGCGCCGTCGCTCACTTTACGAACGCCTGGCCCGCGAAAAAAACGTCACGGTAGAACAGGTCGGTTTTCTCACGGGGGAGAAGCAGATAGCTGGAACGCCCGCCGGGCAATACTATATGTCAACTTCTGGGAGTTGGATACGAAAGTGATCTGATGTCGATAAGCCGGTCCAGCCTACTTATCATTCTGTTTTCGACAGTTGGATTGGCATTCCTCTTCTGGCTGACGATGCGCGTAGCGGCCATTAATGGCGTGTCGCTTGGTCTTCACGGATGGATTGCGATCGCGCTTGGTTCAGTCTTCTCGCTGATCGTATCTGCAATTCTATTCGGATTGACGTTCCATAGTGCGAGATCGGGGCACGATGAACGGATAGATCCGCCCGTCTGAAATTTCGTACATACTCAGGTTTGCCGTGGACAATTGTTCGCCAGCTGGGGCAATTCTCGTCAGAATCAGCTAAGCACATAAAAAGCACTCAAGAAGGGCTGCAAATCCATGATCGATCCCGCTTACTATACGGCGTACGTGGCGTCTCGTCTGTGCCACGATCTCGTCAATCCAGCATCATCTGTCGCGTCAGCCATTGGTATGATGGACGAAACAGATCTCGACGAGGAATTGCGTCAGTCGAGCGAAGTTCTGCTGCGGGACAATGCAAAGCGGCTCGAAGCTACACTATTGTTCCTCCGTTATGCCTTCGGAAACATGGGAATGTCGGACTCGGTTGCCGACATTCATGAGGCAAAGCAGGTCACGGAAAACTACGTAGCTTTGCACCGTCCCAATGTGGATTGGGACATTGAAACAGCGCATTTCAGCTACTTCCATGCGCGGTTGATGATGCACATGGTCTTGATTGGCATTTCTTGCTTGCCGCGCGGCGGCAATATGACCGTGCGTATCAAGGATCAGGCAGGCAAACCCTGTGTCGCGGTTCATGCAATCGCGCGAAGCGATCGGCCAGGTATGGATGCCACGGCCACCATAAAACCCGAGGTCGAGGCAGCTCTCTCCGGTAATGCGTCAGACTTCGACTGGAAAGCTCATACGATCCAGCCTCTTTTTGCAACGAATGTTGCGGAACAACTCGGTACGCGGATAACGGCGAACAAGCTGTCAGAAACCGAAGTGATCATCGCCGCGAACGAAATTCCAATCACCGCAACGATCAATCAGGCAGGACTTTCTTAAGACTGACGCGTTAACAGAAAATTGGAAATTTCTGTCGTTAGAGAGCCGTCTTATGAAGCGTTGTCTGATCGTTGATGATTCCCGGGTCGTCCGGAAGGTCGCTGGCCGTATCGTGTCCGATCTTGAGTTCGAAGTCGTCGAAGCTGCTGATGGGGCTGAAGCCCTTGAAAAATGCCGGGAAACTATGCCGGAAGCTGTCCTGCTGGACTGGAATATGCCGGTTATGAACGGACTCGATTTCCTGAGGGCGCTTCGCCGCGAACCGGGAGGTTCTGAACCCATTGTGCTGTTCTGTTCGACAGAAAACGATGCCAATCATATTGGCGAAGCGGTTCGCACCGGCGCGAATGAGTTCATTATGAAGCCGTTCGATTCAGAAATCATCGAAAGCAAGTTCGCCGAAGCCGGCCTACTCTAGGGCTTTTTCTACCAAAAACAGTGATTTCACGGTCAGTGATTAGCGCCGTGAAGAATGTGTTAACGCTTGCCGATTCACATGGGCGATTCGGGATCAGATGACCGGAGGCCTGAATGACCACTGCAGGGTTTGATGAACTTGCGGACCTCGCCCTGCGCGCGTCAGGCTACGCCTTTCGTACAACCCATGCTTATCTGGTCGAGTCGCGCCTCGCTCACATTATGCGTCGCGAGAATTTCTCTACTCTGGAGGAGCTGGCCAATTGTCTGCGCGCCCGTCCCAACCCTGTTTTCGAACAGGAGATTGTTGCGGCGCTGACGAGCAAAAAGACACGCTTCTTCTCGGATCGACAGACCTTGCAAAGGATCGTCGAGGATGTGCTCCCGCGTCTGGGTGAGCTGAGGGAAGAAGGTGAGAGTTTGCGCATTCTCTGCGCCGGGGGCGCAACCGGTCAGGAGGCATATTCCCTGGCAATTCTGTTGGAAGAACAGGACGAAGACGCACTGAAAGACCAATCGGTAGAGATCACCTCCGTAGATATCTGCAAGACCAGTACAGAGCGCGCGCGGTCAGGGCTATTCAATCACTTTGAGATCCAGACCGGGCTCTCGATCCACCGCATGCTGGAGCATTTCGAGAAATCGGACAATTTCTGGCGTGCCAGCGAAGCGCTTCGCCAGCGCATCAGCTTTCGAACTCATAATCTCATTCAAGACGTGAAGGGGCTTGGCGCGTTCGACGTTATCCTGTGTCGCAATGTTTTGCCACCGATGGCATCGACACTGGCCGGAGACCTGGTGCATCGCTTGTCTCTACAATTGCGTCCGGGCGGTCTTATCTATCTTTCGGACGATGAGAGCTTGCCGGGGCTCGTGGATGGCGTCGAGGCGTCCTATGATGCGCGTGGTGCCTATCATCGTCCGCAGCAAGGTGGACCTTCCAGTTCGGCGGTGGCTTAGCAGTCGGGCGCTCGCTAAGCGGGCGGATCAATTTCCCACACAATGTCCTGCACCTCTGCGAGGCGGCAAAAGCGCGCCAGCTCAGCGTCCAGTCTTTCCGTGCGAGACGATGTCCACTTTACCTTAGGCTCTGGCCAGAAATTGATCACCCGGAGCGTGCCCGCTTTGCGATCTGCCTTGACCTCGATACGGCCAACGAACCGGCTGCCTTCGAGCAGTGGAAAGACGTAGTAGCCCCAGCGTCGCTTTGCAGCGGGGACAAAAATCTCGATCCGATACTCAAATCCGAATAGCCGCTCCAGACGCGTGCGATCCCGAATGACAGGGTCGAAGGGGTTTAGAATGCGAAGTCGAGATGTGGGTGGGGGCGTATCGGCAATCCGGCGCTCAATATCAGGCAGGGCAAGCGCTGCGTATTCCGATCGATCAGCGCAACGCACCGTCACATTCACCAGACCGGCTTGATTGGCGTCCACCCATGCTTTGACCTCCGCAGACGACACAGCATCCCAAAACCGCTTAATGTCTCCAGAGGTTCCGAAGCCCAATCGTGTGAGTGCTTCCCGGCACAGCCAGTCGACTTGTCTTTCATCGGTCCAGCTGTCTTCCCGGAGATGATCCGGGATCACTCTTTCGGTGAGGTCATAAAACTTCTTGAAGTTGACCCGATGCGACGTAGAGAGCTCTCCGGCATACCACATGTAATCGAGAGCCAGTTTGTGTGGCGGGCGGGCCCACATCTCTTTCTTGCCGACGATCTTCGTGTCGAAGGCGTCGGTACAAAGTGGCCCTTCTTCAGTGATACGATCACGAAGAGAGTTCCGACCGTCGGAGTCCAACATGCCGCGATGCCATTCCCAGCGGCGGACTTTCTTTTCGAGGCGTCGAAACTGCCGCCCCCACGCCGGATAGAAGTCCATTGGAAGCACTGAGGCATCATGGGTAAAATGTTCGAAAACCAAGCGATCGCGGGCGAGGGCGTGGTTCAGCATGGGCTCGCGATAATTCTGGTTCCGGCTCCAGAGAATGTGGTGGTGGGCACGCGATACGGCTCGGATGGAGTCGAGCTGCACAAAACCGAGTGAAGTGATCAGCTCGCGGAGATCAAGCTTGCCCGTCGGCGTGCGGGAGAGCCCCTGGGCATTAAGCCACAGCCTTCGCGCATCACGATTTGAGATCACCAAAGACATAGAGATTGTTTAGGCGGCTTCAGGGTGCCGGGTGAAGGGCAAAAGCGGTCAAGCGAGCTTTGAAAGTCCGTACCACAGCGATCTGATCGCATGCCGGATGGCCAGGCGGCTTGGCTCGTCTCTGCCGAAACCGTCAAGAACGGCCCGGTCATATGCTCCACTCATCATGGATGTTAGCGCTGCGGCAGGCAGATCCTTTGGAAGGCGTCCGGCGGTTTGAGCGGCTTCAATACCCAAACGCAGGCTGCTTGTTGTCGTCTCATTATCGACGGATAGCAGCATACCGCCTCCAACCACCGACGGTCCGTCAACAAATAGAATGCGCTGCGATATGGGATCCGAAGCAGCCGCGATGAAACCCTCACCTCCCTCGATCAGTATTTCCAGCGGATCACTGACATGGGTGATCATCTCGTCGATTGCCGCTTCAAGGCGCTCATACTCCGCTTCGACAACCGCGTGAAACAAATCGGCTTTGTCTTCAAAATGATGGTAGAGCGATCCGCGCGAAACGCCCGCCGCCTGAGCGATCATAGGCGTACTCGTCCCGGCAAAGCCGTATTCGCCAAATAGTTTGCGGCCAACCTCAATCAGTTTGCGGCGCGACTCGGCGGTACGTTCTTCGTTCGTCCTTGACATTTAAACATACATACAGTCTGTTTGTTTTAAGTCAAGGAGGTTTGAAATGACAAAGCTAGCGGGTGGATGCCAATGCGGAGCCGTACGATATGAGATCATTGGCGACCCACACTTTTCATGTGTTTGCCATTGTCCCTCCTGCCGGAAAGCGGCTGGGGCACCACTTGTGGGGTGGGTGATGTTCGACAGCTCATCGGTCAAATGCGATCGCTCGGAGACAATGGTGTTCGTGTCGTCGGAGGGCGTTCGGCGATCATTCTGCAAAAAGTGCGGTACAACGCTGTTCTTTGAAGCGGACTACATTCCGGGGCTCATCGATATAACCACGGAGAGTTTTGACGACCCGGATCTGGTGAAACCTTCAGCGCACATCTGGACACGGCACGAAACCGATTGCGTCCGCGAGCTGCCCGACATGATGCGCTTTGAGGAATTGCCGCCACAGGGTTGAGCTACCGCTCGACACGGTTGAAGACTGCAAGCCATGACCGATGCACATCGTGCCCGCATCCAGACATTGGCGATGACGACCGTTCTGCTTCTGATCGGTCTTGCCGCGCAGATCTTATATCCGTTTTACAGGCCGCTTTGGGCAACGGTGATCTTGTTCGCGGTGTTTATTGCTCTGATCTGGTGTGATTTCCGGCATATGATTTTGCCGGACATGCTCACCTTCCCACTGATTGCCGCGGGGCTCGGCTGGACGATTTGGAGCGGGGGCTCATTGCCGCTTGCCGTTGCCGGCGGCGTGATCGGTTATCTGCTGGTACGTTTGATCAATGTGGTCTGGCAGGCGCGCAGTGGCATGGATGGGATGGGCCTTGGCGACGGAAAACTGCTGGCGGCGGCGGGAACGTGGCTCGGAGCACTTGCCCTGCCCACCACCATCATGATCGGTTCCGGCGTTGCGCTTCTGCTTGTCCTGGTGGTCGGCGGGGGCAGAGCACCAAACCGAAACAAGCGCATCGCTTTCGGACCGTTCATCGCTCTGGGTTTTTGGGCTTGCTGGGTTTTCCCGATCGTTCCGGTAATCTGATCTCTGCTTAGCTCACACGCTCGACGAACACCGTGCCGGCCGAATACCCGGCACCGAAAGAGCATATCAGCCCTTTGTCGCCGGTTTCGAAATCGCCTGAGTGTTTGTGAAAGGCTATTATTGACCCTGCCGAAGACGTATTGGCGTAGGTGTCGAGAACTGTCGGGCTCTCGTCTTCGGAAGCCTCGTGGCCGAGCACCTTGGTCGAGATGAGGCGATTCATATTGGCATTGGCCTGATGCAGCCAAAGGCGTTTAAGGTCGGTTGAGGCGAGCTCGAGCCGCTCCATTTCATCGCCAATCATCCCAGCGACCATGGGCACAACTTCTTTGAACACCTTGCGGCCTTCTTGGATGAAGAGCTTGTCGGCCTTGCCTATGCCATCCGGCGCAGCATTGTTCAGAAATCCAAAATTGTTCCGAATATTATTCGAGAACTTCGTTTTCAAATGTGTACCGAGAATTTTCCAGTGTTTGCCTGGTGCAATATCTTCAGCCTCCAGCAGAACGGCGGTCGCAACATCACCAAAAATGAAGTGGCTGTCGCGATCCTTGAAGTTCAGATGCGCCGAGCAGACTTCCGGGTTCACAACGAGTATGGACTTCACGCTGCCGGAGCGGATCATATCCGCGGCCGTTTGAATGCCGAAGGTTGCAGACGAGCAGGCAACGTTCATGTCAAACCCGAAGCCATCCTCGATGCCAAGGAGCTCCTGAATTTCAATGGAGATGGCGGGGTAGGCGCGCTGCAAGTTCGAACACGCGCAGAGGACGGCATCGACATCTTCAGGAGCCCGGCCCACAGACTCAAGGGCCTGGCGAGCGGCTTTGACGGCCATTTCTGCGAGCAGGCTAGGTTCACTATTCGGGCGTTCTGGAATTTCTGGCCGCATGGTTTCGGGATCCACAATGCCGGACTTGTCGATAACATAGCGGGCTTTGATGCCTGATGCTTTTTCTATGAACTCAACCGAAGAGGGTGATTGTGCCTCAACCGTGCCGGCTTCTATTTCGGCCGCATGCGCGGTGTTCCAGTTTTCAGCCCATTGGTTAAAGGCTTCAACAAGTTCTTCATTTGAAACGGAATTCGGCGGGGTCCAAAGCCCCGTCGCAGATATGACTGGTGTTATCATGATATGGGACGGCAGAGACGCCGCCAATACTCCCGAAAACTAGCTTATATGCTCTTGATTAGACCCGTTCTTTATTCGGGTCGAGCCTGTAGGCGTGCATGGCTCAGTTGCCATTTCGCTCATTGCGCCTTTCGCTTCGGCGGACCTGACGGGATTCAACTTGATCCAATCGGCAGTCCGAGGCTCGCGCTGGATCGAAGATTTCATCGCACTGCGTCACAGCCTGACCATCGTAAAGGGAGTCACCGACAGCGCAGGCACCAAGAGCAAACGGAGTCGCCAAAAGAAGAATAATGCGCCTCATCTCGCCAACTCCTGTACTTCTTTGTGCCGAGGACAGCCTACCTCATGATCGTTGATCATACCAACGGCCTGCATGAAGGCATAGACGATAACCGGCCCACAAAATTTGAAACCGCGCTTCTTCAGATCCTTGGACAGAGCCTCGGATATAGCCGACTTTGTCGGTGCATCACGATAGCCTTCGAAGTAATTGACGATGGGTTTGCCATCCACAAACGCCCAGAGATAATCGGTGAAGTCCTCTCCGGCGTCCGCCATTGCGAGGTACGCTTTGGCATTTCCAATCGTGGCTTCGATTTTTTTGGGGCTTCTGATGATGCCCGGGTTTTTCAATGCTGTATCGATGCGCGACTGATCCCAACGGACGATCTTATTGGGATCGAAATCGTCAAATTCCTCACGTATGGTTTCCCGCTTGCGAAGAATGGTGATCCAGGAAAGACCCGCTTGCATCCCATCGAGTTGGAGCTTTTCCCAAAGCGCGCGAGCGTCATACTCTGGAACACCCCATTCCGTATCATGATATTCTCTATACAGGGCGTCATCAGCGGGTGCCCACGCGCAAGGTATATCTGCTTCAGGCATCTTCACCTGCTGTCAAAGCTGTTATCTCTTCGTTCAGCCAATCCGGTCTGACAACTGAGACGGCCTTCCCACCAGCTTCAATATCCGTAACGGCTTCAAATGCTTTTGCGAGATTGTCTATGCGCAAAATGGCAAGCGCATTTGACTCGCTTGCACTGGTGATCTTACCGAGAAGTTTGTTGCCAGCCCGCACATCCATCCCTGTTTCAAGGTTATTACCATTGAGGACAACTGTCCGTTTGCGGATTTTGCCACGCCGATACATGCGGCTAACGACTTCCTGACCGACGAAGCAGCCTTTCTTGTAGTCGACGCCGCCAAACAGATCGAGATTGACATCGGTGGGGAACACATCGGCGTCCGCAAAGTCATGGCCGAAACAGGGCTGGCCCGCAGCGATCCGTGCGGCGTGATCTATGTCGGCGGGGGAACCATCTTCTCGTGAGATGTCCACTTTGGCGCGCAGGCGAAACAGCTTCAGCCGTTTCTCAAGGGCGTCAATGGCTTCCGGGTGAACAGTGAGCGCGCATCCGCCTTCGGTACGGGTCAGCAGGAAATCGGCAATGATCTTACCTTGCGGGGTCAGCAGCGCGCCGGGTCGCGATGCACCGGTTTCGAGATTACCGATAGCGCAGGTCAGAGTGCGATCTAGGAGTTCAATAGTGTCAGGGCCTTCAAGAAGGAGGGTCGCTGAATATGGAAGCAGATCCGTCATCGCCCCGATATGGCGGCTTTGAGCTTGAGGTATCAAGTAAAAAAGGCCAGCGAGATGACACTCGCTGACCTTTTTGCGTTGAGCCGTTTTCGCCGCTTAGAATCGAATTCGTAGTCCCGCAGTCCAGGAAAAGCTGTCAAAATCCGGTCCGTCTATCCAGACGCGTGTGTATCGACCTTCGGTATAGAGATCGAGTTTGTTGATCGGCAGCGTGACGCCGATTGAGTTGTTCGTGACGAATTCAGTTTCCGACTCGCCGAAACCGTCAGCAACGACAACACCTAGTCCGCCGCCGATATAGGGAATCAGCAATGGGTCGTCGCCGAATTTCAGGTCCGCATAGGTGTTGCCTTGAATGAAAATGAGGTCGACGTTTGTGTCGTCAGGATCAGCGAAATCGATGAGGTCGAAATCAAAGTCGATTTCTGAATAGCTCACCTCGAGTTCCGCGCGCGTTTCTATGAAGCCAAACGTCTTGAAAGGCAGTTTCGCTCCAAGCGCCCCGCCGAAATAGACGTCGTCGTCAACCGAGACCAAATCAGAAGCTACGCCGGAAAGGTCTTCGTCGGGGAAAAACCCGCCGACAAAGCCAGAGACGTAAAAGCCGCTGTCAGAGGGTTCGATAAAGCCCTGAGCTGTGGCCGGTAGAGCCAAGCCGAGCGTTGCGGCCGCCATTAGTAGTCGTTTGGGGAGGAAATTTATCATGGGTGTGATCCTTGTAACTATTTGCCCGCTAGCCCTGAGCCACCCGCGGAAGCTACCGTGAAGCTCGGTGCAAGGCATATAACAGTCCTGTTATCTTGGCTTATTGGGGGGATGTGTGGCGATAATGTCGCGGACCCATCTTGACGTGGGCGCGGGAATACCGGACGCCATCGATCCATGACCAACGCTTATGATCTGATCCTTCGCGGTGGCACCGTGGTGACACCTGGTGGCGAAGGGCTTGCCGATATCGGCGTAAAAAATGAGAAAATCGCTGCAATCGGCGATCTGGCCACCGCGAGTGCTGGTGAGATCTTCGATGCCACTGGGCTTCATGTTTTGCCCGGCGTGATCGATAGCCAGGTACATTTCCGTGAGCCCGGGCTGGAGCACAAGGAAGACCTTGAAACAGGCGCGCGGTCTGCGGCCCTTGGCGGGGTCTGCACTGTGTTCGAAATGCCGAACACGAATCCATCAACCACGACGCCGGATTTGCTGCTCGACAAGCTCGCCCGCGCCAAGGACCGCATGGACACTGACCACGCCTTCTTCGCAGGGGCGACCAAGGAAAATCCGTCCATATTGGGCGAGATGGAACAGATGCCCGGCTGCTGCGGTGTGAAGGTCTTCATGGGGTCATCGACCGGGTCGCTGCTCGTTGATGATGATGAAGGCGTCGAAGCTGTTTTGAAAGCAATCAAGCGCCGGGCAGCCTTCCACTCCGAAGACGAATTCATGCTTAAGGATCGGGCGCATCTGGCCGAGCAGGGGAACTGGCACAGTCACCCCGTCGTGCGCGATGTGGAGACCGCTGTGTCTTCGACGACCCGGCTCATCCGAATCGCACGCAAGGTTGGTAGGCGCATCCACGTGCTGCATATCTCTACGGCGGAGGAGATGGATATCCTGGTCAATGCGAAGGATGTGGCCTCGGTTGAGGTGTTACCGAACCATCTGACCCTCGCTGCCCCGGATTGCTATGATCGCCTGGGGTCCTACGCCCAGCAGAACCCGCCGATCCGGGAGGGCCGTCACCGCGAGGCGCTTTGGCGGGCGCTCAACGCTGGCATTGTAGACGTGCTCGGCTCTGACCATGCGCCTCACACGAAAGACGAGAAGAACAGGCCGTATCCGGCATCGCCGTCCGGTACGCCTGGCGTTCAGACAATGGTGCCGGTGATGCTCACCCACGTTGCGAACGGCAAGCTCAGCCTGCAGCGCTTCGTTGAACTCACGTCCTACGGACAACAGCGTGTTTTTGGCATCGCCACCAAGGGGCGAATTGCTGAAGGGTATGACGCCGACTTCACGATCGTTGATTTGAAGCGGCAGGAAACAATCACGAATGAATGGTCGAAGTCGAAATCGGGTTGGACCCCTTATGATGGTTTTGAAGCGACTGGTTGGCCTATCGCCACCATCGTTCGGGGCCATACCGTCATGCGCGATGGCGAGATCGTGCGCAAAGGCGGCGGCAAGCCCGTCCGGTTCAACGAGACGCTCGAACCTGCCGCAGTCTAACAAGAATAGAAGATAGGGAGGCGGCGAATGGCCGACACAGAGACAAACCAGATCACCGGTGCCGAGGCCCTTGTGCACACGCTCGCTGAAAATGGCGTGACAGCCTGCTTCTCCAACCCTGGCACGTCGGAAATGCATCTGGTCACGGCCTTCGATAAGGAGCCGCGCATTCGATCTGTGCTGTGCCTGTTCGAGGGGGTAGCGACCGGGGCAGCAGATGGCTTTGCACGAATTGCCGGAACGCCTGCAATGACCCTCCTTCATCTTGGGCCTGGTTATCAGAATGGCGGGGCAAATGTTCACAATGCGCGCCGGGCAAACTCTCCCATGATCAATGTGATAGGTGACCACGCGACCGGACACCGTCGACACGATGCGCCGCTGGGATCTGATATTGTCAGCCTCGTCGCGCCCAACAATCATTGGGTAAAGTCAGTTGAAAAAGTCGGCGATGCTGGGCGACTCGCGGGCGAAGCGTTTGCCGCCAGCTTTGGTCCGAAACCTGGGCCCGTGTCGCTGCTGCTGCCGGCAGACAGTGCCTGGACCATGGGCGGCACGAAAGGCGCGATAGTTGAGCGACCCACTTTGCTGCAAGCGAGTGATGAAACAATCAAGGCTGCGGCATCAGCCCTGAAAAGTGCAAAGAAGCCAGCCTTGCTCGTGAAGGGGACGGCGCTTCTCGAAGATGGTCTTAACGCTCTTGCGAGGCTCCACGCAGCGGGCGTAATGGTGTTCACAGATACGTTCATCTCGCGGCAAGCACGCGGGGCAGGGAGGTTCGCTCCCGACCGGTTGCAATATTTTGGCGAGATGGCACTTGCACAACTCGATGGCGTGGACCTGCTTCTGTTGGCTGGCACTGATGCGCCGGTCGCTTTCTTCGCCTACCCAGACAAACCAGGTCTCTTGGTGCCTGAGGGATGTGAAACACTGAGCCTTGGCGGCGCTGATCACGATAGCGCCGCTGCATTTACTGCTCTTGCCAATGAGATGGGCGCGACAGATTCATCACCGGCCTCGGAACTGATGAGTCCAGATGCGCCGACAGGCGAGCTGAATCCAGGAGCCATCGGCGCGAGCATCGCGCGTCACATGCCCGATAACACGATCGTCGCCGATGATGGTGTCACAGGCTCTCTAGCCGCGTTTCTGCCAACAACCCATTCGCGTGCCCATGACTGGCTAATGCTAACGGGCGGTGCCATCGGTATGGGCATGCCGCTAGCTTTGGGCGCGGCTATCGCAGCTCCGGACAGAAAAGTCCTTTGCCTTTCTGGTGATGGGGCGGGCATGTACACAAATCAGGCCCTCTGGAGCTTCGCGCGCGAGGATGTCGATGTGGTGACAGTCGTCTTCGTCAACCATTCCTATCGCATTCTAAATATTGAGCTGTATCGCACCGGAGCCGGCAATCCAGGGCCAGCATCGCAAGGCATGCTCAATCTCGGCAGTCCTGAAATCGACTGGGCGAAGCTTGCTGAAGCTCAGGGAGTGCCAGCAGAGTTAGCGACAACGGCCGAGGAGTTTGATGCGGCGCTGGAGACGGCTTTTGCCGCCAAGGGGCCAAGGCTGATTGCCGCGCTGGTCGCCGACTAATTCCGTTTAGGGAAATAGTGCGCCGCCAGCCGCTCTGATATATCGCGCCCGCGTTCAGCATATTGAGCTTCCGTTGCAGCCGTTTGGGCGTTGCAGCCGCGCGTCCGCCGCTGCTCGCTTTGATAACCACGGTTGAAAGCATCCACCATATTCGATCTTAGGCTGGAGCGACTTGGAGCCTCCAGTCCGAGCAGCTGCTGCATATAGCTCCGCCAGAACTGATCATCGACGCCATTGCATGCGACACGGAGCGCGTGCGCCGAACCCATAATCTCCGAAAGGGATACAAGATCTCGCATATAAGCTTGTCCGCGATCAGGCAGGCCTTGTCGTCCAGCCGATGATTGGGCAAGGACAGGCGCAACTGTAGAACAGATCAGCGCGATAGCGCAGATCGACGCCCGGAGATATCCATGCATACGCTTCTGATTCATGAGGCTACATTCGACCGACTTGGAGATGAACTCAAGGCGCACGCCGCATCTCTCCGTTTTGTCATTCTGGGCAATGACGGTTCCTTTCGGGAGGCCAGCGGCAAGGTTCTGGATGGCGAGATAAAGCCGACGATCGGATACGGCACGCCGGATGTCTGGTTCACCCGCATCGCGCCAAAATTCGTGCAAACTCTGCTGGAGACCGATCGACTGGAGTGGTTTCAGTCCAGCGCCGCAGGTCTTGAGCATCCCATCTTGCGGGCGATAGGCGGCAAGGCTGAAGTTTACACCAACTCCCATGCACAGGCCGAGGCCATCGCCGAATGGGTTCTTTGGGCTGGGTTCGATTGGCTCCAGGGAGGTCCGGCCAGACGGGCTGCTCAGGGCGACAAGCGCTGGGACCGGCTTGAGTTCCGCGAAATGGCTGGCACGCATTGGATGGTTGTTGGGTTTGGGGCGATCGGCAGGGAAACCGCCAAACGGCTACGCTTGCTTGGGGCGAAGGTCACAGGGGTGCGCAGAACACCGGGGGCGGATCCAGACGCGGACCAGATGATTCGCCCGAGTGACATGAAAGCGCATCTGCCGGAGATTGACGCTGTCCTGCTTTGTTGCCCTCATACAGAAGAGACCGAAGGCATGGCCAATGCCGAGTTTTTCGCGGCAATGAAGACCAATTCCCTGTTTTTGAATGTAGGACGGGGCAAACTGGTCGATGAAACGGCGCTTCTCGCTGGGTTAAATGATGGAAAGCCTTCTCACGCCACGCTCGACGTCGTGGAAACAGAACCTTTGCCGTCCGACAACGTGATCTGGACGCACCCGGCTATAACGCTGACGGCACATATCTCAGCAAATACAGTGGGGTCTGCTCATCGGACAGACCAGATGTTCCTAAAAAATCTTGGCCGATTTCTTGCTGGGGTAGAACTTGCAAACATAATTCCATCGTCTGAATTTCAGACAGCAGCTTAAGTTCTACGGCGTTAAAGCCCTCGACTCGCCCCATTTTTGGCGCCATTGAAGCGCTCTTATAGAGTTAATGACTTGTTTAAGTTCGCGGAGTTGTCGCCGAAAGGAACGTGCGAAAATGAAGAGAACAAGCCTTATCACTGCAGTCGCAGGCATTCTCAGTGCCGGAATGGTTATGGCCCAGAGCACTGATAGCGTTGATGACAAAGGCGTCGAAGAACGTCCAGCAATCCTCGTTGAAGATCCGGAACAGGGTGAAATCGAAATTTTCGAATCGCAAGGCGCGATCGAATCCGAGATTGTGTCGGCTGAAGAAATGGCCGCCGAAGCAGAGGTGACTGCGGCGATGGAGAACGAAATGGCAGGCGACATGGCCGCCATGCCCGAAGTTGCCGAAGACGCTGAATGGTAGCTCTGCAACTCGTCCTTGGCCGGAAAGCGGCTAGGGAGTACAAAGAAATCATAAACGCTTGTAGATTTTGAAGAAACTTATCCGCGAGGGGCTCTGTAGGACAGGAATTACTGTCCGGTTTCGGCGGAAAGTAATTGTTCGACACTGTTAGAGGGGTAATGAACATGAAAAACGTATTGATAGCTGGTGTAGCAGCTTTCGCATTGGTCGCTTGTGGTGGCGGTGAGGGCGGCGATAGCGCTGCTGATGCTGTTTCCGACGCTGCGGATGCGGTGGTGGAAACTGCAGGTGACGCCGTAGAGGCGACCGGAGATGCTGTTGACGCTGCTGCTGAAGCAACAGGTGACGCTGTCGATGCTACTGTCGACGCCGCCTCCGATGCGGGCGATGCCATCGCTGATACAGCGTCTGACGTCGTTGATGGCGCAACCGATGTTGCCGGAGATGTTGCCGACGCTGCGGGTGATGCCGTTGACGCGGCCACAGATGCTGCCGGCGACGCTGCGAATGCCGTTCAGGACCGCGTGGAAGAAGTGGTCGACGGTGTCGAGGAAGCTGCTGAGGAAACCGCAAGCGGTAGCTAAGCGCTTCTCAAAACTTGATATTTTGAAAAGGCCATCCTTCGGGATGGCCTTTTTGTATTCGGCGGACTTCAGAAGATTGCATATCCGCCATCGACGACAAACGTATCGCCAGAATGATAGGCGGACGCATCCGAAGCGAGATATACTGCGACTCCGCCAAAATCACTCGGTTCGCCCCATCGCCTTGCCGGAACCCGAGATATTACTTTTCGTGTGAAAGTCTCATTATCCTGGGCACCGCTTGTCATGTCCGTTGCGATCCACCCCGGCAGAATGGCGTTGGCCCGAACACCGAAGCGCGCATGTTCTACGGCGATCGATTTCAGCATCGATATCAAGCCACCTTTGGTTGCTGCATACGCCTGATTTCGCCCAGCTCCCTCAATGGCGGCGAGGGACGCGACCCCAACAAGCGAGCCGCCCGGATCTCCCGCTTCGGCACGGCGAACCATCGATTTGACCGCCTCTCGCAGCGTCCAGAATGCGCCCTCCATATTGATCGACATATTGTATCGCCAGGTTTCGGTTGTCATCTCGGAGAAAGAGGTCGCACCTCTACCGACGCCAGCATTGGCAAAACAGCTATCGATCCGACCGAAAGCCGCTTCAGTTTCCTGCATCCCCTCTATCACAGCGCTTTCATCTGACACGTCGACGGACCAGGCTTTGACATCCCCTTCGCCGAGGGAACTGAGAGCTGCAACCGCTGCGTCATTCTCGTCAGATCTACGCCCCCAAATCGCAACATCAGCACCTGCCGACGCGACCGCTTCCGCCATTCCGAGGCCTATTCCGGCATTTCCGCCAGTAATGAGAACGGTTTTTCCCGACAGATTGAATGGTGAATACCCCATAGCGCCGATCCTTTTATTGGTTTGTGCCAACTAGGCAGCAGATGTGCTTTGGAAGTGCAACGGTCGCCTAAGGTCAGGCAGGGCGCGAATCATCGCGCGTTTGGGCTGCGAGTTCTTGCCAGTCTGGATGGAAATTTGACAATCGGGTGCAAGGACTTCCTTGCAAATCACCTAGAAATTTTGACAAAAAAGTGTGTATTTTCTGGATAATAGCCTTAATCATGGTTAATCTGTTGCATGAACGACGCGGCAGCGCGGAAAATCGGCATTAACCGCCAATCCACCTCAATTCGAGGCTCGCCAAGCGGAAAAAAAACTCCTAATCTCTCGACCGTGCGCGTATGCGATGCGCGTCAAAAATTTCCTGCAGCCGGTCAGCAATGGTGCTTGGGCGGTTCCACAAGGGGATGGGTATGAAAAAACAATTTTTAACAGCGAGCGCAGCCATCGCTCTCGCCGCAAATGGCGGTCTCGCCTTTGCAGACGACGAAGGTTGGTACGTTCGTGCCGACCTTGGGTCCGTGCTGTCGGGCATCCTCGACACGGATCCGGCCACATCGACTGCGGGCTCAATCGCCGAGCGGTCTGATGTCAGAACAGGCTTCGGTGCCTGGATCGGTGGCGGTTATGAGTTCGGTGACGGGCTCAGACTTGAATCGACATTCGGCTATCGCGCTTCTGACACCGACGTTAGCTCTGAATTCCTCGGCTCACCGCAAACCGCAGTAGGGCCACTCGGACCGTTGTCTGAGGATGGCAGCGCCCAGGTTTGGGACGCCATGGTCAACCTTCTTTACGATGTGCCGATTGAAAGCCCGCTGACACCTTATGTCGGTGGTGGTGTTGGTCTGGCCCAGGTGAAGGCCGTTGCGGCAAACCTCGCGGCGACCACTGGTACAGGTGCCCAGATTGCGGCCAACCGCTTGTCAGATGAAGACACAAGCTTTGCTTGGCAGATCATGGCTGGTGTTGGCTACGACATTACTGAGAACTTGACGGCAGATCTTGGCTGGCGCTGGTTTAACGTGACGGATCTGGATTTCTCATCCGAAACTGCGCTCGGAACCATTCCTTATAGCGCAGATTATGATGACCATACCATTACGGTTGGTCTGCGGTACAAGTTCGGCTCTACGCCGCCACCTCCACCGCCTCCGCCGCCACCTCCGCCGCCACCTCCTCCGCCGCCACCACCTCCGCCACCACCACCTCCGCCACCTGCGGAACTCGTGGCTCCAACTCTGGCTGAGTGTTCAACGCTCAATCAGCAGTTCGTGGTGTACTTCGAGTGGGATCGTGCTGACCTCACCAGCGCTGCAACAGCAGTGGTTGATGAAGCCGTATCCAATATCGGCAGCCGTACAGACTGTGCTGTCGGATCGGTCTCGATCGTTGGCCACACAGATGCATCTGGTGCGTCAGCATACAACCAACGACTCTCTGCTCGCCGAGCAGCGGTTGTTAGAGATGCGCTAACGTCACGCGGTGTTGATGCAACGGTCATCAGCGAGGATAGCAAAGGCGAATCAGAACTCGCCCGTGCTACCAGTGACGGTGTCCGCGAGCCTCTTAACCGCCGTTCCGAAGTCACGATCTTCGTGCGCTAGAAACAGCGAACCGCAATCAAAGGAAGGCCCGGCCAATTGGTCGGGCCTTTTTTGTCTTAGATATCTGAAGTCTGTGCGCCTATTCGAGGACTTGCCTCAGCTTCAAAGCCATGAAACAGGGGGACTATGGATCAATTAATGGACCTGAGCCCCGAAGACCGCCAGGCAGTAGAACGCCTCAACGACCGCCAGGAAGACATGGTCGCAGAGACGGTTTCATGGGCCGAGATTAATACCGGCAGCTACAATACTGCGGGATTGAAGAGCTTCGCGCCGCAGCTCGGTGATGCGTTCAGCCGCCTCGAAGCAGATATAAAACTGGAAGAAGCAGTTCCATTTGAGACCGTTGATCAATCGGGCAATGTCGCCACGGTCGACACTGGTCCGATTATTCGGGCTGAGGCAAGGCCCGACGCGCCGGTTCAGATCGTCATGAGCGGTCATTACGACACCGTCTTTCCAGAGGAGTCTGGGTTTCTCTCCGTCACGGATCTCGGCAATGGCCGTTTGAACGGACCTGGTCTTGCGGACATGAAGGGCGGTCTACGACTGATGCTTGAGGCTTTGTCCGTCTTCGAGGCTAGCTCGCTGAAAGATCGGCTGGGATACAAGATCGTAATTACGCCAGATGAGGAGATCGGCAATTTTGCCAGCGCAGAAGCGCTTCGCGAAGCAGCGTCATCTGGGGCTCATATAGGCATGACCTATGAGCCGTGCATGGAGAACGGTGCCATGAGCGGTGCGCGCAAGGGCTCCGCCGTGTTTGATGTTGTCCTGCGAGGCAAGGCTGCCCATGCGGGTCGTGCCCATGCAGAGGGGCGCAGTGCGATCGCAGCCGCAGCGCAGTTCGTCGCCGATCTAGAGGGTTTGAATGGGCGGCGTGACGGCGTCACATTCAACACAGGCAAGATCGAAGGCGGAAACGCTGTGAATATTGTCCCCGACTTGGCAATCGTGCGGTTTGGTGCTCGCGCACCGGATACTGACTCTGCGGCCTGGGCCACAGCTGAAGTAGATCGCCTTGTGCTCGATGCGGGCAAGCGCGACGGCATAAGCGCACACCGCCACGGCGGCTTCTACCGGCCGCCAAAACCGCGAAACAACGCACAGCAAGCGCTTTTTGAGGCGGTTCAGGGAACAGGCAGGGCGTTGGGACTTGAGCTTGAATTCGTTGATACTGGTGGGGTTTGCGAGGGGAACAACATTTTCTCCGCCGGCGTACCCAACGTTGATACGCTCGGTGTCCACGGAGGGCGAATTCACTCCGACGAAGAATACGTCATTACGGAGAGCTTCTCCGTCAGAGCGGCATTGTCAGCGCTTCTCTTGAACCGACTTGCCGACGGTCGCATCGACGGAGCTGCCATTAAGGCAATGATGCCATGACAGGCTATGTCATGCGTCCATCGCGCGTCGAGGATCTCGACGCGTTGATGGAACTGGCGGAACTTTCGGGGACTGGTTTTACCAGCCTGCCAGTAGATCGGGGCCGTCTGACTGAACGTCTGGAAAACTCAGCCAAAGCATTTTCCGGTCAATTGGCCGAGCCGCAATATGGCAAATACCTGATGATGATGGAGCATGTCGCCTCAGGAGAGGTCGTAGGGTGCTCAGCGGTGAAGGCCGGAACCGGTATTAAGGAACCGTTCTTCAATTACCGCATTATCACGGTGGCTCAGGCCAGTCAGGCAGCTCACAAACGCTACGATATGGATGTCCTTGTGCTGACGAATGAGTTCGTTGGCCATACTGAGGTCGGAACTCTGTTCTTGAAGGAACAGCATCGCGGCAGCGGCGCGGGTCGATTGGCGGCTCAGTCCCGCTATCTGCTGATGGCAACGGATGAGACGAGATTCGGTGACAGGGTGCTGGCAGAGCTTCGGGGTGTGGTCGATAAGGATGGCCGAACCCCGTTTTGGGATTGCCTCGGCAAGCACTTCTTCAAGATGAGCTTTCAAGACGCTGATCATTTGAGCGCCGTATCAGACAACCAGTTCATCTTGGATCTGATGCCGAAATACCCCGTTTACATTGATCTTCTGCCAACCGAGGCGAGTGAGGTTATTGGTCGTTGTCACGCTGATGGCGTGGGTGCCATGAAGCTGCTTGAGTGGGAGGGCTTTCGGTTTGAGCGAACCGTCGACATCTTCGATGGCGGGCCTATGATGGCCGTTGTCCGCGAGAACATACGAACGATCAAAGAAAGCAGGGTTGTCGAAGTAAAGCAGGGTGATGTCGACGCGCCGCTCACGGGGCTGATCTCTAACAATCGTCTCGAAGACTATCGATGTGCTCAGCTAACAGGACAGCTAGAGGGTGAGGCTGTAATTGTTCTGCCGGCAGAAACAATGGACGTGTTGCGACTGTCACCCGGGGACACAGCTAGAATATGGGTTCGGTCATGACCAGTAACAGCGCTTTTATAGACGGTGCATGGCAAGTCGGTCTGGGGGCTGATTTCAGCAAGACATGCCCGGCAACAGGAGAGGTTTCCTGGGCGGGGAAAGCCTCGGATGCTGATCAAGTCAAAACCGCCGTGGCGTCCGCAAGAGCTGCATTTCCAGATTGGGCCCGCCGTCCACAGGCAGAACGTACCGATACGCTCAATCGGTACGCAGAAGCTCTGGAAGCGCGTCGTGATGCCATCGCAAAAGCCATTAGCCGCGATATGGGAAAGGCCGCCTGGGAGGCAAATGGCGAGGTGAGCGCCATGGTCGGCAAGGTTGCAATTTCGATCCGTGCCCAGACGGAGCGCGCCGGCGACACACAAGCGGATGCAGCGTTCGGCAGTTTGGAGCTGCATCACCGCCCCCATGGCGTTATGGCGGTCTTCGGGCCATTCAACTTCCCTGGACATTTGCCCAACGGGCACATCGTTCCCGCCTTGCTCGCTGGAAATACGTGTGTGTTCAAGCCGTCGGAGCTCGCGCCGTCGGTCGCAGAAATTATGGTCGAGGCATTTACCGAAGCGGGCCTTCCCGCTGGGTACCTAAATATCGTTCATGGCGGACGCGACACAGGGGCGGCCTTGCTGGACGCTGACATAGACGGGCTATTGTTCACCGGCTCTGCGGCCACCGGATTGTTCTTTCATCGTCATTTTGCCGGGCGACCCGAAGTTATTCTGGCTCTCGAAATGGGCGGCAACAATCCGCTGATTATCTGGGATGCGGGTGATGTAGACGCCGCTGCAGACATCGCTGCACAGTCTGCATTTTTTACGACGGGACAGCGATGTTCCTGCGCGCGGCGTTTGATTCTTCCGGAAGGCGACTTTGGTGATGCAGTTGCCGACGCCGTCATAGATAGAGCCAAGTCACTTCGCATCGGTGCCTATGACGAAGAAGACATCTTCATGGGGCCACTTGTCTCCGAGCAAGCGGCAGAAAATGCCACGGAGTTTCAAGCCATGCTTTCCAAAGCTGGCGGTAAGTCCCTTCGGCGATTGAAGCGCATGGATCGTGGCGGGGGCTTTGTCACCGCTGGTGTCATAGATGTTACTGAAGCGCGAGATATTCCCGATGAGGAGCTTTTTGGTCCACTCTTGCAGATCTACCGTGTGCCAAGTTTTGAGGCAGCCATAGAGCGAGCGAATGCGACGAAATATGGCCTGTCTGCAGGGCTTGTCTCTGACAATGATGATTTGTGGGCAGAGGCCTATCTAAGGCTTCGAGCTGGCATTCTAAATCGAAATCGACCCACAGCGGGCGCAAGTGGTGCGATGCCATTTGGTGGGCCAGGTCACTCCGGTAATTTTCGTCCGGGGGCGTATTATGCAGCGGATTATTGCGCCTGGCCTCAGGCGAGTCAGATTGCGCCGAAAGCAGAACGGTTGTCCGCACAAGGATTTCCAAAATGAGCAAAGCCTGGGAAGTGAATTTTGACGGCCTGATTGGCCCGAGCCATAATTATGGGGGACTCTCCGACGGCAATCTTGCGAGCGCCAATAATGCTGGCGACATCTCCCGCCCGCGCGACGCCGCCCTTCAAGGCCTCGAAAAAATGCGCCTGCTCGTGAAGGCCGGACTGAAGCAGGGCGTGTTGCCGCCCATGGCAAGACCAGACTTCTGGTTTTTGAACATGGCAGGGTTTTCAAGCGCTGAGCACGGCAACATGGTCGTTTACAAAGTTGCAGAGAAGGAACCACATCTGCTGAAAACAGCATATTCAGCAAGTGATATGTGGGCTGCAAATGCAGGTACTGTGTCCCCGTCCGCTGATACAGAAGACGGGCGCTTGCACATTTCTCCAGCAAACCTTTTCACTATGTTACATCGCAATATGGAGTCAGGTTCAGCAACGGTACGGTTGGCCAAATCCATATTTGGGCCATACTGTTTCGAGGAGCTTGATTGGAGGGACCATCCGAATTTCGCTCCGGGGCTTAAGCTAATTTCGCACCCCGATTTCTCCGACGAAGGCGCGGCCAATCATGTGCGCCTATGCTCTGAACACGGAGCGCAAGGTGTAGAGCTATTCGTCTACGGACGTGAAGCGGGGGAAAGCACGACCGGGTTCCCAGCGCGCCAGACGAAACTCGCCAGCGAGTGCATCGCTCGATCTCACGGGCTTCGGCCCGAGCGCACAGTCTTTGCCCGGCAGGCCCGCAAAGCTATTCAGGCTGGCGCATTCCATAATGATGTCGTCTGTGTCGGGACTTTGGACACTCTATTCTTCCACGAATTCGCCTTCGAGAATACCGAGGCGACACTGGAAGACATCGGCCGAGCCGCCGACGGCCTTTTCGAATTGAAGCCGGTCATGGTTCCGGATGAGGAAGTGCCACTTGCCGATGCCATTTCGTCCTACCTTTTCAATTCGCAACTGCTCCAGTGGCCGGGCGAAGATCGCCTCGTGCTGCTGGCGCCAACCGAGACCCGCCACACACCATCGACGGCAGCTTACTGCGAGCGCCTCGTTGAGGGGAACGGCCCGATTGGCCGTGTCCAATATGTCGATGTGCGCCAGTCTATGCGCAACGGAGGAGGGCCGGCCTGCCTTCGCTTGCGCGTGGTAATGACCGAAGACGAGATCGCCGCAGCGCATCAGGGCGTATTCCTTGATGAGAAAAAAATTGATGCCCTCCAGGAGGTCGTTCGGAGAACCTATCGGGAAGAGCTGTCGCCTCGCGATCTCGCTGATCCAGCATTTGCGATTGAGTGCCGTAAGGCCCGCGATGAGCTCCTAAAAGTGCTGGATCTAGAAGGTCTCTAAACGCTGGCACCAATCCCGCACTTAAGCATCGGCTAGACGCCCACCGGCTTCGAAGTAGGCCTGAGTGCCTTTGGTGAGCACTTGATCAGCATCCAGCACATCGCCTGGCGCGTGAGCGAACTCGCCATTCAGCTGCTCATAAAGCGGTGCGAAGTCAGTACCGACAGTAGCGTCGAAAAGCTGCTTATAATTGTCGATCACAAAATAGGTCTGTTGGAAGTCGTCGATGCGATAGTCAGTGGCCATGACTCGCATTAGGTCAAACCCAATTCTATTCGGCGAGGGGGCTTCCAATGCGAAAATGCTTTCGGTCCGTGAAGAGACGATCCCAGCACCATAAATGCGCAAACCCTTAGGTGTATTGATGAGACCGAACTCGACCGTGTACCAGTACAACGTTGCGAGGTTCTTTAGGCCGCTATACTCGAGCGATCGCAAACCGCCCTTACCGTACGCCTCCATATAGTCCGCGAAGACCGGATTGGTGAGCATGGGAACATGGCCGAACACATCGTGGAAAACATCCGGCTCTTCGAGGTAATCGAGCTCGTCCCGTTTGCGGATGAAATTACCGGACGGGAATCGCCTATTTGCGAGATGCTCAAAAAATACTCTGTCTGGCACCAGGCCGGGCACGGCGACGACGCGCCAACCTGTCAGCGCTTCAAGCTCATCCGACATTTTCTCAAAGTCTGGAATTCCGCCACCGCCGAGGTCGAGCGCTTCAAGTCCGTTGATGTATTCATCAGCGGCCCGCCCGGGCAACACATCCATTTGGCGCTTGTAGAGCAGATCCCATACCTTGTGGTCCTCGGCGGTATATGCGGACCAGTTCTGAGGAATCGTAAAGTCGTCTCCAGTTACTGGATCGGCGTCTTGGGTGTCTGTCATGGGTCTTGGAGCCTTAGAGGTTTAGCGGCGTCAGAACATTTAGTTTCATTTGAAACTTTTTTATAGTTGCGCCAAAATCATGGAAATTGCAATCCCCGGGTGATCACACCCCTTTGAAGCGAGACAGTCATCAATGGCGTTGAAACTCTATTCCTATTGGCGCTCGTCGGCCGCATATCGGCTACGAATTGCCCTCGCATTTAAGGGGGTCGCCTACGAAACAATCGCCGTGAACATAGCGCCGGGCAAAAACGAGCAGGTCGGTGAAGACTTCCGAGCCATAAACCCACAAATGCGCGTGCCCGCTCTCGAAGCCGATGGCACTGTGATGACCCAATCCATGGCAATTCTCGAATGGCTTGACGAGATGTATCCGGAACCGTCCCTGTTGCCGGGTGATGCGTGGCTGCGTCAGCAGATTCGAACTGCCGCAGACATTATCGCATGTGATATTCATCCGCTGAATAATCTATCTGTTCTCAAGGCATTGCGACAGGATATTGGTGCAACGGATGATGCGGTATCACACTGGTATGCCGACTGGATACATAGGGGATTTGCCGCGATAGAAAAAACTGCCGAGCGCTCGAATGGACATAAATTTCTGTTTGGTGACACGCCCACACTGGCCGAAATCTGCCTCGTGCCGCAAGTCTATAATGCTCGCCGGTTTAACGTCGATCTTACCGCTTTTCCGCGCCTGACAGAGGTCGACGCTGCATGTCTTGAACTCGATGCGTTCAAACAGGCTGTCCCTGAGAATCAGCCGGACGCGACTTAGAAGCGCTTAGTTTGAGATGCGTTGCTTGAGTTCGTATTCGCCATTCCGGAAATCGAAGAACTCCGGAATTTCAGGGTGCTCCACAGGGTCCGGATTTGTATCTACAAGTAAGTTCTGCTCCGAGACATAGGCGATGTAATGCGTTTTCTCATTCTCAGCGAAGAGATGATAATAGGGCTGATCGCGATGAGGACGCACTTCTTCCGGAATGGAGTTGTACCAGTCCTCTGAATTTGAATAGGTCGGATCGACATCAAATATGACACCGCGAAACGGAAACATACGGTGTCGGACAACCTGGCCAATCTGAAATTTCGCCTGGCGAATGTCGCGATTTGAAGGCTCCAGTTCCTCAACTGGTTCAGCAGGTTCAACGGCAGGTTTCTCACCGGAAAACGCTCTGAACAGTTTTTGGAATGGATTTCGGCCTTCGGTCATCACATTGCCCTGTGCTAAGGAACGCTCAACGCATATCAGATTGGGCTTGCAAATGCCTAGAGAAAATGCGCAGCGCCAATCCCGCGAGAAGGCGCAGCGCCGCAAACGAAAGTCACCGCTCTTCGCGGCGGTGGACTTGGGTACGAATAATTGCCGGTTGCTCATCGCTCACCGCCAGGGCGATGGTTTCTCTGTCGTGGATTCCCACTCACAGATCGCTCGCTTGGGCGAAGGCCTCGTCGTCAGCGGAAAACTCTCCGATGCAGCGATGGATCGCGCGATCAACGCATTGACCGCGATCAAACGCAAACTGCGTCACCACAAGGTCGGGCAAGTGCGCTGCATCGCTACCGAAGCCTGCAGAAAGGCGAGCAATAGTGATGAATTTGTTCGGCGGATTCGTGAGGAAACCGGACTCACTTTCAAGATCATCAAACCCTTGGAAGAAGTCTGCCTAGCGGCCGTCGGTTGCCACGATCTGATCGACGACAAGGCGGAGCTCGTAATGGTCCTCGACATTGGCGGCGGATCGACTGAAATCTCGTTTCTGGACGTATCGTCTATTGGTGAGTCGACGCTGAAATCGCTGGTCAACAAAGTTCCCATTAAGGCCTGGGCCTCTTTCCCGCTGGGTGTGGTGACACTCACCGAAGCATTTTCAAACCACAACGAGACAGATGCGTTTCCGCTGATGCTCGCCGAAGCGCGCAGGACGTTTGAAACTTGGTCGGACGGTCTGGCAATGAAGAACGCGATGACCGGCACCGGGGCTAGGCTCATAGGCACGTCCGGCACAGTCACTTGCCTTGCCGGCGTACACAGCGGTCTGTCACGGTATCGCCGCGATGCAGTGGATGGGATGACGCTCAGCCATCAGGACACATTCAGCGTCATCGAACGGCTGAAGTCCGCTGGGATGAAGGGCCGCGAACAAATGCCGACGATCGGCAAAGAGCGGGCAGGGTTGATGCTCTCCGGTTGCGCGATTCTTCAAGCCGCTATGGAAATCTGGTCCGCACCGGAACTCTGCGTTGCTGACCGGGGGCTCCGGGAGGGATTGTTGCTCTCGATGATGCATCGCAAGAAGCCCAACGGACGCGGATCGCGCCGGCGGAGGAGCGGCAAGTCAAAGGGCGCCGCGAATGCTAATAACGGTACCAGCCATCAGGGCACCAATCACGAGGTAAGTGACCATGGCGGATGATGGGAAACGCCGTTGGAAGGGTCCCGGCAAGTCTCAGAAGAAGACCTCCGGTCGTCGCATCGGCGAGCGTAAGGTCACGGCGTACAATGCGAGCTCGGAAAGCTCGAAGCGCTGGATCGAACGCCAGCTCAGTGACCCTTACGTCCAGAAAGCAAAGAAAGAAGGCTAC
Organism: Pseudomonadota bacterium; assembly: GCA_039033955.1. Lineage (GTDB taxonomy): Bacteria > Pseudomonadota > Alphaproteobacteria > Caulobacterales > Hyphomonadaceae > CALLCD01. The sequence goes on from JBCCBQ010000015.1 coordinate 60,817, forward strand.
CGCGCCCGCGCAGCTTACAAGCTCAAAGAGATCGATGAAAAAGCATCGCTCTTGCGAGCGGGCATCTGCGTGGTCGATCTCGGCTGTGCCCCCGGCGGATGGCTTCAGGTTTTGCAAGAGATGAAGGCCGCAGAGATTGCCGGCATAGATCTCCTACCTGTCGAACCTCTCGCAGGGGTTCATATCGTCGAGGGAGATATCAATAGCGCGGACGACGTTGGAGAGTTGCTGAAAGGGCTGAGCCGGTCTCCTGACCTCGTTCTATCTGACATGGCCGCAAACACGACGGGCCATCGCCAGACCGACCATTTACGTACGTCGGCGCTTGCTGATTTGGCTCTCGATTTTGCTGAAACCCATCTGGTGACCGGCGGCGCATTTTGTTCGAAGGTTTTCCAGGGCGGCGCAACGCCGGAAATGCTCAATCGGCTGAAAGATCGCTTTCAGTCGGTTAAACACATTAAACCAGCTGCAAGTCGGGCCGGATCCCCCGAAATCTATGTTGTGGCGAAAGGCTATAAAGGCCGAGACGACGACGGCTGACAGCGCACGGGCTCGCGCAGTCTTCACACGAATTTTCACTTCACAAGCTCCTACGACTCCCTTACATGGCCAGTAAGGCAAACCGTAATTATTACAGTGTGTTGGCCTCAAAACATGGTCGCAATAGCACATTGATTCTATTAGAATCACCCTTTTGCTCTCAAACGGTTTGCTGCCGCTATTCCAAGCGTATCAGGATCTCCATAAGTCCCGCGCATCTTTCCGCCTCTGCCGGAAGCCCATCCCATTATTTTTTCAGCATCCGCGTCACTGACGCCACTGGCGAATACATGGGTGGCCCGCGTGCCTCTCAGGTCATGCAAAGTCAGGTCTGAAATGCCAGCCTTCCGAATCTTCTTCAGAAGCGTTTTCTGGAAGCTCTTCTCATTCTTATACGGCTGCCCCAAAGTGTTGGTTACGACGTGCGTCGATACTTTAGGGCACTGTCTTAGCAAAATCTCCAAATCATCAGTGATAGGAATGTAGGCGTCGACACTGTTCTTCTGACATCGTTTTATGATCAGACGCTTGTCCCAATGAATGTGGTTCCAGTTAAGCTTACAGAGATCGACCGTTCGCAGGCCCGTATGCCAGAGCAGCCATATCGCTCTCTGTAAAGCTTCGGGACATGTTTGGGCTACCAGTTCAACCTGGTCGACTGACCATATCATATGGGCGCGATTCGAGGCCTGCTTTTGGTGTGCGATTCCCTTCATCGGGCTACGATGCATGATCTCTTCATCAACGGCCCAAGTGTAAACCGTCGAGAGTGTCCCCTGGCACGCTTCGCGCTTTCCGGGTGAGTGCTCCATAGACCTTAGCCAGCCTTTGATAATTCCGCGTATGCCTTGAGCCTGCATTTCGCGGGTCGTGCACTCTCCAAAAACTTCGTTGATCTCATCAAGATAAATGGATCGCAGCTCCTTCGTGGAGTCTGCCAGATCGCTGTGCTTCAACATCCATTCTCGATAACGGGCGATGACTCCAGCGAACACTCTCAGGTGGGGAACTGAAGATCCGACAGCATCTGAATAGCGCCCGGCAAGACCTGCTGAATCTTCTCGCTCAGCGCGTTCTGCTTCAGCGCGATTTTTCCCCTTGTATTTTCCGATCTGTGGTGCGCCCGCGCCATGCCAAGCGTAGACAAATAGAGTCCCCGTACGCTTAGACCACGTTCGGTTAATTCCCTTAAGATCCACCCCCAAACCTCTCCTTGAGCCGTTTGAGTTGCTCGCTTTCGTGTTCTCCATTGTCGTTCGCCTCCGGCGCAGGAGAATCGCGATAACCCCTTGCTACTTCGTCAATCTTTTCAAGCAAAAGTGGTACGTAGTACCTTTGCCCGCGACCAGAGCCGCAAACAGGACTGATTCCAAAGGTTGCCGGATGTCTTCCACCTAGGATCTGCTTTGCGTCTGAAAGCGTCACCAGAACGGGTTGGACATCACTTGGCATCGCTTATTCGCCGGATTTGAGATCAGCAACAGAGCCGACCGTATCGAGCGCGGTCATGGCATAGTTGTAAACCCGGTCGACGGGGTGCTGATCGTTTCCGCTTCGATACATCCGCATAGTCGTCGCGATCAGATCCAGCGCTTCATGCATGATCTCAGCTTTCGATTTTTCGAGCTTTTTACTGATGCCGCCATTCCCAGCCGCACCGTAAATGCGGTTGATGCTGTCGTTTGCGTCGCTTCTCTCGTCTGGCATGTCAGCCTCCCAAATTAAGCCGAATATTCCGGCGTCTCGAACCCGTAGGCGGTGTTCACCGCATCAACGATAATCCTCGCCCGCATTCCGGCAGCGGTGTCGGTCGTTTCGTACTCCCGTGTCCCTGTATCCTCTCTGATCATCGTGGTTGTGCTCGATCCAAACGCGACAGGCACGCCGGTGTTGTCCAGCACCCGACCAGGTTCAGATGGATGAACCCACCATGGGAGATTCATTTCATGATTGCCGATATCGATCATGCCCGAGCCCTTTGCTTCTGATAGTATTCTATGGCGAGCCCAAGGGCTTTGATGGCCGTGTCAGCCGCCTCTGATGGCGTCAGAGGGCCGTGCGTCACATAAACGCCAACTCCCCCGTCAATTTGTTCGAAGCCCCAATGAGAGGACAGGATCACCTTGTCCTGCTCAGACGTGGTGAAGCCGTGCTTCGCGTACTCTTCGATATACGAGTAGACGTCACCGTTTCTTACTTGTCCGGCGTGCTTCCACTTGCTCTTGGTGGGCCAATAGTCCAGCCGTGTGCCGTCCTTCAGATCGGTCTTCCAGTGGTGCTGGGTGAACTTATGCCAGCTGATGTCAGGCATTTTCGACCGGCCTAAATCTTGGGTGAACATGGCCGTCCGGTGTTTCAACCTCAAACTTGTGAAGCTGGAAAAGACCGCCAAGCGTCCAATTACACCCGCTATTCGGAACGTGACTTTCGGAATTGTATTCCCCAGTGCCGGTGAACCTCCCGACACATGAAAATGCCAAGTATTTCTCGACCTCATCGAGATCTTTGCCAGCACCAGCGGCAATTAGGTCATTAGCTGATTGCCTTGATTTGCAGATTGGGCATTCAAACTTTACATCCTCGATAGGCACTTCTTGCGCCTTGATCATGCTCTGAAATTCTTCGAGAGTTACACGCTCTATGTCGCTCATGACGATTCACTCCGCCTGCGATCTAGTTCGTCCTGAAAAACGTCGATCCAGTCCTCCGCCCATTCGCTGCCGTCATGGTTCCGCTGGAGATATCTGATCGTGTTCCGAAGATGCATCGGCTCCATCTTCGTGACCTTGATGCACTCGCCATCTGCGGTGATCCATTCGCCTTCTTCGGGCTGAGGGCGCGTGTCAAACGGTTCTTCGCGCTCGTCGTAATAGTCCGCCATGTCACCCATCGGTGCGTCTCCCAACTTTGTTTCTTTCGGCTTTGGCAATCGCTATCATGTCTCGGCTGACGGTCTTCCCGGCAGTGAGGGACAGCTGCGCTCTGGCGTTGCCTTGGTATTTTTCCATAAGCAGCTGATCAGCGCGCTGGCTAAGGTGGAGGAGGTCGTCAGACATCAGTCGAACTCCGGCAGATCTTTGATCATCTCAATTGGAAATTCGCCTTCGCGGTCGTTGGCTTTAGAGAGCATGATCTGCTCTTTTTTTGTTAGGCCAAACAGGAAGAGCGACTCTGGATCGACAAAGTCATCAATAATTCTAACGGAGCAAAGACCGTTTGATCCAAACCATCGCGCAGTGTCTGGAAGCTCTTGCTCTGGAACAATTATTGCCCCTGTTTCATGATTCAGAAGGCCATGCATGTCTGCCAAGTGACCAAGGCAACACATGGCATTATGTGGACCTATCAATGCGCATGCTTGATGCTTAGACTTTGGATCTTCGAGGCGCTCAATCCAGCGGCGCTTTAGGTCTTTAGTGATGGGCATCGACTAATCCTGTCGTTCTTTGAATGTGAGTGGTAAGCGCGGCGATATCTTCGTCGATGTAGCGAAGCTCTCTGCGGTAACCTTTTTGCCTCACTTGAAGCAGTGCGATCTGCATCGGCCTGTCGGTCTTCTCACCAGAGTGGAAGGCAAACATCTTAGGGTCAGTGATCTTTCCGCTAATCATGCTACCCATCAGGTCGACATTCCGGCTGATGATTTTTCGCCTATTCTTAAGCTGGCGAAGCGTGATCTCACCTCTGGCAAATCTGTCGATAAGGGTGTCCCTCTCATCAAGGCGTGCTTCAAATGCATTTTCGAGGTTTACCTTCCGCGCATAGTCAAATTGATTTCCGTCCATCACCGTATTCCGCCTCTATCTGTTACCCAGTATTTACGAAAAACCGTAGTAAACGTCAACAGAAAAATACGTCAAACCGTAGTCACGTTGAAAAGATTAACGTTTTGATAAAAATTCAGGCTTGGTTTTGGATTATGATTCGTTGCGAGACAGGGCGCGTGCGGTCTCTGCCAAGATCTTGCGCTTGCTCACCGATATGCTGCCCCACTCATCGAGAATGGCTTCCAGCTCAAGGTCGCGGGTATTCTCCGGGAATAGCCGTCTAAGCGCCTTGCGCAGCTTCTCTAAAGTATCAAAGCGAAGTGTCGTGGTATCCCCGCAGGCGAAGCTATAAAGCGTCGTCGGCTTGACTCTGGCTTCATCGGCAACCCGCGCAATGCGGACCTGGTCCGAATTCAGAAACTTTCGAATCTGCTCTATGTCTTCGAGATCAACCACTCGAAAACTATACGTTAAGCCGTAAGCTGCGTCATTTACTGAATAACGTAATTTCGAATCTTGACAGAGTACGGAAAAACGTAATAGTTATTGCGTATGGTAACTGAAGTTCTCACACGTATGCGAGAAGGTGTCGCTGATAAGCGGTACTCTCTCACAGCCCTCTCGAATGCGAGCGGTGTCCCGATCATGACCATTAAGGACATGACGAGTACATCCTGGCAGCAATCTATGTTTGATCGACTGGCGTCGCTCGACAAGGCTATGGATAAGCTAGACGGCAAGCCTTCAAAGACAGATCAGGCCGAAGCCATGGAAGCCGCCTCTTGATGCCACTCCACTGGGGCTTCATCTAGCTCTTTATAAAGTTCAACCATTGCTTTTATGGCCTCGCCAAGGCTGTGCTTAGTCAGTGCCACAGTGACAATGTCTTTCTCAATAAATCTTTCCCCCGTGGTGCCTCTGAAGGTCACCATTCCAATCCCTTGATCGGTATAGACTTTTGCGCCTCGATTACAAAACATGATCATCCCAAAGTTATTCTCTTCTGACGAGAGTTAGCTGCAATTTTCTCCCTATTGGCACTAGTATTGCATTTTTGTCATGCGACATGGCAAGCAATTTTAACGATAGTAATGTCAACTAACTGTGGAAACGATGCCAATTCAGATCCCAGATAATCGATAAAATATGTTGATTCGCTCGACGAACAAATTTATGTTTTTCCGTAATTGATTGTGTCGGGTTAGCGCTGTGAAATCAAATTTAGCAAAAACCGTTGAAGGCTTAATAACGAGTTTTCATGATCGATGCGAAACGGCAAGTTTGCTTGGCATTACTGAAAAGGAGGTTTTCGAAGGCGACCTTGATCTCAAAGATACACATTATTTTGACTGGGAAACACAGTACTGGATTCCCAATGGTGTTTTGCTCGACTGCGGAAATGCTTGAAGGCGATGTGGTTGCAGGGTTAGCGCCGTGATCAGTTATTGGTGCCGAAGATCGTCGAGCGGCAATCTGTTCATGTATGCCAGGCACAACAATCGCACCAAGATGAAGTTGGTCGACGAGGCGTTCATGAAAACGATCGAACGGCCTGACAAATATTTGTACAGGATTTCTGTAGGACTCAAGCTGGCGCTTGAAGGCGATGTCATAGCGGAGCTTGGGTGATGTTGTTCACCGTGGAGAGAGACGGCGGGAGAGTACAAGAATACTCCGCAAAAGATCGAGATTACTGGGTTAGTCGTATGAAGCTTCTCAGTGTTGCTGGCGGTGGTGTGGTGAGCAATGGATACCGGTCGTATTGGGACAAACAGGATTGTCGATATCGATACGATGCGGTCACTGAACGCCATACTGATGGATAGACAAGTGTTGTCTCTCGATCAGTGCGGCGATGCTGAAAGTAGAAGCATTGAGTGAAAGGGCCACAAGGCATGGATCACTCGTCCGGATAGGGAACCCATGCCGACAGCCGGAGTAACGCCCGGCCCGCACTGCCTTCACTGAAAAAATTCCCCCTTTAACGTAAATTTACGCTTTACAGGCCGTCACTCTTAAATTACGGTTAATCGTAACTTAGGGGAATCAGATGGCTTGGGCTAAATGCACCTTATGCACAGCAGACGCTGACACCGTACGTACGATGTGGGGCGACAAAGCCGCCGAGCCATTCTGTCGCCGTTGCGCCGAAGAGGTCGACGCCTGGAACCGGCACATGATTCAAAATCACACCTCGACCGCTTCTAGCTCGGTCAAAAACGTACGTTAAAACGTAGGAGATTCGCCATGAACGATCCGACTGAAACAGATTTACAACCGGCCCAGGGTTTGGACGGTGACTCAGAGGCCGCACCAATTGTTGGTGCTGATACCGATGGTGCGGCCTCGTCTTTTCAAAATCAGATCATCCATGGCTTACCCTTCGAAGACTACCTCAAAATTGATGGAGTCTCGAAATCTACGCTCTGGACAGGATACACGCGTTCGTGGGCGCATGCACGCGTTGAGAAGGAAGAATCCAACGTAATGAAGATCGGGAGCGCAGTTCACTGCGCCATTCTTGAACCCGATGAATTCTCAGATCGTTATATTAAAGGTCCCGCCGACAGACGCGGCCTCAAATGGACAGAGCCTTTGGAGGAAGCCAAGGCCGAAGGGAAGGAGCTTCTCACCTCGGGTGACTACGAAAAAGCTCTCCTGATACGCGACAAAGCGCAGGCTGAGCCGCTCATCAAAAAACTCACGGGTGTCGGCACCGTCCGCGAGCTGACCTGCCATTGGGTAGACCCCATCACTGGCCTGAAGATGCGGGCTAGACCGGATGCGTATTCACCTGCAATCGAACTCGTTTCCGATGTGAAGATCACCACTGACGCTCGACAAATCCCTTGGGTGCGCAACGCGGTGACGCCTTTCGGCTACAATGCCCAAGAGGTTCAATACACTGAGGGCATGCGCGCGTGCGGTGAGGGGGTTAACGCCTTCGTTTTTATCGTCATCGAACGCGACCCGCCTTTCGAATTCATCGTGCACGAGCTGATCCCTCGAACCGTCGAGGAAGGTCGCCGCAAACTCTACATCGCTCGCGAAGAATACGCCCGATGCGTCGAAGAGGATCGCTGGCCCGGCTACCCGCGCGAAATCCAGCAAACCGGCCTCAATCGATACGATTACGAGCTGACCACAGACGAAGAATTTGAATAGTAGACGGAGGATCACATGACCGATCAAAACGGAACCGCGCAAGGTGGACAACTCGTAAAGTCCAAGCCAGCGCCGCCACCCCCACCAAAAACCAGAGTCAGCTCTGCAATCACCAACATGGAGAGCAAATTCGCTGACGCGCTTCCTCAGCATATGGGCGCTCAGACTTTCGTACGCTATGCACTTCTAGCTCTCGATAAACCAACTATGGCCCCGGTCATGAAAACTGAAGTCGGACGACAAAGCGTTTATAGCGCATGTCTCCACGCGGCAGCTGATGGCCTAATGCTCGATGGCCGGGACTCCGCCCTCGTTCCATTCAAAAGCAAGGTGAAGGACCCCGTCACTGGGCGAGATGAGTGGATCGACCAAGTTCAGTATATGCCGATGGTTCACGGCATAATGAAGAAGGCCCGGAACTCCGGCGAGATCGGCTCAATCTTCTGCCAGCTGGTCTACGAGAACGACATCTTCAAGATGACGCTCGTTACAGAAGGTCCGCCTATCACTCATGAACCGGCGCTCGCAGATCGCGGTGAAATCATCGGCGCTTATTCCTGCTGCCGATTCCACGATGGGACATGGTCACAACCTGAATGGATGAACAAAGAGGACATCATCAAAATTCAAAACCGTTCGAAGTCTGGAGCCACGAACAAAACTGACCGCAACGGTAAACCAATTCCTCCAAGAGGGCCGTGGGCAACAGACTGGCCGGAGATGGCTCGTAAGACGGTCCTGAAGCGCGCCGCGAAGTACTGGCCATCATCAAGCGACAAGGACGGCGTCGATCTCAGGGCTATGCTTGATCGCGACAACGATCAGTACGCAATCGATGCCGAAGCGACTGAGGTTGCTAATCCACAGATCAAGAAATCAGCCGCCGCTGCGATCTTATCTGCACCAGTTGAAGAGTCGGAAGAGGAAGCGCCCGTCGAAGCTAGCGGGGAGGTCATTGAAGAGCCAACGGTTCAACAGATGGATGCCGCGAACGAAGCCGCTGCTGCCGCCGTGACCGATGGCGTCGCTCACGATCCTCAAACAGGGGAAGTGATCGAAGCCGAAGTTGTTACTCAAGGTGGTCAGCCAAACGGTCAGCAGGCCGAGCCTGAAATGGAAGACGCGCGAATCTAATCATGGAAGAGCGCTTTGACATCGTCTGGGACGAGGATGGTCCTAGAATAGAACCGCATTTCTGCCGCGAGTGGGATGACGAACACGGTGGCTGCTACGGCACCAATCCTAATCACGGATACACCCGAGAAGAAGCTGAGCGAGAAATCGCTCTGTGGAAGAAGGAGCAAGCAGCGTGACGCGTCCTTCACCACAATCTATCTCCATGGAGTGGTGGCAGATGATCGCTCTGTCGCGGGAACCGGACTTCCTTATAGGTCCCGCTCACGATCCGTATATGCGCCGCTGGTGGCTTACGCCTCGGAACGATACTCACAACGTCTACCTGCATCACTTCATGCATGACGACGATGATAGAGCCCTGCACGATCATCCTTGGGAAAGCTTCTCAACGCTCCTGTCCGGGATTCTTCGCGAGGTGGACGACGAACACCCCGAGGGCACTATTCTAGAGCAAGGGGCGACACGTCACAGACCAGCTGACTACGCGCACCGTTTAGAGGTTATAGAGCCTGGTTTCACTTTGTTCGTGACCGGACCAAAGGTTCGCGAGTGGGGATTTCACTGCCCGAACGGATGGGTCGATTGGAAAAGTTTTTGCGCTGTCGATGAGAACGGCAAAAACACAGGCCAACTCGGTCGCGGCTGCGGAGAGATGGCATGATTGATGTTCTAATATTCACAGGGCTTGCCGTTCTTTTTTGGATTCTGTCTTCGATGAGGCCGGACGATGTTCCTCCAATCGCCAGCCGAATAATGGATGCGTTTGCTGGCATGAGTCTATTTGCAGCGTTCAAAAATCTCGCTGAGCTTGCAGATATTGCCGAGACCATACGTGATGTGGGGAGTGGGTTGTGAAACTCCGTCCGTATCAGTCTGAAATCTTGGCCAAGACCCGGCGTGCTTTGCACCATCATAAGCGCGTCCTGATGCAGCTGCCGACAGGCGGGGGCAAGACCGTTATTTCGTCGACGATGCTCGGCAATGCGGCTCAGAGAGGCAACCGCTGCTGGTTCATTGTTCACCGTAAGGAGCTGGTCGACCAGACATCCCGAACACTTCAGTCAGTCGGTGTTCCTCACGGGTTTATCGCTGCCGGTTTCCGTCCAATCTACAATCAGCTCGTAACGGTTTGCTCCGTGCAGACACTACGCTCTCGCGCCAAACGTTTGATTGAACAGTATGGCCCGCCACAGTTTATTGTCTGGGATGAAGCGCATCATTGCGCTGCGGGGACATGGCAATATGTCGCCGATCTTTGTCCTGATGCTTTTCATGTCGGGTGTACAGCAACGCCGGAACGTCTCGATGGTAAAGGCCTAGACAAGATGTTCAATGCGCTTGTGCCTGGCCCAGCTATTCGCTGGCTCATCGATAATGGCTATCTCTCCGACTTCCGTATCTGGTCGCACGATGTGCCGGATCTGTCCGGTGTGCGGAATCGCGGCTCCGACTATGACCGTGGCGAGCTTGGCGATCTGATGAGCGAAAGTAAAATCGTCGGCGATGCGGTCGAGCATTACATGGACATCGCTCCGAACTCTCGCGCGATTGCGTTCTGCTGTTCTGTTGAACATGCCTATACAACCAAGGACGCCTTTGTTCGTGCTGGTATCGTAACCGAAGAATTGGACGGCACAGCCGACAACCGATTCCGTCGCGACACAATCAATGCCTTCAGGCGCGGTGATATTCGTGTGCTGACGAGTGTCGATCTCTTTGGCGAAGGATTTGATCTACCAGAGCTAGAAACTGCAATTCTGCTACGTCCGACACAATCGCTTGGCTTATACATGCAGCAGGTCGGTCGATGCCTTCGCGCTTCCGACGAAAAGGAATACGCGATCATCCTCGACCATGCTGGCAACGTGGCAAAGCATGGCCTGCCGGACGAAGAGCGCGAGTGGAAGCTTAAGGGCCGTAAGAAGAAACGCGGCGAAGGAGCCCAGCCTCAGAAGATTTGTGACAACTGTTTCGGAGCAAACCCGGTCTCCGCAACACGTTGTGTGTATTGTGCGTATGCGTTCGAAACAGAAAGCCGTGAGATCGAACACGAAGACGGCGAACTGGTCGAGCTTGATGTCGTTGAGATCAGAAAGCAACGGAAATCTGAAGTCGATCAAGCGCGCACGCGTGAAGAGTTGGAGGCCATCGCTAAGCGGCGTGGCTACCACCCTCGCTGGGTAAAACACATTCTAAGGGCTCGTGGACAACATGCCGTCGCAAACATGGAGCGTCGACAGACGCGATAATCAAGCTCTCATGTTCAATGGAATCGATGTGAACGAGTTCATCGACACGTCGAACATGAAGCATCGACCGACTCTTCGGAAGTTCTCGCATATGATGCCGGAAGGTGAGCGTGCGCAGCAATACTTGCACCAGGCTCCTGTGATCTTCCAGGCATGCCAATCAATGCAGCCTCGACAGGTCGCGCGTTACTTGGAGAAGTGCGACCGCAACGGTGTAAAGTTGAAGCCAACTCTCCGTGGCCTGAAGATCCATCCCTGCTTTCGTAAGTTCACCGGCAAGATCGCCAAGCGTACGCGGGGATACGATATTATCCGCAAGACGCACGATATCCCTGTCTCTATCGTCGCTCAAAGCCTTGATCGGATCGAAGGCCAAGAGCACGAATGGAACTGGGTCGATAACGTGACCATGTTCTGGAATGGGTCGGGTCGGCGCATTGATGTCCCAGTTCAAAACGGTGACGGTCGTGTGAATGTCGACTATCAAACGATGAAGGCCGACAGACTCACCCACACCGAGTGGTTCATGAAACAGCGCCAGCAGGTCGTGGCCGGGAATTTCGTTACTGAAATCAGACATATGTGCGATTTCATCAGAGCGGATGACCGGCAAGATTTCGATCCCCGTTGGAACTGGGAGCAGGCTTACATAGCCGCCGAACGGTGGGTTGCCGAAATGAACGCCGACTCTGAGCGGAAGTACATCAAAGCGCAAACCGAGAAGTACGGCGTTTCCGAAGTGTCCTATGCGCCCGCACCACATCACCATGAGATCGAGGGCATTACATTCAGGGCTATGACTACGCCGCTCGATTTCGCTCAAGAGGGCGATGCTATGCGGCACTGTATCCGCAGTTACTGGGGCAACGCCGCTAATGGCGACTCTATCTTCTATCACGTTGAGGGTTTCGATGAGACCATGAAACGTATCCGGGCAACACTTCAACTTTCCAAAAGACAGATCCATGTGAGTGACGCGCCTCACTTCACGGTTCATCAATTACACAGCTTCGCCAATGCACCGCCTGATATCAAAATCGAGAAGGCAACAGCGCTCTTTACACGGCATATAAATGCTTTGCATAAGGATGAATTCGAGAAGAAGAAGCGCGACATAATCGATGACGATCCGCGCATTGGTTTAGGCTGATCTGAACTCCCGCACTGGGCGAACGTTATTCACATAAATCAACTGCTGAAAACTACGATTAAACGTAGACAACAATAAACGTATGGTTAATAGTGTCGCCGGAGCTGATTAAAGGGGGCTTGGTGTTTTGAACCATAAATCGGAGAAGACTGCTCGCCTTTATCGCGAACGTATGGTTCGTGTTCGAAGGGCCATCGCTCAAAAGAACAGCTTGCTCGATGCAGCGACAGCTGAAGGTATTACCCCCTCAGGACTGCATTTGTGGCTGAAGAGCAAAGGTCACGAAGATCTACTCGCTCAGCTGAACGAAAATCGTCGTTACATGAACTTGCCTCGTGAGGAAGTCATCCGACGTCTTAAGCTTTGTAAGGAGCACGGATCTGCACGGATCGTTGCGACGCACTGCGGTGTCAAGGTGCATGCCATATGGAAGTTTCTTAGGACCTACGCGCCTAAAGGTGTTGACGAAGCTCTGGACCGTTATCTGACGCCCGAAGATCAACAGGAGATGGCCGCGTGACGTCCAATCTTGCACGGGTCGGAGCAAATCGGCACGCCCTCAAAGAGCGCGGCAATGATCTCTATGAAACGCCCGACTGCGCAACAGAAACGCTTTGCCGCGAATTAGCGCTTCCCCGTAAAATCTGGGAGCCTGCCTGCGGGCCTGGTGCTATAGCAAAGATACTCAAGAAGCACGGGCATATAGTTACCTGCACCGATCTCGTCGACTATGATTATGGGGAGTCTGGCGTTGATTTTCTTATGGAATACGTAGCTCCCGAAGGCGTTGAATGCATCGTTACAAACCCTCCTTTTAAGCTGGCTAACGAGTTTGTTCGGCATTCACTTACACTCGTTCCTAGATGCGTGATGCTGTTAAGGTTGGCTTACCTCGAAGGTGCAGGTCGATCAGATATTATCGACGGTCACTTGTCGGAATTACTAGTTGGCATTGAGCGCCTTCCCATGATGCACCGCGATGGGTGGAAGGGACCGAAGAAATCTAACGCCGCGCAACCTTTCGCCTGGTTCGTATTTGACCGACACTTACCCAAGAACCATCAAAAGACATTCAGGCGTGTCAGCTGGCGGGAGGACGCGGCATGACCGTAGGCTTCCAGTTTCTCGTCCTGATTTACATCGGGTTGCGCTGTGCAGATAGCGCTAATGATAGATTTGATGAGGAGCGCCTCATCGGCTTTTGCGCTCACTTTATGATTAGCGTCATGTCCTTCATATATGCATTCATCCTCTTAGCGGAGTTATCATGAGCCAGTGCCTCCGCTTTCGTGCGACTCCCATATGCGACTGGGACCACTCCCAAGGCTGGAAGATCGGCATCTGGCAGCGCAAGGGCCGGATTGGGCAATTCCTCGCCGACGGTGATGGCGAGCTTCTTACATTCGACACCAAGGACGACGCCGAGGACATGATCCCTCTGGCGCGAGAATATTTTAAAGATTTATCGGGCGATAAATAAGGACTCAGAACGGGGCTGATATATAATGCCAGTAGAGCTGCCAAAATCGCTCGGGAATGCCGCCCGAGGCCTCGCGAATTACGGGTTACGTGTGTTTCCATTGCAGATCGAAGGCAAGCTGCCGATGAACCTCTGCGATGCGTGCCTTGCGCCTCTCGGCAAGCCCGATGAATCGGTTACGGATGCCGATGGCGTTCCCGGTCCGAAGACTTATACCTGCAAGTCCTGTGGCCACGTTCACACCGGTAAACGCGGGCTCTATCTCGCAACACGAGACGTCGATCAGATCCGTAAGTGGTGGGACAAATATCCTGACGCCAACATCGGAATCGCGACCGGTGAGGGCATTATCGCTATCGATATCGACGGCGAAGCAGGCGTTCAAACATGGAAGAATCTGATCGAGCTTCACGGGGAACCTGACCCCACTCAAGAGCAGAGAACTGGCCGTGGTCGACACCTCATTTTCAAGGTGGATACGAAGGTCAAAAACCGGGCCGGGAGACTGGGCGCAGGCATCGATACAAGGGGGGATGGAGGGTACATTGTTGCCGGTCCCAGTAAGCATCCAAACGGGTCAGAATACACGTGGGTAGAGGGCAGAAAACCCTCACAAATAAAACCGATCCAGTGTCCTGAATGGATACTTGAACGGCTGTCAGATGATCGAAAAACGATATCAGAGCAGGCCGCTGTTGCACCCCCTATCGACGAGCTTCAAACGACCGATTTCGACACGATGGATAAGTATGTCGCGGTCGCAGTCGAGGGGGAATATCAGCGCGTTTGCACCGCTCCGGCAGGACAGCGCAATGACCAGCTAAACACGTCGTCCTTCTCGCTAGGAACGCTTGTAGGGGCCGGAATTCTCGACGAGCGCTTCGTCATAAGAACCATGCAGACCGCAGCAACGCAGAACGGTCTTACGGCATCAGATGGTCCGCAGCAGGTCCACGCAACGATCATGTCCGGGGTCACCGCAGGCAAAGCTCAACCGCGTAATGTTCAACTGAATCCGCAGCGAAACCGTCCCGAACGGCGGCAATTTACCCCCCAAATTGTAGGGGGTGAACCCGATCCCGAACGGCGCGAGCAAGCCTATGAAGTGCGACAGTGGGACCTATGGGACGACGAGATCGCAAGCGCTTGGATTAACGACGAAGTACCCGCATTTGACCGGACGACACAGGGGACAAAGCGAAGAAACTCTGTTTGGAACGCTGAGATTCATTTCAAGCATGAGAAGGCATTTGCCGGGATGTTCTTTGTCAATTCAAGGAACCACGAGCTTTATTTCAATCGACCACCACCATGGCATGAGGTGGCTATTGCGGAAAAAGTCATCGAAGAGATGAAGGTTCAGGCTGTTCGGTCAGGTGAGAATCCAGACCGCGTAAACTGGTATAATCCTGCGCTCAAACAAGCCGTCAAAGATCGCATAGAACGTGAGACCGAGGAAAATTATCCTATGGCCTGCAATGACAAGGTCGATAGGATTAAGTGCGATAGTCAGTTCAATCGTAGAGGTCTCGGCATCGGTAAAGACAATCTCTTCAGCATGATGTTGGCGATTGGCTATGAGGATCTGAGAGACCCGGTTAAAGATGCGCTTGAGGATCTTGTGTGGGACCGAACGCCGCGACTCGACGCCTGGTTGGTGGATTATCTGAAGGCAGAGAACACCGAACTCAACAGACAATTCGGATCGAAGTGGATCATCTCGGCTGTCGCACGGATTATGAAGCCCGGTGAAAAGGTCGATACCATGCTGGTCCTCGAAGGTCCGCAGGGTGCCAGAAAATCGACAGCATTACGTGTGCTCGCCGACGGTCTTTTGCCGGGTCAGTTCAATGATGGTCTTCCGGCTATGGGCACAAAGGATGCAGCCATTGGTCTCTTCGACAATGTCATCATCGAGATCGCCGAACTCGACGCCATGTATCGGTCGAGCAAAGAATCGACGAAAGCTTTCCTATCTCGAAGTGAGGATAAGCTGAGACTTCCTTACGATAGGGGTAACTCAACGATTCCGCGCGGTTGCGTGTTTGCAGGAACGGTCAATCCCGGTGGCAGTGGATACTTAAAGGACGAGACCGGCGCTCGACGTTTCTGGCCTGTCGAGATTGGAGTCACCGGCAATCTTAATATTTCCGGACTAGAAGACGCCGCTCCGCAATTATGGGCAGAGGCCCTTGTCAGATACAAATCCAAAGAGAAATGGTATCTGGACGATCCTAAGCTTATTGCACAGCATCAGGCCAAGACCGAGGAGCGCACCGAAGAGGACCCTTGGGCCAAGGACATTGATGACCACATCAGAGGTCAGATAATTGTCTTTATCGATGACATTCTTCTGAAGCTTGACGTTCCGAAGGACAAACGGGACTTAAAGCATTCGCGCCGTATTGGCTCTCACCTCAGAATGCGTGGGTTTAAGCATCAATCCGTTAGAATAGGTGACTTCGTCAGGAAGGGATACAAACGATCAGAGCCCTGGTTTCCTGATGATCCTGATACCGATCCCGATGACAATATGGGGGCATTCGAGCCCGATGAGAACGAATTCCATGAGGATTCCGATGGTTAATGATGATGATCAAAACGGCGAGCCGAATCTTTTCGGGGATGAGAGCTTTCTTCCTGAGGATCATGGTCCGAAAAATTTCGGAAATCAGGGTCGGGGGCAATTTTCAACTTCGCAAAGTCAGGAGCCCAAACGCCGTCAACGCCGTGAGAGCGACGAGGCAAAGCTATATCCGTTGATCACACGCGCTTGGTGCGAAGCCGGGGGTCGGTTGTTCCGTAATCATGTCGGCGTCTCTCAGCATGGCACAGGGCGCAATAAGCGCGTTGTCCGTACAGGTTTGGTCCCTGGCTCGTCAGATCTCATTGGATGGGCACCGTTGCGCCTTGGTGGCCGTTTCACGGCTATTGAGGTAAAGCCCCCCGGATGGAAGACCACACCGAAGTGGCTCGATAGTAAGCAGGCGAAGTTCATACGTGCCGTCAGGGCCGGTGGCGGCATTGCAGGCGTCGCAACATCCGTCGAGGACGCCCTCGCTATGCTTGAAGAGAATTACCGCATCACCATATAAAGAAGCGCAGGGATGTTAACCTGTGTGACGTAGAGGCGGGTGCGCTGTCCTACGTCAAAGCGTAGAGTATTAGCATTACAAGTGTTTATGAGGAGCCCTCTCGATCTATCGAGGGGGTTCTTTCGTATCGTAATCTAAGATGCAATCGCCACGGATATTAGAGTCGTCTTCGATGTGGTCTTCAACAAATCCAAGAGCGCTGAAATCCACTGTGGCGTCCTTTTTGATGAATCTCATCACTTTGTCTACGGCGATGGGACCCACGACATAACGAAAGACTTGGTCAGATTCGATTCGGACTTCATATCTTTGCTTGTTTTCTGATTGAGGAAACGGTGGCCTCAATTCGTATATCTGAAGGTTTTTAAAATTCTGCTTGATGAACTGTAGTCTTGAACTGCTACCGCGATCCAGAATCATCAATGACCCCATAATTTATCTCCTTTTTTGCATCTGATTTTTGGTTTGAAAACAGGTTTACGTTTTATCGTAATCGCAGTCAAATGGTGATTTATGGGTTGTGCAAATATCAAATCATTACTTATCGGTGTAGGTATTTTATCCTAGGATTAATGTCCTAGCTATTCTATTAAAAGCAATCTTTTCACTTTTGTGCATCCGAAGGGTGTATATGAATACGAAATATCGTATTGTACCCTCATTGTACCCTCAATGATTTTGAGTGTAACTCCTAAAAAATGTATTATAAACAAGGTTGTTACCCCTTGTAACCCTGTACCCCCTGA
>JBCCBQ010000016.1:0-51544 GCA_039033955.1 Pseudomonadota bacterium
ATCCTGAATTATGATCCGTTCGAGCAGCTTGGGGAAGCAGCGGCGTAGAATGAACAAAACACCGTTTCAGTTCTTGCTAGAAGAAATTTGTGTGAGGTACGGCTTTTGCGAGTTTACCCGCGCTTTTGACGGTCAAGTGCCTGCGTCTGGTCTTATCACCGGACATCAGTTTGCTGAATGGATTTACCTTGCTGAAGGTATGGACCCATCGACTTCGCTTGAGTTTCAGCGAGAGTGGCGAGCTAAATTCACAGCCTTATTCGAGAAATATCTTGGCAATGATCCTGTTGACGTAGTAGTGCTCAAATGACCCAACGCATTGCATACTTCACAATTGTCGTGCCTGATTACGATGCTGGCATCCGTTTTTATGTCGATGATCTGGGGTTCGAACTTCTGGAGGACACTCAGCTATCGCCCGGCAAGCGTTGGGTGCGGGTCGCTCCGCCGGGTGCCGAGACTGCTATCCTCCTCGCCGAAGCAGCAATCCCGCAGCAGCATGCGGCCACCGGAAACCAGACCGGTGGCCGCGTCGGCTTTTTTCTGGAGACGGATGATTTCGAAGCCGACTATGCGAGGATGCAGGAGCGCGGCGTCACCTTTTTGGAAACGCCGCGCCATGAAACCTACGGAAGTGTCGTGGTCTTTACTGATCCCTTTGGAAATAAATGGGATCTGATCCAGCCAAAACGGTAGCTGAGTCTAGCTTTCGGAGTCTTCCTCTGAATGTGCCGGATCGTACTTTTTGAACCAACCCATAATATTATCGGTCTTGGCGATCAGTCGGCTTGGTCGCCCGGCGATATAATGCGATGAGCCGGGCACGCGGATGAGGGCAGTATCGATCTCTCTTAGCTTCAAGGCTCCATAGAATTGTTCCGCTTCCCAGGTTGGCGTGCGCCAATCCTCTTCGCCAACCATAACGAGCGTCGGCGTAACGACATTTCCAACGAGTGAAATGGGAGATCGCTCCCAGAAGGCTTCCGGATCAGACCACGGGTCTGCGCGCACCCAGTGTCGGCGTACGAATGCGCCAATGTCCGCTGTTAGCGCCATTGAAAACCAGTTGATCACCGGTTTGATCGTTGCCGCTGCCGCGAACCTTTCGGTTTTGCCGACGATCCAAGCTGTCAGGACGCCGCCGCCCGATCCGCCCGTAACAAAAAGCCGATCTGGATCGACATAATTCTCAGCAGTTAGATAATCCGTAACGCTCATCAAATCATCATAGTCTTCGCCCGGATAATTGAGATCGATGAGGTGGGAAAATTCCTCACCATACCCGGTCGATCCACGGGGGTTGGCATAAACGGTGACGTAGCCTTCCGCCGCATAGCGCTGAATTTCCGCCGAGAAGAATGGGCCATACATGGTGAAAGGACCACCATGAATCTCCATGATCATGGGAAAAGAACCGTCAGGTGTGAAATCCGGGGGTAGTGCGACCCAGGCCTGAATCTCCCGGCCATCGAAACTGGAAGGTACACGGATTTCCTCAACGCTCGCCATATCGAGATAGGGGAGGAGGTCATCATTCAGATTCGTCAGCTGGCGGTTCTCAACATTTCGTCCCTGCACGGTGATGTCTGCCGGGGATGCCGCGTCTGCGGTGGTGTAGGCAAGTGTTGGCCTTCTTTCTTTCGAAACTGAAAAACTTGCACCGGCATAGGGGCGACCGAAGGAGGTGCCACCTAAACCTGTTGCAAGGGTTTCGCGTGACCCGCTCAGATCAATTTCGACAAGTTCAATGTTGCCAGTATTTTCGACCTGCGCGATCAGAGCGTTCCCATTCGGATGCCATTCGAAACTTGAGATGCTGCGATCGTAGCCTGCCGTTAGGTGCGTGGGCTCGCCACCGTCAGCCGGCATCACGTAGAGCTCCGTGATCTGATAAGATTTTACCTCATCATCATAGCCTAGATATGCAATACGAGATCCGTCGGGCGATATCTTCGCCGCACCGTCTGGGCCGTCCCGGCTGGTCAGTGGGCTGATGGAAAGGTCGTTGAGCTCAACAGCGTAGATTTCGCTTTCAATCGGATCAAGATCACGATCTTCAGCCATGTTACCGACAACAAGCAAAGTGTCCGCATCACGCCATTCGGGTGTGCCGAAATCGACGTCGCCGGACGTAACTTGTCTAGGTGATCCGCCTTCAGCGGAAAGGACGTAGACGTGACTTGCCCCTTCTCTCAGATACCCGGCACCGTCGAACCGATACGTTATGTCATCAATGACTTTAACCGGAGGAGACCATTCTGCCCCTTTTGGTGGGGTTGGTGCAGCGGTGAAGCTTGGCGGGGCGGCCGGTGTAAATTTTGTCAGCGCAATGCGAGTTCCATCGGGGGACCATGTGGCCTGACGCGGCGCTTCGGAGAATTGTGAAAGAGAGAAGTCCTGACCGGATCCGAGATAGTGGATTCGGAGTTCCGGACCTGTATCGGACGACGTCGTGTAGAGCAGCCTCTCGCCGGTCGGGTCCCAGCGCGGTGATGTCGCTGATGCGCCTCCCTCGATCAGCGGACGATGAGAACCGCTCTGCGTATCGATGATCCAGAGATCACCTCGATTTGTGTCCGTCTTGCGGTCCATCGAATGACGAACATAGACAATCTGGCTTCCATCAGGAGATATCTGCGGATCGTCTGCATATTCGAGATCGAAGACATGGTTTGCCGTAAAGCGCGGCAGATCAACGGAATCCTGCGCTGATGCTGGGGTGCCAGCAGCGACGGTCAATCCTATTCCTGCCCAAAGCCATTTTCTATTCATCCGAGCCTCCGCATTTCTTGCTTCAGGTCCGGGCTAGCACACATGTGCGCTATGCGCAGCCATCAAAACGAAAACGGGATACGGAGCAGAAGGTGATGACGAGGGCGGCTATTCTTTCGAGCGCCGCCCTAACCCTTTTTCAGAATAGGTGTCTAGTTGTTCCGAACGTATTTTGCGAGCCGTGTCGAAAAGCGCCTGGAAGACCTGTCTGCATCTTGCCAGACACCAACTCGCGGACGGCCATCATTGAGATTGCTTCGGTCACGTTCTTCGATTTCCACCAGTACGTTGCTTGCTTCGCTCAAGCGCACTGTGTAGTCGGCACCACCAGCGTACACAGAGTTAAAGTCCAACAGAACCTCAGCAGACTGGTCTGCAATTGTCGGGCGTGATGACCGCAAGCCTGTTAGCGTCGTTTCAACAGTCAGCACATCTTCGCCGGGTGCCTCTGCAAGCTCGAAGTTCTTACCGAATGCCCGGGTGAGGTCGCGTTGTAGACGCTCTGCACGCAAGGCTTGATCTCGCTCTGTCACAGGCCGGGGGGAGTTGATATCCCGAACGCTTCGTCGAGTATCTGTCGGCAAATCAACCTGAACCGGAGCGATATAGACGCTTTGATATGTCGCCAAAGCGTCATCGCCGCTTTTCGTTAGCTCGTCGAATGGGCTTGCCGATGCCGGTGTCGCAATGACCGTCGAGAGAAAAGCGGCAGCTGCCAAATGACGGCCGTAGGAAGAAAGGGTCATTTTAGATCTCCTCGTTTGGAGTGATAAATTCGGTCCCAATATGTCGCTAGTTCTTTGATACGTAGCGAGTGAGATTGCGCGCCATCTCCCCGAAGGATCTTTCTGCGTCTTGCCAGATACGAACACGCGGAACGCGATCTCGCAATGAAGACTGGTCGCGGTCTGCGATCTCTACCAGTGCTACGTCCTGCTCTTTCAATTGAATATAGTAGGATGCTCCGCCGGCGCTGATGGATAGCGGGTCGAGGCCGGGATTGGCTCTCAGCCGGTCCGGCGTCGGGCGAGATGCGATAAGGTGTGTGATCGTTGCATCGACGGTGAGTACACCTTCGCCTGGTTCTTCCACGAGTGTAAATTTCTTGCCGAAGGCTCGCGTGAGGTCTTGCTGCAGTTCGCTGGCATTGGCCTCTTGGTCAGACTCGCTGATTTCGGGAGGCTCCAGTCTGCTGCGGGTGAAGTTCAGCTGACCATTGTTGAATGCTGCTTCGCCAGCTGCGAGATCGACAGAAACTGGCGCGATGTAGACTTTCTCGAATGAGCTGAGCGTCACGCCCTCTGCTTTGGAGAGCGAGTCAAACCTCTGCGCTTGTGCGGCGCTTATGCTCAAGAGACCGAGTGCTATCGCTGCAAGCGACGTGCGAACCATTTGTTGTTTCATCCAACTTACTCCTTGGTTTTTGCCGCCCTCATCCTCTGTCGTCCGTCATTCTAATCTAGTTCAAAATTCGATATTTCCCAAGCTGTGATCACGGGAATGCTATTGGCTTGCCCATACAATGCGCGCGAGCCAGAGCACTTCACTGGGTTCGAACTCGCGTGGCGGGTATTGTGGGTTGATGGAGATAAGCTCAACTCGCTTTTCGGTACGTTGACCAAGGATTTTGGCCATGACTTCACCGTCTCGCGTTTTGGCAACGACACGATCGCCGCGTCTGACTGGAGCGTCCGGGGAGACTACGATCCGGTCACCGGAACGATAGGCCGGTTCCATGCTGTCGCCCGTAATCTCTAATGCATAGACCCGCTCAGTGCCGAGACCTGGAAAACGGACCTCATCCCAGCCTTCTCCAATGGGAAAACCGGCATCATCGAAATATCCATCGCTGCCAGCCTGTGCAAATCCAATCAGCGGCGCGCTTGTTCCGCGGCGTCCCTCTATCAGGCTGGCGAGGTCGTCGAATCCGGCTCCTACAGCAGCGAGGGCTCTCGCAACACTCTCTGTCGACGGCCAGCGCGGTCGTCCGTCCTTGCTGCGCCGCTTTGACGGATTGAAAGCTGTCGGATCCAATCCTGCCAACTTAGCGAGGCCTGACGGGCTCAATCCATGCAGGTTCGCCAACTTATCTATTCCATGCCAAATGTCGCTGTGCTTCACGGACGTTAACCCACCACTGCAAATTTCATCAATTTGTTTAAGGGTAAAGGATAGGAAAATCAACCTATTTGAGTGTATGTTGTCCTATCGCGCAGTACGATTCATGGGGAGCGTTGCGCTGATCCACAAAGCCTGTTTGAACATCGGCAATGGCTGACCAAAAGAACATTTACAAGATTTTGAATTCCGATGACTGGGCGATGGCACAGGTAAATGGAGTGAGCCGAACGGCCCTAGATGAAGGGGACGGCTACGTGCATCTTTCAACACGAGCCCAGGTTGGAGAGACCCTGCAGCTTCATTATGCCGGAGCAGAAGAGGTGAGGTTACTTGAGTATGACCTTAGCGTACTTGAGGGTATGGGGAATTTGCGTTGGGAACCCTCCCGCGGCGGAGATTTGTTTCCTCATTTGTACGGATCACTACAAATAGACGGTGCCGCTCGTACTTGGACACTGCTGCTAAGCGAAGATGGCATTCCCCAACTTCCAAAGGACCTTTAGGCTATGGTGCTTGCAGAAATTGGGACGGTCCTTGCGCGGCAGCTTCCACCTGAGGCTGCTCACACTGCTACGATCAAAGCACTGAAGACGGGTGTGGGCGTTCCCGCTGGTACACAAGTGGATGATCCCGCGCTCGCTATCACCCTCCCCATATCGGGCTTGCGCTTGCCCAACCCCGTCGGTCTCGCTCCCGGTTTTGACAAGAATGCGGAAGTCTTTGGACCGATGCTCCGTTTCGGGTTCGGTATGGTGGAATGCGGAACTGTCACACCCAGACCTCAAGCCGGCAACCCCAAGCCGCGCCTCTTCCGCCTTACTGAAGACAGGGCGGTCATTAATCGCATGGGGTTTAATAATGACGGGCTTGATGCGTTTGTTCGCAGGCTGAGGCGTGGTGGTTCGCGTAAGGGTGCTCTCGGTGCGAATGTCGGGGCGAACAAGACGAGCGATGATCGGATCGCGGATTATGTTACTGGTCTCACAGCAGTCTGGCCCCACGCTGATTATGTTACGATCAATATCTCCTCGCCGAACACGCCCGGTCTTCGAGGGTTGCAGGATGGCGGTGCGCTTGAGGAATTGCTGGGGCGTTGCAGCGAGGCTGCTTCAGGGTTCCAATTGAAGCGCCCTGTTTTCTTGAAGCTCGCCCCGGATCTCGACGATATGGCAATCGCTGACATCATTAATGTTGTTCGGGGGGCAAAGCCGTTCCTTACGGGATTGATCATTTCGAACACAACGATTGAGCGACCGGACACGCTTAGGAATGCTGATAGAGGGGAAGCGGGTGGGCTTTCCGGTGCTCCTCTATTGAAGCCATCGACCGAGATACTACGCAAATTTGCAACGGAGCTCAAAAGCGAATTCGATTTGATCGGAGTTGGCGGTATCGGTAGCGGTGCCGACGCCTATGCAAAGATCCGGGCTGGGGCCCACGCGGTACAGCTCTACTCTGCACTTGTTTATGAAGGTCCGGGACTTGCTGCGCGCATCAAGCGCGAATTGTTGGAGCTTTTGAAGCGCGACGGTTTTGCGACTATCAGTGACGCGGTTGGTAAAAACTAATCTGAGCAAGTTACTACGGCTGGCTTGATAATATGCGGTCTATCGTGAGCTCGGCTTGCTGTCTTTTTTGTGGTGTTGCCATCTGACGTGTTTGCCCGGACGATCAGCGCTTTCCAGAGTGCCCAGGACTTGCCTCTGGCCCAGAGATCATCTTCGGCTTTGAGCGCTCACCGGAAAATGTCTCTCGACGGATTGTAAAAATAGGTCCAGGCGATCGCGAGATCACAGGCTGGATCACCGGCGGCCAGTAGTCCGAAATCGATCACGGCTGAAAGCCTGTTCTTGTTGATCAGTATACTGCTTGCGGCGAGGACGGAGTGGTCACTCTTTTACCCTCGAGCCTTTGCTGGAGAAATGGATCGCAATAGTCCCTTCCAATGCAAGCCCAGCATTCCGGCACGCCAAATGTACATGCTCAGAAAGGCAAGCCAAACGCCGAGATTGTCATATGGGCGGAGCGATATGTCAGTGGCTACATAGCCGAGGGTCGACAAAATACCGGCATTTCGGATTGCCCGGCCCTGGATCGCTCCGATGAATATGCCATCGAGCTGGAAAGCGAACACTCCGAGGAGGGGCATCAACGCACAAAACGGGAGATAGGCCAGCGCTGCGGTTCTTGCCTCGGTATCCTGAATGTTCTCGGAGATCACCCAGTTGCCTCCAAGGAAGAAGACAAATGAGATTATGGCGGCAGATATGATTGCAAGCTCTGTGGTGATCCTAACGGCGCGCCTGAATCTCACTCCGTCACCAGCGCCCTTCGCCTCACCACATTCTTTTTCTGCGATGAAAGCGAAGCCATCGAGAACAAACGCGGCAACTGTAACGAACTGCAGAAGGACTTCATTGCCGGCGAGTTCAGCGGTGCCTTGGCGCGCACCGGAATTGACGAACCAGGCAAAGCTGAAGAGCAGGGCAAGCGTACGGATCATGATGTCACGATTGGCGGTGAACAAGCGAATGAGCTTGTCTCGGTCGAGCAGGTTTCCGTGACCGACAAATGCTCGCCGAACGAGGATCAGGCCAATTCCAAGTGCGACCCATTCCGCTATCGCCGTCCCGGCACCTATCCCAGCCGGTCCCCAATCCAACACGGCCACGAAGTAGACGTCGAGAACGGCGTTCACACCGTTCATGACGATCTGAAAGGCGAGCAGCTTTCCCGTTCGACCTGTGCCGAGGAGCCAGCCCGAGATTCCGTAGCCCATAAGCAGTGCGGGTGCCCCCCAAATGCGCGCGTCAAAATACGCTCGACCCAACGCTTCAACATCGGCCTCGGCTTCGAAGAGATGAAAGGCAGCTGATTTGAGAACCGAAGAAAACAGCAGAAGCAGTAAACCGAGCGCACCCCCGAGCAACAAAGACCGCAGCATGATGGCGCGCATTTCCGGGATATCGTTCGCGCCGGATGCTTGGGCTGTCAGACCCGTCGTGGACATTCGGAGGAAGCCGAACCCCCAATAGATAAAGCTGAAGGATACCGCTGCGATCGCGACCGCTGCCAGGTCCGTTTTGTCGCCGAATCTGCCGATGGCAATCGTATCTACGACACCCGTCGTAGCGATGGCCGCCTGAGACAGTATGACCGGCCAGACGAGTGCGAGAACACGCTTCCGGCTAAGCGACGGTGTGATGGCAAGTTCCGCAGTCATTGGCGTCTGTTTAGGCATTTGCGTGTGGCGCGAACAGACCCTTTGAGAATTGTGAGATCTATCGGTGTTCGTTTTCAACGGCGATCGTGAGGTCGATAACTATGCGACTTGAAACATAGCCCACAAATGCGTGATCCCCCGGGACACAATAGCGCACCAACAGAATCTTAAAAATTGTATGAAATCAGTGTTTCAGGGTCTGTATGAGTGTCGTTCGCTCCGACAACTACGCGCAAGGCGTGCACCATGCGGCAAGATTTTTCTGCCGGGAATTTGCAAAATTCGCAAAATCATCCAGATAGGGGGCTGGCGTAAAAGAAGATCAATTAGAACAATTCTCTAGCGAATATGACGAGTATAGCGATTATCGGTGCGGGCCTCGCCGGATCAACCCTGGCGAAATGTCTTTCAGACTGTGCTGATGTGACGGTTTTCGAGAAGTCGAGGGGTATCGGTGGCCGTATGGCGACAAGATATGCCGGGATATATGAGTTCGATCATGGTGCGCAGTATTTCACGGCCCGAACGACAGAATTTCAGACGGCGCTGAAACCGCTCATAGCGGACGGCGATGTCGTAGAGTGGACGGGACGAGTTGTGTCATTGTCCGCCGGCAACGATGCCGTCGAACTGAAGCGCGACGATCCAATTTATGTCGCAAGCCCTCGAATGAATGTCTTGCCGAAGCACTTTGCGGAGGGGCTTAACATTGTCGTCAGATGTCAGATCGCATCCATGTCGAAGGATGCTCGTGGCAAATGGCGGCTGACAGACAATGAGGGCGGCGAGCATGGGCCATATGATTGGGTGGTGAGCGCGGCTCCCTCGATCCAGACATCGCAATTGTTGCCGAACGATGTCTCGTTCTCTGAGCTCTTGTCTCAAGTTAGAATGTCGGGCTGCTTCTCTGTTCTGCTCGGATTTGCCGATCGGCTTGATGTCGACTGGCAGGGTGCGAAAGTCGAAAATAGCCCGATTGGTTGGGTTGCCATGAATTCTGACAAACCTGGAAGAGAGACGTCACCGAGCGTTCTCGTCCAGACCACAAATGACTGGGCCGAAGCGAATTTGGAAAATGATCCTGATACGGTCAGACAAACTCTAATGGACGAGCTTAAAGCCGTTGCCGGAATTGATACATCCGCGGCGAAATACGCGTCTATGCACAGGTGGCGTTACGCCCATACGCCCGTGCCGTTAGGTCAGGACTATCTCATTGATGAAGCGGCCGGCCTTGCCGCATGCGGTGACTGGTGCCTTGGTGGACGCGTGGAGCACGCCTTCACGAGCGGGTCGTCGCTGGCGAAAGCTATTCCTATCTAAAATCTCGCCTGCCTTTCATTCAACGCTCTTCCGCGCGTGCCCAGTTTGTGAAGCCTTCTATCGGGGAGCGCGGCGGATAGATTTTGTCGACAACTGAATATTCTGATCTGGCCACGATATCCCAATCCGTGGACTGATATTCAATTATAATCAGGATCAAGGATCTGATCGAAGTTCCGATCTTAAGCACCTGACTTTATTGGATAATTTCTATGTCTAGCCGTAGAATATATACTCGGGGCAGTAGGTATCGAAATACGGGAATAATATCCTACATCGCTTGCGCGGGGAATTAGCCCGAATATATCGGTGGTCTCATCGCAGTGTTAAACGGGATCAGCTACCCTCACTAAGACGAACGCAACCCGACTAGATATCCCGCTCGTTGAGTTCTGCTGGATTGTTTTGAAGGAGGGACGGGAGCGGACGACGTTCAGGAACTGGTGCTTGTAGCCCATTCTCTACTTTGTCGAGCACCCGATCCCTCACGCGTATTGGCGGATAAAGCTCTAGAGCTTTTGTCCACCACTCCCGCGCATCTTCCTCATTGCCGAGTTGCCAATTGATATCGCCCATATGATCTTCAATTTCCCAATGGCGGCCAGGGGCAAGTTCTTGCATAGAGCTTTCAATGATTCGAAGCGCGCCCTCTAGGTCACCGAGTTTGTATCGCGCCCAGCCAAAACTATCCTGAATATAAGGATCGTTTCTAGCAACGCCTCCGAGTGCTCGTCCGAGCAAACGATACGCTTCTTCATAATTTTCTGTATGGATTATCAGGTAATAGCCAAGCGTGTTGAGCATGTATGGGTCGTTAGCCCGACCCAGCTGTTCAGAGCGTAGTATGCTCAAGGCTTCCTCGTGTTCTCCGAGCTCACCCAGCACTGTAGTGAGGTAGATTCGCCGGTCGTGGGTATCGTCCAAACGAACAGCTTCCCGGGCGAAGGGCAGGGCTTCCTCGTAGCGGGCATAATGCTGGAGCACATCCGCCGCGCTGGTATTGGCGAATGCCTTCTCCGATGGGTTTTCCGCGATCTCCAGCGCCTCAGTCGTCAATTCCAGTGCGCGTTTCTCATCGCCTAGCAAGCTATAGAGTCTGGCTGCTCGCGTCACATGGCCAAGGCGCTCTTCGGGCTTTGCCTCAAGGGTGAGGGCCGTATTCAGCGATTCGAGTGCCGCTTCCTGATCCTGCTTCAGCATAAGCGACAAAGCAGCCGACATTGCGAGGTCGGGGGTTGGTTCAGGTGCTTCCAGCGCAACCCGAGCGGCTCCATCATAGAACGCTTCGCGATGGAGGCCGGATATGACCAGGTTGCGTAAGTCTTCATCGTCCGGTGAGATTAGAAGTGCGGCCTGGTCGAGTATTGATTTTGTCTCGTCGAAACCAACTGTGCGCCGGCCGCGTTGGGCGTTCTGGAACACTCGTTGTTGATACATCGCCAGAGAGATGTCTGTGAGAGTCCGGGAGAAACCGTCACGCAGGCTCAACGCTTCATTATCAATATGCTTTCCTTCTTCCAGCGTCTGCAGCAAGGCGGCGTAGCGAACCGCCTGTTCCGGCTGGGCCTCGGCAAGGCGCCGATAGACGTCCTTCGCTTCTTCGATGCGACCGAGGCGTCGTAGGAGGATAGCGCGTCGGGCGACGACTGTTTGGATGTGGGCAAAGTAGATGCCTGCTGCATCGAAATCGTGATCCGGCGCTTCTATCTTGCTCGGCGTCAAAGACGCATAAACTGCCAGTGCTTCCTCGTCTCGTCCTAAGCCTTCAAGCAGGGCGGCCAGCGACAGATCTGCTGTTAAACCCGGTAGTCCAGCGGCAGCGGACCTATGCCTGTCTACGGCATCTTCGTCCTCGCCTTCGAAGGCGAGTATCCATGACGACATATAGACAGAGAGCGCGCTTTCTTCGCCATCCTCGCGGACGTTGTTCAGAGCGCTGCGAGCTGTTTCATAATCCTCCTGCGAAATGGCATCGATAGACAGCAGCATGGCCCGCAGACCAGGAGAGACGATGTCATTGTCGCCATCGGTCCGCAAAAACTCCATGAAAGCTGAAATGTCGCCAGCACGTATTGCATCGCCTGGTTTGGAATATGTCGCCAAATCCAGCTCTGACGCTGCCGATTCCGTCGGAGAACGATCGGCAATTGCTGGGCCAGATAAGCAGGTGGCGAGGGCTAACGCCCCCGCAGTGGCGAGGATTTTAATGTGCATGGGCTCCAGCACTCCGTTGAATTGCTGACCTCAATGTGCATCGTGCCTACGGCGACGGCAAGTCAACCTTGCGGCATTTACATGTTTGGATAGTTCGGACCGCCACCGCCTTCGGGGCATACCCAGTTGATATTCTGGTTAGGGTCCTTGATATCGCATGTCTTACAATGGATGCAGTTTTGCGCATTGATTTGGTAACGTTTCGAGCCGTCCGGCTCCTCTACCCATTCGTAGACGCCCGCCGGACAGTACCGATTTGACGGACCGTCGAATTGTTCAAGTTCGGATACTTTCTGCAAGTCCATATCTCCGACTTGCAGATGCACTGGCTGATCTTCTTCGTGGTTCGTTGCTGTGAAGGAGACATTTGTCAGCTTGTCGAAGCTCAAAACGCCATCGGGTTTTGGATAGTCAATCGGTTTGAACTTCGAGGCAGGCTTCAGGCACTTGGCGTCTGACTTCGTATGTCTGAGTGTCGGAAGATAACCAAAGCCAACAAGTGACCGGAGCCACATGTCTGGTGTCCCGAAAACTGCCCCAATAAATGTCCCGAATTTCGACATTAATGGCTTCATGTTCCGAACAGGCTTCAGATCATCGATGATCCAGCTGCTGTGAAGGTTGCTTTCATATTCATCCAGGGTGTCACCCGATCGTTCCGCACTTAGTGCGTCACCAGCCGCTTCAGCTGCAAGCATGCCGGACTTCATTGCGTTATGGGTGCCCTTGATGCGAGGCAGGTTTACAAAACCAGCTGAGCAGCCAATGAGGGCTCCTCCGGGGAAGGCCAGCTTCGGTATGGATTGCAAGCCTCCGGATGTGATCGCCCTTGCGCCATATGCGACGCGCTGACCGCCTTCCAGATGTTTGGCAATTGCGGGATGATGCTTGTACCGCTGAAACTCTTCATACGGAGCAATGTACGGATTCTTGTAGTTGAGGTGAACGACATAACCGACGGAGATATACGTCTGCCCTTTGTCGCGGAATTTATAGAGAAATCCACCTGCGCTTGAGTGCTTGGTGTCTGCGGGCCAGCCAAATGTATGCTGCGCGAGACCTTCGTCGAAATTGTCCTCCGGTACCGTCCAGAGCTCTTTCAGGCCTATTCCGTATTTTTGTGGGTCACTACTCGCTTCGAGATCATACTTCTCTTTCACTGCTTTCGTGAGCGAGCCGCGGGCACCTTCGGCGAACAGAGTGTACTTGCCAACCAGTTCAAGGCCGGCTTCGAAGCCCGGTTTATGTTCACCGCCTATCGAGATGCCCATGACGCCGGCCACGACACCGCGAACCTCGCCGTTTTCGCCATAAAGCACTTCCGATGCGGCGAAGCCCGGATAGATTTCAACGCCCATGGCTTCGGCTTGTTCGGCCAGCCAACGGCACACATTGCCGAGCGAACCCGCATAACATCCGTGATTGTGCATCAGGTTCGGAAATGCAAAATTTGGAAACGTCATGCTGCCTTTCGGGCCAAGCATCATGTATTTGTCTTTTGTGATCTCGCTGACCAGGGGCGCGTTATCGTGCGTTCTCCAATCCGGGATCAGTTCGTCCAAGGCGCGGGGGTCAAGCACTAGACCTGACAGGATATGCGCTCCGATTTCAGAGCCTTTTTCAATTACCACACATGTGCGCTCGACACCGTCCTCTTGGGCGCGTTGCATAAAGCGTATTGCCGCACAGAGGCCTGCTGGACCTCCGCCTACGATCACCAGATCGTATTCCATTGCTTCGCGCTCGAACGTTTCTTCCGTCATGTTGCCTCTTATATCTTATTCTGTCAGCCGAATGGGATGTTAGCCGTTGGACTCCTTCAATTCCTAGGCTACGCAATACTTATACCGTCGAAGTTATAACGTTTTTCAAACACTTCCAAAGAGGACGCCGTGTCTCATTCCGTAAGGGAAGCTGCGATTGATGCTCTCACCGATTGGTGGGCGGATATGGGCGTGGCGGCGGACCCGGCTGAAATGGCTGCTCTCCGGGTGCAAATGACGCCAACCAAGACCAAGACGCAGTCGCAGCAGGCTAAGCCTGAGCCTGCCCGCAATGGCAAACGTTCCTCACTTGAGGACCGAATTGCAGAGGCGGAGGCGCTTTCGGCAGCTGCAGATACGCTTCAATCCCTGAAGGCGGCGATTGAATCCTATGATGGCTGTCCGCTTAAAGAGGGCGCAATGAACACAGTCGTCTTCGACGGTGTAGAAGGCGCGTCCGTTATGGTCATTGGTGAAGGCGCAGGTGGAACCGAGGACCAAGTCGGCCTGCCTTTTGTGGGAAAAGCCGGGAAGCTGTTGGACAAAATGCTTGCCGCGATCGATCTCGATCGCAAAACAAACGCTTTCATCACTAATGTCACTTATTGGCGGCCCCCGGGAAATCGCAATCCGGAACCTGATGAACTCGCTGTCTGCCGGCCTTTCGTTGACCGAATGATCGAGCTTTCAGCTCCAGAACTGATTATTGCGGCAGGCGGGGTCTCGGCGAAGTCCTTGCTGCGCACATCCACAGGCATTATGCGCCTCCGCGGTAAATGGGTCGACTACGAAACACCAGGCGGGTTTTCCTGCTCGCTTATGCCGACATTTCATCCGGCTTATCTCCTTCGCCGCCCGCAAGACAAATCGCGCGCGTGGCGGGATCTGCTCGCCGTCAAAGCCCAGCTATCCAACACGGGCTCGTGACTTGTTCGCTAGCTGCGGCATGGGATAAGGCGAATCTATGCCCGCGCCAATTTCTGTAATCATACCAGTGCGTAACGCTGTGAAAGACCTGCCGGCCTGTCTATCTCATCTGGTGGACGGGTTGGAGGCTGGCTTGATCCGTGAGGTCATTGTGTCTGGTGTCCCCTCGAATGATCCATGCCGGGAAATTGCTGAGGAGACCGGGGCCGTATGGATTGAAGGTGAGGCGGGTCGTGGGGGGCAACTCATGCGCGGAGCCGCGGCGGCGCGTGGCGAGTGGCTCCTGTTCCTTCATGCGGACACCTGGCTTGAGGAGGGGTGGACGAACCATGTAAAGGCTCACATTGTCGCCGACGAAGATCGGGCAGGGGCATTTTGTCTTGCGTTTCGTTCGCGCACCTGGAGGGCAGGTTGGGTTGCAGCACTTGCCAATCTCCGCGCCCGTTTCCTCGGTCTTCCTTATGGAGATCAGGGTCTTTTGATCTCCCGACGTCTCTATGATGAAATTGGCGGTTATGAGTCGATCCCGTTGATGGAGGATGTATCGATTGCGAAAAGGTTAGGGAGAAAGCGTCTCGCCCTTATCCAGTCGCGGGCGCTTACAAGCGGGGCAAAGCAAATGCGTGATGGCTGGATAACCAGAAGCCT
This sequence comes from Pseudomonadota bacterium, assembly GCA_039033955.1. Classification (GTDB taxonomy): domain Bacteria; phylum Pseudomonadota; class Alphaproteobacteria; order Caulobacterales; family Hyphomonadaceae; genus CALLCD01. The sequence continues at coordinate 14,992 of JBCCBQ010000016.1, forward strand.
GAAGAACATTCTACTGGTGCTTAGATATCATATGGGCGCAAGCCCTGAAAAGCTTGCTCGGGCTTACTACGATACATGATCCGCACACTTGCAATTTTCGCCAAGCCTCCCTTGATTGGGCTTTCGAAGACGCGACTGGCGGCAACGTTGGGCGCTAGCGAAGCCCGGCGAATTGCACGCTGGACGATGGGCCGGACGCTGCGAGAAGCTGGTGACCCCCGCTGGTCGACGATTCTCTACGCTGCGCCTGATAGTTGTCTCTCTCGGGATTTTGGCGGTCTGTGGCCGCGCAATATTGACCGTCGATCACAGGGCGCAGGTGATCTCGGCAATCGACTGCAGCGGGCGCTGGATGAGGCGAGTATCGGTTCAATTTTGTTTGTTGGTGCCGATGCACCAGATGTTTCTAGCGCGCTCATCTGGCAAGCATTTCAGGCGCTAAAGCGCCATGATGCTGTTTTCGGTCCGGCAAGCGACGGAGGGTTCTGGTTGTTCGGCATTAACAAGGCATCGCGATCGCCGTCTCTTTTTGGCGATGTGCGTTGGTCGGGCCCTCATGCAATGGCGGATGTCAGGCGCAATCTCGGGCCAGCTGCCCGCGTTGCAGAGTTACCTGTCTTGATTGATATCGATGATGCTGATGATTGGCTTGCCTGGCGAAAGGGTTGGCTCAAGGAGAACAGCGGGTGACTTCGCCGCCGGGGAGAGACGCCTTGTAGTCTCCGAAGTCAGTGCGCGCCAAATAGTAGTCCGTAGATATGTACTGCGCACCTGACGAGAGGGCCGCCTCCAGTCGCGATGTGTCGTTGTTGCGAGCCTCAACTGTATCGGCATCTGCTCGCGTGCGCACGACAAAACCGGTGATAACCATGTCACTGATCCGTTCGCCATCTGATTTCGGATCATTAATCGTGAAGTAGGCAGCATGATCCGCCTCCGGATCAATCGTGTTCACGAAGAGCGGAAGCCCTTCCAGTGAAGACTGTCCGCGCATGTACGCTTCAACGACTTCAGGAGATTCATCTAAGGCAAACAGGATTTTCCCTTTGGCATCCTCAAGTGCCGGCCAACCTGTTTGCAAGACACCTTCACGCAGGGTGTCTGCCTCTCCGCGAATATCATCCGGCTTGATGAGGCGATCGTCTGAAAATACGGACCGAACTTCTTCGTCTAAATCGTCAAACGCTATAGCATCGAAGGGGAGAGCTTGAGTTGCCCCGGGGATGTCGATCTGTGCCTGTTTGGCGTTTATCAGTATCAAGATCGGCGTGTGATCGGGATTTGCTCGCGACCAGATGTCGATCTCTTCTAGGCATTCCGTAAACAGAACGCAGTGTGAGCGTTGGTCGACATCCTGAATGTGCATCACCTTCAGACCTGGTTGATCATAACCCGCTGCATCAAACGCTTCCCCACCAGCATTTGCTGCTGCGAGCTTAGGCAGAAGCGGATCGGCGAAACGTCCGCCATCTGGATCGTGGAAGACGTCAAGCTCAATCTGACGCATTCCGAGATCGAGCTGTTCGGTTAGCGTGATGTGACTGTAGTCGAGACTGTCGGCAAGCTCTGGTTCCTGAAGTCGGATGAAGCCTAGCTCAACTTCCGGGATCGCCCGTTTGTAGCTGTTATGAGAACCGATGGATTGAAGTTCATTGATGCGGATTTTATCCGGCGACCGATCGCAAGAGCCGTAGTCGAGTGTGCTAGAAGATTTAGTGCAGGCTGCCAGCGCCAAGGTTGCCAATCCGACGATACATCTGTTCGCCATTTGCCTTGTCTCCGGAATGTATGGCGTCAGAACTGGCCGCTTGATCGTGTCGCGTATTTGCGCCCGTTCAGTACGCCCGGGCTATACAGAAATCGCATAAGTCTTCCAGCATTTGCCTGTAAGGCGATGTTGGCAATGAGACCAATGCGGACTTCGCCAGTCCGACATAAGCTTCGGCTTCTTGCACCGTCGCCTCGGCAGCACCCGTTGATCGGATCAGGTGGATGGCGTGCGACAGGTCCTCGTCTTGCTGCGTATCAACATTTAACGCGCGATCCCAGAACTCCCGATCCTCGTCTGAGCCGCGGCGGCGAGCGATGATCACCGGCAGGGTCACCTTGCCTTCTCGGAAATCGTCACCAACCGATTTTCCAATAACCGAGGTCGTGCCGCCATAGTCCAGGGCATCGTCAATGATCTGAAAGGCTAGCCCCAAATTCTTGCCATAATGCGCAAGGCTTTCAGCATGATCAGCGCTGCCACTGGAGAGCGCCCCGGCCCGGGCTGACGCTTCGAACAGTGCTGCTGTCTTTGCCTCTACAATGGCGAGATACTCTTCCGTCGGAAGATCGTATTTCCCGATTGCGGCGAGCTGCCGGACTTCGCCTTCCGCAATCACAGCAGACGCCTGAGAGAGAATGTTCAGTATGTCCAGACTGCCTGTCCGCACCATCAGCATGAACGCTCTGGCGAAGAGGAAGTCCCCAACGAGGATGGATGCTGAATTGCCCCAGATAGCTTTCGCAGCTGGTTTGCCTCGACGTAGCTCGCTCTCGTCAACCACATCGTCATGGAGCAATGTAGCGGTGTGAATGAACTCCACCGCGGCTGCGAGGGCGTGGGTAGCCTCATTCGCGCCGCCTGCGGCGTGGGCGGCGGCCAGCGTCACCATCGGCCGCAAGCGTTTGCCGCCTGCTGCAACAATGTGGCTGGAAAGATCGGGGATCATCTCTACGGGGCTAGCCGCTTCCGCTGCGAGGATCTTTTCCACATCAGCAAGATCGCCGCTGAGCATATCCTGCATATCAGCGATCAGATTGGTATTCACCTTGGCATTTGCCGGTTGGGCAGTTTGGGGCACGTTTGAACCGTCCATGGTTTGCCTGTATCTGCGTTTCAATAAGGATAGCGCGATAGCGAGGTCAACAAAGCGCGGCCCGGTGCCGCACGATTGATGGGAATCTGAAAAGTGGAAGAAGTTCTGCGCACAACCGATCCGGTGAAGCTCTCTTACGCTTGCCATCTTCTTGATGAGGAGGGCATTCAGTACTTTGTGGCAGACCAGTATATTTCAGCTGTAGAAGGCGGAATCGGTGCATTCCCTCGCCGGCTGACTGTCCCGACCGAGCTTGCTGAACGCGCTCGCTGGGCGCTCCGAGAGCTGTCTTCGGACGGGGCAAAAGGTCTGTGAACCACACAATTGATACCCTGCTTGCTGGCAAGATTGTGATCCATCAGCCGGTGAAAGGGTTTCGCGCTGGCACCGATTCGCTGCTGCTTGCTGGCGCGATTCCGGAAAAATCAGGCGGTCATTATCTGGATGTCGGTTGCGGTTGCGGTGGCGCATTGTTGCCGGTGGCGTGGCGGCTCCGAGATACCCGCTTTACCGGCCTCGACATTGACGCTGGAATGGCTAAACTCGCCCTAAAAGGCGTCGAAGCTAATAATTGGCCTGACCGCATTACCATAGAGACAGGTGAGGTCTCTGCCTGGGCAACTTCGCGAGAGAACGCCTTCGACTGCGTATTTTCCAACCCGCCATACTTTGAGCCCGGCAAGATCGTGCAGCCGGGGGAGGGACGCGAGGATGCCTATCTCGAAACCATTCCTCTGGAAGATTGGTTGAAAGCGATGATGTTTGTCGCGAAGCCGCGCGCGCCGATCATCGTCATCCATCGCGCTGCCGAGCTTGCTCGCATTCTTGCAGCGCTCGACCGTTGGACAGGCGAGCTCACCGTTTTGCCGATTGCGCCGTTTCCGGGTGAGGACGCGAACCGGGTGCTCGTTCGAGGTCGCAAGGGCCTGAAGCGCGGGCGCGTCCGCCTGCTCGCGCCATTTCATGTCCGCGAACGGGACAGCAGCGATAGATTTTCGGAACAAATGAAGTCGATTCAGGCTGGCGGTGCGCTGAGTTGGTAGGTTTTCGGGTGGTGGATCGTGTTGTCCGCTCTCGGCGGCGTTGCAGACATTTTCAGGATCGCTACTTTCAACGTCGCATGGGTGATGCGCCTAAGATATTCGATGGAGATGAGAACAAATGCGAGTTGAAATCGACTGTAATCCCTCCAAGGAAGATATGGATGTTTTAAGCAAAGGAATAATCGCCTTCAATAATGAAATCGTGCCCGATCTTGAACCAATAGAAGCGGAGCGGCGTTTCCATGTTTTTGCAAGAGATAATGATACGAAGGTCCAAGGTGGAATTCGAGCAACCTGTTATTGGAACACATTGCACATCGAGCTTCTATGGCTCTCCGAAGCCGTACGTGGCAGTGGCGTGGGTCGCAGTCTCATAACACAAGCAGAGAGTTTTGCCCGCAAACACAATTGTTCAAATGCGTTTGTCGAGACGACGAGTTGGCAAGCAAAGCCGTTCTACGAAAAGAATGGATACCGGCACATAGCAACGCTCAATGATCGCCCGAAAGGCCACGCTTCTCATTATCTTACGAAGGCGTTGATCTGAAACTGACCCGAAAGCAGACGAAATAAAAGTCCAGCAAACTTCAACCGGTCACATCGCGCGCCCGACCCAGCCTCGCCATGTGAAGGCCGAATAGAATAGCGTGACGTCTGACAGCCCCGCATCGCGCAAGATCATTTCGTCCGTCTCAGGATCGAACACTTCAATATCGTTGGCGATGGTCTGGCGTCCCTTTTCAGCGATCTCCGGATCAACGCCGGAAGCGATCGTGAAGTCCCGATGCCGCCTGAGCCAAGTCTCCCTGTGGTCTGGATCCTGTGGAAAGCTGCAATGGGCTGCCACGAATGGCGCGCCGGGTTTCAGCCGTCGAACGATTTCAGACACCGTCTTCTCGCGTTCCGCAGCATTCAGGAAGTGAAGAGTTAGAAGACTTGTGGCGGCGTCGAAAGGTCCTTCCGGCGCGTCCTCAGCATAGCCGTGGTGCAACGTCACCCGATCACTGAATTCACCTAGCCGCTTTCTCGCTTCATCCAGCATGGGTTTTGCCGGTTCGACGCCAAGAAAAGTCCAATCCGGATTTGTTCTCGCAAAAGCTTCGATTTCTGATCCGCCGCCTGCTCCATGGACGAAGACCTGCGCATTTGGCGGCGCAGCTTCGCGGATGAGGACACCGGCCATTTGTTGCATGGCTTGATAGGCTGGCATGAAGGCTGCGGGAGTGCCGGCGTACTGGGCCGCGTGCTCAGGATCATCGAAGATTTTTGTGTAGGAGTCTGACGGCTCAGCCATGTTGTGCGTGTTCCCCCTAATTTGGGTGCCCATGACCGCGGATGATGGGGCCATGCCCGTCGCTGACAAGGGAGCGGTGCTCAAAACGTGGTGCGTTGTCCCCTGATCTATCCCCATAAAACACCCACCGCGCCGAAAGTGGGTGTCAAACTGAGCGTGTTATCCCGGATGTGGAGGGATTGCGAAGCGTCGCGGCGAGGGGTAGCAGACGGGTGATATTTGACACGGGATTTTTCCAATGCCCTTCGACCTGCCAGAGACAAAGCCGACCTGTTTTCAGGACATTATCCTGACGCTCCAGAATTACTGGTCAGCGCAGGGCTGCGCGATTTTGCAGCCCTATGACATGGAAGTCGGTGCTGGCACGCTGCATCCGGCGACGGTGCTCCGCGCGCTGGGGCCGGATCATTGGAACGCGGCGTACGTGCAACCCTGTCGTCGCCCGGCCGATGCGCGCTATGGCGAAAACCCCAACAGGCTTGGGCATTACTACCAATATCAAGTGATCCTCAAACCCAATCCGCCTGATCTTCAGGATCTCTATCTCAACAGTCTCTACGCGATCGGGATTGACCCGACAGTCCACGACATTCGCTTTGTCGAGGATGACTGGGAGAACCCGACCGTCGGTGCATGGGGCCTCGGCTGGGAGGTCTGGTGCGATGGCATGGAGGTCAGCCAGTACACCTATTTCCAGCAGGTCGGCGGCCTCGATGTACGACCTGTCTCCGGGGAGCTGACCTACGGCTTAGAGCGCCTCGCGATGTATGTGCTCGGCAAGGACTCGATTTTTGATCTTCCATTCAATGACCCCGACAGCGCTAACCCGCTGACCTATAAGGATGTTTTCCTCGAAAACGAGAAACAGCAATCGGGCCTGAATTTCGAGATCGCCGATGTGGACATGCTCCGAAGCTGGTTCGAGGGGTGCGAGACCCAGTCGAATGCGCTTCGCGAAGCTGGCCTGCCGCTACCGGCCTATGACTACGCGCTGAAAGCGTCGCATACCTTCAATCTGATCGATGCGCGGGGTGCCATTAGCCCAACCGAGCGCCAAGCCTATATCGCTCGCGTGCGCGATCTCGCTCGCGGTGCAGCAGAGCAGTGGGCTGAGCAGCAGGGAGCGACGTGATGAGGGGGGCACTCGCTGTTTTTGCTTTACTTTTTGCGGCCTGCGGAGGGGATGAGACGCCGTCCACCAATCAATCAGTCGTTGAGTCTGCTGTAAAGCAAGACACCCCACCTCTCTACAAATATCGCTCGCTAATAGCCGCGATGGAAGAAAGTAAGACGACGATCGACGTTTTCTGGAGCCATTTCCGTGACCCGCAGCCGGGCGAAGACGGCTTCCGCGTGAAAATTGCCAAGGAAAGCGACGAATATCTCCGCGACTATGTCTGGGTTGAGTATCTTCAGAAAAATGGCGGGCCAGATGATTGGCGAGGCGTCGTCGGCATCGAAGACGGCGGAAATAACCGCTTCACGACAGGCCAGACCTTAGAGTTCGCTGCGGGCGATATCGTCGACTGGTCCTACGCCGACAATGGCAAGTTTCGAGGCAGCTATACCACCCGCGCAATGTTGGGCCTCACCGATGCGGATGTGACTGCTCTTCGCGACAAGTATCACGAAAGCCCGGTGCCTTAGTGCTTCCTAAGTTTCTTCTTCGCCGTGCAGCGCCTGCCTCAGCGCAGCGAGTGATCGCGCTCTGAATTCCGTGGCTATTTCAGTGTCGTACGCGATATCGTCGAAAGCGTGGAATGCGCCGGGTGCTATGAATAACTCAGCGGGAACGCCAGCTTCGTTAAGGCGGCGCGCATATTCCTTGTCTTCCTCGACGAAGAGATCGACGCCGCCAACGCCGATCCAGGCCGGGGGTAGACCTGCAAGATCCTCCAGACGCGCAGGAACGGAGCCATAGGGCACGTCGTCTGAGCCAGCAGGCTGATCGAGATAGGCGGACCAGGCGTATTTGTTCGACCCTTTGTTCCAGACATAGTGGCCAATATGGTCTGGCACCTCTCGTGAACTGCCGGTCCGGTCGTCGAGCATCGGGTAGGTCAGCAATTGAAAAATCACGGGGATGCCCCGGTCCCGCGCCGCTATGGCCAGCTGAGCTGCATGGCCGCCGCCGGCGCTCTCTCCACCGATGGCGATGCGCGTGCGGTCCACGCCCAACTCCTCGGCATTTTCATAAAGCCATTTCAGCGCGGCGAAATTGTCTTCCATGGGTCCCGGAAATGACGTTTCGGGCGCGAGCCGATAGTCGACGGATACGATCAGGCAATCGCAAGCCTCGGCGTGGCTTGGTCCGCGGGCGGCGAAATCCGCAGCAGTAAAGAGAATGTACCCGCCGCCGTGCATGTGCAGGTAGGCAGGCTTGTCGGTTCGACCCGGATCAGGGTCAGCGATATAGACTTTCACGTCCGGTGCGCCCTCCGGGCCTGGGATTTCGCGCGTCACGATGTCTTCCGATAGGTCCTCTCTATCCATCGCTATGCTCACTCGAGCTGCGCGCAGAGTCAGCGCATTGAATGTGATTTCCGGCACATCATCGAGATAAGGGCGGAGTTCTGCGGCGACAGCGTCCTCCGGATCGATCGTTTCGACTGCCGCCTCGATGGGAGCATCGGTCGCGCTCTTCCCGCAGCTTGCCAATATTATGCCCGTTATCAGGAGGACCATTGAGTGCTGCTTCATGTCTTTTGCCCGTATTGCGCGCCTGATTTATCTCAACATTGACATACCACTCCTTCCGCAGATTGACAGAGTGGGGATTTCATTCCGCGCATCGCCCATCTAACATCTGGCGATGACCCAAACCAAAGTCGATATCGCGTCCAAATTCGCCCTGTTCACTGAGACCTGGCAGCCGAAGATCATCGGTCAGGTGGATAATATGCATGTTAAAATCGCGCGCATCGACGGCGTGTTCGATTGGCATTCGCATCCGGAAGAGGACGAGATGTTTTTCGTCGTCGAGGGCGCAATGGATATGGAGTTTCGCGACCGGACCGAGCGTGTCGGCACCGGCGAAATGATCATTGTACCCAAGGGTGTTGAGCATCGCCCTGCGTCGGTCGGCGGCGAGTGCAAGATACTCATGATCGAGCGGGCCGGAACTGTGAATACGGGGGATAATGCCGCCAGCACTAAACGTGTTGAGGAGCCGGAGATCATCTGAAATGCTCCAAGAATCGACCATTATTGGGTCCACAAGCACCAATAGAATTGTGGGAGGTCTTTCATGCGGGCTTTGACAAGATCGATGGCGGTCGTCACCCTTTTGGGTGCGTGCGCAACGACACCTGCTGCATATGATGATGCGACATTTCAGACAATGACATCCGATGGTGTCGTCATCGCCGGAGAACGGTATTTCGGGGGCCTTGGTCCAGATACGCCTCTTATCTTACTGTTTCATCAGGGAGGATCGAACGGGCGCGGCGAATATGCGCCGCTCGTCGAATGGCTAAACGCAGAGGGATATCGTGCCATTGCTTGGGATTCGCGGGCGGGTGGTGACACATATGGAGAAAGTAATCGGACAGTAAGTGCGCTCGCTCCTGGCGTGCCGAACGGGTATTGTGATGCTTATCCCGATCTTCAGGCGGCACTCGACCATGCCATCTCCGAAGACTTCGCCGACGAAGTCATCGTCTGGGGAAGTTCTTATTCTGCGACACTGGTATTTCAACTGGCCGCGAAGAATTCGGAGAGTGTATCGGCTGTGCTCGCCTTCTCTCCGCCATCTGGCGGTCCACTAGAGCCATGTCTCGCAAGGGAATGGGTCGATACGGTTGAGGTTCCGATGCTTCTTCTTAGGCCAGGCTCTGAAATGGAACGGCCGTCGGTCGTCTTGCAACGTGATATCCTAACGGCTGCGGGGGCGAGCTTCCTTCTCGTCCCCGAAGGCGTCCACGGCAGTTCCATGCTGGTAGATGCGCGCACTGCAGCCCCAATGGAAGCGTACCGCGTGCGCGTCGCCGATTGGCTTGCGGACAACGAATGACAGCCCTCGAAACTTGACGTTACCGGCTGACTCACTAGACCCAGCCGTTACGTTTTTACCCCAAAGGCGCGGCCCCTATGCCCCAGCTTCTGCTTGAACTTTTTTCCGAGGAAATCCCGGCCCGGATGCAGAAAAAGGCTGAGGCGGATCTCGGCAAATCCCTTGGCGCGGCTTTGAAGGATGCCGGGCTCGACTTTGCCGAGCTGATGACCTGTTCCGGCCCAAGGCGACTGACGGCAGTCGTCGATGGATTACCGACGAAATCCGAGGATGTGCGGGAAGAACGCAAGGGGCCGAAAGTCGGTGCGCCGGAGAAGGCCGTGGACGGCTTCATGCGCGGGGCAGGGCTCACGAGCATTGATGATGCTGAAGTGCGCTCTGATCCTAAAAAGGGCGATTTCTACGTCGCCGTGATCGAGCGGCCTGGCAAGGCGACGTCGGATATCGTCGCCGAAATCGTCCCCGAAATCGTGCGCGGCTTTCATTGGCCGAAATCCATGCGCTGGGGAACCGGAGACCTCCGCTGGGTGCGCCCCCTGCAGCGCATCCTTTGCGTGCTCGATGGCAAGACGGTGCCTTTCGAGATTGATGGTCTCGCCAGCGGCAATGAGACCGAGGGGCATCGCGTCCACGGTCGTGGTCCATATACTGTCACCGGCTGGGAGGATTATCGCGACCAGCTGGAGCAATCCGGCCGCGTCCGTTTGAAAAGGGAAGACCGCAAGGTGCTGATCGCTGAACGCGCGGCTGCGGTGTGCGCGGCTGCGGGTCTCGAACTCGTTGAGGATGAGGGCCTGCTGGAGGAGGTCACCGGCCTCGCCGAGTGGCCCGTTCCCGTGCTCGGTGCCATGGACCCGGCCTTCCTCGACCTGCCGCCGGAAGTCGTGAAGCTTTCCATGCGCACGCACCAGAAATACTTCGCCGTGCGCGATCCCAAGACCGGCGCGCTGGCTCCGAATTTTGTCACCGTCGCGAACATCGAAGCGACCGATGGCGGCGCGAAGATCGCCGAGGGGAATGCGAAAGTGCTCTCCGCCCGCCTCGAAGATGCGCGCTTCTTCTACGAGAACGACAAGCAGACTGGCTTGGAAGCCATGGCCCCGAAGCTTGCGAGCATCGATTTCAAGAAAGAGCTCGGCTCCATCGCCGACAAGGTGGAGCGGGTCGCATTGCTCGCGCGGGAGCTGGCGCAAAACCCGTCGATAAATGCTGATCCTGATCTCGCTGAAAAGGCAGCGCGGCATTGCAAGGCCGATCTCGTGTCAGAAATGGTCTACGAGTTCCCGGAGCTTCAGGGTGTTATGGGGCGGTATTATGCGCTCGAGGCTGGTGAGGATGCCGCAGTCGCCGATGCGATCCGAGACCACTACCAGCCACAGGGGCCGTCTAATCCGGTGCCGACCGAGCCCGTTTCTATCGCCGTCGCCCTTGCCGACAAGCTCGATACGTTGGTTGGCTTCTGGGCGATCGATGAAAAGCCAACAGGTTCAAAAGATCCGTTTGCGCTGCGGCGGGCAGCACTGGGGGTTGTTCGGATTATTCTTGAGAATGGGGTTCGAGTGGGTCTGCGCAAGCAGATTGCCGAAGCTCTGCTAACTACCATCCGCAACAGCGTGAGAGACGGCGGAACAGTTTACTGGATCAGCTCACTCACGACTGGGGAGATTAGGGAAGCTCAAAATTCTACCGAGCAAGGCGAGGGCTACGAGATCCTCGACTACTCTTTGTACCAGAGTATCAAGCATGAATATGATCACGAATACGCCTCAAGCGGCCGCTTTGTTTTGAGTTCCCAAGTGTGGAGTATTCCCGGCGTTCTTAGGGCAGCCAGAATTGGCGAGTTCGAGGATACTGTCGAAATTGAGTTTGCCGATCTTAATGGCGTATCTGACGATCTCCTCTCCTTCTTCGCCGACCGCCTTAAACAGCACCTCCGTGATGAGGGCCAGCGCCACGATCTGATCGACGCGGTGTTTGCTCTTGGCGAAGACGACCTCGTTCTCATCACCAAGCGCGTCGAAGCCCTTGGGGCGTTCCTCGACACTGAAGACGGCGCAAACCTCCTCGCGGGCTACAAGCGGGCGGTGAATATTCTGAAAGCAGAGGAAAAGAAGTCCGGTGAGACCTACAATGGCGCTGTAAATACAGGACTTCTCGCCGAAAAACCGGAACAGGATTTGCACGCAGCCTTAACCAAAGCGGTGAGTGAAGCCGAAGCCGCTATCGGAAAAGAGGATTTCGAGACCGCCATGGCCGCCCTTGCGCCCCTTCGCCAGCCCGTCGACGCCTTCTTCGACAACGTCACGGTGAATGCGGAAGATGCAGCGCTACGGCGCAACCGGCTGTACATTCTCGCCATGATGCGCGAGGTGCTTGGCAAGGTCGCGGATTTCTCGAAAATTGAAGGATAAGAACAGGAAGAGGTTGAGCTATGGGTGCTCCAGCTAAAGCAGTGGCAGACGAAACCTGGGTCTATTCCTTTGGGGGTGGCAGCGCCGACGGCGACGCCTCGATGAAGAACCTGCTCGGCGGAAAGGGCGCAAACCTCGCTGAGATGGCCAAGCTCGGCTTGCCTGTGCCGCCTGGCTTTACGCTCTCCACAGCTGTCTGCACCGCCTATTATGATAGTGGTGAAAGCTATCCGCCGACGCTGGATGCGCAGGTGGAAGCGGCTCTCACCCAGCTGGAGGAGGTCGCCGGCAAGCGCTTCGGTGATACGGACAATCCGCTGCTCGTCTCGGTCCGCTCTGGGGCGCGCGCATCCATGCCGGGCATGATGGATACGGTGCTGAACCTCGGTCTGAACGACGAGACCGCTGCGGGGACGGCGAAGAAAGCAGGCGAACGCTTCGCCTATGACAGCTATCGGCGATTCATCCAGATGTATTCCAATGTCGTGCTCGGCCTCGGTCATGACACGTTCGAATACATCCTCGACGATTACAAAGCTGCCAACGATTACTCCCTCGACACAGAGATGGCAGCCGAGGACTGGAAAGCGATCATCGTCCAGTACAAAGCGGCCGTTCAGGAAGAGCTCGGCAAGCCGTTCCCTACTGATCCCAAGGAACAGCTCTGGGGTGCGATCGGGGCAGTCTTCGGCTCATGGATGAACGACCGGGCGATCCTCTATCGCAAGCTGAACGACATCCCGCAGGAGTGGGGCACAGCCGTCAATGTGCAGGCCATGGTCTTCGGCAATCTAGGCGAGACGTCGGCGACCGGCGTTGCGTTCACTCGTGATCCGTCCACCGGTGCAAAGGATTTCTACGGCGAGTTTCTGATCAACGCCCAGGGCGAGGACGTCGTCGCCGGTATCCGCACGCCTGCGCCCATCTCTCGCGTTCGCGCCGATGAGCTCGGTTCCGATGATGCACCCCTAGAAGAGGCGATGCCGGAAGTCTATGCCGAACTCGTAAAGGTCGCGGAGAAGCTCGAAGCTCACTATCGCGACATGCAGGACCTCGAATTCACAATCGAGGACGGCCGTCTCTACATGCTGCAGACGCGGAACGGCAAACGTACTGCTGGAGCCGCCCTGAAGCTCGCCGTGGATATGGCCCGCGAAGGATTGATCACCAAGGAAGAAGCGATCCTGCGGCTCGATCCGGCCCAGCTCGATCAGCTTCTCCATCCGGCAATCGCGCCAGATGCTGAGCGCGATGTCGTCGTTCGTGGTCTACCGGCCAGCCCCGGCGCAGCGGTTGGTAAGGTCGTCTTTGATTCTGATGAGGCCGCGCGCCTTGCCGATACCGGCGAGGATGTCATCCTCGTGCGCGTCGAAACCTCTCCTGAGGACATTCATGGCATGCATGCCGCCCGCGCGATCGTGACCGCTCGCGGCGGCATGACCTCCCACGCGGCCGTGGTTGCCCGTGGCATGGGACGGCCTTGCGTCTGCGGGGCTGGTGGTCTCGTCATTGATACAGAGGCGGGCGAGTTCCGCTTTGCTGGACGCACAGTGAAGGCTGGCGACGTGATCACCGTGGATGGTGCCGCTGGTGAGGTGTTGAACGGTTCCGTTAAGATGACCAAGCCGGACCTCTCAGGCGACTTCGGCCACCTCATGGCCTGGGCCGACGATGCCCGCCGCCTTAAAGTCCGCACTAATGCGGACACGCCTGGTGACGTGGAGACTGCCCGCAATTTCGGCGCGGAAGGCATCGGCCTCTGCCGCACCGAGCACATGTTCTTCGATGCAGACCGGATCGCCGAAGTCCGCGCCATGATCCTTGCGACGGACGAAGCGGGCCGTCGGGCCGCGCTCGACAAGCTCCTGCCCATGCAGCGGGGCGACTTCACCGAGATCTTCAAGATCATGGGCGAGCGGCCCTGCACCATCCGCCTGCTTGATCCGCCGCTCCACGAGTTCCTGCCTCACACTGAAGAGGACATCGCCGATGTTGCCGAAACGACGGGCGTTGACGCTGTAACACTAAAACGCCGCGCAGCAGACCTTGCGGAAAGCAATCCGATGCTCGGGCACCGGGGTTGCCGTCTCGGAATTACCTATCCTGAGATCTACGAGATGCAGGCGCGAGCGATCTTTGAGGCAGGCGTCGCCGTCGCCAAGGAAACAGGTCACAGCCCTGTGCCTGAGGTCATGATCCCGCTCGTGGCGACCGAGCGTGAACTCGCGATCCTCAAAGCAGTGGTCGACAAGGCTGCCTCAGCGGTGTTTGCCGAAACGGGCACGACACTCGATTACATGGTCGGCACGATGATTGAGCTGCCCCGTGCGGCACTACGCGCTGGCGAAATTGCGAACTCCGCCGAGTTCTTCTCCTTTGGCACCAACGATCTCACCCAGACCGCCCTCGGTATCTCACGCGACGATGCAGGCCGGTTCCTTAAGGTCTACGAAGAGAAGGGCATCTACGAGAAAGACCCCTTCGTGACGATCGATCAGGAAGGCGTCGGAGAGCTTGTCCGCCTCGCTGCTGAACGGGGCCGGGACACTCGCGCTGACATCAAGCTCGGCATATGCGGTGAGCATGGCGGCGACCCAGCGTCCGTGATGTTCTGTCATGATATAGGGCTCGATTATGTGTCCTGTTCGCCGTATCGAGTGCCGGTGGCTCGTCTCGCCGCGGCACATGCGGCACTGATGGAACAGGACAGCTGATCTCGTTTCAGATGGTTAATAAATTGGCACGGTGTGACTTTTTTGCAGCAGGCGATTTTCACCATGCTTAAGGGGTGTCGTTACGGCAGGCTTCCAGTTTTTGTCGTGAATCCAATGGGTTTAATGCCCCGTTAAGAATTCAACTGACTGACGAATCGGCAAATTCCTTCTGAAACCTCAATAAATTGTCACTCGCCATTAACGGAATTTCCTTGTTTCACAGGGGTCCCGCGACTATTTCGCGTGAAGTTTGATCGAGCATCGGGCCCGGCTGGCACGCAATGTGCCTCTGAGAGTCCAGCAAGAAGATGCCGTGGAGCCTGGGTGATGTTTACAATTTGGAAACCTCTGACCCACATTTTGCGCTGGGTTAAGGCCAGCCGAAAGAGTCTGGCGAAGTGGTGGCTGGAAATGAGCGATCAGGAACAGCGAGAAGTTATGCGCCGCGGTCTGGTGACTGCAGGCAGCGCATTTGCTGTGTGCATCACATTGCCGTCGATTACGGTCCAATATCAGGATCACCGTGCAGATGCTGATTTCCGGGCGGAGGCAAAGGCCCTTGCGCTTGCCGATGCCGCTGCGGACGCAAACAGTGCACGTGAAGCCGCTCCTAGCCTTATGCAGCATCCATGGATGCAAACCGTCGAATACGCGCTTGAGCGCGATCCGCGCGCAGCTCTGAGCCGATATGCCATGCGAGACCGCGACGGCATCGCCGTCTCTTCGGTCGTGAACTACGAGCCAAACCAAATCGACGAGGCAGAAGACATCGCGGCGGAGCATCGGT
Organism: Pseudomonadota bacterium; assembly: GCA_039033955.1. GTDB lineage: Bacteria > Pseudomonadota > Alphaproteobacteria > Caulobacterales > Hyphomonadaceae > CALLCD01. The sequence continues at coordinate 30,117 of JBCCBQ010000016.1, forward strand.
GCCTGTCCGAGGCTGTTTATTACGAGGCCCGTTCAGAAAGCACATCCGGCCAGCTTGCCGTTGCTGAGGTCATTATGAACCGCGTTCGCGATCACCGGTTCCCGAACTCTGTTTGTGAGGTGGTCTATCAAGGTGCGACCCGCACGACCGGCTGTCAGTTTACTTTTACTTGCGACGGTGCGTTGAACCGCAAACCTCGCGGTCGTAAGTGGGAGGCGGCTCAGACGGTTGCGACTCACGTTCTTATGGATTTGCATGAGCGTCGGACGGGCTCGGCGACTCACTATCACGCCACATATGTCGATCCGCTCTGGAATGCCGGCTTGGTCCGTACGAACCGTATCGACACACACATCTTTTATCGCTTTCCTCGCGGCAGCGAATGGGCCCGCGCGCAGCGCGCTGTTGAGCGCAAGCGGGCAACTTTGGAAGCACGCGTTGCAGCAGCTGAGAAGTCTCATGGTGGCGGTCAACCTGCGGACACAAGCGTCAGCGTAATGTCGCCGGCTCCTTAAGCGCGGCGATTTAGGTTCTCTCAGGCAGTCTCTTCAAAATACCTCGGCGCAGAACACCGGGTAAAAATCGTGCCATGAAACGCGCGGTGTTCGAGCGCCCGCCAACTCCATAGTGCATCTTGGAACCGTGAGCGGCGTCCCAAGCGCCTTCGCCGGCCATTTCAACCGGGTAGACATCCATTCCGGTTTCCTTGAGTTGATCGCTCATCTTGTGATTGGAACGATCGTTCGTGCCCATATCCAAAATAGGTGTGTCAACGAACCAAGGAGCAAGGCATGTCACCTTTATTCCCAGAGGTGCGAATTCCACATCTAATGCCTCTGTGAGGCCGCGTACGGCAAACTTCGTTGCCGAATAGACCGCTAGTTGTGGTGACCCCACAAATCCGGCCGTCGAGGCCACGTTCACAATCCGCGCGTCAGCGGTCTCTCGAAGTAGAGGTAGGGCGGCGTAGACGCCTTTCACCACGCCTTTTACGTTGATGTCGATCATTGCATCCGAATCGTGGCCGTCGACCTCTTCAAACCAGCCATGTTTCCCGATGCCAGCATTATTGAACAGAACATGCATTTTGCTACCTGTGGCGCGGCCAAAAGCTTCGATGGCGACAGCCCAGTCATCGTCATGGCGGACATCGAGGATGCCCGTCATGCAGTTCTCTTCGCCAATTTCTTCGGCGGTCTTGCGCAGTCCGTGCTCATCGATGTCGAACAGGCCCACAAACCATCCCTTGCGGGCAAAGTGCCGGCCTGTCTCAGCTCCAATGCCTGAAGCGCCGCCAGTGATGAAAATTGACTTTTGCCCGCTCGCTATGCCCACCCAAGGTCTCCCTTTCTCACTATTCTTTATTGTCAGGCTGCGTCGAGGCCCACGTCAAGATTGATCGCGGAATGGGTGAGGGCACCGACTGAGATAAAATCAACTCCCGTCTCAGCGATGGCCCTCACTGTCTCCAGTGTCACACCACCTGATGCTTCAACCTTGCAGCGACCTTTGATAATCGATACCGCGTCCCTCAACTGATCCGTAGACATATTATCAAGCAGAACGGCGTGCGGCCCGAATGGAAGTGCTTCCTCCAACTGCTCGAGTGTATCTACTTCAATCTCGATCATCCGGAGATGTCCGGCGTAGGCTTTCGCGCGAGTGAGCGCTTCTCCGATCGAGCCACAGGCCGCTATGTGATTGTCCTTGATGAGAATTGCATCATCGAGACCGTACCGGTGGGACGTGCCGCCCCCGCATCGAACAGCGCGTTTCTCAAGCGCCCTGTGACCCGGTGTTGTTTTCCTGGTGCAGACGATTTTTGCGCCTGTACCGTCGACCGTTTCGACATATTCTGCCGTTAGCGTGGCTATGCCCGATAACCTACCGATGAAATTCAGCATCGTGCGCTCGGCCGTCAGGATGGAACGCGCCGACCCCTCCAACCTAGCAATCATGTCGCCGGGCTTCAGTTCATCTCCATCTGCCATGTTCAGCGTTAGTTGGACTCCAGGATCGACAAGAGCGAGGGCATGTTGTGCGGCGTCGAGCCCTGCGAGATATCCATCTTTCCTGGCGTTGATAAAACATGTCATTTCAGTTTCTGCGGAGATGGTGGCATCGGTTGTCAGGTCCCCCGCACGACCAAGGTCTTCAGAAAGCGCCAGACGAACGATGGGTTCAAGGATAATCCCTGGGAGAGGGGGCGGTGCCGTCATATGGGGGACCTTTCTATCGTGATCTCGCCGTCCTTATATGAAACGAATGTACGCATTGGGAGATCTGAGGCCGGATAGTCCGTCCGGTGATGACCGCCACGACTTTCTTTTCTATTGATAGCTGCAACGGCAATTAGCCGGGATGCGATCAGTGGGCTTGCAGGCCCGGTTTGGCGTTCGGTGTTATCTATCCATTCGAGAAGATCTTTCAGTCCGTCGTCTGACCGAATGACACCGCACTGCGAAGCCATTTTATGCCTTAGTTCTTGGAGTGGTTCATTGGGCAATACCGGTCCGATCAGTCCTGTTGATCTTTTGATTTTGGCGGCGCTCTTTTCTGCCAGGTGTCTTGATATTCTTTCAGAAAAAACAACGGCTTCTAGGAGGGAGTTCGATGCTAGTCTATTGGCACCATGGGCTCCGGTGGAAGCACACTCTCCGCAAACAGATAGTCCGTCTAGGGTCGACCTTCCCCAGAGATCGGATACGATTCCACCCATATGATAATGCGCGGCCGTCGCAACTGGCATCGGGTCCGAACGGGGGTCGATATTCGCCCTTTGGCAAGCTTCGAAGACTGTCGGAAAATGTTCTGGAAAGGCTGCCCCAACGGCCTCGCGCGCGTCGAGGTACGCGCCGCGCCCGGACAGGCGCTCAGCTTGTATGGCTCTGGCGACTTCGTCTCGGGGGGCCAGTTCGGCAAGGGCATGATACCGGCTCATAAAAGGATTGCCTTCTCCATCAATCAGCACAGATCCTTCGCCTCTCAGGGCTTCCGTTGCCAATGGCGCAGGGTCGCGATCAATGTCGAGGGCGGTCGGGTGAAACTGAATAAATTCTGTGTCGGCCAGCAACGCGCCGCATCGGGCGGCCATCACGAGCGCATCTCCCAGTGCTGAGGATGGGTTCGTTGTCACCTTGAATAGGCCGCCGCTGCCGCCAGTGCAGAGAACCGTATCGCTCGCTGTTATCGTCGTGTGGGATCCATCTCGATCGGAGAGGATGGCTCCGGTAATCTTGCCATTGTCATCCTGTAACAAGCCAGTCGCGCGAAAGCCTGTTCGTACATTTATCGATGACGTTTTTTCGACGGCGAGGGTCAGAGCTTCCATGATGGCACGTCCAGCAAGGTCGCCAGCGACCCTTGCCACTCGCGGTGCTGAATGAGCTGCTTCTAGTGACAACGCCAAAGCACCTTCGGGGGTCCGATCAAACGGAACACCAAGCTCAATCAGGTCAAGGACACGATCTGGACCATCCTCGGCGATAAGCCGAGCAACCGCTGGATCGACCAGCCCCGCACCGGCGGACACTGTGTCTTGTGCGTGGGCTTCGGCTGAGTCAGCGGGGTCAAGTGCGGCGGCTAGTCCACCTTGCGCCCAGGCCGATGACGACGCCTTGCCGAGCGGTGTTGGCGATATGATTGTGCATGGACGGGGGCTGAGCTTCAATGCAAGGAAAAGCCCAGCCAGCCCAGCACCGATGATCAGCACATCGGTCTCGGGACTTGCCGCCGCTTCGGTCGTTATCCGTTCCACTGATTTATCCGTCATGAAACGGGAAGGTTGTCATCTCGCCAGAATTCGACCGGAGCGGCGAAATTCGCATCCTGCCAGATGCCGCGCATCAGTGAACTGCTTTCCGGTTCAACGACGAAGTGGTCCGGGAGATAGTTGTCCTTGGAGTAGCCGGGGGTAAGACTACGCAGAACTTTGCTTCGTATAATGAATTTCACCCCTTGCGGCGTAACCCTGCACGTTTGATCCATCTGCCAGGCTTCGTCCGGCGCATATTCGCATGTTTCGCGAGAGACGAAACTACAGATGCGTGTGCCATTCTCCGCTGGCTGTGAGATCGTCATATTACCGGTAAGGGTGCATCCTTTCTGCTTCACGTCTGCTCTGAACGACCACGCTCCGGAAATGTTCTCACTTGCTTCAGCGCTCGCCGGGAAGGCGGCCATTGTGAGTGCTGCGGCTATTGCTATCGCGGTCAATGGACGTTTTGGCATCACGATATGCCTTCTGTCGTTCTGCGAAATTCGACCGGTGCGATCACGGCTGAAACGAGTGACCCGATCATACGATCCGGCCCTTCAATCTCCAGCGCAAAGTGATCTGGCACGTAGTTCTCCGGGTTCACATCGGCTTCTATAAAGCTCACAATCGTGGATCTGACAGAAAGCGTGTTATCCGCCCGGTAGGCTGAGCATGTCTGTTCGACGACCCAACGTTCCTGCTTCTTGCAGTCCTCAACCGCCGTCAGCGCGCAACGATAGACACCGTCTTCAGGCGTCGTGCGCACTTTCATCGTGCCGTACAGGCGACAGACGCCAGCATGATAGCGCTCGGTCTCGAACGTCCAGGCTCCAACAATATCATTTTGTGCGGAGGCCGAAGCTGCAGCGCCAAGTCCGAGAATACTCGCGAACAGAATTTTCGCATGGCTGGACATAGGCTTTGTTTCTCCCGCGCTGGTCGAAATGTCTATTCCGTACACTTGCGCCAGTGTAGGGCGGTTTCAAGGCCGTCGACAGGCTCTTAAGCAACCAATTCGATTTCGACAGGCTCGAGGCCGATCTCGAAGTCCAGCGGTTTCTCCATTTTAGGTAAGGCGAGCATGGCATCGATCGCTGCTTTCGCACGGACACGCATGTCCTCATCCATGGTCACTTCGTGTTCCATATTCACGAGGCAATCATAGATGTTCTCCATGGTGATCCGCTTCATATGCGGGCAAAGATTGCAGGGCCTGACGAAGTTCACCCCGGGGTTTTCTGCGGCCACATTATCACTCATCGAGCACTCTGTGAGCAGAACCACTTTCGCTGGTTTGCGCTCAGACACATAATTGGCGAGCGCTGCTGTCGATCCAGCATAGTCAGCCGCCTCCAGAACATCTGGTGGGCATTCCGGGTGGGCCAGAATCACGACACCTGGATGGGCCTCACGTAACTGATCCAAGTCGTCGGCGGTGAAGAGCTCGTGTACTTCACACGCACCTGGCCAGGTCATGACTTTTATATCTGTCATCGCTGCCACGTTCCGGGCGAGATACTGGTCCGGTACAAGGATGACCTGATCTGTTCCGAACTCAGCTGCAATGTGCTCGACGACCTGCACAGCATTCGATGATGTGCAGGTGATGTGGCACTCTGCTTTCACATCCGCTGTCGTGTTTACATAGGTGACAATGGGAATACCCGGGAATTTCTCTTTGATCAGCGCAACGTCCTCGCCTGTGATGGAGGAGGCGAGAGAACAGCCCGCGCGGGTATCCGGTATCAGCACAGTTTTATCTGGTGCCAAGATCTTTGATGTTTCAGCCATGAAGTGCACGCCCGCCTGAACGATAACGTCTGCATCGACATTTGCCGCTTCGCGCGCGAGTTGAAGGCTATCTCCACGAAAATCGCCTACCAGGCGAAAAATATCGGGTGTCATGTAGTTGTGTGCCAGAATAACGGCATTCTTCTCGCGTTTCAGGCGATTTATGGCTGCTACGAGGGGTGCGATGCCCGGCCATTCCATTGGCGTGATAAATTCTTTGACGTCTTCGTAGAGGTGATCTGTTTCCCATCGAACGGCATCATTATAAGCGAGGTCACGTGCCTCGGCTGCCTCGACGCGACGACGCGGATTTGGAGTTGGGCATCCTGGGCCTGCATCAATTAATCTCGCCATTCGGCCGTCTCCTCTATCACCAATACTAAGCACTTATGCTCAATATGAGTATAATATAGTCGCAGAGTTGGGCAAAACAAGATTTCCTCCGATTTTGAGGATTGCTTACCCAACGCAATTGCTTTTATGCAATCTGAGCAAAACTCTATACGGAAACGCTTCGCCCGTGGCAAGCAGGTATCCTGTTTCCTGCAAAAACTTAAGCGATCGCGAAATGGGTTCCTAGTTCACACGAACTTCGAACTCGACCGTGAACGTTGGAGTTCCGCCGCCGCTATTGCCGTTCATCGCTCCTGAAAAATTCAGTTCGATCGACGCGACATTCGGATCGAAAGGGGCGGTCGGCGTGATGATGGCATTGGTTGCATCTCGGAAGACGACACCGTCTAAACCGTCGCCAAGGCTGCCAAAGACAAGATTGACGCCGCTTGTGTCAGCTCCCGCGCCGTCGATGAAGCGAATAGGTGAGCCCGTCCCCGTCAGATCGCCAACGAACATGGTGACATTTGGGTCCAGCATATCGGAGATGCTCAAAGATCCGTCGTCGACGCGGCCTGCATCATTGTTCGTTACGGTGATAGCATAAGACACAATGGATCCAGGCAGTGAGAATGGGGAAGCTGTGCTTGGCAACGTGTCCGAAACGACAGCAACCGTTTTCACGGCATTCAGATCAGGATTGGCGCTAACGAGGCAGACATCATCTATATGCCAGTAATCGAAATCGCTGCCACTGCCGGCAAGGAGCGACAGACGAAGGCGGAAGTTGCTGTGTCGGAAGTCGGCTGTTGCCGGAAAGGTAAGCTCGAATATTTCGCCCGGTGTTCCGCCGCCTGCAAATGTCTGCAACGTCACCCACAAGCCTGCGCTATTGAAGTACTCCAGAACAAGGTCTTCACCTCCCTCTGGGTTCTCGCTGAATGCGTCTGAGCCCCGCTGTATCCATATCGAAATCTCGGTGAGGTTTGATGTGTCGATCGCCACAGAGGTTGCCGAGGCCACATTGTGACGGATGAAAAGCGAGTTCGATGGCGAGTTCGACGTATCGCTGTTGATACCGACGCGGATGGGGTCAGTCCCTGCCCAGTTGTTCAGAAGGCCGTCGTCGAAATCATCACAGCTATTGGCTGTCAGATCGGGCGTTGGAGGGGGAGGCGGTGGCACCGCGGTCTGGGTCAGAACAACATCGTCAACGTGCCAGAAGTCGAAACCAAGCCCGCCATTGGCAGGCGGGCCACCCGAGCCGCCTGTTTGTCTAAAACGAAATCGTAGTGCGCTGTGAAGTGCTGCAGCTGGAAGTGAAACACTCGCATTCGTAATTTGACCGGGAGCGATGGCAGCAGCATCAAAGGTCTCCAGAACGAACCAAATGCCAGTCGCATCCTCATACTCCAGTACCAATGACTCGGCCGAACCGTCGGGATTCTCGCTAAACGCATCATCGCCCTGTTGCACCCAGAATGTGAGATCTGCTCCCGTTGTGCTGGATAAATCGAAGGTGGGGCTGGTGACGTCGACTTCTCCACCCCTCGTGAACAAGGAGCACGATCCCGAGTTCGAGGTAAATGTCCCGATATCGCCGAGGTTGGTGTCGCTGCTGGACCAATTCGGTGCCAGTGCTGTGCAGCTCGTTCCAGCACCGTCAAAATCGTCGGAAAAGATCACTTGTGCCGATGCCGATACGGTTACAACGCTGATTGTAACCGAAGCAGCGATCAGTACTTTTTGAAGTTGCCGAGCTGTGACCGAGAGCGTCTTGGCCAGCGCTGCGGACACGGCTCTAAGTGATAACCGTGCAGGGCCTTTCCTCAGGCTGTTGTTGCAGTCCGCCCACTGCATCACAAACCCATCTATCCTAGCTAAATTCCAATAAGAACAAGGATATTTTATAAGGCTTTATGCCTCGTTAAGGATTTCTGTCAGTTCTTCCGGGTGCTCAGCTCTCTGAGGAGCGGCCATGTGTATAAACCGGTCTTATGTCCATCGGAGAACTCGATGCGTACGCCGTATCGACCCACCGGCTCCGCATTTACCACCGTGATCATCTTCGAAACCGGAACACGGGGTTTGATTTTCTGCTTACCGTGCCCTTTGTTCGCCGCCGATGGACTTTCTTCACGCAAGAGTTGGAAATCGATATCACCAACATGACCATCGTCGAACGTTATGCGTAATTGGCGAGCGTTTTTACGAAAGCGCAGCTCCGTTGGCCAGGCCGTGTCACGGCTCATGGTTTATCGTCGAGCCGCCGGGCCTCATCTTCCAGCATGATCGGTACGCCGTCGCGGATGGGGTAGGCTAGTCCTGCTTTCTTGGAGATGAGTTCCTGCGCTTCCCGGTCATACTCCAGACGCCCTCGGCTGACCGGACAGATCAGTAGGTCCAGCATGTGTGGGTCCGGCCTTGGTTCGTCCACTTCGGGTAGGTCGTTCACTGCAGTGGTCCTTCCTTTTCAGGATCGCAATTCATGGTCAGCAATTTGATCAGTGCGTCGCACCGGGCACTCAGGTCCTCGGCTTCCAGAAGCGCTTGACGCTCGATCGGCTCAAAAGGGCATCCTGACCCCAGCGCGTGGACCAGAGTTTCCAGGGGAGCTTTCTCAACGGCCTCCCAGTCTGCCTGGATTTCATTGGCTGCTGCATAGTTTTCGAGGGCCACCTCAAGCTTCTTGCGCAGACTTTGGGCTCCGATCAGAACCGGTTCACGCAAATCCTCTGCATACGGCTCATAATTCGCCGTTACTTGACGATAAGGTGTATTCGCATCGATCTCGTCATTGAAGGTGAAGCGACAAACGCCTGTCAGCGTTATCAAATACCGTCCATCATCGGTTTCGGAATATGATGTCATACGCCCAGCGCAACCAACTTTAGCTAAGCCCGGGACCTCGCGCGAACCGCCTTCTGTCTGCACCATGCCGATCATTCGATTTCCCGACATGGCATCGTCGATCATGTTCAAGTAGCGAGGTTCAAAAATGTTGAGCGGTAATTGCCAGCGCGGGAACAGGACTGCTCCGTCGAGCGGAAATACAGCCAATGTCCCTGGTAGGTCCGTCGGACGACGGTACTGCTTCAAAGGCATGGGAAATAGCTCTTTCTTCGCTTTCCACCCTACACCAACTTAAACCCGTTTCGCGCTCAGGCAAACATCAGAGACGAAAGTCGCTTGCGCCCGTTGATGGTGACCGGGTCTTTCGGGCCTGCTGCCTCGAAAACCTTCAACAGCTCCTCTTTCGCCTTGCCCTCTTCCCACTCCATGTTGCTGGTCAGGATCGTCAACAGGTGCTCGACAGCCCGCTCATTCTTGCCTGCCGCAATGTATTTCTGCGCGAGATCGAAACGGGCGGTGTGGTCGCTCGGGTTGGCTGTGACGTGGTTCAACGCTTCGGTAAACTCATCTGCAGGCGGTGCATCGGCGGTGAGCTCCAGGGCAAGCAGGACACTTTTGATATCCGGGTCTGTCCGCCTGTCTTCCGGGACAAGTTCGAGCACCTCTTTTGCTCGGTCCGCTTCGCCGTTCGCTAAAAAACAGCGGGCCAGACCAGCGATCGCCTTGAGATTTGTTTCATCGGCTTGAACGATACTGGCATAGATCTGCGCTGCTTCGGGGATCTCGCCATCCTGAAACGCCTTCTCGGCAGCTTCTAGTGCCGCGGCCAATTCCTGGGCGCTGTCCGTGCCGGTCAGCAACTTGTCGATCCAACCCCGAACTTCGCCTTCAGGTTTGCCACCTACAAAGCCGTCAACGGGGCGGCCCTTATCAAAGCCAAAGACCGCGGGGATCGAGCGAACGCCGAGTTGACCCGCAATGCCAGGATTTTCGTCAATATTGATTTTGACGAGTTTTACCTGACCGGCCTTTTCATTCACCAACCGGTCGAGGATTGGGATAAGGCTGCGACATGGGCCGCACCACTCTGCCCAGAAGTCGACGATCACAGGACGGTTTTGGGATTCCTCGACCACATCGGCCATGAAGGTCTGATCAGAACCAAGGACGACATTTTCACTGGTTTCCGTCGGCGATGGTGCATTTGGGGGAGGGGCTGGCATGGCGGCTTCCTTGTTTCGGATCGCGTTTTCTATAACTCGCCCCATTTGGGGGCAAATCATCGTATGTGCAAGCAGGTCGGCTGTTCCGGCGCTTGTCGCTTCAGTTCCCGGTCAAGACGTCGGTAAATCCAACGTCATCGATAAAGATGGCACCGCGTGGGCTGCGGTCGAACTCAAATCGGATTTCCCGGATCTGCTCGCGATCAAATCCAACCTCTTCGGTTTTGAAGTCTGAGATGGGTAGGGTGTACCGGCGCATCACAACTTCCTTGTCATCCCAACTGCTCAGGGATTTGGCCTTGGATACATTCGATGCGACCTGTGGAGGCAAGAGCCCATGAGTTGATAAGGGCAGCCGCGCTTCCCGTCCGCCGGTATCGACAAGTACCAGGCTCCAATCCAGTAGAGCGTCGTCAGCATCTTCGTCTACAGAGTCGTCTGTCTCGTTTCCGTCCGGCGGCTCCCAGCCCTTCGGTTTGGTCGATGTATCTGCTTGAGATACTGAGAATGTCAGGGCTGTCGATCCGTCAGAGACCGGAAATATTTCTGGTGCCACGAGACGGTAGACCGGCTTGTTTTGGTAAACATCATCGTCCCATGCCAGCAAAGCCGCCTGACTATCGATTGGATTCCACTTAAGTTTCGCATCTTCCTCATACCATTTCGTCAGAGCGTCCGATGAGATCTGAACTCCTTCTGTGCTTCCTGTCGTCGGGTCGAGATCCTCTTCGAAGTTCGCGAGGGGTGTGAAGCTGTTGTCCTCATAATTCGCGATCAGATACTTGGCCGATATCCAGCCCTTCGCCTTGGATGGATCGGCGAATATCGGGCGGTAGGTTTCTGATCCTTTCAGGGCTTCATCGAGGAATGCTGTAAAATACACTCTTGCGATCTGCATCTGATCCTGTGCGGGCATAATCGCCTTCTTGTTGAGGAACAGATCGAAGGGAAATGAACGGTCGCTGTTGCCCCAGCTCGTATTGAACTGACCGTGATTGGCTCCCTCAATATAAAGGCTCGATTTGAACCTGAATTCATCTCGGGAAAAATCGATGCGAGAATATTGTGATGACCCCATGAAGGAGATGACGTCGCCATCCATGCTGCCATGGACGACAAGATAATTTATATCTGTCAGCGGACGTTTTACATTGCGCGGTTCATACTGTCCGTCGACAGGAGCAATCGCGATCACGGCACCAATATTGAAATTATAATCGAATGCCAGTGTCGCATCGTCAGGATACGCTCCCAATTCATTGAATACGGCAGCGATCGCTACTGCCTCGCCGCCACGGGAATGACCAATCAGACCGATCTTGTCCAAATCAACGCGGCCTTCGAAAGGATGTCCGGATTGTTGCGACCACTCTGTCCATTGTTTGAGATGTTCAAGCAATAACCAGCCGCGCGCATCATTTTCTTCCTGCAAGCCACTGTCGCCAATCGGTTTGACCATGGAGGAATTTGTACCGTTCAGGAAATTCTCATCGACCGACACCGTAGTGTATCCGTGGCTCGCAAAGTGTTCACCGAGATACGCGTACCCCGCGTCTGAAAAGTCTTCCATCGCGTGATTGCCATGGACGATCAGGATTAGCGGAAAAGGGCCGACGCCCTGCGGCGCCCAGACGCGACCCTGGATTGGCAATGCCGTTTCATCAAAGCCCCAATAGCTTGTTCTGAGACCGCCGGCCCATCCATCCCAGCCGTCCAGCAGTTTCGATCCATCGACGTTCGTGCTCGTCCAACTGGTATCGTCAGCATATGCAGCCCGGTGGCGATCTGTTCCGCTGCCATAGGAGAACATTTCGACTGTCAGCGGTCCAGGCAGGCCTGGATTCTCTGCGCTCAATGTCCGATCCGGCAGATCGTAATCATCGAGCCATTCATTCGTCTCGCTGGATGACGCAAACATCATCCAGATCAGCGATAAAAATCCGGCTGTTCCGATTGCGGCGAATACGCCGGGTGCGATCAATCCTTTTCGGGACCGCCCATTGATTGTCAGTGCGCCAATGCCGCCGCCCATCATCGCCATGAACACGAGAAAGGCGAGGGCTGTCAGTGCTCCGTTGGGCGTGCCGAATGTTCCGGCGATGATCAAAAGCGGCAGCGGTGCGCCGATGAGCGTGGCCAGCCGCATCTTCCTGGAGACCCGGCTGAACAATGAAAGCCCCAGAAATAGAGCTCCTCCGACCAGGGCGATAAATCCCAGAAAAACGAGGATGCCCAATAATTTTTGGGGGGTAAAGGGAGAGAAAGCCAACCCCCAGAACGCCAGTAGCAAGGTGATTGCTGCCACGGCCCATACGACATACGCCGCGTATTGCCACGCCCGTTCTGATGGGGAGATGGCGCGCCAAATGCTGGCCCTACCGTCTTCAGATATCGCCCACCTTGCGCTGGATATGATCTTTTCCAATATACCCTCCATCGCCGCATTCTACGCTAGCACGCTGATATCTACGATCTAGACGCGATTACGCTATGGATTTGTGGGTCCCAAACCTCATAACGAGGCGCGGCTATAGAGGTTCATTTGGATTAACGACACGGCTTTTCAGTCATCTCGGTATTCGCACGAGATCGTGAGGCCCGCGCATGACCGACTGGGTACGGCCCTGGGCTCGAAGTTGATCGGCATCATCTATACTGAAAAAGTCTATGAATCCGCGTTGCCGATCAGGTCCTTTGCGGCGGTGGAATACTGCTACGGCGAGATTACTTCCGGTCTCATCAAAGATTACATCCTCCGGCAATACGCCCGCAGCGCGTATATGGTCGAGTTCTGTCAGTTCACCCGTTTCGGGGTTGATGGAGAGTATGGTCAAAACGTAAGTCCGGCGGCGCGGCCATGTTTCGAGAAAGAATAATTCGGGAAGATAGGTACGCCCCATCGCAATTGATGCGACTCTCGTCCCGTCATCGGATATTTCCAGTCCTTCGGCAAATCTACCGACACGAGATGAATCTATGAGTCGTGCCGGCTCGTTATTGGTCGGCGGCGCGATCACATGGACCTGACCACCCCTCTGAGTCAGCATGGCGAGGCTGGACTCATATGCGTTCACATCGGTGATCAGGAAGAGCCGTCCATCCGGTGTCCAGCGACCCGTTGCCAGGCGCACACCAAACTGAATTGGCGCACCCTCGCGAGTCGCAGCTACGGGAATGCCGTTTTCGTTCGTGATCAGATCGTAGAACTGAATCCTGACATTCCCGACATTGACGGCGAGCGTGTCACCATCTGGCGAAAGATGGGCGACACGCACTCGTTTTTCAGCATCATCGTCTTGGTAAGGAGGATCCAGGTTAATAAAGTGCGGGGTATCGGGTCGACCATCTTCTTTCAAAGGTATGATCCCCAACTCTCTTCCGTCCGCCTCCGTGCCGATCATGAGAAAACGGCCATTGGGCGAAACTTCTACGAATTGTGGATTGGGGCCGACATTCTCCAATAGGGCTATTTCGTTCAACTGTTCGTCGGCGATTTCGTAAGCGCGCAAACTCGTTCCATCAGGAAATGCTGTGTAAGCGCTATCAACTTGCTCGACGGACTGTGCCAGTGAACCACGGGTTTCGACCACGTAGGCGTATTGGCCATTAGGCGAGATGTCGACAATTTGAGGCCAGGACACAACAGAATTTGGGGCCGCCGCTTTGGCCACTGGTGCCCCACCTGAAAACAGAGTCATTTCATCAATCGCGCCGACGATTGGCTCCAGCTTTCCATCTGCATAGGCGGTTCCGGCCATGTCAGCATCGGAAACCGTTAGAAACCTTCCCTCGAAGATACCAGGTGTTTCATCGAAGCCCGGATCGTCGCTGGAGTAATCTCCAAGAGCGGCGCACCCGGCGATGCTGACTGCAACAACGCCTGTCATCCAAACACGTAATCGAACCATTTTGAGATCTCCAACTCTTAGATATTCTAAAGTAAAATGAATATTTTCGTTTACAAGTCAACTCAGGTGGTTCAATGATTATCCATGACGCTGGAAAAGTTTCGTGCGGAACGTGCGGCTCATAAACGGGCCGCGGTTCTGGTTGCTGCTGAAGACAGTTTCCGGAAGGAAGGGTTCATGCGAACGAGCATGGAAACGGTGGCGCGCAAGGCCGAGGTGTCGACGGCCACGCTTTATCGATATTTTCCAAGCAAAGAATCGCTCTTCGACGCGGTAGCTAGCGCGACCATGGATCAACTGGAACTGGATGTAGAAGGGCACCTGGAGGCGGATGATAGCTTACGCCATCTCGCGAGGGCTTATGCGCAGCTTCTTTCCGAGCCTCGCGTGAGGAGTATCTTCCGCATGGTGGTTGCGGAGTGTGGACGCGACGCTGCACTTGCGGAACGATTTTATGCGGCCGTGAAGTCGAGGTTGAGTGATCTTTTCGTTCAAGCAATTACAATTGCGCGCGACCGCGGCGAACTCGACGTTGTGCCTGAGGCGGATCATGTCGCAGGTCAGCTCCAGGGCATGATCGAGCATTCTACCTTAATGCGTGGTTTGGTGATTGGTGACGATGTCGAGACAAAGTCAGAAGCGGATCATATTGCTGACGATGCTCTCAAGACTTGGCTTGCTCGCTGGGCGGTAAAGTCGGTCTAAACTGTATACTTCGCGCTTTCAAAAGCAGGCGTCTGCTTAATCAAGCTCATTGAAATCTATGACGGTCAGATCATGCCCTGATTCAATGACGAATCGCCTGAAGTCTTCAAGTCTGACCCGGGTCGTACCGGTATTACTCAAGGGGTGAAAATTCACTTCGTCAAAGGCTTCCAGAGCCGCATCGAGGATGAATTTCACCCTGCCATCAGTATCGTTGGCGAGCGCAAAACCCGTAACAGAACCGGGGGTTACGCCCAGAACTTCCTGCATCAGCTCAGGGCTTGCGAATGAGAGCCGCCTTGTCCCTATCCGCTTGTGTAGCTGGTTCAGTTTCAGCTGGTTGTCGGCGAGGGCCGAGATCAAAACGATGACGCCGTCCTTATCTTTCATGAACAGGTTTTTCGTGTGGGCACCCGGCATTTCCGCTTTCAACTCTTTGCCGTCTTCCACCGTAAACAGCGCTTCATGCCAGACCGTTTCATGGGCGATGCCGAGCTTATCGAGGTAGGCGAACAGATCGTCAGGGCTTGATAGCATTCCCGCTACTCGGCAAAGAATAGGTTAGCCGTCAAGGCTGGGAGAAGAACACGAGACCAATGCAGCTCGATTGCTACAAGATTTACGATACCGCACCGGAAATACGACCGGGGGTCGGTCAACGTGGTTGGATGGATGACTTTCCAGATCGCCACCCTTATCGCTGCCTGCCGTTGACCATGGCGAACTCCACAGGTTGGGAAATTCTATGTCCCTTCGACATCGAAATTGTCTGGGACGGCGGGCCGCTGGAGAACGCGATACTGCTTCAGTCGAAGGAACATCCGGCTGGCGTGGATAGTTTCGCGGGGAGCCATTTCCGCAGAGGCATCGTCACTTTCCATACTGGCTATCTGTTCCGCACGCCTCCTGGTTGGGGTGTCTGGGCGACGGGTAGCCCTAACCATATCAAACATGGCATCGCGCCGCTTACGGGGTTGATCGAGAGCGACTGGCTCCCTTTTCCTTTCACAATGAACTGGCAGATGACAAAGCCCGGTCGCGTACGGTTCGAGCGGGGAGAGCCGTTTTGCTTCATCACATTAATGGAGCATCCAAAGCTTGAGGAGGTCGAACCGCAGATCCGCAGGCTCGATGACAATGCCGATCTGAAGGCTGAGTATGAAGCCTGGCGCGACAGCCGGGCAGACTTCAATCAACGCCTGGCATCAAAAGAAGCCGAGGCCATGAAAGCCCGCTGGCAGCGTCACTATATGCGCGGCACGACGACCACAGGTGACAAGGCCGATGATCACCGCACCAAACGCCGGTTAAAACCCCCAACCGAGGGCAGTTGCCCCGTCACGGGTGCGAGCACGGAAGACTAGGTCTCGAATTCCACGGTTCGCTTGGAGGAACATGGAATACGCCAATTCAGCCGTCTGCGATTTTCTCGAACCGGTTAAGGGTGACGCTACGAGATCGTGTTAGGTCAGGTGAAATTTGATAGAGTCCACGAATTGATCCGGGAGAATCAAATATGGAATTGGTCAGTGACGAAATTCTCATCGATAGCGGACAAATCGATCCGACCTATGATGCCGTTTATCCGCGATTGAACGGCTTTGATCTTGCCAATCCCGGTTCGTGGACATCCGGTCATCCTTGGGATTTCTACAAACGTATGCGAGAGCAGGCTCCCGTTTTGTGGTCTCCTGGTCAGAAGAATTTCTCCGGCTATTGGTCCGTGAGTCGATATGAAGACATTAAAGCCGTTGAGCTTGCGCCGCATATATTCTCCTCTCAACGTGGCAGTATCAATCTAGGTGTTGGACGGCGCGAGGACTGGAAGCCGAAGAAGCTCGTGCCCGCGGCGTTCAACTCTCTCATCAATCTCGATGCGCCACATCACATGGAAATGCGTATCCAGCAGAAAGACTTTTTTGTTCCAGCCTATGTGAACAAAGTCCGCGAGCGTGTGGCTGCGCATATTGATGGCTTGCTAGATAAGATGGAGCGCGAAGGTCCGGTTGTCGATTTCGTCAAGATGTTCTCCGAGCAGGTGCCGCTTTTTACGCTTTGCGAGATGCTTGGCGTCGATGAAGCTGACAGGCCGAAGATCGTCTACTGGATGCACTATCTTGAGATGGCAGGCATGTACACGGTCAACAAATGGCAAGTGATCCTTGGCAATCCGCTCTTTCCATTCCGTTTTTTCAAAGCCGTAAACGAGATGTTCGAATACGGTGAAAAGGTCATGGCGGACCGGCGAGCGAACCCGCGCGAAGATCTGCTGACGCTCATCGCCCAGTCCAAGCTTGATGGCGAAGAGTTGTCTCAAGAGTATCTCGACGGATCCTGGTTACTTATTATCTTTGCTGGCAATGATACGACACGCAACTCGCTGACGGGCACGATCCAGCTGCTGCATGATTTTCAGGATCAGCGCCGCATGGTGATAGACGATCCAAGCCTTATCCCGATCATGTCTCAGGAAGCCCTGCGTCTGGTGTCGCCCGTGAAACATATGCGTCGCACAGCCCTCGAGGATTTTGAGCTGAACGGCCAGAAAATCGCCAAGGATGAGAAAGTTGCGATGTGGTATGGTGGTGCAAACCGCGACCCTGAGGTTTTTCCGAACCCGGACGTTTTCGACATGACACGGGACAATGTCGACAAGCACCTCGCCTTTGGCCACGGTGTCCACAAATGTCTCGGTATGCGCATAGCCCAAATGCAGCTACGGATCTCATATCAGAAGATCTTCGAGCGTTTTCCAGATATCGCGCCGGTGGGCGAGGTGGTCTATGCGCCGAACGCGCTCGTCAACGCCATGTCGAGTTTGAAGGTAAATCTCTATGGCGTCGGTGGCAGCAAGCCGACGCAGGTTCAAGTCAAAGAAGTTGAAATGGCTTGAGTGCTAGTGAACAGCTCCCAGTTCACTTAGCGCCGCACTGAACATCTGAGCCTCAGGGCCGTTTCCCGCACCCAGCTCGGCGTGAAGATCCCGTGCGCGCATGAGAAGCGCTTTTGCCTCTTCTTTGTTCCCACGCTGTTTTTCGAGGAAACCTAAATTGCCGACTGTTGTCGCAATGCCTTGCTTTCGACCGAGCGCTTCATCGATTTCGAGACTTCGTTTGAGATAGTCCTCAGCGGCGTCTAGCTCGCCACGTGTCAGTGCAATAAGCCCCAGATTGCAAAGCTGATTGGCCATCCCTTCTTTCCTGCCGAGTTTCGCATCTATCTCTAGGCTGCGAATGAGTACGTCCTGAGCTGTGTCGAGATCACCGCGCGCTTGGGCAATCACGCCGAGATTGCCGAGCGCCTTTGCTTCCCAGCTTTGGTCATCGTCTGCGTTCGCCAATATTGCCTGATACGCCTCTTCGGCTGCTGTAAGCTCCCCCGATTGCAGGAGCAAATGACCGAGCCGATTCCGGGCATCGAGATTCTTCGGTGTCAGGGCCAGCAAACGCTCATATGCTCTTTTCGCCGTACTTGTGTCGAATGGGGCGAAGAGGGTGGCCTTCCGCCAGAGCTTCTCAACTGTCTTGTCGGCGCTTTCAACGATATCGGATTCATAGAGTGCGGCAGCTTCGGCCAACTTTCCATCTGCAAGATGAAGGATGACCTCTCGTTCGGCATCGCTGCCTTTTTGTCTTATGTCATTGATCACGGATTCCAGTGCATTGTCGGAACCCCCTGACATGGCATCTCCGCCTGCAGCTGCGGCGGACATTAGCGTGGCGACCGCGTTCTCAAATTCTGGCCCGACGACAATCTGTGATGGTGCCGCCTCAGCCGAGTCGGCACTTGCCTCATCTGGCGCTTCAGCGATGTCCGTCACTTGCTCCGCGGGGGTCTCCGTTTGCCGCGTTTGCTTGCCTGAGCGAAACGGGGCTGAAATGATCCGCCACAGGACCCAGAGAACAAAAACTGCCGTGACCAGCCCGCCGATTATAACGCCGATCTGCTCCAGTGTGCTCTGCTCAACAAACCAGGATGTGGCCGCCGCCTGTGCGCCTTCGATCATCGTATCGAACTGTTCCATGATGGACATTGCCCCTCGGTTGAACGCTGCTGTTCATAATAGCGGCATCTTTGCTGCCTGCCACCGGTCAAAGCAGGCTGATTACGCCTCCTGCTTGATCTTCTGCAATTTGGACGGCCCTTGTTCTTCGCCTATAGAGGGATAGATCCTGCTCCGGTATGAGCGATCCGATCCGACCAGATTTTGACCGAACGATGTCACGCGACATGTTTGAGCGATGGTATTGGTCGAAAGCTCAGCTTGAGGGCATCTGCACAGTTCTCGATATCTCCAGAGCCGGTAGTAAGGCAGAGTTGCGGGAACGGATTGCTCACTATCTGGAAGATCCAGACGCTCCGCCGCCGCGACCCGCTCGCCGTCATGATGACGGAATCAATTGGGCGAAAACTGCCTTATCGCTCGACACGATTATAACCCCATCCATTACATTTGGGCCCAACCTTCGTGGGTTCTTCAAGCGGGAGATCGGTAGGCGGTTTGTTTGCCATGGCGATTTCATGGATTGGGTTCGTAGCAATGACGGCGCGACCCTCCGACACGCCATTAACGCCTGGCACATGCTCGAGCGTAGGAAAGACGACCCGGACTTCCGCCGCGAGATCGCCGAGCATAATAATTTCCTGCAATATTTGAGGGATTTTGCTGACGCATTACCCGAGCGATCACTCGCTGAAGCAAAGACATGTTGGGATCAGAAGAAAGTTCGACCAGCCGTCGATGGGAAAGTCATCTTTGATGCTTCCGACGTTCGCTTTTTGTAGCGATCCCGAATTCTTTCATTACTGGCCGTTAACTTGCATGCTATCCTTTATGGATAAACGGCGAGGTCAGTTAACGATATGATCTTCGGTGGGGCATGCGGGCGTGTGATATCGGCGGCTGTGTTGGCATATGGGCTGACGATTGGCGTCGGTGCGGCGCAGACCTTGCCCGATCGGGTTGAGGGCGAGGCGTACGAGCTGTTGACGACAGCGAGCGGTGCATCTTCCACCGTCTACCAGAATCTCTCGGATACGCTGGCAGGCGCGCCCTCCATGGTGCCGAACTGGCGGCTCAACGAGTATTGGCAAAGCCAGGACATCTACTTCGCCATAGTGAACCACACACTTGATGGCGCGCTCTGCATCTCGCCCAAAGTGAAGGGCAATGACGACGCTCTACTCGTTCCTACAGGGAACAATCTCTTTGACTTTGCCGAGTTCGATGATGGGGCACGGACGAGCTTTTGTCATTCCTACACCAATCTGACATTTCCGGTGTATCTCGATATTCCCGCTCAGATGCTGAGCCAGATCGACGACCAGGAGCGCCCGGGTGAGGGCATTCGGCTTCGTCTGCATACGTATAAATCAAATCTCTTCACCTACGGCCCGGGGATCGCGGACATTCCAATCGCGCTCGACCTTCGCTTTCGGGACGTGGGCTACCAGACCGTTGGCTATTACTGGCCGGACCATGACGGGACGACCGGCTCCCGCTGGGTTGAGGACCCCTTCATCCGGCAGGCGCGGAATGAGTCCTGGCCGGCGCTCATCATCAAGGCGCACTGGCCCGGCTACAGATTTGACCCGACGGCTCCGGCCCGCAAAGCATCCGTCGATGAGACGCCGTCATCCGTCCTGACCGAGCTTGCAGATGCTGGGCCTGATGTGGTGCCCTCGGACAGTGTGTCTGATCTGGTGGCTCCCATTGTCATCAGCAGCGTTGCGCTAGCGACTGAGGCTGACGAGACACGATCTCCGGCGGGCACGCGCCTCCGTATAGAGATCAATTCTGCGAGCTCTGAGGCCGTCAGCGCCATTCGCTATTCCCTTACCGGTTTTGAGCGGGAAGAGGTGTCTGCCGCCGATGCGCCGCTTGTCGATCTGCCGAATGGCAGCGTCTTCATTCGTCTTGCCGAAACGTCAGACGTGCCGGTCTCGCTGTCCCGCGCCTATCTGACGACGCCCGCCCGCGACGAGATTTGGGACGTCACCCGGTTCTTCTTCGACGATCGGGAATATTTCGGCGTCAATGGCCGCCACCTCCTCGAAGACGAGGAGAATATTCTGGTCATTGAGCTGGAGGGGTGAGGGGCCTTTGTTGCTTCACCGTAGTCGTTCGCGCATCTGCTAACTCAGTCGCCAGTTGTGTCGTCTTCGTTCCTGCGCATTGCCAATAACTTTTGACCGGGCGTTTGATCGGAAGGATCGTCTGGTGTTTGTTTCAAATTCTCCAGAATATTCTTTGCGGCGAGTCTGATGTCCGGCGGTGCGTCACTCAGGAGTTCCAATACAGCACTCTCTGCAGCAACGAGGGCGTTGGCCGCTTTTTCGGCAATTACCAAATCTTCGGCTGCCAGATCACTCGCTGCTCCCAGATAAAATGATCCGATAACGCCCATAGCGCCGATGACCAGATTTCTTCCCGATCTTGTGAAGAAAGTTCTGCGCTTACCGATTTGGACGTCGCCTCGATCTATCGCTGCGACAAAGGATTTTAGAGTTTGAATGTCGTCTTCAGTTAGCAGGCGAGATGAAGAAGCAACCTCGGCAATCTGAAGGGCCGCGCCATATCGTTTAGCTGGAGCCAGATAAGCCGCCGACTCTTCATCTAATAGTGCGCCCGTCGGGAACCGCCTGGCTAGCGGGCCGGCCGTGCGGATGAGCGTCATCAGTTTTCGCCGCGCACTCGCCTCGATTTCCATCCCGACGGCTTTGCCGAGCCGAAGATCGTCATCTTGTTCGAGAAACCCTCCGATCTCGCAAAGCGTTCCCCAAAGAGGGACAATCTTCTTGGCAAGCGTAACGGTGTCCAAGTCGAGGAGGTTGCATAGTTTGTCATAGGCTCTACCG
>JBCCBQ010000017.1:0-48280 GCA_039033955.1 Pseudomonadota bacterium
CAAGGCACTTACAACTCCACTACGAAAGCCACACCCTCGGCGCGAGGCACTACCCCCGAACCCGTCATGGTTACCGCGGGGACCGCTTTTAACGGGTTAGGAGCACGTTACTCACCGCCCGCCCAAGTTCGCCCGGATCTCTATCAGCGAACGGACGGTCCGCCCGCCACTTCCATGATAGAGACACCAGCGCATTATGGAGTCAGTGAGCGAGGGGGTGGATAGATTTCTATTCCCGCCAGTATTCGTCGCGATTGGCCCCATCGAAAGCGCCCTGATTTGAGGCAACATTTCTTGAAAGCTCTTTCCGGAGCCGCAGGGACAGAGATCATTCCGCCCAAGCTTTTCGACAAGCTCTTTTTCTCCGCCCTTCACAGAGCGATAGCCGCGCTTGACATGAGTTTCGGAATTAAAGCCCTTGCGGCGCTTAGACGTCACCTCGAAAGGAGGGGAGGTCGGCGAGGGTTTTCGGTTTACGTGCCATGAGAACCTCCATTGGTTTGAATGGATCGAGGCAAATGCCCGAGATGGGTTGCACGGTCAAGCCGTGCAATGACTCATGAGGGATTACTTGGTGCGAAGTTTTATCTCTCCGTTGTCATCCCAATACTCCAGCTCTCGGGTGTGAGGCGTAAGTCTACTTTGTGCCGCAAGGGCCCGAATAACACGTGGCGGATCATCATCCAGCCATTGGCGTTCAAGTGTCCGCCAATACTCAAGTATTAGAATGGCCTGAGCTCTCATATCCTTCAGTTTGCCGAAATCGAAAGCACAAGTAAGTAAGCCGGAGTTAAAGAGAGCTAGGACTTCATGGGGCCTACTCTGGATCCTCTTGTCCAATGTCAGAAGCGCTTCTCCACCTGCATCGGCGAATTCGGCGATCCACAGAGTGTCATCATTTGCGGGTCCACCGCCAACGGGTCGAAAGTCATGCTCTGAATACAGTGTTTGAAGTAGGCGAACCACCTTGATTGATATGTTGGCATCGACTCCAACGATCATCTAATTGGGCAATTCGCGCTGGAATTTTATTGCTTCTTCAACGATCTCATTAGGAACTTCGAACCAATTGGCGACCGCATGGTAGTCGCCTTCTGCTCCAAGCCATGCAGAATGTAATGTGTCTGTTTCAATGCCGTAAGATTCAACCGAAGGTCTGCCAAAAGAAACTCTCGGATCTACGGTAACATTTGGAAAGCGTCGTTCGTCCGGATGCCAAAATTTTGGAAACTGCTCTTTTGCGTCCCACGCAACGCCATAGTCAAAAAAATCTCTGACATGATCAAACTCATATTGATGATTCACTAGATTAAGTAGAATCTCGTCTTTCTCTTCTTCTGCTGCTGCTGCTATGATAGCTCGACCCGACTTATGAAAAACGATATCGCGACGTGAAAACGGATACTCTCCGAAGGCGTCTCGTGCATTAGCGGCGGCAACTCTGAGCGCCTGAGCCGATGCGCCTCGATTTCGAAAGTACGAAATTGCGCGAAGCTCCATAAGATCAAGAAACGATATATCCTTGACCCTTCCTGATTTAGAGGCTCGGTCTGTTTCTACAGCAGGCTTATAGTGCTTTGTTTCTCTGAAAAAATTCCGAAGCTTCCGATCGTTGATACCTACAACGTCGAAAGCTATCAGAGCAGCGGCTTCGCTGACTGTGTAGTACCCTTGAGATAAAGTGTTCCTCATATGTTCTATATAGCTAAAAGTGGTTAATCTTTCAATACAGCTTAGTTCTTCCCAGCCCGCTTATCCCGTGCCGCCAGCAGCCTTAGCCTCAACGCATTCAGCTTGATAAAGCCTTCCGCGTCTTTCTGGTCATATGCCCCTGCATCATCCTCAAACGTCACGTGGGCCTCAGAGTACAACGAATAAGGCGAGGTGCGCGCCGCGAGATGAACCCCGCCCTTGTAGAGTTTCAGCGTCACTTCGCCGGTCACCATGAGCTGGGACTGGTCGATGGCTGCCTGCAGCATGTCGCGCTCCGGGCTCCACCAGAAGCCATTATAAATCAGCTCGGCATAGCGCGGCATCAGCTCGTCTTTCAAATGGGCCGCGCCCTTGTCGAGGGTGATCTGCTCAATGCCGCGATGGGCGGTGAGGAGGATGGTGCCGCCCGGCGTCTCGTAAATGCCGCGCGACTTCATGCCGACGAAACGGTTCTCCAAAAGGTCGAGGCGGCCAATGCCGTGTTTCTTGCCGAGGGCGTTCAGCGCAGTGAGAAGCGTCGCCGGGCTCATCGCCTCGCCATTGATGGAGACGGCGTCGCCTTTCTCGAATCCGATAGTGATGATCTCCGGTTCGTTCGGCGCATCTTCAGGCGCGATCGTCCGCATATGGACGAATTCGGGCGCGGGCTCACCGGGGTCTTCAAGCACTTTGCCCTCGGAGGAGGAGTGGAGGAGGTTCGCGTCGACGGAGAAGGGGGCCTCGCCGCGCTTGTCCGTCGGCACGGGGATGCCGTGCTCCTCGGCAAAGGCGAGGAGGTCAGTGCGGGATTTGAAGCTCCAGTCTCGCCATGGCGCAATCACCTTGATGTCTGGCTGCAAAGCATAATAGCCAAGTTCAAAGCGGACCTGATCATTCCCCTTGCCGGTGGCGCCATGGCAGACGGCGTCGGCCCCGACTTGTTGGGCAATCTCAATCTGGCGCTTGGCGATGAGCGGGCGGGCGATGGAGGTGCCGAGCAGGTAGACGCCCTCATAAACGGCGTTCGCGCGGAACATGGGGAAGACGTAATCGCGGACGAAATCCTCGCGGAGATCGTCGATGAAGATGTTCTCTTCCTTCACGCCCATTTTGAGGGCTTTCTCGCGGGCGGGGCCCAGCTCTTCGCCTTGGCCGAGATCGGCGGTGAAGGTGACGACTTCGCAGCTAAACTCAACCTCGAGCCATTTCAGGATGATCGAAGTGTCGAGGCCACCAGAGTAGGCGAGGACGACTTTTTTCGGCGGAGCGTCGGTCATGGCGTCAAAATCCTTGTGGAGCGAGGCATTTGGGAACGCCGCCTTATGGTCGGTGCTTAGTGGTTGTGCAAGCTTTGTGATTTCCCCCGCTGAAGGGCGAGACCTTTCCAAAATGGTGAATAAAGTGCTAACATTTAGTCTGGAATTTCGGGCTTTGCGTTAAGTATTGGGAGCGCCGTAAGGGCGATGAGCGACGAAACTGGGAATAAGCCGGACGGGACAGCGCGCAGGAACGCGGATATTACCGATCTGACGGCAGTTATCGCCAGACGGAAGGCGCGATCAGCCGCCTCACAGCGTCCGCTCTCTGAACGCCTTTTGGCAGGGGATGCGCCGCGCACCGGCTCTCATCCCGCAGACGCCGTTCTCCGTGCGCTTAATACGAAAGTTGAGGCGGATGCACTGAACGAGGCCCGCGCCGAGATCGATGCCCTCGCCAAAGACGTGAAACTGAGAGCCGTCGCGGGCGGGGTCAGTGCCGTGGAAACGGCTCCACCAGAGACCGCGCAACCTGGTTTCGTTCCGTCGATTGTGCCCAGCGGATCCGACGCGCCGTCACCTGCACCTGCCTCTGGCGATAGCTGGCAGTGGCTGGAAGATGTCGCGCTCGTCGCCACTGCACAGAATGGCGGGAAGCCGAAGATTGGGTCACAGCCTCACAAGATGCTAGGCGCGACGGTGCCCCCTATGGAGACTCAGGAGGCAGAAGACGTCCCGGCAGCTGGAAGCCTGGCGGCATGGGCTGCATCCAATGATGCGTTCGATTTCGAAGAGTCTTTGCCCGACCCTGAGCCGATTAGGCTGTTCGACAAGTCTAAAGATACGCGCCGCCAGCCCGCCGTCATCGAGAATACGCCGGAACCCCGGCCAGAAGTCACGCCGGTTCCGGCTGCCGCACTTGAGAAAAAAACGTGGTTCGGGATGCAACCGGGCACCGCGTTTGATGAAGGGGAGAAGCACGAGGGTCTGCCGCTCTGGCTGCATCTCGGGCTGCCGATCGCAGCGGTGTCCGCAGCGGCGCTGGCCATCGCTCTACACAATGTAACGAAACCGGATACGACAGCAGCGACGAATGCCGATGCGTCAGCACCGGATGTCTCAGCACGTGTCGAAACGGTGCCACCGCCCGTGCCGACGACGGAGGCCGTAGATGCCGTAGAGGCCGCCCCTCTGGAAACTGAAACGGCTGCGTTGCCAGAGCAGGTTGCGCCACCAACTGTGGCCGAAGGACCAGCACTCCCTGAGCCACAACAATTAGTAGACGCAGCGGAAACAACACCTGCACCCGTCACGACTGTGTCCAGCGAAGGACGGGTGAATACGTTTATCTCGCCGGCTGTCCCGGCACCTGTGGCGTCGGCCCCAAGCGCGAAACCGGCAAGCATACCGACCGCAGTTGCGAAAGCGCCGCTTCCAAGCGCTAAGCCTGGAACCAGAGCAACGGCGACGAGCGAGCGACCCTCCGGTACTGTCCCGGTACAAACCGTGTCCCGCCCCATCGAGCCGGGCTCAGCCGCGTCTGCATTGCTTGGCATCGCCAATGAGGCGGGAACAACCCCTCTATCACTTGTCGAAGAGCAGTCACTTGCTCGCGCGCTGGACAAGGCTTTCGATAATGAGATCGATGGTCGTTCCGTCAGTCTCAAGTCGGCATCAGGTGATAGATACCGGGTAACTTTCGAGACCTCCTATCAGGACGCAAAAGATTACAGCTTTGATCGTTCGCGGGACATCGCTTCGATACCGAACAATCTGGTTGTCGAAGGTGGTTGGTTTGCGGCGAAAACAGATGCGCGCTTGTACGCGACGCCATCAATTCAGGGTGCGTTCGAGACAGAAGCTGTCAGCCGCGGCACACTTGTTGAGCGCATTGGAACCTTCACCGACACCTACGGAGACCGGTGGTATCTGGTGGGCGTCGATGGCGTCGCCGTAGGATATGTGTCGCCCGCTGATGTTGTTTTCGCTGATCTCTATTCAGGCGATCTGGGCCAGCCTCTTAGCATAGCTGCCGCGACAGATCCGGTGAAACAGATCAGCCGCGTGTATACCAACTGCCGCTCGGCAACGATTGGTCCTGAAGGTCGATATTGGCAGGTCACTGAAGCCTGCCGAAATCCGAACGGCCATTGGGTCTCACCCGCTGCTGGATATGTGCCGCAAAATTCACTCGTCGCAGCAAGCGGTGGTCAGGACGCGATCCTTCTGGCAGCAGCACCGCCTCAAATCGCACCCGCCTTATTCGAAGTGAACGAAGTGCGCGAGCTGGTGTTCAATGCAATGCCATATGCGTCCGACGGACAGACGCTCAGCCGCATTCTCTCTGATGGCAGCAATGTCAGTTTCACCTTTGGAGAGCGCTTTCAAAAGTCGCGTAAGGTGAGCCTTGTTCGCGTTGATTCCCTCGGAGAGATTGATCGGCCCGTTAAAATTGACGCGCGCTGGGTCCAGGTGCCCGATGGTGCACGCATGCGGCCAACACCAAGCTATCAGACGGCTATGACACTCGGCAGCATCAAGTCGGGCGAAGCCGTTGAGACAATCGCGACGACGACGAGCAATAAAGGCGAGGACTGGGTGCTCGTCGGGCGCAACGGCACCGGTTTTGGATGGGTGTCGACGGCCGATATTGCGCCTTTGTCTGGCATTGCACCTGTAAAGGCCATGCCTGACAGCTATTACGGTCGCGCGGTTATGGATATTGTTGACGCTGATATCCCGTGTCGCACGGTAGGCTATGCGATGCCCAGCGCCGGCGGCAGTTTGGTTGCCTGTCAGCAACCTGGCGGAGATTGGGTCTTTGAGGAGGCCGCCGCCACAGGTTTTGCTGCGGTCACACCTGCGGGAAATGCGGCAACAACGGCCCCCTGAAATATTCCAGGATATTAAAGGTAAGCCCGCTTAAAGCGCTATGCGCTTTTCATTCGTGGGCTGATTGGACTTGCTGCGCATGCGCCGGGCAGGGGACTTTTGTGGCGTTACCATAATCGCGAGGCATATCGCCGCCAAAGCGGCAATTGCCGGTGTCCGTCCCGGATAGTCGACGACGCTATGCAGAAGCAGAACAAGAAAGCTAATTGTTGCAGCCTGCTTTAGTCGCGTTTCGCTGCTCGGCTGCATAGTCCAGATTCTGGCAGATGAGATCAACCAAAACAATGCGGTCGCCACGAGCAGGACGAGTCCCGGCAGTCCGCTTTCGATACCCACTTGCAGATAATCATTGTGCGCATGATTGACGTACTTTGGCGTGACGTTCTCAGGATCTTCATAGAGCGCGTAAACTCTGCGAAAGGTCCCAAGACCACTGCCTACCCATATATGGTCAGCGGCTACATCTCCCGAGCGGTCCCAAATGCCATAGCGCGACAGTGCCGTTTTCTCGAAGGATGTACTGCCAAGATTGTCGAGCATGGGACTGAATCCGACCAGCAGGGCGCTCGCCGCCACAACGCCGATAAGGCCGCCGACGCCGGCCACATTTCCTTTTGTTCCTCCAACTGACGCGAAGAGGAGGAGGGATAGAACCAGCACCGGAACCGAGATGGCGTACCCTGCGACGGACCCCGCAGCGAGCACGCCGAGAAGATTGGCAAAGCCAAGCACACCTATCGCCAGAGCTTTCGCATAATCCCGGTCCCCGCTCTGAAAGTCTCGCCGGACCCGCGCCGCGAGCGCAAACACAAAGGGCAAGCACATCAGACAAAGCGTTGCCTGGTGGTTCGCATTGGAGAAAACGCCAACTGGAAGCTCCGGGCTGGTGTGACGATAAAAGTAGAGAGGCGAGTCAGGGCCAGCGAAGACCTGAGCCAGGCCAAGCGCGACGCTGGCTGCTCCAAATATAGGTATGGCCCATTGCAAACGCCCGATCGCGCGCGTCCAGCCAAACCGGCAGACCCAGATAAAGGCAGCCAGAGGAGGAGCTATACCTAGAAGGGCAAGAAGGGTGCGCTCGGGTATAACGCTGACGGCGAATCCGCTCGTCGCGACGCCGAGCAAATTTGCGCCGTCCTTGATGACGCTCCGGCCGGGTAGCGACGACCACAACGTGTCTGGGATCGGCAGGAGTTGCAGAACTGTCCACGTTCCGAAGGCGAAGCCGAGCGAGACCAATATCCACTGTGAGCGATTGAGTGGCCGCAGGTCTGTTCGGAAAACAGCGATAGCAATCAAACCTAATCCCATGAGCTGGAGGATCAGATGTGCCACCACGTCAGGATGGCTAGCACCGCCAAGGAGTATGGCTGCACCGAGAAAAATACTCGCAGTTAGGTTGGTTACTTGATGGGTTACGGACCGAAAGCGCATTTCCTGATATCAGCTCTCAATCACGTGCCGTTTCCGACAGGCTCGATCGAAACATAATCGATCTCAGCCCTCAGCGTGCGGGGGAACTCTCCGGCCACACCTCGAAGCGTAAGCGTCTGGAATGAGCAGTCCGTGGGCGGAACATCGAAATTCAGTGTGAATATGTCCCCAGCTGTCTCTAATTCATTAATCTCCACCGCGCCGAGAGTCGTCGAATTATCGAGACATGAAATTTGCCATTTGAGGCTGCCGCCATTCCTGTAAGTTTGGCCGCTGATGGCTGACGAGAGTAGATATGCCCCAGGGGTGAGCACCAGCGTTTGCCAAACAATCTTCGGATTTCCGCGCCCAAAGAAAGACACGTAGAGACCACCTCGGTCTTCGAGGTCTGCATATTGCTCCGCCACTGACCAATTAAACGGTTGAGGTGCCGGAAGGTTTTCGAAATGACTGTCGAAGGGAACACTCATCCCGTTGAGTTGTTCAGGGTCAAGATAAGTTACGTAGGAGACAAAGGCGTCGTCCCAATCGCCGCGAGCACCTAGAGCCTGTACATATTTGTCCTGAAGTCTCGGATAATATGAATATAATTGGTCAAAGAAGTATTTGTCTTCGATGGTATCGGACAAGCGGTTCAACAGCCTGGGTCCCCACGAAGGCCGCTGCTTCAGAGCGCCGTCTATATATGGCCAAGTCTGAGGCAACTGGGCCAGTCGGGCCATGGCATCAAGATACAGATCGCGGCGGGGGCGATCCAGGACAACGAGTGAACTCAATTGGGCGAATGCTGCTTCGAAGTTTCCTTCGCGCGCTGCCATATCGGCCAATTGCAGCCGCGCTGCTTCGCCCCTTGGATGCAGCTTCAGAGCATGCATGGCGTACGCCACCTCACTCTCTCGGTCGCCCGCCTCCGTTGCATTGATCATGCCTACAACAAATGGAAGAGGAGAGAGTGGTGCCGCTTGGAACAGCCGTTGGCTGTCCAGTTCAGAACCGAGGCCGCTCGTCCCGTCATAGTTTATCAGCGCGGATCGCAGATCATGACTGAGAGCAGTTTCCTTCAGGACAAGGCTGCCATGGGGGTCGGACGCGCTCGACAGCTGCAGCATGCGCGCGCCCACAATCGTAGATGCAAGAACAAGCAGAACGCCGACGCCAATTTTGGCGATTATCTGGATCAGGCCGACCATGACTCGGTGTCGTCAGGTGTATTGTCCGACTCGTCCCCTGAATTGTCCGCAAATATTCTGATCTTGCGTTTGTCCGCTCCGGTATCAGTGATCTGTCGTTCCGAGTACGCATACCGGGCTTCATAGCCATAATTATAATAAGCGTAATCATAGCCGAATTTTTTGGCGTCGAACTTTGTGAGCACGGCACCAAGGAGGTTGGTGCGGCTTTCATGCATACGGCCAATAGTCCTAAGAATACCAGGCCGCCTTATCCGGCCCGCTTCGATAACGACGATGGCACCACGACAAATCGAGCCAAGGAGGGGAGCGTCGGCGGAGCTTAACACTGGCGGAGAGTCGACGATCACCAGATCGAACATGTCTTCGACTTCGCTAATGATGTTTAGGAGGCGAGGGCTGGAGAGAAGCTCCGCAGGATTAGGTGGAATAATGCCACTCGGCAGAAGATGAAGCCCCTCGATACTCGAGGAGACGATATTATCTTCGATCGGCTCATCGCGCGTCAGAAGACCAGACAATCCGATCGACGCTCCTGCATCGGCCACGAATGATGGCTTGCGCATGTCCGCATCTATAATCAGGACTTTCTGTCCGATTTTCGCGAACGCCATTGCAAGGGATATCGTTGTGGACGTTTTACCTTCGCCCGGCTGTGTACTGGTCACGACGAGACTTTTCGGTACGCCTTCTGGTGTTGTGAAGCTAAGTGCTGTACGCGCTGCATAGAACGCTTCCGAAACGCCCGACTTCGGGTCGTCGAGCGCATTTACGACAATATCGCCTTTGCCTTTGTTCGGAACCTTGGGCACGACCCCAATCGTGGCAAGACCGAGCTTTGCTTTTATGTCCTCAGCGCTCTTCACTGTGTCGTCTATATAATTGAGCACAAATGCCAGACCGACGCCGGCCCCGAAGCTGAGGATGAAAGCAAGAACCAGCGTGCGCGGAATGTTAGGTTGGAACGGCAGTGCAGGAACGAGCGCTCGGTCTATAATCGAAACCTGGCTGGATCCGACACCGCTGGCAATGCTGATCTCTTTCAAACGCTGCAGCAGCCCTTCATATTGCGTGCGGTTAGTGTCCACCTCACGCTGAAGAATTGTGTAATCAATCCGCCGATCACGCAGATCTTGCAATTCGCCCTTAAGCTCGCCGACGCGCCCCAAAAGAGACCGTTCGCGTGCGAGTGCAGAGCGGTACTCTCCCTCAAGCCCACGAATGATCGCCTGTTCCATGAGGGAGATCTCTTCGGCCTTGGCGTCGATCCGCATTTGCAGATTCTGCATGGCGGGAAACCCTGGCTTAAATGTCCCCAGCATCTCCTGATATTCTGCTTGCAGCGACGACCTGTCTTCCCGAAGCCTGCGAAGGTCTTCATTTTCAAGGAAATACAACGCATTTGGATTGTTGGAGGCTTCGCGATAGCGCTGCTCGGCGTCTATTCGATTGCTCTCCGCCTCAGCCACTTCTTTGTTGAGAGATAAAAGAGAATCCGCGTCGAGTGTCGTGGATGTTCCGTTCTGGTTGTTGAGCTCGAGGATGTCCTGCTCATTGGCGTATGAGGCGAGCCGCCGTTCGGAGTCTTCTAGAGCAACACGCGTCGTCTGTAGCCGTTCTTCCAGAAAGCGTCTTGCATAAGCGGTGGTATTGTAGCGCCGCTCGAGATTGGACTCGATAAAGTTCTCAACAAGGGCATTCGCAACCCGTGCTGTCTCCCGGGGGTGTGGGCTGATATACTCGACTTTAACGACACGGCTTCGGCCTTCGGGCCCAACCCGAATATTCTCAACGATATTTGCGGTAACCTCATTGAGACGCTCCGGTCGCGACAAGGACTGGTCAGCGTAGCGCTCGTCAGATGGCAAATCGAGAATCTCAGCGACACGTTCAGCCAGCGATCGACTTTGCAGAAGCTCATATTGCGTAGCGAGATACTCGGCATCGGCGACGACGGCTGGCTCCAGGGACGCTCCCTCAAGAATCTGAGTTTCGGTTTTCTGGATCTCAATGGTTGCGGCTGAACGATAAAGTGGTGTTTGGCGGAGCGACAGCGCTGCAGCCAAAGCGAGCCCCAATGTGACCAGCGCAAGGATCAGCCATTTCCGCCCATAAACGATGCGGACAGCTTCCCAAAAATCAAAACCACCTTCTTCTTGATAGTACCCGCCGTCCCGCATGCCGTCAAAGAAGTCGACGTCCTGGTTGCGATGCGGCACAACGGCACCGGGATCGCCGTACGCGTTATCCTCTCGATCAAAGCCGTTGTAATTCATTGAGTGTGCCCGCTCTTACCCACACTTATGATCGTGTTGAACATGCCTATAGCGCCAAGAATAGGGCGAGGGTGGACAATGTTCGGATGACATTGCTGTATTCGGCTCGGAGCGACGATCCATCCACCACCACGATATCATTTCCATAAACCAGTGGATCTTCTGCTTCGCCCCGGCGAATTGCGGTCAAATCAAAGGCAGCGGCCATACGCTGACCGTTTATTTCACGAAAAATGACAACTCGCTTTGGGTTGGCACGTTCATCCGGCCCACCAGCAACCGCTACGGCTTGCAAGAGGTGCATCTTACCTTCAACCGGATACTGTCCGGGGTTTTCAACTGCGCCATCTACAGTCAGCTGGCGCGCAATCGACTCTTCGATCGAGACGGTGACATCGGCGTTCTGTAAGTAAGATTCCTCAAGGGCGAACTCGAGCACCGCGGCGAATTCATTTTGGGTATAGCCCTCAGCAGCAATTTCGCCGATTAGCGGCATTTTTATCTCGCCATCCTGATCGACGACATATTCACCCTCAAGGTCGGGCACGCCATAAACTGCCACAGCGAGTTTGTCCTGTGGGGCAATACGAAGATCCTCGGTTTCACGAATTTGCAGCGTGGTGTCCGGTTCCGTCAGCGGTTGAGATGTGGCGTAGGGAATTGTGGAGTTTCCGCCACTCGAACAGGCCGCAAGACATATGGCACCGACAAATGCTATCAGTTGGGTGAGTTTCATGGTCGTAACCCTCTACACGGCCGCAACACACGCGTGTCCAACTCCCGAAATCTGACTTCATTTTAATGAGAATTAGCACACATACAAAGACGAATTGCAGGCGTCAGCAATTCAAATGAAGCTGGGATGATCGGCTATCTACCGCTTGAGTTGAGCAAGCTCCACGTGGGCTGGAGAGTGGAAATTGGCGGCCCTGCCACGCCGAGCATAAATATGATGCCTAGACCCGGATTTGCTTCTCAAGACCAGATAGAGGCAGGACACGCCGATCGAGTAGGCAACATAGATGGGAAGCTGTCCAATAACTCCATTCACAACGAAGCTGGTGGGCGATATGGCCGCGAGTTCGAAAGCTATCAGCACGAGCGGAATGCGAAAGAAATCTTCCGTTTCCATGATATTCAAAGATCGCCAGGACAGCATGGATAACAATATCCCAATGATAAAACTGCCCAGGATCAACCCGTTCCATCCAAACTGCCAATATAGATCGCCATAAATAGACAAGCCGAGAAACGTATTGAGGTTTCGTCCGGTTACGGTCTCGTAGAATGCCTTTCCAGGTGAGACCAATATCGGTTTTTCTGACCAGATCGCGCGCGGGATAAAATACATCCATGCGGAGGCCAAAGTATCACCGGGGCGTCCGTTATCGTAGGCCGTCATCGCAAATGACTGTACGCGAGTGTAATTCAGCCTTGTCCACCAGCCCTGTCGTTCATCTTGAACAAGATCGCTTTCACCATTGTTTATGACGTAGTCGAAGAGTATTTCGACACGTTCGCCGTAATCCGCTTCGTTGATTGTCTGCGTTCGCTCAAAAACAACTGCTCGGCCATGGTGAACCCACTCCTGGCTGACCCCGAATACAATCCCGACGATAATAAGCCGGGTGGTCAGGCGCCGGATATTTTGATTGCCCGCGAAAAAGCCGATGACCGGGAAAAGCAGGGCAATCAGGATCTCGGCTTTTGCGAACGAAAGCACCGTCAAGAATACGTGTGCTGGCCAGAACAACGCAAAGAAGGGGAGTAGGCTTCTACGACCTCGGGCAATGAGAATTGCCAGCAGGCCAAACCCCACATCCACAATTGCACCTACGGAAGACAAAACGCCGGCGACAACGACGTCAATCATGCCCCAAAGAGCTGGCATAAGAATTAGATGCCGAAAAATGCCGCCAAACAGGATGAAGGCGAGTGCTACGTAAAGCGGATCAAAAGGTGCGCGCTTGGTGACAACGCGCTGCCCCCGTCTGTTGCCTGCCACCTTCCACTTTCCAGGGAATACGGACATATGGGTCCACATACCCAACATGACGAACGAAATGCCAAGGGTAGAAAGAAAATTACTGCGCAGCAGCTCATTGGCTCTCATGTCGATTATGCTGCGATTGAGATAATCCATCGTCGCGGCACTGCCGAAAACTTCAACGAGTGGACCGAAGCCGAAGAAGACTGCCGACTGTATGGGAATCAGGAACACAGGCGACCAGATGCTCGCTTTTCTGTTTTGAATACTTCGATAAGCAGCCGAACCGAGTATCAATATAAAGATACAGGGTAGCAGTGCGTTCGATTGATCTATCGTTTCCGGATCTGGGAAGAACGACCAAATAAGCTGGTAGACGGCCAAAAGCCCCGCGAGCATTATCAGGGTCTGCCCATAAATCTGCCGCAAACCGTGCTTCCCACGACTGGATTTTCGTCGAACGGAGCGGAGCGCTTGCGGCATCAGACCACTCTCTCCTGTTCGTTGGTCCTGGGAAGTATTCGGGACAGGAACGCCCAGGCTATTAGCCTATGTCTCCGATAGAGGACAATCGCGCAGATCATCTGTAATCCGGCATTTGTGATAATCGTTGCCACAGCCGCCCCCATGATCCCAAAGGTCGGAATGAGAAGAATATTCAGCACGATGTTTACGCCGCCTGATGCCACAACCATACCCGCAACGCGCTTCTCGTCGTGCAGCATGTTCAGTGAGATAATGGCAGGTGCCATAGATGAAATGATCAGCTGGCCAACGCTCAAAACGATCAAAACATCGTAGGTCGCTGCAAACTCGGCACCAAAAAAGAGGCTGACCATTTGCCGCCCAAAAAGGACTAGAAGGACAATGGCAGCAAGCGCTCCAATAAAAGAAAGAAGGCAGGCTGATGAGATCGTCTTCTGTAGTTCGTCCTTATCATTTCTCGCTCCTGCAGCAGCAATGCGGGGTGCGATGATCGTATTTAGAATTGTCTGCGGAACCACGACCAGCGCGGCAAGCTGGACGGCAAGACCATAAAGCGCCACGTCTCCTGATGGCCGCAACGCGCCCAGCATAACCAGATCAAGCTTACTGTTTATGGTTGCCGCAGCAACGGTTAGGAACAGCGGCCACAAGCTTGAAAACCAGGCTCGGTGGTCAGAAGCTGCTCTCGTCCCCAAGTGGACTTCGCCACCGAGATCGCAGTAACGCCAGACCATAATCGCAGCCCAGACAAATGCCATTGTCGTTGCAGCCACATGCAACCCCATGGCGGAAACTGGATTGAGTTGTCCGAGACCCGCGAGAGCCGCAACGGCTCCCAGGAGCAGTAGAGGTCGAATGGTGCCATCTGGAAGTGAGGCCCAGAAGGGACGTTGAAAGCCATGCAAAATAGCGC
The DNA here is from genome assembly GCA_039033955.1 of Pseudomonadota bacterium. GTDB lineage: Bacteria > Pseudomonadota > Alphaproteobacteria > Caulobacterales > Hyphomonadaceae > CALLCD01. The sequence continues at coordinate 14,127 of JBCCBQ010000017.1, forward strand.
TGGCCCACGACATCAATCCCGTTGCGAGGACGAAAGGCACGATCCAGACATAAAGCTCAAGGGATGTGGGCCTTCCGTTTGTGATGGATCTTGAGAGAACAAATGCGCCAAACCCGAGCGAGACGACAAACGTCGCCATTAACACGAGTTTGAGTCCCCAACGGACAATACCGTTTATCAGTTCATATCGCTCTTCGCTTGCGTAGATTGCGATCTGACGCATCAAAAGCGCTGGCAATCCCATCATTGACGGCATCGCGAGCATTTGTGCGATGGCCAGTGCAAACAAATAGGTTCCGTAGCCGTTTGCTCCCAAAACACGAGCGAGAACGACCGCCAGTAAGAAGCCGGAGAGAATATTTATTCCACGGGCCAAGGCCATGGCGGCCCCTTTGCCGAGCATTGTATCCCCGCCGAGCCGGGTTCGCAGGACGCTAATAATAGTCGGCATCACTTTGATATAGTTTATTACACAAAATCTGTGCGGGTACCGAAGGACCGGGCAGCCGAGAATAGATGTGTTGCGGGTTCAGTTTAGCTGCCAATTTCTTCGGGCTTGCGGACACTCGCGAGAATTTATCCCCGCTCTTCTCCGCTGAGTTACGGTAACCGCCAATGAAGTGATCCGACAGGACAGACATATGGACCAGAGCCATTTTCTTTCGCTACCCTATATCCTGCCATCCCAGGCTCAAAAGCATGTGACCCACAACGAAGCTGTTCGTATGCTGGACGCTTTGGTTCAAATCGGTGTTGCAGATAGAAATCGTGTTGAACCTCCTGTAGATCCAGATGCTGGCCAACGCCATATTGTCTCGGTGGCCGCGGTCGGTGAGTGGAGCGGCAAGGACAATTCAATTGCAGCGTGGCAAGATGGCGCTTGGGCTTTTTTCGAACCTAAGCCAGGTTGGCTTGTCTGGCAGGAAGACATTGGCAGTCTGCTCGTATGGAGCGGTTCGGCTTGGATCGCCGCATCATCATCTAGTGGGGGAGGGGCCGGTGCGGCATCATTAAATCCAGCTGATCTGGTGGGCATTAATACGACAGCGGACTCGACAAACAAGCTAGCCGTGAAATCCGATGCGGTTCTTTTCTCCCATGATGATGTGACCCCCGGCTCCGGCGATATTCGCCATGTTCTGAATAAGGAGAGTGAGTCCGCCACTGCTTCGATATTATTTCAGACGGGATTTTCAGGCCGTGCCGAGTTCGGACTCACTCAGGATGACAATTGGCATGTTCGGGTGACGAGCGACGGAACATCCTGGCGTGACGCACTTGTGGTAGACGCGGAAACCGCGCGCATCGGGGTCGGAACAAATACTCCGGAAGGATGTCTGCATGTGGCGGGGGTGGATGAAGGGCTTGTGCTTGAGAATTCGCAGGCTTCTGACAGTGCATGGACGATCGCCATTGGCCGGCAGGGTTTTTACGAGAACCAAATTATCTTTGCGACAGGAACGGACATCCACGCGATAGAGTCTCATCAACTCCGTCTGCCCGCTGATCGGGCTCCGACATTTATCAACGGAATTGCCGTCGAAGATGGAGAGCGGGTCGAAAGCAGTACAAGCGGTGGGACAGCGCATTATGTGCCGTTTAATGGAAGCCGTGCTCAGCTGGCATTCCGCACTCCAGATAATAGTGACGAGGCGACGTTCCGGTTACTTGGATATACGCATGACGGTGGTTTCAATCGCATAGACGTTGCCGCATTCAAGGCGCTTTCAACGGGCGGGCGTTTGGGCATCAACACGCTATCACCTTCCACAACCCTTCACATCGATGGCCCTGTACGCATAGGGCGATACGAGGTGGCAACGTTGCCGGACGCTCAGTCGCATGGAGAAGGTTCACTGATATATGTTTCTGATGATCCGGGTGGCCCGCTGATTGCGTTCTCTGATGGCGTGGGCTGGCGCCGCATGGCCGATGGGTCTCTTTTATAGAGTTTCAGAACGTATCAATCCTATTTTATTTCGTAGTACTTTTTGAGGACCGATCTGACACGATCATCGACAGAATATCCTGATCGTAGGCATCGCTCCCGTCCAGCCGCCGCAATCTTCAGTCTCTCTGTCTCATTCGTTAGATAATATCGAATTTTATCGACCAGATCGTTCACATCATCGAAGAAGACACACTCTTTTCCGTCCTCAAAATAATCCATGGCTTCATCGGTACGCTCGTGCAGCATGAATCCACCGGCCGCTGGGATCTCGAATGTGCGGGCGGTAACGACATCCGGGGCACCGTCCGGGTCTCCCTCGTAAAGGAGACCAAGATTTATTTTCGAAGCCGCAATGGCCTTGGCATATTCGACGCCCAATACGGTGGAGCCCTGAAATTTTGGAGCGGCCGTCCCGGACGAGGAACCCCATCTTTTCCCACCCCAGATTTTGATTTTGGCATCGGGAAGTGCCTCTACGACCGCCGCAACAGTCTTGTACTTTTTCGCGGAGGGGTTTCCGGCAAAGCCGATATCGCAGGAGTAGTCCTCGCTGTCCCTGTCAGACAGTTCCGTTGGCCGATGAACTTCCGGGTCGAATGCATGGGGAAGAAAACTGACGTTCGAATAAGCAAACTCGTCTTTGAAATGTTGTGTATGCGCCGGCTTGGTGGAGAAAAACCAATCATATTTGACCGCGGCGCGTGCCAGATGCCGACTGTGAGATTTAAATCCCGTATCTGGATAGAATTGAATGGCGACCGCGCCTCCACTCCGAATGGCTTGCACCGTCTCCGGGAAGACGTGCGGCCCCTTAAAAGCAAAAAAGAGGTCTGGCCTGAAATGTCGCGCCCGTTCGAGCAGCATCGCATTATATTCGCGTGCCATAATATCTGTCATGGCTCGTTTGAGGACTTTCAACCCCAAGCCGGACCATTTGGGCAGATAATCCCGGTCAGGAACAACTTGCACAGAATGTCCCGCGCGGCGAAAGGCGCGAACAAACGCATAGTCATTAGCGCCCTGCCATAATTGTGAAACGGCAAGAATGCGGAGTTTTGGTTTATCTATTGTGTCTTCGTTGCTGGCGTTCATATCAAGGCCGCGGAATTCGAGAGCAGTTTCATGCGCACGCATCAAGTACGCCAAAGAGTCGGTCTCGAAATGCACTGAAACGGTAATGGGTCTTCCACCTATCGTGACCACCGGTGCCAAGAGCCTTTGCGTGATCTGTATCTTTGAGAAGTTGAGTGAGTTTTGTGGCGAGTTCGTCAGGATGATTCAGATCGACATTATACCCCGTCTCTCCATCCAGATTCACCTCTGAGCCAGCATCATGGATCGACGCGATGACCGGTAGGCCGTGGCGCATGGCTTCAATGTAGGCGATGCCAAATCCCTCTTTCCAGCTCGGTTGAACAAGCACATGAGCGCGTCTCCATAGGTCCGGCATCCGCGCCTCGGGAACAAAGCCCAGTACATCAATCGAGGCGCTGGCCGGAGATTCAGCCACGATGTTTTTGAGCAGGTCGAGCCCATCACCCCCACCAGCCAACACGAGACGAGCGTCCGGTACAGCGTCGACAACGGCAGGCCAGCTCGCAACGACCTCGACATGCCCCTTCCGCATATTGTTCTTGTCTACGCGACCAACCAAAAGGGCAGTGGGTGGACCCACAAATAATGCCTGACCTGGATCTTCGTCATCCTCCGTGGCGAGCGACACAATGTGTGCATTGTCCAGTGGGCCATGAAGTTCGCCAAACCGCCTCAGCGTGAAGGCAGAATTCACGAACACAAAGTCCGCGTTACGCAGCGCGCGCTCTCGATCTTCGTGAAGACTGTCCCAGACTTCTACGCCGTGCATCCAAACTCCATATGGCTTCTGCAAGCCGGGCAGCTGTGGGTGAGCGCGCGCGACGCCGACAGCATCATAGAGAAATCGGTCGCATTGCATCGCGGCCATGTGACAAAGCGCGGCGTACTTTACCTTGTTGCCTTGAGCTGTTTTCGATCGAACACCGCCGGTCGAATGGGTGTCTTTGTCGAGCAGCGAAATCGAGCGCGTTTTTGCGCCAGCCCCGCCGATGGCCTTGGCGGTCATGCGCGCCACCCGTGATATGCCGCCGCGTCCAGGCTCCATTATCGTGTTGCCGAGCAGCCAAGATCTCTCTCGCCAACTGGTCATAGCTTATGGAACCCGACACGCCGTGAGAGCCATGAAACGAACACCGGAAAAGATATCCCTTATCTGTCTTCGTTGATGACGCGGTTGAACATATCTTTATGGGCTTCGATTGCGCCGCTTTCCTTATAGGCCTTCTCGGCCAACCGCCTCGCGCCGTGCCGCAGCTCAAGTCGCGCCTCAGGAGGCAGTGCCGAGAATTTATGTATCACATCCACGAAAGGATCTTCACTGCCGAGCGGGAGATCCCAGCCTGCCTTGGCTTCCTGGAGGTTCCGCCAAGGTGTTTGATCGCTTATCAGAACTGGCAAGCCACTCATAAAGGCGTCGTTGATGGCATGTCCAAAGTTTTCGCCAAGAGTAGGAAAAAAGAACAGGTCGTAGTCCGCCAGAGTGGCCGGCACATCATCATGAGCAAGTGTCCCAGCCCATTTCACTTGTACATTTTTTGGTAGCGCGGCGGTCATTGTTCGACACTTGTCAGCATACGGCTGGTTGCTGATGGGGCCGTATATATCAAACTCGACAGGCACCTTGACCTGTTGAAGACAGCTTATTGCAAAAGCAAGGTTCTTCTTATTGTCTATACGGCTCAGAAAGATAATACGAAGTGGGGTGCTGGATTGTCTCAAATCAATATCTGAGGGAGGCGACAGCGCGCGACAATTCTCTGCGACAAGTATACCGCGACAATCTAGCCCCAGAGCCTCAATATCTTTTCTTTCGTGCTCTCCCGTTGCGTGCAACCAGATATCTTTCAGCAGACCGAGTTTGCGAACCAGCCAAATGTAACTTTGCTTGCGGTTTGCCTTTATGGCCAATGCGCCCTTGGAAAACTCGCCCCGGGGCGAAAGGATAACGGGCCCGTTGGGCACGCGTCCAAATTTATGCATCCAAAGAAAAGGAAGCGTGAAGTCGCCATCGAAAAAGCTGTTCAGGAGAACTAAGTCATGTTGCGATGTCAAAATTTCTCGACTGAGATGGCGCGCACCCAAACACCCAACAGGGAAAAGCTGAACTGATACATTCCCCAGATCGCGATCATCCTGAGTCTTTACTTCATGGTTTGTCGTTTTTGTTACGGGTTCCCGGGCAAACACATCAAACTGGAAGTCATTCCCCAAACCCAGTGCAAGCGCCGTAAAACTCTGATTGGGTCCAGTCGCTTCATTCCCCGGCCAAAAGTATGGAAGCATGTTCAACACCACGGGAACGGTTCGTGGTCGTACATCCTTCCGAGCTGTTTCTACCATTTCAGTAGAGCGTGGCCCAGTGGTTTGAACGTAGGTCTTCACGGGCTCTGGTTTGCTTTCATCTTCGGATAGGTGGGTCGACGAAATAGAGGTAACTACACTCTACCGGTAGACATTAGACTTATCGAACTGGCCGCGAACAACAGGTATCCAATTCAAGGCTCGTTTGTGTATCAATATATAATTGGACCAGAAGAAACGCTCGAGTTCAAAGTGCCAGTTATCAAATAGAGTTATGTGTGTTGGATCGACGCGCCCTAGAGAATAATCGGTTCCTTCGATCATTTCGAAGATATCCAGGAGAAATTTACGACTGAACACCCAACGGTGATTATACTCGAACTGAAATAGATCAATAGTTCCGGCTTTAAGAGCCTGCGCCGCGCCCTCAATCACATAGCTATCATGTCCTTCAGTATCGCACTTCACCAAATGGATATGGTCAATACGCTCCTCAGCGCAGTATTGATCGAGCGTCTTCAGGGATATTGTCTCTGTCCGCTCCGGGCTCCGTTCGTCGCGGCTGAAATGCAGAGAGTTAGTGCCGCCGCCCTCGTGAAAAACCGCTATCTCCATTTCACCAGGGCTGTTGGATAAGGCAAAACGATTGAGCCTTATGCACTCCGCTGCGCCATGTTCACGCGTCGCTCTTTCGAATATTTGGGCCGTGGCTGCGATCGGTTCGAATGCGTGTATTTGGAGTAGGCTTGGGCGGCACCGATCATCGGGCACAGACTTAAGCAAAGCGGCCGTCCACTCAGCCTGGTTCGCTCCAATATCGAATATGACAAGAGGAGTATCTGCGGGCCCATTTGCAATCACAGAGCGCTGCAGGAAGGTCTCGCCATTTCGCGACATATCTGGGGACGCTTGTTCGCCGCGAGCTTGGCAGTATAGCTTGCGGCCAAGCCGCCATTTGAGGCTGTTTAGCATGGTAAGCTCCTCAAGCTGGGACGAACCAAGAATCTAGAGCCGTTAGTGATATCGGAAGCCATTGCGCGCATCAGAGTACAACAGACTGGCCGGTGCGGAGGGCTTCTTCGATCGCAAATGTGGTTTCCGTGACCGCTGCAAGCTCTTCGTACGGAATAGGCGGGGTTCCGGCTGTGCGTATTGAAGACAGAAATGCAGCGACAAGGGCAGATTGCCCCTTGTCCTGTTTAGCCTTCTTGCTTTTGGTCTTTCCATTCGCGCTGATATCAAGTCGAGTGAAGTCCGTAAGCTGAATAACCCGGCCACTGGAAAAGACTTCAATATATTCTTTGGGGACAGAAGGGTCTCCAAGCGACGAATATATAATAGTGCCCGTGGAACCGTCAGCAAAGCGCAATAGGATCGAGACAGCATCATCATGTCCCCGCGCCGAGACCGCTTGTACATCGGTGGGCAGCGATCCCGACATATAAACAAGCGCATCGACGAAATGACAAATCTCACCAACGATCCGCCCACCACCTTCGTCGCGCTGTATCCAGCTTTCGCCTGGAATGGCACCCGCATTTACGCGATATGTCATGACGAGTGGACCGGAGCGACGAGCTGGAGCATCACGCGCCTGCTGCAGAAGTGGTGCAAATCTTCGATTGAAACCAACCGTAAGCGTTCCCCCCGAAGCTCGAGCAGCGTTCATAACCGCGTCGAGCTGATCGATCTCCATCGCGAGGGGTTTCTCGCAAAACACATGTTTGTCCGCGTTTAGCGCCGCAGTTGCGAGTTCCGCGTGGCTGTCGTGGCGTGTGACGATGAATACGGCATCCGTGTCGTCAGCCGTCAAAACCTCTTCTGGATCAGTCGCGATGGTCTCAAAGTCATATTTCTCACCTGCGCTGTTGGCGCTGATCCCTGTCGAAGTCGCCACCCGTGTCAGACGGACGTGTCCCGCTTTGCGCACCGCCGGCAGCAATACGCTCTTCGCATAGTTTCCAAAGCCTAGAAATCCGACGCCGGTCTCGCCGTCTTTGATGATTGCCGGGCGACGTTTGATTTCGCGCGAGATGGCCTCCCCGCTCTGTTCCGCATAGGTCAGCAACATGGCAAGGTGAGGTTCGCCGCGAGCCATCAGGCCGTAAGCGTCCTCGCCTTTATCAATCGGAAATTTGTGAGTGACCAAAGTCTGCGGTGTTACACGACCCTCGGCAACCAGCTGCAAGAATGCTGACATGTTCCGCTGCTCTGTCCAGCGGACATAGGCAAGCGGATAGTCATGACCTGATATCTCATAGTCAGGATCGTGCCGGCCCGGCCCGTAGGACATGGATAGTTTCAGATCCAGTTCGCGTTTGTAGAAGGGCTCGCGGTCGATCGTCATGCCGACGAGGCCAACGACCACGACCCGGCCTTTTAAACGGCTGATCTCTGCTGCTGTATTGATGGGTTCGTTCGACTTTGTCGATGCGGTGACAATGACCGCATCCGCTCCATGGCCTTCGGTGAAGCCTGCCACCGCCTCGCTGAGGTCCTCGCTAACAGCGATGTCGGCTCCCATCTCAGCTGCGAGCGAGGCTCTGTCTGGATTGGGGTCAAAGCCCAGCACCTGACACCCATTCGCCTTCAGCAACTGGACGGTCAGCAAGCCAATGAGGCCGAGGCCCATTACAACGACGCGTTCGCCAAGTGTTGGCGCTGCCTGTCGAACACCCTGCAGGGCAATCGCGCCGATCGTGACAAAGCTGGCGTCCTCGTCGCTGACGGCGTCGGGAATGCGGACTGTGAGATTTTTCGGAACGGCGTTGAACTCGGCATGGTTGGCAAGGCCTGCCCCCGCACACGCAACTCGGTCGCCGACAGTATAGCCAGAAACGCGCCGGCCTATCTCCACAATCTCACCCGCAAGGCTGTAGCCAAGTGGAATAGGCGTATCGAGTTTTGCGAACACCTTTTCGACGGTTGGGCGGACACCATCGGTCTGTACTTTGCGCAGTGTCTGGCGAACAAGGTCAGGGCGTGCAAGTGCTTTGCCCGCCAGCGAGGCCTTCGCCAGGTCCATTAGTTGTTTTTCAGTGCCAGAGGAAATAAGCGAGACCCGTGTCGCAACGAGCACCGAGCCACTGCCAGCGCGCGGGGCGGGGACATCCGCAACGCGAAGCTTCCCGGTCCTGTAGCTTTGCTCAACTTGCTTCATTGTGGTCGTCTGCCATCGGTACTCTGATCGATCAGTACATTGAATTTCACTTCGCATCTGGTGTTGTCGCTCGGCAGGATGACCCGCAGACGTGTGGTTGGTTGCTCAACGCCCATATCCGGCCACCATACTGCCGGTTCTGTTTTTATTGGGAAGCTCGCCTCTACGGATATCCTAATGTCGCCTGAGATCAGGTGGAAAATATGCTCGACATCTTGGATAGCGACATCAGGGTGCAGAAGAAATCCTATTGACGCTGGTGAGGGTGCTGAGGTGGTTAGCGCGTCCACAATAGTCAACTGATCGGAAGATACCTCAAATTTCCGGCGATGGATTGGTCGGTTCTTCAGATTTGCATAGCCGTCATGTTGTCCTCCGAAGATTATTCCTTTCTCGGTCACATCATATCGCAGACAGTCTGGACTTGGACGCCGCCCACAACGAAACGCGCTGAAAAACTCCGCTTGGTCTGCCCCTTCAATGCAAAGCGTATTGTGATTAGCTGCACTGCGGGATTGCTGCCGACGAGATCCTTCGACGTATTCGAACACACCCTGGTCAACGATTATGCGTTGGCCACCAACGCTCCACTCGAAACTTAGAATATCCCCGTGTCCGTGGGCCGGAAGATCGTCCGGTGCGATTAGGCCGCAATCACCCACAAAATATGTGTGTGGTGTCCGGAGCCCGAAATAACCCGCATCGGGCAGAGAAAAGTTGTTCCGTGCTGCCGGTGCATCGAACCCAATAGCTTCATAAGCGGCGAGGCAGTCCGCCGGCGAATAAGCCATACTCAATCCGGCATCATTAAATAGAGCTATACCGCCATCGGTATGGGTGAGGTCTACGACGACCTGTGCCATTCGCTTCAATACGTCGTCCAACTTGCCGCCAAACATGTCGCTCCCGAGCGCGTGCCGGCATTCGAGCAAGTCAGCGAAGACCTGACAGTGATATGACGGTGATCGCTCATAGTGCATTCCGTCAGCTAGGATCTGCTTGTCCAACTCTTTCGCCAGCAAGGAGACACCTTTCGTCCGCCAACGTTCCGCGTCCGGTCCGTCGAAGAATGTACCGGCCCAGATCAGAGCCTTTATATTCTTTATGAGGTGATTTCCGCCTAAATCGGTCTCAAGATTCTCTTCGAGAAAACTGATTTGCTGAATCAGGTTTCTTTCCACGCGCTCGATAACCGTCTGTGGCAGTGATGCGCTACGCCACGCAAGTTCCTGCATCCAGACGACGGCTCGTAGCGATAGCGCATAGCTATTCCAGCTGTCTCGCCATGCGCCTCGCCCACCGAGGCCGTTTGCATCTATCCATTGTAAGACAAGCCGCGCCCACAAACCATCTTCGACGCCTTCAAGATATTCCATGTAGTGAAGGTTCATGCGCCACAGCTGGTTCTCTGGTCCAGGCCCTGGGGCGGACCAGTCGATATTATCTGTGTTCAAATCGATTGAGCGCCCAACGAAGGTAAACTGTATTGCGCCACTTGTGCGCCGCTTCGGCACCAGATGCGTTCGCGGCCGAAAAAGAGATTCTGGCGGCTTTTTAGCTCTAGGCGCGTGAAGCACAGGACGAGCTTCAGTGGAGAAACGATCCCGTACCTGCCGCTTCAGATTTAATTCTACGCGACGCAAAAGTTTGGACACGGGCATATGCCTGGCAAATTCCCAGGACCGTAGCGTTCGGGTGAGCAGAGACGTGCCCACGATACTAATGGGCTTCCCGGCTTTTTATCGAATGAGGGTGGGTTGCACGGCGTCTCACGGCTTCAAAGATGTCGAGATATCGTTCTGCAAGCGTCTGCCGACTAAAATGATTTCGAACGTGGGCAAGGCCTCGCGCGCCATATTGCCGGGCTTGCGACGGGTTGCCGGCGAGCAGTTTTATATTCCTTGTCAACTCGTCAGCGTTCTCCGGCGTGATCGCAACACCGGCTCGGGCCTCCTCAAGAAGCGTTTTGGCTTCTCCTTCAACGCCAAGAATAATTGGGCACTCCATGGCCATAGCCTCGAACATCTTCGAGGGCAGGACCTTCTTGAACGTATCGGAGCGCTTCAAAACAATCAGGCTCACATCGGTCGCCGACCAAATATCGGGCATATCCGACTTTGGAAGTTGTCCAGCGATGTGAACATTATCGAGGCCCATAGCTTTTGCTTTTTGAACCAGACGCTCACGCTCTGCACCGTCACCGATCAGAAGAAAGCCGATCCGTTTGTCGTCGCGAAGTAAATCGGCCGCATCGAGGATTGTATCAAGGCCGTGTGCCATCCCATGCGTGCCAACATAAGCTGCCACAAAACGACCTTCCAAGCCGAACCGGGCTTTGGTTCGTTCGGCGTTCTCGCCTTTCTTGAAAAGATCCAGATTGACGCCGTTCTTCACGATAGAAATCGGCTTGTCGCTATTTAGTCGATCTTTGATATGCGGCACGAACGCGTCGGTAACTGAAACAATGTGATCTGCCTGATTGTATGCCAGTCGCTCAAGGTCCTCCAACCTGCGGACGGTAAAGCTACGCTCCATCGCACCGACGCTGACGATGCTTTCGGGCCAAAGATCGCGCACTTCCAATATCCAGGGGGCTCGTCGCATGATTTTCGCAAACATACCGGCAAGCCCACAGAAGAATTGCGGTGATGTGGATAATATCACGTCCGGTCGCTTTATCCTCGGCAAAGTTATCAGCGCCGAAATCATATATGATAGATAATTGATGGTTCGCTTCGCGAAACCTTCATTTGCGGCGAGAAACGTCCAAACACGGACAATTCGAACACCATCCATTACTTCTATTTGGCGGAGTTTGTTTTTATAGCCGTCATAGACGTGTCCGCGCGGATGATTCGGCGCGCAGGTTATGACCGTCACATCATGCCCAGCCTCCGCCCAAACCTTGCAGTGTTCAGACGTGCGAGACGCGGGCGCGTTCACTTCTGGCGGGTAGTAGTGGCTGAATACGAGAATACGCATGTCGTTGGCTTGGAACGATGCAGTATTTGGTGGTGCGGCGCTGTCAGCTAGATTGGATCGCTACGCGTCAATTCTATTATTTTTGCGCAGCAGTTCTTCAAAATAAGAAATCGTCTTCTGAAGCCCTGTCTTCAGCGAGATTGTCGGTGTCCAGTTGAGCACTTCTTCGGCCAGGCTGACATCAGGTTGGCGTTGGCGTGGATCATCTTGGGGCAGAGGTTTTTGAATGAGCTGTGATCTAGAGCCCGTCAGATCAAGGACTGTCTGAGCAAGATCGCGGATTGTAAATTCCGTCGGATTTCCAAGATTGATTGGGCCGGTGATGTTTTGGGGGCTCTCCATCAACCGAATGAGACCGTCAACAAGATCGTCGACATAACAGAAGCTGCGTGTCTGCTGGCCGTCCCCATAAAGCGTAATGTCGTCACCTCTCAGAGCCTGCACTATGAAGTTCGAGACGACCCGGCCATCATTCGGATGCATCCGCGGTCCGTAAGTGTTGAAAATGCGCGCAACTTTTATGCTGACATCGTGTTGCCGATAATAATCGAAAAACAAAGTTTCCGCGCAGCGTTTGCCTTCATCATAACAGGATCGGGGGCCAATTGGATTGACGTTGCCCCAATAATCCTCGGTCTGCGGATGCATGCTTGGATCGCCATACACCTCGGACGTCGATGCTTGCAGAATGCGGGCCTTAGTCCGCTTTGCGAGCCCCAGCATATTGATCGCGCCGTGAACGCTGGTTTTCGTGGTTTGAACGGGGTCAAACTGATAGTGAATAGGGCTGGCCGGGCATGCCAGATTGTAGATCTGGTCCACCTCAACAAACAGCGGAAACGTAACGTCGTGACGCATCAGCTCGAAGCCGGGGCGGCCAATCAGGTGGGCGATATTGGCCTTGGCCCCCGTGAAAAAATTATCGACGCAGAGCACGTCGTAATCCCGCTCGAGCAAGCGATCACAGAGATGGCTTCCGATAAAGCCGGAGCCGCCAGTCACCAGAATACGAGGCGTCAAATGCATATCGTAGCCTTTATGGGACTCCTGCGAAGCTCTGCCCCCAAAAAAGAGCAAAAGCTACCGCACTCGCATTGGCAACAGCCCCTGCAAGCATTCTGCTAAAAACATGCTCCCTGAAAGAAGCCACATCGAGAGGAGTAGCAGCGCTCCTAGGACAGTCAACTGGCCCCAACATGTGCCGCAGATTACTTGAATAAACAGGTGATTAGGCGCGTTAACAGCTGTAACTGTCAGCGGTATTTGCGCTTAGTTCTGAACTTCGCAATCGACCGTTGGCATGTGCGGAGAAGCGCCGCCCTCCGCTGAGCAGATCTCGGCAACCCTACGCATATGGTCCAGTTCGATATCCGCAAGGGGGCGTGAAAGCTGGGAGATCACTTGAATTTCTATTGGAAATTCAGCGCCCTGAATTTCAGGATGAGCACATTGGACGGTGCAGAATATCATAGGGGCATCGGAAACAGAGTTGTAGACCGCCGCAGCACCGTCTTCGTCGGCGATCGATATTGTTGCTGCCTCGGCGGTTTCAATCAAATCCGTTCCCAGGTTCGGAGGGATGTCTTGAGAGGGTGGGCGGTCTTCAGGAACAGGCCGGGATACCCCCTCAGCACCCAAGGTCAGATCTGCGGTACGCTGTTCACCTTTGATTGCCCTTTCGATCGCCGAAGCCGGTAAAAAGGTCAGATAAGAGGCGTCATTGGTTGATGCTAAAACTCCAGCATCGTTGCTTGTGACAATCCGCGGCGTTCCCGCAGATATGCTGGTTCCAAGGGGTATTGGTGACCGGTCAGCGGCTGACGCGTCCAGCGGAACGATTTGAAATCCGGATGTGTCTACGCAAACCGCGCTGAGACTTTCGGATCTGCTTTTAGCCAGTGTGCAAACGCCAAGAGCCTGGGCGGGCGTTCTGTCCTCAAAAGTGACGAGGCCTTGATGGTCGATGGAATAGAATGACAAGCTTGGTCCGACCAATAGTATATGCGTCGCCGCAGCGTCCGTTATCTGGATAGACGCCAATCGCGATGACGCTTCACGCTCTGTCGTGACGCTGTAGCTCAGCTGTCCGATCGGGTCATAGGTGTCTAGTTTGACACCGCTTGGTGTTTCGGTCGCCACGGCGATATCTCCGAGCGATGAGATCGCAACCTCGACCCTTTGTTCGTCTTCGATCTTGATCGGCATTCGCCAAACGACAAATCCAGCGGCATCATACTTGATCAATTGCGCCCCATCACCCGAAGGAGTTGGCAGCAGAACAATCACTGTATCTTTTACGGCATCTATTCGGGGCTGGAGGCCTGCGATTATTGTCGCGCTTGTTTCATGACTCCACATGAGCTCGTTTTGGGCGTCCAGAGCGATGATCTTGGCTCGGTTCTTGTTTCGAACCAAGAGAAACAGCTGATCTGTCGATGACGTTGCCGCGTCGACCACCCGCTCATCAGGCGAGAAGAGATCGCTCCCAACATTCCGAAGCGATGAACGGCCACCTGGGATCGCTAACAGTTGAATATCTCTACTGCCATCGCGAGCCGATTTCGTGGCCGCCAGAACAATCTCTTCTGATCCGCGGGAAGTTCGGATGAGAAGGGGAGAAGACGGAGCATCCCACTGAAAATTCTGCAAACCGCTGATATCAGTAGAGACTCGAAACGACAGCTCATATTCGCCTTCCGCTTCCGCAGGTAGCTTCTCAAGTATGAGCCTCCCCCACGGCGTGTCGCCCGACTGTAGACCGAGCAAGAGTCCGGACAAGAAAATACCAAGAAAAACAAAGGCAAGACTTGGAAAAAGTACTTTCCATCTCCACCGCGAAACAAAAGACTCTGTGACGGGTTGCTGCGCGATCTCCGCCGTGATGTCCAAATTGCTTGGCTCACCTGCGGAGTCGATGTCCTCGGCATCCAGGGTGAGGCCGCATGAGCGACAATGGAACGACTGCCCCGTTTGCTCCATTATGGCGAAACATTTCGAGCAGCGCATAGAGCCTGTTCCGTTCCCATCCAGCGAGTTTAACGCGTCACTAATTCTAGGGGTGCGGCCCATAGAGACGGGGGTCAAGACTGCGGCGCAGCGTTTGCCGGCCCGTTGGGCCAAATCGGTGCGAAATTTCAGCTAGATGATACCAAGCACTTGTGGAATGTTTGAAGAGGCTGGTGATCGCAACCAAACAAACGCGGAATTTCGAGGCATATGGCGAAACCCAAGGGATCGAGTAAACCGAGGCCCCGAAAGCCAGCGCGGCGTGGAAACCAGTCCCCAACCACAAAGAAGTCGTCAAAACAAACAAGACCAGTCGGTCCCCGATATGAGCTTGGCTCGGTGCTTCAAGCCGCCGCTGCCGAAATCTGGGAACCGGCTGAAATACAGGCCTTTGTCACAAAGAGGGTAGATACGATTCTCGAGGAACGCGGTGTCCCGGCGAACAAGATTCAGCCCCCGAGACTGGATATCGCCGTACCTGCCCTTGAGGCGCTGCGGTACTCTCAGTTGCGCAATGAGATTGCCGCACTTATCGCCACATCTATGGACATGCGGTCATCGTCGAATGTGCACCCGTCTTTCATTGAGATACTTCGCCAGCTCACCGGCGATGAGTTGGCAATTTTAGGGGCGCTGCCAGCTCAAGAAAGCGTCGTCGCTATTGGTCATATCCACGAAGCGCTCTCACAAGGGCGAACGCGGATTGTCCACCGGAACATCATTCCTCCGAAGCTCGCGCTTATCTGCCAAGACCGAGCGTGTATCCCGGCCTACATCGACAATCTGTTACGCTTGAAATTGGTGAATGTGCCCACTGGCTTGGCCATAAGTGAGAAGGGCCCCTACGAAACGCTGCTCAAGAACGACTTTTGCCGCCCGTACTTTGAAACCCGCAGAAAGCCGAAAAAATATCGCTTGGAGCGGAGCTTAATCGCCATAACCGATCTTGGTGAGCGATTCCGCAATGCATGCCTGGGGCGCTGAGAGCTTTTGCGCGAGAAGATAAAAAAGCCGCGTCAATGACGCGGCCTTTCAATCTCAAAATCATGATTGATGATAAGGAAATCTATGGGCTGGCGGGCTCGTCGTCATCACCGCCACCGCTGACCCCAGCGGCAATGCCGCCGCCAACAGCTGCGACCCCGACACCGATACCAACAGCAGCGCCTGTGCCAATTCCGCCACCAGCAGCCGCGCCGCCCGCTGCGGCTCCACCACCAGCAGCTCCGCCTCCTGCGCCCCCACCGGCACCAGCTCCACTACCTTGGGCTGGAGCAGGCGTTTGGCCAAAGCGCGCTTCAACAATACCACATGCGTTTTCAGTGATAACCAGAGTATCAGGGCGATCAATCGTCGCCGAGCAACCGTCGAATTGAAGCTCAACGCTGCCACCAGGCCGTGTAACGATACGATCACCAAGTTGTAACTCGTCGCCTTCGGAGACGATTTCGCTCACACCAGCTCTGAAAACCCTTACTGAACCCGTCTCGCCAGAAGCGTTTTGGACCGTCGCAACAGTTGGTGCGCCAGCCATAGCTGCTGGAATAATTAGTGTAGATATGGCCGCTGAGAGCCCAACAAACTTACGCATATCGTATGATATCCCCTGCAAATCTTAAATTGCCACACTCGCTTTTATGGCGTTGTCCATTTCAAAAGTACACCCTTCAGGCGAACGTTTAATGACTATTGTCAGTAAACAGGGGGTTAGCCTCAACATCCTCCAGCGCAAATGCCGGGTCGGCTGGTCCGGACGTTTGGATGACCGATCGATCATCATCCTCAATGCGTAGAGCTGTCAGAACACCCGTGGCATAGGCTCCTGTGTCAATTCCGATGCGATTATCTTTGATGACAACAGCGTCGCTAACTGAATGGCCGTGCACAACCACACATCCAAAATCAGCATCCGACTCCAGAAACTCTTTTCGGATTCCCATCATATCTTTTGCGGACTGTTGCTCCAGGGGCACATTCGGTCGTAATCCAGCGTGTACAAAAAGATAATCGCCGAAGCGAATGCTCTCGTAGAAATTCTTCATGAAATTTATGTGGGCAGCGGGAATGGCCGACAGTAATACGTGCTCGATAACATGCTCTTCCTGACCATGTATTGCGCCAATATCCACCCCGTAGCTTTGCGCGCAGGCTTGCCCCCCAAATTTCAGCCAAGGCGTGAGGAGTCGAGGCTCTCCTTCCAGCCCCCTGACAAGGACATCCTCGTGATTGCCTTTGATAAAGTAACATTTGGCAAAGCTCGGCGGCGCGGTGCTGAGCAGGTCAATAACGCCTCTGGAATCGGGACCACGATCAATAAGATCGCCTAGAAAAACTATAATCGTCTCCTTGTTTTCCCGGCGATCATTATCTTCCTCAATCAATTGCAGAAGGTCGTTGAGCAAATCCAGCCGCCCGTGGACATCACCGATGACGTAGGCTCGCTTTTCCCGCGAACCCTGTGCAGTTTCGCTGCCAATTTTCTTCGTCGAGCGCTTAAACACGTCCTGTCGTCCCTGTTTGGATGATTGCCCTCAAATTTACCTAAGGTCGCCTAAAGTAATGCGGCGGCGGATGGAATGACAGTATCCAAATATAGATGACTTTTGCAGTCTGCCCATCCGTTGAGTTTGCGTGCTAAAAAACAAGGCGCACAAAGCGACGATGCATTCGAGATACACTTCAGCGGCGAAAACCGTATTGAGGTTACAACCGCTTCCGCGCTAATAACACCCTAGGCAGTGGACTAGGGTGGTAGTGTGGGACAACAGAGAACACAGTTTTGGTGTGTTGCTCAAACGGCTGCAGGGAAAGAGGATTTCGCTATCGCTCATCTAGAGCGACAGGGATTTAGAGTCTTTTGTCCCAAGCTGCCGACAGTCATAAAGTTTGGACGCACCCACAAGCAAGTTACGAGGCCGTTGTTCCCCGGCTATTGCTTTGTCGGCGTTGACGTCGATCAGTGTCACTGGCGCGCTGTGACGGGTACGCGCGGAGTATCAAAGGTTGTCATGTCTGGATCGCATCCTGCGCGGATGCCCGCAGGCGCTGTTGAACGAATGATGGATCTCAGTGGCGCTGATGGCTGCATGCACTGCGACCAGGAGCTCGCCTCTGGCGATCACATCCGCGTCGTGGGAGGCCCATTCGATGATTGGCTGGGGCGGGTCATTAATACCAGACCAGCTGATCGTATCATTGTGCTTATGAACATAATGTCCCGCGATCTGCCTGTAACACTCCGGCGATCGCAAGTGCGATCTGTCGAAAAGACATCCAACACAGCAATTTCGGCGGTGGGTTAGCAGAGTGGATGGGTTTGGCTTTCGACTTGATGCGTCCGCCCTTGATGTCGAGCGGACCGGTGGGCAGCAACCGTCTCGGTTTGCGAGGGAATTAACGCGTTATCGTTATCAGGCGCTTGGAGGCTTGGTGCTAGGTGCCGTTTTGCCGGCGCTCATTCGGAGCCTTCTTGAGGGACGACTTAATCTCGGAACGTCTGATGACAACTCGTTTATTGGATCGATTTGCGCCATTGCGTTTGGTTTTCTAATTTATAGAAAAATGACTGCGATCCCCGGAGCAAATGCGCTAACCAAAGTCATTCCAGCCTTCGTGACCTCATATGCAACGATAGCAATGTTCTTTTTTATTTGCAGGCTCGAATATAGCAGGTCCTTTTTGCTGATGAGTATCTTTTTCGCGATCCTTTGGTTCGCGGTCATCCAGATACTCGTTGCGAAGTTACGTCGACCCCGATTCGGATATGTAGGCGTGCTGCAACCCCACAGATACCCGCGCGAGGCAAATGTGCGGTTCGACATTATTTCCAGTCCTGAGCAGGCTCAGGCGACACCTAGTCTTCCTCTAGTCGTTGATTTTCAGTCAGCGCCGCTAAGCAGACAGTGGGAGAATTATCTTTCTGAAGCTGTTGTGTCGGGACGGCCAGTTTTCGATTCGGAGATGTTTTTTGAGTCAACCGAGGGGCGCGTTCGATTATTCAATCTTGCGCGGCACCCGATAGGTCAGACCCCTACAGACTCGATTTATATACCAGCAAAAAGATATATCGACATCTTCGTGTCACTGGTCTCCATAACGCTATTGTCGCCGCTGATGTTGGCCATGATCTTCCTAATCAAATTGGACAGTCGCGGACCTGTGTTCTTTGTCCAACAACGAATTGGCCATCGTGGACGAGTATTCAACATGGTCAAATTCCGCTCCATGACGAACAGTTCGAAGTCGGAAGATCCAGAAGCTGACATCACGATTCAGAAAGATCCACGGGTGACGAGAATTGGACGCATTATTCGCCCGTCGCGGATCGACGAGTTACCGCAATTATTCAATGTGCTGATGGGTCATATGAGTCTTATCGGTCCGAGGCCCGAAACCCTAAAACTATCTAAGCACTACGAAGCTGAAATTCCGAATTATAGATATCGGCACGTTGTTAGACCTGGCATCACAGGCTGGGCTCAAGTGCGCCAAGGGCACGTTTCCACGGTAGGTGATGTAACAGAAAAACTGGAATATGATTTCTTCTATGTGAAGAATATTTCCGTTTGGCTAGACCTGCTGATCGTCCTCAAGACTTTTAAAGTCATGTTGACGGGGTTTGGCGCAAAATAACTTACGTCTCACACAAAGTGATGATTTCTGTCGTCTTTCGCCGAGGTATGAAAGCTGCGACGCGGATACTAGCTTCTGGGAGGAAGAAGGAGAAGAATTCAATCTGTTTGGAAAACAGATGAAAAACCCGCGCCGCAGCTAAACTTAATTGGCCCCCTGGCTGATCTGCGTGAGATCGGCGATTGCGTCGGCCAACCAGGCCCGATGCGCATCAAGACGATCGATGAAGTGACCTGCGCCATCAGAACGATTACCGGCCATGTCGGCACGCCATTTGTCGAGCTCGACAATTTGGCCGTTCAGCCAGCTCACTGTCTCACCCTGCATCCCCACATTTGCCATGCTTGAGCCTCCTTATGCCAAGCCTGTAGAACACGAATGCGAATGAGTTGCAATAACGCAGTGTTCGAATTCTCGCAAAAACTTGCAGAGCGCGCCCTTTTAACCTGGTGCGGTGCTCCAGACCACGACGCGATCCGATCGAGCAAAGGTCATTGACCACCGATTGGAGACACTTTCGACGATCCACGCGGCGAAGCCCTAGCGGGAGCACAAACAGCATTGACTTTACTCTAAATGCGAATAAGTCGCATAAGCATTCGCAGTACGGCGTATACGGGAGTTCGCGCGCATCTGCAGATCCGTGGGCAAAGTTGAGGGAACACGTCTAATGAAAATCGCATCACTGGCTATTCGCAGCCATACAGCGCTCGCAAGCGTTTTCGGCGCGGCAACGATTCTTCAAGGCAGCGCCATTGGCCAAACGTCCAATGATCTCTACGTCGAAGATGAAGAGACGCGCCTTGAGACAGTTATTGTTCGTTCGAGCCGAACAGAGCAGGAAGCCTCTGAAATCGCGCGCTCGGTTCTTGTATTTGACGAAGAAGATCTCGAGAAGTTCCTGCAGCAAACCTCAAGTGTTCAGGAGATTATCGGAAAATCGCTGCCGGGCCTGGCACCTCAGGTGAGCGAAGGGAGTGCAGCCTCTCTAACGCTCCGCGGCCGGGATCCCTTGTTCCTGCTAGATGGCGTCCCGATTGCGCCAAACACAAATTTTTCCCGATTCCTTGACCGCTTCGACCCACTCACCATTGGCGGTCTGGAAGTCGTTTACGGACCGACGTCGCTCTACGGCTCCGGGGCGACAGGCGGGGTCATTCAGTTCTTCACCCGGGACACCGGCGATGATCCCCTGGCCGTTTCTATCGGCAGTCAGGTCCGGATCTTTGTGCCCGATGAGAACGCATTTAACAGCGACGGCATCTCGACAAAAGTGAATGCCAGCATCAACGGGCGAGTGACCGACTGGCTGAGCATCTTTGCATTTGCCAGCTTTGAGGACATCAACGGGATCATCCGATCCGAGGGTGATCTTCTAGAAGGCCGCAGCAACTTCGCCAATGACGTCACTTTTTTCGGCAAGGCGAAGATTGACCTGACCGATAGCCAATCGCTGACGGCGACCATAAACAGCACACAGCTTGAGCCATCCGACAGATCTTTCGAACTCATCTCGCAATCAGCCGGTGACGGCACGATTATCGCCGTAGAAACCGAATTCCCTCAGACATTTGCGATCCCACCCACAAATGAGTTTCTCTATGCGAGCCTAAATTACCGCCACACGAACCTCTTCGATGGCACTGCCAATCTGCAGGGCTACTACAGTGAAGGGGAGTTCCTGAACCCTGGCAGCGATATCCGGGACCTTGTGAATTTTGTTCCTGGGTTCGAGAACTTTCCGTCCCTGTTCCAAACCGGACGCGAAGGTGATCAGTTCGGTCTGCGTGGCGACTACACAAGAAAGTTCGCGGATCGTCTCAATCTGACAGTCGGCTTCGATTACAATGGTGCAGACAGCACAAGTATTCTTGTCCTGTCCTCGCCTGAGAATTTCGACGAGACCCTCTTCTTCGACGCAGCCGTGCCAGACGCGGAACAGACGCCGCCCTTCACGCTCGATGCCGTCGGCGTCTTCGGTCAGGCAACATTTGATGTGACCGATAAGTTTGCGTTGTCTGGCGGTGCCCGGTGGGATCGCTTCGACTATGAAGTGATCGGCCCCTACATCGTGGTGTTTGCCTTTCCGGGCGAAGAGGGCGAACGCCCGGGCGGAGAAGGCAATTCGGACGGCTTCTCGTTCAATGCCGGCTTTACCTATGACATACTGCCGAACACGACGCTGTTCGGCAATTTCTCCGAGGGGTTCGCGATCCCCGAGCTGGGTTTCATCGGAAACAATGTGGCACCGGGCGTGCCAGTGTCGGACTCCGAACTCGTCGATCCTGTCATCACCACGAGCTATGAGGGGGGCATACGCGGAGGCATTGGCCCCGTCACCTATGCGGTCGCTGGCTATTTCACCGAATCCGATTTCAGCACAACTGTGGGTATCGACCCAAATACTGGGCTCACCGACCGGGATCGGGCACCGGTCGAAGTCTACGGCGCAGAAATTTCAGCGGCCTGGCAGGCGACGGACAAACTGAGTTTCGATGGCTTCATAACCATAGTCGAGGGCGAAATTGATCCGAACGATGATGGAAATTTCATCGCATTGAGCACCCAGGACGTGCCGCCGCTTTCGGGCAACATCAATTCCCGCTACGCGTTCAGCGATAGTTTCAACGTCTTCGCCCAGGTGCAGATTGTCGGTGGCAGGGACGAAGGGTTCGAAGCCGGAACGGATCGCAACCCATCGGAGCCCTATCAGCTCGTGGATGTTGGCTTCGACTGGAACATCAATGTAGAGCGATTTTTCAATCTCGGTGGTGGCGTATTGAGCTTTCAGGTCACCAACCTCTTAAATGAGCGGTTTGTGCCGGCTGGCGAAGCAACGTTTTTGCCGGGGCGTATTCGATCAGGAGCAGGCCGCGCCATGACGATTTCCTACCAACACACATTCTAGACGTTACGAATTTTCCTCCCAGGGAAAACCTCAAGGGGCGGGCGCTTTTTCGTAGCCGCCCTCCATTTTCAAGCTGGCACACCGGAAACGATATGTGCCGCGGCTGGCATTCGAACGACGCCATCGGTTTCGTATTCGCGGAAAAAATCCGCGAGGGTTTCGGTCGCGATGAGTTTGGTTGCGTGGTCCAGCTCATCGAGCAAACTTCCAATGCCAAATGCCGCCACAGCGAACTCGGCGGCCTGCCTCGCCGGTAGATATCCGCCGACGGGAATCGACTGCCGCCAGGTTGTCGCTTGGACATCAGCGAACCCACTGTCCGAGAGAAGCGGGACAAAGGTCGACACATCAGCGTAGCGGAACGGTCCCGGCGCATCGGGTTCGGGTTTCGGAACATCGACATAGTTCGCCACAACGTGCTTCAGCTTGGAGAGCCACAGATTTTCTTCCGGCGCTGCCCACACGGCAAAGGCAAATCGTCCATCTGGTTTCAGCCAACGCGCTAGATTTCGAAATGCAGCCTCAGGTTCCGGAAAGAACATGACACCGAAGCGGGACATTAACCGGTCAAAGCGATCCGATGGCGGGGATGCAGTTTGAAGATCTGCAACCTCAAAAGGGAGCTGATCACTTCTGTCCGAATTGCGCTGGCGCGCGGCCTCGATAAGTGATGGCGAAACATCGAAGCCAATAACTTCCGATCCCTTTGGAGCCACATCAAATATGCCTCGGGAGGCTCCGCCGCCGCCGCAGCCAAGATCGGCTATCCTCGCAGGGCGAGCGAGTGCCAGCGCTTCCGCGAGCGGCGTATTCAACGGTTCTAGCTCTGCCTCGAGGTCATCAAGATGATCTCGCCACTTGTCGCCACGGTCTGTCGCCCAGTCCGCAAGGCTTGGAGCTTGGTTCACAGGAATGCCTCTTCCATCTTGTTCAACACTGCGGTGCACTTTACCCATTAAAGGCAGCAACAAAACTCGAAAACCGGGTTCGCACGTGCCCTACGGATTACACAAGCATGTCGTCTGAAGCCGATATCCCAAAAAAAACGCTGATCGAGACGCTTGAAAATATGGGTGAGGCGGCATCGGAGGAGGGGCTGAGTCTTGGTGGAATTCGCGATCAGCTTGACCAGAGCGCGTTTGGTGCGCTGCTGATCGCGCTCGCCATGCCTGTCAGCATTCCACTTCTCTATGGTGTGCCCCAAGTCGTAGCTGTGCCGATGCTGTTTCTCGCGGCTCAAATGGTGATCGGAAGAAAGGAACCCTGGTTGCCGGCGAAATTGGCTAACCGAATGATCTCGAAATCGGGTCTTCAGCAGATGGCGCGCGGTGCCAGAAAATGGTTCGGTTGGGTGGAAAGGCTAGCCTATCCGCGCCTGACATTCCTTGCGAGCCGTCCGGCGGAGCGCGTTATAGGCCTGTTTTTGTGCGTGTTCTGCACGTCTATTCTTATCCCACTGCCCGCGACCAATACAGTGCCGGGTATTGCCGTTGCCATCGTTGGGTTTGGTTTACTGGCAAAAGACGGTCTTTTAATACTGCCGGGTCTCGCCCTCGGAAGCGCATGGGTGACCGGTCTTGTTCTGGTTGGCGACCGCATTACGGACATCATTCGGAACACGGTATCCGGTATTTTATAAGAAATTTTGCCGAAAGGTCGCATTGTAAGAAATTGGTTCATCGGCGATCTTGAAGTGATGTTCTTGAACATTAGTCGTTCCATGACGGGCCCGTCCTGGCCCTTGCTCGCAATACTGGCGTCGGTCGCGATGCTTGCTGGAGCCCATGCGTTCGAAGCGATTGGGAAAATGGCTCCATGCCCGCTATGTCTCCGGCAGCGAGATATCTACTGGGCGGCAATTGCCATGGCAGCGACAGGTTTAATTCTTTGGCAGCGCGAGCCAGCAAGCCGCAAACTCATTGCCTTGAATGTTATGCTTGGGCTTGTCTTCCTGACGGGTGCAGTGGTGGCCGGTTACCATGCCGGGGTTGAATGGAAGTTCTGGCAAGGGCCAGCGGGTTGTTCAGGCGGCGTCGGCGATATTTCAAATATCGACCTCTCCTCAGCCCTCGACCGCCCGATCGCAACCGTCTCATGCACCGATGCCCCCTGGCGGATGCTGGGAATATCCATGGCAGGCTACAATTCTGCGATTTCCGCTGCACTGGCAGTTGTAAGCTTCGCAGCGTCGAGCTTTGTGTCGCGCGTTGCCCGTCAGAACCTTCAAGCTGCTGAATAGGCCCTAGGTCTCCAGCTCAACATCCCAATAGAGATAATCGATCCAGGTATCGTGCATGAAGCCCGGCGGAAAGCGTCGGCCCATTTCCTGGAGCTGATAATGCGTCGGACGGACCGGTTTCTTCGCCGGGTACATCCCTGCATCCTTCGGTAGACGTCCGCCCTTCTTCAGATTGCAGGGCGAGCACGCTGACACAATATTTGTCCAACTCGTCCGTCCGCCTTTTGACCGGGGAATAACATGGTCGAAGGTGAGGTCATCGGTTGCGCCGCAATAGGCGCACTTAAACCCATCTCTCAAAAACAGATTAAAGCGTGTGAACGCAGGTGGCCGATTCTGATTTACGAACTCGCGCAATGCAATGACGCTTGGCAACTGCATTTCGAAGCTTTGCGACCGAACAACCTGATCGTATTCGGCGATCACCTCGACCCGGTCGAGAAACACGGCTTTGACGACGTCCTGCCAGCACCAAAGCGATAGAGGATAATAGCTGAGAGGCCGGAAGTCGGCATTAAGAACCAGTGCTGGAGCGCCTTTCGGCGCTTCCGACGAAAAATCATGCATGATCGCATCCCTCCAGCGACCTGTTGTTTTTACTGCGGTTTATCCAACTGAAAGCGGTTCTCCTCCGAATCTGCGCCGAGTATTACTGATTCCTTCCGACAAGATTATGACAATCTCAGCGCTTGGCTAGTGCCTTCCGCTATGACGCGAGAAACTGTCTCAGCCTACTCGGTCGTGATGCAGCCACGCCCAGAGAAGATGGGCGGCGACACCGCGCCATGGTCGCCACGCCTCCGCATGAGCTGCGAATGCTGTTTTATCCATCCGCTCATCAGCACCCGAAAGCCGTTTATGGGCTTCCATCAGACCGAGATCCGCAGTTGGGAAAGCGTCCATCTCTCCAAGCGCATAGAGAAGAAATAGTTCTGCTGTCCAAGGCCCAATACCTTTGACGCTCAAGAGCTCTGCGCGGGCATCGTCTAGAGGCGCATCTGCAACACGTTTGAGATCGAGTGCGCCGGTCTCAAAAGCCGCAGCCACCGATTTCATATGGCCGATCTTCGGCCGAGACAGCCCGCAACCACGCAAGTCTTCTTCGGAAGCGTCGGCAATAGCGGCGGCACTAACTTCGCCAAATCTGTCTTTGACGCGCGCCCATATGGCCGCGGCGGCCTTAACCGAAATCTGTTGATAGGCGATCGTCGTGGCAATGGTCTCATAAGCCAATGGGCGATCTCTCCAGACTGGAAGACCACAAACTCGATATGCCTTATCGAGGGCCGGATCGACCTTCGACAGCGCTTCGCATGCCGCTCTCAACTGATGTTCGTTGGGGGTCAATTTGCGCCAATGGATTCTGCGGTTCTGCAATATTGCGGCAATGGAGCGACGGCCTGACCTAGAAACGTGACATTGCCATCCTTGAACGTTATTGGCGCGAAACCACCGTTTTTTGACACGTTGCCAACCGCCTTGATTCCGGTTTCGATTTCTTCAGTGAGTTGATTGGCATTGCTGAGCGCGACGAGTAGTGCGTCCGTTTCTTCGAGTCGAACGCTCAGTGTGCCATCGGGAGTGCAACTCTGCGCGGACAATTGAATGTCCCCTTTGGCTCCAAGTTTTAGGGGTCCCCAGCTAACCAAAAACTGAGCGAGTTGGAGTGACGAATCAGCGACTGGATCTGGCAGAAACGGATTGGTGCGATTTAAAAACACGCCAAAATTTCTGACTTCAACGCGCAGCCTCAATTCACCGATAGCGCGCCCGAGCCAATCGATCTCATCTGGCACGTAAGGGAGGGACATCTCTCCGATGTCCACTGCGAGGCGCATCGTTGAAGAATCTTCGTCAGGAGCGCCGAAGTTCAGAGAAAAATCCTGAAGACTTGCGGCCCCATCTGTGAGGACGATATCGGCTGTGTCCAACGCCACGGCAAACCGCTCAATGCCCGTATCCGTCCAGCTGAGGCTGGCCACGGATCTTGAGCCGAGAATTGCGGTGATTGGCTCTTCCCCCCTCAGATCGAAGCTGTTTCGACCGGGAGAACGACCAATCACATGATAAAAATTCCAAGGCTGCATGATCAGTTGGAGCTCTTGCCCTGTCCAATCCACGCCATTGGAGCGATCAGCAAACCTCGGCTCATCCACCGTCAAGGCAAAGCGATAAGGAAACCCGGTAAGTTTCTTATCGGCATACTCAATGACATTCCCAGCGGCGCGTTGATCCGCGATCCAGGCATCGACACCCTTGCCCAGTTCGCCCCGCATCCAGAACCAGTAGGCGGAATAAGCCGTAATCAGTAAGGCGAAAAAGAAAAACGGCAGATACAGCCAGAACCTTGAGGGCCGTTTTGAGGTATCGGTCGTCATGCAGGTTCCGTCTTGAGATCGGCGCGGCTGCGCCCCTGATAGGCGAGGCCCTCGTCCAAAAGGCGGTCGCAAGCCGGCTCTATAGTGTTCTGAAGCTTATCCATGAAATCCTGTTTGTTTAGTCCGGGCGCGATGGGTGGCAGAATCTCGACGACCACCTTGCCTGGACGGCGTCTGATACCATGTGCAGGCCAGCACAGCCCTATATTATTCGCAACCGGTACGACGGGGACATCCAGCTCCTTGTACATTGCATATACGCCGGACTTGTACTGCGGCGGAGAGCCAGGTGCGACCCTCGTACCTTCTGGGAAGATAAGAAGTTGCCGCCCCTTGTCCTCTTCCATTCGCTTCTTCGACGCATCGACCATGGCGCGAAGGGTCTTTGATCCGCCTGAGCGGTCAATTGCGATCATATCGGTACGAAATGCATACCAGCCGAACACTGGATACCAGAGCAATTCGCGTTTGATGATAATCGCAGGATGATCGAGCACCAGCCACGGAACAAAGGCATCATACATGCTCTGATGTTTGCTGGCCCAGATGAGTGGCCCCTTGGGCACGTGCTCCTCACCGCGAATTTCTGTTTCCACTCCGGCGATGACCCTGAGGCTCCACCGAGCATTTTTCATCCAGAAGCGCACAGCCCAAACAGCAAAACGGCGCGACAAAAGCATGCCCGGTAGAAACAGGAAGGCGAGGAACACCATTGTTCCGTAAATCCATAGGACAAAGAGAAGAGATCTGATCATCCACTGCCGCCTGAGCGCAGATTGGTCACGCGCCACTTGAGCCACTCCCAAAGAAGACCTCTGAATGTCTTGGCATCGCTGAACGGGGTCTCCGGATTGATGCGCGTGCGCACGGGATAGGGGACCAGTTCCACATTCGGGATCTTCTTGCCCACCAAAAGAAGGCTGCGCGGCACGTGATAGTCGGATGTCACGAGAATAACGGACTCATATTCGTTTCGAACGACCCACTCGGCCGACTCTTCTGCATTGCCTGCTGTAGATTCAGCCGCATAATCGAATTCTACGCAACACTGATAGGTCTCCGGCTCGCCGCCCGCTCGTCGGGCCAGCTCGTCTAGGGTCACATCTGGATGGACGCCGGAGATAAGCGCTTTTGGCGCGCTGCCCGCTTCAATCAGTCTAACGCCCGCTTCGATGCGTAAGCCAGAACCGCCGGTGAAAACAATAATCCCATCGGCCTTTGGATTATCGGGAGCGTTAGCCCGAGCCGCTCTCTGGCAAAACCCCAGGAAATCGAGAGCGATCAGGCTTAGGATCAATATCCCGGCGAGAAGGGACCAACGCTTCGGCACCGGGCTACACCGTTCCAGCGAGGGACCGGACGACCGTTATCCGCGCGGCGGTTCTTGCTGCAAATCCGGCGACGATGGGTGCCAGCAGCAGGATTATGATGTCCCACAAGTCAAGGCTCAGCCTCGGCAGCAACCAAGGCCGATCCACAGTTGCCGAATTGGCTGAAAACAGCATAAGCGCGACGCCGCCAAGTGCCGCGAGCGCGCCCACTGCACCTGCTTGCAGTCCGAGGATCCAGAACCGGCGCTCGAACAGATTGGCGATGAACCGATCTTCGGCACCGGAGAGATGAAGCACGTCGACGATATCCCGCCGGGCGAGCAATGCAGCATGAGTTGCAAACGCGATGACTGCGATCGCTGTCGCCGCGAGCAGTGCAACCGCTCCGAGGGCGACGAGGCGCACAGTACCGAGCGATCGTCTGACATCGCCGGCCCAGTCAGCGTGATCATCGATGCGCGAGTCGATGCCGGCCTCAGTCAGCTGCCGTTCGATATCCGGACCAATTCGCCCAGAATTCAGCACTGTACTTACCTCGATCAGAACCGGAAGCGGCAGGCTCGCTGGAAGTCCGTCGCGACCGAACCAGGGTGCCAGCAGTTCTGCAGCCTCTTCGCGTTCGATGAGCCGCGCGCTTTCCACGCTGCTCATATCAGCCACGATCTTTTCGGCATCTCTGGCTGATCGACTATCCACATCGATAAGCCGAACAGTTAGTTCGCCTTCAACCTCGCTCGTCCAATCGGCCGCCGCTCCATAAGTTGCCCTAGCGGAGAGCGCGGCCATCGCCGCCAGAAAACAGAGGGCGCAAACAACAAAAAAGAGAGCTGACTCCCGAGCGTCACTTACTGGTAATAGCGGCGCTTCCCGCGATGTCGTGCTCATGATGCCATTCCGTGTTCTGCGTCTTGCACCAAAAGGCCATGTTGCAGCCGAAGGACCGGCGCATCAAGTTTGCGCACGAGGGATAGATCGTGAGTAGCAATGAGCACACTAGCCCCAAGGCGCTGACTGAGCTCCCAGAACAAGCGCATCAGGCGCATGCCCATTTCAGGGTCGACATTGCCCGTAGGTTCGTCGGCGATCAGCAAATCTGGTTTGCCAACAAGCGCGCGAGCAATAGCGACGCGTTGTTGTTCGCCGCCTGAAAGTGTGGCCGGTTTGGCATGCAGTCGCTCGCCGAGACCAACCCAGCGAAGCAGTTCTTCCACATCTTCGCGATAGTCTTTTTCTTTGCGACCCGCCACGCGAAGAGGGAGGGCGGCATTTTCATACGCCGTTAGATGCTCCAGTAGACGGAACTCCTGAAACACGATCCCGATGCGGCGGCGCAAAGCTGAGAGTTGCTTACGATTCAGCTGCCGAGTGTTTTGTCCAAACAGGTGAACATCGCCGGCAGTGGGGTGCAGCGCAAGATAGACCAGTTTCAGCAAGCTGGTTTTCCCTGCTCCAGATGCGCCCGTGAGAAATGTGAAAGAGCCCTGTTTTAGCTCGATATTGAGATCACTCAGCACATCATCGGTCGCATCGTAACGCAGGGAAACCCGGTCGAGGCGGACACTTGGCGTGTCAAAAATGTCAGGGCGAATGTGGCGAGTCATGCTGGCTATGGTTAAGGAGAATCTCTAAATGAAGTATTCCTCTGAACCGGAACTATGTCCAAGGCATGATCCTCACCTGTCCATCCTGCGGAACGCAATACTTCGCCGACGATGATAGTATCGGCGATAGCGGGCGGAGTGTGAAGTGTGCAGCTTGCGGTCATTCCTGGCATGTTCACGGTTCTGGCGGCATCGAGGAAGACATTCCCGCAACTGTCGCCGGCGGTGCCCATGAAGCCTATCGCGAGCGCGTTCGAGAACGAAAACGTCGGAAAAGTCGTTTGGCCGCAACAAGCGCTTGGTTCACGACAGCGGCGGTATTTCTCGTGCTTGTCGGTGGAGTTGTTGTGTTCAGAAACGATGTCGTCCGCGTCTGGCCGGAGGCGGCTCACGCCTACAAAGCGGCGGGTCTTGAAGTGAACCGCTTCGGCCTCGACTTTGCGTCCGTCGACGCCAATAGAACATTCGATGGGACGATGCCGATCCTGACCATTTCAGGCACGGTGACCAATGTGTCTACAATCGCTCAGCCGGGCTCCAACGTGCGGATCGGTCTTCGCGACGAAGTAGGATCAGAAGTCGCATCCATAATTGCGCCCATGGATCGGGCAGAGATCGCGCCGGGCGAATCTGCCAGTTTTACGACGCGCCTTGAAAATCCTCCGATCGAGGCGTTTGATCTGGAACTTTCCTTCGTTGCACCCGATGGCGGCTTCTCCTCATTCCGCGGACAAGGCCGAGTAGATGCTGCAGAGACTGCTGATCCCCAACCTTCCGGCGCTGCGGCGTCTCCCGATGAAGCGACCCCAATTCAATGACAAACCTGAAACCCGAAGACATCAGCGTCCTGCTCCATGAAGACGAACTCATGGCAAAGATTGATGCGCTCGCAGCTGAGATCGCCCCCCATTTAAAGGGGGAGTGGACAGCGGTCAGTATCCTGATCGGGGCGACGCCGTTTACGACAGACTTGATGAAGGCGCTCGCCCGCCGTGGGGCTCATCCCGTGCTAGATGTAATCTGGCTCGAAAGCTACAAGGACGAGAAACAGAGCTCAGGCCGGGTGACGGTGAGAGCCGATCTGTCCCGCCCTGTGAAGGATCGGGGTATTTTGCTGATCGACGATGTTTTCGACACAGGCCGAACGCTTGAATTTGCAAAGACGCACATTTTGGCGAAAGGGGCTCGCGAGGTATTGACCTGCGCACTTGCGCGCAAACCCTGGGCCCCGAAAGATGAAACCGATGTAGATTTCTGCGCCTATGAGGCTCCGGGAAAGTTCTTGGTCGGCTACGGCATGGATGACGCTGGCAAATATCGCGGCCTGCCATTCATTGGAGCAGTGGAGTAGGGGCTCTTAGTTTTTGGTTTGGCCAACGCAAGCTTGAAAGTCAAAGATCGCCGTCTTTATCGAGTTTCTTTATGAATCGAGTCTCCGCTCCAATAAGTGTGCAGTACATTCTGCCCTGAATTATGTTAACCCCAAACGACACAAGGCTAGTTTTCCAACCACGCTAGAAAGTCTTCGTATTGAGTGGGATTTTTCAGAACCTCGTGACCGAGAGCGATGGAACCTCCCACACTAAGATGGCCTCCATCATAATATAGCGGGTTTCCTGAAAGCTCTCCAAAACAATAATTATTGTCACATAGTAAGTCGTCAAAATCTACATAATGAACACCAGCTTGTTTAGCGATATCTTCGACCCGCCTATTATATGACCTTACCGGCCCTCTTGGCGTTCGCGATCTATCTGCACAATTGGCGAGAGATGTCTTGAGGCGAATTGTGTAACACTCTCTGTCGTACCTTCGCTGTCGCGGAATGTCCCCCACCAGAAGAACATCGATATTATTTTGTTGGAGAATGCTAAGTGTTTCTCTTAAAGCATGCTCAAACTCTTCTTCGTTCGCTCGAAAGTAAAGCGCCCAGGACGCAGAAATGATAAGGCGTTGCGCTGTTTCAATTTTGTCTCTAACAACCGCGCTCGATGTTTCACATGTTCGAACGTAGCGTCCACGCGTAAATTTCTGTGGAGTGACGAGCACTGGTGGACATGCGGAATGCGCAAAGTTTCGAACGGATAAATCGATATCCTTCGCGACTGCGCCTATGAGTCCAGCATACTGTGCTGCCTTGGAGTCGCCCCACAATATAATGGTTGGTTCGGCATCCGGTACCCCTGTAACGCATTTTGGATTATCCAGATCAGCTGAAATAAGCTCACTTTTCTGACAGATGTAGTCCGCGCGAAAATTAGGCGCGGTATATGTGGATAATTTGTAGACATCATTCTTGAACGAGATCGATATGGCATAAACTCCGAAGCCGTTGGTTATTATAACCAAGAGAGATATTGTAGCTATCACGGCTGATGGAACAGCGAACATCCGAATAAACGACGTCTTGAAACCGTAGGTGCGCTTACGGAAAGGTTGCTCAACCAGCGTGTAGCTTATTCCGGCCAAGGCAAACGTTACAATAATAGCTGTCAATTTGGATGTCAGGCTCAATTCTCCTTGCAGATACAAGAAGATAACAATGACCGGCCAGTGCCAGAGATAGGCAGAATAAGAAATCCGGCCAATTCGGACCACCGGTGGCAGGGAAAAGGCGCGAGATAGTTGAGGGTCGCATGCGCCTCCGAAGATTATAAGTGCCGCGCCAATTGTTGGTGGTGCGGCGCGCCAGCCGGGGAAGGGTGATTCCGGCGCTAGCCACCAGAAAGACCAGAAGATCAAAGCGCAACCGGAGATGACCAGTACGTTGCCTACGATCCTGTTCTGGTTGAGATCAGTAAACACCCCTCGGGTGAGCACCAAGGCGACAATAATGCCTGAACCAAACTGACAGATGCGTGTCGGCAGCATGTAGTAAGCTACATCTGGATCTATCGCATATAGGGCATCACCCAAAGCAAAAGATATCAGCGTTAGCGCGAACATAATTGCGATGAGCTGCGAGGCACTGATACGCTTGACCAAAAAGATGAGCGCGAACGGCCAGATCAGGTAAAACTGCTCTTCGACGCCAAGAGACCATAGGTGGAGGAAGGGCTCTGAATGAGCATTATCGGCAAAGTACGACGTGTCCGAAAAGAAGGTGAAGTAGAAATTTGCCAGGAAAAATTGAGACGCAAGCGCACTGCGGCTGAGATTTTCCAGATCCGCTGGGGTGAATATAAAATGAAATAGTATCGATACGCTGATAATGACGACGCTGAGAACCGGAATAATTCGCTTCAATCGTCGTGCAAAAAAGTCCGCAAATGAGAACTGCCCAGCGTCTATATCCGACAACATAATACTAGTTATCAGATAGCCGGAAATCACGAAGAAAATATCGACGCCTGTAAAGCCGCCGGGCAGCCAAGACGGATCAATGTGAAAAAGAATAACGCTGCAAACAGCCAATGCTCGCAGCCCATCTATATCCGCTCGATAACGAATTGACACCGACAAGTAGCTCCATCACCACACTTACAAATTTCTGCTGGTACATGGATTTAGACAAAAGTACATCTCAGAATACCTGATCTGGCGTCCCCGGTTAGGCGTCCCCGGTTAGGCGTCGCAGGTGCGTGCTGAAATTAAGAGCCGGGGATAGTTTACGAACTATCCCACTTCTGGAGGTGTTCCTGCAGCTGATGGGCGAGCCCGCCATGTAGCAATCCGATCTCTGGGGAGAGCCCAGTTGGGATCGATGTTGGTGTGAGAACTGGCTTCGGTTCGCCGGATTTGCGCAGCTTTGAGAGGTGCCGCGCGAGGCGTTTAGCGTGGACCTCCGGCGCATCGAGTACCTTCTGAAGCGCGACGATCCGGCGGCTGAAACGCTTAGCTGCGATGTGGGTTGGCGTGGTGTTTCGCGGCAGATGCGATAGGTCAGGACGTTCAGAGAAATCGATCAGCTGCGGCACCAAAGATAAGCTCGCCCAGCGAGCCCTTGGGAACGCGACAAGCTCAACGCCGTCTGTGATTTCCGACTCGGATTCGGTCGCTGATTTGGTCGTTGTGGATCGTGGTTTCACGGACTCTGAATCGAGCTGCAGCGCCATGAACAGGATCAGACGGCGGACGAGCGTTTCGAGCGCTTTGAGCAGTGTGCTGGCCTTTCTGAGCTTCCATCGGGAGGGGATGTGCTCGGCGATATGCACCCCGGTCCAGCCGATAAGGCTCGTCACCGCGAGACCGATCTGCTCGATCGCCATTGGAAAGATGGGATCGTCAGAGCGCATACCGAGGAGTATGGGCGGGGCCAAGGCCTGTCGGATAGATTTCGCAATCGGTCGCGTAGCGATCATTTGATCCGGGGATCAAACTTGAGCGGATCAGACATCGCATGAGATGCGATGTCCCGCGAGAGGCGGAGAAAGCCCCGGCAGGGGCGATGAAATGTCTGCTTTCGGCGGCGTCGCTGTCATCAGACAACGACAGAGAAATGACCGAAACTCTAGGTGAGCGATCCTTGCTCTTCAGCAGGTATGGCAAATATGGACCACAACAAACCTATTATCGCGGTAGCAAAGGCTGCCCCGATCAAGACCGTCAATAGACCTAGATCCCAATTGCC
>JBCCBQ010000018.1:0-48067 GCA_039033955.1 Pseudomonadota bacterium
CGAAGCGGATTGTGAAGCTGTCATTCTCTGCGTCTGTGAAGAACTGGGTCAGGTCGATCGGTGTGAAGGCCTCACCTGCTGTTACGGACTGGTTCGGAATGCCGCCTGAAGAGGGAGGTGTGTTCTGTGGCGGCGCAGACGAGGATCCAACCGTCAAATTGAAAGTCTGTTCAGCAATTACGTTACCATTACCGCTCGGTGCATCGAAAACGCGAACCACGAAGGGCAATGCAGTGCCCACGGAGGGCAGCGCTTCATCATTGTTAAACGTTCCGGTGACTGAATTATCGCCAAATACCGAGTAGGGTGGATTGGTCTCTGTCTGAACCATTCCATCCGGTCTGGTTATTTGCACCGAACCGACAGGGTTTGCTCCGCTATAAGTGACTTCAATATTGTAATTCGTTCCCTGAAGATCATTAGGGTCAATGGTGCCACCGTCTTGTAGAAGAGTGACTCTTTGATTGGTGGCCGGGTCAATCAAGTGAAGCGAAATGTCGGAAGACAAAGGCGGAGTTGATTGACTGATTGGAGTGAAAACGAGCTTATCGACCCTTACGAACTCATCAGCGTCTCGCCGACCAAACAACGAGATGCTATCACCTGAACCAATTACGACGTCCGACAGAGTGGTGGTTCGAACGTTTTCTGGCTGAGAGCCGCTAAAGTTACCGCTGGTGTCTGAGTTGCCGTTCAACACAATTGAACCGACGGTCGCGCCGTCGACCCGGAGCTCTAGCGTGCTGTTTCCATCGCTCTCGTCGAAGTAAGTAATTGCAACATCGTAAGTGCCAGGCGAGATGCTCGTAGGCGATAGGCTAACAAGGCCGATATCAGGATCCACCCCCGCAAGATCAGGAATGGCGATTACTTGCGAGACGCCCGGCACACCAGAGATATTTTGGACAATGAATCCGGTATTTGTAACGTTCAAAGTTTCGGCTTGAACTTCGACGGCGTTGGTTCCGCCGCCTTGCGAGAATGCACTTGCGTGCAGAGATCCGATCGCTACTCCGCAGAGTAGCGCAAGCTTCCATTGGCCCATGGGCTTCCCTCATTTCCATGAGCTCCCAACAACCAGAATGATCCCCAGGGGTTGCAAAGAGGAGCTCAACAATCGCCCCGAACAGACGACCCAGAATTTAAGAAAAAGCCTTCTTGAACAAAAAATTTGAGATGATGCTGTTAAGCTTGTGGTGCTGTTCTGCGCGAGACAGATTGCGTTCGGCGCCCGTGATTAATGTAGAGTTTGATGCAGCGGTGACCTTTTTCTCCCCCAGTCGCGCCAAACCGTTAATGTTAACCTCTTGGCTGAAAGGCAGCTAGAATTATGCATTTTTCTAGTGAAAAGGCTCGCTTTGGGGGCAGGCCCCGAAGTCTTCAACAGCTCGCCAATAGGCATTCCTCCGCCTACAATCATTTTAATCTAGATCGACACATAAACTGCAAAACAATCTTCAAATCTAAATGCGACGCAGCTCTTCAAGAGTTGTTGGAACTACTCACTGTCTGAGACTCGTTGCGCCGCGAAAACTGGAGATCGGTGCGCTTTAGACTGACAACACCCGAGCATACGCTGGCAGCGGGCCCCGGGGCATTGTCAGGGGAAACCGGCCTTGAGGCGTTGAACCTCGGACCTTCTTGTCCGTGAACGACGGACACTGGTTCGCATTAGACTGACAGCACCGCTGCTTGCTCGATTGTTGTGTTTTTTGGGAATTTAACCAATAGTCTCCTTGCCAATAGGGGAGAGAAATATGGCCATTAATGCTGGAAGTACGCAAAGCGTTGATCTTCACGTTGAATTAGACAGTTTACCGATTTCGGTCGCGGCAACTACCACAATTCGAGAATTCGACGCCGCTACATTTATTGAGGCAAACGTTGACGGTCGCTCGATCCGCCGCCGGCGTTTTGCGATTGACGATGAAAAAGTTGTGCATGTGCACATAGAGGATGACGGACAGAACGTGGATATCACGTTCGCGGACACTGACGATGAAGACATTGGGCAAATAACCATCTCACACGGCGGGGCACAGCCTAAAACCTTCAAGGTCGACATCAATGGGATCGGTTCATCACAGGAACTCAAGGACGCCATTATTGGTTCGAATGCAGATGAATTTGATGTTGTGGGCGATAGGGAACCACCAAGTATTGATCCCTTTGCTTTATTTGAGGCGGCCCGTAATCAACCCGAGTATGCGGTTTTCATGCGGAATGAACGTCCAGATATAGCTGGCAACGCATCAGAGACGACAGATGCCTTTGGTCCATACGTTCCTCTCATCGAGAAAGGCGGTGACAAGAGTTGGAAATGCGCCGCAGCCTGTTTAATCCCGGCATGTGGTTTACTTTGCCTTTTCTGGTTCAAGAGAAGCAAAAAGAAGTCTACTGGGCTCGTTGCGCGCGATATTTAGTTTTCATAAGGGCATTGTGAGTAGAAACGGGACTTGAGGCGCTGCACCACCGGTCTTAGCTTCATTTGATGACCAAGAACCCGTTTCGCTACTTCAAGACATCGCCTGAGATCATTCAGCTTGCGGTGATGATGTATGTCCGATTTCCGCTTTCGCTTCGGAATGTTGAGGATCTGCTGCACGAGCGCGGCGTTGATATCTGCCATGAGAGTGTTCGTCTTTGGGTAGATCGGTTCGGCACTCACTTCGCCGGTAAGATCCGTAGGCAGAGGGCGAGCTATATGCGTCAGGTTACCCAATGGCAGTGGCACCTGGACGAGATGTTCGTAAAGATCAATGGCGTGCAACACTATCTGTGGCGCGCGGTAGACCATGAAGGGGAGGTGCTAGAAAGCTATGTTACGAAGACAAGAGACAAGGCCGCTGCGTTGAAGTTTCTGAGAAAAGCGATGAAGCGCTATGGGTCACCAAAGACGATCGTTACTGACCGGCTTCGTTCATACGGCGCTGCTATGAAAGAAATAGGGAATATCGACCGTCAGGAAGTCGGTCGACATTTGAACAATCGAGCGGAGAATTCACACTTGCCATTTCGACGACGGGAGAGGGCGATGCTTCGTTTTCGAAGAATGCGAAGTCTCCAGAAGTTCGCCAGCATGCATTCCTCCCTCCACAATCACTTCAATCTAGATCGACACATTAACTCCAGAACGACCTTCAAATCGAAACGCAATGCCGCTCTTATCGAATGGTGCGAACTCATTGCCGGCTAGGACCTTCTGACCCGCGAAAAGTGGAGACTGGTTCGCATTAGACTGACAGCACCCCTGGAAGCGCTAGCTGTTTTAGGCGTTCTGGGATCTTATTTTCTGTTCTGTTTCAGACTTGCCAATGCGACCCGGCCCTTAGCTGTCAGGTCTGCGAATCCAGTGGGTATGTTCATTTCTGCTCTTTATTGGCCACTGCGCTTCAGTTGGATCAGGGAACAGTTCACAGCTAGCTAGCAATCGCATTGAGGTCGACGGCTTCTGACCCGAAATCAGACCTAATTCGCGGGCCCTAGTCAAACTCTGCGGGGCGCTGCACGTCCCTTACAGATCGCCTTAAACGTCCAGCTCTTCCACGAACTGCGCGTTTTCCTGGATAAACTTGAAGCGGAGTTCTGCCTTCCGACCCATTAGCGTTTCGATGAGGTCAGCCGGTTTGATCTCGGTCAATTCGTCGAAACTGTCAGGCAGGGTGACGCGGGCGAGTGTGCGGGTCGCCGGGTTCATCGTGGTGGATTTCAGCTGAGCCGGGTTCATCTCTCCGAGACCCTTAAAGCGGCCGATCTTCACATCCTTGTGATTCTTGAACTCTTTTTCGTGGAGTTCCGCCCGTTCCTCATCGTCCATGGCGTAGACCGTCTTGCCCTTGTGGCTGAGGCTGTAGAGCGGCGGCATGGCGAGGTAGAGCCTACCGGACTCGATAAGGCCAGGCGTCAGCTTGTAGAATAGCGTGATCAGCAATGCCGCGATGTGGGCCCCGTCCACATCGGCATCGGTCATGATGATGACCTTCTCATAGCGGAGATCGTCCGCGTCGAAGCGGGTTCCGAACTTGATACCGAGGGCGAGGGCGAGGTCCGAGATTTCCTGGTTCTTCAGGAGCTTGTCTTCAGTTGCGCTCACGACGTTCAGGATTTTACCGCGCAAGGGATGGATGGCTTGGGTCTTCCGGTCGCGCGCCTGCTTGGCCGAGCCGCCAGCCGAGTCACCCTCTACAAAGAAGATTTCTGTGCCTTCGGGGCCCTTTTCCGAACAGTCGGCGAGCTTACCGGGTAGACGCAGGCGGCTCGTCGCTGATTGGCGCTTGATCTCTTTCTGTTTGCGGCGGCGCGCGCGCTCATCGGCGCGTTCCATCGCCCAATTGAAGAGTTTATCAGCTTCTTTTGGTGAGCCAGCCAGCCAGTGGTCGAACCGGTCACGAACAGCATTTTCCACAAGGCGGAAGGCGGCGGTGGTGGAGAGCTTGTCCTTCGTCTGGCCAACGAATTCCGGCCCGCGAATGAAGACCGAAAGTAAGAGCCCGGCATGGCCCATGACATCGTCGGCGGTGATGGTATTCGACTTTTTCTGGCCGGTCAGCTCGCCATAATTGCGGAGGCCCTTCGTGACGGCGGACCGGAATCCGGCTTCGTGAGTGCCGCCGTCTGGGGTGGGGATGGTGTTACAGTAAGAGCGCGAGAAACCGTCCGCCTCGCCAAAGCCGGCAGCTGTCCAGTTGATCGCCCATTCGACTTTGCCGTCGCCAGTGTCGACGAGGCCGGTGAAAGGCTCGGAGGTGATTGCTTTCTTGCCGTCAAAGACTTCAGCGAGCTGGTCAGCGAGGCCGTTCGGATAGGTGAGCGTTGCTTTCGCTGGGATTTTGGAATCATCCGGCAAGAGCTCCGGCGCGCAGGACCAGCGTACTTCCACGCCGCGATAGAGATAGGCTTTTGACCGGGCCATCTGGAACAGGCGTGCTGGCTTCCAGCGTATCTTGTCGCCGAAAATCTCCGCGTCCGGCTTGAAGCGGACTGTTGTGCCGCGCCGGTTCGGGGCTGGGCCGACGCGTTCCAGTTTACCCTTCACGATGCCGCGTTCGAAACGCTGGCGGTAAAGCTTCTTGTCGCGTGCAACCTCGACCTCGACGCGTTCGGACAGCGCGTTCACAACTGAGATGCCGACACCGTGGAGGCCACCGGCAGTTTCGTAAGCTTTATCGGAGAATTTCCCACCGGCATGAAGCGTGGTCATAATCACTTCGAGGGCAGATTTGCCCGGGAATTTCGGGTGTTCGCCGATGGGGATACCGCGTCCATTATCGATCACGCTAAGGAAGCCATCTGCTGTTAACTCAATTTCGATGCGGGAGGCGTGGCCGGCAACCGCTTCGTCCATCGAATTATCCAGGACTTCCGCGAAAAGGTGATGATAGGCGCGCTCATCCGTGCCGCCGATATACATGCCAGGGCGCTTCCGGACGGGCTCAAGGCCTTCGAGGACCTCGATATCCTTGGCGCTATAGGTGGGGTCTGGTGTCATCTCGTCGAACAGTTTTGCTTGATTGGAACGGGCCATGGTACCCCCTTAGACCGACTCGGAAGGCTAGGGAGGCATAAGATGTCCGTTACGATTAATACCGAATTAACTCTGCCGTCGGGGCTGACACTGCCAAACCGCCTCGTCAAGGCGGCAATGACCGAGGGCCTCGCTGATCCACAGAATAGTGCCACGGCGCGCCATGCAACGCTTTACAAGCGCTGGGCGAAGGGCGGTGTCGGGCTTCAGCTGACCGGAAATGTACAGATCGACCGCCGAAACCTCGAACGCCCGGGCAATGTGGTCATCATGGGCGAACAGTCGAACGAGCAGCGCGCGGCCCTTGCGGCCTATGCTGAAGCTGCGAAATCCGGCGGTGGCAAAGTGGTGATGCAGCTCTCCCATGCCGGGCGTCAGACACCCAAAACGGTCAACGAGACACCGATGGCACCGAGTGCCGTGCAGGTGGACATGCCCGGTGCGATGTTCGGAATGCCGCGAGAGATGACAGAGGAGGATATTCTTCAAGTTGTTCAAGGCTTTGGTCAGGCAGCGAAGGTCGCCCGCGAGACGGGCTTTGACGGGGTGCAGTTGCATGGAGCCCATGGCTATCTGCTGTCGCAATTCCTTTCGCCGCTGACCAACCACCGCACCGATGCCTGGGGGGGAACGCTGGCGAACCGGGCGTTGCTGCTGCTGGAGAGCATTCGCTCGGTGAAAGCCCAGTGCGGCGATGATTTCTCCGTCTCCGTGAAACTGAACTCCACCGACTTCCAGAAGGGCGGCTTCAGCCATGAGGACTGCCTTGCGGTGATCGAGATGCTGAACGGAGAAAGTCTTGATTTTGTGGAGGTGTCCGGCGGCAATTATGAGCAGCCGCAAATGGCAGGCATTGATGGCATGGAGCCGAAATTCGAGGAGGGTGAGCGCGCGTCCACACGGGCGCGAGAGGCGTACTTTGCGAGCTATGCCAGGAGCGTACAGGTGAGGGCGACGATGCCTCTACTTGTTACCGGTGGCTTCCGCACCGTCTCCGCTATGAATTCGGCGTTGGAGGACGGCGAAGCCGATCTGATCGGGCTTGGCCGACCGCTCTGCGCCGACCCAGATCTACCGCAAAAGCTGCTCTCCGGCGCGCTGGCCGAAGCACCCAAGTGGGAGAAAACGCTGCGCCTTGGGCCAACGCGATATCTGACCGTGAACTCCCCGATCAAGATGCTGAAGGGCATTGCCGGATGGGGGCAGCAGGGCTGGTTCTGCTCGCAGCTTTTGCGTATGGGCGACGGGTTGGAGCCGGACACGAAGCTTGGTCTTCTAAAGGCGATCAGCACTTATCAGGGCAATGAGAAACAGGCCGCAGAAGCGTATCACGCGGCGCTCGAAATTGTGGGATAGGTGCGGGGATTGGCAGCTCAAAAGCCGAGGATAGATATCGTCAGAACCGGGGATAGAGTGTCCGGAATTTCGGGGGTCAGTGTCCGGATGCGTCCGGAATTTTAGGGTTGTGTTTTGTGAAAGCTGAATGGTTTCAGATGGTTAGGTGGGCCGTGAGTGTCCGGATGACCGCTTTCGACAGCGAAGCGGACGTCAGCCAGTCTCTTTATTTATCTAGTAGGCCGCTCGCTATGAGCTAATGCCCCCGTTATCGCATTAAACGATCTGCCGTTGGCAGCTCACGCTGCGAAGGACGTAGATAGCGCTCTTCGCCCGAGCGAATCGCTCACAGCGTACTTTCCATGCGTTTAGATTCTAGCCGGCTTCGCGTTGGTGCGCAGCGCGCGCGGCTTCAAAGGCGACGGCGTTCAAGAGCTTTGCCGTCAGAAGAATACAGGTGGTAAGCCCTGCGCCAGCTATCAGTGTCTGCCAAGCGACGGTCTCGGCCTGTATCGAAACAAAGTACGTAGAGATTAATCCAATCACCGCTGTCGCCATGATCGCGGAAGTTACAGCAAGTTGTGTGTAGCTCGATTCAGATAAGCTCGCACGTAGCGAGGGTACAGGCGCGCGCATACGCCGCTTCATCTCGTTGTGAATGATTAAGCGATGACCAACCACGAACCAGACCGTGAGTATGAGAAAGGATACATAGTTATGGAATAAGAAAGATGGCGCACTAATGATCGTCGCATATCCGAGAGCCAGGACAACCACCTGTGTAACGAAAGACGCGCTATCCGCTAAGCGATAAGGTGAGCGGATCCAGCCGGCAAAGAAATCCCGAAGCCCTCTGCGGACGGCCATAATAAAAAGAATACATACCGGTAGCGCGTAAGGAAATATACTTCCAAAACTGTTCAGCCAGAACTTAAATGGGCGGCGTTCCCTCAAGCTCGGAATGTCCGAGTAACTCTCGATTGAGTCTCGGCGTATTCGAATGCCGCGGTATTGATCGTCGTCCATGCGATCAACCAAGCGTTGGGAATTGTCCACTATGTCTTCTAGCGCTTCTTGCACTTCTCGCACTTGATTTTGAGTCTCAATTTTTGCGTTTGACCACATCTCAGAAGAAAGTTGGTGTCTGTCAGGCCAGGCCATGACAGTCGTCGCGATAAAGACAAGGCAGACAAAGTGAAGCCATCCACGCCGAAGCATCTTCTGCCCAGCGAATATGATG
This sequence comes from Pseudomonadota bacterium, assembly GCA_039033955.1. Classification (GTDB taxonomy): domain Bacteria; phylum Pseudomonadota; class Alphaproteobacteria; order Caulobacterales; family Hyphomonadaceae; genus CALLCD01. The sequence continues at coordinate 8,100 of JBCCBQ010000018.1, forward strand.
TTTCGAGTTTGGAGGCCCTGTTGCATTCTGGATCCGTTGTCACCGATTACTACAACTAGACCGTGGGGGTTGCGAAACCCTCAAGGAGGAGAAGCAAATTCTCGCCCCAACCCGGTATCTGAGGCCTAGACTGCCCTGGTCAAAAATCAGACATAAGCTCCCATATCCCCCACACTCAGAATTTCGTTATATATATGGTTCACTTGTTCCTTGGTGCGGCGAGGCTCTATCAGACGGTGGGAGTGTCCAATGCTCAGATTCTGCCGAGTGCGAAGTCTACAAAAGTTCGCCTCAATGCATTCCTCCGTCCACAATCATTCCAATCTTGATATACACGTCAATTCTAGAAGCACCTTTAAATCAATGCACGACGTTGCACTTCAAGAACGGCGCGCACTCGCCGCTGCCTAAGATCTGCTGACCCGCGAAAATCGGATACTGGTTCGCATTAGACGGACAGCGCACTTACAGCCCTTGTCGGACAGTCGTATCAGTATCCAGGTCGCGTTTTATGTGAGGAAGCATAATGCGCAGGCTCCCGTACTGAAAGTCAGTGGCGGTACCCGACGGCACGCGCGAGATGGCGGGTATGCCGAGGAGCCGGTCAATACGGCTGCCGGACAACACTTCGACCGACTGATACTTGGTGAAGGTTGAAGGGCTTATTGGATTGAACTCAACATAAATGTTCGGCTTCTCCCAAACATATTTATCAAGCGTAATCTGCGATCCGCTTTCCAGCAAATAAGCGTCTCGCTCTATGCGCGTTGGTTTTCCATACTTGTTGAGTAACGTTGTTCGAGCTTCGTCAGCCAGGTTTGAAAATGTTCGTGTGGACATGCCGGCCAAACGTCGTTGTTCATCCAGAAAGAAAAAGTCGACATTCCTGCCCTGCTTTCCGCTGCGACGATCACTTTCCGGAATGAAACGGGCAAAGGACGGCCCAACATAGTACAGCCGCCGATTAAAATATCTTCCAGAAACATTTGGCTGCTCGGGTATGAAATTTCCTTGAAGATCTGCAAAGCTGCAATGCTTATGACGTCCCCCATCATCGGAGAACCTTTCAGGCCTTGTACGCTGCCAACACGTGCTGGCTTCATCTATTCCGGAAGAGAGTTCGTAGCCACAAAACCGTATAAGTTTCTTGTGAAGGTCTGGCCGTAGCCATCTCGGCGTCCGCTCATATTCGCGCCGCTGCGCCGCGGTTTGAGGTGGATAAACAATAATCTCTCGGTCCGAACGCCGGCATTCATTTATGCCCTGTTCTTCGTAAGTTTTACCGAGCTTAAGCCCGAAAATAGTGAGTTGGTCTGAGATGGTTGACGTCGTTACAGGAGGGGGTGTTGCCGATATCCCAATAGACGCTTCTGATGGAGCTTGCGCTGGGGATGAGTCAGATACACGCGCCTCCTGATCGTTCGGTATTGCTTGAGATTGGATCGCGCTCTGCGTTGATGTTCCACGCCTTAGAGCGATAATCGAATTGTAAGCGTCCTGCATCATCGGCTTGCGAACGGGGCAGGTGCTTTGGGAAAGAGACCCATTTTCTCCTGCGCAGTCCCTACGGAGCTGGTCAGCCGCTTCGTTGTAGCTTTCGCATCTAGCGGTGCTTGTCTCTGGCACCGTCCCACAATCGATTGTCTCAAATTGCGCCAGTGCTGAACCCGCAATGATGGCTGCAGCGCCGACACTGCCGAGAAATTTAAGCCCGAGCCTGATGGCGAGCTTAAACACTTCTGATCTCAGAATCATGGCGTTATCCTGTTGAGGCCTATCTGTACTTCTCATGACGTGTACTACGTACACAAATAAGTGCAAAGATGACACCGTCTGCACGCACATCGAACGATAGGCAGTGAAAAATGGCCCTCACTATCGAAGAAATCAGGATTACGGGCTTGAAATCGCGCGTATTCGTCTTCAGCGGAGATTGGCGACCAAGGGCTTGAGCAATAGCGATGCTATTTCGAGCTTTGGACTAGTTGTATACGATGTACACATGTGTTGTAAGTTTTAGAAAATTGGAGCGGACGGACTGACTTCGTTTGCCGGAACCAGGACAATGAGTGAGGCGTCCTTTTTCGCATTTTCGGAAAAGCTATGCGTTACTTTGATAGATTTATGTGGGGCCGAAACGCCTCCGGAGCGGGGTCATCTTGTCCAGATTAGCAAAGTATAGCGCGTATGTTTTCGGTGGCATTATCGGGCTCAGCGCCCTGAGTGTTTTGAGTGGGTATTTCTGGATAAAGTCTCAGATTACGGACGCCTTTGTTCCCTATGATGAAGCTCCTGATGCTGTGAGTATTGAGACATATCAAGAAGAGCCACCACTAGAGACCCGCGGCACGTTCGTCTCTCTCGAACCGATCTCTCTCGACTTCACCAATATGGAGACCATCAATCCAGCGACGCGCCCGTGGGTGAGGTGGTGGTGGCCCGGTGCGGATGTCGACGCTGAGCAGGCATGTACAGAACTGGAAGCTTTCGAGAAGCAGGGATTTGGCGGTGTCGAAATTCAACCGTTTACGCAAGGGCTCGACCAGATTGATGATCCGGAGACGGAACGCCGTATTCGAAGTTTTGATACGCCCTCATATTATGGGGTGCTCGGCGATGTTCTGACATGCGCTGCCGCACTGAACATAGAAGTGTATCTAAATCACTTAAGTGGATGGCCCGCTGGCGGTCCACATGTTTTGCTAAATGACGGCATGCAAACTCTGGCTTCATCGGAGCTGATACTGAATGGCGGAAAGCGAATAATACAAGAGCTGCCAGGACCGGAACCGACGTTCAATTTTTACGCCTTGGGTGCCGTCGAAAAACTCTTGGGTCTGGTTGACGTTACATTCTCCGAAGATGATGCAAAATTATTGAGCGTCGTTGCGATGAAAGTTGTCAGTGGCGAACGGGCCCGCAATCCATTTGACCTTACGGACACTATTGAGCTCGATCCAACGACGGCAATTGTCCTCGATGAATTTATTCATGAGGGCACGCTGGAATGGGACGCACCAGATGGCAAATGGGCTGTAGTCACGACATACGTCATGCCAGCAGGAGAAGCACCTACTTTGGTCGCTTCCGATCGTTTAGGGCAGGTTATTGACCATCTGAGCGAGGATAAAGTCATTGGCCATTATAATTATGCCTTTGGAGAGCGCACTGGCCTCGACGAGCATTATAGCAAAGCATTCAAGGGTTTCTTCAATGACAGTCTAGAGTTCAAGATCGACCAAATTGCAGTCGAAGACATTTTAGAGGAGTTCGAGCGCCGTCGCGGCTACGATTTACGGCCACATTTACCAGCTGTATTTTACGACGCCAGCGACAATTCCTTTATATTTGACCCGGAGCGCTTCGCGCCGAGATATCGTTTGTCGGAACTTGATGCACGCATTCGGCATGATTTCCAACAAACAGTATCTGATCTGATCATTGAACGTTTTGGCATAGCTTCTGCTGAATGGGCAGAGAGCCGCGGGTTGTATTCTCGCGCGCAGAGTTACGGTATGAAGTTCGACGTTTTGCGTGCGCTTGGCGCAAACCATATTCCGGAAACCGAGCAACACTACGCCGGTGGTACCAAAGTCTTTTTGAAGATGGCGTCGTCAGCAGCCGCGCTGTATGATCGACACCTCGTTAGTGCAGAGTCGTTTGTTTGGTTTAACCGAGACTATGCAGTGACACCGCGGAAACTGAAGGCCGGCGCAGATAAGCTTTTCGTATCAGGGATCAACCAAGTCATATATCATGGCATTCCATATCGCGCGAAAGGCCAAGCTTATCGCGAAATATTTGGAGACGCACCTTGGCATCCTTGGTCGGCACCCGACAATTTCCAGTTTTCGGGGGATTATGGCGAAGGCCGACCGATCTGGGATGCCCTGCCTAATCTAAATGCCTACATAGCTCGTGCTCAAGCACTTCTGCAAACGGGACGACCCGAAATAGATGTCTATATTTACTATCCGTGGCTTGGCGCGCCGAATGGTAGTTTGCTTGATCCTCATGAGTTTCTTCGTAACGGCGAATTTGATCCGGAGATCAGAAGCGGGAATAGCGCTTTATCGCTTCTACCTTTCAGCGACAGGCTGTTCAGATTCCTAGAGCCGACAGAAAAGAACTCAGAGGACCTAGCTAAGGAGAAATTGAGAGACCTGATAGATTCACTTGATGCACATGGCATCACGTGGGGATGGATCAACGATCATGCGCTTCAGACGCGAAACTCTGCAGCACAGGGAGTAGTTGGTGCCGACGTCAAGACTATTCTCGTGGCACATTCGCCAACTATGGAGTTCGCGACCTCAGAGGCTTTGGAGGATTGGATTGCGGATGGGACGAGCGTCCACTTTCTCGGAGAGCTTCCGTCTAGAACGCCCAGTTTTCGGAATGCTGAGCAGTCCGATGTTGAACTTAGAGAAATCCTTGAGCAATTGTCTATAGGTCGTCGCTCGAAGGATGTATCGGGCCTTATTGATGATTTAGAACCTGCGTTGTCTTTTGATCGCCGCACAGAGATACACCGAACGATGCGGGTAACTGAAGATGGCGACGAGATTCACTTTTTTGCGAACCAGTCATTAGCCAATGCGACCGTTGAAGTGTCTTCGTCGAATTTATACGCGGACAAAAAGCCCTATTGGTTTGATGCTTTCACAGGTGCTGTTTGGCCGGCAACTGAAGAGGGGAATGGAACAATAATATTCTCGGCGTCGCCGCTTGAGTCTCGTTTCTTGATCATAACGAACAAGGACATTTCGCAACCGATCACCTCGGCAATCTCAAAGATGGAATCTATGAGGCCGGAGCCGATAGAGAATGAGAACTGGCTATTGAAAGCTGAGGGAAATACGATCGAGTTAGAAGATGTTACATTTGATCTCAGAGAAAATGGCACTCTCAAACATGCCGCGGCTCCTTTTGTTTATTCGAAGACATTTGATGCGCCTGCAAATGCCATTGAAGGAGCAGCCATTCTGGAATTGGCTGGTGTGGAAGGCGTCGCAACCGTAACTCTAAATGGTGAGGAAGCGCCTTTACTATCTATCGCACCGCTGCGTGTAGACGTTACACGTTCTTTGCGATTGCAGTCTAATGAGCTCGAAATAATTGTGACCCCACCAGAGCGTAATGAACTCGTTGGTCGAGCACTGGCAGGCGAGGAAACCCTCGCGCATCTACTCATGTATGAAGACGCTTTGATGCCGATCGGTTTAACAGAGCCTGTCATACTCTATCACAAAGCGAAGTGAGCTAGGCAATATGGCTTTATCATAGGATGAGAGCGATAGACTGCGTAGGAAAGTAAACTAAGCTTGCGGTGACAGCTATTGCTCGTTTTAGCATCGCTTCATGCGCAGACCTTCGTTTCGCTATTTCAAGACTTATATGAAATTATCCAGCTAGTGATTAGCTCAGCAGGCGTACATATCGCGCAAACCTACTCAAGGGTATACGAGATCAGCTCTGACGCCGAACCGAATATCAAAGTGCTCACTTTGCCGCGGTATTTCAGATTGACGCGATTGGTCTGAGTGGGAATCGCGTCCATCAACACATCTTGTGAAACGAGCAGCTTGTCCTGGCCCGAATTCAATTTGCCTTCCTGATAAACCCAGTAATAACCTCGCTCGACTTCCCCACCCAAAAGGGTCAAACCCAGCTGGTCACCGCTTTCCGGATCGATCAACGCAAAGTGTTCTGCAACGTAAGCTTCGAAGCGGACCTGGGCGTCGCGATCACCAATTAAGTCGGCACGTGCGCCAAGCACATTCATCAACGTGCTTTCGGCATCGTGGACGGCCAGACGGTGAGCAACTTCGATGCGGCAACCTGATTGAACACAGTCCGCCGTTTCACCGTCTGATAGGAAAGTTACTTCGGTCAATGCGAGGGCTTGCTCATGTCCGTATGCGGTACTCATGGACATGAGCAATGTTGCCCACAGAATGGCGCAGATTTTAAGCCACTTGCCCAAGAATTAGTCCTCTGTCCGTTCCGTATCTTGAGACACCGTCTCCGCATCGTCAGCGTCGTCAGTTTTGAGCTCTATTTTGATGTCCTGCATGATATCGCGGCTGTCATTGGTGAATGGCTGCTGGAACTTGAAGGCCTCGATGCGGGATGGCGTGATCCGGCGAGGATAGTAGTTGTTCTCAAGATCAGCGTCCGCAGTCTCCCAGTCAGGGTCGATGACGATCTGGGTTAGCTCCTTACCTTTTTCGAAGACCAATAGCTTGCTGACACTGTGAGGATTACGACGCCAGATCTCTGCCGGAATGTATAGCCTTTCCTGGCTGCCATCGGTGAATTCGAGTCCAAGAATAATAGGCATGACCAGGCCGCCCACATTCGAGAATTCGAGTGCGTAGTACTCTGCGTCTTCTGCGACGGCACGCTCAAAAGCCGTTCGTTCCCAATCATCCAGACCGTCTAGGAAGGATTTGTAACTGTTCCGCTCTTTATTCGTGACGGTATAGATGTCGTTTTCGTCGTAAAAGTCGCGAATGTCAGGAAACCGCTGGACCCAGGTCTGGCGACCCTCGTTTTCATCTGCGACGACGCTAACTTTTGCTGGCTCGCCGACGAAATCCGACCGCTCCCGCGCAAGATCGATGTCCGGGTCTTCGGTATTCAGCTCCATGTGGAAGACACGGTCGAGAGAAATGTCGACATGGTCGGTCGTGTAGAACCAGCCACGCCAGAACCAATCGAGGTCGACGCCTGAGGCTTCCTCCATGGTGCGGAAGAAGTCGCTCGGTGTTGGCCGTTTGAATTTCCAGCGGCGGGAGTACTCACGGAACGCAAAGTCGAATTTCTCGCGGCCGAGAATTGTGTCGCGAAGGATATGCAGCGCGGCCGATGGTTTTCCGTATGCGTTCGGTCCAAGCTGCAGAACGCTGTCCGATTGGGTCATAATCGGAACCTGTTGATCGGAAATCATGTAGTAGACGAGGTCTCGGGGCAGGGAGCGCGTCCATGGAATATCTGGATCCCACTCGTAGCCCGCAACACTGTCGAGAAAGCTGTTCAGCCCCTCATCCATCCAGGTCCACTGGCGCTCATCTGAATTGACCACCATCGGGAAGTAAATGTGGCCAATTTCATGGATCACCACACCAATCAGAAATCGCTTTTCGGCAAGCGTATAAGTGCGGCTTCCGTCGTCCTGGAGTGTAGTGCGAGGGCCGTTGAAGGTGATCATGGGGTATTCCATGCCACCCACCGGGCCATTTACGGATTGCGCCGTGGGATAGGGGTAATCGAAGGCGAAGCGATTATAGACCTCCATCGTGTGGATGACGGATGTGGTCGAATACTTCTCCCATAGCTCGCCGCCCTCCTTGGGATAGAAGGACATGGCCATCACCGTCTCATTATCTGCGCCAGGTTGTTTGAAGCCCTGGGCATCCCAGGCGAATTTGCGTGAGCTCGCCCAAGCAAAGTCTCGCACATTTTCAGCTTCGAACCGCCAGGTCTTCGTCCCGTTCGGATTGGAGCTTTCATTCGCCAGTGCTTCTTCTGGCGTTACGACAAAAACCGGACGCTCCGCGTTGCGCGCATCGGCCAGCCGCGAGCGCTGCTCCGAGGTGAGCACCGACCGCGCGTTCTCAAGAACGCCCGTGGATGAGACGATATGATCATCTGGCACGGTGATCTCGACGGTGTAGTCGCCAAATTCGAGTGCGAACTCGCCGCTCCCGAGAAACTCCTTATTGTGCCAGCCGTCATAGTCTGAATAGACAACCATGCGTGGGAACCACTGAGCGACGAGGAATATGTCGTTGCCGCCTTCGCGATCATCATCCGGGAAATGCTCGTAACCCGCCCGAGCGAACAGAGCTTTTCCATCTACGAGATTGTAGGCCCAATCAATCTGGAAGGTGGTTGAGCCACCAGGCGCAAGTGGGCGTGGCAGGTCAATCCGCATCAGTGTACCGACAATCGTGTGCGCCAACGGACTTCCGCGTCCATCTGCAACGCGGGTGATGTCGTAGCCGTACTCGGTATCGTCCTGGGCCTGCGTCCGGCGCAAGGTTTCAAGCGTCAGCTGAGGTTTTGGTGTTTGACGGAGGTTTACGGAGCCTGGAACTTTCGCAATGAAGGTCCGGGTCGTTTCGGCGATCGAGTCTTCCCGAAAGCGGTTCTGATCGAGCTGTAGCCACAGATATCGCAGCGTATCCGGAGAGTTGTTCGTGTACGTCACGGACTGCGACGCCGTGAGCCGCCGTGTTGCCTCGTCTAGGCTCACTTGGATCGAATAGTCGGCTTCTTGCTGCCAATACTGATGCCCCGGTTCCCCGGCCGCGTTGCGATAGACGTTCGGGCTCGGCAAGACTTCGTCCAGCTGACGGAACTTGTCTTCAAACGTGCCTTTTGTCTGTTCGATACCCTGTGATGTCGCCCCGGCTGCCATTATAAAAGCAGTGATGAGCGCAAAGAAATGCCGCATATTCTACCCCAGCTACTCAATTTTCCCTGTCTTATAGGGAGGTGTGGCCAAATAGCCATGCCTAGTTTGCTACTAATTGAAGCTCCGTGAACATGCAAAAGGTATTCCGTTGAACGACTCTGATGTCTTGAAGGAACGCAGCAACTCAAGCCTGACCAGTTGCCGCTAGCCCATTGGGGCCCCTTCGCCAGTTCGGTTGTCTATGCGGGGCCGCAAACCATCGCTTCTTGATTAGCTATGATAGCTGGCATGTCCGATGCGTCCGCAGCGAAACGACGGATCAGCGTGATGCCTTTCGTGGAGGGTGAAATGATAGGCGTGGCATCGAACGCAGTTGTTTCTTGGGTTTCCAAGGCCAAAACGAAATCGAATGTGTTATCCGCCAGCTCCTGGTCGTTCATCACGAAGAAATTGTCCGAGTTCTGTTGATAGAATGAGATTGACCAATAGCGCGGCCAAGTCTCTCCTGAGATTCGAACAGGCCCGTCGCTGAGATCATATGCCATAGAGCTGATGATGCTGTCCGGATTGGCCCGTCTAGCTGCATTAGCTCTCGGTCCGTATGCCTGATTATGAAAGCACGCGTTCCAGCCGCCAGCGCCTGCAGCAATGCGGTCTTCTATCGTCGACATAACCCTGACTGGTGCTTGTTGGATCACCAAACTGCGTGTGATTTGGTATGTGACTGCGCCCAGAATTGCGGCACCAATAATGTTAAAGAGCACGCGATTCAGCATGATACGCGCTCCACGGTTGGCAAGGCTATGTTCGGCAATGTGGCACGGGTTGCGTCGCTCGGATTGTAGACCCGAAGCATTACTTCGAAGGCCTTGTCCGGTTTCTCTTGTGTAGGTAGCCAGGCAACATCTTGCGGCGTGGGTGCAACATTGATCACCCATTCTCCATTGTCCGAGCGGGGAACTGAAACGCTGTTCCAGCTCGAGCGGTTCTCGGTGTTTGGAACATAGTGTTGGGTAAGGCTGTCATACAGCGTTAGCGACCACCATCTCGTATCAATCGGCTGGCCACGTACCCTGTAAGTGCATTGAGACCGCAGGGGGGCGCCCGCATCGTCTTGGGTGGCTACGAAATATACGGCTTCTTTCGAAGACAAACCCAAGGGACCACCGATCGCGACGCGTGCGCGCTCAACACCAGATGCCGCGGCAGCGCCTATCTTGTCGGAATAGAGCCACGTACCGTCGACTTGTTCGAACGAGTCAAAAATTGAGTTTTCATTGGTAAGGCTGCTCATGGTCACAGTGCGCGCTGCGAAATACGACGCTGCAATGACGCTGACCATGACCAATGAGATCATCGTATACTTCACTGCCAACCTCCTCCCATCGCGACGAGTGCTATCGAACAAATCCGCGTTTGGCCAGATCTCTGAGCAAACGGACTATGAGGTTTACAGGCCGGCTTTGAGTGTACGGAAGAGTCTGTATTTGTCTCGCCAATTCAGAACAGCAGCTGCTGTCAGTACGCCGGACATCAAGGAGGGCGTGAAGCCCATAGCCAAGGTATCTTGTCCAGTAAGGTAGAGCCCTGGAATTTTGGTTTTTCGGCTCAGCCAATTCGCAGCGCCAAACCGATCAATGTTGAAGGCCGCACCTAGCGCTTCGCCGTCTGGGGCGTTCAGGAAATGTCGGGTCGACAGCGGTGTAGAGAGTTCGTGGAAATCAACACGACCCCGCAATTGCGGATAGGATGCGTAGAGCACCTCCAGCAATTTGTCCGATAGTCGGTTTTTCAGGGCTTGGTACTCCGCACCGCGTTGCCCCCAAGCTCCATCTTTCCAGTCGTCAAAGCCGTGATGGTTTTCGATGAAGGCAATCATCGAGACGGTTGTCTTGTCTGGATAGTCGCGTCGAAAGCTTGGATCCTTCATTGAAGGGAATGCAAAGAAGACATTCGGAATAACAGCTGTTTCCATGTCCCGTCCAAATGCCTGCAGGGCCTCGTCGAGATCGAGAGAACCGTCCACGATGTGCTCACCTTCAGGAATTCCAAGGTCTTCCGCACTCGCATTGACTCCGGCGAAGAGGTTGAGGTGGGCCATGGACGGGCGCACGGTGGTCATCCAATCAGTATAGCCAAGCTTTCGGCTTAGCGATGTTGGCAATAGGTAATCAAACGTATTGCGCGCACCGGCATTGCTGATCACCGATCTTGAGCGCACCTCGCTGCCATCGGCCATCCGGACGCCGACCGCACGACCCCGATCCACGAGGATCTTCTCCACTTTGGCATAGGCGTACACTTCGCCGCCATGCGCCTCGATTTCTTCCTTTAGGCTTCGCCCGATCATAGCGCCGCCGCCATCCGGGTAGTTAAGCTGGTTCTTCCCAACGGAAAGACCGCACACGGAGAAAAATGGTAGATCCTTGGGCGGAACACCAAAGGCGATCCAGAGACTTGTGATGCACGCAATGAGGTTTTCATCCTTGAAGTACGTCCGCAGTTGCTTCGCTGCAGGGCGGATTGCTTCTTTAGGCGTTAGCCGACGCGCGAGACCGCGAAACGGTGCGCCAAGCCGACCAGCGGGCGCGGATTGCTGCAATGCCATAGGCAACCCCATACCGCGGGCAAGACGCTTGTAATCGGCGACAAAGCGATCGAAGTTCTCGGCCTCGTCCGGAAAAGTCTCCTTGAACCAATCATGGGTCTGTTCACCGCAAAGGACAGGCATGCGATAGGTCGTTTGGCCGATGCGATAGACGAACTCGTTGGACATTTCTGCCCATTGCATGCGCCCACCGCCCACAAAGTCTGCCACAGCTTTCGCAGGTGAGCCCGGCGTAATCATATCGTTGGAAAAATGAATGCCGATATCCCAGACGAAGCCTGCCCGGGCGTAAGTATGCGCCCCGCCGCCAATCGTATAATGTTGCTCCAGAACCAGAACAGCCTGTCGCACCTTAGCGAGCGTCGAAGCTGCGGCGAGGCCTCCGGGTCCTGATCCAATGATTATGGCGTCATAGAAGGCCTTCAATCGACCGGGGCGGTACCTGTCTCCGATACGTACTTTTGGCGGTCTGGTTGGGCGTGTAGAGGTGTCATCCATCTTGGCATTGAGCGCTGATTATTGCTTCGCGCAAGCGGTAACCAACGCCCCTGGGTTTGAACACTTGTGCGGAACTATGAAAATTTGGCGTAGGTCGAGGAGCGGCTGACCGCTGAACAGATTGTGTGTTGAGGCGATCGACTGATCCGCGGATACTCAGCCATTACCAAGCCGGGGCCGATTTCGAAGGGAAAACGCCATGCTACGCGCACTCACACTTGCCACCATCTTCTCACTCTGCGTACTTGCAAGCGGTGTGGCCGCGGAGACCCCGAACGGACCGGTGACGTTCGAAGCCTCTGATGGCGGCACGGTTTATGCTGACTTTCGGGCTGGCGAGGCAGGCGCGCCGGTGATCGTGCTCTTCCATCAGGCGCGAGCAAATGGCCGGGCCGAATATGAGAGCATTGCGCCACGGCTGGCTGAGAAGGGGTATCATCTGCTGATTGTCGACCAACGCTCTGGTGGCAGAAATTTTGGCGGCGAGAACCGGACGGTGGAGGCCCACGGGCGCTCAACAGGATTTTGTGCGGCGTACCCAGACGCGGAAGGCGCGCTCGCCTTTGCGAAAGAAGCGGCACCGGATGCGCCGGTGTTCGTCTGGGGTTCATCCTATAGCGGCGCACTAACAATGAAGCTGGCCGCCGAGCACGGCGACGACATTACCGGCGCGCTTGTCTTCTCGCCGGCCTCCGGGCGCTCGACGAACCGATGCCGGTCGAATGACTATGCGGATCAGGTCACTGTTCCTGTAAAGGCATTCGCGCCGCGCTCCGAAATGGGCCGCAGCGGCGAGAAGCAGCGCGAGCTTTTCCTCGCATCCGGCCACGCGCACTATGTGGCTGAAAATGGCGTGCACGGGTCGTCCATGCTCGACCCATTACGCGCGAAAGGTGATCCGTCCGCGACCTGGGCGGAAGTGTTCGGGTTTTTGGAGGCGAACACACCGGAAGCGGTTGAAGGATAACCGGGTGCTCACTCTGCCTGACGATAAGGTTCGACCCATAATCGATCCGCAAGATACTCTTCCGCGTTCAGGCACCAAAGAAACATCGAGAGTAGAACCTGCTTCAAATCGCTCACAGACGCCGTTTTAGTCAAATGGCGCGAGTTACTCGTTGTCTAAAGCCTGCTGATCCACGCAAACTGGGGGCTCGTTCGGATTCGAAGAGCTGCGCCCGGACAATTCTGTTTCGGACCATTTGAGGTTGCTGAGTGGCTTCCTCAGAGACTTTCACGACCCCTATCTAGTTAGAGTCGCCATTGGACACTTTTGTCGGTTTTCGAAAACCACACTTGGAGTTCAAAAGACTGTGAGCCTTTTCGGGCGCATGATCGTCGCATCATCAAGCACCGGAGGAGGATCCTGATGAATTCGCCAAGTGATGCCACCGCTCTAGCTCACGACATTCGCAATATCTTGACACCGGCCTTGCTCTCAACGGAAGCGCTTGCGGCCATACCGCTCGCTGGCGCCAGTCGGCACACCGCGCGAATAATGAGAGCCATAGATAAGACTGTTGCGCTTTGCGCTGACACCATGGAGATGGCCAAGGCCGGACCCAACATGATGCGGATGCAGTCCGCCAAAGTGCGCCCTGTAATGCACGACGCAGTAGAGCTTGCAGTTCCGTACACCAACTCATCGCTTGAGCTGGCTGTTTTGCATACAGGCGATAAGGTTATAGTAACCGACCGAAACGCTCTGATGCGAATGGTGTTTAACCTCGTTCGTAACGCTGCAACAGCAATTGGTGATGATCACGGAGAAATCCGTGTGGAGACGAAAGCGGAGAACGGGTTCCTACGCATCGACGTTCGGGACACGGGTCCAGGTCTGCCAAACCATATCGTCGATCGCTTGTTTCCATCACTCGCAAATGCATTCGAAAAACGCGTTGGACGAATTGGGGTAGGCTTGCCGTCTACAGCAAAGACTGCGGCTGAGCTCGGCGGGAGACTGGTTTTAATATCAACAGGTAGGAGTGGAACACATTTCCGGATAGGTGTGCCATATGCTGCTGCCTGTTAGGCCGGCTGAAATGGTGGAGTATCGGACAGTGAAATTTGGTTTGTGTGGTCGCTTTGGTTCCTTCGATCCCGGCGAAACATACAGGCACTTGCAGACAGGTACAGATTTTGAAGAGATTTCTCGCATCCGGCGAAACTGAATTCGATTATCTGTGGTATCTGGCGCACATAGCGTTCACTCTCGTTCTTCTCGCGCTTTGCGTGATTGGTGCGAAATCCGGGTCGGTCATTTTTGCCAGCTTATCTGCTTTGGGTGTCCTCATATTGCAGGCCAGTATTGGTTTGTTTGGGTTTAGAAAAAGACAAACTACCGAAGGTCGCGCCGCTAGTGTCTTTGATACCGTTGGGGAATCTTCTGAAGATAGTCACGACGGAATATCACGCTCGTCCGAACTGGATCAACGCGTTAAACACAATTTGCAAACGATTATTGGCTTATCGAATATTGCATGCCGAAAAGCACAACAGAAACCAAGTGAAGCGCTTGGTACGATCTTGGGTTTGCAGGAGCGGTTAGGTGCAATGGCGTGCATCGAACGGGCGCTCGGAAATCGTAGATTGGACGCGAGCATATCCGCGAGCATTCTTTTTAAGGATATCGTGCGTCGCAATACAAGAAATCAGGAATATGTCGACAACGTTCAATTGGAGATTGGCGGCGTTAGAATAGACGTTGTGCAGGCCGAGCCCATTGGGTTGATTTTTCATGAAATGTACAGTCAGGCCGCCGAGAACTGTCACCGGCGAATTCGCTGTGCTATCATTATTAAACTGGAAAGCATCGAAGGTTATCAACGATTGTCGATGGAAGCGCAGGGCGAACACCGCAATCTGGTTGAGAATCTTTCAACTGATCTGTCGAGCCAGAGTGTGCTAAATATGCTCTGTGAGCAGATCAATGGAGAGCTCGAATTTGATACCGATAGTGAAACAGCAAGTTGGCAAGTGAGTTATCCAGCGACAAATACGGTCACCGCTGCGGGCGCGACCGGGTAAGGAGGGAAAGCCTGAAAGTGCTTGTCGTTGAGGACGAGAGGATTACAGCGCACGACCTATCGGAGATCTTAGAAGAAGCTGGACATACTGTTGTGGCGATCGCGGACTGCGCTGACGACGCGATCTGGGCCATGAAGTTGCACGCTCCTGATTTGGTGTTGTCAGATATCGTGCTGAAAGGAAAAATTGATGGTATCAGTCTCGGAAAACTTGTTCGAGAGGAATTTGAAGCAGCGCTCGTGTTTATCACTTCGCATGCCGACCACGAAACAGTGAGGCGTGCCAGTGCTGTCCGACCGAACGGCTACATCATAAAACCTTTCTCGTCTGAGACAGTGGATGTGGCAGTTACGATTGCGATGGCTAATTATGTCAAAGAGCATGGCGATATTGATCTGACGGAACTTGAGACTAATCGTCGACGCGGTCTTAGCCTCCAATGCATTTCGCAGATTGATGAGTATCTTGATCGAAACTTCGACAAGGAAATTTCTATTAAGGAAATGGCGGACATCGCGGATGTTTCAGAATCTGCATTTTCTAGAAAGTTCAAACTTTCTACAGGGCGCTCTCCTTATCAATATTTGGTTGAGAAGAGAATTGACGAGGCCAAGCGCCTATTGCGAAATACCCAGCAGAGTATCGCGGACATCAGCTTGATCGTTGGTTATTCGAACCAAGCTCATTTTAGCACGGCTTTTCGCAAGATGGTTGGTATAACACCGAACGCATATCGAAACGTATAGGTCCGTCCTACCGCTTGGCATATGTACACAAAGAAACCGCCTCTGGATAATTTCCAAAGGCGGTTAAGTTTTATTTGATGGACTCGAGGGAAAGTCGTCATCTCAAAAAAGGGGGTGGAAGGAACACTGTCGATCGGCAAAGAAGCGAAGAATGGCAATGGAAATCGCTAAGTCTGCGTAAGAGTGTGTGTAACAATGATCTTTCCTGTGCTCGAGCTCCAGCGTGTCCAACGTAGAGTGCGTCTCGAACAAGTTGTTTTTACAAAAGGTCGTTGCGCCCGTCTTGCATGTTACAATTCAGTTTTTCGGGATTCTGCACCTTTAGTTCGCAACGTTACAATTGTTTAGATTTCCGCACCCCATAAGGGATGTCCAATATTTTTAGTTCGATGTTTTCGAGTGCGATCACATTATTACGGGCCGACTTTCTTCGGCGGCTGCTTTGCGCGTAGCGCCAATGCTCTGACGGAGCCGAAAAAGTGAAACCGCTAAGCAATCATCATCCGCTAAACTGGAATGCCCATGGGGTGGCAATTTTCTATTCGTTATGTCTTACCCGGCGTAGGATGATGCGGAGAAGGCTCAGCCAGCGTAAAGTAGAAGATGCGGTAACGGCACTTCAATTGATCGAGATGAACTTGAAAGTCAATCGCACTTTGAATACCTAAACGCTACAATCGTTTGGGCATCATGACGCATATCGCCGCTGAGCTTTCTGCGGCTTGGTATCAGTTGATGGAGGCCACTATGAGTTTGTATGCAGATTACCTAGCGGAAATTGAGACGCGTAAAGACCAAGGATTGAGCCCGAAACCCATCGAACATGGCGAGCTCGTCAATGAAATTGTAGCCCAAATCAAGGATGTCCAGAATAAGGACAGGGCGGCATCGCTCGATTTCTTGATCTATAACACTCTTCCCGGCACCACCAGCGCTGCCAAAGAGAAAGCCAGATTTCTCAAGGAGATCATCATCGGTACGGCCGAGGTCGATGAAATCTCCCCTGAGTTCGCTTTCGAACTTCTATCGCATATGAAGGGTGGCCCTTCCGTCGATGTCTTGCTGGATCTTGCTTTAGGTGATGACGAGAACGTCGCCAGAGCCGCCGCGGACGTGCTTAAAACGCAGGTCTTTTTGTACGAGGCGGACACTGAGCGGTTGGCTGCGGCGTATGGCGAGAAACATGCGATCGCAACGGAAATATTGCAGAGCTATGCGAAGGCTGAGTTCTTCACTGAGCTTCCTGACATTGAGGAAGAGATCAAGGTGGTGACGTACGTCGCTGCCGAAGGCGATGTATCTACAGACTTGCTTTCGCCCGGCAATCAGGCGCACTCCCGGTCAGACCGCGAGCTTCACGGGAAATGTATGATTTCCGAGTCTGCTCAGGCAGAAATACAAGAACTGCAAAAGCAACACCCGGACAAACGCGTCATGCTGGTGGCGGAAAAAGGAACGATGGGCGTGGGCTCATCGCGTATGTCTGGCGTCAACAATGTCGCCTTGTGGACGGGCAAGCAGGCCAGCCCGTATGTACCATTTGTCAATATCGCGCCAATCGTGGCCGGAACAAACGGTATCTCGCCGATCTTTCTGACTACTGTGGGAGTTACAGGTGGCATTGGTATAGATCTCAAGAACTGGACCAAGAAGCTTGATGACAATGGCCAGCCAGTCCTTGATGAGAATGAAGACCCAGTTCTGGAGCAGGTGTATTCGGTCGACACCGGAACTGTTTTCACAATCAATACGAAGACGAAAAAGCTCTACAGTGAAGATGGAAGCGAAGAGCTAGTCGATATTTCCTCATCCCTGACGCCGCAAAAGGTTGAATTTATAAAGGCCAAGGGATCCTATGCGATAGTCTTCGGTAAGAAGCTGCAGAGTTTCGCAGCAGAGACACTCGGTATCGAGTTGCCGGCGGTTTTCGCGAAATCAAAAGAGATATCTCATCAAGGGCAAGGCCTTACGGCGGTTGAGAAGATATTCAACAGAAACGCCGTCGGTGTAACACCTGGTGCCGTTCTCCACGCGGGTTCCGACGTCAGGGTAAAGGTCAATATCGTCGGATCTCAGGATACGACCGGTCTGATGACGTCGCAGGAACTGGAGTCTATGGCAGCGACCGTGATCTCACCTACGGTCGACGGAGCATACCAGTCCGGCTGCCACACCGCATCTGTCTGGGATAGGAAGGCCCAGGCGAATATCCCGAAGCTCATGAGTTTCATGAATAGGTTTGGCCTTATCACAGCGCGAGATCCAGAAGGCGTCTATCATTCAATGACGGATGTTATTCACAAGGTTCTGAATGATATCACGGTGGACGATTGGGCAGTCATCATAGGCGGCGATTCCCATACGCGTATGTCTAAGGGTGTAGCGTTTGGTGCCGACTCTGGAACGGTAGCCCTCGCCCTTGCGACGGGTGAAGCCACCATGCCAATTCCGGAGTCCGTGAAGGTGACCTTTAAAGGCACTCTTCAGGATCATATGGATTTTCGCGATGTTGTGCACGCCACTCAAGCTCAAATGCTGAAGAAGTTTGGCGACAATGTTTTCCAGGGCAGGGTTATCGAGGTGCACATCGGGACTCTGATTGCCGACCAGGCATTTACGTTTACCGACTGGACCGCTGAGATGAAGGCCAAGGCCTCGATCTGTATTTCCCAGGATGACACGCTAGTTCGATCTCTCGAAATAGCGAAGCAACGTATACAGATTATGATTGAGAAAGGCATGGAGAACGATGCAAGGACGCTTCACGGCCTCATAGGGATCGCTGATCGGCGCATTGCTGAAATAAAGTCGGGAGAGAAACCTGCTCTGGCGCCAGACGGCGACGCGGAATATTTTGCGGAATTTGTTGTTGATCTTGATAAGATCGTCGAGCCGATGATTGCTGACCCTGACGTCAACAATGCTGATGTTTCCAAGCGCTATACACACGACACCATTAGACCGGTTTCTTATTATAATGCTGAGAAGAAGGTTGATCTTGGTTTTGTCGGCTCTTGCATGGTTCACAAGGGTGACATGAAAATCGTGGCGCAGATGCTCAAAAACTTGGAAAAAGAGAACGGGGAGGTGAAGTTTAAGGCACCTCTCGTCGTGGCTGCTCCAACCTACAACATAATAGATGAGCTAAAAGAAGAGGGCGATTGGGGAGTTCTTCAAAAGTACTCCGGGTTCGAGTTCGACGACCTTCTTCCGAAGAGTTCTGCGCGAACGGAGTATGAAAACATACTCTACCTGGAGAGGCCCGGTTGTAATCTCTGTATGGGTAATCAGGAAAAGGCGGAAAAAGGGGACACCGTTCTGGCAACGTCTACACGTTTGTTTCAGGGCCGGGTTGTTGAAGATGCCAAGGAAAAGAAGGGCGAGTCTCTTCTTGCCTCCACACCGGTCGTGGTGCTGTCCGCCATACTAGGTCGAACACCTACAATCGACGAATACAAATCCGCTGTTGAGGGCATCAACCTCACCAAATTCGCCCCACCTCAAAAGACGCCCATCGACCGCTTGTCCGTTCACTACTGAACGAGATTTCATGGATGGGAATGAGGGTGTTGGAACCGGCGTCTGAGCTATCAGCTTTCTGGTCGGCGGCTTGAGGTGTGGCCAAAGATGTCGTGCGCCTTGAAGGGGAATCCTCAGAACACCAAGCTTGCTTGAGTGACTTAGCTGGGACTTAGACGACGTCTTAGGTCCTCGAAGACATGCTTCATTGCAGTTTCCAAATGTCCGCTAGGAAGGCGGAAAAATCTAAAGTAGATTCCGGAGCAAATCCTTCGGGTTGTCGCTTTGTGCACTGCAAACAAAGCCACATTGACCCCTAAGGCTTGCTATTTATCCAATTGTATAATTATGTGTAGCTCTGACACCTGGCCTTGAAGGATGTTTCTGTTCGAATGTCTACGCCACAGAAATCGATCTCTAGCGGCAAAGCTGTCGGCTATGGAATGGGTGATGCGGGCATCGGAATCTACTGGAGTTCGCTCAGCGTTTACCTCCTTTTCTATTACACGGACGTGCTAAGAATCGATCCGGTCACAGCCGGTCTGATCTTCGGAATCTCAATATTCTGGGACGCCGTCACTGATCCAGTGATGGGTATAATTGCAACACGCACAAATACGCGTTGGGGCAAATTCCGACCGTATCTAGTATTTGGGGCACCGGTGCTTGCGATCTGTTTCGTGATGATGTTTGCCGCTCCGGTCCTGTTCCCCTCGGCGATCGTGCTTTCAAGTGCGATTGCTCACATCGTATTCAGAACGGCTTACACCGTGGTCAGTATTCCCTATTCGTCGCTATCGGCTGTGATCACGACAAGCTCGGAAGGGCGCACGCGGCTCGCTGGTGCGCGTATGGGATTCGCAATTATTGGGACGCTGCTTGCAACGATAACGATGCCAACACTTGCGGCTCAGTTCGGTGGCGACAACGAGCAACTCGGTTGGGCGATTGTGTCTTGCATCTATGCCGTGATCGGGACGGTCATCATTCTTCTCTGCTTCAGGTTCACTAGCGAAGACGCAGAAACATTCACTGTGAAAGCGAAAGTATCGCTAAAAGATACGGTAAGTTTCGCACGTTCGAACACGGCATTATGGATACTGTCAGCCGCTGTCATCTTGGGATCTGTCGGCACCGGCATTTCGTCCAAGAGCATCGTCTACTTCATTAAGTACAATCTGGATGCTGAGGCGTCGACGGGCGCACTTCTGGGGCTGCAAGGTCTGTGTTTCGGAGCCTCCATTCCATTCTGGATCTGGTTCGGTGCGAAGTCGTCTAAACGCAACAGTATGATGCTCGGCGGGTTGATTATGCTCAGTAATCAGACATTTTTCTACTTATCCAGTCCATCCACTGTCGTGGAGACGCTTCCCTACTTTGTCCTAAACGGGGTCAGCTTCGGATCATTCGCCGTCATGTTCTGGGCTATGCTGCCGGACACAGTAGAATACGGGCAATGGAAGAGCGGCATCCGGGACGAGGGCGCATCCGTAAGCCTGATCTCTTTCGCGCAAAAAGCCGGCGTAGCAACTGCCGTCGCATTAGTCGGCTATCTGCTCGAATATATCGGCTATGACCCGGACACCGAAACGCCAGAAACACTGTTCGGCGGGTTGAAGACAATGACCTTTCTATTGCCGGGACTAATCACAGCAAGCACCGCCATGATCATCTGGTTCTACCCGATCGATCAAAAGAAACACGCGCAGATCCTCAATGACCTTGAAGCCCGCCACTCCGCTTCTGTGGGAACCGGGTAATGCAAACAACACTGAGCCAGGAAACGATATAATGCCGAGCTATACCGAGAAATTATCCTCATTGAGCCTCTCGCAGAAAATCCTGCTGCTGAGCGGTGAGAATTCATGGGCAACGCCCGGTATACCGGAGGCTGGCATCCCGCCGCTGAAAGTCACCGACGGTCCTGTTGGTGCGCGCGGTGCATCGCTTACAGCCGGCGCATCGGCTTGCTTTCCGGCTGGTGTATCTGCCGGCGCTATGTGGAACCCAGACCTCGTCGCTGAAATGGGTCGCGCCCTTGCCGCGGAGGCAAAGCTGAAAGGTGCCTATGTCCTGCTCGGACCAATGATCAATCTGCAACGCACGCCCATCGGCGGGCGTAATTTCGAGTGCTTCTCGGAGGATCCGCACCTGACAGCTGAACTCGCCATTGCCTACGTAAATGCGCTGCAGGCTGAGGGCATCGGCGCGTGCCCGAAACACTATGTTGGCAATGACACCGAGTATCGTCGTCATGACATCAGCTCCAATATTGATGATGCGACGCTACACGATGTCTATCTGCACCCGTTCGAGCGCCTCGTGAAAGAAGCCAACCCCTGGACCATCATGGCCGCTTATAACGCTGTGAACGGAGTTTCCATGTGCTCGCATGAGGACCTGCTTATAAATCTACTGAAAGATCAGTGGGGTTATGATGGCCTCGTCATTAGTGACTGGCGGGCGGCGAAGGACACAGTCGACTGTGTAAAAGGTGGGCTCGATCTAGAAATGCCTGGTCCAAGCGACGTGTGGGGTGACAAGCTCCACACCGCGATCGAAAATGGCGATGTTTCAGAGTCAGATCTCGACGACAAGATCACCCGCTATCTGAGGCTACTTGATCGTGTCCGGCCGAAACCTGAACTCGTGCCCGAGACCGGGGTCGACAAACCAGAAGATCGCGCACTCATCCGCAGAGCGGCCGCCGAGGCTATGGTCCTCCTGAAAAATGACGACCAGATTCTGCCGTTCGATCCTGCCAAAGTGAAGAAGCTCGCAATCATCGGTCCAAACGCGGCGGTCGGCCAAACCATGGGCGGTGGAAGCGCGACCGTGAACAGCCACCCACCCGTTCATCCGCTTGCAGGCCTGACCGCCGCGTTCCCGGACAGCGAGATTATTCACTCCGTAGGCTGCACAAGTTACAGGTTTGTCCCGACCTTCGAAGAGGGGTCGATTGCGACGCCCCAGGGGGTGCCATTCTTCCTGAAAGAGGAGTTTGAGACAGATGATTTCTCCGGCGAACCCATACTAAGCCCGTGGCCGAATGTCGGCATTGCTCTGCTGATGGGTAAGAATGGCGACCATGGAGATTCTGGCACCAAGAGCATGCGCCTGACCGGCAACTATACCCCGACTCACAACGGCCTACGCCAGCTTGGTCTCGTAAGCATCGGTCGAAGCCGTATGATGGTGGATGATGAACTCGTCGTAGACAATTGGGATAACTGGACCCAAGGAACCACCCTGTTCGGATACGGCAGTGAAGAGGCAAGGGCGGACTACACGTTCGAAGCTGGCCAAACATACAAAATCACAATCGAATACACCCATGCACGAGAGCGCGGCATTCAGATCCTTCGATTTGGCATCAACACGCCGCTCGACGATGATCCGATCGCCAAGGCAGCGCAAGCCGCCGCGGATGCTGACGAGGCTATACTGATCTTGGGCTCGCATGCCGATTGGGAAAGTGAAGGCTGCGACCGAGAGAGTATGGAACTGCCGGGGCATCAGAACGAGCTCGCCGAGGCGGTGCTTGCCGCTAATCCGAACACAGCAATCATTGTGAATGTGGGGTCGCCGGTTTCGATGCCATGGTATGACAAAGCGAAATCGGTTCTGATTTCCTGGTTCCCGGGCGAAGAAATGGGCAACACGATTGGCGACGTTGTCAGTGGTGCCAGCGAGCCCTCTGGCCGCTTGCCGTTCACCTGGCCGAAACGCCTCGAAGATCATCCGTGCTACAGCACGTATCCAGGATCTGACGATCTGCAGATGCTATATTCCGAAGGTCGGTTATGTGGGCACCGATGGTATGAAAAGAACGGTATTGAACCGCTCGCTGCATTTGGGTCCGGCATCGGTTACGGCGACGTGCAGATCGACGCTGCCTCTGCAATCAACAATCCAGCGAATGGAGTCTCTGCGCGTCTGACGGTTACAGTCAAAAACTCTGCAAGCAGAGACACACTAACCACCGTCCAGGTGTATGCCGAAACCCCGAATGCAGGTCCCAGCGAGCCTGATCGGCGTCTGGTTGGGTTCAAGAAGGTTCTCATTCCAGCAAAAGGCGAGACAACGACTACCATCGATGTCCTCGAAACATCTCTCGCCGAGTGGGATAACGAAACGCGCGTGCGAAAAGTGAGACCAGGAAACAGCTTTAAGGTTGGTCTTTCATCTGCAGATTATGCGAGTATGGCGATTGTTGAAGAGTGACTATTATGGCGGCAAACACCAAAACTAGAGATGCAGAGCGCACGCGGGCAGAGATACTGCAGGCCGCGTTGGAGGAGTTCGCAGCTCATGGTTTTGGGGCGTCCACGATTCGCGGAATAGCATCTCGCATTGATGTCAGCCACGGACTGATCCGACACTACTACAAATCCAAGGAAAGCCTGTGGTTCGCAGCCGTTGACTTTCTGTTCGAACGTCTTCGCCAGCAAGTTCAGATGACCTATGAAGATCGCAAAGCGATCGAAAAAGGGGACATGGACATCTTTCGAGATTGGCTTCGAAGCTATGTCTACTACTGCGCGCGCCACCCCGAACATGCGCGCATAATGATCCAAGAGTCCGTGTCGCCAAACGATCGGCTGAAATATGTCGTGCGGGAATATGTTCAGCAGGCGCATGAGGATACGCTCAGCCTGATTGATCGTATGCGGGCGAATGGCGACATCGTCGCGACCGGAAGCTCGGTATCGCTAATTTATATTATTACCGGGGCCTGCCAGAACATTTTCGCACTGGCGGCCGAGGCGGATTATTCGCTTGGCTATGATGCATTGACTCCTGAAGCGATAGAGAACCACGCTGAAATGGTGATCTCCGTATTCTGCGGCGCACCAATGAAGGACAGCCCACCGGTATCCACAAGGGAAAAGACATGACATTGACCAGAAAAGTTCTCCTGGGTGCGTTGGCGCTCGTAGCGCTCGTGGTCTTACTGATCATAGGGTTTGTTCTTTGGGTATTAAGTCCCGATGCGGATTATACACAAACTTTGAAGTCAGAAACGATTTCGGCACCTGTCGATATCTACCGAGATGAAACTGGTGTGCCCCATATCTACGCGGAGAATTATAAGGACGCAGCCTTCGCCGTTGGTTACGTCCAGGGTCAGGATCGCGGCTGGCAGATGGAATCCCTTCGTCGCGCAGTTGAAGGGCGCACATCAGAATTCCTTGGTGGTCTGACAATTGATCTGGATAAACAGTTTCTTGCTGCCGGCGTTTCCAGGCTCGCCGATCTCTCTCTTTCAGAATATGACGACGACACCCGCGAGATACTTCAAGCGTATGTAAATGGCGTCAACGCGTCGATCGAAGCTGGCGAGTATGAAGCCTCTCCGGAATTTAGGCTATTTAGAGTAGAGGCGGAACCGTGGACTCTCCGTCAAGCTGGTTCGCTTCCATATATAATCGGTGGGATGTTTGAGGCTGGCGGCTTGAGGGAGTTGCGCGCCCGCACACTAACTTCCGATCTTGGTGAAGAGAGAGCTCGCATGATTGTGCGGGACTTTGAAACAACGTGGCCGACCCTGTTCAGGGATGTAGGCGCGCTGGATACGGTGTCGGCCAAGACGATCGCAGTATTGGAAGAAGCGGGGCTTCCACTATCCGCAAGGGCAAGCATTCCAACCGGCAGCTTCACGGAAGGTGAAGAAGAGGGGACGAACTTTTTCGTCTTGGGGCCCGAAAAAACGACAACCGGCGGTGCAATCCTGGCCACCGATCCCCATCTCGAGCTCGACGCACCCAATTTATACTATCCGGTCTCAATAACGCTGCCCGACGAGATCATTAGGGGGGCAGCCTGGATCACAACGCCATCGATACACTTTGGGCACAACAGCAATATCGCCTTTGGAATGACCGCTATGGTTGTGGACCACAGGCATTTGGTCGTGGAGAAGATAGACCCCGACGACCCGGCCTCCTACATACGTCCAGAGGGATCATTTAAATTTGAGTTGGTGGAATATGACATTCCGGTTCGCGGTCAGGACGAGCCAGAAAAGTTCACCGTTCGATATACCCAAGATGGACCCGTTGTCTCGGATCATTTCGAACAAATGACCGAGCTTGCGGCTGAATATGGTCCGGGGTACGTGATCGTCGACAAATCAGCAGTGCGCGGAAAAGGTCAGTTTTTTCTGGAGTCTGGTTTGAAAATCCCGCGCGCCCGCAACTGGGAAGAATATCGTAGCGCTGCGCTTAAGCATGGCTCGGGAAATACGTTCGTCTTCGCTGATGTAGAAGGAAACATAGGTGTTCAGGCATCGGCTCATATTCCGGTCCGTAAATCACCCGAAACCTGGGCTGATATACCGAGGGCTTGGCTGGGCGAGGGACAGTGGCATGGGTTTGCGCCAGGAGATGCGTTGCCCGGCGTGCTAAATCCACCGCGCCCTTGGATCGCTGACTCAAATTCGCGGGGTGTGCCGCTCGATTATCCACTCTTTATAACCGCCCGCGCGTCGTCTCCCTATCGTATCAAGAGATCGGAAACGGTCCTCGCCGAAGATCGACGCTTTTCGTTTGACGACGTCGTCGACTTACAGCTCGACAGTGTCACGACCCGCGCTGACGTTATTCTTGATGCTGTGACACCGTTCATGCCGTCCGACATGGACGCAACGGACATCGAGGCCTGGGACAAACTTCTGGCTTGGGATCGAGACATGAAAGCCAGCCGTCCCGAGCCTCTGCTTTACACCGGGTTTGAACATGCTCTCCACAAACGCTTGATCGGCGAAAAAGTATCAAATCGTAGATACGCCGAGGGGAGGGGTGATCCCATTACTCTTGCACGATTACTCGGTAGCGACGACGCGCCATTTTGGTGCGACTCCAAATCGACGCCTGACGTTGAAGACTGTTCCACCGCTGTCCATGACGCACTGACCTCTGCCGTCGCCGAGCTTTCCAAGCATCACGGCTCAACCCTTGATGATTGGCAGTGGGGGGAGAACCACGAGGCTCGTTTTGCCGCCCGCTATGGTCTCGACTTCCTTCCCATCATTTCCGATTGGGCCGCGCCAACGACAATCGTAGATGCTGGACCCGGAACGCTAAACGTTGGTGCTTGGGGGCGATATGAGGACGGAAAATTCCCTCAAACCTCAGGCGCTGTGTGGCGTCAGGTCATCGATCTGGCGAACCTAGACAATAGCCGTTTTCAGATTGCCCCGGGCGTGTCCGGGAACGCGACATCACCGCTCTATGACAACACACTCGACGCTTGGTCGAACGGAGAATATTTCAGTCTCGTCTCGAACCGCGAGGAGCTGATCTCGCAAAACGCTTCTCACACCCGTTTCGACGTGGAGTAGCCATCAAGACCTTCCGTCCCCCAACGACCAGGAAATGACATGACGAAGATATTTGACGCCCAATCCATAGATGCAGCACGCGTTAATGAGGCCTATCAGGAAGACGGCTACTTCGTTCTGAAAAACGTCTTCGATGCCGAACAGGTGGAGCGCCTCCGCCAGGAGACCGTCGCCATTTGCAATGGCCAGCGTGGTGACCTCATCGGCGCAAGCTCCGCAACCGAGGGCGCGAGCACACCCGAGGAAGCCATGCAACGGGTGCTCGCTATTCACTTCCCGCACAAAATCTCAGAGCTGATGCAATCCACGCTCACAGAAGCCGCCATCGTGGAAGCTCTCCAGGCTGTCATCGGCCCGGACATCAAATGCATGCAGTCCATGCTGTTCGTTAAAAACGCCGGCAAGCCCGGTCAGGCATGGCACCAGGACGAATATTATATTCCAACGCGCGACATGTCCCTCGCCGGCGTATGGATCGCCCTCGACGATGCGCGTACGGACAATGGTGGCCTCTGGATGCATCCCGGCAGCCACAAACACCAGATACTCTGGCCAACCCATCCCCATGGCGATGAGCGGTTCGATTCCTCAGCGGAGGCCCATAGCTTCCCCTATGAGCGGGAAGGTGGCGTGCCCGTCGATGCTGACGCGGGCGACGTCGTTATATTCCACGGTTATGTTCTCCACCGGTCTCTGAACAATACGAGGGAAACTGGATACAGGCGCGCGATTGTCAATCATGTGATGAACGCTCGCTCTTTGCTGCCCTGGAGCATGGGCATCCCGCCGGAGCCGCGCGACGATTTTCGCGACATTGAAATGATCTGCGGTGAGGACCCCTATGAGTGGAAAGGCAAGAAAGAAATCCTTGTTCCCTTCCTCCGTCCCGAAGACCCACAGCAGGTTGCCAAGATTTTTGGTGAATTGTTTCAGCAAGTGAACTCATGACGAGTACTTTGAAGGCATTAAACTCTGAAAGCCCTCCGAGCCTCGTATTCCATATGAACGCTGCGACGCTGTGGAATTTGCCCGACTGGAGTAGAGCGCCGAAAGACTTGGAAGGTCAAATCTCCGAGTTGCAACAATGGGGTGTCGATGCAATTCAACACCCCATCCCGGCTTTTTTGGCAGATTTCGATATTCCGATCGTTGGAATGGGTCGAATCAATGAGCCCGCTGATGCTGATCGAATAGGTCAAACCCATAAGAATGCCGGATACCTGATGACAACAATCCATGTTGGAACCGGGATGGAATCCGATAGTGATATGGACGCGCTCGTTGAACCGATCCTGAAAACGAGCGATCGCCTCGATTATCCAATACTGATCGAAACTCATCGCGCGACAATTACACAAGACATAAGGCGCACACTGGACTTAATCGACCGCTTTCCAGACATTCGATTCAATGCGGATTTGTCTCATTGGTATACGGGCCATGAGATGACCTATGGGGATATCAGTGCGAAGTTTGACCTATTAATTCCTGTCTTCGACCGAGTGCGATACATTCATGGTCGGATTGGCACGCCCTGTTGTGCCCAGGTCGCCGTGCAAACAAATGATGATCGCGCCTTTGTCGAACACTTCCGTGAAATGTGGAAGAGATGCATGGTCGGTTTCAACAATACGGCGACCCAGGGCGAGTTGCTTCCATTTGCTCCAGAGCTGCTGCCCCACTCAATGCCTTTCGGTGAAATGGAGCATTATTTTTATTATGCTCGCCTGCTTGGAGACCGCGGCGAAGATGACCATCCCAGAGAGGAAAGTGACCGCTGGGTTCAAGCCCAATATCTTTGGGATATTGCAAAAGAAAGCGCTCGTGCCGCCGGCTTGCCGATCAAGAAATCGTAGCTCGGTTCAGGAACTTTAATATGAACGCTCGCTCATTGCTGCCTTGGAGCATGGGCATCCCGCCCAAGCCGCGCGACGATTTTCGAGATTTTGAAATGATCAGCGGTGAGGATCCTTATGATTGGAAAGGCAAAGAGGAAATTCTCATACCTTTCCTGCGCTCGGAAGATCCGGAACAGACTGCGAAGATATTTGGTGAGTTATTTCAGAACGCAAACTCATAACAAGCAGTTACCTGGAAAAGGCATAGAGTGCCGATTGGCACTTGCCAGTCTTCCACCGTCCTTCCAACTGGGTCGTTTCTTTTAAAAAATGACCGCCAGCTTGAATGTAAAAGTTTGGATTTCCAAATTGCTCCCAAGCGGATTTCAAACCGATTTGTTCAAAGAACTTTCGATACGGCCAACCCTGCGAGCAATAAACCGCCGATATAAGTAATGATCGCGCCGATGGCTTTCAGCACATGGGGTTTCTCGAGTGTCGCGCAGATCAAGAAGCCAAGGGCATGCAGCACTCGTGAAACCGTTACGGCGATGACTGTCCAGGTGACCAGGTCCCCAAGATCCCTGTCCTGGTAGGCGAACCCGACGGTGAAGAAGAGAGCAATTAGCAGCGCTGCATACTCAGCTGCATTGCCGTGTGCACGTTGGGCCTTCGCCATTGCAGATGCCGGGTCGAGCGGCGCGCCGTATGCGATCGTGCTGCTCGCCCCGCGCTGTATGCTGGTCCAGAAAGCAAGTAGCAGAGTCAGAATTGCAATGCTCGCTGAGCAGATGAGAATAGTTGGATGCATTTTTTGGCCCTCCCACGGGTATTCTCAATAACACTAGCCAAGGACCCAGCTCTTGCAACAGAGCCGCTTCGAATCGGTACAGTTATCTAGCGAGTTAAAGCCGACTTGCTCCTATGTAAGTTATCCAAGGAAACAGTTAATGTGAATGAGCCCGGCGTAGCCCCTTTTTGGTCGTCATAGCTCTCTCTCAGCTAGAAAAGCTAGTCGGTCGTTTCCTGTCCTACTCTGTATTTCTCAAACCAGGCCAACGTGTAATCCGTCTTCGCGTTCAGCCTAGACGGACGACCGGCAATGCCGTGATTTGAGTCTGGCATCCGTACCATGACGCTCGGTACACGGCGCAATTGCAAAGCCTGGTAGAATTGCTCCGTTTCCGAAATCGGCGTGCGGTAATCCACTTCCCCGGTGATCAGCATGGTCGGCGTCTCGACATTCCCGACCAGCGAAAGCGGCGACCGCTCCCAGTAGTGCTCTAGGTGTTCCCAGGGTGGTCCCGGGAACTGGGTCGCAATCTGATCGATATAGCTATCGGCCGTCAGAACTTTGGACACCCAATTGATCACCGGCTTAGCTGCCACGGCAGCATTAAAGCGGTTTGTCAGTCCGACGGCGTAGGCCGTCGCAATGCCGCCTGCAGAACCACCTGCGATAAATAGATTATTCTCGTCGGCGAAACCGTTCTCAATGGCCCAATGCACCGCCGACATATGATCTGCAAAATCATCCGGGCTCGAATATTTATATTTGAGCAGGTTGGCGAAATCGCTGCCATATCCGCTAGAGCCGCGATGATTGTCATAAATCACGACGTAACCTGCTGCAGCCATTCTCTGAAGCTCGGCAGAAAAGTGCGGACCATAGGCGAGATGCGGTCCGCCATGGATCTCAATAATCAAAGGATAGGTTTTGCCTTCCTCATACCCGGGAGGTGTGATCATCCAGCCTTGAATATCGATCCCGTCCAGAGATGATGCATAGGTGAAGGACCGCACCTCGCCGAGATCGCGGTGAGCCAGCAAGTCCTCGTTAAGAGACGTCAGTCTTTCATTGCGCCCATTTCTCAGCACATAGAGATCCGCTGGCCGTTGCGCGCTTCCTTGAGTATAAACCAACGCGCCGTCCGGCCCGGCATCATACGTGCCACTTAGATATGGTCGGCCGATTGTGGTGCCACCAATGCTGTCGACAGCGACGCGTCGACGGCCATTCGTTCCGACCACGCCAACGACGTGCTCCCCGCGATTTTGATAGGCAAACGCAATCTCTCTATTGGTTAGCCATTGCAAATTGCCTGCGCGACGATCGAGATCTTCAGTCAGATTTCTTGCATCGCCGCCATCGCGGTCCATTAGATAAACGTCTGTCGGTAGATAGGGTTCTGGCGCATTGCCGGTCCTCAGATAGGCAATGCGGCGTCCGTCGGGTGAGACCTTGGGCTCCATCTCCATCCCGGGAGCGTCGGTTAGCTGCGTCAGGTCCCTTGAACCTACATTCACTGAGAAGATATCCGCCTCGCGGGTTTCCAGCTCCCAATCATCATGGCGGTTGGCAGAGAGCAGGATTTCCTGTCCATCGGGTGTGAAGGACAAGGGGCCAGCATGATTGAAGTCCCCCGATGTGAGTTGGCGCTCGGTGCCGCCCTCCGCTGGGATGGTGAAGATATGGCTGTAAGCCAAATCGAGAAAACCAGCATCATTTGTGCGATACCGCGCCCGATCAATGACGATTGGTGCGTCTGCCCATTCGGCATCTTCCGGCTTCTTCGGTTTGCTAACGAGATCCTCAGCCTCGCCCGCCACCGCCATGGAGAAGGCTAGCATCTCACCATCTGGCGACCAGGTTAGATCATTCAACCCTTCTTCAAACGAGCTGAGCATAGCGTCCCGGCCTGATCCCAAATAGTGTACGTAGAGCCCAGTCCGTCCGGACTCATTCTTAATGTAGGCAATGCGAGACCCGTCTAGGGACCAGCGGGGCGAAGAATAGGATCCCTGATCCGCCAGCAGCGGTTCGTGCGTGCCATTATCGAGATCGATTAGCCAGACATGTGAGTGAGTCCGGTCCGTCATCACGTCGTTGGAGCGACGAACATACAACACGCGTTGCCCATTTGGGGAAATCTGAGGCTCGTCAGCCCATTCAAGCTCGAAAACGTCTTCTGCGGAAAACATCCGAAGATCAGAGTCCGCTAAAGCGTGAAGGTTAAAGCTCACCGCCAAAGCGACGAGACCGATAAAAAGTCGCATAATGCCCCTCGATATTAGCCGGAAAACCCGCAAGACTTGCGAAATCAAACCGGACTTGGCAAGCGCAAATTCTATTTGGGGTGATGCCAAATTGGCGAACCTGACCTCAAAGATTTCATTGGTTTGATGCCTTTAAGACATAAGGGTTTCATCCGGCTGCGATGCTTTGGTTGCCTCCGGCGCTTGGCTCTGTCGAAGGTCTGACGAGTTCGCGTAGTCGACAACGAAACGTATCTCAGGACACCACAAATCTGCAATTTCGGAAATGTTACAATATTGCGTTTGTGTTCTGATCGACTAATATCCGTAAGCAACCCCGAACCCCGACTTCATGCGGAGAAATTAATGAGCGAAGTTTCGCTGGCGCAACATGAGCGCCTGCCTGTTACCGTGCTTTCCGGTTTTCTGGGAGCAGGAAAAACGACCTTGCTAAATCGCGTTCTCAACAATCGCGAAGGGCGACGCGTGGCAGTGATTGTCAACGACATGTCTGAGGTCAACATTGATGCTGATCTCGTGCGGGCTGGTGCTGAGTTAAGCCGGACAGACGAAACGCTGGTCGAAATGTCCAATGGCTGCATTTGCTGCACGCTACGCGATGACTTGCTGGAAGAGGTCCGTCGGCTCGCCGAGGAAGATCGCTTCGATTATCTGCTGATCGAGTCCACAGGTATTTCAGAGCCACTACCCGTGGCGGCCACCTTCGATTTTCGAGATGAGCACGGAGTCAGTCTTTCGGACGTCGCCCACATTGATACAATGGTCACGGTCGTTGATGCCGTAAACCTGTTGAAGGATTATTCAAGCCGCGACTTCCTACAGGATAGGGGCGAGTCCCTTGGGCAGGAAGATGATCGGACATTGGTTCACCTGCTCACTGATCAGATCGAGTT
Source organism: Pseudomonadota bacterium (assembly GCA_039033955.1). GTDB lineage: Bacteria > Pseudomonadota > Alphaproteobacteria > Caulobacterales > Hyphomonadaceae > CALLCD01. The sequence continues at coordinate 40,050 of JBCCBQ010000018.1, forward strand.
TGCCGACATTGTTGTTCTGAACAAGGTGGACGATGCAACGCCAGAACAAGTCGACGCAGCGCGTAAGATTATTCGCAGCCTCAACGCAGATACGGAGATCGTAGAAGCGAATTATTCGGATGTCCCAACCTCTAAAATCTTCGACACAGGTCTATTTGACTTCGAGAAGGCTGAGACACACCCAATGTGGGCAAAAGAGCTTTATGGCTTTGCTGACCACGTGCCAGAGTCAGAAGAATATGGGGTCACGTCATATGTCTATCGTGCGCGTCGGCCTTTTCATCCGAAGCTCATTCATGAATTGTTACAGAGCGATTTGCCCGGCGTCATCCGCGCAAAAGGCCACTTCTGGATTGCAACGCGACCAGAGTGGTTGATCGAGTATTCGCTTGCGGGAACACTTTCCAGCACATCTCCGCTCGGAACGTGGTGGGCATCGGTGCCTCAGGAAAGATGGCCCAACAGTCAGGCGCTGGATGACTATCTTCAAAAGCACTGGGAGGAGCCCTGGGGCGACCGGCGTCAGGAGATGGTCTTTATTGGCGCAGACATCGACTGGCCTGCATTGACTGCGATGCTAGACGCGACCTTGGCCTCGGAAGATGCTGATATCGAACAAATGGAGTTGGAAGATCCTTTTCCCTTGTGGCGACGCCAAGACATTGCCTAGTGGTGCGAACTAAACGATAAACCTCCGACACGAGTTGAAGAGATTTCAGCATGAATCCAATGCCTCAATCATTCGAAGAATGGGAACACTGCATCACGGTGAAGTGCGGTCTTTCGTTGACGAAGGACTTCGTTGTCCAACGTATCCAATCACTTGAAGATCGAAATGATCTCCGCACTCAGAAGTTTATCGAGTTTTGGGGCGAGGCGCACTACGCAAAAACGCTTGAGTGGTTCCGACAGGCGGACTCGCGCTTTTAAGAAGCGCAGCGAAAACAGCTCCCCCGTTTGATGAGCTGTTTTCCTTTCGCCCTAGCTACGACGTGAGGCCGCTGCCGCTTTGATTTGCGGCATTAGCGTCGCAAACATCTCCCGCAACGGTTCACCGATTTCCGGATCGATCGTATCCTCGCTTCCTGCATTCAGGTGTGGATCAGGCGCGTACTCAGCTTGGAACTGGATCGCTTTGGCGTAGGGTTCACTGCGTAATTCTGCGAGCAGCATCAACGCGAAATCAAGCCCGGCTGAAACGCCCGCGCCAGTAACCACATTGCCGTCTTTAACGACGCGCTTATTGGTTGGGATGGCTCCAAACTCGTCTAGGAGCTCGCGTGTCGCCCAGTGGGATGTGGCTTTCTTGCCCTCTAGAAGCCCGGCCTGTCCGAGGATCAATGACCCGGTGCAGACACTTGTGACGTAGCGCGCCCGCGATCCGCGATCAGCCATGAAGTCCAGGGTTTCTTCGTCCGCCATTGCTCCTAGCGTTCCCGCGGTGCCGCCTGGAGCGAATAGAACGTCGAGATCTTTAGGGCAGTCGGCCATGGACGTGGTCGGGATGATTGCGAAACCGGTATCGCCCATGATCGGCGCGAGCGTCTTGTCCTTGGTGACGAGATGGACCGTCGCTCCCATCATGGACGCAAAGAAGTACTGGGGACCGACCATGTCGAGCATTGTCATGCCGGGATAGACAAGCATTCCGACCTGCTCAGAGCCGTGCATGTTCACACCAGGGATTTCCATCAACTCGGCATGTGCTTGAGTTGCGACAGCCATCGCTTCTTCAGCTGTGAGATCCTCAAGTTTCTTTGCGGCCTCTGCGAGCGCGGCGAAGGGAGCAACAGCAGCTGCGAGGCCAAGCCCACCGCCACCGACTAGAAGGTTACGTTTCGAGATATCCATGGATTAAAACTCCGCTGATAGGGTTACGAATGCCGAGCGCGGCTGAACCGGCCTTACCACCGCCTGCGCCAAGAATTGAAAAGGTTGGAAGGCGTCTTCGTCAAATAAATTCTGGACGGTGACGTTATCGAGAGTTTTCGGAAGGGTTTTGATCAGAAGCGTGAATTTCTGACCGATCGTTAGGTGACGTCTTTCCGGCTGACTGGCATGGACAACCCACTGACGGCTCGGCGAGTCAGGAGTTCCCGGCGGAAACGGAAATACTCCGCTGGCCGTCCGCCGGTACCAGTTTCCATCTGACCTGTCCCTTCGACCAGATCTGTGCGGTCAAGCGCGCGACGGAAATTCTGCTTATGCAGGGACAGGCCGAGTAAGCCCTCAGCTGCCGTTTGAAGCGTCGACAGCGTAAACCGGTCCGGCATCATCTCGAAGAGCACCGGTCGATATTTCAGCTTGCCGCGTAATCTGGAAATTGCCGTTGCCAGTATGCGTCGATGATCGGACGCCATGGGTTCGCCCAGTATTGGGTTGCGGCAGTCGCCCCGCGCATCTCGCGTGGCTTCAGTTACCAGAGCTGCCTCATAGAGGAGTTCATATCGCTCCAGCGCTCGCTCCTCTATCCACCGCTGGTCGCCCAGGGCAAATGCCAGACGAATTCGATCGAGTTGTTGGTCGTTTCCATCTGCCCATGCTTGAAGGGCAGGTACGATCACATTGTCGATCATCGCCGGTCGCCCTTTGCGATGGTCTTCCCACGGAAAATGGGCGTACCAGCCTGACCAGCGGGCTTCAAAGCCGGCCTCAACCGAAGAGGCGGAAGGTGTCAGCGCGAGATAGCCAACGGACACCGTACGTGCATCCGCCTCGGCATCGGGAAGAACGGCCTCGGGGGTTTCCCGGCCCCTATCTCCGAACGTGTAAAGTTGCTCAACAAATCCCAGACTGAAGCCTGTTTGTTTGGCAACCCATGATCGAAGAGCCAGTTCGAAAGTCCTGTCAGAGACCGGGTCGAACGTCCCATAGGGCAGGGCTGGCAGACCGTCTTCCCGGGAAATCTCAAGGCTAAGCGGCTGGCCATCTTCAACCGCCACGATCACCGCTGACAAACCGATGAGAAGATTCACACTCATGCAGCGCGCCCGGCTTCAACAGCGGTGAGTAGTTCGACATGCTTCGCAATGAACTGCGCCTGAGCGTCCTCCGCAGGATCGGGTACCAGGTCCAGTGAGATGGTATCCGGTGGATGACCGAAAAACTTATCCGCCTCCTCTGGTTTGAAGCCGGCTAGTTGAATGGCCTCGAACCAGGCGCAGACTCTGTCCGCATGTTTGATCATCTTCTTGAGTGACTTCGGTGTCCGGGCCGGCAGTCCGAACCTCAGATGGATCGCTTCTTCAAGACGTTGCTCGATGTCCTTGTAGCTGTCACCAAGAATGGCCTTGAACGGAGAGATCATGTCGCCAATGACATATTCCGGCCCATCATGAAGCAGCGCCATCAGCTTTTGTTCTGGTTTCAATGTCGGAAATAGCGTTTCGCAAATAGCGACCACCACCAGAGAGTGCTGCGCTACCGAAAAGGCATAAGAGCCGGTCGTCTGGCCATTCCAACGCGCGACGCGCGCAAGTCCGTGGGCAATGTCTTCAATCTCTATATCCATAGGTGACGGGTCGAGCAGATCGAGTCGCCGTCCCGACAACATGCGCTGCCACACCCTCGGAGTGTTAATGGATTTTGAGGAACGAGCCGCCATGGGACCTGTCTTTAATCCTTTGTTCGCACAGGTAAAGAATTGGAGGCACTTTGGTTACCCTTTGGCCCAATTCGGACCTTAATTGACTCAATCTCCGTTAAGACCTCTCGGGCAGACTGTGCTCATCGTAGATTATAGATTCGGGTGAGCCTTACATGTTCGATTTGCTGATGACAGCCGCACAAAATCCTTTGACCCCGCGCCTTGTTCTGGCAGGCGTCACTGTACTTTTCGTGGTTGAGGCGTGGAAGTCGAGTTCGTCGGCGCTTCTCGGCGATATGTTCTCTGAAGGTTTCGACGACTAGTCTACGACTCAGGCGAGCGCTTCTGCCGCTTTGTCGGCGAAGTAGGTGATAATGCCGCTCGCTCCGGCACGCTTGAATGACAGCAAGGCCTCCATCATGACGCGATCGCCATCTATCCAGCCGTTCTCAGCGGCGGCCATAATCTGTGCGTACTCGCCGGATACCTGAAATGCTAATGTTGGCACCTGGAACGTTTCTGATACGCGTCGGATAACATCCAGATATGGTAGGCCGGGTTTCACCATGACCAAGTCGGCCCCTTCGGCAAGATCCATGGCTACCTCTCGCAACGACTCATCCGTGTTGGCGGGGTCTTGCTGGTAAGTGCGCTTGTCTCCTTTCAGCGCCGAGGCCGATCCAATGGCGTCGCGATAGGGACCATAAAACCCGCTCGCATATTTTGCTGCGTAGGACAGGATCAGCGCGTTACTGTGTCCGTCAGCTTCTAGAGCAGTTCTGATAGCACCGACACGCCCGTCCATCATGTCCGATGGTGCGACCACGTCTGCGCCCGCTTCGACTTGCATTACGGCCTGCTTGACCAAGACTGCCTTGGTCTCATCGTTGAGCACATAACCATCGTCATCGATCAGACCATCATGTCCATGAGTCGTGTACGGATCGAGCGCCACATCACAGATAATGCCGATCTCAGGCGCAGCCGCTTTCATCGCCCGGATGACTTGCGGCACCAGTCCATCGGGGTTCAGTGCCTCATTGCCGTCGGCATCTTTTCGATCTGGCGAAATGTTGGGAAAAATAGCTATTGCTGGAATGCCGAGTTCTTTTGCTCTTATGGCAGCCTTCGCTGCCTCTTCGACGTTCCGCCGTTCGACACCCGGCATAGACGGCACAGCTACCAGCGGTTCATCACCGTCATGCACAATCATGCTCCAGACGAGGTCGTTGGGCGTCACGCGGTGCTCGGCAACGAGATCACGAATCCAGGATGCCTGACGGAGTCGCCGCAGCCGGGTCGCTGGGTAACTCTGCGAAAAAGTGTGATCATTCATAGGGTTCATTGAGCAAGAGCCAAGCGCCTAGTCAATCGCAAGCAATCGCTATAGATTCTGTGAAGAGTGAGGGGACCGCTTATGATGCACGACATTTTCCTCAGCTATCGCCGGACCGACCAGCGCCTTGCTGGCGCGCTGGTCGGGGCGCTTGAGGCGCGCGGTCTCACCGTCTGGTGGGATCAGAAAATCGATGGCGGGACAGACTGGCGCGACGCTATCGCCGAAAATCTGGAGAAATCCGAGACGCTGGTCATTCTGTTTTCTGAAGACTGCAATTCGTCCAAGCAGCTTCGGAAGGAACTCGCCATGGCGGATGTCATGGAAAAAGACATCGTTCCGGTTCTGATCGAGGATACGCGCCCAAAAGGTCACTTCCTTTATGAACTAGCGAGTCTGAACTGGATAAAGGTTTTTCCGGATCCTATGGCGAAGCTTGTTGAGCTTGCTGATCGCATTGCAAGACAGGAATTTGGTCCCAAAGATCTGATGCAGGCAACAACTTCGCCGTCTGCGCACGACGCCATTCCACAGGACATCCCGGCCGCGCCACCCGCTCCCACGTCCCGCTCAAGCAGAAAGTCTGCGCCAAGAGAGAAGAAAGACCTTCGTGATTTCATGCCTTTCAAATGGTACGAGGTCCTCGTTCTCGCCGTCCTGTTTGTCATATCTATTATTGGCAATGCGTTGAATGACGAGGCCACAGCGTTTGAGGAGCTGACCCGCCAGGAGTTTTGGGACACGCTTATCGGCGTGTTCGCAATTGCATGGATTTATGCGGCAATCGTATTCCCAATCCGATATTTTTTAAGGGGGCGACGGCTCCGGCGCGCGATATTGTACTTTGTGCTGAGCACGTCCGTACTTGCGCTGGTGACCGGGCTCGTTTCTTTAGGTGATCCGTCGTTCAACGAGTTCTGGGGTGAAGGGGACGATGGCGATCCGGTCGTCGGCCTCGTGTTCGGAATGATCGGCGTCTGGATCATCACGGCAATCATTGCCTTCGCCATTTATGGTGCGCTGATCGGCAGCCGTGTGCTCCGCCAGTTCAATCGTAATGTTGAGACCCTGTGAGGATCACCGCGTAAGGCGAAACAGGCCCCGCCGCACGGGTCGCTTCATGAAGCAACGCTTTGTGACATCCATCTCGTCCGCCTGGGCAGCTTCGATCTCCAGCATCCAATCATCGAGTTTCTTTCGCGGGATCTCTCGAAACCCGAGCTTTCGGTAAAAAGGTCCATTCCAAGCGAGATCGCGAAACGTCGAGAGTGCAACACCGGAGAGTTTGTGATCTTCAGCCAGGGCGAAGACATGAAACATCAACACTTTGCCTAAGCCTTTGCGACCATGCTCTGGATCGACCGAGACCTGATCGAGATAGAGTAGTTCATCTCGGATCTGGCACATCGCAAAGCCGACAGGTCCCTGATCGTCTGCAACGACAATGATCATCCTGTCTTCAATCGCTTGAGACAGCACATCGGTCGGCACGCTTTCGGGGATGGTTCCCATATCCGGAATTAGCCCGGTTGGGCGGAACAGCTCGGATGCGGCCCGGTCGGCAGCAATCAGCGCGGGAATATCGAGCTGTTCGGCAAAGCGAACCTCATAGCCATGTGGCAATCCAGCCATTTTATTTTGCGCCCCCATGTGGCATGTCTTACCCGGCTTTTAAGCGAATTTGGGAGTTCATGCCAATGAGCGCACCGTTCACAGACGAACAGGTCATGATTCAGGATATGGCGCGCAAATTTGCCGCCGATCAACTCGCTCCCAATTCCGAAAGATGGGACGAGGAAAAGCATTTCCCCGTCAATGTTATCAAGCAGGCTGCCGAGCTCGGCTTCGCTGGCATCTATGTACGCGAGGATGTCGGCGGTTCCGCCCTCACACGCTTGGACGCTGTACTCATCTTCGAACAGTTGTCCCAGGGAGATGTCTCCACCGCGGCCTTCATCTCGATCCACAATATGGCGAGCTGGATGATCGACCGCTTCGGCGAAGAAGAGCAGCGCCAGTACTGGCTACCGAAGCTCACCTCCATGGAGTTGATCGCGTCTTATTGCCTGACCGAGCCGGGATCCGGCTCCGATGCGGCCTCGATGACCACGAAAGCCGTTAAAGACGGCGACGAATATGTCCTCACCGGTGGCAAGCAGTTCATTTCCGGCGCAGGTGTCTCTGACATCTACGTTGTCATGGCCCGCACTTCCGATGATGGAGCTAAGGGCGTCTCCACTTTCATCGTTGAGAAGGATACGCTTGGTCTCTCATTTGGAGCCAATGAGCGGAAAATGGGCTGGAACTCCCAGCCCACACGGCAAGTCCTCTTCGACGAATGCCGCATCCCGGCCAAGAACCGCATCGGCGAAGAAGGCCACGGCTTCCGCTTTGCCATGTCAGGCCTCGATGGTGGACGGCTCAACATTGCAGCTTGCTCCTTAGGCGGGGCACAGGATGCCCTCGACCGGGCGCTCGCCTATGCGCAGGAGCGCAAGCAATTCGGTAAGGCCATCGCCCAGTTTCAGGCCACGCAATTCAAGCTGGCGGATATGGAGACCGAACTTCAGGCCGCCCGCGTCATGCTATACGAGGCGGCCACCCGCCTCGATGCGAAGACACCTGACGCGACCCGCTGGTGTGCCATGGCTAAGCGCTTCGTCACCGATACGGGTTTCAAGGTTGCCAATGACGCGCTGCAAATTCATGGGGGCTATGGCTACCTGAAAGACTATGGCGTCGAGCGGATCGTCCGCGATCTTCGCGTCCACCAGATCCTCGAAGGCACGAACGAGATCATGCGTGTCATCATCTCGCGAGATATGCTGAAGGGCTAAGCTCCATAAAATCTATCCCCACCCTCTGCCCCAGTGCGATACTTCTTCCATCTCGTCGCATCGGGGCCGGCCTAGGAACGACCTTAGCCGCGGCGGGTGCCAGATGGGCTGCCCAGCGATCAGGGTCGCCGTCCGCGTCTCGGCGCATGAGGTCATGCCCGACCAGTGCGCCACCGAGTGAGGGCCCCGCAAAGGTCCTTCCCCTGACAATCCCATGCGGAATATGGGGGCACGGATGACACCCCGCGGCAGACCGATC
>JBCCBQ010000019.1:0-44529 GCA_039033955.1 Pseudomonadota bacterium
GACACCATCATTGGTAATGATGGCAGCAATACTCTGGATGGTGGCGCTGGAAATGACACGGTCTCCGGCGGGGGCGGTGATGACAGCCTGTCAGGTGGCGACGGTGCGGACACGATAGATGGCGGAGCAGGCAACGACTCTCTCGATGGCGGCGGGGGTGATGACGACATCATCGTCGGCTCGGGCGATACGGCGCTGGGCGGCGGCGGCGATGACGAGTTCTTCGTTAATGGAGCGTCGCTGACGCCAGGCAGCAACATCACAATCACGGGTGGTGAGACTGACGAAGAAGATGTCATTGACGACACCAACAACCCGGTGACTGAACCGCCCTTCGCACCACTTGCCACGGGTGACGAGATCCAGATCACCGGTCTGAATGGCGGAAGCTTCGTCGACGTCCCGGATGCTCCCGGGTCGGAAAGCGGTCAGGTCTTCATCCTGGACTCTGGCGGAAACACGATCAGCACGATCACCTATAGTGAGATCGAAGCCATCACCTGCTTCACGCGCGGCACCATGATCACGACGCCGGACGGAGAGGTCGCGATCGAGGACTTGGTCGAAGGCGATATGGTGATGACCCGGGACGGCGGTGCGCAGCCAATCCGCTGGATCGGCTCGCAAGTAGTCGAAGCCAAGGGCAAGTTCGCGCCAATCAAGATCCGCGAGGGCGCACTTGGCAACGACCGAGACCTGCTGGTCAGTCCGCTGCACCGGATGCTGATCGAGGACTGGCGTGCAGAGCTGATGTTTGGTGAGACCGAAGTCCTGGCCGCAGCCAAGCACTTGGTCAATGGCGACACAATCCACGTTCAGGAAGGTGGCGAAGTCGAGTACTTCCACATGCTGTTCGACAGCCACGAGATCGTCACGGCGAACGGCGCATCTTCCGAAAGTTTCCACCCAGGTGAACAGGGCATCGGCTGGATGGCAGAAGAAGTGCGCGAAGAGATCTTCGAGATCTTCCCGCAGTTGCGCGTCGAGATTGAAGGCTATGGCCCAGCCGCACGCACCTCGCTCAAGGCCTGGGAGGTCCGCGCACTCAAGCGCTGATGCTTCACCGGACGAATTTTAGGGGCTGGCCGCCGTGCCGGCCCATTTTTCCTGCCGGGTCGTTCCACGCGTTATCCGCTCGAAAGAATATCCTTTGCGCGGCGTGACCGCTGATTTAAGCCAAGCCTATCAGATCAGAGAGCGAAGCTCCGCATGTTCCAAAGGCCCGCGCTGCTATGAAACTGTATTATCGCCTCAGAAAGCAGGGCGCGCAGGTCTTCCGGATGGAGGTCGCGAACAAGCAACGCCGGATCGAGTTGAACCAGATAGCATCGATCACACAGCAGGGCGAGATCGTTCCGCACAAACGGCGGCCTGCCAGCGACGATGAACTTACGGAGATTGCGGCATGGTGGGCCGACTGGAAACAGCGTGACGGCGACGGCACACTCACAAAGACCGAGACGGTCATGTCCGAGCTTAACCATTTCACCAACTGGATCGCCAAGGACGCTCCGGCCGAATAGGTCGATCGATTGTCCGATGACCTGCTGACAACGCTTCTGGACTTGCGTCAGACAATCGTGCGCCGCCTGTCGAACATCCCAACTGACGAAGAGTGATCTTTGCCGTATCGGCGGACCGTTACTGCCCGAAGGATCCACCGACGTCGATCTCGCCCAACAGGTCCTTTTTCTGAAGTGTGAATCGGCTCTCGATCCATCTCTCCTCAAGCTGCTTAAGCATCGCGCCCAAACCCGGCCCCTTCTCTACACCGCGCGCGAGCAAATCGCGCGCAACCACCGGGAATTGCGCGGAAGCGCCAAGCGATATCAGCTCCATGAGGTTCTTCGGGACGCCCTGCCCCATTGACGCAGCAAGGATCAGGGCCGCGGACAAGGTCGCTTCGGACCCGCGGCGATACGCTTGGACCTCCAGGCTCTCAGTACTCTGGAGCGCATCCCGGATCGCATCAAGCGCCTTGACCTCGTCGTTCGAAAGCCGAAGAGCCTCACCCCATGGACCGCCGCCCAGAGCCGTCAACCTGCGACGCCAGTCACACGCGACCCCTGCTTCCCCTTCTAGGTGCACCAACGGCGCCAACGGCGATGGATCGGCGCCCGGAAGACATCGCATAAACACGCCAGACGCGGCCATTGAGGCAACGGCGGGCGCTGGATCGGGCGCGGACAGCAGCTTGCGGATCTCCCACCCAATGCGCTCATGCGCCAGTGTCTCGAGCCCATCCGCGAGCTCGGCACATGCCGCAAGCCCGTCTGCGTCAATCCCATCGGCACCGTACCAGGCGTGGAAGCGGAAGAACCTGAGGATGCGAAGGTAGTCTTCCCGGATTCGGTCATGCGCCTTGCCGATGAAGCGAACCTTGCGCGCTCGCAGATCGGACAACCCGCCAAGCGGATCAACCAGGTTTCCCGCGCGATCAGCATAGAGCGCGTTCATCGTGAAGTCGCGGCGACCCGCGTCGACGGCAATGTCCGGCGTGAACGCAACCACCGCTCGGCGCCCATCGGTTTCGACGTCAGCACGGAACGTGGTCACTTCGATGGGCTCACCCTCGTGCACGGCCGTAACCGTGCCGTGAGCAATACCGGTCGGGATTGCCTTGATGTCCGCTGCAACCAGTTGTGCGACAACAACCTCGGGCACCAGTGGCGTAGCGATATCGATGTCGGCTACAGGAGCGTCGAGCAGCGCATTGCGGACGCAGCCGCCGACGAAGTACGCCTGACCGCCAAGAGCATCCATGACCGCTCTGCTGACCGGGGCCTCGACCCAGGGTGCATCGATCTCAGGCATTAGGACCCAATCATCCGCTGACGCCGCGCACGACATCCAGACGGTCCGACAGGCCTTTCAACATCCCGGCGGTGGCGCCCCAGATATAGAAGCCTTGCCACGGCATTGCGTAGTAGTATCGGCGATAGCCGTTCCGATCGTGATGATGACGTTTTCGATTTTGCGGGTTCATCAGAAAATCCAAAGGCGGCTCGAAGACCGTGTCCACTTCAGACGGGTCTGGAGACGGAGTCCAACCAGGATCAATGACACCTACATAGGGCGTGACCGTGTAGCCGGTCGACGTCAGGTAGGTGTCGAGCCCCCCCAAGAGTTGCACCTGATCAGGGCGCAATCCGATCTCCTCCTCGGCTTCGCGAAGTGCGGCGTCCTGCGCTGTTGGATCCGCCGCGTCAATCTTTCCGCCTGGAAAGGCAACTTGACCGGCGTGCTGGTTCAAGTGCGCCGCACGCTGCGTGAGGATGACCTGCAAGCCGGTCTCGAGCGGGCGCAAGGCGCACAGTACCGCTGCCGGGCGCTTGCGGTGAATCCGCAATTGCTCGGCTTTGACCTCTGGATTCAGGTCGAAATCCGTTCGCACATCCGATGGTGCGAGAGCCAGCGCCGCTGCAACCTCATTGAGTGTTATATCCATGCGGCCTAGATGCCCTGCCCGGTCGGATACCGCAAGCAATCGCCCAAGAGCCGATCACGCACGACCAGCGATATCGCCAAGGATGCGATGTGGCGCTCTACATTACAAATACTCAATGAATTCAGAGACTTACCCGTCATCCCGGATCGAAAGGTATCCGCCGTCTCACCAATTCACGCAGACCTCTCAAAGGAATTTTAACCTCGCCGAGAAGGCGTCCGGTCTCAGTGTGACAAAAATCACAGAATCACCGCCTGAGTCGCCGTTATTCATTGTTTCACGGAGGCGACACGTCTTCCGGAATACTAAAGCGGCCCGGGACAACCCCCAGCTGGCAATTGCAATCAGCTTCTTGGGCAGCCGATATTGAAGGCCTTTTTACTGACCATACTGAAGACATTTTGATTTTGCCGCACGGTCCCGAATTACGGGGCCGTGCTATTTTCTGAGATGATCAAACAGTCGCCTTTCAGCGAAGATTGCTCGTCAGTCCACCGCAGTCCGGGAAACCGTGTACCCTTTGGTCCGGAGCAGCTCGACCAGTCCAACCGCACCCGGCAGGTGGAGGGCACCCACTGCAACGAAGGCACCGCCTTTGGCCAGTTGCGATTCCAGAGTTGGCATCCACGCGCGATTTCGCACGTCGAGCAATTCCGTCATCATTGCATCGTTGATCTCACGCACTTTGAGATCGGGTCGGAACCGTTCGGTCAGGTAGATCCCGAATTCATTGATCGCCTGAACTTCACCTGCAGCGTAAAGGGACGCGTTCGTGCGAAAGACGTCCTCCTCCTGATCCAGAAGCTCGGGCGCTCCGACCAGGGCCAGGAGCATCTGCTCCTTGGGCACGCGGTTCAGGCTGTCCAACGCCGTGTCGTAACTCTCGAGGCCGACTACAGGGATCCCGAGCGATTCAGCGTGCCGCGCCAGCACTTCATCCATTGGTTTATCACCGCTCGACATGGCTTGCAGGTGGCACGGCGGAAATCCCAGCAGTGCTGCCAGCAGCCAGGGCTGCATACGGTCGGCGGCATAAAGATCCACTCCACGCCGCTCCAGCGCCTGGCCAAATGCCTCGGCCTGCGCCTCGGTCATTTCGGAAAGCACACCAGGGCCGTCCAGATCGAAGGCAAAGCCCGGATCGCTGGCCATGCGCTCTTCCAAAGCTGCCTGTTGATCCAGGCTGACTTCGAAAATCGAGATGCGGGCCGCATCAAGCAGCCGCCAGATCTTCGGTGTCACAGTCTCCAGCACTTCACCGGAATGGAACGTTCCGAACAGGAAGGACGGGTCCGCTCCCGGCACATCGACCGTCCACAGGCGCCCACGCGCGTTTGGAACGGCATTCGCCCGGTCGAACATCGACGCAACGCCTTCAGCGTCTGTCTTCTGCAATTCTGGAACCAGATTCCGGCCCGCGCATGCGGCGAAAGCCGGACCAGTCACGCATATGAGCAGGAACGAGGCGACAAGACGCCGCCAACAACTCCGGCGTCTGTTCGAGCCGTCCAAGGGTCTGCTCATGTGTCGACTTTGTGGGATTCGGAGAGCGCCGTGTACTGGCCGTAGGGACGGTAAGCGTAGAGATAGCTCTCCAGCACACCTTCCATCGCCGTCGGTGTTATGCCAATTGCTTCAAAACCCTGAGCGCCTTCACTTACAACGTTATCCTTGCGCAGCAATTTGATCTGGTCGGGTGTGAGCAGCGGTTGAACGCCGACCCACGCTGTAACCTGCGAGAAGGTTGCGATGATGTTGGCCACGAAGAACGGCAGATCGATCAACATCCGGCGGCGGCGAATGATCCCGAGCATGAGCTCCATGCAGTCGCGGAAGGTCGCCACCCTGGGTCCGCCAAGCTCGTAGATACCCGGCTGTACGTCACCCACGGTCGCACGTGCCGCAGCTTCGGCGACGTCTTCGACCCAGACGGGCTGGAACCGGGTCGCGCCACCCACTAGCGGCAGCGCGGGCGTCAGACGTGCCAGACCGGCAAACTGGTTGAAGAACCCGTCCTCGGTTCCGAAGATCACGGACGGGCGCAGGATGACCGCATCAGGCATAGAATCGAGGACGGCGGCCTCTCCGGCAGCTTTCGTCCGCGCGTACTCAGATTCCGAGTCCGCATCGGTGCCGATCGCCGAAATATGCACAAAGCGCTCGACCCCTGCCTCCGCCGCAATGCGCGCGGCTCGGGCGGCACCATCTGCCTGCGTAGCCTCAAATGTGTTGCGTCCGTTCTGCCACAGAACGCCGACACAGTTCACGACAACATTCGCACCGGCAATGACCGTACGCATGGATGCATCGTCCCGGACGTTGCACTGTACCGGCTCGACCTGACCCACAACGCCGTAGGGCTTGACAAACATCGCCTCGTTCGGTCGGCGCACGGCAACGCGCACCCGCCAACCCCGCCGTGCCATGCGCTGCGCGATGTACCGTCCGAGAAAGCCGGATCCGCCGATGATCGTGACCAGAGGGGTGGAGCCTGTCATTGCCTGACATCCTGTCATGTCCAACTGCATACCGTGTTAGTCCTGACGCCCGTCGACGGCAATGGGTTACCCGGTCGCGTACCGGCAATCTGGATTGCGCGAAGCCGTAAAGAAGCCGTTGACAGCTTGGGTCGGCGCTATTATCTCCCGCGCTCACGCAACCGGCCCAGGTGGCGGAATTGGTAGACGCGCTGGCTTCAGGTGCCAGTTCCCGCAAGGGAGTGGAAGTTCGAGTCTTCTCCTGGGCACCACTTCTCAATCCAGCACCGTCGAGTGCGCCTAACGCCTTGAATGGTAATGCTAAATCGGCGGTTCTAGCACCCTCAATTCGGCAGTAGTTCAGGCGGTCCGCGAAGCACAGACGGAGCACCGCACGGCGCAGGGTGGTCTGACCATTTTCCCAGAGTTTCCAAGGGTTTGCGAGGAAGGTGAGCACCGGTTCTAGTTTTTCCTCGAAGTTGCCCTTTGGTTCGGCGTGTTTAGCCAGTTGTTCGGTGGCAATCGCCTTGGCGCGTTCCAGATCGCCGATCTTGGCCTCATAGGCCTGGATGACGGTTTCGCTGGTGGCGCCAAGGATACGCTCCAGCAGTGTGTCGATCTGCTTCGAGATGTCTTGGATCTGCTGTTTGCCGGATGCGATGGCATTGGCCGCCAGTGCCCGGCGGGCCTCCCAGGCAATGCGGAACATCGCACTCGCCATCTGGATCAGTTCCTTGGAGGGCTGCAGCGTCTTGATGATCTTGCCAACCTCTCCCTCGATCTGGTCGCGCGGGATGGACTTGCCATAGGCGTCGCAGGTCTTCGTCTGGCAGAGATAGTAGGCATAGTGCTTGTGACGGCCCTTCGCCCAGGACGACCGCAGCGGCACGCCACAACCATCGCAGCAGACGAAGCCGCGTAGCGCGAAGTCGTCGCCGACATTGGCCCGCTTCGGGGCCTTGGCAGTGCCTGCACGGCGGTCCTGGACCTTCTGGAAGGTCTCGACGCTGATCAGGGGTTCATGATGGCCCTTGAGCCAGATCAGCCCATAACGCACCGAGCAGATATAGCCGGTATAAATCGGCTGGGTCAGGATGTCGGTTACGCGCTGCTGGGTGATCACGCCTTTCCGGTTGCGCGGATAGTGCGGGATGCTCTCGAAGAACCGCTTGACCTCGGCCTGGCTCTGGAACCGGCCATTGGCGTAGCCTTCGAAGGCCTCGCGGATGATATCGTCGAAGGGCGGGTTCGGCACCAGCACCTTTCCTTGGCCTTTGATCGTCTGATAGCGATAACCGACGGGCGCCGTGTGGATCCAGTAGCCGTTCTCCATCCGGGCGCGCATCTTCTGGGCAACCTGTCGGCTGTTCTGCTTGCGCTCCAACTGCCCTTGCGCCGCGAAGATCGTCTCCATGAACTCGCCCTCTGGACTGTCATCGAAGGCGAAGTTCAGACATTCAATCCGGGTGTTGCGCTCACGGAAGGCGTCGCGCAGACGGAAGTGGAATTCGCGATCGCGCGCGAAGCGTTTGAGATCGTCGAAGATCACGACGAATGCTTCGTCCGGTTGCGCATCGATGAAGCTGAGCAGGGCCACCATGCCCTTACGATTCATGAAGTCGCCACCACCGGTCATGGTGTCCGGAAAGACAGCAGCGACCTCGTAACCGCGCGCTGCGGCATGCTGGCGACAACGGGTTTCCTGAGACTCCAGCCCGTGGCCGTCCTCTTCTTGGTTCCGCGAGGATACGCGGCAATAGATCAGTGCTTTCGCTGTGTTCATACCGCTTCCTTGTCATCGCTTCTGCTGTCGATGAATCGGGCATGCGCTGCGAGGACGGTCTCGATGAACCCGGTGTCAGGATCAGTCCGGCCGCATTCCAGCATTCTGATCATCGCCTCGGACGCGGAAGCGGACACAATAAACTCAGTATCGTTGGTATCGGTCATGTCTAACTCCTTTCTAAAATATTGAATCGAACTCAGGCCGCATCTTCGGTTTCCGGGTCGATCGGATGTGGGCGGACCGTGTCATCAGGCAAATTGCTGTGCTCAGATTGTACCACGGCAGACATCAGCGCGGCGGTCAGGTCGAAACTCTGTCCACAGTTTTTTTCGGACGCTTCAGATGCAGCTTCAACTTCCCATCCGAGATCGACGAAGGTCAGGACGATCGCCCAGACCGTCTCGATCAATTCACGCTTCTGATCCTCAGACGCATCGGAGGCTGCAAGGTACGGCAGCCAGTCTCGCCAGTCGAACTGGACCTTGGGGCGTGCATTCGGTTCGCGCTCCGGTGGTATTGGCGGGACAGGGTTTTGGGTCTGCATAGATGCCTCCTTTCTGATGATGCGTCCGGGGTTCAGATTCCCTTCGTTATTGAACAAAAGAGGAACATACTGAACGCTAAGCGTATGGATTGCAAGGGAAAATTCAATTCAGAGTTGTTTTTCTTCAAGCGCGTTGCTGGCTGTGGGTTTGCGCCTGTGTCTGGGCATCGCGACCCTGCTCTGCCTCGCGAGTGGGCTTGTAGTAAAGCCGCTCGACTTCCTTGCAATCGGCTGCCAGGTCTCTGTGGACCTTCTCGTGATAGGTCTCGGTCAACAGCGTCTTGGCCGCGCGTTGCGTGATCTTGAACTCCGCTGCCAGTGTTGTCGCTGCACGGTCATATGCCATGTAGAATGGCTGGGTTGGCGGTGCCTGGATCAGCTCACTGATTCCCATGGCGCAGGTCAGCGCTCGCTCCCGTGCGGTCTCTGGCAAGTTCCCTGCGGAAGCTGCCAGGGTTTCGCGGGTCTGGTTCATGGTCTCACCAAAGCGGCCCTTGTAGACATCGCGCAGGATGGTCTCACCGCGCAGCGAGTCGAACCGCTGATCCCGCGCATAGGCATGGGCATAGTCGGTGAGCGTATCGCGGAACGATCCGGTTGCGTGGATTTTGGTGTTCAGGACGGCGGTGATCGCCCAGGCTTCCTGGAATTGGCTTTCGGTCAGGCCTTTGCCAGAGAAGGACTCTCTCGCAGCCTGCATCGGGCTTTCCGCCGGGTTCGTTGTTGTGTCGGTCATGAATGTCTCTCCTTTCACTGGGTTGGGCCGGAACGCGTCCGGGCTTTCGCCAGGTATGGCGATTGCTGGTTGGCGAGGTTGAAGCGATCCCGGGCATGGCCCTTGTGCCTGTCGCGGGCATGAGCTTCGCGGGCCTCGCGTTCGCGGACCGTGGCGCTGAGCCCGCGATAGCCATCGACCTCATCCTGCCGGATCGCAGCGATGCGCCGCTCATGGTCGGCCTGCACGCGATTGATGGCCATGATGTCGATCCGCTCCGGGCTCGGCGGCGCTTTCTCAATTCCCGTCGGTGTCGGGTGCTCCAGCGTATGCTTGCTCTGCTCACGCAGGATGACCTGACGCGCTTCTGCCAGTCGGGTCTGGTAATCGTGCCTGAAGTCCGCTTTCTCGGCATCGACGCGTTCGGCGGCTTCACGCACGATGGTGTTGAAGCGCGACCATTCCTGTTCCGTGCCCAGGATGCGCGAGACCGACTGCTGCAGCGCCAGGCGATGGACTTCCTGCACGGCCTCTGTCGTGGATAAGCTCATTCGATAACTCCGTAAATTTGCATCACGGGATCCGGTTTTGATAGACTGCTTCTATGATTGCCTTTGAAGACATTCAGGACATCGAGGAGTGGTTGGAACCCATGGGCTATGTCGCGCTCTGGCAGGAGGTTGCGCCCTGGGAGGTGTTCGCCGAGAACGATCGGGACCATTGCGACTGTCTGATCGCCAAGGGAAGGATCGCCCAGGACGAGATCCTGTTTGGGCTGAAAGCCATGGTGCGGCTGGAGTTGACCGCGCGCTTCGGTTTGAAAGACCGGATACATGATCCGGTCGACAAGCAGTATCTGACACGCACGCATTAGACCTGATCCTCGCGGAAGAAGCGAACCCATGGGCAGGAGCCAAGCTCTGCGGGCATGGTGATTGCCCCGAGCGCGCCGTAGTAGGTGCATTCGGTGTAGTACCGCTCGGCCAGCGGATCGTACCGATTGCCGTTGTCGTGGAAGCGCCAGCTCAGCGCGATATGGGGCGAGCCCCAGAGAACGAACACGGCCCAAATAGCGGCGGGCACAAGAATCCAGGTGAACAGGCTTGCGAGTTTCATATCCATCTCCATCCAGAACTGCGTTTGGGAGTGGTGAGCCGGATCTTTGGCTCCGGCGGCAGACGACTGCCTTCGAGCGGGTTGTCCCCGATCCGGTGGCAGTAGGGCGCGATCTCGTTCTGGGCGATCGTGCGCGCCATGAAGAAGCCCACCCCTTTGATGTGAACGAGCTGGATCTCACGCGGCAGCGCCATCAGTTCCGAGGTTGAGAGCACCCGCTGGCGGTTCAGGCTGAGGCTTTCTTGCGACTTTAAGCCGTCCGTGTCGCCACTGAGGCCCGAGGCGACCGCATGTTCCTCGCCAATCGCTTTCGAGACGCGCTCGGCTTCCTCGAACGATGAGAAACCGAACCACTGCTTGACGATCGCGTTATCTTCGATGGTTCGGGTTTCCTGCTCACCAAAGCGACGAATGATCTCGGAGCGCGATTGCGCGATCATGTGGATCTCACCACCGAAGGCCCGCAGGGTTGTCAGCGATTCCACCAGCGACTTCAGTGGGGTGTTGGTGAACTCATCTGCGATCACCCGCAGCGCGCCCGCACGCTGGTACAAGGCCGTCGTGAACGACAGGATGTGCAGGGCGTAGTACGGGCCGAGCCGGTTCATCGTGGCTTGTGGCCCGCATAGGAAGATCACATAGCCATCGCGGATCATATCCTCATGCGTCAACGTGGCTCCGCGCCCGGCTTCGTGCAAACGGCTGTCTTTGGAGAATAGCCGCATTGAGCGCTGGGCAGCTTCGAGATGCTGGGGCCAGTGTTCGTGGACCTGCATGTCGAGGATCGCCTGACCCAGGTCCTGAAGAGAGCCATCGCCTTCCTCGGCTTCGATCCGGGCAAAGCTCAGCAGCAGACCCCGATCATTGATCAGTGCCGAGACCGCACCCGGTGTCGCTTCCATCGGATTGCGCTTAAGCATCACACCCAAGGCGAAATCGGCGATATTTTGCGGGAACTCGTAAAAGTAGCGGTTCTTGGCGTCGTCCTTTGGCTGCTCGATCAAGGCTTTACTGATCGTCTCTTTCGCGAGCACTACGTCCCGCGCATCACGGCGATGCGCGGCCACCGCAAGACCATTGGGGTTTAAATCGACGCGATACTCCGCCAGCTCCGGGCAAGTCCACATATCGTCGATCACGGCGACCTTGCGGCCCATCCTCGCGAGCATGGGCACCACTTGCTGCGCGATCTCGGCATCCTTGCTGTCGAGCGCGAGGGTCGCTTTGTCTGGGTCTGAGGCGATCAGGCTGAATAGCCAAGGCATCGCCCCGCGCGTTGTCTTGCCACCGCCATTGGCGGAGAGCAGCAGACTGTGTCCTTTGGGTGCGAAGATCGGCCTGCCGCTCTCGAGCGACAGACCGAGCAGACGCTGACCTTCCGGGTTGAAGGCTGACGACCCGAGCATTCTGCTCCAGACGCTCACCGCAGGATCCCCCGGCGCTTCAGATCAGCCTCGCCTGCCATGCGGTCCGCCTTTGGCGCGGTCCCTTGCCGCCGATACTGCGCCCATTTGCGCTGACGCAGGATCAGGCGGACGAAAGCGATCAGCGCGATGATTGCCTGCTTGACGGCGGCCAGCGCGAAGATCGCAGCGAAGAAGATGAAGAGCTCCCATCCCGGCAGCATGCTTGCGTGCCAGAACAGCCATCCAAGCGCTCCGGCCGCAGCGGCGCGTAGGCACGCCGCATTGAACTTCCAGACGGCATTCCCGCCCGAGGACTCGGTCATCACACACCCCCGAGCATGGCGCGGGGATCAACAACGACCCAGGCTACATTCGCAGGGGCCTGGTCCCTCAGGGTTGCCGCAAAGCCCTGGCCTCGGTCTTCAGCACCAGAAAGGACATAACTTCGCCCCCAGGTCTCGGTGTCGATCGCGATGCGCAACTCGACCTGACTGCCAGGCTGTCCTCTGAACAGGTTGACCGCGATCGTAGTGGTGGAAAGATCGATTGGACCGGGCAGCGAGATCGTCTCCCAGCCCAGATCCAGCGATGCCGACGAGGTGAAGTCCTTGAACAGGAAGCCGTCACGGGTCTGAAGCCCCCGGAACGAGATCGGATCTCCGCCCTGCGGCTGCACGGCCAGATCGAAATCGCAATCGCAGGTCCAGCGGATCGCAATCTCGACGTTCTGGGCTCGCTTAACCTCCTCTACGGTGGGAACCCGTTCGCTGAGCGCTCGACGATAGATCGATCCGGCGGCCTCGGCATCCTGTACGGCGTCGGCAGCCTGATAGGTGATCATGGTCGGCGCATCGCCGGGCTTGAACGCATACTCGCCCACCGGCTTCGAGATCCCCGCCACGGCATTGCGCAGTGCCGTTGCGGGGTCGGTCGCGAAGGTCGCCAGCGCCGAGGCACCGCGCTCTGTGGCCGAAAGCGCCACGAAGCGCTGTAGGTGATGGGCATGGCGATCCGACAGGCTCCAACCTTCGCCATTTGTGCCCCAGTGCACGGTGTAATTGGAGAGCAGCGTTGCTTCCCGTGCAGCACCGTAGACGTTCTCGGCACGCGACGCGGCGATCGAGGCGTCATCCGGCACAGCGCCGTCCCGCATCGAAAGTGCGGGCATGCGCGGATCATGGGTCAGCGGCGAGACGTTGTAGAGGATCAAGTCCCGTGCCACGTCCGCCGGGTAGTTCGCGCCCACGGCCCGCAGGAAGCCAGGCATGTCGATCTGACCCTCAAAGCTCTCGCCATCCGGTGCTTGCGCATTCTCCGCGAAGCGCTTCAGCTCCGCGAAGAAACCCGGCGCGTTGCGCATGCGCCTCTGCATGGATTTGGACTTCGCAGGGTCGGCTGAGATTGTGATCTCGGCGATTTGTTCCTGGGTCCATGCATTGACGATCCAACCGGTTTCGCCGGGCTGCAGTGTCTCGAGCAGATGGACGGCCACCGCCCGGATCTCGGCACTTTTCTGATCGACCGCGCCGAAGGGGGAAAGGCCGATCACGGCTTCCTTCGCGATTGCAGGCCCGGTGGTGACCAGGATGGCCAGCGGGACCAATGCAGTTTTCATCAGTTTCTTCAACATCGTGAACATCTCCATGTCAGGGAAGGGTGACGGGCTGTTAGAGCAGCCCGTCATGGGGTTTCTGGTTCATCTTCTGTCGGATGGCGGTGTCGACGAGGATCCGGGCGTTGTCGCGCAGGCCGTAGAACTGGCTCAGCTTGCCCTCGATCCCGCCAAGACGGGCGCTCAAGGCCTCGACCACCTCGATCTGTGCCGCCTTGGCCCGCTCAAGTGGCGGGCGTGCCGGGTTGTCGACCAGTTCGGTTGGCGCATACTTGCGCATGACCGAGCTCAGATGAGACCAGATCCCGGCAGCGATCAGCACCTCTGCGAAGATGTGACCAACATTGAAGCCCCAACCGAGGATGTGGTTCGGGTCCTTGAACGGATCAAAGACGCCCGAGAGGCCTTCGAACAACGCCGCGAACATTGGCACCCAGAAGAAGAAGGCTACCAGCCCGGTGATCGCTACTCCTTTGCGGTACCGGTCCCGATTGGCGGGGTCGCTGAACACGTTGCCCGCGAGCTTGACGGCGAGACCTGCCACTGGAACCAGCGTTGCCAACATGAACGGCAGGTGCGCGTTATCGTCGACGATCGGCAGCTGCGCGTTGGTGAAGGTGGCGTGCACGCCGAAGTAAGACGCGATCGACAGCAGGATGATCGCGACGAGTGCCACAACGGCTTCGAGCTTGTCCAGCAACTGCCAATCTCGAGGGGGCACTTCCGTCTTCGGATCCGCCGGACCATCCACGCCACCATTCATCTGGGAGGCATGGATTTGCAGCGGCTCTCCTGCTAGCTGCGCGTCTATTCCGTCGAGCGCAGTTGTCTCGACCTTTACGCGCGACTGGACATGACCGCGTTCGCGCTCCAATGCGGCGACCTGATCGCCGTAGCTGATCTGGAACTCGGATTCGACATATGCTTCGCCAGAGGCAAGGGCAGGATCCTGATCTCCGATCTCGGTTGCGGCACCAACAAGGCCACGGTCGATGCCGAGGCGTTGGAGCCCGCCGGATCGTCGATCTTCGCGATCTGGAGGTGTCGCCGGAACCCAGTTGTTCTGAATCCAACGGTCTGGTGTTTGCAGTTTCATGTTGCTCCTCTTGGGTTTGGGGAACGGCACACGCCGATCCCGGGGTTGGTCGGGCAGTTAAGATCGGTCGATTTTGAAGTGCCCGGCGATCAACGCGCCGGAGATGTCGATGTTCGTGTCGATCCAGCGGGCAGGCAGGCCATGCCTCTGACAGGCATCGGCAACAATCTTCGGTAAGGCTGCGTAAAGCGCCTCGACGCGATCGAACGGTACCGTGACTTCAATCGCGATGCCGTCCGCGAGTTCAAACGGACCCTGATAGCGATCGAGATCAAGCGATCCGTCCGCAGCCCAAACACCTTTGATCTTCTTGATCGTTGCGCCACCCGAGATCGCCGAGATCGCTTCGGCCATGTCGTCACCTGCGGTATCGATCTTGCCCTTTGGCGCATTGCAGACGACCCGCACCTCGAAGCGGGCGCGACGTGTCGCGGTGTCGAACAGGAGATGCCTCATGCAAGCACCGCCGCCCGCTTCAGCGGAGCTTTGCAGGTACCGCACTCTAGCCGTGCCGTTGGTTTCGCCCAGGCGTTTAAACCGCAGGTCTGACAGGTGAACTTAATGCGATCCTTTTTTGCAGCTTTCTGCGGAGGCTCGCCTTTCGCTCTTGGTCGTACGATCCGATCACCCCAGTTGATCTGGAACCCGTCGTCGAGCAGAGCGCGACAAGCCTCGTCGAAGGCACCGCCGTCCTGGATGCGGTGCGACACGCGATAGCCGGTCATTTTGCCGTCAGGGCATCCAAGCGCGTACGGCACTAGACCGACCCGCAACATCTCTCTGGCCCAATGGAGATCGTGATACCCATTGGTGACGCGTTCGCCGTTTCGGTTCAGAGGGCCGAGGTAGTGGCGCCAGACATGCGCCATTTCGTGGACGAGTGTTGAAAGGCTGTCGCGATCGTCACGCGCTGCCAGATGACCGGCATGTAAGGCAAGTTCCGCGACCTCGACACCATCAATGCGGCGAAAGCGGTCTGGCGCGAAGTATCCGAGACAGCTTTTCCGGCGCGTGTAGACGATCATGCACGGCGGCAGGCGACCATCCCAATGGTAGTCATTGAAATATGTGTATGCGTGTTGGAGTTCGGCGCAGGCTTCGAGAGACGGTGCCAGCTCCTGACTGCCATCCTCGGTGTCATCCGTATCCGAGTTTGGGCGTTCGACCGAATTCAGAATTGCGGACGGCGCTAGCGATCGTTCGTAAATGCCCCTGCGCCGTGCAACCGCCGCATAGGCATATGAAATCGAAACGTCGCTTCCTGACGCTTCTGCCGCCAAGGTATCCACCGGGTCGCGGTAGTGAAACGGGTATGCCATGTTTCTGGTCCAAGCTGTTCAACCTCGGCCCGAGTTTCCGGCAACGTTTCTTGTACTGACCTTGTAGAATACAAGATCCTGCGAAAATTCTGAGATCTCTTATCCCATTGAAAAATATAAACGATTTGGATGCAGTTTGCGATCTGAGACCAGATCCTGGTATCATCGAGTGTGCGTACAAGCGAATACCAGAAACAGTTTGTTGTGACGACCGAGCGTGAAATCGAAACGGACCGAATCGTGTCACGCGTAAGCCGTACGCTCGAAGGCAAACTCGACAGCGACGGCGATGATCCAGCAGTTTACAAGCTCGACCGCCTGGAAGACGGAGAAAAGGAGTATCGGGCTTGGTATCGAGACGGACAACGGCATCGCGATGGAGCACCGGCGGAGATTATCAATGCGTATGGTTCAGATGTTCATCGCATGGAGGCGTACTCGGAAAACGGCTTGACTCATCGTGCTGGTGATGACGATCCGGCAGTTATCTACAGAAACGCATCCGGACAGGTAACAGAAATAAGGTTCTACACTCACGGCTTTAGGGACAGGTCAGGCGGACCAGCAGTGATCAAATTCGATCCTGAAACTGGACAAGAGATCAAACTTGAATTCTGGCGCCGCGGCACGCAGTATTTCCCGAAGCAACCAGACGCGGGGCCCAAGTTCCCGGGATTGGAGTAATGGTTCGATTGCAATAGCTGGGCGGATCGGTGGAACGTTCTCCTGAATACGATGAGTTTATCGAAAAGCTTGAGGACGAAGATCCGAATGCATTTGAACTGCGAAAACCGGCGCTCTGGGAAGAACTGATTAAAGCCCTGAACTCTATCGTCGAAGCTCCGCAAGGTCCTGGAGTTGAACTTAAACAGAATACTCGGCATTACCCAAAAAAGTATGTGCAAGCCGCGATTGCAAATTTGGCGCACTATGAGTCTGGCGAACCTTGGAAGCGCGAGACCAAGCACGGTCAGTTCATCCAGAACTTATGCAGTGGCAAGAAAGCCTCTCAGCCGTTCCGCCCTGCAATCTTTTATCTGATTCACAAGATTCCTGAGTACGAAGAATACGCTACTCGGCTTGATCACATTGCCCTCGGTCAAAAGCGGTCGTTGAAGGACGCTCGAGAATGGGCCCCGGCAAAAACCATCCCGGTCAGCGAGCTTCTGGACTTTGCAAAAAAGCTTCGAGAAGATGTTGGCGTTGATGCTTTGCTTCGGCAGCGGAAAGCTCGGCATAGCTCAAAGGAGCCATCAGAGAGTCGGCTAACCCGAGAATCCGATGTGCCTGTTAGCAAGGTGCTCCGGGAAACAGGTGCTGAGGTGCTGCTGGCTCGAGAGCGCCAACCCACCAACGCCAGCCAATGGTATCGCGATGAAATCGCGCGTTTGAGCGCCTCGGTAAGTGGTGTTGCCC
Organism: Pseudomonadota bacterium; assembly: GCA_039033955.1. Classification (GTDB taxonomy): domain Bacteria; phylum Pseudomonadota; class Alphaproteobacteria; order Caulobacterales; family Hyphomonadaceae; genus CALLCD01. The sequence continues at coordinate 16,936 of JBCCBQ010000019.1, forward strand.
CAGAAAAAGCGGAAAAGTACGGAGAGCTGGAGAGATTGCGGTTTGCATTTTGCGAAACCGCAGAGTCTTTCCGAAATGAGAAATGGATAACGCGGGTCGACCACAGAAGACGTTTCTTAGTTGACGAAGTTCGCAAGTCCGTAGTCACTTCTGGATTCTCTGAGGTACACGAACACTTTTTCTACGTTTGCCAAGTCTTTCGCCTTCCTATTCCATATTTTGAGACTGAAGAAATATGGAACAATCGTTTGAAGGCGATCTCTGATGGTCGAGCAAACCCGCGCATTTCGACGTTGCTTGCTCTCTTGTTTTTCTGCAATCGCGTGTCGTTTGAAAATCTACTCCAAGGGCAAGATATTCAATTCAAATACACATTGAGTGACGTTCATGACTGGAGTTTCGACGAACCATAATGCCTGCTTCAGCTCGCTTTGCAGCAAAATTTTTCACTAGCAGTATTTGCGTCGCTACTGGTGTATCACTTCCTTCGAAGTATCGCGCCGATGGATTTTCGCGTGTCGAAGCTACCTACGGCATTCCACTTTCCTCGAAACTTGCGGCGTACATAGAGAAATGGTGCAGGGAGCCCGCCGTCGATGAGCCTTTCGATGTGCCTGCGGCGTTAGAACGACGCTCACTATCCGACACGGCAAATCAGAATTATCGATCTGGCAACCTAAGCGCGGCGTCCGGCGCAGCAGTCCTAAATTACCATCTTGATCGTAGCGCGCGCAAATCGTCATTCTCGGGACAGATTGACTCCGTCTGCGTGGCGCTAAGGTATCTTCGACGGTCTATGCATCTTTGTCCGTCCTACGTAGAACTGGTCGTTACGCAAATTTTGACAGATGAGATTGGTCCTAGCCTCGACCGTTACCCAAATCTCGGCGCGCGTTCAAAATATGCACTTCTGGGAGAGCTGTTATGCTGGTTGAATGAACATGGAGATTGGGCATTTGCTCAGAACGCATATGAGGCTCTGATTTTTGACGGACCAGATCAATTTAAGCAACGTGCCGTTCTTTCTGACTATGAGTATTCTGGCTTTTTGCGGCAAGCGGCTCATGCCTTTGCGCACACGACAAGAGGTAGTCCGCAATCGGCGCGGATCTTCGATGCTGCCGAAGCTGCGCATGGCTCGGCGCAGAACTATCTTGGAACGGCGAGTATGAGACTCGTTGCAGCGCAAGCGCAGGCCGATCGATCAAAACAGATTGCGATTTGCGAACACTTTGCTGAGCGCGCAGGGTTCAATCCGCTTGAAGAGTTAGAACCAATGAAGCTTGTCTCCGCGGAGATTCCGACGATTGTTGGGTTCAGCTCATATGTGAGTTTGTTTCTGCGTGATGTTCTGATCGGTGCTCGCAAAGATGGTTTGGTTAAGATTTTGGAAATACAATCGAACTTGGAGGACGTGATGGCGGTTCAGTCCAGTCTGGTCCTCGATTATATCGGCACAATGAAATCGCTTCGTACGCAACAATCGAAGGATTTTGCTACCTTTTTCTCGAAAAGACTTAAGCGGCCCTTGCCAGAAAATTTTGTATCCGTGATAAAAAAATCAGTCTACCGGGTCATGGAGCTCACGTAAATCATGTGTTGTTGAGAGAAAATCATTTTTTGATTGTCATTTTTTTGTATAAATCATGTAAGAGACACTTAATATCTTGAATAATAATATTATCCAACGATTCAAATGACAGTATCGTTCTATCATTCTGTTTCAAATGAGCGCCGATTGAGATATTCCACATTCCAGCAGAACTTGCTGCACGAATTCCATTTTCCGAGTCCTCGACTACAATACAGCATTCTGTTTTGATTTTGATTTTTTCAGCAACGTCAATTAGTTGATCTGGCTGAGGTTTCGCTGGGCCGCAAAAATTACCCGTTGATACATAATCAAAGAACTTCAGCAAACACTCTTTTTCCAAGATCTCCTGAGCATTCTTGCTTGCGGACGCGACTGCGAGCTTGAACCCGAAGTTCTTCAGGCCAGCCAATATTTCATCGCAACGTTGGAATTTTAAGCATGCGTTCGGATTGAGGACGATACTTCGATAATGAGAGTCTTTGATCTCCATCAGATCAGAGATTCTTTGCTCAGTCACGTGTCCCGAATTGTGAAGGAGTGATTGAGCAGAAGCGCGCCGCGACATTCCCCTCGTCCTTTCAACGTCTCCGCTCTTATACTCGATACGGAGCTGTTCGAGGGATCGTGACCAAGCCACCGCGTGATGGATGGCTGTCGAGACTAAAACACCATCCAAGTCAAATATAAAGCAGAAGTTCTCTTCAAAACTCAATTCAGCAGTAACCAATTAATTTAAGTACATTGGTCGATGAATATTTTTCTGACTTTGTGATACAAACAGATATGTTGTGCAAATTCGCGAATTCCTTCTCCTCGACGAACCCAGGCTGAGCGATCTCAGATTGGTAGTCCTTACCTTTGAAAAACATCGTTGGCATGAGCGCGTCTAGCACAGGTATGGCAGTATCCGAGTGGCTGATGCAAACCGCGTCCACGTGCTTTATTGAAGCTATCACCACAGCTCTTTCTTTTTCATCAAACACCGGACGCCCCAATCCCTTTCTTACGAAGTTATCTGCCGTGATTGATACAATCAATCGATCCACCTTTTTCGAGCATTCCTCAAGATGAAGGGCGTGACCGATATGGAAGATATCAAAACAACCGTGGCAGAGGCCGACACTTAGGCCTTGATCACGCCATCCGAGCCGCGTCATAGCTAGGTGATCTACTTCAAAGATCATGTGCTACAACACAAAATGCGTCGAAGAATGGTCGCGCGGTCATCGCGTAAGCTTGCGTCCTGAGTTCGTCAGGTTGTTGATCCGACGAAGATTACACGAACGACGTTCAGTTCAAAGTCTCAAAAATGAAAACGAATGCAAAATCAAATGCAAAGGCAAGCTGTGGATTGTAATACAATCCCTTCTTGGCAAGGGGCAGAGTCCCCGTTGCATCCCCCCCGCGGCTTACGCAACGAGAGCTAGATCCAATCGACTGAGCGCGCGAATAAGCGTGCTCTTTGATACCCCGAACCGCGCCGCAACCTGATCCAGCGGTTTGTCCTCCTGGTGCATGTAGCGGTGCGCTTCTAGGATGCGCGCATCGTCCATCAGTAGCGGACGGCCAATCTTTGATCCGCGCGCTCGGGCAGCGGCGAGGCCATTGATGGTGTTCTCACGGATCATCTCTCGCACGAATTCGGCAACAGCGGCAAAGACATGATAGACGAGCCGACCGCCGGGCGTGGTCGTGTTGATGCCTTCGCTGAGCGAGCAGAAGTGAATGCCCTGGCTGTCCATGCGCGTCAGCAGGTCGGCGAGATGTAGGACAGAACGCCCGAGCCGGTCGAGCTTGTAGACGATCAGCACATCGCCCTCGATAAGTTGCTTCATCGCAGCATCCAGTCCGGGCCGCGCAGCCTTGGCCCCAGACACGCCATGATCATGGAACACCTGATCGCATCCGGCGCGGGCCAGCGCATCGAGCTGTAAGTCGAGCCGCTGATCCTCGGTCGAGACCCGCGCATAGCCGATCCGCAGCCCGTGCGGTGAGTCCGGCGTTGCTTCCGGCCCGGGCCACGGCATCGCTACAAAGTCCCTCATTCCGCACCTCCCCGCATGTCAAAACCGAAGGGTTTTGGCATGCCATCGAGATCGCGCCTCCGTGTCAGGATGGTGTCGAGATTCGCACGGAAACTCTGCCGTCTCAATACAAATTCAATAATTGCGCTTGTATAAATCTGCATACTCAAAACCCTTCCCTTTTGAATACGCGATTCCTTCCAGTATCAGCAATCGCGATACTGCTCTCGATTGTGATTTATCCCCAACAGATAATGGCGAATGATGATCGGTACTCATCGGAGAACTGGACGGCAGAGACGATCGCGCTTGATAAGGCATCATCGGCGGCGCGAAAATATGCCGAGAGTAACAATGGTGTCGGAATCTTGATCCATCTTGGTCAGGATGTACCGAACGCGCGTGTCAAGAATGGCGATGACCTCGGCAAACTGTTCGTCCAGCGTTTTGCCGAGTTAGGCGTCGAGGCTCGCTACTTTTACTGGCAGAATGATGCGAGAGCGACCGGGCTCACCTATCACATCGGCCACCTTCTATATGAAACGCACGGCGAGCCGATCATCGGATTGCAGACTGCTTGGAACGACGCGCCAAAGGTGATTGAGAAGCTGAGGCTGGTTAAAGCCCTACCGAAGTAGCTATCCAGGCTTTGTTCCAACTACCGTCCTTGGCGGTACTGAGGCAAAGAAGCTCTCAGCGTCGGCAGCGATCTGTTCGCTATTGTTTTTCTGGTCTGCGTGAGCGTTTTGAGCATCCCGAAGATTGCCTTTGTGCGCATTGTTTTCGACATGTTGGCCCGCTGCCTCGGCCTCAATGTATCCCGCATCGGCGAATGTCTGCACCAGCCCATCTGCATCGAATTCATTCCGATTGATCCTGTCAACGCTCGCAAGGATGTCGCGATAGGCTTCGTCGGCCAGGATGATCTGCGCGAGCACATCATTCTCGTACTGTTTCTTGATGCGTCCGGTAGCGGGATCGATGATCTCGGCGGTGACCGCCGTGATGATCCGGCGATTGTAATGGGCTTCAGTCTCACCCGGCCTGCGCAGAGCATCGTCCGCACCAATGATCCCGGCGGCGTATTCCTGTAGGGTCAGGCCGGTTTTGGCTTTGATGCGGGAGACCATATCGGCAATGTCGGCATTGCTCTTCGCACCGATGATCTTGTCAGCCATGTATCCGGCGAGTTCGCCATCTTCGATGATCCGCTGGATATCGCGCAGGAATTGCCGGGCAGACTTCTTGCGCTTGTTCTGTTCGGTGCGTTCGCCGGTGGCATGCGTGTGAGATACCTCTAGACGCCCGGTCTCGCGCCCGGCAGACGTATCGTTGAATGCCTTGATCAGCTCGGCCCGAATGTGCTTAGCGTCTGTCTCGGCAATGTTGCGATAATCATCAAAGGGCATGACTGCCCCCGATCCGCGCAACCCCGCGCCGGGCTAAATCTTGGCGAGAGCAAACAGTCAAGCTGTTTGCTCTGGCTTCAATATCTCGCAGTTCACGCCCCAAGGAACCCACCCTTCACTAAAATTCACATACTATCATGGCCAATCATACCGCCCCTCCATTGTACAATTTTTGGCTGTGCGGGTGCAAATTTGAGAAGCGATGAAGCTTCTCCACGTCGGCTCTTCAACTTCTGTTGCGGTGCAGCATTCGCCTCGTAGTGCCTGTTGAGATGCGGACAACCCGACATTCATTGCTGTGCAACATCTGCGGTCCTAAGCGCTAAGACTGATCTGCTAAAAGTGATAATCGGATACTAAAATAGATGAATTGGCTCTCTCTCATTGGGTTGTCCCACCGCTATGCTAGCAAAAAAGAGCGCCAGACATGGCGAAGAAGCGAACTAGGCTCAGGACCCACAAACAGGATTCACATTCTGGCTGAGAAGTGCTTCATATGTGGACGCCGCCTATGGCAAGGGCTGATTTAGTCTTGTTGCGATAATCGGTTGTGACCTGCTCCCCAAGCGTCCCTCGTTCATAACGAGAGTCTGCGGGTTGGATTTTGGTATTCGTGGTCTCCGGATTGGGCAAGTGCGCCGGGCGCGGAGCCCTCAGTTTGCTCAAGCGTCCGGCGCGCGTTTGTCGGCGTGTCGTTGCCCAAAGCGGAGTGTGGTCTGACGTTGTTGTAGTCGTATCGCCAGAGCGCCTTGGCACGCGTCAGCTATATGGGGAGCACGCGCGCCAAGACGCGGGACTGAGATCTTAGAGCCTGTCCGTGAAGTATCTCAACGTGCCAAACGCCTTAGCATGATCTTGATCATGGCGAGCTTGACCAGCGCCTCTGCTGTGCTGGCGAGGTGCTCGAGGTCGCGTGCGAGGCGACGGTTGCGTCTGATCCAGGACAGTGTGCGTTCGACGATCCATCGCTTGGGCAGCACTTCGAAACCCTTTGCGCCTTGTTCCCGGCGCACGATCTCAAAGCGCCATTTGCCGGTGCGTGAGATGGCGTCGGCGGCATTCGCACCCTGATAACCCTGATCGGCGAAGACGACTTCAATGAAAGGAAACCGCCGCCGTGTCGGCCGGTTCATCACAAGGGCCGCGCCGTCCCGGTCCTGAATGCTGGCCGGGTGGATGACAATCCTGAGCATCAGGCCGAGTGTATCGACGAGCAGGTGCTGTTTGACGCCTTTGGTCTTCTTGCCCGCATCGAAACCCGTTCCCTGGCGTTTGCGCCCCCTTTTTCAGCCGACTTGGCAGTCCGACTGTCAATGATGGCGGCGGTCGGAGACGCATCGCGGCACGCGGCTTCGCGCAACGCCAGATACAGCCTCTCGTGGATGCGGTCGAGCGTGCCGTCGTAACGCCAGAGATCAAAGTACTCCCAAACCGTGCTGCGCGGCGGGAAATCCTTCGGAAGATGACGCCACTGGCAGCCCGTCTCCAGCACATAGAGCACGCCCTGAAGCACTTCCCGCACTTCAACCTCACGCCGTCCTCCACCACGCCTCGCCGGTGGAATGTGGGGCTCGATCAGCGCCCACTCGGCATCGGTCAGGTCGCTCGGATACCGAAGGTTCCGCCGCTCGTACTTTGCCCGATCTTCCTTGCTCCACATCTGACGCCTCACATGTTCACTGGCGTCAGACACAGAATCACAAACGATTCCAATGATTCAAGGAGTTTCCGGACAGGCTCTTACAAAGTGACCACCATTACTCCGGCCCACTGCCCCAAATTGCTCCGGGATTGACACACCAAACTGGAGACCACATCGATCCATCTGCGAGTTATCGGTCCAGAGGAGCGCCGCTTCGCCGACAGAATGTGGTGATGCTATCGGTTCGTCCACTTCACTCGGAGGCATCACATGAGATTGGGGCCACAGCCTGCAAACGGAGTGACTGCGTTAGAAGAGTTTGGTAGGATCTCGAAGTCTTCGATGAGTCTAATTGCTGCGCCGGGCGCAACGAGAGGGACACAGTGTAGTGAGGATCGATCGCAGGTATGATGAAAGAAAAAAAAGTGATCAAAAGAATATTTATAATCCTAGTAACATCATTTGCAGCATTAATTGTTGTCGTACAGTCGCATGGATTCGACTCGGAGGCAAATCTATCCGAATTTGAATCTGGAGCATGGTTGTTAAAATATGGGAGTAGCAACGAAAAGGAGATGTGCTGGGCAGAAACAAAATCTATTTACAGATCGAAGAGAATTAGAGGGGTTAGTATTAATATGTACATTGATTTTATAAAGAGATCCGTGTTTGTAAGAATTGAAGATGGAAAATTTTTAAGTAAATTCGGGCATGCAAAAATAGGAAATAATTCTTATCAAATGGGTTTCTTTGGAGATGGTGGCGGCGTTCTGAAGTCAGAGGAAATGATGGAGATTTTTTCTGAGGGCGGTTTCTTCAAGACAATAGGTGTTGTCTCCGGTCAGGATGGAGTCGTGTTCAGCGGTGCAGGCTTCGCAGAAGCTCGCAACTATGCAACTAAAGCTTGTGAAATTTCATTCCAATAAGCTCTAGGTTGCAATTAACTAACTGTGGGAATTCTCACTGAAGATTACGGGTAGATGCGTTACGCGATGAACTAATTCTTTTGCAGTGGAGTGTGCCATGAGTACATGTGACAATGATATTCTGCCCCCTGAAGGCGAAGACTCCGGTGAACCGCTCTATCCTGATCGGATGGAGGATTACGATCTTCCGCCTAATCATCCGAACGCGCCGACCGATGATCCATATTATCACGATAACCGTCCAGAAGAGTACATACCGTACGAACCAAATATCCCTCAAAGGCCTGATCCGTTTACTGATAGGGAGCTTCAGGATTGGAAAGAACTGTATCAATCGTATTCTGATTTTTTTGGGTGGATGGATTTCTTCTCTGGAATCCCTGGTGTTGGGATGTTGGGCGACCGATCAGACTCATCTGCGGATAGCATACAGTCTCAGCTCGATCAAAGACTTGCTGGTGCGGTTCCAGGAACTACGAATTTATACTTCGACGGTAATCCGTTCAACGATCCAGGCGTTCCTGTAAAATCATCTCCACTGCCAGTCCCTAAGCCGCCTTATGACCCGGGAACACCTGAAGATCCGACGCCTCAAGCGCCTCCTGATTCACCACTTCCATGTCCGAAACCAACACCGCTGGTTATCGACATGGACGGGGATGGGGTTGAACTTTCTGCGATAGGCGCGACCAGAACGTGGTTCGATCTGAACGTTGATGGCGCCGCTGAATTTACGGGGTGGGTGTCACCGGATGACGCATTCCTCGCCTTGGATCGCAACGGAAATGGGATAATTGATGATAACACGGAGCTGTTTGGGGACGCAGAAGGTCACGCAAACGGTTTCCTACATCTGGCAGAGCTTGACACGAACGGAGACGGAGCAATCAACGCTGGAGACACCAGCTTCACCGACCTCGTTGTCTGGCAGGATGCAAATTCGGACGCCGCTACGGATGACGGTGAACTTGTAAGTCTTACCGATGCCGGAATTACATCAGTCAGTCTGAATTCGTGGTCGATAGACTACGAGAACCAAGGGCACGAGGTTACGGATCGCAGCACGGTGTCCTGGAGCAATGGGACACAGACTTTCATAGAAGATGTTCGCTTTGACGTCGACGCTCGCATATCTAGAAACATCCTGCCGGATGATTTCGAGTATGTTGAGGATGCCTTAAAACTCCCACGTCTTTTCGGGTTTGGAACGCTCGCATCATCGCGTGTAGCTGCTTCGCTCGATCCGGTGTTGCTGGATATGGCGATAGACCTACTTGCTACCCTAGACACAGGGGATGTGTCGTTATTTCGCTTGGAGTTTGAAGCATTTGCACATCGATGGGCAGGCATTGATGATGTCCCCGACAGTTACGGGGGATCCTATGTGTCAGGCAAGGCGCTCGCCTTCGTCGAAAAGCTTCACGGCTCCAACTATGATGGCTTGCCGAGCAGGATCAACGGGGCGCTTTTGCAAGCCCAGTACGACGAGTCGATTGATCGGTTTGCGAGCCAGTTTTTAGCGCAATCAAGTATGTCGAGTTTTCGGCTCGACGCGACACTCGACCCAGCGACCATGCCATTTCTGGCGATGGTGCCTCTCTCATGGTCGATGAGCAGTCGTACTCCTACACTGTCACTCGAAGCTTACGAAGACGAACTCGGCACGTTCGTGTCTGCGGTGGTCTCTAGCACGACCGCTGGTACTCTCGATGCCGCGAATGCGGCGGCGACGTTGTTCTTGCTGCGGCATGAGCTTGCTGAAGATGAGCAAGTCTACGTGAACGCGGTGATCGCTGCGCTTACGAACGATGGTTCGACTATTGCATCCGCTATTTCCTCGGAGTTTGTTAGTCTTAATACGCCGGAAGGCACTGAGGGCGATGACGCAGTCTATGCGTCCAGCTCAGACAACCTCATTAGCGCGTTAGGCGGCGACGACACCATCCTCGCGTACGGCGGCAACGATGTTGTCTACGGTGGCGCTGGCGACGATGACATCCTCGCAACGACCGGAAACAATGTTCTTTATGGCGGTGACGGCGAAGACGCTGTCTTTGGCGGGGACGACGGAGACTTCATCTTCGGTGGCGTTGGGAGTGATTTTCTGGTCGGACAGGATGGTCTCGACTCAATCTTTGGTGGCGGTGGTGACGATAGCATTCATGCCAGCGGCGGTGGTCTTTTCGATTATAGCGCGAACTATATCGAGGCTGGCGCGGGCAACGACTCAGTCCTGCTTAGTCACGGAAAGGACATTGTTTATCTTGGCGATGGCAATGACTCGGTCGATGGTTTCTACGGCGAGAATGTCATTTACGGCGGTGATGGTGAAGACACGCTGAAAGGGGGGCTGCTCTTTGGTAGCCTCTACGGTGGCAATGGCAATGATGTCATCATCGCCGGACCAGACTTTGAGTATGTGTATGGTGGGGAGGGAGACGATCACATTGATGGTCAAACCGAGTCCACGGAGCATCACTTCGTTTGGGCTGGAGGTGGAAATGATGTCATCCAGGCAAGTGACTTTGGCGATGGTATTGCAGGAGATGATGGTCACGATGTGATCAACGGCAATGATGGCGATGATCTCATCTACGGAGGAACTGGCAACGATACTATAAATGGCGGTGCGGATGATGACAGCATCTACGCCGGGGCGGGCGATGATGTGATCGTATTCAGTGCTGGAGGGGACTTTGTCGACGGACAAAGCGGTTTTGACACTTTCGATATGTCGCTGTTCAATCTTAGCATTGATCTTAATCTCGACACCGGTAAGCTGAGCTCTCAGAACTTCGGTGCAGTTCTCGACGTTGTGAATGTCGAGAATGCCATCGGAAACCACTCAAAAAATGTAATTCTCGGTGAGTCTGGTTCAAACTCGATCTCAGGTCTTGAGGGTGACGACGAGCTTTACGGCGGAGCGGGTTCCGACTCGCTGTTTGGTGGCAATGGTGATGATGTTGTTCTAGGTGGAGCTGACGACGATTTCCTGTCGGGCGGAGATGGCAATGATACCCTTTCGGGAGATGATGGAGATGACATACTCGTTGGTGGGGCCGGGTCCGACATATACTTCGGTGGCGCTGGTTCAGATACCGCTGACTACTCAAGTTCCACAACCGGCCTGACCATTGACCTCGCATCAAGTGTTTCTAGCTCGGGGGACGCTGCAGGCGACACCTTTGTTTCGATCGAGCGGATCATCGGCACAAGCTTCGCCGATACGATCACAGGTACCTTCGTCACAAATGATACTATTTTCGCTGGCGGCGGGAACGATCTGCTTGATGGCGACGATGGGAACGATTTCCTGAACGGAGACGCCGGTGATGACGTGATAGTTGGTGGCAGCGGAGATGATCTCCTAACCGGAGGAACCGGCGCTGATACGTTCAGGTACTACCTCAATGCTGGAAGTGATACGATCACAGACTTTGATCCTTCCAGTGATCTAATCGACATTCGGTATACATATGTGCACTACGACGATCTCCTGATCAGCGCTAGCGGTCCCGATACGGTGATCGTCTTCGACAGTTCGGTGCCGAGCAACGGTCAGATCACTCTCAGTAATGTCGCACCTTCATCCCTTGACGCAACGAACTTCCTTATTCGTCAGGTTGGAACCAGTGGAGATGACACTCTTTTCGGCACCGAGGGCGATGATGAGTTGTTTGGCGGAGACGGCGACGACTACCTTTCTAGCTTCGCTGGCAACGATCTGATCGTAGGTGGATCTGGAAGCGATACAATGATCGGCGGTCTGGGCGATGATCGGTACTTCTTTGACGATCCAGGCGATTGGGCATACGAGGCCGCGGGAGAGGGAACAGATTATGCTTACGGAATAACGTCGATCGTACTTACGCCAAACATTGAGTATGTCGCGGCTCAAGGAGGCATCGGCACGGAGTTTGAGTTTAATGTCACTGGAAACGACAGTGACAACTGGATCACTGGCAACGCCGCCGGCAATACGCTTGCGGGTGGTGGCGGGAGAGATCGGCTCATTGGCTATGAGGGCGATGACACCATTGTGGGTGGCAAAGGCCGTGACTATCTCGAAGGAGATTTCGGTGCTGGCGGCGGTGGATCGGATACGTTCTCTTTTACTTCCGGGGACGATCAGGACGTTATCTTGGACTTCGAGATTGCTCGAGATGTTATCGACATCTCGTCGGTTGAGATCGCTTTCGTCGACGTGGTAATCGGAAGCTACTCTGGGGGCGCATCGATTAGTTACGATCCAGGAACGGTCGATCCTGGTATAATCTGGATGCCTGGTATTGATCACGCTTCTCTAACGTTCGCGAACTTTCTGACATCTGCGAATGCACATCCGGTCATCCAAGGCACTGATGGGAACGATAATCTCCTGGGCTCTATCGCCGATGACGAAATCGACGGCGGCCTTGGAAACGATAGTATTTGGGGCGGTGCCGGTGTCGACACGATGCTCGGTGGTCAGGGCAATGATCGCTTCTTTGTCGAACATGTCGACGATGTTGTAATCGAGTTCGCAAATGAAGGCAGCGACGATTTAATCACAACGTCGGTCAGTTACACGCTCCCTGATCATGTTGAAGACATCGGCACTGACTCCTACGAAGCAGTCGATCTCACGGGTAACGCGCTTGCAAACTGGATGACCGGAAATGACGCAGCAAATGTGTTGCACGGCCAAGATGGAGCGGATCGGCTGCAAGGCCTCGAAGACAGTGATGTCTTGGTCGGTGGTCTCGGCAACGACATCTTGGAAGGCGGGGTGAATGATGGTGCGGTTGATACATTTGTATTCATGCACGGTGATGGCATCGACACCATTCTGGACTTCGAGATTGGCGTCGATCGTATCGACTTGAGCGGTACGGGCTTGAGCTTTGCTGATATCGCACTTGTCGATACGGGCTCGACCATTCAGGTGCGTTACGACTTGGTGGACTTTTCAGACATAATCGTGATCAACGGTGCGGATTCTGATAGCCTTTCTGAAGATCACTTCATTTTTGCCTGAGCGCCGCTTCGGCGACTTTGACCAAACGAAAGGCCGAGTTTGCTCGGTCTTTCCACTCGCTTTTCTCATTTGTATCTGATGACCAATAGCGTCGGTCGGGATCGGTCCCAGTGACCCGCGGTCCGTCCCGCGGATCTTAGTTGAACGTCGGCAATCCCTATCCTCGATCGTTTTTAGAACGCCTGCAATCTGCGCTGAGCCGCCTCCAGGGCGAACCCACAATCGACGTTCGGATGCACACTTCTCATCAGACGTAGCGCTGTCGAAAAGGCAACCGCGTCTGCCCACAGATCATCCGCTTCTCGTCATCGCTCCACTTCCGACGCTTGCGCCTCTTCGCCAAACCAGGGCTCCTAAGTGTCCGTTTAACCTAAGCGGACACTAACCCTCACTAACGACACCCGGCAGAGCGCTCAGACCGGACGGACACCAGATTTCCCAGGCCACCTCTGATTGAAGTCTGCACCCGTGAGAATTGGAATCGCCGTCGTTCGAACCGTAGGATCATTATCAGAGCATTAGCATCTGATAATTGCTTTTATCGGTTGAGTTCGGTCCCAGAGCCGTCATTCGTAGATCGCGCAGCGAATGTCTAGAGTCAGCCCAACCTGCCAGTTCGTGTTCCGACATAATGGCGGAAACCGGTCATTCGCTGCAGGAGCCAAAAATCTTAAGCTGAATGCTCAATCCGGACATTCGACTCTGATTTGAAACTGTTCTAACGCCCAACAAGGCCACGGAAAACAGCTGGATAGAATCAACTGAATGAAACTGTACCTATCCGAGAGTTATAGGCGGAGAATTTGTGGATCCAACTTTGTAGCAAACTCTCCCTAATCCTCATGGTCTTGGTAAGGTTAAGGTTTTCAACCTTTGTAAGATCTTCAGACAGAGCGGAGATATACTTGGCAGAAAACCCAAGTATCTGCTCTTTGTTTTCATGCATGATCTTCACGCGTATGTTCGAATCCGAGTCCTTCAGTTTAACATTGATATCTACGGCATCGCTCGGAATCAAAACACCGAGCGCGATGGACTTAAGTGGTTTTTTCTGATTGGCGAAGTCGCACGCTGGACTTATCTCGACCATAGCAATCTGAGTTGCTTCCTTCGCGGCGCGAAGAGGATCCTCGTACAAGTGCCGAAAGTGTGCGGCAAGCTCGGACTTAAGCTCAGGGTCCCTTTCCTCCTGGACCGACTGGTTTAGGCGATGGCCGTGTTCGGTATAGGTCAGAAACTCGTTCAAAAGTTTGTCGTATAGTCTCTGAGCATCCGACTTTTTTCCCACGTACCGGAGTAATCCGGCCTGAGGTTTTTCAACAATCCAAACGTCACCGGGACAGATCACTTCCTCGTGTGGGTTCGCATCTATATGCAACAGCGTGTTGAGTTGATGCTTGGAGATTTCAAGAACTTCGCCCGCTGCCGCCTGAAATACACTATCCCAACGTTCCGACGCTTCGCCTTCCAAGCTAAGCAAACTCAGTTTATCTTTGAGCACGTAAGCAAATGCCTCGTTTATCGCTGTGGCTTCAAATCCTCTAAGGTTTGATCCAGCAACCGCTTCGGCCAAAGCCTTTAAGCTCTGTGGAAGAGTATCAGGGTCGAGAATAGAGATCGTGTTCAAGCTGTCCGAAGCGGCTCGCAAGACGCTGCATTCCCAATGCATGAGAGCCCTAGTCGATGCTTCGCTTTCTAGATGGCTTTGAAACCGAGCAAGGATCTCGTCCGCGGAATACTCTCCTTCGCCGACACTACAATCGTCCTTGCAGATCCGGTCGAAATACATAGGCATTCGGATTTCACGAAGCGCAAATAACTTAGAAACCCTTTCTTTGAGCCCTTCCAGGGCTTCTGGCTTGGTGGTCCATGCTAGGATCACATAAGGCCCTTCGGTTCCTTCAAGGATCTTTTCAAGACAAGCGGCAACGGCTGATAAATCAGACTTGGTCGGCTCAGCGCCTCCATCCCTTAGCTGAATGTCGGTGATTATGATCCGCGGGCGCGCGGCAGAAACCTGCCTGCACATTTCAAGTGCCGTCGTCGGGTCTCGGTAGTGAATCGGTAGGGTAGATATACCATTTTTTGAAAGAGCCGTGGTAACTCCCAAGACATCTTCAGCGTCATTATCGATTACAACCGCGTTGATTACTTCTTGCAAGGAGTGCCTCCGTTAAACACCAACGCTGCAATCGCGCCGTCGGCAGCCTCCGGAACCCCATCTACGTCGCCAGGTTCCAGAAGAAGCAACTCACCTCCATGCATCTGCATCACGGTGTCGGTAAAATACAATCCAATGCCCATACCGGCAGCCTTGGTAGTCCTGAAGGGTTTGACCATCTCTTCCTTGCTGATGTCTCTCCATCCAGGTCCGTTATCTGCGACAACGATTGCCGGACCTTTGTCGAACTCTTCGCTGACGCCAATGTAGACGTATTTTTTCTTGGCATGATTACCCCATCGGTGATCTAGCCAGTAGATTGAGTTGTCGACCAGATTATTGATCGCGGAGACAATTAAGTTGCGCCGTGCCTTAACAAGGAAATTGGTCTCCTCGCCAGTTAGGACTGGGCAGCTATGGATAACATCATGCAGAGCGAAGCGAACTTCAGCCAAGTCGATATTGGACTGAAGGATGGATTTTAATTCGTGTTCTCGAACCTTTTCTTGCTTGAGAAGGTTCGCATATGTATCCAACAATAACTCAAACCGATCGAACTGTTCGATTATGATTTTTATATCTTTTCCGGCAATTAGGTTTTTTTTCGCGTTAGCAATACCATGTTGAATTTCGTGGAAAGCCAATGTCATGTTCAAGCCGGCCATCCCAGACGTGAGCATGATTTCTTGCATCTCATTGAACCGTTTTTCGGTTCGCTCAATCGCGGGAGCAAGCTGTTCTTCCCAGCCGTTCGATTCAGCAATATGCTTTAATTCATCCAGAGGATTATCAAGTCCCGACAGTCTTATCGAAGTGGTCTTCTTTGTGACTTGGCGCAAGCGATCCTTATCGAGATGTCTAAGGTTCTCTAACTTCCCGAGGGCAGAATTCACGACCGTCTTCAGTTTCGAGAAGGTTTTGTTTACAATAAACCCTTCCCGGTTAGTTTTCTCAATTAACTCACCGCTGTTCTCTAATTCCAATGAGATTGCTCCAACCGCAATTCTGCGGTTAATACCCTTGCCCAAGCGATTGACGCGACGACTGTCCATCTCAAGCCAGTCGTCGTTTGGCTCTCCATAGTTGTAGACACGGATTCCATCCCGATAAACGCGGATTCCCTGGTTCTCACTCAGCCAACGTTTTATAGCGTTCTGCTCGCCCAAGGCTGCATCAAAATCGAAAACATATACTTCGCCCAGCAAGGGTCCTATATCATCCATGAAAGTATCGGGATCATCTGTGTACTCTCCATGGAAGTCGTATCGCTCGTCAATCTTGCCCTTTGGAATCTCTAAGAATCCATCGCTTTCCTCAGTTACTCGGCCTTCTATCTTGAAGCTTTGCTTTAGTTGTTCATTGGGTGCGAACTCATAGTGCCAAGACCATGTCTTACCTATAAACAGAAATGAAAACTTGAAAAGTGATTGTGCGACAATATCTGGCAATTCCAGTAAGTCAGAAGTCCAGTCGTCGTGCCCGGGGACCTTAAGCGAAACATCGAAAGTGCTCGCTGAAGCATCTAACTTGAACTTTTCAAACTCAAAAGGCGATTTGATGGATTGGATGTTTCTGTGCAAGCCTCTTACGTCACCACGCGAAAGGCCCATGTTGAGATCGCTGATCACGATCTTCGTACCCGTAGCTCTGTTCAAAAACTCTTGCGGGCTTTCTCGCTCAACAATTTCAATTTCAGCATCTTCAATGTACTTTGCGTTGTCCAAAATCGACCAATCAATCCTGAGGAATACTTCGTTGTCTTGCTTGGTTTTCGTGGTCAGCTCGATACACTGTCCGAGCTTGTGGACGGCGAAGCGTCCTACACCTTTTTCCCCGAGAGGGAGACGATTGTGCTTGGTCGTCCTGTTCCCTTCTAGCCTATCAACCTGCTTATGATCAGCGCCCGGTTCTAGCCATACGTCAAGAATCGTCCTCAGACTCATTCCGATACCGCCGAAGTCCTTAACGATGATTTTGGATGTTTTTGCATCTTCCGGGTTTTCGATGATGATCTCGACGCTGTCCGCGTCGGCGTCATACGAGTTCTTCACAAGTTCGAAAATCGCAAGCTGGGGTGTTCCGATAAGCTGGTCGCCTAACAGTTTCAGCAGTCTGGCCCGTGGCTTGAAGGATGCTTTCATTGCTTTTCCAAAATTCTTTTGAGAACCACACTGTTAAGTTGCCCCAAGATGAAGACGACACCTTAACAGCTGCTACTCAGTCGTCATTAGATCATTTTCCCTTACAAGATCGTGCTGTGGTGCAAGATCAGATGGTGATGAGTTTTGCGCGAGAGCAGCCTTGACGATTTCCTTCATGACCGGAGGGCAAACACCGTTACCAAGGATCTTCACCTTGTCTCGTCTAGTGCCATCGGTAAATTTGTACTTTGAGGTAAATCCCATCGCCCTGGAAAGCTCTGGCACTTGCAGCATTCGCATGCGGTGTTCGCCGTCGACTCTCTCAACCAGCGCAAAGCGATCAACAGTGGTAATCGTGCGCAACGGCCTGTTCAACGGCTGCCATCCGCCTGAGCCGTCGCTTCCATAGTAAACGATCAAGAATGGTTCATCGTAGCCGAGTTCTGCAAATGCGCGTTCGGCTCGTTCCAGAGTTGCCCTTGAACGATTGTTTGAATTAAGGGCACTTGTTTTCCAGCTGCCGCGTTCGTCCAGGATGTCACTGACAATGCGTTTCTTTCTGCGGAAGTGGAAATCCATTTGCGGCAGGCCAGACTTGCAGCAAATCAAAAACAGCCGCCTTCGTCTTTGCGCCACTCCGAACAAGGATGCGTCCAGTGTTTGCTCCAGCACGTAGTAGCCTAGACGCCGCAGTTCATCTTTGAGTTCCCCGTATCTTGACCACGGCCGCATGTGCACGACGTTTTCAAGAATTATCCACTCAGGCTCAAACGTTCTCGCGTAGCGCAGAGTCTCCAGTGCCGTTGCACGGCTTTCTTCCGATCTCGGCGCTGACCCTTTGGCACAAGTATGGTTGGTACATTCTGGTGAAGTCAGCAGGATATCGACGTCGCCAATTTCATCCCTGAGCTGACTAGGGCAGATCTCCTCAAGCCTCTGGTTTTTGGCAACGGCATTTGGAAAGTTCGAAGAGTAGTTTGAAAGTGCCGTGTTCCACGCATCAACGCCACAAGCGATCTCAGCACCGGCTGCTCTCGCACCAAAACTGCTCCCTCCACCGCCGCAGAATAGATCTAAAACGCGAATTGCCCTTCCTCCTTCGTCTATCGGGATACCAGGCTCTGCGCACGTTGACCAGGCACGGATTTGATGGATTATCGAGGTATGCACGATGTTTTGTCAAAACCCCAAAGATCATACTGTATGTCGCGCAACAAAGCTCGGGACACCAAGCCTGAGATGTTGCTTAGAAAAATTGCTTGGAAACAGGGTCTTAGATACAGGCTGAACTACAAACTAGAGGGAAAGCCGGACCTTGTTTTCGTGAAATACCGCCTCGCTGTCTTCGTAGATGGCTGTTTTTGGCATGGGTGTCCTGAACACTACAAAAGCCCAAAAACGCGGGCAGAGTTCTGGCAAGAAAAGATTCAGAGAAATCGAAGGCGGGACCGACATGTGAATCGGGTTCTTGCAATGCAAGGATGGCACGTTTTGCGGTTTTGGGAGCATAGCGTCCGCGCTTCTCCAACTTCTTGTGTAGAAATTATCTTAGAACACATTCGAAAAGGGGAATTAAATTTTGGATTGGAAGAACATTCTCCGTGGTTCTGACCTGCAGATAGATCAAGTCTACCGGGGTGGTAGAGAAGGCAACGCGGGAGATGATCCGATGAACTCGCTGCTTGGTGTTAGCAATCAGGGCGGGTTTAGGATCCTAGGTAAGAAAGAAGAGCCTAGACTCGTTGCGCTGATGACGAGCTTGAGTGATGCGGAGTGGCCAGACAATTTGGACGTTGAGAACGGAACCTTCACGTATTTTGGAGACAACAAGACTCCGGGCAATTCGCTTCATGGAACTGCCCGATATGGAAACGAAATTCTTCGACGTTGTTTTTCATTGGCTCATGGATCACGTGAAGATCGGCTCCAAGTTCCTGCAATTCTGGCGTTCGCGACCCAGGGTTCGGGGACATTTCGTGATGTTCGTTTTCTTGGCCTGCTGGTGCCCGGATCGCCGGGGGTCTCTCCAAGCGAAGATTTAGTCGCGATATGGAAATCTGTAAAAGCGACTAGATTTCAGAACTACAGAGCCATTTTTTCTGTCTTGGACATTGGGCTCGTCCCGCGAGATTGGCTGGACGCTCTGATCTCCGGAGAAAAACACATAGAGAAAGAGCCTGCGGTACTTGGTGCTTGGCGAAAAACGGGAAGCTACTCGGTCCTCAAAGCTCCGAAGTCAAAGAACCATAGAACAAAGATCGAGCAATTGCCGGACGAACAAAGGCAGGAATCCTTGATCGCGGCGATTCGAGCGAAGTTCATGGACAAGCCAACCAAGTTCGAAAAATGCGCTGCAAGGCTCGTCGAGCTTGAGCTGAAGCGCGTGGTAAAGATCGAGGTCACACCTGCATCGCGAGATGGAGGGCGAGATGCCAACGGGTTACTTCGCATCGGTGGACCTAACAACGGCATAAACCTGAGTTTTTCAGTCGAAGCAAAATGCTATGCCCAAAACAATTCTGTTGGGGTTAAGGAGCTTTCCAGGTTGATTTCCCGCCTTCGGCATAGGGAATTTGGAGTGTTGATCACAACTTCCTACGTAGCACAACAGGCCTACCAAGAGATCGTCGAAGACCAACATCCGATCATTGTGATGTCAGCAGTCGATATTGCACGAGTACTTGACGAGAACGGTCTTGGAAGCCCGATAGACCTCTCTGCTTGGTTGCATCAATTCGACTAAATTCACGAACTCTCGGAGTGTCTACCATTTTGACGCGAGTGAGAAGCCAAAGTCCGCTTCAGAGAAGCTGCACTGCAGCAAAACGTACAACAAGTAATGACAACTATAGGCCGTTGTTTACTGACGTATCAAACTGATTTCGGCGCGACGAAGGTGAACAATCGAAAGACGTCCGTTCGTGGAGCAGCTTAAGTGTAAACTTGGATCTGGTTGAGAATGCACCGCGCCAAGCCCTTTACTTTACGCATCGTCTGCCTGTCTGACGAAGGCGTAACAGGTCACGCTGAGTGCCATTGCTAAAGCCATCGCTCCAAAGCTGAACCGAAACTGATCTGCGATACCGAAGCCAGCGGTACGCGCGAGATCCAAAATCGCGCCAAAGCCAGTCTGCATGGCAGGGATAGCAGCCACGCCAACAAGCGAGAGCAGGATCGACGCACGTCCTACCAATTGTATCGGCACGACTTTCCGCATGTGTGCACCCAGCGGGATATAGAATGTCTGACAGAAGATTATGACGAGCAGGAGAGCAGTCGTCACGATCGGGCCGGGGGCGGGCAACAGTGCGAGCAACGCGAGGCAAGTTGTTGAGATACCTGCCGCCGTGAGGATCATGGCCTTGCGCTGCGAGATTGATCGGTCGAGATGGCCGAACATAAAAGCTGCGACGACCGAGCCAGCGAATAGCGCCAGCAATACCGCACCCGACTTCTCCGCGGAAAAGCCGTGCACGTCCTGAAGGAACGGGCCACCCCAAAGTCCGGTGATGGTAGTCATCGGTGCGAAGGTAACGAGGCCAAGGGCAAGAATCCTGCGCACTTCTGGCAGCTGGATCAGATCCAGATAACTCCCCGGCTGATCCGAGAAGAGTTCCTGTTGGTTAGGCGGCGTAGATGGGACGATACTCCAAATCGCGACCACCAGTGCAAACGCCGCTATGGCAGTAGCCGCGAATACCGTTGACCATTCAAAGTGAGCCAGGGCGAGGGCTAGAGGATACGTCCCGAGCATGCCACCGGCGCTTCCGAGGGTGATCACCATCCCGTTCACATAACCGAACTCTCGCCGGGAAAAGGACCAGGCGACGAGCACGTGGATCGAAGCACCAAGGGAGGCCATGCCAAAACCGATGATGATCCGTGCTGCGAACATGTCCTCATAGCTTTGTCCAACCGCGAACAACACTGTGCCAAGCGCAATGACTGTAACGCTGCAACTCATCATCAGACGTGGCCCGTAACGGTCCAGTGCAGCGCCAAGCGGAAGCTGTGTAAGCACAGCAGCCAGAAACATGATCGAAACGAGGCCGCTGATCACAGTGGCCGATACGCTAAAGCGGTCGATCAGTATCGGTGCAAAGACCGAACCCGCTGCCCGGTGAAATTGGCCGAGTGCAAACATCGCTGCACACAGCGCGATGATCAGTCGGCGGGTTCGGAGTGTTTGCTCGGACACATAATCACCGTGGCAGTTCGAACTTCGGCTAGAAAGCATCGACTGTGCTCTGTCGTCCATCAATCCTGTCTTGGATAGTCGGTCGGCAAACTCAGACGCGGGATCGAATGCGAGGTAGGTGTAGGCCCTCCACGATTGCGACCTTTAGGTACCGTGCAGCATCCAAATAGCGCGCACCGTCGACTGCCGAGAATCGTCAAATTTCTTCGCCCTGACATGAACCTTTCGCACGTTCCGCGCGACTAACACACATCAACACTCAAAACGCCTGGCGCGAAAGCGAAATCAGGCAGATGTTAGGAGCACATGAAATGACCACGGTGAGCATCAAATCAAACTGCCAGGGCGTCGTTAAGTTTTTCAACCAAAGCCGTGGCACTGGGTTGATCAATTCTGAAGATGGATCTGAGTTCTATGTCAATCGGCGCATCGAAGGCGATGCTGACCAGTTCCATCGCGGTTTGAGGGTTGTGTTCTCTGTGTGCAACCAGCAGGGCAAGGCACCGGTGATCATGGACTTGCGCCGCGCGTGAATGTGAGCATCGTGCGCAAGGAGTGCACTCTCTGAAAACGAACGGAGATACCGATTGCTCCCATTCAACCTGGGGTACTGGGAGAGGCGCGCGGATCAGCTCTCGCATTTGGTCGCGTGCAGCGATGCCGAGCTCGTGCTCTTCTTGGCATCTTACGTGTTGATTGATCTCCGGCGTATCGAAACCTGAGACGTAGGGCGCTCCGGGATCCATCGGCCGCAGGCTGACGCCATCGCACTTCACGGTATCACCGTCATAAGCTGCAAGGATGGTACACTGCATGCCGGACTTGGTGTCCGGCGTCAGCGCCTATGGAACATCTGATTTGATTTCGGAAGGGAGGGTTTCTGGCTCATCGTAACCGCCAAGGAGTGGAGATGAGACAGAAACACGGGGCGGTTCAGGTCAGGGCCAATCCGCTCGATGTACGCCAGCATTACGAGATGCAACTCCGCGGTCTGCAGGAGGCTTATGGCGAGGCGATGCTGGAGTTGTGTGCGCAAAAAAGCATCAAGCCCTGTTTCGGGAGGAGGACGCGAAGTGATCCTGTTTCTCCAACAGGGCTTGCTTAGCGATGGGATTGCCGTGCCGATCAGCAAGCTCTGCGCCTGGTTCGGCGTGCCGCAGCGCACGGTCGACTACAATCCTTTGTAGTCGACCGAACGTTCGAGGCGCCGGTCAATGCGATGATCGAGGAGAACCCTTCGTTCGGCTATCGCAACGTTGCCTGGTTGCTTGGGACAGCTTGTGACACCAACTCCGCTGGTAGAGTACTACACGAACCGGACAGTCCCCTCAGGCGCGTCCCGAGTGCGAGAAAGATTTCTTGCTCTCGGGAATAATCCGCGAACCAGAAACGTCTCTTCCCCAATGACGGCACGGAACGATGTGCCGCGCCAGCAGCCAAGGGAGGACATCATGGCGTTCGACGACGATAAGAAACACTCGGTTCACGCGTTATTTTCTGAAGATGCCGAAAAGGCCGACAATCAGTTTTTTGGCCGCGTCGCCAATGCCGACCGGCGTGGATTCTTGAAGAAGACCGGGCTCGCAACGATGGCGGCGATGGTGGGGACCTCGATCCCGTTTCACCGCAACATGCCAATCGGCTTCGTACCGGCGGCCATGGCGAGTGAAGACGTGCTGGTTGGAAAGGACGGCCTGACTCTGCTGAACGACCGTCCAGTCAACGCCGAGACGCCACCGGAACTGCTTGACGACGCGATCACCCCGACGAGCCGCCACTTCATACGCAACAACGGCATTCCGCCGGAAGACGTGGATGCCGCGACCTGGACCCTGACGATCGACGGCTTCGTGGACGCCCCGATGGAGCTGACCATCGCTGATCTGAAGGCGCAGTTCGAGGTCGTGACCATGGCGCTGACGCTGGAGTGCGGCGGCAATGGGCGCGGATTCTTCAACCCTCCGGCCAAGGGAAATCAGTGGACCTACGGCGCGGTGGCGTGCTCCGAATGGACCGGCGTGCGTCTGAAGGACGTGCTCGAGAAGGCAGGCGTGCAATCAAACGTCGTCTATACAGCCCACTATGGCGCGGACGGCCACCTGTCGGGTGATCCGGAAAAGCTGCCGATCTCGCGCGGCGTACCCATTGCCAAGGCAATGACCGACAACGTGTTGATTGCCTTCGAGATGAACGGCGGTCCCTTGCATCCCATGAATGGCGCACCCCTGCGCCTCGTGGTGCCGGGCTGGCCCGCGTCAACAGCGCAAAAGTGGCTGAAGCGGATCGAGTTGCGCGATCAGGTTCATGATGGTCCAAAGATGACCGGCACGGCGTACCGCGTCCCGTCCTATCCGGTATCGGCGGGCCAGAAGGTTCCCAAGGAAGACTTCGTGATCATCGAGCGGATGCCCGTGAAGTCGCTCGTGACCTTTCCGGCCAACAATTCAGACACCGGGATGGAGACCGAGGTTCGCGGCCATGCCTGGTCCGGCGACCGGGGCATCGACAAGGTGGAAATCTCCATCGACTTCGGATCGACCTGGATGCAGGCCGACCTGGACGCTCCGGTCAACTCGGGCGCTTGGCAGAACTGGCGTGCCAATGTGAAATTCCCGCAAGCCGGATACTTCGAAGTCTGGGCGCGGGCGACCGACAGCGAAGGCGTGATGCAGCCCTTCGCCATTGACTGGAACCCCAAAGGGTACCTCAACAACACCATGCACCGCGTCGGTATCCGCGCAAGCTGAGCCTCCCAAGGGGTGGCGTCCCAGCCGCCCCTTCAACCCAAAATCCGGAGTACCATCATGCGTTTCGCGCCTCTGCGAACCATTGCCCTCGCCGTATCCGCACTGGTTCTCTCGACCCCAGCCTCCGCCGATCTCGAGGCCGCACTGGCCAATGCCGATCCAGCCAAGGGCGCGCGGGTCCTGAAGAAATGCGCAGCCTGCCATACCGTCGAGCAGGGCGGGAAGAGTAAAGTCGGACCCAGTCTTTACGGGATCGTCGGCGGTCCGGTCGCTGCCGTCGAGGGGTTCAAGTATTCCAAGGCACTCATCGGCTATGGCGGCAAATGGACAGTCGAGCGGCTTGATGCTTTCCTGACCAAACCCAAGAAAGAGGTGAAGGGTACGAAGATGAGCTTCGCGGGCCTCAAAAAAGAGCAAGACCGCGCGAACCTGATCGCACACCTGAACGGATTCTCAGATGCGCCCCTCGTCTTCGGAGCGACCGAGACAGCCGCGCCACCGTCCGCCGACAGTGAAGAGTATGAGTTCGGCGTTCTCTTCAACGCGCCGGGTGTCGAGACGACGTATTATGCCTGCGCCGCCTGCCATTCAGAAATGATCGTCGCCCAGCAAGGTCTGACCCGTGACGCATGGGAGGAGTTGTTCGAATGGATGGTCGACGAACAGGGTATGGATGAGATCGAGGAGCCGGAGCTTACGGAAATTCTCGACTATCTCGCAGCGCACTACAACGAAGACAGGCCGAACTTTCCCCGTCCGCTGAACCAGTGATCGAAGAACGAGGCCGTGCCTCCTGTCAGCCCACGCAGGGAGCGGCGGTCTCCGTTGCGATTGTCAGTGCAGCATGCACCTCGGTCGCCGCATCACGGCGCGTGACCGTGAGCAGATACGCGGCGATGGCGTCGAACTTACCAGCATCCATTCCCGTCGCGATGATGGCATGATGCAGGCCATCTGTGGTTGTCCAGGCCGTGCTCTGACCCCATGTTGCCGAAGGCATCAAGATCGGGCCTGCGCCCCGGAAATAGGACAGCCTGCAACCATTCCGCCCGACATAGTGAGCCACCGTTCCATCTTCGAAGTCCCGCAGCACCGCGGGCGCCAGATTTGCGCCCCCAAGGTCAGGCACATCTGTTGATCCCGATGACGCGGCGGGGACGAAGGCGCTCTGATCGTAGCTGAACGCCTGGGCCGAAAGGCTCGCGTGCACATCCAACGGTGAATCCGACCGGAACTGCCCGGCGCCGAAGACGATGGCGACCAACAGACTGGCGGCCACGGCTCCACCGACAACCCACTTCATCGGCTTACGGTTCGAGTTCGCAGCCTTGGGCCGTGTCTCGGTCGATCCATTGATCGACGCTGGCGACGCTGGTCGCATGACGGCAAGGCTGGCCGAGACGTCTGAAAGGCTCTCCAACGCAGTTGCAAGCGCAGGCTCTCTGGCGATCCGCGCCCGAAGTGCCCGCTCTGCATCGGGCTGCAGCTCGCCATCGTGATAGGCGCTGAGCTGCTCCCAGTCTTCGTCAGTCAATGCGCTCATAGTTCTCTCGACATCTTCGATTTCTGCGCGGCGGACCCGTCCACGAGTTCAAGCAAAGCCCGCCGGGCACGGCTGACCCGGCTCATCACCGTGCCGTTCGGGACGCCCATAACCTCGGCGGCCTCCGCGTATTTCAAACCCATCACGTCTACAAGGAACAGCACTTCCCGCGTCTCCGGTGGCAGTTTGTCGAATGCCATTCGGATCAGAACATCTCGTGCGATGTGTGACGTTCCATCAGCATCACCAGAGAGACGTTTCTCGGCCGCCAAGTATTCCCGTCTGACCCGAAGTTTTCTCAATTCATCATAGTGCAGGTTCCGGATCACACGGAACATCCAGTAACGCAACTCCTCCAACCGGGCAGGCCGGGAGTCCGCTTTCAGTGCCCGTTCAATTGCATCCTGAACCAGATCCTCAGCATCGTCTGAGGGAGA
Organism: Pseudomonadota bacterium; assembly: GCA_039033955.1. GTDB lineage: Bacteria > Pseudomonadota > Alphaproteobacteria > Caulobacterales > Hyphomonadaceae > CALLCD01. The sequence goes on from JBCCBQ010000019.1 coordinate 42,775, forward strand.
GCAAATCGACGACGCGTACGCCCGAAGTTCCGGCAGAAGTACCTCGATCTGTGTCAACGATGCCATCCGCGAAACATGCAACAGATGGTGATGGGCGTCAAAACTTGGAGATCGGAACAGAGCGTGGAGGGTAAACCACGGCGAAACTTGAACCGCAAATTGCGCGTCCAGAGGTTCGATCCACGATGTCGAACGGCTGTTTCGCCCCACTACCAGGCCGTAATCGCTTACGCAGTCTCGCAAGTGCCGCGAATGTCGGGAAACGGGACCGCGGTCGCAGCAATCTGATGCTATCACGGATGTCTCTTAAGGGCCGTTATTGCTTTTCTCTAACTTAGCATGTGATATTATTTGGTGTTTGTTGAAGCCAAAAGCCGTCTCGAATTTCCGGCTGCTACGGATTCGTAAGTCTTAAAAGTTCTTCAGAAGCTAAAAACGAGAGAAAATGCTCCAGATTGAGTTTGGACATCACCGCAATAACGGAGATCGTTCTTTTTCCGGGGCTGTTAGTCTTGGTGACTTATCCGATTTCGCAAATCGACATAAGCTGAGTTTTGCGATTAGCGGATCGCTCGCCCGAAACCTGTTTTCGCTCTCAGCCATGAATGAAAACTCTGATGTCTGCTCGGCAATTGGCCCACTGTCAGACGTCGACCTACTTGTCCGAGACCCGGGTCATCAGTCACCTCTGGTAGCAACATTGCGCAGCACGTTTCCGATTCTGAATTTCTTCCACTTAGAAACAAGGGTAAAACAAAATCGTAGCGACCATCCGTATCGGCGACTTGGAAACATCAGGATTATGCAAGCCCCAGAGATTTGGTTTGGGTCAGCGGATAACTCTGAATCCGGTGACAATGTCCATAACTTCAGCAAAGACGATAAAGAGGCGCCGCAGAAAGAATCTATCAACGTTGCTTGGATCGCACGGAGACCAGAAGATGCAACAGCGGAGGCCTTTGCAGCACTCTTGGATCTTCTTTTCCTTTTGAGGCATGAGCTTCATGGCAATGACATCGATGGAATCGTACAAAAGTTAGTTGAGAAAATAAACAGTGTGCCGCCAAGCGATCTCGGAAATTATTCAATTTCAACATTTGAAAGACATCGACGCTTAAAGTTCGCAATTTTGAAATTTATTTGCTCACGACCAGACATATTTTTTTCAAAAGAAAATGATAAGCGTTATCAGCTTAGAGAGATACTTTCAGAATTAAAGGATATAAATCAAGAAAGCGAATTGCTCAAAATTTTATCCGAATTAGCATTGGCGGAGGAATCGAAACCTTTCTGCGCCATGATTGTTCCCAAGTCGATTAGTCAGAGATGGATCAGAGATGTAGTTTATGTTCGAACAGACCAAGATCAAAAGGGCGACCTCAAAAATTTTTTGGGCTTAGAGGCGGATCGAGAACTGCTAGAACGCATGACCGATGGGGGGATTCTATCTCCTGTCTTTGAGTTACGAACGGAAGATCCTCCAGATCCGCATTGCTGCGATTACCGTGACTTCAGCCGCGGTCGCGCAGAGGCTGTTTGGATTGATCCACCAGAAACAACCCCTCAGACATCACCGGTTGAAAGCGAAATGCAACAACTTATGACGCCCATCTTTTCCACTGAATTCAACGAACTGGCTATTACACATTCATATCAATTCTGGGGACCGGTGAATTCTGTCCGACTAGACTATGGGCACATCTGCGCTCTAGCCGGACATTCTCAACCTATACTATTACAGGCAATTCGCAATAA
>JBCCBQ010000020.1:0-40180 GCA_039033955.1 Pseudomonadota bacterium
ATTGAATGCAGTCTCGACGTTCCAAAGTTCGAAGGGAGACAATGAATGTGGAAAAAGCTTGGGAGTGCCGTGCTCTTAGCTGGTGTCATTTCTGTCACAGCGGCGTCAGCTGATGAAGTCTGGCAGATCGCCGGTGAATCGCAAACGGTTGTTTATGAGCAGGACTTGGAAGGCACAGATATCGCCGTTTTGAAGTACGGAAATGTCCGGATGTATATTGACGGGTTGGCTGGTGTGTATTCCCGCCGAGACAAATTCTACAGCGGTGTCTGGTTGGCTGACGATGACGCGCTTTATGATAATTTTCACGGCGCGAAGTGTTTGACGGCTATGAAACGTCCGGGGTCTGATGAAACGCGTGAAGTTTGGGGTCGTGTGGCCCTAACCTTCATCAAGCCAGATTTCCCCAGTGCGATAACCATTCGCACAGGCTCATGTTTTGATGAGGGCAATTATTCAATTGTTGCCGAGCCAATGGTGACAGAAGAATGAGGCGGGCCGTTCTAAGCTTGGCCGCCATGTCCACTCTGGCGGCTTGCACCTCGACCGGGGCGGGCGATGGTTCTGATGGAAGTGTTTTCCGCTCTATTGCGAAATCAGTCACGGGTGCTGGCAGTCGTCCCGGCGAGATCCGAGAGTGCGGTACGCTGGACGCCTCGAATGCCGAGATTTCATATCCGCCCGGTTGGAGTGCGCGTGTCAGTCAGGCCGAAACCGAGGATGAGTTGCTGGGAGGTGGCGCTCGGGTTGAGACTGAGGAGCGCGTAAAGGCGGACAACTTGCCAAGTATCCAATATCCAGCTGCGGCGCTGTCGCCCCCGCGGGAAGCGCGATGTGAGGTGAAATTCGACCTGTCGACGCTTGGCAAGGCCAGCAACATTCTGGCGGCGTGTTCAAACCCGCTTTTTGCGGACGAAGCGATTCGGATTGTGTCCGAGGCAACCTTTGAGCCCTTGCGCGTTAACGGTCGCCTCGCGAAGGGCGTCAATGTTGTTTACCCCTATAATTTCTGTTTGTCGGACGAGATCTTCAGGAGCTGATCATGCTGCAACCAGCCATCGATATGACGGGTTATTCCGAAAATCTGCAAAGCTGGATGAACTATATGGAGCGTCACGATATCGGGGCGTTGCCGTCATTGCTCCACGACGACGTTGTTTTCAAAAGCCCAGTCGTTTTCACACCTCAGCGAGGGAAAACGATAACGCTTGCCTACCTTACAGCCGCTGGCCAGACCCTTGGCGGTGACACGTTTCGTTATGTTCGCGTCTTTGACTGCGGAAGCAGTGCTGTTCTCGAGTTTGAGTGCGAAATGGATGGTAAATATGTTAACGGTATCGACATGATCGAATGGGATGACGCCGGTCTGATCACAGATTTCAAGGTTATGGTTCGACCGCTTCAAGCCATGCAGACCGTCCACGCAGCGATGGGAGCCATGCTTGCCCAGATGAAGGGTTAGGACCGTTTCCATTAGGGAATCAGCTTTAAACTCGGCGAAAAGCACTATATCGGAAGCGCTATGACCACGTATCTAGACTTTGAGAAGCCCGTTGCGGAGCTGGAAGCAAAGATCCAGGAGCTTGAAGCTCTGTCCGCGACGGAGGGTAGACCCTCTATTTCCGATGAGCTGGAAAAAATGCGCACGAAGTCAGCGCGACAGCTCAAGGACCTCTATGCCGATCTGTCGGCCTGGCACAAGACGCAGGTCGCTCGGCATCCGGAACGCCCGCATTACTCCGACTACCTCGATGGTCTGTTCGAGGAATATCAGGAGCTCGCTGGTGATCGTGTCTTTGGTAACGATGAAGCGGTTTTGGGGGGCCTTGCGAAGTTTAACGGTCGCTCGGTGGTTGTTATCGGCCACGAAAAGGGCCGCAATACCGAGACCCGCCTGAAGCACAATTTCGGCATGGCGCACCCAGAAGGCTATCGTAAGGCGATCCGTCTTATGAACCTGGCTGAGAAGTTCAAACTGCCGGTTCTCAGCTTTGTCGATACCGCTGGCGCCTATCCGGGAAAGGCAGGCGAAGAGCGTGGCCAGGCTGAAGCCATCGCCCGATCGACTGAACGGTGCCTTACGCTACCAACCCCAATGGTCTCCCTCATCGTCGGTGAAGGCGGTTCCGGTGGGGCGATCGCTATAGCGGCGGCCAATAAGGTCGCGATGATGGAGCATGCGATCTATTCGGTGATCTCGCCGGAGGGCTGTGCATCTATTCTCTATCGGGATGCCGCAAAGGCCAAAGACGCTGCGGAAGCCATGAAGATCACCAGTAACCACCTCATGAAGTTGCACGTCGTGGACGAGGTGGTGAAAGAGCCGGTTGGCGGCGCACACCGCGATCCGCAAAAGTCCATCAAGGACGCTGGCCGCGTGATTGAGAAACTTCTGAAACCACTTACCAAGCTCTCATCTGAAGAGCTGATACGGCAACGCCGCGAACGCTTCTATGCGATTGGTCGTGAGGGCTTCAGCTGATTGGGATGACGAATGAAGTCACCATCGAGGTCCTCCCTCTGGAGCACTTCAAAGGCTTAGAGTTGCCCGCTTACGAAACACCGGGCTCAGCCGGTATGGATTTAAGGGCAGCTGTGCCAAATGATGATCCTATTACGCTTGCGCCCGGCGATCGCGCGCTTGTGCCCACTGGTCTCTCGATGGCCATCCCTCAAGGGTACGAAGTCCAAATCCGACCCCGATCCGGCCTGGCAGCGAAGCATGGCATCACCTGTCTGAACACGCCGGGTACGATCGACAGCGATTATCGCGGGGAAGTGAAAGTGATCCTCATCAATCTCGGCCGTCAGGCTTTCATTATCGAACGTGGTGAGCGTGTCGCTCAAATGGTCGTCGCGCCGGTGACGCGTGGCGCTTGGGCTGAGGTTAAAGTGCTGAGCGAGACGCTGCGAGGGGCTGGCGGCTTCGGATCTACCGGGACTTAATTTCGCCCGAAACCTTGCACTTTTGATCCCAATTTCTTACTTATCGAATATCGATATTTGCAAGGAAGGGAACAAATATGGGTGTGTTCGAGATGGTGGTCATTATCGTCGTGATCGGCTGCCTGACATCTAGCTTCGACAATTATATCAAGCACCGCAATAAGACTCTGAAGAACCAGTCTCAAGATGCGGATATCCAACGGATGCAAACTGAAATCGATAGGCTGACCGAGCGTGTGAGGGTGCTTGAGCGTCTGGCAACGGACGATGAAACCCGCCTGCGGGACGAATTCAAGCGTATGGCCTGATTTTCACGCTTAGACCCCTTGCAGACCTGAACAGTCGTTCATACATATTGAATATCAATAAATACTTGAAAGGAAGCTAAGCGATGAATCTCTGGATCATACTTGCCATCGTGGCGGTGATCTGTCTCCTGAACCGCGGTCCGCGGCATGAAAGACGTTCGAGGTGCCGTCGCACAAACTCTCACGATCGCGCCCAGCCTAAAGATGCAGAGATCGACCGCCTGAATGCACGTGTGACGACTCTGGAAGAGATACTACTCGACCGCGACCGCCGACTTCGCGATCAATTCAGAGGTCTGTAAGTCCATAATAAAGATAGCTGACCGCCAAGGCTCTGTGATCATGCTCACAGGGCCTTATTTGATTGTGCCGCAGCTCTTCACAATCGTGGCCGAATGCTCTTCTTTACGGTCAGATAGAAACAGGTGAGAGAAACCCTATGAGCGAAATGTCGGCGTACCCGGTTCCCGGAGTATTCTCCGAAGCTGCCAATATCACCCGTGAGCGCTATAGCGAACTGTATTCCGCTTCGCTTTCCGATGCGGATGCCTTTTGGCGTGAGCATGGAAAGCGCCTCGACTGGATAACGCCTTATACAAAGGTGAAGGATACAAGCTTCGCGCTCGATGATTTCCACATCCGCTGGTTTGAGGATGGTGTGCTGAACGTCGCGGCCAATTGTATAGACCGGCATGTGGCGACGCGGGGTCACAAGACGGCTCTCATTCTCGAAGGTGATGAGCCTGGTGACGTTACATCAGTTACCTACAGCGAACTGCTCGTCGAGGTCTCCCGCTTCGCCAATGTCTTGAAAGCACTGGGCGTCAAAAAGGGCGACCGGGTCACCATTTACATGCCGATGATACTGGAAGCGGCTTATGCCATGCTCGCCTGTGCCCGCATCGGCGCGGTGCACTCGGTCGTGTTCGGAGGCTTCTCGCCAGAAGCGCTTGCTGGCCGAATTACTGACTGCGACAGCCGTTTTGTGATCACAGCAGATGAGGGCGTTCGGGGTGGCCGGATTGTGCCTCTGAAAAAGAACGCTGATGCGGCTGCCGAGATTGCCGGTATTGTAACGACGCAGCTTGTCATCCGGCGCACCGGCAATGGGGTAGACTGGCAAGAAGGCCGAGACCACTGGCTACATGAGGTGGCGACAACTGTCTCCAACGACTGCCCGCCGGAACCCATGAACGCGGAAGATCCGTTGTTTATTCTCTATACCTCCGGCTCGACCGGTAAACCGAAGGGCGTGCTCCACACGACGGGAGGGTATCTCGTCTGGGCCTCGATGACCCATGAATATGTCTTTGATCTGAAGGAAGACGATATCTATTGGTGCACAGCTGATGTCGGATGGGTGACTGGCCACTCTTATATCGTGTACGGACCTTTAGCCAATGGTGCGACGTCGCTCATGTTTGAAGGCGTCCCGACCTATCCCGATGCGTCCCGCTTCTGGCAGGTGTGCGATGATCACAAAGTGACGCTCTTCTATACGGCACCCACAGCGATCCGTGCGCTCATGCGTGAGGGTGAGGGGCCGGTGAACCAGTACAAGCGCTCAACGATCCGCTTACTCGGCACGGTCGGCGAACCCATCAATCCTGAGGCCTGGGAGTGGTATTTCAACGTGGTCGGTGAGGGGCGCTGCCCCATCGTCGATACATATTGGCAGACAGAGACCGGTGCCTGCATGATGGTGCCGCTTCCTGGCGCGACAGATATGAAGCCGGGGGCTGCGTCCCATCCGATGTTTGGTATCAAACCAGCGCTTCTGGATGCGGAGGGCGCAGAGCTAATCGGGGAAACTGAGGGGAACCTTGTTATTACGGACAGCTGGCCTGGCCAGATGCGTACCGTCTATGGCGACCATCAGCGCTTTATCGAGACATACTTCACGACTTATCCCGGCTTCTACTTCACCGGGGATGGCTGCCGACGAGATGAGGACGGGTTCTACTGGATAACAGGCCGGGTCGACGATGTGATCAATGTCTCCGGACACCGGATGGGCACGGCGGAAGTTGAATCAGCGCTTGTCTCCCACGAGGCCGTCGCCGAAGCCGCTGTGGTCGGCTACCCCCACGATATCAAAGGGCAGGGTATTTATGCTTATGTGACCCCTGTTGCGGGCGTGGAGGCGAATGATGCGCTGAAGGCGGATCTTGTGAAACATGTGCGCACGGAGATCGGTCCAATCGCGAGTCCGGATCTTATCCAGTTAGCTCCCGGCCTGCCGAAAACCCGTTCCGGAAAGATTATGCGCCGCATTCTGCGCAAGATCGCCGAAGACGACTTTGCAAACTTGGGAGACACCTCAACTCTAGCCGAACCAGAGGTTGTCGGCGATCTCATCGAGAACAGGATGAATAAGGCTTGAAACTATGTATCGCGAGGTGTTGGTGGGACAACTCACTCGCATGATCCGGCGTGCGTCACGCTATTGACCGCGTGATAAGTCTCCGGCAGATGACTTGGCGCAATAGGCCTCTGTGGCGGAATTGGTAGACGCGACGGATTCAAAATCCGTTTCTGGCAACAGAGTGCCGGTTCGAGTCCGGCCAGAGGTACCATTGGACTGTTTCGGGACATTTCCCGGCATTCAGAGAAGTTTCTTTAAAGCGATGCACTAAGTTGGGTTTGGGCATCGTTGTGTCCCTGATCGTCCGCTCATATCCACCATCGATCGGGTCATGCGCTATGCGGTGGCGACAGCCCGCGCCGCCACGAGCCGCGAAGATTTCGCTGATGTTGTGCAAACCGTATGGTCTTATGATCGCGGCGCAAAGATCATCCGCACGGCGCTGAAACTGATGGCCTATCTCTATCCGCGCCCCGGCCCTTCAAGAATAGCGGGACCTACTCACTGCCTAGGACCTGCTGATCCGCGAATAGTGGAAACTGGTTCGCATTCGACTGACAGCACCAGCTCCCGCAATAATGAGTTCAGTCGCCTACACTTTGATCATTCAAAGCGCACCAAGTGTTTTCAACCCACTCCTTGATCGATAGTGCTTCAATCCATCGATCCGATAGTTCTCGACCATTGCCGTCAGTAATCGCATATGGGGGAGGCCCCAACTCACAAAGAAACACAAGATTCGACTCATCGTCGTTATTGCGTCTCCAAAAATCGAAACCCCTCAGCCACCACGACTTGAATACGTCGACCCACTCGGCGTGTTGCGGAAAACCGGTTTGAATTTGTTGGTCACTAGCGAACCTGCCCTGAAAGCTTTCTGATCGCTGTAACAGCTGTTCGATCAGCTCTTCGTGTTGATCGCTGATCGGCATAGGGAATTCGTGGGCCACAACATAATGCGAAAGGTCAGCACACAACTTCATCTCTGGGATTTCCCTAATCAGTTGCGACGTAAGAAACATATCGTTGGTGAGGCAATTGCGATGGGTCTCGAAGAGGATATCAGCGCCCATATTTTTCGCGATGTCGATCCATTTTGTAACTACCGGAACTGCTTCCGCGACTGTTTGAGGAAACACTAATCCCACAACACTGAAAGTTGTCGCATCCATCTCAACTGACAGATCAAGAAGTTTCTTCAGGCCGTCATCATCCTTCGGAAACGCATTGATCATGCATTCTAGTCCGAACCTCTGGAACAGATGCTTGCGTGCCAGGCATTCGTCTATTTCCTCGACGATGGGATCAAGGCAAACTCCTGAATAACCTGCTTCTGCGATTGCCTGAAACCGTTTCTCTTCAGACGATTCCGGCTTGCCTGGCTGACGAAGCTCTGTTGCCCAAAGTGACTGGTAGACTTTTAAGGATTGCATTCGTTGAGCCTCGCGCGGCGGTGCAGCCTAATAGGCCGAAATGTCCTTACCCGTATATTTTGACGTGCCTTCCTTGAGCAGCTTTCGGATCATATGTTTTTGAAAGCCAAGATGACTGATTGTCGGAGGCTCATGTCCCAGTAAGTCCACAATATCGGCGTGAAGGTCAGGAAGCTGATGAAAAGGGATCATGGGGTAGGAGTGGTGGGCCGTGTGGTATGGCATGTTCCATAACAGCCAGCGCATGACAGCATTTGCTTTGGCAGTGCGCGTGTTCACAAGAATATCTTTTTCATGCGGCATGCCTGTATGCTCGACGGTGTTTTGCAACATGTGAAACCACTTGGTGCAGAACATTGGCAGCAGCCAAACCTGCAAGACTATTGCCGACCCCGACGCGATAGAAGCGAATGCGATGAGCCCATAGCCTAAGAGCATTAGTCGGGCTTCTTTATGAACTTTCTCGAATTGTAAGTCTGAGAGGTGCGGCCATCGGTCGGTTTGACCAAGGGCGAGACGCAGCACTTCGCCAATTCTCGCGGGCCAATAGGTTATTCCGGATATGTAGAGTAGGTAAGTGCGGAGCGTGAATGGCTCGCCACCGACAATCTCAGCATCTTTTTCAGTATCTTGAGTATGGCGATGGTGTTGGAAGTGTTCGAACTTGTCCTGATCGCGTCCCATCAGCAGAATGAAGCAGAACAGCCGTCCAAAATACTCGCTGAGCCGTCGGCTTTTGAAAACTGTATTGTGGCTGAGCTCATGCACACCAGCATAAAGACAGTTGATCAGGATGCCCTGCATCGCAAAAAGTGGCAGGGCGAGCCAAGTACCCCACGTTATAGATAGCGCCAGACCATTTAGAGCGATGGCTCCGATGTGAGATCCCGTTTGTAGCCAACCGCGATTGTCCGATTTTTGGCTGAGTGCCCTCAAGCGTTTTGGGTCGACACGAATTGACTTTGCAAAAACCGCTTCCACGTAATCCTCGCGAAACTGAATGCTGTAAAGCTGATGAGGCCGAACTATGGGGAACTCATTCAGTACAATAAATATGAATGCTTTTAGGTAAACATCGAATTTTATTGAGGTGAAGACTCGCTTATTTTCTTGGTACTATCGTGCACAGAGATCTTTCAGAATCCGAAGAAACTCTTTCAGGCTCGCTGAGCGCTCCCCCGATGCGCGCGTCACGATATTGAGGTTTTGCGGAACGGAAATCAGATCTGGGCACACCGATTTCATCTGACCTGTTGAGACCCATTGCTCCGCAAAATGAGTTGGTAAAAAACCGAGATAACCGCCGGATAGTATCAGAATGGCTATGCTCTCCAGATTACTCCCTAACGCATCGCCGGGCTCGGTCCATCTTCGCGTATCGGTAGCTGATCCGTCTATCTTGTTGCCAACAAAACGATGGGTGTGGATGGTGTCGCGCGACACTTTTCTTGCTTTCGATCCGTAAAGCGGATGCTTGTCCCCGCAGTAAATTTCCATCACCTCGTCTAGAAATGGCTCGATGATAAGGCCTGTTCCCCGTGCCAGGTTCGGGCCAATCCCGACATGGATGCGTCCATCCAGAATGCTTCGAATGAGATCGGCTTGTGGCAAGACTTCCAGGTTCAGTGTCGCGTCAGGTGCGGTTTTCGAAAACTCGTCCATGACATCGGCGATGAAGAAGCCAGGGACAGACGTCATATAATCGATAAGACCTATGTTGAGCTTGCCAGTAATTTTACCCTGCATCTCATTGATCGATGTTGAGTAGTCTTCCAGCGCTGTTTCGAGTTGCACGGTTAACTCTAGGACCTTCAAACCTTTTTCAGTGAGTGAGAATCCTGACCTTCCGCGATTGCACAGTCTAAACCCTAGCCGCTTCTCAAAATTCGCCATGTGTGTGCTGACGGTCGATGCTCCGACGTTCAACTGGACGGCGGCTTGTGAAAAGCCGCCCGTGTCCGCGACGGTGCGAAAGACCCTCAATAACCGCAAGTCAGCGTCAGCGAGTTTCATAATTCTGATCGTCTTGATTCATAACGGTTTGCGAAGTGATAGCCGACCTCTTGAACAAAAAATACAAAGGAAGGCCAACGGCCATTAGTACGCCGCCATAAGCCAGTATTCGAAAACCGGACCCACTCGCGGCAAGAACAACATACGCAATTGTTAGCAGCGCGATGAGAGCCCACCCGCGTGAATTCGACAACGAGTGTTTCAATTCGGCCAAGGCGGAGACGCCATAGGGGGCAAGAACGCAGAGCGTCGAAATTGAAATTAGAAAGGTGAATGCATCAATCAAACTGCCCGTCGAATTCAGTCCGATCAGCACTGAAGCTATGATGGATGAGAGAATTAGGGAGAATACTGGCGCATGTCCTTCATTCGTTCGCGCAAAACGCTGCGGCAGCAAACCATCAAGCGCCATCGCCATGGGCATCTGTCCCATCACCAGAATACTGCCATTCAAGGAGCCTGCGGTCGCAACCAGGGCACCGAATGCAATAATGCCGGTGCCTATGGGACCCATCGCTTTTGCTGCGTCAATGAATGGCGCTTCGGAATTAGCCAAAGTTCCTGCTGGTACCAGCATCATGACCGCCAGCGTCACTAGAATGTAGACGGCAACGACTGAGACGGCTGCGCCGACAACAGCCCGCGGGATAGTTCGTTCTGCATCTCGCACATTGCCTGCTGGAATAACTGCTGCTTCCACACCGATGAAGGACCACATCGTTAGCAGTGCCGTCGCAGCTACGGCACTGTGAAGGGGCCGGTCCTGCGGGTTGAAGGCTGGAAGAGTGTCAACAGATCCAGCAGATGAGCCCAATAGTATTATCACGAAAAGCGGGACCAACTTCAGGATCGTTAGTATCAGCTGAACCCACGCAGCTTCGGAAACGCCTCTAATGTTCACGGCGGTCAGTGTCCAAATCGCCACTAAAGCGATTATATTTTTTACAGTGTTGCTGTCGTCGAGTGCAGGCAGAATTGCGCTGAGATAGCCAGCAAATGCGAGCGCAATAGCCGTTACAGCAATGGTAACACTCAGCCAATATCCCCAGCCAATTAGAAATCCTGTTAAGTTCCCAAAGGCGTCACGAGAGTAAGCGTATGGTCCGCCAACACCGTTATCTGTGCGCCTTGCCAATCGGCCAAGAACGAAGGCCAACCCGATCACACCGATGCTCGTCATCAGCCATCCAAGCATACTGATGAAGCCATAAGGTGCGAGAACGGCGGGCAGCACAAAGATACCTGATCCGATCATGACGCCCACCGAGATCGCCCAGCAGCGCCAGAAGCCAATGGGACTTTCAATTTGATCCGGTGAGTTCTTGGTGCTGGTAGCCATTTAGATAGTTTAGCCGGTCTCACCCAACACCATGCGGCGTTGATATTCACTGTCGGTCGCGCTGGAAGATTCAATTATGCGGTACATGACGATACCGACCAGAAACCAGGTTAAGACAATTCCGTACTCTATCGGGCGAAGTTGACCGGGGCTTCCCGGAACCGTCATCAAACTAATGAATACGATAGCGAAGATTACTCCGATCGTGATCATCCCGCGTGGTGCCTGATATGGGCGGTTCATATCTGGATCAGACGTGCGTAGCCGAAGTGCGGCGGCTGTGGCGATCAGGTAGGTGAGGGCAACGCAAAGCGATCCGCTGTTTACGATGACGGCGAGCGCCGCTGAACCTAGGAAAGGTCCCAAGACTGCGAACAGCCCGACGAACAGAGTACTATTAACCGGCGTCCTGCGAGTTTCGTGTGTGTGAGCGAACCATTCTGGCAGGAACCCCGACCGTCCGAGAGAAAAAAGAAGACGCGGCGCAGCAACCATGAAGGCGTTGAGAGTTGTAAGTAATCCAAGTAGGGCGGTGAACAGGACGAGTATTTTTGCCCAGGTAAGCCCCATGGCAGACTGAAAAATTTCAGCGGTAGGAAGATCAGATTTATTCTCTATGAGATTGGCTATCGTATCTCTCTCGGCGCTCATACCCAGCGCAATGCCGATGATAATATAAAACAGGCCGCCGAGAACAATGCTCAAAAATATCGCCGTTGCCAGGCGCTTCGGCTTCATATCTATCCCGGCCTCTTCGGCGGCTTGGGGTATCGTGTCCCAACCGGCCATGAAGAATGGAGTGCTAGCCAGTACGCCAATAATCGATGCTGGAGCTACTGCCAAAAGAGCGCCGTTTGATGAGAAAAGCGGGAGCAGATTCCTGACGTCCCCGTAGACCAGAGCGGTGACGGTGAATACGATCACGCAAGCCAACATGAGTAATACCGCGGCCGCTTGAAAATTGACGGATAAGCGCGTGCCTCCCATATTTATTATGGTCAGGCCGATGCCGGCGCATACACCAGATATCAGAGAGACGCTCGAAATTTCGAATCCTGCGATGTGATAAAGGGGTACTATATATTTCTCCGGTAGAAGGACTTCCGTCAGTGCACCGATTGCTATGGTTTCAAATGGAGCGATGGATACATAGAGTAAAGCCATGGCCCAGCCCGTCAAAAAGCTCACCATTGGTCCAAATGCACAGTAGGCAAAGACCATTGCTCCACCTGCTCGCGGCATAGCAGCTGAAAGCTCCGCATAACAGGCCCCTATTGGCAGGAAGAACGCGGTGCAAATCGCAAAGGCGATGGCCGTACCCAATGGGCCGCCTGAAAGTACCCACTGCGCTGCGTATATGACCCATCCGATACCTACAATCGAACCTAGGCCGACGGATATATATCCGCCGACAGAGAAACTCCTGCTCAGATCAGATGTCGTTTGGTTGGAAACGTCAGGCCTCCCATTCGATGTTGCCATCCACCCCAATCGATTGCCCGGTAATATGCCGACCGTGATTGCTCGCAAGGAATACGCAAACCGCAGCAATCTCTTCCGGATCAATCATGCTCCGCATCGAGAAGTAGGAAAGGAATTCACGCTCTGCGCGTTCGGGCGGTAAACCGCGTTCATCGCCATAGGTTTTCACCAGCGCCTTTCCGCGTTCATTGGCGATAAGTCCTGGCAGGATCGTATTGCATCGGATGTTCCAGGGGCCAAGCTCCCTGGCTGCATTATAGGACAAGGCTGCAAGCGCCGACTTTGATACTATGTATGCAGATCTGTTTGGCAAACCAGTTTTCAAAGACCCTGTTGTTATGTTGACGATGCAGCCCGACCTTTGGCTCTTCATCATCGGAATCGCGTGCTGCAGAGCTCGGAATGCGCCGGTCAAATTCACGTCCAGGCTGCGTTGCCAGTCTTCGAGAGTAATGTCTTCAATTGCTGCCCTTGGGCCCGGGATGCCAGCATTGTTAACGAGTACATCAAGGCCACCAACTTCCGCATCTATACGTGCGAACAGAGCATCCACGTCGGCCGCCTGACCCATATCCGCTTTGATTGCGTGTACGTCTGAATGCTGGGCTTTAAAGCTGCCAAGCGCTTCATCGTTGATATCGCGAATAAAAACGGTATCGCCATTTTCGATAAATGCCTTGGCAACAGCCTCACCGAGCCCTGCTCCTCCAGCGGTTACGAGGATATTGGCCATGTCAGGACAATCCGAGTATTTGCCGAGCGTCAGTGGATGAGGCGGTTTCGTAGCCCATATTTTCGATGACGGAAATCACTTGGCGAACGAGATCGCCATTTGTCGCGAAAACACCTTTTCGAGCATAAAGATTATCCTCTAATCCGACCCGAACGTTTCCGCCTAGAATGGCGGTCTGCGCGGCGACTGGCATCTCCTCCCGCCCTATACCAAGCGCGCCCCACACCGCTCCATCAGGCAACAGATCGCGGTAATAGAGAATGCCTTGGGAGGTGGCCGGAGCCTGCCACCGAACGCCGAGCACGAATTGGAAGAAAGAAGGCCCATCAAGCAGTCCGGCGCTTAGTAGCGACTTCCCAAATTCGATATCTCCAGCGCTGAACACCTCGAGCTCGGGCTTAATGCCAGCTTCTCGATATCGTCTCGCCATCGCTCGCAGTGTGCGTGTCGTATTCAAGTAGACGAACTCGAAGTCACCTTCGATTTGATTGCTGGTATTAATATCGAGAGACGCGATATCTGGTCGGCAAAGTTCAAGATGCTCCATGCGTTCGTCGAGGGAAGCCATGTCACTGCCGGGACCGGCGCGGGATTCATCCTCGGGATCCGGCACGAACAGGCCGCCCAAACCGCCCGTCAAGTTGATGAGCAAATCATCGTTGCGATCCCTAATTCGATCCACGACTTCCTTAAACAGTTTCGGATCGCGGCTGCCTTCTCCGGTTTCAGGATCTCTAACGTGAATATGGGCGATGGCCGCTCCTGCGTCAGCGGCTTCTATGCACGAATCTGCAATCTCTTTTGGGGTCACCGGAAAAGCAGGATGGTTAGGATTAAACGGTGCGTTTCCAGTGACCGCACACGTAACAATTACCTTGCTATTCCGACGCATGGATCAACCCGCCTCCATCCAGGATTAGAAATGTTTGATGTGTGATCACTCATATGTCAAGATGTTCAGGTGTCGACCGCTTCGCAAAGGGCGCGCTTGGGGGTATAGACAAACATCAGAGCAAAAAACGGACGACAATTGTCAGTGCCCAAGCTAAAACCTATCGAAACGGCGACGTTGCAGGAGCGCGCTTATGCCTCCCTTCGGATCGCACTCATGTCGGGTGTCTATGCGCCTGGAGACTCTATAACTCTCCGTGGTGTTGCGCAGGATTTGGGAACTAGTCAAATGCCTGTGCGAGAAGCGGTGAAGCGTCTTGTTTCCGAGCGCGCACTAGAAATGCCTAACAGCAGACTGGTTCGTGTTCCGGTCGCCACGCAAGAGCGACTGAAAGAAATCTGTAACGTCAGAATCAAGCTGGAGTCTTACGCGGCCGAACTTGCGGCTGAATCTATCAGTGAAGAAGATTTGAAACGGATCGAAAAACTGAATCAGAAAGTCAAAACACAAAATGCCCGCGGCAACGTCAAAGGGGTGCTTGCTAGAAATCGAGAACTTCATGCCGCTATCTATCGGATAGGGGGAAACCGTCTGCTTTGCGGACTAATCGAGGATTTATGGGTACTGGTCGGCCCCTACTTCAATCTTGCTTCTAACGGGAAGCAAAACAAGTCGTACCCGTTTGATCTGGAAAAGCACGAAGAATTGTTACTGGCTCTTTCAAACGGTGATGGAACGAAAGCAAGCGCCATCATTCAGGCCGACATTCAGCAAACTTTTGAAATGTATTCAGAATTTGTTGCCGAAATGGTGACGCCAGGGGATGTTGTTACTGCAACTTCTTAGATTTCTCTCCGTTTTGATTTGTCACTTCTGGTGCTAACTTTGTCGTTGGTTTGCGCTTATGCGAGGATCTAAAATCTGTACTCAATTTGGGCTCCGAAGCGTCTTGGTGAGCCCGGAAAGACGATCGACTGTCCGTCGAATTCGGTTGGCGGTGCAAATCCGAACCCGCCTCCAACGAATGACGCCGTTATGAATGCCTCGTCAAAAGCATTCTCAATGAACAGGGTAAAATCAGTACGTTCACCTCGGAAACCAATCCTGAAATTGGCAACGTCATAGCCGTCAAATTCCTCAGCTTCGGAACCCACCACATCTCGAAAGTCACTGCGAAAGCTGTACTCTCCTCGCACAAACGGTCGCAAGTTGGCGATCAGGGCCTGTGGATGCTCATAATCCAGAATAGCTGAAACAGTGGTCTCAGGAGCATTTGGGAGCTGCTGGCCGGTGAGATCTCCAACAACCGAGTCTGTGAAATCTGTAAATTCGGTGAAAGCGAGACCAACAGACGTTTGTGCACTCAATCCCTCAAAGGGCGATGCAGCAAATGAAAGTTCGGCTCCCACACTACGTGCGCCAGCAGCGTTCTGAATTCCGCCACCTGCGGCAAGTGAAATAGGCACCTGGATATCATTGTATTCAACAAGGAATCCGCTGCCAGATACGTTAAGCCTTCCAGCGAACCAATCGGATTTAAAGCCAACCTCGAAACTATCTGCTGTCTCTTCTTCGAAGGAGATGGGTTCGCCGAACGACCCGTTTACAAATCCACCCGGCCGATAGCCGGTTGCGAAAGAAAAATACGTGCTGAAGTTGTTGGTCCAAGCATATCGGATCGAAGCGTTTGGGATAACTTCGGAGAATGTACTGTTTGCTTGGATGTCCAGCGGATCTACAACCAGAGTGAATAGGCCAGTGGGGATTAGGGCAGAATCAAAGTCGATCTCGTCACGAGAGAAGCGGGCACCGGCAGATATTTCGAGGTTTTCGATAGGCTCCCAGCGAAGACTGCCAAAAACGCTGAAACTAAAGATATCCAGATTGAAGTCCGTTACGTTCGAAGCAGGCGCGCCGCCAAAGTCAGCAACTTCAAAGATGCTGAACAAAGTTGCGTCGTTGAAGCTCAACAGCAGGCCCGTATCGAAGTCGAAACTACCCAATCCGCTCGGTGCATCAAAGGACCGGCTTTCAAATCTGAACTCCTGATCCAGCGTATCCTGGAACGTATTTGGAATAATCACCGCGCCATCCGGTTCGGTGAAGTCAAAATCCTGCGCCCCATCAACTTGGCTGTCGACGAAGGCGGTGGTTGACCGAAAAGTTCCAAAAGCAGATTCGTATTCGATTTGGCCCACAAGATTTAGACGCTGAAGTCGATTTTCTTCGATAAACCCAACAAGTGAAACAGGATCGCCGGCAAGTACAGATTCACTGAATGCAACACCTTGGCCATCGAAACCTGTATTGTCATATTGGACCGATGCATCAACAGTGAGTTTTTCGGTTGGGGTATATCTGGCGCTGATCCGACCACCAGCATTGTCATTGCCCAAAGAGTCTTGTCCTTCAATGAAGGGTAAATCGATAAAGCCGTTTGAGATGGATCCGTAGCCAACAGCCCGAACAGCGAACTTATCTGTAACTGGTATGTTTACGGCCAATTCTGTTGTGAAGTCTGGAAAGCTCCCAACTTCTAAATTCAAGTTCGCCTCAAATTCATTCGTTGGCTTGTTAGTAACAAAATTCACTGCTCCGCCGATCGTACCTCGTCCAAAGGCTGTTCCCTGCGGTCCAAAAATCACTTCTACGCGGTCAATGTCGACAAGCCGCGGGTTGGCGTTCAGGTTGAAGCCTGTGCCGTTTTGCAGAACGCCATCAACGAATATTCCGACATTCGGACTAGTTGATCCCGGCCCGTTCAGATCACTAATCCCGCGGATCGATATGTTGAAGTTATCGGGAGTGTCGCCGTTCGTGAAGTTGACATTCGGAATTTGGAGCAGGGCGTCGTCGAAGTTGCGGACGTTCAGCCGCCTTAGTTCCTGCTCGCTCAAAACACTGATAGAGGCAGGGACATCAATCAAACGCTCCTCTCGCCGGCGCGCGGTGACAACAACATCATCAATGCGTAGCGCTTCCTCTTCCGTAGCGGAAGAGTTTGCCGCAACTATATCGTTCTCTCGATCCTGACTTTCACCTCTCGTTTCGGTCTGACCGTAAGCTTCAAACTGGAACGCCAGTGCTGATGCAGCGACGTTGAGAATTGCTACTTTGAGAATGAAGTCACTTCGTGAAAAATCATGCATCCTTTACCGCTCCAAATCAGCTTCTGTTTCGCTCAGTCGAAACTGCAACGATGTGTAATTGAAAATCAGTTTCAGTAAATAGGTGTGATGAGTAATGTGTGATCACAAATATGGCGCCGCCAAAATTCTTCGTGATTTTTTGATGTTGTCAGGGAACCGATGCTTGAGGAGGGTGATCGGCATTGCCAGGAGAACGGGAGCTTAAAGGGCTGAATTGCCAGCTCTAGCGTAGGCCCATGCCCAAAAATCCGTTTCGCTATTTCAAAACGTCACCTGAGATCACTCATTTAGCGGTGATGATGTATGTGCGGTTTCCGCTTTCGCTTCGGAACGTTGAGGATCTACTTCACGAACGCGGAGTTGACGTTTGCCATGAAAGTGTCCGTCTTTGGGTAGGTTGGTTCGGGACTCACCTCGCCAGTAATATCTGCAGGCAGAAAGCCAGTTATATTCGTCGGGTCACCCAATGGCAGTGGCACCAAATTCGAGGTGCTTACGGCTCCTTTTGGTCAGAGTCCGACTTTGGTGGCCTATGATGGTTGATTTTCGGCATCGAAAAAGAAGAAATTTCAATAATAAAATCGGGCAAAGTCTTTATATTACGGCTCGACGAACTGGAGGGAAAGGTGCCGATGAAACTGATTTATCTAGTTATGCTTTGCTTGCCATGTGGATGTATCTCTACGGCTCAAGACGGCCCTCCAGAAAAAATTGATCGCACAGTGAGTGCTCAGAAAGCAGCATTGAGGCGTGCGCCTCAGCTGGAAGCTTTGTCATGGATGGTCGGTAACTGGAGCTATGACGTTTTCACCATGCACCCAGATGGCACGGAGGAAGTATGGTTGGTAGATCAACGGCGAGAGGTACAATTTGAACGTAATCGCACTTGGCTTCGTTCAGATACAATCTACCCTACACAGCCGCTGGAGACACAGCTGAATTATCTGACGTTTGATCTGGTCGAAGAAAGATGGGTGTCTATTAGTTTTTCGAATACTGGCTATCAGGATATCCAATTCTCGGAAGACACACTCGAAGACGGGCGTCTCGAATTCACCGGTAATACTTGCAATCTCTCAATTGCACCCGATGGGTGCCAAGATATCATCATTAAACTGTCAGATGAACGGTTTGATATCCTCAGCAAACGGTTTGACAAAGGCCGGTGGGTAGCATTCTCCCGATCAGAGTACACTCGCGTCGAGTAGGCCCCAGACCAACCAAAATACTGCCGAGATAAGCGAACGCTTTTGGATATTTGAGCCGGAGTCCAAGGTCCGCTCCGCCGCCGAAAGCTGCCGTAAAACTTCGCGGATTATAAAGCGGTTATGGGTCAAAAGGCGACCGATCGGGCTTCACTTCTACTATGCACGGTCAATGCAGGTTATGTCTTTCGAATGCAAAGCTCGGTCAATCCACTATCAGGCGACTATGACTATGTAATCGTTGGTGCCGGGTCTGCCGGCTGCGTGGTCGCCAATCGGTTATCGGCGAACCCGAACAATCGCGTCTTGTTGCTGGAGGCAGGCGGCAAGGATGACTGGATCTGGTTCCACATCCCCGTCGGCTACCTCTTTGCCATTGGCAATCCGCGTTCTGACTGGATGTTCGAAACCACCCAGCAACCCGGTCTGAATGGTCGTGCTCTGAACTATCCGAGAGGCAAGGTCATTGGCGGCTCTTCTGCGATCAACGCCATGATTACGATGCGGGGCCAGGCTGCCGACTATGATGGCTGGCGGGATAGTGGCTTGCCCGGCTGGGGGTGGGATGACGTGCTGCCTGTCTTCCGGGAGATCGAAGACCATTTCCTAGGCGAGAGCGAGCATCATGGCAAAGGGGGTGAATGGCGCGTCGAGCCGCCTCGCGTGCGCTGGGATATTCTAGATGCCGTCCGCTCGGCGGCCGAGGAAATGGGCATTCCGAAGACGCCTGATTTTAATACGGGAGACAATGAAGGCTCCAGCTATTTTCACGTGAATCAAAAAACCGGGCGGCGCTGGTCTGCAGCGCGTGGATTTCTGAAACCGGCGCTTAAGCGTTCGAACCTTCGCTTGGAAACAGGTGCACTGATTGAAACTCTAACCCTGGAGAATGGCAGAGCGACGGGCTTAGAATTCCGCCAAAACGGCAAGCGATATTCGGCCTGCGCAAATGCTGAGATTATCCTCTGCGCGGGATCGATAGGCAGTCCCCAAATCCTGCAGCGCTCTGGCATTGGCCCTGGATCTGTTTTGAGGGAGGCGGGGGTGACGCCGTTGGTGGATCTGCCGGGCGTCGGTGCCAATCTGCAGGACCATTTGCAACAGCGCGCCATTTATAGAGTTTCGGGGGTGAAGACGCTCAATCAGAGTTATTATTCTCTTTTTGGCAAAGCCGGAATGGGGCTCGATTATCTGTTTCGGCGACGTGGGCCTCTGACGATGGCGCCGTCACAACTCGGCCTCTTCACGCGCTCTTCTCCTGACCAGACCAGAGCGAATATTCAGTTTCATATTCAGCCCCTCTCGCTCGACAAGTTTGGCGACCCGCTACACCGGTTTCCCGCCATCACGGTAGCCGCTTGTAATCTCCAGCCAACGTCGCGCGGCACATTGAAGATCCCTTCAGCAGACCCGGAAGCGAGCCCCATCATAGATCCAAATTATCTCGCCACGGAGGACGATCGTAATGTGGCGGCCGATGCTATTCGCGTTACCAGACGGCTCATGGGGCAGCCCGCCTTACGGGCGTTTTATCCGGAAGAGTTTCTTCCGGGTAAGGATGTTGAGGATGATGATCTCGCCCGTGCGGCGGGTAACATCGGCACGACGATTTTTCACCCCGTGGGCACAGCGAAGATGGGGCCGAGCTCCGACCCGATGGCTGTCGTTGACGAGCAACTTCGGGTGAGGGGCGTCGATTGTCTTCGCGTGATTGACGCCTCAGTTATGCCAACGATCACCTCCGGCAATACGAACACGCCGACCATCATGATCGCCGCAAAAGGTTCTTCGATGATAACAAGCTAACGAAGTTGGACAATCATCTCCGGCATTTTTGACGGCGGCTTTTTGCGCCCTCAGCAGCAGCATGTTGGGATTTGTTGGTAGTTGAATTCCGAGTCTGAAAAATTCTGAAAATAAAACAAATAGATAAAGAGCATTCTAGTCCGGCCAGAGGTACCAACAGCCTTCGATAACCTACACTATGCCCTCGTATATGTTGGCAACGCGATGAGTGTACACATTTGCCGTGTCGATCATGTGATCGACCAAAATGACATCAGTCCTTTGTGATTGGCCGACCTTATGCCATGCGCGAGTCATGACAGAATTGTCCGATAAGCGCGTGCTGGAAAAGGTCGCTCAAGGCGACAAGTCGGCTATGCGGATCTTGTATGACCGTCACGCGCCTGGGCTCAGGCGCTTTGTCGAAAACTGGATTGCGAACAAGAATGACGCCGCTGACGTCGTTCATGAGACGATGCTGGATGTCTGGCGTTCTGCTGGCCGGTTTGAGGGGCGATCAGCTGTTAAGTCCTGGATGTATAGTATTGCAAGAAACAAGGCTGTGGATCGTAATCGCCGCGGGGCACGTACGGTTCTTGATGAGCCTGATGTTGAGACACCCGACGATGCGCCAAATCCGGAAGAGGTCATGCAATCTTTTCAGGATGCCGCTCGTGTTCGTGCCTGCGTTGAAAAACTAAGCGGCCCGCACAAGACGGCTATCCAGCTCGCATTTTTCGAGGACCTTTCCTACAAGGAGGTTGCTGAAATCGAGAATTGTCCGGTCGGCACGATCAAAACGCGCATCATGCACGCGAAGAAACTTCTTATGCACTGCTTATCCCAGGAGGCGTAGTCGTTCGAGGTTTTCAGCTATTTGAGCGTAGCGCTTTCGATAAGGTCCGTTGCATCGCGCAGTGTGTCCAGTCCTATTGAGCGCTCTTCTTCCGTTGCAAATCGAACATCATAGAGACCAATAGCCGAAGGTCCTGCGATAATCTCTCCGTCAATGCCTGTCAGAAGTTCACGAATTTCCTCGCTGGTTGCTGCGTTCTCAAAAATGACCTGAACGTCAAAGCCAGTAGCCTGTGTCACCGGCACATAGATTGGATCGTCTTCTATCGACGCCGGGCTAGTGCCCAGCAACAAACCTGCCTGGACCAGCGCAACCAAGCCCAATGCAAATGTCGCAATTCGCCATAGCTGAGAGTTGTCATTGGCGGCAAGCGGCGGGGTGGAGCTTATGTCGGTTTCGGTCTCTATAGCTTTGGAAAGACGGACCCATCCGAACTCATGATCGGCTTGCGGTTCAGCGAGCTCCCCAGCATTTGCGAGCCCCTGATAATATGCGAGCTCATCGGCCAAGTCGGTGTTTCCAACAACTGCCGCCTCTACTTCCGCACGGGAATCTGCATCGAGGCGATCTTGCACATAGTCCAGCAAGCGCACGCTTTTGGCCTCATCTGAGAGGTTTTCAAATGAGTTAGACACGGCGATCTCCCGAAAAGTTCAGTTGCCGAAGCCAACGCTTCAAACTCTACGTCGTTGGGCCGTCAAAACCGGTTCAATCTTGGTGACACTAGTGTCATGTACGAGATTTTATGCCCCTCAACAAATATACATATAGGGGTATTCAGCTAAGGTCGAAACTGACATCAACAGCAGAAAGTGCCTAATCGTTGAGTATCCTTATGCGTGCGTCGGTCTTCCTTGTCGCTGCCTCTTTTGTATCGGTCGCGAGCGCTGGAGCACAGGATTTCAGCGACACGTTCGAGTTCTTCGGGGAATCCAGACTGCGGCTGGAAACCGCTGACGAAGCTAATTTACCAGAAGATGCCGTTGGTTTGACGCAGCTGATACGACCAGCGCTTGAAGTTCGTGCAACTCCTCGATTGACCGGGCTTATTGAAGGCGAGGCGCTCTTTGCGCTCGTAGACGATTTCAATGACGGTACAGGAAATGAACCGGACCGTCCGCTTATTCTGGATCCCGATGGATTGGAGCTAAACAGGCTGCAATTGCAGTACGCTTTCACGCCTCAGACTTTTCTGACAGTTGGCCGTCAGAAAATTGGAATCGATGACCAACGTTTTCTTGGACCGGCCGCGTTCAGGCAAAACGACCAAACTGTAGATGCTGTCCATTTTGCGAGTCGCTCTTTCGGTACGGCAACCTTTCAGGCTGGCTACTTCAATCGCGTCAATCGCATTCTCGGCGCGGACAATCCGATTGGCCGGTTCAGAGGCGACTCCTACTATTTCAATGTGAACATACCCACGCCCTTAGGACGGGTGGGCGCATTCCATTATGCTTTTGACCTCGGAACCGCGTCGCCAACCGACCAGGACAATGTCTTTTCCAGCCGGACGTCCGGATTTCGCTTAGACGGGCGCCTCCACCGCGATACTTATGGCATCGACTGGGAAGCGTCCTACGCACGTCAGACTGATTTTGCGGATAACCCCTTTAGCTACAACACTGACTATTGGCTGTTAGGGCTTCAATCCTTTGCCGGTCCAGCAAGACTTTCTGTGAGATTTGAATCTCTAGGGGCCGATGCCGAGCAGTCTTTTCAAACACCGCTCGGAACACTTCACAGATTTCAGGGCGAGGCAGACATTTTTCTGATTACGCCGCCTGACGGGCTGGAAGATCTCGAAATCAGAGGTAGCTGGAACTTTGGTCGGGTGGGTGTGTTTCGGAACATCTCCACGGCATTGTCTTATCATCGATTTGAAGCTGAAACAGGTGGAGCGCGTTTCGGAGATGAAATAGATTTCCAGATGACTGCCGCTGTGGGGCCCTTCACTATCGCATTTACGACCGCCTACTATGATGCGGATACGTTTGCGACGGATACGCGGCGCTTCTTTCTAAGTCTTACGCATCGTTTCTAGGATAAAGATATTTGAACCGTGGCGGACTACGATACGACGAGAATTCAGGAATAATCAGCGAAAGGACTGATGAAATGCCGACGCTCCGGATTAGTCTACTTGCTGGTGCAATGGGGATAGCCTTGGCGGCGTGCCAGACGTCGAGCCCAACCCCCCAGTTTCCGCTCGCAGCTTTAGCTGACGACGCTCTTGCAGATGAGACCAACATCATCGTGCTTGTCGGATCTGAGCAAGCGGCCAACGCGCTGCTAGTGAATGCGACGCGGCGGGGATATCAGTTGAATGATCGCCAACGTTTGAGCGGGCTTGATCTGGTCCTCATGGATTTTGAAAGACCAAAGGGCGTAAGTGGTCCTGTTGCTATTGGAGACATGCAAGGCATGGAACCCAGTGCGACCGCCGGCGTGGACCATCTCTTTTTGCTTCAGGCTCAGGATGGCGATCCGGTCATTTCCAATGCTCGGCTCTATGCTGACGATCTTATGGGGTGGCCAGTTGATGGATGCGCGGCGAACATATCCGTCGGTATCATAGACGGAGATGTTGATACTGACGCTCCCGGGCTCTCTGATGCGCTTATTGTTGAAAGAGATTTTTCCGAAGGAGCACCGGCTGCAGGGGATCACGCGACCGCCATTGCAGATCTGCTTGTTGGTCCTGGCAAGCTTCGCAGTACGCGCCTCCACGCCGCCTCCGTTGTCAGCACAAACACACCGCAAACGGGCGCTGGCGTTCGAGAACTAATCCTCGCGCTCGACTGGATGCTCGAGTCCGATGTGAAACTGGTCAATATCAGCTTGGCGGGTCCGTATAATGCCCTTTTGGATAAAGCTGTTGGTCAGGCTGTCGATAAAGGAATGATCATTGTTGCTGCTGTCGGGAACGACGGACCGGACGCAGAACCAAGATACCCAGCCGCGTTCGATGATGTCATCGCTGTCACGGCTATTGATAGCGCTTTGGAGGTCTATAGCCGCGCCGTCCGCGGTGAGCATATCGATTTTGCCGCGCCGGGCGTCGATGTGTTCGTCACTTCGGTCAATGAGGGGCAGTACCTTAGTGGCACATCGGTGGCAGCGCCTTTTGTTACTGCGCTGATTGCGAGTGATCCCTTCACGCTGTCCAGTGATCGGGTCGCAGATATCAGGCGCCATATTTCCGAGACAGCCGTCGATATCGGTCCGACGGGACGAGATCCAATTTTTGGAACGGGTCTGCCAAAACGCACCTGGGACTGCGATTAAGCTCGCGGCGTCTTTCCCAGAGATTGGGGAGAGTTCTCCCGTGACCATTTTGGGAATTATTGAAATTGACGACACGGGGTGACTGTTGTCTGGTAAGGCGGTGAACGATCCAATCGGGTCGAGTGAGTGGAGCGATGAGGGGTATCCATGGTTGCTTTCGGAATGCGATGGCTGGGCCTTGCAGGACTTGGTTTCGTAATTATTGGCTGCTCTCAAGATGAGGTCGTCGAAGCAACGCCTAGTCCGCGGCCAGCGAAGCTGATCGAGATTGCCGCGACCGATAACACGCGGAATTTGTCGTTTCCTGCAATTGTTGAAGCAAGCTCGTCGGTTGATCTAACGTTTCAGGTCAGCGGACTTATTGAGGATGTCGCCGTCACAGAAGGTGACGAGGTCACAAACGGCCAGGTCATTGCACGGTTGGATCAGCGTGATTTTCGAAACAATTTAGCTACGATGCAGGCCCAGTATAATTCAGCCCAGTCTGAGTATGAGCGCGCTGAGCGACTCCTTGCCCAGGACGCGATATCCCGCAGCATATATGAGCAGCGTGAGTCGCAAAGAGACGTCGCGCGGGCCAATCTCGACAGTGCTCGTAAAGCTTTAGACGATACCGTACTCAGATCGCCATTCGATGGCGTTGTTGCGGTGGTTCAAGCCGTAGACTTCCAGAATATTGGTGCTCAACAGAATGTGGTAACGCTGCAGACGACCGGCGCCGCGGAAGCAGTCGTGCAGATCCCCGCAACGCTCGTCGCCAATTCAGGGCGCGTTGAGCCGGTCGAGACGGTGCTGGTTCTCGACGCCGCGCCGGATCAACGAATAGATACCGAGCTGTTCTCCACGACAACCCAAGCTGATACGCAAACACAGACCTTTGAGGTGCGGTTTGCCTTCACACCTCCTGATAATCTCCTCATCCTTCCAGGCATGACAGGTACAGTGGAGTCGCGACTTCTGATTGCTGCCGAGGACGGCACAACGGATCAGATCGTCGTCCCGCTGAGTTCGATTGTGGCCGAAGGCGGGGAAACATTTGTCTGGCTTGTTGATACTGAGACCATGACTGTTTCCCGGCAGGGTATCACCGTGGATGAAGGCAATGAGGGGATCGGCGAAGGGATCGCTGTTACCAGCGGTCTTGCCCCTGGCGATGTGATCGTCGGCGCCGGATCGGCCTTCCTGCACGAAGGAATGCAGATACGACGCTTTGAGCAGTAGGAGCGGTTTCGATGAACCCGGCTGAGTTTTCGATCCGCAACAGACTGATCTGTTTTATCGTTATTATCGGTGCCCTTGCGGCCGGCTGGTTCGCTTACCAGAACATGGCGCGTTTTGAGGATCCGGAATTCACGATCCGTGAAGCCGTCATCATCACGCAGTATCCGGGAGGGACACCCGAGGAGGTCGCCGAAGAAGTAACCGAAGTACTGGAATCCGCTGTCCAGGAGTTGCAGGAGGTTGAAGAAGTACGGTCTGTGTCATCGCATGGGCTGTCTCGGGTTACCGTCGAAATCAAATACGAGTTTTCACCGAGCAAGCCTGCTCTCCAGCAAATCTGGTCTAAGCTGCGCAATAAGGTTGCCGACGCTGCTAGTGACTTGCCTCCAGGTGCGAGCACGCCGTTGGTGAATGATGATTTCGGTGATGTTTTTGGCGTATATTATCTTCTGACTGGCAATGGCTACACGGCAAAAGAACTCTACGAATATGCAAAAGAACTCCGAACTGACCTCCTTCGCGGGGATGGTGTTGCAAAGGTCGTTATCGGCGGTGCTCAGCAGGAAGTCATTTATGTAGAGATCGCTAGAGAGCGCGCGGCTCAGCTCGGCGTGTCTGTACAGCAGGTCTATAACGATCTGGCACAACAGAACTCTGTCGTATCGGCAGGTGATGTTCAGGTTGGTGAGCGGCGGTTGACCATAACCCCAACTGGTGGAGTGAACAGTGTCAGCGCGCTTGAGAACATTATCGTTTCGACGGGCACCAGCGGAACCCTTGTTTATCTGAAGGATATTGCGACGGTACGCCGGGCTTATCGCGATCCGCCCTCACAGATCGTTCGGTTTAATGGTGAGCCGGCGATTGCGATTGGCATCTCCAATGTCACCGGTGCCAATGTTGTTAAGATGGGGGAGTCGATATCCGGGATCCTCGCCGATTCTGTTAGTCGTCGTCCGATCGGGATCGAGCTGCATGAATACTATCATCAAGGCAAAATCGTCGATGTGTCAGTCCTCGATTTCGCGATGAACGTGTTGGCGGCGCTCGTCATTGTCCTTGTTACACTGTTGATTTTTATGGGGCCTCGATCTGCGATTATCATCGGTGCAGTATTGATCCTGACCATAGCCGCGACGTTGGCGACCATGCAGATTTCGGGAATTCCCATGCACCGTATTTCACTCGGTGCACTGATTATCGCGCTCGGCATGCTGGTTGATAATGCTATCGTCGTCACAGAGGGCATTTTGGTCGGCGTCCAGAACGGTCGAAGGAAGCTCGATATTGCCAAGGAGATTGTTCAGAAAACAATCTGGCCTCTGCTTGGAGGCACTTTAGTCGGTATTATTGCCTTTGCGCCAATAGGGTTCGCACCGGGTTCAACGGCAGAATATACCGGCCACCTTTTCTGGGTCGTGATGATCTCGCTGTTATACAGCTGGCTCTTTGCGATCACTGCGGTGCCGCTATTTGCCGATATTCTCTTTAAGGAAAATCCCGGAGGAGCGACTTCTGCGGCGAAAGAAGACGGCGTATTCTTCCGGACTTATAAGGGGTTCATGCGTGTTGTCCTGGAAGCCCGATGGGTTGTCGCGCTGATTGGTATCGGACTGTTCGCAACGTCCATCTGGGGCTTCCAATTCATCAAGCCCGGTTTCTTTCCCGCGTCCACCACCCCGCAAATCGCCGTTGATTACTGGCTTGCTGAAGGGACCGACATCTCGGAGACTGAGGCAGATATGGTGCGATTGGAGCGCCAACTCGCTGGTTTCGACGGCGTTCAGGACGTTCAGACGCTCATCGGTGCCGGCACATTGCGCTACATGTTGGTCTATTCCCCTGAGTCCCAGAACAGCGCCTACGGACAATTCCTGCTCAAGGTTAGCGATTACGACCAGATCGATCAGCTTCTCCCAGACATACAGGCGCATATCGATAGCAACTATCCGAATGCCCAGGCGCAGGTCTGGCGTTTCACTCTGGGCCCGGGCGGTGGATCAAAGATTGAAGCCGCCTTTAAGGGGTCTGACCCGGCGGTGTTGCGCCGTCTAGCGACCGAGGCGAAAGCCATCATGGCGGCCGACGGACGAGCCATTTCGATAAAAGATGACTGGCGCCAGCCAGTTAGCGTGTTCCAGCCTATTTATTCCGAAGGCCGCGGACGACGCCTTGGTATTTCCCGCGAAGATCTTGCCAATGCGCTCGCAACAAACTTCTCCGGCCAGACGGTCGGGGTCTACCGAGAAGGCGACGAACTCATTCCGATTGTTGCGCGTGCTCCGTTGGCGGAGCGTCAGGATGCTCAATCGATGGCAGGTATGCAGATCGTCAGTCCCGTTACCGGGGAGACTGTTCCGCTGATCGAGGTTGTCGATGGTCTGGAGACGGTCTGGCGGGACGCCCAGCTGCGAAAGGTCGATCGAGTCTTCACCTTAAAAGCCCAGGCCGATCCGGTGGCAGGTGAGCTTGCCGGAGATTTGCAAACAAGGCTGCAGCCATTGATTGAAGCCATCGAGCTTCCGGACGGATATAGATTGGAGTGGGAGGGCGAATACGGCGACAGCGCGGAAGCCAACGGAAATCTCGCAAGCACGATCCCACTTGGCTTCCTGGCTATGGTTCTTGTCGTTGTCGTTCTTTTCAATGCCATTCGACAACCGCTCGTGATCTGGTTGGTTGTGCCGCTATCGCTTGTTGGTGTTGTCTTGGGGTTGGTTAGCACAGGAACGCCCTTTGAGTTTATGGCGATCCTTGGGCTCCTTTCGCTGTCAGGTCTTCTGATAAAGAACGCGATCGTGCTCGTCGATCAAATGGATTTGGAGATCAAGGAGGGGAAACCGCGCTTTGATGCTGTGATCGACAGCGCTTCAAGCCGTGTGCGCCCAGTTATGATGGGATCGCTGACAACAGTCCTCGGCGTGATCCCTCTTGTTGGCGACGCGTTCTTCCGCTCAATGGCGATCGTTCTGATGTTTGGGCTCACCTTCGCAACACTGCTAACGCTCGTCGTTGTGCCGGCCCTCTATGCTATCTTTTTCAGTATCAAAAGCTCAGAGCGAGCCGCCGCCTAACCCTTGAGGATAATGCCCATGTCCGCGCTTCGTATCTCACTGATCGCAACAACAGCTGCACTTGTATTCGCCGCGTGTGAAGCGGTGCCCGGACGGGAAGAGGCAGCCAACATAGCGCGAAGCGAAATTCAGGATACGCCTGATTATTGGCAAGCTGCTGCCGCTCGCATTGGAGAGGTCGAAAATGGTTGGATCGCGGCCTTCGGCGATCCAAAGCTGGAAGATCTTGTAAGAGAAGCCCAGGCGAACAATCGCGATCTGCGAGCTGCCGCCTTGAACGTGGAACGGTCGTGGTTGCTAGCTAGACAAGCCGGCGCGGAACTCAGCCCGCAGGTAAGTTTGAGTAGCGGAGCCGGCGGTGCTGGTAATTTTGACGGCGCAGGCGATAGCGATTTCAATGTTGGTGTTCAGGCTCAGTGGGAACTTGATGTCTGGGGACGCATCCGTTCGGGCCAACAGGCTGCCGCCGAAAGTGCGGAAGCGGATGAGGCGGATTATCGCTTTGCTCAGCTTTCGATCGCCGCGGGCGTCGCCAGGGCGTACTTCGCTGCGATAAATGCGGAGCAGCAATCCCTTATTTCGTCAGAGATTGTGGATGCCCTGACCGAAACGGGCCGCATAGTTCAGGTGCGCTATGATAATGGCTTTGCAACGGCGCAGGAACTCGCCCTGGCGAAAGCAGACATTGCAAGCGCGAATGATACGTTTGCGACGGCAGAACAGTCCAAGGATAGCGCTCTTCGGGCTTTGGAGGTCCTCTTGGGCCGCTATCCGTCAGCTGACCTGTTTGTGGGCACGACCTTACCCAAGAAACCAGAAGATCCACCGGCTGGCATACCATCCGAGCTTCTTGAACGCCGGCCAGACCTCATCGCAGCTGAACGCCGTATCGCCGCGGCGATCGACACTGTGGATCAATCGAAAGCGGCCCGGTTGCCGCAGATCAGTCTTACGGCCAGTACGGGTGGATCATCCGCTGATCTATCCAGCCTTCTGAGTCCAACCAATCTCGCATGGACAGCGGCATCTAATCTTCTTGTGCCACTGATTGATGGCGGTGCGCGACGTACCCAGGTAGAGATCAGCACCGTGGATCAGCAGGCAGCTGTGGAGACTTATGCCGGAGCAGCGCTGAATGCTTTCTCAGAGGTGGAGCAGGCACTTGCCGACGGTCTGACCATTCGGCGACGCAAAATATTCGTCGAAGAGGCTAAGATTCAGTCCGACGAAGCGCTCCGCCTTGCTCAAGTGCAGTACGAAGAGGGCGAAACGGACTTGCTGTCTGTGCTTCAACTTCAGCAATCTGCTTTCGCGGCTGAAAGTACAGTCCTTACAGTAAACCGCCTAGAACTCGATCAGTATGTTGACCTGAACTTGGCTCTGGGTGGGAACTGGGACGACACGCTTTAATCGGCGCTGCATCTGACCTGCGACAAGCCGACTGGGTCTGCTTTCTCGCTTCGTTGGAGGGCTGCCCTAAATCTCCTGCATGGGCGCAGAGAGCACATTGCAAATCGTTTGGTTCAAGCGGGATCTTCGGATTGAAGATCACCGGCCGCTTGTGTTGGCTGCGCGCTGTGGTCCGGTGCTGCCACTCTTTGTTGCCGAACCTGAACTTTGGCAGCGCCCCGATATGGCTGGTCGGCAGTGGGACTTTGTTGCGGAGAGCCTGACAACGCTTCGGCGTGACCTCGGAGCGCTCGGGCAACCCCTGATCCTTCGCTGCGGCGATATTATCGATGTGCTCGACGACTTTCGCCGCCAGTTCAACTCTATCGCTCTATGGTCCCACGAAGAGACGGGCAATGGTTGGACGTATGACCGGGATAAGCGCGTCGCGAGTTGGGCCCGTGAAGCCGGTGTTTCATGGACTGAAGTCAAACAATCAGGCGTTATCCGCCGGATCAAATCCCGCGATGGCTGGGCGAAGCAATGGGACGCCTTTATGGCCGAGCCGGAAACCGAGCCACCTTCGGCGCTCCCGCCCATAGACGGCATCGATCTTGGACCAATTCCGACTGGAGAAGATCTTGGTCTTTTACCAGATCTTTGCCCGGGCCGGCAGAGAGGCGGACGTGATGCTGCGCTAGATTGCCTTGAGACCTTTTTGCATATCCGCGGCGCACCTTATCGCAGGGCCATGTCGAGCCCGGCTGAAGGGGCGGAACACTGCTCACGCCTCAGTCCTCATCTCGCGTGGGGTGTCCTGTCTATGCGGGAAGTGGCGCAGGCAACTTGGACCCGTCAGCGTCAGTTAAAGGCGGACGGTGTGAGGGGCGGTTGGCGTGGGTCCATGTCGTCTTTTCAAGGCCGGTTGCATTGGCGGGATCACTTCACCCAAAAACTTGAGGATGAACCGGGCCTCGAAGTTCGTAACCTCCACCGCGCCTATGACGGGCTTCGCTCCTCAGAGCCGGATGCCGTTCAACTGAAGGCGTGGTGTCGCGGCGAAACCGGATTGCCTTTCGTCGATGCCTGCATGCGCGCTCTGCACCATACCGGCTGGATGAACTTCCGTATGCGCGCAATGCTAATGGCCGTTTCAAGCTATCATCTCTGGCTTGACTGGCGAAAGCCCGGAGAGTTTCTTGCTCGTCAGTTTACAGACTATGAGGCAGGAATTCATTGGCCTCAGGTGCAAATGCAATCGGGCACCACAGGTATCAATACGGTTCGCATTTATAACCCGGTAAAGCAGGGATATGACCAAGACCCGGATGGCAGCCTTGTCCGCCGATGGGTGCCAGAGCTTGCGACGGTTCCAGATGAATTCGTACATGAGCCCTGGAAATGGGACAGGGCATCATCCGTTCTCGGCAAGGCGTATCCACTGCCCATTGTTGATCATATCGCCGCCGCTAAAGACGCCCGGCAAAAGGTCTGGTCGGTTCGTAAAGGTGCGGACTATCGCTCTACCGCCCGTAATATCCAGACAAAGCACGGCAGTCGCAAATCCGGTATCCCCCATACTGGCCAAAGGCGCAGGGCAGGGTCAAAGGTCACGGCAGAGAGCGAGACATCGCAATTGACGCTCCCATTAGGGCATGGAGATAGCGACGCATGAAGAAATCAAATCTTCCCAGCAAGCTCTGCCCAGTCTGCGAGCGGCCTTTTTCCTGGCGGAAGAAGTGGGAGCGAAATTGGGATGAGATCGTCTACTGTTCTGAACGATGCCGGCGATCTCGGAAGTCGAGAGTGATTGCAAAATGACACAGACATCATTTCTTGAACCGAGGCCGATAAAGACGGTGGTCTGGGAGCCGACCCGCGCCGCAGCCGAGGCGCGTTTAAACGCCTTTGTTCCGCGGGCCGGCTCGGCCTATGCCCGGTCACGCAACTCCGACTATGGTCCTGATAAACGCTCCAATGTTTCGGCGCTTTCGCCCTGGGTGCGCCATCGTTTGATACTCGAAGAAGAGATATTGGAGGCCACGCTCGCCCGCCATAGCGCTAGCGCGTCTGAAAAGTTTGTGCAGGAAGTGTTCTGGCGCGGATACTTTAAAGGCTGGCTCGAACATCGTCCTGAGGTCTGGCGGCGCTACCGTCAGGCTGTGGCCGAACTTGCCGCTAAGCTTGATACCGATGCCAGCCTCGCTCGCGAATATGCGAATGCGGTATCCGGAAATACAGGCATCACCTGTTTCGATAGCTGGGCAAAAGAACTCATCGAGACCGGCTACCTCCACAACCATGTCCGTATGTGGTTCGCGAGCATCTGGATTTTCACACTGAAACTGCCCTGGGAGCTCGGCGCGGACTTTTTCTATCGCCACCTTCTGGACGGGGACCCCGCTTCCAACACCTGTTCCTGGCGTTGGGTTGGTGGTCTGCATACCGCAGGGAAGACCTACCTCGCCCGGGCATCAAACATAGCGAAGTATACGGATGGACGCTTCAATCCGTCGGGAGACTTAGCCCCTGATGCAATTCCGCTTTTCGAACCACCGCTTCCGGACCCTGTTTCACCGTCGTTTCAGGCCGATGACATTGCCGGTCTCCGCTATGCTTTGTTGATAACGGAAGAAGACTGTTCGGTGGAGAGTCTTGAATTGCAAGCTACACCCTCTGCTATCTTCGCGCTTGCGCATCCCACTCCCAGATCCGTTTTGCCGACAAGCGACATGGTACAAAAATTTGCTCCGGCGGTCGTTCAGGATGCGGCCAGAAGAGCGTCTGAGCACTTTCAGCAGGACGTGGATTGCTTCGATATAGAGGATTGGGAGGCCGTTCTCGCTGATCGTGTCAACGAGCTGGGTTGCGACGCTATCGTGACCGCCCGTTTGCCTTTGGGACCCGTCAGAACCCGGTTGCATAGGGCTGCCAAGTCCCTTGCCATACCGCTTATTGAAGTCACCCGAGCCTATGATCGTGCGACTTGGGCCCACGCAAAAAGAGGTTTTTTTGGCCTCAAGAAGAAGATTCCGGCCATTCTTTCGTCGATTAATCTCGGCTGAACACACGATTGCTTTTCGCTGGAAATTCGAAAAAAGTGTTTCCCGCTAACGAAACCTAAACGCTCCCAAAATAGGTCTATGCCGTCAGTAGCAATGGGCGGCGTAATGACAGAAACACGGTTCGATGACCTCATCGCGAGGGTCGATGATCTTCACCGCATGTCAGAACAAGAGGCGAAAAAGTTCGTCAACGAGGTCTATCAGGACGGAATCGTATCCCGTCACGAAGCCGATGCTCTGTTCAAGCTGAATGAGCAGATTGGTGGCTCTGATGCCCATTGGGACAGTCGCTTCCGCGAAGCCATCAAGGATTTTCTGCTGACTGTCGAAGCGCCAATTGGGTGGGTGGATGAAGCTGAATGCGATTGGTTGATCGATCGCATCTCCGATACTGGCTCCAAAACCTCAGACGCCCAGATCGACTTGCTGCTCGATGTCCTGCGCTACGCAGAAGGCGCGCCCAAGCGACTCGGTGCGTTTGCCCTTCGCTCAATCTGCGACGCCGCAAAGGCCGATAAGCGTATCTCTGAATCTACGGTCGAACGTGTTCGACGTGCTTTGTACGCACCTGCTGGAGACGGAGCGACTTGGGTGACACGCGATGAGGCCGGAATGCTGTTTCGTCTGAACGATGCGTGTGCGTTTGCGAGAAATGACGGCAGCTGGAACGATCTGTTTGCCCGCGCCATCGGGAACCATCTTTTGGCGTCCGCTCACCCTGACCCGATGACGGAAGCTGAGGCGTTAGCGCGTGAAAAGTGGCTGGCTGAGGAGACCAAGGGCGTTGCTGGTGTATTCGCATCAGCGGTATCATCTTTGGCCAATGGTCGTTGGTTCAGCCAGGTGACCCACAGTGAAGAGAAGGCTAGCGCAGCTCGGACTGCCGCAAAGGAAGCCGCTCTCAGGCAGGCCGAGAAAGTTGACTCAGATGAGGAAAACTGGCTGCTTCAGAGGTTAGGCTGGGACAAATCTGTTAGCCCAGCAGAGCGCGCTTTGATCGATTTTCTAAACAGAGAAGCGCCCGGTTTCGTCAGCGGTCTGGCAGCGGCTTGAGCTTGCGAGGATCTTGTCGCTATGTTGCGGCATGCTGCTCGAAAATCTTCTGATATCAAGCGGATTGGTCGTCATTACGTCGATGATCCACTTTCTGGGGCTGACCTGGTTGAGTTCGTTTTTGCGGGAAAGCGGTCATGCACCTTCGAATCTGACCTCGGTCGTACTTCAGGGCCTGTCTATTCTCTTTGTCGTACTCATGTTGTTTGCGCTGCATTCGGCTGAAGTATGGCTCTATGCCTGCGCCTATCTGATCCTTGGTGAATTCAATAATCTAGTTGATGCCGTCTACTTCTCAGCATCTACATTTACGACTGTGGGCTATGGGGATTTGCTCGTCGGGCCGGATTGGCGATTGCTTGCCGCGCTTGAATCCATGAATGGATTTCTCCTGATTGGCTGGTCCACTGCCTTTTTGGTGAGCGTTACAGCCCGGGTGCGCTCATTCGAGCTCGATGTTGATCGGCTCGATGACTGATACGGTTAATCCATGGACAATGGCCGCCGACCTGACTAATTGAGGCACAGCCACAGAATAGAACGAAAACGGGGCCGGGAATGTTCAAGAAAATCCTGATTGCAAATAGAGGTGAGATCGCTGTTCGGGTGATCAAAACCTGTCGTCGATTGGGAGTTAAGACGGTCGTTGTTTATTCAGATGCGGATGCTGGATCCATGGCTGTCGAAATGGCAGATGAGACGGTCCATATCGGCCCTTCGCCTGCCGCAGAGAGCTACCTCGTCATGGATAAGATCGTCGATGCCGTGAAGCAAACCGGTGCAGAGGCCGTACATCCGGGGTTCGGATTTCTGTCTGAAAACCCCGAATTCGCCAAACGCCTCGCCAAAGAGAAAATCACGTTCATTGGGCCGAATCCTGGAGCGATCGAGGCCATGGGCGACAAGATCTCTTCAAAGCAGCTCGCTGCGGAGGCGGGTGTGTCGACAGTCCCCGGGCATATGGATCTGATCAAGGATACGGCAGAAGCGATAAAAATTTCCTCCGAGATTGGCTATCCGGTCATGATCAAAGCGTCGGCAGGTGGGGGCGGTAAAGGGATCCGCGTTGCCTATTCTGACGCAGAGGTGGAAGAAGGCTTCCCTGCGGTGAAGGCAGAAGCCCAAAACGCTTTTGGCGACGACCGTATTTTCATAGAGAAGTTCATCGAAAGCCCACGCCATATCGAGATACAAGTGCTCGGCGACAAACACGGTAACTGCATCTACCTGTTCGAGCGTGAGTGTTCCATTCAACGACGGAACCAGAAGGTGATCGAGGAAGCGCCAAGCCCGCTCCTTGATGAAGAAACTCGCAAAAAAATGGGCGAGCAGGCCGTCGCTCTCGCTAAGGCCGTAGACTATGACAGCGCTGGGACCGTTGAGTTCGTTGTGTCTGGCAAGGATAAGGGGTTCTACTTTCTCGAAATGAACACCCGGCTGCAGGTCGAACACCCAGTGACTGAAATGATCACCGGAGTTGATCTCGTCGAGCAGATGCTGAACGTCGCCTCAGGCGAGAAGCTGAAAATCAAGCAGAAAGATCTGAAGATCAAAGGTTGGGCGGTCGAGTCGCGTGTCTATGCGGAAGATCCGTACCGAAACTTCTTACCTTCGATCGGCCGTTTGATAAGATTCTATCCGCCAGCGGAAGGTGCGCTTGGTGATGGAACTGTTCGCATGGATTCTGGCGTCCGTGAGGGCGATGAGATTTCTATGTTCTACGACCCCATGATTGCCAAGCTAGTCACCCATGGCAAAGACCGGGACGCCGCCTTGGATACTCAGGCCGAAGCGCTGGATCGATTCCACATTGAGGGCATTCAGGACAATATTCCCTTTTGTGCGGCCGTAATGGACGAGGCCCGGTTTCGATCCGGCAACCTCACCACCGCCTACATCAAAGATGAGTTTCCGGACGGCTTCGATGGGGTCGACCCTACAGCCGAGCAGCGGAAGTTTCTCGTTGCGTCGTCTGTCTATGCCCACGTGCTGAAAGCTGCCAGAGCTAAAAATGGCAGAGCTGATAGCAACCGGGCCGAAACTGAATGGTCGGTTCTGCTTGGTGTAGATCGTTACGACGTCTCTGTGCAACTCGGCGACGGCGAGGCCACGATTACAAAGGGCGACAAAGACCACACGTTGGTGACAGACTGGCGGCCCGGCAAGAACGTGTTTGAAGGCGTGATTGACGGCGAGGCATTTGCCGTCAGTTTCTCGAAGACCAAAACGGGATCTGTGGTCCGCCATAGAGGAGCTGCTCTGCCCGTTCTGGTATGCGCACCACGCGTCGCCGATCTTTATCAGCGGCTGCCTGAGAAAGAGGCTCCTGATACTTCAAAGCTTATCATGTCGCCGATGCCGGGACTTGTCGTTTCGATCGATGTGGAACTCGGTCAGGACGTGAAGCCAGGCGAGGGCGTTTGTGTCGTTGAAGCTATGAAGATGCAGAACATCATCCGCTCCGAAGCCGGAGGCACTGTGAAAGCAATCAATGTTGAGCCCGGTGCAGCGGTGGCGGCAGACGAGGTCATGGTCGAGTTCGAATAAACTCATCTCTGGCAGATGGGTGTTAATTAGGTTTACATCGGTCACGCGTGCAGGGAGCCGACGATGAACGTATCAGGCATTCTCTTTAGTCCTAATGGCCGGATCGGCCCCAACGACTTCTGGCGCGGCATCATTCTGCTGGTGGGCTTTATGATTGTATCCAACGTGGTGCAGTTCGTCGCGCCTGTTGCCATTTCGCAAGCCTTCAACCTCGTCGGAAACCTGCTGCCCTATCCGTATCTTTGCGTCTACGGAAAGCGACTCCACGATAGCGGTCGATCGGCTTGGTGGTTTCTCGTTATCCTATTTGCATTTATCGTCGTCATGACGATGGCGTTGATGCTTCTGCCGGGGTGGGACGACATCATGGACGCCATGGCTGACCCGAATGTTGTCTCGGATCAAAGAGCAATGAACGAACTCGCGTTGGAAATGTTCTCCTCACCCCGCGCAGCCATTCAATGGTACGGGGCCTTGTTCGGCTTTAATCTGGCGGCGGGTTGGATTGTTGCCCGCCTGCCATCGGATCCGGATGTCAACCAGTACGGCCTTCCGACTCGAAATGCCGGAGCGCCGTTTACCTAAGGTCGGTCGCGCCTATCGCAGGTTCACGTATCCGCCGTCGAGCGGAATGCTGACACCGGTTACATAATCCGACGCCGCCGACGCTAGAAATGTCGACAAGCCGATCATGTCGTCCGCCGATCCAATACGACCGAGCGGAATAGCGGACGAAACCATTTTCTTCCCTTCCTCTGTCCCGAGTGCGTAGGCCGTCATCTTGCTCTCAAATGGACCGGGTGAGATCGCATTCACGGTAATCTTCTCCGGTGCGAGCTCGCGGGCGAGGCTGCGTGTTAGATGGTGTACCGCTGCTTTACTGGCCGGATAGGCGAGGTTGCCAGGAGCCATCGGCATGGTGAAACCCTCAATCGAGCCGATATTGATCACACGGCCTCGGCCCGACTCCGCAGCGGCGGCGCGTAGGTGCGGCAGCAATTTCTGCGTCATGAAGAAGAGGGATTTCACATTGAGGTCCATTACCCGGTCCCAACCGGACTCGGGGAATTCCTCGATTGGTTGTGCCCAGGCGGCTCCTGCATTGTTGACGAGAATGTCGAGCTTGTTTTCCTGCTCGCCGAACCAGTCCGCGAACGCTCCGACGCCCTCGACCGTCGAAAGATCAGATGGGTGCCCTACGCATGTGCCAAAGGCCGATAGCTTCTCTTGCATGGCGGTGCAGGCTTCTTCCTTGCGGGAGGTGATGTAGACTTTCACACCGGCTTTCACGAAGCCTGTGGCAATCATCTCCCCGATCCCGCGTGTCCCGCCGGTCACAAGGGCGGTTTTCCCCGAAAGGTCGAACAGGTTAGCAGGTTCAGTCATTGGGCATCCTATGCGTTGATTTTGTAAGACTTACCTCTCTGCGACGCAGCCCCGCCTGTAAAGACCCAAAGCTTGGTAATCCTTGCTGAAAGGAGCTTCTGCCGAAGCTTTCTCGTGGTCCAATTCTGACTGAGAGCTCGTTGGAGCATTCACATTAGGGAGATCGCAATTTACTGGCTGGAACGGGGGCACTAGATAGGCCGTGCGGCCTGCGCCGATAAGCGTACCGAGTTGCAGAAGCTTTGTTCGATCCCAACAAGGAGCACCGCGTGGAACCCACGGAAAAAGTTCTGAACAAAGCGGATCAGGTGACCGATACTGGCATCTTCTTCTTACGCCTGGCAGCTGGGCTCTTCTTCCTTCTACCGGGCATCTGGAAGTTTATTTCACCTGCTGATTTCCAGGCGATGTTAAGCGAACTGCCGGCAATGATGGTGCCCTATCAGGATGCGCTGTTCCTCCTCGTTGCGGTTGCTGAGGTGTTGGGTGGCATCGTCTTGCTATTGGGCTTCAATCAGCGGCTTTTGATTCCACCGCTCGTCGTGATCATTCTCGTGGCCAGTCTTTATGTTGTTCGGTTCGATACATCCTCGTCTATCCGCGTGTTCAGTCTGCTCGCGCATACGATGGCTGCGGGCATTTATGTGTCGCTTTTCTTTCTAGGTAGTGGGCGCTGGGCGCTCGATAGTGACCGGGATCTGTTCGCTGGAATATCCAAGCTCAGGCTGGGCCCCGTCTCCCGCCTTATGCGTGACCTCGTATCCGGCGCGGGAAAGAACACAGGCGTCTTTTTGCTGCGCGCCTCGATTGCCGCGCCTTTTCTCGCGCTAGCGGCGTTTTGTTTCACAGGTGCTGACCATTCATCTGTACCGAGTGAGGGTTGGTCGCGGACACTGGTATTTGTGCTGAGTTTGCTCGGTGGCCTCTCCGCGCTGACGGGATTGAAGATCCGGCAGATGAGTTGGGTGCTGGCGGGACTAGCCCTCGCGCACCTCTATTTCGTGGCGATTCCCGACGCGTCCATATCCCGTATCGGTTTGATCAATCTGCTCCTTCACGGATTGATGTTGACGGCGCTCTACTCTCTTCGGTTGATCCAGGTTGGTGGGGATTTGGAGGTTTCCCACATTCTGAATTCGGACGTGAGCAACGTCGTGATCATTGGTGGTGGATTTGCCGGGACGAGCCTCGCCAAGACGCTGGAGCGGAAACTGCCGCGCACTCATCGTGTCGTGTTGATAAGTGAGACGACCTACACAACCTTCAACCCGCTGTTGGCAGAGATTGTCGGAGCGTCTGTTCTGCCATCGCACACCATTGCTCCTATCCGACGAATGTTAAGGCGCAGCCGCTTTATTCTGGGCAGTGTGACAGCGGTCGATATGGAGGAAAAACGTGTGAGCTATGAGATTGATGGGGAACGCTGCTTCATTGATTTCGAGCATGTTGTCTTTGCGCTTGGCTCACGGGCGAACCGATCTCTCATGCCGGGCATGGAAGAACATGCATTGCCTTTCAAGCTGATTGGAGATGCCCTCGATCTGCGAAATCGCGTAATTCACCAGATGGAGCTTGCCGATCAGAGCGATGATCCGGAGGAACGCAAACGGCTCGGCCGGTTTATCGTGATTGGTGGGGGGTTTAGCGGCGCGGAAGTCGCTGGCGCGGTGCACGATTATATTCATGGCGCGCGTCGGCATTACCCGCGCTTGCAAGATGCCGATCTCGGTGTGACGTTGATCCACGGAACTGATTGCCTTTTACCTGAGCTACCGGAGACACTTGGTCGATATGCGACCAAGAGCCTTGGCGCGCGGGGTCTCGATATTCATTTGTCGGCGCGCGTGTCTGAAGTTCACGCAGATGGTGTGACAATGAAAACTGGAGGACGGATAGATGGCTCAACGATCGTCAACACGATTGGAACTGTTCCGAATCCGCTGGTGCAAAGCACAGGCCTGCCGACCGAGCGTGGGCGCATCGTCGCTTCCGAGGATATGAGCGTCGCCGATGTGCCAGGAGCATGGGCTCTTGGGGACTGTGCGCTCGTTCCAGATGGGCGAGGACAGATGAGTGTGCCCACAGCCCAGTTTGCGGTGAAGCAGGGCGCGCATCTTGCTAGAAATATTGCGCGGGTGGTGCGCGGGAGATCGAGCACACCGTTCTCCTATAAATCACGCGGGTCCATGGCTGGGATAGGGCATCTCGACGGGGTAGCAAGCCTGTTTGGGATCATCACCCTTCGCGGGCTGCCAGCGTGGCTCTTATGGCGTGCTTATTACCTGTCGCTCATGCCGACGGTTTTGCGCCGGACGCAGATCTTCTTTGAGTGGACCTGGAGTATACTCTTCTCAGCGGACATCACGGCGTTGAAGTTCGTTACGTCGGAAGAAGTGGATAAAGACGTTAGCAAAGCGTCAGGCGGAACCGCGCTTCTGCCAGTTGGAAAGAAACCATAGTGTGGTCTCACTTTCCGGTGCATGCGGAGAACGCTAGGCGGTCGGCTGGACACCAAAGAAATCTATCCCCGCTACCCAATCCAGTGCGATACTTCTTCCATCTCGTCGCATCGGGGCCGGCCTAGGAACGACCTTAGCCGCGGCGGGTGCCAGATGGGCTGCCCAGCGATCAGGGTCGCCGTTCGCGTCTCGGCG
>JBCCBQ010000021.1:0-30093 GCA_039033955.1 Pseudomonadota bacterium
AATATTCCATCCGCTCCGACAGATTGGAGAACTGACGTTGTTGTTCATAAGATCGCTTATTTTTGTCGTTGCCCTGTTGCCCGGCCTCGCCCATGCCGAAGCCATCCCGCGTGGCGGTCCCAACGACAACCGCGTCCGGCTAGCCACCTACCAGGAAGGTCAGGTCTACCGCCTCAGCGTGTCGCTCACCCATGTGACCACGGTCGAGTTCGGGGAAGGCGAGAGCATCCGCTCGATCATCGCAGGCGATACGGAGGGCTTCGAGATCGACGGCGTGCCGGGCGGCCAGGCCTTCGCGATCAAGCCCGTTGCACGCGGCGTCCATACCAATGTGACCGTCTACACCAACCGCCGCAGCTACTACTTCAATGTCCAGGAGACCCGCAGCCCGACATTCTACGTGGTTCAGTTCCGCTATCCCGAAGACAATGTACGGCCCACGCGTGCCATCGCGGCCCAAGCACCGAACTACAATTACGGGGCCAGCGCGCGCACCGAGTTCACCCCGACCCGCGTCTGGGATGACGGGACATTTACGTATTTCGAATTCCCGCGGAACGCGCCGGTGCCCGCGATCTTCCGTTACGCGAATGGCCGCGAACGGACGGTCAACACACAAGCCACCGAGGAAGGCTTGATCCGGGTCTCGGGGGTGAACGGGCAATGGGTTCTGCGGATCGGTGACGAGGTGGTCTGCATCGAGGCCACACCGCCTGCGGGGGTGGGATCATGAGCGATACCGGAAACGCGGACCTCGAGAAACGTCTCGCCGCCCTTGAACAAGGCAAAGGCGCAAGTTCGCTCCCTGCTCCAAGGCGCTCACCGCTGCTCGCTTTGGTCGTAGTCCTCCTGATCGGGGCAGGCGGTGCACTGCTCTATTTCATGTCCCAACCCGAGGAAGAGGAAGCCCTTCCCACGGCCACTCCGGACGTGTTCCAGAACGAAGGCGACGGGTTTGGCGCCATCGAAACCCTCCCCCCACCCGAGCCCGAAGTCGTTCTGGTCGCACCGGAACCGGTGGAACCCAATGCCGAGCTTTTGGCGCAGCTCGCCGCCCTACAAGCCCAGATCGAGGAATTGCGCAACGCGCCCGAACCCGTCGTCGAAGAAGACACGGCTGCCGCCGAAGCCATTGATGCGCTGACAGCCCAAATCGCGGCCTTGCAGGCCGCGTCGGAAGCCGCGCAGCAGCAGTTCCGAGACGAGCTCACGGCGCGCGATCGCGAGCTGGAGCAACTCCGTATGGACCTCGAACTCGCGCAGCTCGAGGCCAATCGCCCCATTCCCGCACCCATCGGTCCCACAGAGGACGAGCTGCGCGCGCGGGTCGAAGAACGGCTCCGCCGCGAGGAGGAAGCAAGGCGGCTCGCGGAACTTGAACGCCGCGCGGCTGAAGAACGTGCGTTTCAGGAGCGCCGCATCACCTCGCCCACCATCGCCTTTGGCGGCACCTCAGGCGCGAATGAAACGGCACTGACCGAGCGCACCTTCGGCGAAGTGACGGATTTCGTGCTGAACGGCGCTCTGCCCACTTCGGTGACGCAAGCCGAGGTCATCGCCAACCCGTCCAACACCATCATCCAGGGCACAATGATCCAGGCCGTCATGGAAACCGCCCTCGACAGCTCCCTGCCCGGCCAGACCCGTGCCGTCGTTTCCGAAGATGTCTACAGCGTCGATGGCGCGCGTCTCCTGATCCCGCGCGGGTCCCGCCTGACCGGGCGCTATCGTTCGGGGGTCGATATCGCGCAGCGCCGGGTCACCATCGCCTGGGACCGGATCATCATGCCTGACAATCAAACCATCCAGATCAGCTCTTTCGGGGGCGATGAACT
The DNA here is from genome assembly GCA_039033955.1 of Pseudomonadota bacterium. Lineage (GTDB taxonomy): Bacteria > Pseudomonadota > Alphaproteobacteria > Caulobacterales > Hyphomonadaceae > CALLCD01. The sequence goes on from JBCCBQ010000021.1 coordinate 1,836, forward strand.
TGGCCGCTCTGGCGTGACCGGCTTTGTCGATACCCGCTTTGATGAGCGCTTTGGCTCGGCGGCGCTGATTTCTCTGATCTCCGCCGCACCAAGCGCCGCCGCTGCAAATCTGCAGGATGAGACCGCCGCGGATGTACTCGAAGATGTGGGCGATGATCTAGCCGATGCCACGGACAGCGTGATTGGCGACTACCTCTCGATCGGCCCCGTCATCTATGTCGACCAGGGCGCGCGCGTCACGGTGATGGTCGACCGCGATCTGGAGATTTTCTGAGCCCATGTCGCTGAGCTATCTTGAGACCTCGCTTGATCGGATCGACGCCGCCACCCGCGATGATGTCATCGAGATCTGCATCAACCCCGACGGGACCTGTTGGGGAGAATTCCAGGGCGATCACTTCATGCGGAATCTGGACCAGGCGTTGACCGCAACCGAAGTGAAAGACCTTGGCAACCAGATCGCCTCTTCCGCCAACACCACGATGAGCAAAGACCGCCCGATCGTTTCGGTCTCGATCACCTACAAGGGTCGCCCGATCAGGGCGCAGGTGATCACACAACCCGCTGTGCTAACTGCCATGTCGATCAGTCTGCGGTTCTTCTCAAGCCTGCCGCTTGACGGGATTGCGCTTGATTTCCTCTATGGCAAGGAACGCAAGCTTGAAGAACTCCGCCTCGAGAATACCCGGGAGCTCCGCGAGGTCGTAGCAGCGGGCGTGATCGACGATGCCCTCGCCTTTTGCGTCGAGAACAAGCTCAACATGATCGTCTCCGGTGGCACCTCCACCGGCAAGACCGTCGCCGCGCGCAAAATCCTGTCTCACGTGCCCGCGGAGGAACGCATCGTCACCATCGAAGAAGCCGCCGAACTTCTACCGACCCAGCCAAATGCCGTGACGCTCATCGCCAATCGCGACGCGGAGTTCCAGACCGCCGATGTGCTGCTCACCGCGACGCTGCGCATGCGCCCTGACCGGATCATCCTCGGCGAGGTGCGCGGCAAAGAGGCCATGACCTTCCTCGAGGCGATCAACACGGGACATGGCGGGTCCATGACCACGCTGCACGCAGAAACGCCGCAGCTTGCCGTGCAGCGGCTCGCGATCGCCGCACTCAAGACCGAGATCCCGATGACCTATGCCGACATGATCCAGTACATCGAGAACTCCATCGATGTGATCATCCAAGCAGGTCGGAATGACGGCAAACGCGGCATCACCGAATTCTACCTCCCCGGCGCAACCGAGATCGGAGCTTCCCAATGAAGACCTTTGAATATGACATCCTCAGCTTTCCCATGACCCGAAAGACCAGCCTTTCCGATATGAAGAACACCCTGAATTCGAAAGGCGCAGATGGCTGGGAGGTCGTGTCGATCAGCTCCTCGGAATTCGCCAACGTGGGACACACTGTCTTCCTGAAGCGTGAAACCACAACCATCGGATCCACAACATGAGGCAGGCGAGTTATCCCCTCGCGCGGACAGCGCTGGTCTTGGGCCTGACGGCCGCTCCCGCTTTCGCCGAGCCCAACCTGGTGCCGACCCTCGAGCACAGCTTCAACGTCTGTCCGGACCGGCCCGCCGAGCCCGTCTGGATGCAAGAAATCCCCCTACGCCAAGTCTATCAGCGCGTGTTGGTCCAGGATATCTACCGCACCCAAAATTTCGAGCGCATCGTCGAGAGCGGCAACTGCGATTGCGATACTCGGTTCCCCTCTTGGGATGCAGCCGAGGGGGTGTTTCGTGAGCGCCACGCCAGTGACGAACGCTGGGAGATGCTGGAAGCATCCGACGCCTACAATCGGCGCGCCAACGACGTTCGCCTTGAGGCCAAAGCCATCTGCGACGCTGCGGGCAATTGGTAAGGCTGATCCCCTATGAGCGTCGTCACCTATTTCGTTGAAACCTCCCAGGGCTATCTCGACACTGCCGCAGAAACCCAGTTCGGATCGGTTGCGGCAACGGTCGGAACACTTCTGGTGTTGGGAACAACGCTTGTGGTGATCCTCGTCTTCCTGAACATGATCTACCAGTACAAAGCGATGGACGGGCGCACGGCCTTCTGGCTCGCGGTCAAGATCGGACTGATCGGAATATTCGCGACCAACTGGGTCCAGTTCAACGCGCTTTCCGCCGCTATCCTGGCCGGCATCGACAGCATTGCGGGCGCACTTGTCGCCTCGGTCGGTGGCGGCACCCCAGGCCCCTCTGGGACCTTTGCAGAAGAATTCGACCGGTTGATCGCCGAGTTGGGGGACTATTTGAACGCCGCTGGGTCCGAGTTGAACTGGATGGCCGGCGCCATGCTCGACATTGTCGGTGTGCTTCTGCTCTCGATCCTTGGCGGGCTGGCCGCCTTCATCCTCGTGGCCTCGCGCCTGATGATTGCACTTCTGATCGGGATCGCACCGGTGATGATATTCCTGACACTATTCGAGGTGACCAAAGACTACTTCGCGCGGTGGCTGTCAGCGCTGGTTTCCTTCGCGCTCTACCCGATCGTCGTCGCAGGTGTGTTCGCAACGATAACTGGCGTCTCTTCCGCTTTGATCGGTGAGCTTGGCGACCCGGAAGGGGCCTCAAATATAGGCGCCCTCATCCCCTTCTTCATGATGGTTCTCATGGCCAAGGGCTTCATCATCGCCACACCCTTTATCGTCCGTGCGATCTCGGGCAACATCATGATGCCCGCCCTCTCCGGCGGCCTAGGCGGCGGTTACAGCTTCGCTCGCGCTGCCATGGGCAGCCAGCAGGCCTACAACCGCTATCTGATCGGTGGGGCGAGTGGCGCGGAATATGCAGCCCTTAGAGCGCGGCAGTTCTTCGGTGTGCAGCAGATGCCAGTGCGGCAAAACATGGGACAGACGGGTCAGGCAAGCGGCACTGGGTCACCGGGGGCCGGGTCTCAGATGTTGGCGCAACTGGCGAGACTGGCAAGGTTGGGAAAGAGATGACCGCGCACAATTGGAACTCAGCAACCAAAGAAAAATTTGCTCCTAAGGACATGCTGGTATTTATTCACGAAGAAGACCATTTCTTTTGATTTCGCGAGAATACTCGGTCCCGTCCGAGGTTGACTTTTTGTAACACTCATATCGCCCCAAAAGCCCTCTGTGAGAGCCTAAACAACTTCCAATAGACCGCTACCAATCAAATCAAGAACCGCCTCTTTAATCAGATCTGTCGCTTCACTCACATCATCAAGCGTCGTGTCCTTCCCAAGACTAAAGCGTACCGATGATGAGGCGCGCTCGTCATCGAGTCCGATGGCGCGAAGCACGTGGGAAGGCTCCGATATCCCGCTTGTGCAGGCGGAGCCCGTCGAGGCAGCAATTTTGGGCTGCAGTCGGCTGAGAAGATCAGCAGCCGATACTCCTTCAAAGCCAACATTGAGGTTTCCAGGATGCTTGCGCTCTGTTTCAAGCGGCCCATTCACCCAAATGCGGCAGGGAAGGCTTTGTAGCTGCTTAAGGAATGAACCGCGTATGTCGGCCAGTTGCTCTCGGCGATGATCGCCTTCCTCTGAGGCTGCGATACGTGCAGCAGCGCCAAAGCCGACGCAAAGCGCTGCCGGAAGCGTGCCCGACCGCAAGCCATTTTGCTGGCCGCCGCCAAGGATTCTAGGCTGCATCAAAGGTTGAAGGTCTCGCCGAGCAAAAAGCGCGCCGATGCCAGAAGGGCCATACATCTTGTGACTCGACAAACTGACAAGATCGGCGTGATCAGCAAGCCGCGACACGTCCATCGCATTTGGCGCTTGCGCCGCATCGCAATGAAAGTACGCACCGGAAGCGCCTACGATGCGAGAGATTCTCTCAATATCCTGAATCGTGCCAATTTCATTGTTGGCACTCATTACAGAGACAATAAAGACATCGTCAGCAATGGAATTCTCTAGGGCATCAAGATCAAGTGCGCCCTGCGTATCCACAGGCAAATGCTCAATAGAGAAACCATATTCCGCTGAAAGTGCCCGCCCAATTTCCAGGACGCATTTATGCTCAATGGAGCTCAGGAGAATCCGACGCCGCTCGCTCACTAAACCTTCTCGGGCTAAGCCGAGCAGAGCGAGGTTGTTGGCCTCCGTTGCCCCGGATGTGAAGATGATCTCGTCAGGGTCAGCGCCTATAAGCCTCGCGATCTCCGAAGCAGCATGTTGAACAGCTTGAGACGCGCGCCAACCAACGGCATGATCACTCGAATGTGGGTTGCCGAAGCGGCCTTCAAAATATGGCATCATCTCGGCAAATACGGTCGAGTCCAGCGGACAGGTAGCCTGATGGTCCAGATATATCACACCGTCAATTTTCATAAACTTACCAGCACCTTATCGCGATCAGATTCTGAATTCTCGCTCTGACGGCAGGTCAGAGACTTTCTGGGGGATATCCCCAGGAACGAGTTTGACCCTACCATATCTTGTGGGTTAGTGTCGAGCTGGATCAATCTTCCAGGACGAGACTCAATGCCACGAGGACCTATCTACAACGACGACTATAGACCACAGTTTTCGGGTCACGAGACCTTCCCGCTCCGCTATGGGTGGCTGAAGAAGGCATACGATGCGGTCTATGAGCGCGAAGATGGTCCGGACGGAAAGCTCGCCTTCACGCGTGATGATTCCATAGCGCGCTTCGGGATCGGCAAGAACATGGTCTCATCGATGCGCCATTGGGCAACGGCGGCCGGTATTATCGAAGATGGAGAGGGTGCCAATGCGCTTGTAACGACAAGTCTCGGCCGACAGCTATTCGGAATAAGCGGACTTGATCGATACATAGAGCATCCTGCTACGCTTTGGCTAATTCATTGGAATCTTGCGGGCCGCCCTGAAAAAACAACTTGGTATTGGAGTTTCAATAATTTTCCCGGCGTTACGTTTGAGCGCGAACAACTCGTTCGCGCATTGGAGAAGGTAGCCAAGGATCGTGAATGGCCGCGCGTTTCTGCTACGACCATACGCCGTGATGTCGAGTGCTTCCTGCGAACGTACGTGGCGAAAACTGCGTCCGGGGCGGCATCGCCTGAAGACTCTTTGGAGTCTCCGCTTGCGGAGCTCGGTCTCATAAAAGCAGTTGGTCGCCGCGACGGCTTTAGGTTCGTGCGAGGGCCAAAGTCATCTTTGGGGAATGGGGTCTTCCTCTATGCCTTGATTGATTTCTGGAAAAACTATTCGTCTGCACAGACTCTCTCTTTCGAAGCTGTGGCGCACGAGCCGGGCTCGCCGGGGCGCGTATTCTTGCTTGATGAAAATGACGTTGCTGATCGGCTTCTGGTGCTTGAGGACTTTACGAAAGGCTCGTTCAGATGGTCGGAAACAGCAGGTCTCAAGCAGGTCATCCGTGATGTTGCATTGGATATGGAAGCAGCGCTCATTTACGCGATGTGTGATTACAAGAAAAAAACTATCGAGAGTAGAGAGGCGGCCTAATCATGCTTTCCGAGACCGTGAACATTGGGCGCCGGTTCCAAAGATCGATCAAAATTGATAGCGATTACAATGACCTCAACGCTCTTGAGGGATTTGTCTGCCCAAAATCGTCAGTCGATGTTCTTCAGGCGGTGGCCCACCATGTCTCCGATACAGGGCATGGAGCGTTTACCTGGACGGGCCCTTACGGCAGCGGAAAGTCGAGTCTTGTCTTAGCGATGAGTGCATTGCTTGGAGGCGAAGATGACTTTCGCTCGAAGGCCGAGGCGGCCATCGGTCGCAATGCGGTGGATGCAATTCTCGAAGCTCTCCCCCCAAAATCGAAAGGCTGGCAGGTCTTACCGGTTGTAGGCAAGCGTGCGAGCGCGGTGGACATCATTGGGCGCGCCATTGAAGAGGCCGGGCTGGGTGACTGTCCTGAAACGGGAAAATGGACGGATGATGCTGTCGTGGCCACGCTTACGGCTTCTGCAGCAAAGACACCGCGAAGCCGTGGCGGCGTTGTCCTTTTTATCGATGAGATGGGTAAGTTTCTAGAAGCCGCAGCTCAAGATGGCACCGATGTCTACATTTTTCAGCTCCTTGCAGAAGCTGCCTCACGTAGTAAAGGACGCTTCATCGTCATCGGTATTCTGCATCAGGCTTTCGAGGACTATGCCAACCGGCTGTCGCGAGAAATGCGCGACGAGTGGTCAAAGATTCAAGGACGCTTTATCGATCTCGCCGTGAATGCGGCAGGAGAAGAGCAAATCGAACTCATCTCTCGTGCAATTGAGAACGGGCGCGCGCTAACAAAACCTGGTTCACTCTCGGTGAAGGTTGCCGACGAGATTAAGCGTCAACGACCGGCGGCGTCACGGCATCTCTCCGAAACGCTTGAGGGATGCTGGCCGCTTCACCCCGTTGTGGCCTGTCTTCTTGGTCCGATCTCCCGGCGGCGCTTCGGCCAAAACCAGCGCAGTATCTTCGGCTTCCTCAATTCAGCAGAGCCGCATGGTTTTCAGGATTTCATCCGTCATAATGACGCGGGCGTCTTATATGAGCCGGACCGGTTATGGGATTACCTTCGGGTTAATCTAGAGCCTTCAATTCTCGCGTCTCCGGACGGTCATCGTTGGGCAATGGCTTCCGAGGCGGTAGAGCGCTGTGAAGCTTTGGGGGGAAGCGAGTTTCACATTCGTCTCTTAAAGACAATCGCGCTGATTGACCTCTTCAAAGAACGTTCAGGGCTCACGCCCACTGACAGCTTGCTATCCGCCTGTCTGCAGGAGGCATCGAAAAAGACGGTGAAGGATGCACTCGGGCAGCTTAAGAAGTGGTCTCTTGTGATCTTCCGGAAGTTCGCCGACGCCTACGCAATTTATGCTGGCAGCGATTTCGACATTGATCGCGCAATCGAGGATGCGCAGCAGCGCGTTCGAGAGGTTGATTTCGCGGCGCTTAAAAAGCTGGCAGGACTCCAGCCCATCCTTGCCAAGCGGCACTACCACGATACCGGCGCCCTACGCTGGTTTGATGTCGAAGTGGCACCTTTGAATGGCCTAATCGAACGCGCCGCAGCTTACGCACCCAAGTCAGGCACAATTGGTGCCTTCCTTCTTGCGATCCCCACGGAAGGTGAAAGCCAAGAAATCGCCGAGAAGATGTGCCGTGAGGCGGCGCGTGAATCCAAGGACTGGGATGTTGTCGCGGGCCTGTCGCAGCGCGCATGGGTAATCGTCGATCTCGCAAGAGAGCTTATCGCGCTCAGTGAAGTACAAGAAGAGCATCCTGACCTCGCTGGCGATACCGTTGCGCAGCGCGAAGTGCAGGCGAGAAGAACGGCTCTTCAAGGTCAGCTCGAAGAAGAGCTTAGTGCAGCCTTTGACCATGCGACCTGGTACATGAAGAACCACAAGCCGCAGAAATGGGATCAGGCCGAAATCAACAATGCCGCCTCTGATTTGGCCGCCAAGCGCTTCCCGCTCTCGCCAAAGATCAACAATGAGCTCCTTAACCGCATCAAGCCTTCGAGTAACGCCGTAGCCGCCCAGAATGCGCTATTACGCGCGATGGTCGGCCGAGAAGGTGATGAGCGCCTTGGCATAGAGGGGTATCCTGCTGAAGGCGGCCTATTTGCTTCCATCTTAGAAGCGACCGGATTGTACGGAAAGGTAAGTGGCGACTGGCAGTTCCGCGCGCCGTCGAAAAAACGCGATCCGAGCAATCTTAATCCGCTTTGGGAAGCCGCCTCGGAGCACCTGAGAGGGGCAAAGGACCGAACTGTTACCGTATCGGAGCTCTACGATCTCTGGGGTAAGCCGCCCTTCGGCCTAAAAGAAGGGCTAAAGCCAGTTATAGTCGTGGCCTTTATCCTCACACAAAGAGAAAACGTCGCCCTGTACCGCGAGGGTATCTTCCAAGCGCGGTTTAAGGATATCGATGTTGAAATTCTCGCCAAAGATTCTGGTGAGATACAGCTCCGCTGGATGGACCTTTCAGATCTATCTCGTAGGTTGCTATCGAGCATGGCCGAAGTCGTGCGCGATCTCGATGCCTCAAACAACCTGGCACATCTCGCGCCTATCGACGTCGCCCGCGGCCTCATTGCTATATTCGACAAGCTGCACCCTTGGACAAAGCGGACCATGCAGTTGTCCTCTAACGCAACGCGGGTGCGCGATCTGTTCAAGCACGCAAATGATCCGAACAAGTTCTTGTTCGACGACATTCCTACCGCGTTCGGCGAGCGCGGCGCACTCGACGAGGAAAACAATCTCCAGAGTATCGTTAAGGATGTACGCGAAGGGCTAGAAGAGCTTGTCGCCTCATACCCGTCGATGCTGCGACGTTTGCATGATCTCATGCTGGCCGAGCTTCAGGTGCCTAACGCCTCACCGCAGGCTCTCGGAGAGCTGCGCGCACGGGCAGAGAACATCCGTGAGATCGGTGGCGACTTCCGTCTGAATGCCTTCATAGGAAGGCTTTCTCAGTTTGAAGGGACAGAACCAGACCTAGAAGGCATTGCAAGTTTGGCGGCAAACAAGCCGCCGCGTGACTGGACCGATCCCGACGTCGATCGCGCTTCCGTCGAGATTGCAGACTTTTCGCAGAGATTTATTCGGGCGGAGAACTTCGCGCGGGTGAAAGGCCGGAGCGATAAGCGGAGCTCCATGGCGGTCGTTGTTGGTTTAAACGGCCGTCCGGCTCCCGTTCACGCCGAGTTTGAAGTTTCAGAAGGTGAGCGAAAAAAGGTCGAAGACATAATCAAAAGACTTGAAGATGTCATCGATGTCGAGGCCCCAAAGAACCGCCATCTGCTTCTTGCAGCACTCGCGGAGTTGAGTTCCCGCTACATGAGTGACGAAGAAATTGATGGCAACAAAAAGGAAGTGGAACGAGTAGTATAATGAGTGACGCTGAAGCAAAGCATGTTTTGGGCTTATCTGGCGGCAAGGACAGCGCCGCTCTCGCAGTTTATATGCGCCAGCACCACCCAGAGCTTGATGTCGATTATTTCTTTACCGATACGGGCAAAGAACTTCCAGAAGTCTACGAATTCCTTGGGCGACTCGAAGGGTTTCTTGGGAAGTCAATTTTGAGACTAAATCCTGACAGAGACTTCGACTTCTGGCTCAAACAGTACAATAACTTCCTGCCATCACCGCAAACACGTTGGTGCACGAGGCAACTTAAGCTTAGACCATTCGAGCAATGGCTCAAGCCGATGCTGGAAGAAGGAAAAAAGGTCTACAGCTACGTCGCCATTCGCGGGGACGAGGAGTACCGGGAAGGTTATAGTTCTAAGCATAAAAATCTAAAGATCGTTCTGCCATTCAAAGACGATGGCATTGATAAGCCAGGTGTTCATGAAATCCTTGAATCATCAGGCTTAGGTCTACCCAAATACTATGATTGGCGCTCGCGTAGCGGCTGCACGTTTTGCTTTTACCAGCAGAAGATCGAGTGGGTTCGCTTGAAAGAGCAGCATCCAGAAGCCTTCGAGGAAGCAAAGGCCTATGAGAAAAATGCCGTGGAGAATGGCTCACCGTTCACTTGGAGCCAAGGGGAGTCACTTGATGAGCTGACAGAGCCTGAACGCGCAAGGCAGATTAAAGAAGACTATGAGAAGCGGGTTGAACGGGCGAAAGCAAAAAGGCAGCAGAACCCCCTCCGCGATGAACCGGATAGTCTGGACATTGATGAGCTATACGGTCAGGCGAAGGGTTGCCTTGCCTGCCATAAATAATTGATTTTATATAATAAAAGTGGCAGGATCGATGCCGCGCTCACAATCAAGATGAGCGATAGGGAGGGCGAGTAGCGGACTATGACGCACACGAACAAATTTGTAGATTTCTTGCGCCATTACGGTCCGATTTCTGCAACGGACAACATGTATGACGAGCTCATCCAAGCTGAGATTGATCGGAAAGGCATAGTGCCCCCAATCCAGATAACGCCGTCCAAACTTCCAGCAATACTTGGGAACTTTCGGTCAAGCGTGCCTAGGTCGGTGGTGCTCACCGGGACTGCTGGCGATGGGAAGACCTACCACTGCCGACGCGTGTTTGAAGAATTCGCTGATAACCCGCAGGAATGGCAAAAGGGGGAAAAGATTGTTTCCCTGCCAATTTCTGGGTCAGGAAAAACACTTCGTATTGTCAAAGACCTCAGCGAACTAACGACAACCGAAAAAAACGATCTTCTACCCGGTTTCATGGATGCGATTGGCGACCAAAACTCTCCTAATGTTTATTTGGTAGCTGCGAACGATGGGCAGCTGCTTGCGTCCTTGCGCGATTGGGCCGAGGCAAATGGTGAAGAGGCCTTCCGCACATTTGTCTCGATTGAGTCCATGCTTGTGACGGACAAGACCACCCGAGATGATCTTTCGCTCGACCTCTATAATCTCTCGCGCCTTGACGCAGCCAAGCATTTTCTTGCCATCATCGAACAGATTGTTGAGCACCCTCAATGGGATAACTGCTCAGGGTGCGAGCTGCTTGACGCCGATGGAACCACAAGCTGCCCGATCCGTATCAACAGGGATAGATTGCGCGCAAAGGACGGAGAGTCCCTTTTCCAGACGCGCCTCTCTCAGCTTCTCAGCCTTGCGCGGGCCAATCGCACGCACTTGCCCATCCGCGACCTTCTGCTCCTTAGTGTAAACATTCTGCTCGGTGACCGGATGTCATCAAGCCTGCTGACGTGCCGAAAAGCCAAGAACCGTGCCGAGACGGACAACTACCGGATGACAAATCCCTACACGAACGTTTTTGGCGCTAATCTTCCCGAGAGACAACGTCAGCAATACCAGGCATTTACGGCGCTAGAGGGCTTCGGTGTCGGACGAGAGACCGACAACCAAATCGATAACCTCCTTATCTATGGACGCTATAATAACGAAACAATCTTTGCTACGCACATCGGGAGTGATCACTTCTACGGCGCAGATGCTTACGCCCCCTTTCTCAGGGACTATCTCGAAGGCGAGCGAGAAAACATCACTGAGTTCATGAGAGCCTTGGCGAGGCAGCGCCAGAGACTATTTTTTACACTTCCGGATGAAGGTGAGTTGAAGCCCTGGTCATTAAGTGTCTACCGCTCAGCTGATCTGTTCTTGGAATTTGGCCGGAGACTAACTGATAAGGTCGACATCTCTCGCATTTCTGAACTCTTGGTGCGGGGACTCAACCGCACATTCTGCGGTATGATGATCGACGACGGCACCAAGCTCTATCTATCCTCATCCGGCGGGGATGGACGTGGGCGCATAGCATCGATCCTTGAACACGAGCTGAGCGCGAGCCCGCAGCGACGTGATCCGTACGTTCGCTTTGCACTTGCGTCAGATGACTTCACTCCGATTGTGCAAGTTATCGATCCAGCCGGAGGGTCTGAGACAGTCGTCGACCAGCTCGAACTACAACTTACACATTTTGAATACCTGATCCGCGTCGCACGCGGCAGCCTGCCCGCGAGCTTCTCTCGTCAGTGCTATGAGGACTTTTTGGATTTCAAGCTTCGGCTGATCGAGCGGCTCGACCAAATAATGGGTGCGCAGCCTGTGCAAGGGGAAGTGAGCCTTCGCGCCATTACTGTCGACCCAAGGGGGCGGCCGCAACCCGACAATATTCGCGTTCGTTTAGGTGACGCATGACACGACTTGATACTCCAACACAGTACAAAGGCATTAAAGTCTGGGTTGACGAGGCGATCTGGGGACATCGTTTCTATAACGATCAGACCCCTTGGCTTGTTTTTCTGGAGTTCCTGTCCGTCTTTCGTTCCCGTGATCAAGTTCAGCACGGTCTAGCTGAGGTTCGAAATGAAGGCGCGCACGAGCAGTTCACCTATGACACGCCGAGGCTGATACCCTTGCGTAAGTTAATCTTCAGCAACCCCCATATCCAGCATATTGATGCAAGTGAAAAGCTGGACGGTGAGAAATGGGACGCCTGGCTTAAGCAATTCGAGAGCGATCAAAGTTTCGCTTTTTTGCGAGACCGATGTGGCGAGTTTTCTGAGCTCGCAAGGATTGTCGAACTCTTCCAAAACACCGCTGTTGAACCACACAGGCAACGGAGATGGACAAGCCGCTTTTTGTTCCCTTACGGCCCCTATTGCCTTTACGCTGACTTGCCAAACAATCCCAATAGTAGTCCTGATAGACGCTTTTTCGCGCGTGGCGGGGAACTTTTGTACTTGATGCTCTCCCGCAGTGGCGAAGGCCCCGAAATCGCCAAGTTGATTGGCGAGAAGATTCTACGGAGCGATAATTCCTGGAACCGCGTCGCAAAGGCAATACTCCCCGACGACCATCGGATCGATGCCAACTCCGTTACGGGAGGTATAGGCTATCTGCCATTTGCTCAGCGCGATGAATATAAAGAGCTTGCAAAGACATGGCGTCAGCTTCTTAGCCTTGATCTTCCAGGTAATGCAGTCATCGATCCCTTGGTACGCCTTTCTGCGCTGCACATGCTCATCTACATGCTGCGTAGATCAATCGAAGAAACTGGTGATCAAGGCGAGCCCAGGTTTGTCCTTGAAATTCCAGCTCCCAAAAAGACAACTTTATTCGAGATTTCAGCCGAGAACCTGCGCGCCAACCGCATGCTCACAAATCGAGCCGTTCGCGCGTACATAGACAGCGCGAAGAACGACTCTGATTGGGAAGAAGCCTTGCAGAAGCGCGCGCCTGCTGACGCCGTTAGAGAGTACCTAACTGAGCGTTTTCAATGGGACCCGGAAGATGGTCCGGCCTCGGGCGACCCAGAGACGATCTTCAATGCCCTGAGAAGCTACGCTGAGAAACGGCATTCACAACACGTTTCAAAGGTGCATTTGGAATGGATGCGTCAGATCGGACTTGCTGTTTCTCGCCGAGGTGTGGGGACCTGGTACGCGCCCAATGATTCCCTCATCAAAGCGTTGGTTATGTGTACAGTTGATGGTGAGCGAGAAGAGTATCATCGCTTTCTCGCCAAGCTTTACGACAGGTTTCGCATCGTAATCGCAGCTCCTGAAGCTGAGAAGGCTTACGGTCAGCTTCCGACGGATCAGTATGCGTTTTCACAGAACGCGCAGCGTCTCGAACAACGCCTTAGGACGTTGGGCTTGCTTCGGCGCCTGTCAGATGACTGCGCATATGTCGAAAACCCGTTCAGGAGGCCACTATGACTAGGACCGAACTAATCGCGGCCGTGGCAACCGCCTCATTGAAAGAGCAGTTGTCCGGGGAACCTGAGGGTACACAGCGCATATGCATGTTGGGCCTCGACGCTGAAGTCGTTCGCGCAGTGGCGCAGGCTGTAATCGCAGATGGCGAAATCTCGAATGACGTGATGGTGAGAGTGGGCACCGTCTTTGATCCGAATGGAGATCTGCCAGCGGAAACAAGGAGCGATGAGTCCATCACTCATTGGCGGCACTGCCGCCTCCCAGACGACAAGCGCGCCGTCCTCTTTGCTGCCTCTCAGGATGAGCTGCAAAGAAACGACAAGAGCGTCGAGAAGGTGACGCGGATTGAAACTGATAAACTCAGGCTTCGATATGCGGATTGGATGCACTGCGCGGGCCTTACAGATCGGTTTCTTGATCAAAAGAAGAGAGAGCACTTAGCGGCTGCCTTGCAGGCTGCAAATGAAACACACGCAGCGCGGACGATTGAAACTTTTTCGGCTTTCGTATTGGCAATCTCGGACAATGTTATTTCAAAAGGTATGCCTTTGCAGAAGGCGGTAGATAATGCCCTGCCAGCACTAAGACTGCCGCGCAGCGCAGGCGACTTCGACCGAATCCCCGAAGCAAAGCGCGCGAGGAGTGCCGAGTGGGCTAAAATTTTTCGGCGACTTCATCAGAATGTTCGGCCTCTACTTTTTCGTGAAAACGAACGTGGAGACCCTATAGACGAACAGCTCGCAGAAAACCTTACTGCTGTTGGAGGACGCCTAGAGCAACCTTCAATAGATATCATTCAACGGTTTTTGGATGATGATCTTTCTGCTGATGTCTGGCGGCAAAGCCAAGAGGACGTTGTTGAGCTCGATTGGCGCTCCGTTTCAGAGGTTTTTTTGGGCCCTAGGCGCCCAGACCGACTTCCACTTGGCGAGAAAACCGTCAAGTTCTTTGATGATGAGTTTGATGACTTGCTCGAAGACGATGAGCGGACCCTTCTGCTTGCTCCATTTCCAAAGGACCCCACAGACGATCTCGCAGCGTTGTTCGACCATTACCAGGAGCACATTGCACGTGATAAAGCACTCTACGCCGCTTGGGAAAAGTTTGTCTTCAATAATCCAAAGCCATACTCTGACTTCTTCGTCGGTCTGATCGAGACTCTACAAAGACTCCGTGACCGAACAAACGATATCGAGCTAAAATCAAAAAAGCTGACTGTGCGTATTCCGCGCAGTCGTGAGAAGAGCTTTTGGCGCGGGAAGAACGCAGCTGTCGCCAGATATTTTGCGTTCCGTTTTCGCGGCATTGAACATCTATTCGGCTCTGACGTGACCTTTGACTTCGGAAAGATGCAGGATTTCTATTTCCTGAATGTGGACGCCGATCTTGCACGTAGCACATCCGGAGCCAAGGATGCTCGAAGTCTCAAGTTCGAAGTTGAACTCGACCCAGACGGCGCCAAAGCAAAGCTCCTCTTTATTTGGGAGATGTCCCCAGCCGCGCTCGCCTGCTCAATGGCAGATGATCTTGTCAGGATCGCGAATGCACAAGGAGATCGCGTACTTCTCCCGACAGCCGATATTGCCCGGCAGTCAACGAGTGCGAAGGGGCGTATACAGCGCATCGATCTGATGGAGGTAAGCACCATCAGGGATGCGCTGAATGGCAGTAACGGTACGATGGTCGCACCCAATAGAGCCAGTGGCGACCGTAGCGAGGCTTTCCTCGGCGAACTCGACAAACTATCAGGGCTGATCTCGCCCGAAGGAAGCGCAGCCATTCGAGATGCCTTCAAAGCCTTCCGTGAAGGGTATGCTGAGGCGATCCGAGCGTGGGTTGGCACTAACGGTGAGGGTATCGCCGCTGACAGTCTTATAACCCAGGCTGACAAATACGGTGATCTCCTTGAAGCGCTTATGGTCCATGCCAACAACGACCTTGCGCGAGAGACGCTTTGGAAAGAACTGCTGCGAGTAGGTGTTGCCAACGTTGGTGACGGTGCGTCGGCTGCGATTGTTCTTCCTTGGCACCCCCTGCGCCTTGCAGAAATCCACATCAAGGCTCATCAAACTGCTGAGCTTGTAAAGAGCGTGCTAGCAGCTGAAGAGAAGGACATATTCCGCGCCGACCTGCTCTTTGGGCAGAGAACCCTAGAGTTGCAATCCGACTACTATCCGGAAGTCTGTATCGGCTTCGCCGAAGATCAAGCCATCCTGCTGTCCGTTGCTGAGTCCTCTTTCGATTACAGTTTAGCGGAACAACCCCGGCGTGGTGGCAACGGCAATGTCGAGGATGCCCTTGATGTTGAGCCTGGCGTCGCCGCCAGGGCCTTTAGCGCGGTCGGGGAACAGTTCTTGAATTTGCTTCCCCACGAGCGGACAAATTTCTCGGTTGTGCTATACAATGCGGAGTCTAAGGCGCTTCCGAGCGCGCTTGCGGCGGAGCTTTCGAGCAAAGTTGAGCAAGAGAACGAGCTTCAATGCGACCTTCTCCTGACGCATTCGCAGCCGATGCGGATGCGCAAGGTTTACGAACAGCAAAATGTCGCAGTCAGCGATGATACCGGTTCGGTAATGGCGAGTGAGGCAGCCCGGAACTTCCTTTCAAGACTACGTGTTGGGTTTCTTGACGAAAGCGCAGTCACTGACGACGAAGACACCCGCGCGGCCGACCTTGTCGCCCTTCAGGATGTCATCGCCCGCAACGCAGAGCTACGTTGGAAGCGCGCCCCCGGATCGCAACGTCCGGACTTGATCTCTCATGTTCCCCACCGCTGGTCTCGCCGACGTCCTGTAGGAGCTGCGGATACGGCAACTTCCGTATATTTGACAGCTCCAGTGCAGCCGCAGGTAGGCCAACGATATCTGAATGCTATCCATCTTTTCCTCGAAGGCGACAACGCACATGCAGAAGACGTAATCCCCGCACGTGAGGTGAACTTCAAAGACACCCAAATCGCCGACGTCTTCAAAAACGCTCACCGCATTGGGGAATGGGTGGTCAATTACGACGAGCTTGTGGACCGTCGGCTCCTTTCGAACAATGGTGTTCAGGTCATTCGACACATCCATGATCGTGGGGTCGACCGAAACATTACGGTATCAACGACGGCCAAGCCGCGCCTACTGCAAACCCTTATCAAGCAGCGCTTGGACCATATCGACCCAATCATCGTTGCAACTCATGGGATTGCCGCAGTTGACCGGCTAACCGAACAAGCCAACCAGCTCTCCGGCCATGTCGTGATGCGCGCCGCGCGGTACGGGCGCTACGCAAATGAGTTGCTGGGTGTCGTCCTCTCTATGGAAGAACTGAAACGCGGCCTCGGCGACCCTACACTTCCAACAGGATGGTATTGCCTTGACGATTTCGCTTCCTGGTTTGGACAAAAGGAAGAGCAAATTGCCGACATCATGGCGATTGCGCCACGCATCGAGGACGGAAAGCCCGTTCTGAAGATCGCGATCTCCGAGGCGAAGTTCGTTACAGCACGCGGATACCGGTCACAGGCAAAAAAATCTGCAAAACAGCTCGAAGAAACCGTTTTGCGCCTGGGCCGGGCACTCGATCCCCAGGGTGCACGGATTGACCGTGAACTCTGGCTACATCGCATCGGTGATTTCATGATCGAAGGCATGCAGCCCTTTGATCCGGAAATACTCGGCGGATGGGACCTGCATAAATGGTCAGAGGAAGTTCGCCTCGACCACGTGCCAATTGCGCTTGCCGGTTTCTCGCACGTATTTGTTCACGATGATGATGAATATGTTGATGCAGGCGGCTCTACTCAGTTAAAGGGCGCTTCTCACTGTATTCAGCAAGTGTTTGACAAACCGCGCGTCGCTTCTCGGCTGCGTGCCTTTGCCGTTGATCAACTTCCTCAAATTGAGGTTGGCGATATTGATCCCATGAACCCTTGGGAAACGGCATTAATTTCACGCGCCGTGAATGGTGCAGTGCCTGATGAAGGCTCGACACCTCCGAACGAAAAAATGGATACGGAGACGTCCAATCAAGAAGAGTTAAGTTCGTCGTCCACGGAGACTGGCAGCGCCAATCCTGTTCAGGTCGAAACAACTGCTGATGAAAATTCAAACACGACAGAACTGACGGGCGCCGAAATGAAAGACGAGGGTTCTGCGGCGCCCGAGATCACCAATATGCCATCCGCTGAGTTGGCATCCTGGCTCAACGGTTCCGGGACAAACGACGACGATGATGATGCGCAACGTTGGCTTGAAGAAACAGTCATCAATCTGCAGCGGGCTCTTCGCGGCTACGATATGACTGCAGAGCTGATCGGATCACGCTTGACTCCCAACGCTGCACTCATTCGCCTTCGGGGCTCGGATGACCTCACGCTTCCCAAGGTCGAAAAGAGACGGCAGGAACTCCTGACCTCTCACGCCATAGATGTCATTAATCTCCTGGCGGCACCGATGGAGGTTATTGTCATGGTGCGGCGCCCGAAGCGTGCCATCCTTAGGTTGAGAGACCTTTGGAGACTTCGTGAGCTGCCGGAAACCGCCCCTGAAACAAACACGAGCTTGCTTATTGGCGCCAAGGAGGCTGACGGAGAGCTGCTATACCTCAATGTTGGAGAGGGATTTGCTGGCCAGCAACCTCATGGTCCGCACACGCTGATTGCAGGTGAGACCGGAAGCGGGAAAGGCGTTCTGGTACAGTCTTTACTACTCGATATCTGCGCAACAAACAGCCCTGAGAGCGCACGGATCAGAATGATCGATCCAAAGGCGGGGATTGATTTCCCGTGGCTTCGTCGAATGCCGCACCTCGATGGTGATCTCATTACCTCAAGAGAGGAGGCCATTGAGACACTTGAGGAGCTTGTTGAAGAGATGGAACGACGCAACCGTCTTCTCGCAGACGCGGGTGTGACCAAACTTGCAAATTATAATAAGAAAGTGCCGCCCAACGAACGTCTGCCAAGGATATGGGTCTTTCACGACGAACTTGCGGATTGGATGCTGATCAATGACTACCGTGATGCAGTCGAGCTCAACGCGAGCCGCCTTGGTGTGAAAGCCCGCGCTGCAGGGATCAATCTGGTTCTCATAACGCAGCGACCAGACAAGGATGCCCTCCCGATGCAGCTCCGCGCCAACTTGACCAACCGGCTTGTTCTAAAGGTTGCGGACAAACGAAACTCTGTTCTCGTGCTCGACGAACCAGGGGCGGAAAGACTCTTGGGGCGTGGCCATCTCGCAGCCAAGTTATCTGGCGAAGGCGAGATCATATTGGCCCAAGTTCCCTTCGCAGATGAAGACGAGATGGCGGAGCTAGCAGATTTGATACGCAGTGCCTGGTCGCGAGAATAACACGATTGCCACAATCGAAAGGCATCAGTCCATGGACCTAAAGAGTGAAGCATACCAGCAGAACTATCAGCAGTTCCGCTCGCTAAACCAGATCATGTGGCAGATTCCAGTTCTGGCAATGACACTTACAGGCGGCTTATGGTTTGGGGTTTCGCGCATACCAGAGAACACATGGCTTGTTACTGCTTTGCTGCTCACAGCGGTCGTAGGAAATGGAGCGCTTTTCGCGGTCCTGTTTCGCTTCCGGCACGTTATGGACTGCTATCTTGCCTGGTTGCGACAAGCCGCGCCGGACGGATTCGTAGACGCGAGCGCAAACTCAACCTCCGACAGTCGGCTAGAAAGATTCTGCAATCGCGACAAAACTGTTCGCAATTTGTTCTCCTTTATGCTTTGTTGGTCCGCGTTGTGTAGCCTCGCGCTCTTAGGTGCCTTCTGGTACGAACAAACATTCCAACAGGATCCCATGACGAAGAACCTAGACGCTATAGAATTCTACGATCAGCATGCAGCAGCTCTGGCCGACAGTTACGAGGCCGTATCCTTTGAAGATGCCTATCCTTTTCTGATTTCAACGCTTCCAACGAATAGCTTGAGGATCATCGACATAGGTTCTGGCAGCGGTCGCGATGCGGCTTGGTTCGCATCCAAAGGTCATTCCGTCATCGCGGTGGAGCCTTCATCATCTATGCGAGCACTTGCAAAAGCCATTCATGAAAACGGTGGTATCGAATGGATTGATGGGCAGCTTCCTGAGTTAAGTCACCCACTTCTGTCAGGAGCCGAGTTTGATATTGCTCTGATGAGTGCTGTGTGGATGCACATTCCCCCAGAAGAAAGAGCACCTTCTTTGGCGCGACTCTATGAATTGCTTTCCGATGAAGGCGCTGCATTCGTCACATTGCGAATTGGCCCGTCTGACAAAGACAGAAGCATGTATTCTGTTGATGCAACAGAGTTCGAGCAATCCGCACAAATTGCTGGTTTCTCTGTTAATTCCGAAGGCGAATTTGCAGATATTCTTGGGCGGCCAAATGTGCGGTGGCTAGCATACAGGCTGTCCAAGGGACCTTAGAACCGCAACCGTAAAATAGGTACGTCAAATCTGACGCTAATTACGTTGGTCAAGTTCAGTTTTCTGAGATACGAGCTTCCAACATTCTAAGATTTTCTAAAGCGGTTTCAAACACTTGAACGTCAGCATTCTCTCTTGGGCCATCCATTGAATTCTCGTCAAAGAAATCCATTTCCATCTGCCGCTGTTCCTCGGCGATCACAGCTTGAACGACAGGCGCAGTCTTCTTTGGGGCGACATCGATTTGCCCTGACGATTTGCCACCAGCAGCCTGGCGAGCGGCCTCAACGTCGGCCTCGGATCCGCTTGACCCATCCGGTGGCGGTGTCATCGGCATGGCGCGCATACTCAGCGGCAGATTGCCTTGCGGCCCGCCTCCCCCCGGCTCCGGAAACGGCAATTCACCCGTCTGCGCCGCATGGATCGCCTTGAACAGCCGGTCGTCAAAATACTGGATCCGCTTTGCACGGACAGGCATCTGGGCATCGATCACCATGACGATCTCATCGAGCGGCAGGCGGCGAGCTTCATCCTCGGGCAGCAGAGAGCTCTCTTCGGTCCGTGTGGATTGGCTACGGCCCTCGAACGGGTTCTTGCCGATGGACTGCGACCGCGTGACGACTGTCTTCGTGGTCTTGCCGACCGCCTTGCTCAGCTCCTCGACGGTCTTCTCGTCCGAAGGCGTCAGGTAGAGCTTCACGCCGGCATTGCCCTGCAGGGCACGGCGGGTGTTTTCGCCATAGATTTCATCGAGGGCGGGGATGGTCTGGGTGACCACGGCCAAATGACCACGATAGGTCCGCAGGGTCTCGATGCTCTCGACCACGATGGGCATTTTGCCCAAGCGATTGAACTCGTCGAGCATGATCATCACGGGCCAGGGCTCATCCGGCCCGGGGTCCTTTTCCTGCATGGCCGAGAGAAGATCGGAGAAGAACAGCCGGATCAGCGGCGCGAGGGGCTTCACCATCAGCGGCTGGACCACGAGATAGACCGAGAAGGGCTTCTTGCGGATCGTTCGGAAGTCAAAGTCCGAAACCGCCGTCGCCTCGTCGATCGCCGGGTTCTGCCATTGATCGAGTCCCGAGGTCATCAGGAGCGAAACGTATGAGGTCAGCGTATCGTTGTTGGTGGATGCCAACCGCGTGAAGATCAGCTTGGCGGCCCTATTGTCGACCTCGTGACCACGCGCGAAATACTCCTTCTGCTTGTTCCCGCCCGAGGCCGCGATGCGGTAGATCTCGCCCAAGGTCGGGCGCTTGCGCTGGAAGGCCAAAAGCCCTGCCGCCACGAAGAGATCGATCCCGCCCTTCAGAAGCCCCTGCACCCGGTCGTTGTCGCTCTGCAGGAAGAGCGTCGCGAGAAGCTGCAGTTCCATCTGCTGGCGGGCGGGGTCTTTCAGTTGATAGATGCGCAGGAGCGGGTTGTAGCGATGCGTGCGCTTGCCCTCCCAATCGGTGGGGGCAAAGCGATAGACCTTGTCGCCCTGGGCTGCGCGGTGCCGGGCCGTAGCCTCGAAACACTCGCCCTTCACATCGAGCGTCACGGCGGATCCTTGCCAGGTCAGTAGGTTCGGAATGACGAAGCCCGTGGTCTTGCCGCGCCCGGTGGGGGCTACGATCAGCGCGTGGGGGAAAACTTTCGAGCAGATGTATTTCGCACGGGATTTTGGGGGCCCCAATTTGCCAAGAATGAAGCCGGTGCCGGGCGGCCCAAAGAACCCGTTGGCCTTCATCTCGCGCGCGGTCTGCCAATGTGTTTGGCCAAAGCGTGTTAGGGCGGACCCCGAAAGAGCGAGGCTCAGCATCAGACCGGCGGCGGCGAAGCTGCCGATGATCAGGTGAATGAGCTGGGCATCTTCGGGGCGGCGATCGCGGATCGCCAGATAATTCTGCGCGATATAAGCAAAGTCGATCTCGGCCCCGAAACCAAGGTCCTGGTAGGTCAGCACCGCCGAGGCGATAGTATAGCCCATGGCGGCGGTCACCAGCGTCACCAACAGGACGCCTGTGGCGATCCGCGCTTTTCCCATGGCGGCGCTCAATGGACCTGTCCCCGCTCGGTCTCGCCATCCACGTCCGTCGCGCGGTGTTTCTCGTATTCGGCATCGGCAAGATCATCGACAACCTGTCGCAAGGCCTCCGTGTTCGCCGTCGCGGCATCGGATTGCAGGTAGACCTTGGCGACATAGAGCCGGTCGAGGCGGTCCTCGAGAACCTTGTCCAGCGCGTCGGCATCGCCGGATGTGAGCCGCTCGAGTTGGCGATCATCCAGCGCCCGCGCGACCTCGCCACGGAAGGTATCCCGCTCCGCTTCGGTCTCGAAGGGCGCGGACAACTCCCCGGCCCGCTCATGGTCCAGGACACGCGCAATCTCGTCTGCGAGGCGGTCGGCACGTTCATCAGAGCGCATCGCCGTTTCATCGCGGGCTGCGAGAACTCCGTCGCGTGTGCCAACCCCAAGCCCCTCGCGCATCTCGGTTTCGCGGCGGACCTGATTGATGGCCTCCGTGTCCCGGATCTCGACGACGGCGGCATAGGTCGCGCCGAGCCCACGGGCGAGGTGAGACGGCATGTCCGGATAGCGCGCGCGCAAGTCATCCGTGACAGCATCTGCAACGGGCGTACGGACATCGCGCCCGTCCATGATCCGGTCGACCTCGCGGGCGATCTCACTGGCGCGGGCCGCATCGGTGATGGTCTCCCTGTAGGGCTCAGACCGGTCGATCACATCGCCAGGGCGTGCGAGCAAGTCCGGGTGTGCCTCGAGATACGCACGCTGCTCCGCCTCGATCCGGCGCTCTGCCTTTGAGACCACCTCCCACTCCCGGTCCTCGATCTGCTCCGCTGTCAGGCCGTCGGCGCGCATCTCCTGACGGATTGTCCGTTCCATCGCCCGGACCGCGCCCTCGTGATAGTGGAACCGCTCGCTGACCGGTTCCGCTTCCATTACACCGTCCCGGCGCAGCACGTTCTCCCGTTCCAGAAGCGTGCCAAGTTCCACATGCACATCGTTGAGAATGTCGCGCGCCTGTTCCAGATCGGCGCGGCGCTCGAGGTTCAGATCGCGCGCCTCGGCCACCTTCGAGAGATCATCGGCGATCCATTGATGCTCGAGAGCCGCATTCGAGGCCCCGGTCTCGATCCGGGCGACCACTTCCGCTGTGCTGATCCCGGTGCCGCGAAGGGCGGTGTCTATGCGCGACCGCAAGTCCGGCTCGGCAAGACGTTCTAGCTGTTTGGTGTCGATATTGGCCTCAGAATAGACCCCGCCCTCCGAGGGGGTCTCTGATAGCGTGGATGATCGCAGCCCCAAGGGCTGCATGTGCTGGACCTGCGCCTGGATCTCGATCAGGCGTTTTTCCAGCACAGGACGTTCCGCGTCAGACTTTTCAGCGATCATGCCCTGCACCCGCTCCAGCTTCTCCGCATAGAGGCTTCTCAGGTCCTCGAAACTTTGATCCTCAGCCATATACACATCTCCTGTTCGATCCACCTGCCCGCCCCGCGCCAGCACCTCGCCTGCCCGGAAGAGTGCCGCGGCGATGTCTTCCCGCGCCTCGCGCGAAGCCTCCACGGCAAGCGAGTGGTAGACAGTTCTGGTATTGGCGATCTCCGCCAGCGTCCGCGTCAGGTCCTGCCCCACACGTTCCCGCTCGCGGGGTGCGCGCCCCTCTTCTTTCGCCGCGTAGACCTCGTTGGTTCTGGCGGGGTAATGCACAACGCCACGATCCACCCGGCGCGTGGCTTCCAGGCGCACGCCATACTTCTCCGCCTCCTCGACCATGGCGAGGCGGAAGTCGTCATAGTTGAAGTGATGGTTGCGCCCGAGGAAAAAGAACTCGCCTTCTTGCGAGCGGCGGTTCAGCACCAGATGCGCATGCGGGTGATCGCGGTCCTCATGCACCGCGATGATGTAGTCGAAATGCCCCGCGTCGGTCTGGAAGAACCGCTCGGCCACATCCGTCGCGATGTCGCGCACATCCTCGCCGCGCGTGCCGATGGGGAAGGACATGAGCAAGTGCGTGGTCTGGCCAAGCTTGGGCTTGAAGCCCCCGTCCCACCGCTTCGCGAAGCGCTCGGTGAGGTCCTTGATGTCCTTCGCTTTAAGCTTCGCCTTGCCATCGAGGAACCCGCTACTGTCCACGATATGGGTGGACTTGGTGGTGAGGTAATCGAGCTGATTCATCAGCTGCGATTTGGTGTGCGTACCGCCGCCCCGGATCGCCTTGAAGACCGCCGGACGGTGCCCGGCTGCCGCGCGCACAAGCTGGCTCTGCTTGGCGACATGCAGCCCCTGCATCGAGCCCCGGATCCGGCTCCAGCCGTCCCGGAAGACCTCGCCCGTGACAGCGTCGACGGCATCATTCAGCCGCATGGGCAAACTCCCTTAGCGCGGCCGTGGTTTCGAGCTGCATGGCGTCCCGACGGCAGCGCAGGAGCAGGTCGATCTCGTCAGCAGAATCCAGAATGAACCGCGCCAGCCCGCGCATCTGTGCGAGGCGCAATTCGGAGAACTCGGCACTCGAGCCCCCCACGGCCCCCTGCCCCTGCCGGTTGGCCTGCGTCATCTGCTTGGCGATTTGCGCGACCCCATTGCCAACCTCGTGCAGCGAGGCGCGGTAGCGCGCCATCTCGGCCGCCAATTGCGCGTCCGGAACGAACACCCCGCCTGCCGCCTGAATGAGCCGCCGCAGCCCCTCGGCGCGGCTCTCGATCCCCGCCTTCGCCAACACCGCATCGAGCGCCTCAAGCTCCGCAGCCGTGACCTTCACACTGACCGCCGAGACCGGGATCGCGGCATCTGCCTGGCGCTCAGCATCGGCTTTGAGCGTGTACTGGATCGCCCGCGGAGACACTCCAAACCGCTCCGCCAACACGGATGTCGACACACCTTCCGCAGCCTCGCGAACGATCTCCATGCGGTCCGCATCTGTGAGACGTTTTGAGCGCGACATGCGAAGAAAGACCCCCTATTTCCTGCCACCTTCCACAAAGGCTGCCCCAACCTTACGATAATATACCAATCTGTCAATTATATACTTATGTCACATTCGATCTCAGGCAGCCTTGGTGTCCGCTTCCCCCGCGACCCGCAGGGACGCGGGCCTGTCCCCTCACCACCAGCACAGCCTCCAGCTTCGGAGGCCCACTTCTCCAGCACCGCCCAAGGGTCTGGACGAACACGCATGTGTTCGGACGGAACCGCGGGCGGGCGCAAACCCCACCGACAGGGCGGACAGGCAGGGTCAAGGAGGGCCAGATTTGGCTCCGCCAAATCTCTGCCGCAAAAACCGGGAGGCTCTGGCCGATAGGTTTTTGTGGATGGCCCCCTTGAGGCTGACTGACCGGTCTGTCGCGGCCTGACCCAACCGGTCGGCGGTCATCTATTGATCGCGCAGCGACTGGAAGCACGGCGAGGTCGCTGTAGGCGATCACAGGCGCCGGTGACGGCATCCCTGGAACAGGGATCGGGCCGCCCCAAGATCGTCCTGGGGCGGCCCATCCTCGTGAGAGGATTTAGTCCTGGGGATCCTTCGCGCTCGGCGGGAACATCACCAGCTCCGAGACCGCGACCGGGAAGTCGAGCTTGAGGCTGAAGAACTCCGAGCCATCCCCATTGCGGGTGTTGCGGAACATCGCACCCACGCGCTGAAAACGGGTGCGCTCCTGGCCATCGGTGTCGGTGAACTTGACGGGGACGGTGGCGACGTAGTGGTTGGTCATTTGGGTTACTCCTTGTTGCGATGGGGATCACCCGGCACGGGGGCAAGAGGCCCGGTCGCAAGCGCAAATGCGGAGGGTCCGCGGCTCCGCCGTGGAAGCCGTATTTGTGCTTGCCGGAGCGAAGCGCAGGGCACGATTGGGCCGACCCCGTGCGATCCACATCTATGAGCAAAAAGGAGTCATCCGGATGACCCCTGCCATCACGCAGGCGCCACCATCCGCGTCCCGCCGAACCTGGCCGGGATGCTGACAAAGTCTGCCCGCGTGGGTGCGATGTTCCGAAACACCACCCGAGGCCCGTGCTGGTCTTCAGCCTCATGTGCGACGTCTCGACCCCTCGTGTCTTGCGCTGCTGACGATGTGCGGTAGGTGCGCACCATCCCCAGCACGCACCGATGCGGATGGGCTGCATTGTGACAGACCGGGCAGAGGGATGACAGTGCTGCCGCCGCGAGCTGCCGGTCACGCGTGCCCAACCGCATGCCCCGTGAGACATGACGAAAGGGCCGCGCCAAACGCAACCCCCTCTCTTCATTCCTGCGACGCCGTCTTCGCCGGGTCAGCAACCCGCATGACCGTCAGGCCTTTCGCTTCCGCCTTCTGCCCGAGGTTCAGCGCGACCCCGTTGCCACCGAAGAGGACAACCCCCGTCGCCGCGAACTTGTCGTCCAGCATTTCGTCGTTGCACTTGAACGGTGCCGCCCGGCCGTGCGCGGACCAGCGCGGATCAAAGCGCGCCTGCGCGACCCCGCGTACCCGGGCCCAACGAGCTGCAATCATCTCCGCCCCATGCTTGCCACCCTTGTGGCAGAGGAAGATCTCCTGATTGCGGTTCTGCTTGATCCGCTCCCGAACCTTGTCGAGCGTGTTGAAGATCACATCGACATCGGTCCAGTCGGTGGCGCCTGAGACGATCAGGGGCACCCCCTCGACTTTCGACTTCTCGGCGGTTTCACGGTCGTGCTGCTCCAGAAGTTGCCGCGCCTCGAAAACCGCGCCTGTCTCTTGCGCCCGAACACTTGCGCGCGACCCGGATGCCGGGATGAAGGCGTGGCCCGTCTCGATCTCGTAGCATTCCGCCGCAGCCTCACTCATCACCTCGATGGCGCTGACGACCTCGCGCAGCTGCAGAAAGCGCGCCTGCGCCTCTTCGAGCGCGGTCTCTGCGATCTCCGATCCGTCGTGAGATTTTGCCAGCGCGCCGATCTTGTCGGCGGTGCGGTCGACCTCCTTACCAAGTGCCACCTTGCGGCGCTGCAGGATTGTGGCGAGCCCATGGGCCAGCGGTTCGATTTCTGCTTCAAGCCCGGTCCCGCGCAGCGGACCGAGAAATGCCTCGAAGCTTTCGCGGATGATGCGGTCGGTCAGGATATGATCCTCGGGGATCGGCAGCTGTGCGTCTTTCTCGGTCAGCCCGAAAAGTTCGATGGTCTCGTAGGTGTTCGCGGTATCGTAAGCCATGTTCATTCTCCAGATATTGGGTTCGACCACCACGTGAGTGTGGTGGCATGGCCGAATGTCTGGTTTCCGAATCTGCCCGGGTCAGGGACGGCGCAGCCGCCGGCGTGCCGGGCGCAAAAGTTTTCCGCGCGCAACACCCGACACATGCGCGCGCTCACGCACGGGAACTTCCCGCGCCACAGGCCCCGCCCTCGCCGAAAAGTTTTGCGATCCTTGAGGCGGGCTGATTTGGGGGCCATCCGGAGGATATGCTTCCGCACTCATGTGTGTGTGTTTTGACGGTAGGTTTGCCCGACCCGAGCAGGCAAACGGCCCGACTGGACGCGAGAGACGGATGGAGCGGCGGCATCGTTTTGCGCTCAAGCAAAACAGACCAGAGCGCAATCCGGCGGAGCGGCCGAGGAGAGACGTGCTCGCGAGGCGGGCAAACCGGGATGCCGGGTGCGACGCCGCGGTGAGGCCGCATGGCCGAATGCGCGACGGACCGAAGGGCCGTTCTCCCCTGCGACTTGGCGTACCGAGCTGGGGAGGCCGGACGGCTGTTGACGCATTTCGCCCGCTCAGCGTGATCGGCTTGCCAGATATCGTAAAGCTCGGTAGTCTATTGGAGCACCAAGGAGTTTGCCATGAGCGTTCAAAAGCAATCTGTCAGTTTTACCGACACCGCCTACACCTTCGCAAGGGAACTGGTCGAAGCTGGCGAGTATCCGAACGTGAGCGCGGCGGTCTCAGGTGAATTGGCGAAAGCCAAGGCAGAGCGGGATCGTGAACGGTCTTTGCTGGAAGTAGAAATGGAACGCCGCCTGTCTCTGCCACTCGACCAATGGGAACCAGTCGGCGAAGCCTCCGGCGTCACTACGGGTGCACGGGCACATCTTGCCGCCAGAGCTCAGAAGACCTGATGCGCTTTGTCAGGCATCCGTTCTTTGAACGGGACCTTATCGGTATCGTTGATCATATTGTCGACGTGACTGACGGTGACGTTGCTGCAGCAAGCCGCAGGCTCGATGAAATCGATGCACTAATTCAAGAAATTGCTGAAAACCCAAAATCAGGTGCTCGTCTTAGCGGTAAGCTGGATGGATGGCTCGTGCGCCATGGCGGCGCAGGTCACCGACTAACTATCGTATTCCGGCCGGACATGGATACTAAGGTCATCTATCTTGCGCTCGTGGCCTTCGGCGGCCGGGATTGGATGAGACTCGCGTCGGCAAGACCGGTGTTCTCTGATTAATTTCAATGCCAGTTACTACGAAAAAATCCGAGACCTGACCTTCGCTGCGCTCGACCTGAACAGGAAAGATGCGGGACAGAAGCGGACTTGTGCAGGTGCGGCTAAAGCTGACGCAGCATTTGCTCGCATGTGCGGCATGAAAGTTGTCGAGAAGCAGCGCCGTCACAGGAGCGGTCATTCGAAAACGGTGTCCCGTGCACAAAGATAAAAGTTCCGCTGTGTCTTCGGTTCTTTGCAGAAAGCTGCCAGATGAAGCCAATAGTTGCTGTACCACCAAATCGCGCCAGTCACGCGAGGCACCGACAGCTTATGCTATTTGTACCGAG
>JBCCBQ010000022.1:0-27859 GCA_039033955.1 Pseudomonadota bacterium
CCGCAAAGCCTTCCAGGCCAGGAATACAATCTACAAAGCCTGCATCGACAATCCCGATGTGAAGGGTTTGAGTTTTGATCGCTCGCACGACTTTCCTATTCAGCGCGCAGACTTTCCGAAGCTGATTACGCAAATCCCGGATCAGGTTGATACCGAAGGCGACACGCCCATGTCATGGAGTGTCGAAGTCGTCGATATTGTTGTGAACTCGCCCAACTGGAAACGTGACGGTCGCAAATGGCAGGCCGCGACCGATAAGCACCAGGACATCGCATTTTCTGTCGAAGACAATTCCTTTTGGCATCACGTTCAGATCAAGGACATTCAACCCGACATACGCGATAATTTACGCGTGCAGTGGGCGTATCCGGCTGGCCTGTCCAAGCCTTCCAGAGATGTCAGGGTGCTGCGTGTTCTTTCCTACAACGGCACAACAATATCTAACCCCATGTCTCACGCCGAACTGAACCGGGAACTGGAAGAAGCAAGTATTATCGAGCCTGATACACCGGGCTTGTTTGATGAAATTATCGACGATGACGACAACAAGAAAAATGAGGGAGACGACTAATGGCGCGAAAACCCAAAGCACCTAAACAAGTTGAAACCCTTACACACGACAAGGCGAGACGCCGGAATATTCCGACGGCGGAGTTGCAGTCCACGGCGGAGCGGCTGGAGGAGCAGCACCCGTTTGAGCCGGTGACATATGAACGCGTCAATCCGCTTGAAAAAGGAGAAAAGCGCGCACGTGACGCAGACCTTGATCCGCAGATTGTCTGGAAAGGAACCAGCATCCGCCTAACTGACGATCAGATTGAAGCGCTCAAGGCTGGTGAAAAGGTTGAGCTAGGCGATGCACAACTGGTCTGGCGCGGCAAGGATACGCAGGACTGGTCCGATCTCGTTGTGCAGGCGCCGCCGATTTATGTGCAGGAGAAAATTCACCCCAAGGCTATTATTGAGGATTTGAAACGCCAGACCAAGGAACGGCGTGACGAGGATAGCGGCACTTTTGATCTGTTCGGGGACTTCAACGGCCTCGACCCCGAAGCCAAAACCGAATTTTACCAGCACGACCAGCACTGGCAAAACCGCATGATCTTGGGAGACAGCCTTCAAGTCATGGCGAGCCTTGCCGAGCGCGAAGCCCTACGCGGCAAGGTGCAGTGCATCTATTTCGACCCGCCCTATGGGATCAGCTTCGGTTCCAACTGGCAAGTTTCGACACGATCCAAGTCGGTCAATGATGGAAAGCTAGAGGAAATAACGCGCGAACCAGAACAGGTAAAAGCCTTTCGTGATACTTGGAAAGACGGTATCCATTCATATCTAACCTATTTACGTGATCGACTCACGGCAATGCGAGACCTGCTATCTGAAACAGGTTCAATCTTTGTTCAGATCGGGAACGAGAACGTCCATCGTGTGCGCTCATTGCTCGATGAAGTTTTTGGGGACGAGTGTCTAATTTGTGAGATCGTTGTAAAAAAGAAAGGCGCACAAAAAAGCTCATCGCTCGATCCAATTAATGATTTTATATTGTGGTATTCTAGATCACCTAAATCTTCCGCTGTTTTCAAATCCAGAAAATTATTTGAAAAAAGAGAGCTTGATTATGAAGCTGTCGATTATTTCTCAAAAATTGAACTTCCTTCAGGAGAGATTGTAAACCTAAAAGACAGTAACGCGATACCTCGTGATGTAGATTATCGGCTTTTCCCCAAATTATTAGAGGTAGATTTCCCCGGTGGAAAACTTCTGCGGCAATGGCCAATTTCGAATGGCGGGTATCGTGAAAATCAAATGCAACCAATATCTTTTAAAGGACAGGAATTCTCTCCACCAAAGAACCGTTGCTGGAGTCACACGTCCAGGCCAATTGAGGAAGGCTTGACTGGCATGGATCGCGTTAAGGCGTCAGACAGGTTGATGGCGTCTGGTATCAGCTTAGATTTCAAGCGCTTTTATGAAGATTTTCCATTTAAAAATTTATCAAATTGGTGGGATGGATTTCGAGGTGCCTTGGATCAGGTCTACGTCGTGCAAACAAATGAACGGCTGGTTGAGCGATGTATATTGATGGCAACGGATCCAGGCGACATTGTGTTAGACCCAACATGCGGAAGTGGCACGTCTGCATTTGTTGCAGAGCAGTGGGGTAGAAGATGGATAACCATTGATACATCGCGTGTTGCTCTTGCTCTCGCGCGAGCGCGGATTATGGGCGCAAGGTATCCATACTACTATCTTTTGGATTCGATCGAAGGAAACAAGAAAGAACAAGCGATCGCCGGCATCCCTCAGAATAAGTCGGAATATCAAAATGATATACGAATGGGCTTTGTTTATCGACGCGCCAATTACGTCACATCCGGACAAATTGCTAACAACGCTGAAATTGATGTTATTTGGAGAAAATGGCAGGAAACGCTGGAGCCGCTACGCAAAGAATTAAACGACATACTGGATAATGACTGGCAGGAATGGGAAGTTCCGCGCGAAGCCGATGCGAGTTGGTCAGATAATATCGCGGCGGTTCATGCAAGCTGGTGGGATGCACGCATCAAACGACAGCAGGAAATCGACACATCCATCGCGCAAAAGGCTGATGTTGAATATCTCTATGACCGTCCCTATGAAGACAAATCGAAAGTCCGTGTTGCTGGCCCGTTCACCGTTGAAAGCCTCTCTCCGCATCGTGTGATCCCCGCCGATGAAGATACGTTGTGGGATGAGATCAATGCGGTTGAGGGCAATCGCCCGCGTCCAAAGTCCGGGCCAAGCGCCGCGCCTGCTCAAGACTTTGCAACCATGGTGCTGGAAAATCTCAAATCCTCCGGAGTGCATCAATCGGATAAACAAGACCGTATTGAATTTACAGCAATGGAAGGCTGGCCCGGTGACTATATCGCCGCAACCGGCACCTATGAACAAGGGGGTGTTGCCAAACGCGCCGCCATTTTCATTGGCCCTGAATTTGGCTCTATCACCCGGTCAGACATTATGGCCGCGGCGCGCGAAGCGAATGACGCACGCTTTGATGTACTGATAGCCTGTGGTTTCAACTTTGATGCGCATTCATCCGAAGTGAACAAGCTCGGCCCATTACCGATCCTGAAAGCCAAGATGAATCCCGACCTACATATGGCAGATGATCTAAAGAATACGGGCAAGGGTAATCTGTTTGTTGTATTCGGCGAGCCGGATGTTGAATGGGACTTCGACAAAGACGGCAACATCATCGTTGAGGTTTTGGGTATTGACGTGTTCGATCCCAAAACCGGCGAGGTCCGCGCATCCGGCAAGAATGATATCGCCGCATGGTTCATTGATACGGATTATAATGAAGAGAGTTTCTTTGTGCGCCACGCTTATTTCATGGGCGCTAACGATCCGTATAAATCGCTCAAAACAAGCTTGAAAGCAGAAATTGACGAGGAAGCCTGGGCAACGCTTTACCGCGACAAATCACGCCCTTTCGTACGCCCGTCAACTGGTCGCTTCGCCGTCAAGGTCATCAATCATTTCGGCGATGAAGTGATGAAAGTGTTCGGGGTGTAGGGAGGCGCAACATGCTAAGAATGAAAATAGACGGCAACTGGGAACCGGAAGATTTTATAGCTCTGATGAAAGCCACAGAGTCCCTTTACTACAAAGCTCTGCCACGCTCATACCGCTACCATTTACATGAGTTCCTCTTCTTGGAAAGACGCAGAGCGTTTTATTCATATGAAGAACAGTTAGATGCAACTAATCGCTACTTATTAGCCGAGTCCCGTAACTCTGTGCCGGGGCATAGCCGTATTTTGGTGAGGCGTGTCGATTATGCTTCGCCCGGCAAAGTTGACCTAATAGGTATCGGAGAAGCATTTAAGTCAGTCGAAGGGATTGTTGATCGCCTCATCAAATTTTTCACTGAGCGGAATTTGCGGAAAGAGAGGGATAAACAGGCGCGCCTTGAAACATTAATTAAAGAAATTGAGGCTGAGAAACAGCATGAGACTCTTAAATCACTGCAAATCGAAAATGCCAGAGAGTTGTTGCGGTTACGTCGAGAATTTCCTGAAGAATTAGAAAACATGATTGTGCCACTCGCGGTTCGTGACCAAGAGCGATTAACTGACCTGATTTCTCAAGAAAAACTCATCGGTGTGAAACGGTCAGACAAAAAGGATGATTCTGAGTGAACTTTCTTCTTGCCGATACCTTCCAGAGCGCACTCGCCAAGCTGACCAATGAGGAGCAGAAGGCAGTCAAACTAACTGTGTTTGATCTCCAGCAAGACCCATCAAATCCAGGTCTAAAGTTTCATCGCATCGACAAATCCAAAGATGCGAATTTCTGGTCACTACGGGTCAACCGCGACATTAGACTGATTGTTCATAAAACCAAGTCGAGCTTTCTGGTTGCTTATGTCGATCATCATGACGACGCCTATAAATGGGCAGAGCGCCGTCGCATTGATGCGCATCCGCGCACTGGCGCTGCGCAAATTGTTGAAGTGCGCGAGCGCGTTGAAGAAATCACCATTCCGAAATACGTCGAGGCAGAAACACCCGAAGTCCCAATGGCTGCTGAAGCGCCGGCGCGTTTCTATCCGCCGCTATTTCTTAAACTCACCAATGACGAATTGCTCAGCGTAGGTGTGCCGGAGGATTGGCTTGAGGATGTGCGCAATGCCTCAGAAGACAATTTCTTTGATCTGGCTGACTATATTCCAAGCGAAGCTGCCGAAGCCTTACTGGACTACACGGCAACTGGCCAATTGGTCGTTCCCGGCGAAGCTGGTGCGGGAATTGATCCGTTTGCGCACCCGGATGCGCAGCGGCGTTTTCGCGTTATGGAAAATGTCGAGGAGCTGGAGCAGGCGCTCGACTATCCGTGGGACAAATGGGCGATCTATCTGCACCCTGCGCAAAGAGAGCTGGTTGATGGCAAGGTTTCAGGCCCGACTCGTGTGGCCGGATCAGCAGGAACGGGAAAAACCGTTGTGGCGCTGCATCGTGCCGCACATATTCTGGGGTCGAATAAAGAAGCCAAGCTTCTGCTGACCACATTTTCAAGCCCTCTTTCCAATGCGCTTGAACACAAGCTGAAACTGTTGCTGCATGATGATAAAAATCTCGATCATCGTGCATCTATCCGGCCTTTTGAGGGAATAGCGAAAGAGCTTTTCACGCTCATCAATGGTCATGACCCCAAAATGGCGAGGCAAGAGCATGTCGTTCCGGCCCTCGCGCAAGCGGCTAAAGAACAAGAATTGGAAGGGTTTACAGATCGCTTTTTGATGTCTGAATGGCGATATGTTGTCGATGCCTGGCAAATTGATGGGCTAGACGCATATGCTCGCGTCCCGCGACTAGGACGGAAAAACCGATTAGGAAGTCGCCAGCGTGAGAGGCTATGGCCAGTCTTTGAGCGGGCCAGAGCAATTCTTGCCGGGCAACACAGATATACGCCTGCAAGTGTTTTTGGGAAAGTCGCCGTATACTACAAAGATCGTCCAAGTAGGCCTTTCTCTCATATTATCGTCGATGAAGCGCAAGACCTTGGTGTACCGGAACTAAAGATGCTGTCCGCCATAGCTCCAAAAGAACCAGACGCGCTATTTTTTGCAGGTGATTTGGGACAACGAATTTTCCAAGAACCGTTTTCATGGCTTGGGCTGGGCATTGACGTTAGAGGGCGCTCACACACCCTTAAAGTAAATTACCGAACATCGCACCAAATTCGCCAATCAGCGGACAAATTGCTTCCTGCCGTGGTGCGTGATGTGGACGGTATTGAAGAGGATCGTAGAGGCACCGTTTCGATTTTCAATGGTCCCGTTCCTGACGTTCAAATTCACGACAATTCAGAAGATGAAATCCGTTCAATCGGTTTGGTCATTCATGAGGCTATAGATGATGGAATGCCTGCTGAAGAAATCGGCGTGTTTGTTAGGTCGGTAGATGAACTTTCACGCGCAAGAAAAGCCGTCAATGAAGCTGGACAGACCCCGCTAGAGCTTTCCGACCGAGTTGAGGATAGAACCGGCCGTATCGCAATAGGTACGATGCACCTAGCGAAAGGTCTGGAGTTCCGTAAGGTGATCGTCATGGCGTGTGACGAGAACATTCTTCCCGATCAGGACCGGATCGACACAGTAGCGGATGAAGTTGAGCTTGATGAAGTTTACGATACCGAGCGCCAGCTATTTTACGTCGCCTGCACAAGAGCCAGAGAAAGTCTGACGGTATCGGGGGTTGCGCCCGCGTCTGAGTTCTTTGCCGATATGAGGGGAGACAAAAACGATTGACTTCTTGCTTGTCTGAGCATGGATCACGACTGATTTTGTGCAACAAACTGTGTAACATTTTGTGTAACAAAACTGCTTGCAAAATCTTCTAAAGCATTGTAATTAAAGGGCTATCGGAGGCCTTTCGAGTCTTCTCGGCCGCACCATTCAGACAAGCACACAATTGTCCAGATATCGCGAATGGAATGCGAACTGCAATTTAATCGAACTGCTCTTTAGCTTCGATTCACCATGCCGTTCAGCCAAAGCCTCTTCTTGTCTTGTTTTCTTTGAGTATATTCGAACCCGGTGGCCTTATTTCGTTCGGGTGTTGCCTCAAAAAGCTCTCAAATCTTTAACTCGCTAGGAAACAAAAGCACCGTATACGGTTTCGTCGGGGAGAAGACGAAAGGGAGAAGTCGTCCAAGCTCCAATTGCCTTGCCATCGCACGCCGGTGGCGAGTGGAGCCTTTTGGTCGATTGTGCAGAATGGCCATTTTCAAACAAACTTGTCTTGCAATCACACTCGCAACTCTGGCGGTGTCCGCCTGCTCTGGTGGCGACGGCGGCACGGGGACTCCAGATCCAGCCGGGTCACCCCCTCCAACAGGTGGAACACCTCCTCCGCCTGGTTCACCGCCACCACCACCGCCAACAACATCAAGTGCTACGATGTTGGAAACGCCAGAGGAGTCGGCTCGTTTTCTGATTCAGGCCTCACTCGGCGCGGATATTGAGACCATCGAAGCAAATGTTGGAGCCGACGCCACTGATTGGGTTGCCAGCGAACTGAATAAGCCGTGCACAGGCTTTCTCACTCCTATACTGGAGTTGAGAGAGGAAGATGAAGATCTAAACGGCCGTCCGTACTCCGACATATATTATGATACGCTCATGACGGCAGACGATGAGCTCTGCCAGAGGATGATCTTTGCTTTGTCCCAAATCCTGGTCGTCAGCGACGGGGATTTTGGAGGTCGTCCTCTTCAAATGGCTCACTATCAGGACATTCTCGCCAGACATGCCTTGGGGAACTATCGCGATCTTCTTGAGGATGTGACGTATTCCCCAGCCATGTCACGCTTTCTGACTTACTTCAGAAACCGCAAGGGCGACCCAAATACCGGCCGAATGCCAGATGAGAACTATGCGAGGGAGCTGCTCCAGCTCTTTACGATTGGCGTGATCGAATTGAACATGGATGGCACGCCAAGACTCGATACCTTTGGCAACGAAATCGAGACATTCGACAATACGGACATTACGGGACTCGCGCGCGTCTTTACCGGGCTTGCGTTCGCTGGTGAGCGCTTCAATGACAATTCTAACCCGGATCGGGACTTCAGCCCCCTTCAGGTCTATGCCGATCAACATTCCGAGCTTGAGAAAGCCTTCCTGACAACGACAATACCAGCAGGAACAAGCGGTGAAGAGAGCATCGATCTAGCGCTTGATGCGATCTTCGATCACCCGAATGTCCCACCCTTTATCGCCCGCCAACTTATTCAGCGGTTCGCGGCAAGCAACCCGGCACCCGAATACGTGGAACGTGTCGCAATCGCGTTCGCAAATGGAAGATTTGTCGCCGCCAACGGTACAGCCTTCGGCTCGGGGCAACGCGGTGACCTGCAGGCAACCATTGCCGCTGTTCTTCTTGATCCAGATGTCCACGGTGACGTTACCGCGGCATCAGAGACAGACGGTAAAATCCGCGAACCAGTGCTGAAATTCGTCCATTGGATCCGCGCATTCAATGTCAATGCAATTAACACTGAGAGCGAAGGTCGGCTTTCCGATACATCCAGACCTTCAGACCGCTTGTCGCAGCACCCGTTTCGAGCACCATCCGTCTTCAATTTCTATCGCCCCGGATTCCAGGCACCCGGAACGGAAAGTGGGAATGCCGGTCTGACGACACCTGAATTTCAGATCGTCAGTGAAGGTGCCACGCTTGGCTATATTAACTTCATGACCGACTTCATCCTTGATCGGACGGGCGGCAGTGACGATCCAGAACGGTTTATCCCAAACTACGTGACAGAGATTATCCTGTCCGAGGACCCACAGGCCCTTGTTGCACATCTGAACCTACTTCTGACAGGAGGCGAGATGACAACGGCGGAGATCAAAGCCGTCGAGGACGCCGTATCGGCATTGATAATAGAAGACGAATTGGAGGATCCGCTGCAGCGCGTTGAGGTTGCAATCCTGCTTATCGTCTCTGGGCCTAGTTTTGCGGTGGTCCGCTAAGGAGAAGACAGATGACACATATGAATAGACGCCACTTTCTTACCGGATCCGCTGCAACATTTGCTGGCGGCACCGGAATGCTCGGCCTCCTCAATCAGAACAAGGCCTGGGCGGCAGATACATCCGGCTACAGAGCGCTTGTTTGCGTCTTCTTGTTCGGTGGTCTTGATCACGCCGATACGGTTTTCCCGTTTGATGAGCCTTCCTACGATCTTCTCGCAGACGTGCGTGATGGATTGTTTGATCGCTATGATAGCGAGGACGACGAGTTCTCTCGTGATCGCGACAATCTCCTGCCGATAACGCCGTCGAATGCGGCAGATTTCGGATCGCGCAGCTTCGCGCTATCTCCTCAAATGCCTGAGATGCAGGCGCTGTTTCAATCTGGTGAGATGGCGATCGTGGGTAATGTTGGGCCCCTGATCGAACCGACCGATCGGGCGTCCTTCGACAATGAGACAGTACAGCTCCCTCCGCGCCTGTTCTCGCACAACGATCAGCAGTCGACATGGATGGCGCTTGGTGTAGAGGGGTCCCGGCTTGGTTGGGGCGGTCAATTCTCGGACGCTGCCCTTGCAAGTGACTCCACAGCCAATTCACTCTTTGCCTCTATTTCGACGCGCGGAAACACTGTTTTCCTTTCAGGCGATACATCGCAGCCCTTTGCCGCCTCCAACAATGGCGGCACCGAGGAGCTTGAAATCACCGAGCGTAGCTTTCTGCTTGGCGGAAACAGCCGCTTTGACAACCAGCGAGCAGCCATTGAGGCCTTCTACAATACGAGCGATTTCGGAAGCGCAGGCACCATGCGCCGCGACTTCAATCGGATTGTCGTTGGCGGAATCGACAATGTCAGACGGTTCAATGAGGCTCGCGACAATCTCGTGCCGTTTTCGACCGTCTTTCCAAACTCGCAGCTAGGCACTCAGTTGCGCACTGTTGCGGAGACCATCGAAGCAAGAGACGCGCTTGAAGTCAGCCGGCAGGTCTTCTTTGTCGGGATAGGTGGCTTTGACACGCATAGTGATCAGGCCGCCAGATTGCCTGGCCTTCAGATTCAAATCTCCCAAGCGATAAACGCATTTAGAGATGCCATGGTGGAACGCGGACTCTGGAACGACGTAACACTCTTCACAGCTTCAGATTTTGGCCGAACAACAATCGATAATGGTGACGGCACCGATCATGGTTGGGGCGGACATCACTTCGTTCTCGGTGGATCGGTTGCAGGCGGCCGAATTCTTGGAGACATTCCAACGGCTGATGTTTCGAGTTCGAACTACACACCGACAAGCGGACGGCTTATCCCTTCGGTCTCTGTGGAACAATATGCAGCGACACTAGGGAGCTGGTTCGGCCTTAATGACGACGAACTGAACGCAGCCCTGCCGAACTTAAGTCGTTTCCAGAATGCCAATCTTGGCTTCGTTTAGGATAATCGAACTCGCCTACGAGAAAATGAGCCCTTCATAGTCTCCAGACTTCCGCCAGGCATCGATGTGCCGGAAGAAAGCTGCTGCGCCGCCGGGATGACCGAGAAGGGTTCGATTCTTGTCGGTAAGTCCCTGGCCTTCATTGTTGTAGTAACCGGGCGTGCACTCGGTGGTTCCGATCAGCATCCCCTCACCGGTGCTAATTAACTCAACCCAGGCCGCTTCTGCATCTCTGGTCGCCTCGACAGATGCAGCTCCCTCGGCTTCGGCATGAGAAACAACAGCGGCGATTGTATTCGCATGGTCCACGATATTATGGGGCACATTTGAGATTAGGTTCGCAGCTTGGCTCGGCTGCACGAAGAACGCGTTCGGAAATCCATGCACATGCACGCCGTGCAATGTCAGCATTCCATCAGACCAGTAGTCCGAAAGCTTTATGTCGTCCCTCCCCACCAAATCAAAGCCAGCACGTTCGGTGTAGTCTGAACCGACCTCAAATCCCGATGCATAGACAACACAGTCGACATCGTACTGCTGACCGTTCGCCACGAGCCCCGTCTCGGTTATCCGCTCAACGCCCTGCCCGTCGGTGTGCACGAGTTCAGTCGAGGGTTCATTGAACGCCTGTAGGTAGGCATCGTGAAAACAAGGACGCTTGCAGAGCTGGCGATACCAGGCCTTTAGTCCCGCCGCCGTCTCTTCATCACTTACAATCTCATCAACGCGGGCGCGGATCGACTCCATCTTTTCATAATCGGCATCTTCGAAGGCCGTGAGTATTGTATCGGGCTTCCACTCGGACGGTGGTAGCGCCATCACCTTCTCTCGTATGCGGCGGGAGATCTCCGTCCAGCCATCCATAACAAAGTCTTCTGTGGGCATGCCCTGGCCCTGATTTTCGACAAAATTATCGAACCAGCGCTGCTGCCATCCGGGTGTTGCAATGGATTGGAACCAGTCCGGGTCGATAGATTCATTATTGCGAGCATCGACCGACGATGGCGTTCGCTGGAAAACAAGGAGCTGTTTCGCGGATTTCGCAAGATGCGGCACACACTGAACAGCTGTCGCTCCCGTGCCGATAACTGCCACACGCTTGTCGGAGAGGTTCTCCATCGGCGCGCCGTCGGCACTCCCTCCGGTATACTCATAGTCCCACCGGCTCGTATGGAACGACTTCCCTTTGAAGTCTTCTATGCCTTCAATGCCCGGCAGTTTTGCGACGTGCAGCGGTCCCGTTCCAAGCCCAATATACTTGGCGGTGAAGTTATCCCCACGCGACGTTTTAATGCGCCAGCAATTATCCCCCGCTTGCCACTCGATAGCGGTGACTTCTGTATGGAACAGCGCTTTGTCATAGAGAGAAAACTGGTTCGCAATCTTCGCGCACTGTTCTCTGATCTCGGGCCCGTGGACGTATTTCTCGGTCGGCACGTGGCCGGTCTCTTCCAGCAGAGGCATGTAGATCATGGCGGCTGTATCACATTGAGCTCCGGGATACCGGTTCCAGTACCAGGTGCCACCAACATCTCCGCCCTTCTCAACAATACGGAAGTCTTCAATACCGGCCTGCTTGAGACGGGCACCAACTACGAGCCCGGAAAACCCTCCACCAACAAAGGCGAATGTGACGTGATCAGTTACAGGCTCTCGCTCGATTTTGGGCGTGTGGGGATCCTCAGCCAGATCGGCGAACTTCTCTTCCAGCCGTTTATACTGAGCGTTGCCGTCGGCCCGGAGCCGCTTGTCGCGTTCCTCGGCGTATCTCTGCTCAATCGTTTGCTTTTCGAGTTCCGTTAGCGCCACGAATACAGCCTCCAATGTTTCTTTCGCATTGAAGGTTATTGCACAGGCTTTGCCAATAGGTAGAACCGAAATTCAAAGTGGCCGAACTTATCCGCCGCTTTACTGCTCAGGCTAGGGGCTTATTTGAGTTCTAACATGGGATCATCGGGATTTAGGCGTGCCGCTATTTGATCTAGCTCGCCGAGAAAAACGGCGTCCATTGTCTCGATGCTGGGATAAGCAGTGAACATCCCGACCTCCACGGAGCTGATTCTGTCAGGCGCTCCGCAATTATAAGTCAGGGTCACGTCCACGTTGGCCTCGTCATGATGCTCATCGCCGTCATCATGATGATCTTCCGAATGATCATCTCCGTGCTCATGATCTGTCGTGCCGTCCGTCTCAGATCCAGTAAATCCGTCCGGCAAGCTCACATCAACGGGCTCCGCAATATCGCATTCGCCTCGCGGGTCGGGTGTCACCAGAGCATCTGCTTGGGACAAATTGCTTATCAGTGTGTCAACCGCATCTTTCTGCTCTGGTGTGCCTGGCACCGACTCAAAGCCCAGCACGTCGTAAAGCGGACCTGTCAGTGTAACGGAAAGCGTACTCGCATCGACAGCAGCGAAAAGCGACCACGATCCATGAACATGGGCTGAGCCAGCAGCTTGATCATGGTCATCATCGGAGTGATCATCGTCGGAGTGGTGATCATGGTCCGTATGGTGATCAGCATGTTCTCCCTCAGAATGGTGATCATCGTGATCTTCATCTGAGTGCTGTGAATCATGCTCCTCGTGCTCGTGCTCGTGCGCGTGATCATGTTCTTGCGCCAGCGCGACACTTTCAATCAGGAAGAAAGACGCGAAGACCACACTGCGCTTAATAACCATTGTATTCATCCCAACTTTCAATCTCGAGTGTGTAGGCCGCGTTTCCAAGTTCATTGTAGTGGCTTGATGTCTTGAGGATGCCAGTTGCCCAGACAGGATTCCATTGATCTCCGATGTCGATCGGTTTCTCAGCAGTTACATAAACAATTTGATTGGGCGGTGGCGGTGGCGCGTGAATGCAAGCACCGAAATATGGTACCAACAAAAACTCTGAAATCTCTCCAGACTCGACATACTCGAACGGCAAGACAAACCCAGGTATTCGAACGCGCTTACCTTCGAGTTCCTCCACCACATTGAAGGTACCGATCTGCACCGGCGTCGCACCGTAGTACGAATCCTCAGGCGTATCATGTAAAAGATAAGTGTCCTGTGCCCACAGGTCTTCGAGATACTCAATCTCACCTTCTGGCAATAGGTCGTCCCATGTGAGCGTACGTACTTCGTCCCCGAAAGCAGGAAACGAAACAAGCAACATGAGACATGTAATCAATATACGCATCAAGTCCTCATAACTGTACTGTCAGCCCGTCATTGAGGGACCGCTTATAGGCGAGCCATCCAGGCAAAAATCCCATAATGGCTCCAACGCAAACAACGATACCAGCAATGGTCAGGTCGTAGGTCGACAAGCCGCTTATCGCCATAGGTGCTCCGAATAGCGCTTCTATACGATCGCCAAATGTTAGCAGAAGCCCGTTGACGAGCAAAACGCCCAAAACAGCTCCAGCGGCTGTCAAAAGCGCCGACTCAAGCACCAGAAGTGCGAACACATCGCGACTATGGGCCCCAACGGCCCGGAAAACAGCTATTTCCCGTCGGCGCTCGTTCAAGCTTGTCAGAAGTGCAGTCAACAGCCCGGCCAGTCCCGCGACCACGACGAGCGCAGACACGGCACGAAGAGCTTGCTCAGCCCCACCAACCACACGCCACATTTGCGAAAGTGCTACGCCTGGAATCACAGCTGTCATGGCCTCGCCACGGAATGTATTCACGTCACGCTGATAGCGAAGCGCTCCGGCGCGCGACTTCAGACCAACTAGAAAGGCGGTAATGGAGTCCGGTTCCACAGCAGCCGGGTCAGTTAGTGCCCGTCTGGAATATCGACCACCAATGGGAGGCGGTCCATCATTGTAACCCTCATGCACGGCTTCCAAACCAGCCAGGCTTATGTGGATCGTTCTATCAACTGGGGTCCCGGTTGGTTTAAGTACCCCAACCACCTGGAATGGGCTATCCGCATGCTCGGCAAAGCTCGCGCTGACCAATCCGTGTGTGATGTTGAACTCACGGCCAAGCTCGTAGCCTAATTTCTTAGCAGCACTTGCCCCCAGCACAGCGTCGTAGACGTTCGAGAACGGTACGCCAGTGGCGAACTCCAGTGGTTTGCGTTGTCCATAGCGGTAGTGATCGAAATAGGCTTGAGTTGTGCCAAGCACGCGAAACCCGGCATGTGAGTCCCCAAGCGATAGCGGAATTGCCCACGCGACATCAGGTCGGCTGGAGAACCCTTCAAAGCTCTGCCAGGACACATTCGTCGTAGGATCCCCAATTCGGAAAACAGCATAAAGCAGCAGGTTCACTGAACCAGAACGAGCACCCACGAGCAGATCGGCGCCGGAAACCGTTTGCGCAAATCCGGCCCGTGCACCGGTCCGAACCTTCTCGACACCAACGAGCAGCGCGACTGATAAAGCAATCGAAAGTACCGTCAGTAGAGTAGCGACAGATCGTGCCCGCGCACTTTTCCAGGCCAGAGCCAATAAATGCATGACTATGCTCCCCCCAACTGGTGAGTCTGCTCCAGAGATCCAGACACTGATTTGCGCTTCACATTATTGATCTCAGCAATAGAGATTTGGCTATCGAAATGGCTCGCCAATGACATATCGTGACTTACGAAAACGACGGATGCATCGCTCGCTTCTTTCAAAAGCGTGTCAATAAAAACCGACCGCGCTTCTGTATCCAGTGCGGACGTCGGCTCATCGGCGATGACCAGAGATGGCGAACCAATCAAGGCACGAGCCACCGCGACACGCTGTTGCTGCCCGGTCGACAGTTCGCTTGCAACCTGACCGCTGGACATCTCCTGCTCAAGCCCCAGTCTTGCCAGCATATCCCGAGCTTTTTCGGCTCGCGCTGCTGCTGTCCCGGCCACGCGCTCTGCTCGGGCCGGCGAAAACCGACACGGAAGCAGGACGTTATCCACGAGGTCGAGATAAGGTACCAAATTAAATTGTTGGAAAATCACACCGAGTTGCTCGGCCCGGAGGCGGTCCCGGCGCGCCGCTGACATGGCGGTGAGATCATTTCCCAGAACCCGTATCGTACCTCGGCTTGGAGTGAGAACACCAGCGATTAAGCCAAGCAAAGTCGACTTGCCGCTCCCACTCGGCCCGTAGACAAATACGCGTTCACCTGGGGCTACCGACATCCGCGAAATATCCAGAACGGGCGTGTTGTCCCGGAAAGCGAACGCCACATCGTCTAGTGAAAAACATGGCTTTTGCGTCATCGGTGTTGCCATTCCGGAATCTACTCGATTATCCAACTTGCCGACTCAAATCTTTCCAATAGGAACGTGCATTGGCAACACAAATCAAGATAGTTGGCCCCAATTGTGGCAGCGCAGTCGTGGTTGATAACTGTCTTTAAGCTTACGCAGGAGCCATATCTTCGTCAGCCATACCATAGGGTTGCCGTGTTCCTGGGATGCGGATGTCTTCAACAAGGTCCTGTACGTCCTGCGGCGGCGCTTCGGTAACAAGCGCCACTGCCACACCAACCACACCACTTAGGAACATAAAAATAAAACCAATCCCTTCAGGCGAGACACCGAGCAGCCACTGATCGGGTGTGCCGCCGCCGAACTTGAAGTACACGATATAGATGAATGTGGTGACGAGGCCGGTGACCATTGACGCAATGGCTCCCTCCTTATTCATCCGCTTCCAGAAGAT
Organism: Pseudomonadota bacterium; assembly: GCA_039033955.1. GTDB lineage: Bacteria > Pseudomonadota > Alphaproteobacteria > Caulobacterales > Hyphomonadaceae > CALLCD01. The sequence continues at coordinate 15,608 of JBCCBQ010000022.1, forward strand.
CCCCAGGAAGATGATCGGGAAGAGCGAGGCCGCTGCGAGACCGAAGGCGAAGGCAACGACCTGCGCCACAAAGCCAAGCTGCGAGGCGAAGAGACCAAGAAGCCCAGCGGCCACGACAGCTCCAGCTGCAGCTGCCCGGGCCACCCGCAGTTCCATCCTGTCATTCATTTCAGGAAACAATGTTCGGCGGCAAAGGTCATGGCTCACCGCTGAAGAGATCACCATGAGCAGTCCTGCAGCTGTAGACAACGCTGCAGCAAGTCCGCCCGCCACGACAAGGCCGATGACCCAGCCGGGCAGTCCAGCGATCTGCGGATTAGCAAGTACAAAAATATCTCGATTTGGAGTAACTTCGTTTTCGATACCGTCAGGTGCATTTGGTCCGCGATACTGCATAACGCCGTCACCATTCTTGTCATCAAAGGCGAGAAGACCTGTCGACTCCCAATCCTTGTACCAGGTCGGAACCGGCTTGCCGCCATCAGCTTCAATCGCAGCCGCGCGTTCGGCGTAGTTTTCAGCATCGGTGATGTAGGTCGCTTCATTCACCGTATCGACGAAGTTCAGCCGGGCAAACGCGCCGACAGCCGGGGCCGTCGTGTAAAGCAAGGCGATGAAGATCAGCGCCCAACCAGCCGACACACGTGCCGCCTTTGCTGACTTCACCGTAAAGAATCGGATGATGACATGCGGCAGACCAGCCGTACCGAACATCAGCGCACCGGTGATCGCAAAGACATCAAACATAGATTTGTCAGTCTGCGTATACTCACCAAAGCCAAGATCGGTGACGACCGTGTTGAGCTTCTGAAGCATTGAGATGTCTTCACCGCGCGCGTTGGAGATAAACCCAAACTGCGGGATCGCGTTGCCTGTGATGATCAGTGAGATGAAAATCGCCGGCACCGTATAGGCAAAGATCAGCACAACATATTGGGCCACCTGAGTGTAGGTGATCCCCTTCATACCACCGAGGACCGCGTAGAAAAACACGATCACCATACCGATGATGATGCCAAGCTCGAAGGGAATACCGAGGAAGCCGGAGAAGGCCACGCCGACGCCCTTCATCTGACCGGCGATGTAGGTGAATGAAACAAAGAGCGCGCAGACGACGGCGATGATCCTCGCAAGGGTTGAGTAGTACCGGTCGCCGACAAAATCCGGCACCGTGAATTTGCCAAACTCACGCAGAAATGGCGCAAGCAGCAACGCAAGCAGCACATACCCACCCGTCCACCCCATGAGGTAAACTGATCCGCCATATCCGAGGAACGCGATGAGACCCGCCATGGAGAGAAAGCTTGCCGCCGACATCCAGTCAGCCGCCGTTGCCATACCGTTGACGGTTGGATGCACGTCATGACCGGCAACGTAAAAATCGTCCGTTGAGCCGGCACGGGCCCACAGCGCTATTCCGATGTAAAGCCCGAAGGTCACAACAACGAAAAACCAGGTCCAGAAATCTGCTGCCATGCCTCAGTCCTCGAGACCGTATGCCCGACCGAGCCGGGCCATGGCGCGGCAGTAGTAGAAGATCAGCGCGACGAAGACATAGATCGCACCTTGCTGAGCAAACCAGAAACCGAGTGGCGCACCACCAATTGAAAACTGATCAAGAAAATCCCGGAACAATATCCCGGCACCGAAAGATACGGCAAACCAGATACTTAGAAGCATCAGCGTCAATCGTATCGTAGCGAACCAGTATCCGCGCAACTCTTGTGTTTGTTTGGGTTGCGTCATTCTTCGTCCGGCTGAGACACAATATTTGGACCCAATTGACTCTCAAAAAGGGCGAGCATGCGAGACCAAGCGCGTTCCGATTGCTCAGGATTGTGCGCTCGAGAATCCGTTGGCACCCAACCATGCATCGCATCTTCGTAGACCTCAATCTCTGCCGGGACGCCAGCGGAATCAAACGCCGCGACAAGCACGCCTTCGGCTTCTGGCTGCCGCTCATGGTCATTCTCGGCAATAGCGATCAGAACACCGCCGGTTATCTCGCCAGCTAAAAGATGTGGACTATCCTCGTTCTCGGTCACGAGACCGCCACCGTGAAACGAGCATGGAGCCTTGATCCTGTCTGGCACAGCGGCCGCTGCGCGCAGTGTCCAAGAGCCCGTCATGCAGAAGCCAACGGCACCAATACCCCGCGAGGTGTCGACCGCGGCCTGACCATCAAGCCAATCAGAAAGAGCTTTTCCATCAATGGCTACTGTGTCGGGAGATAGCGCAGTGTAATGCGGCGCAACGCGCTCGCGCCCACCTGGGTCTCGGAATGTCTCTCCGTCGAAAAAGAGCCGTCCCGTATGAGTACGATAATAAGGGTTAGCGGCCAGAACACTGTAGCCGTCTCCGGCGAGCCGTCGGGCCATGTCGAAAAAAGCCGGTCGCACGCCGTGAATATCCGGCCAGATGATGACCGCCGCATGCGCGCCCTCCGACGGATGAATGAACAGCGCGTCCACCTCTCCATCGGGCGTCGGTATGGAAACCTCCGTCTCCGTAAGATCGTCCGCATCGAATTTGGGATCGGCAAACGCCACCTGTGGAACTCCGGCGGCTGCAATCGCGGCAGATGCGCCGACAGTGAAGCTACGCCGTGTAAGCGCCTTTCTTTTCAGGTATGCGTCAAGTTCCCGTTCGGTGGTTTCGTCGCACATGGCTTTCCCTTCAGTTTCTATGTCCGCATGATGTTAGCTCAGACGGAGGATGTGTGAAATGGAAATGCCAGACGCTCAATACCCAATGGCAAGTCCGTCTTTCCGCATCTCCGTCGCCCCAGTGTAGACGCCAGTTTCGGGATCTCGCATGATCGCTTGATAGCCGCCGAACATTATGCCGTTTTCGACCACTTCGACCCGGTGACCCATAGACCGCAATCGTTCGATCGCTGTCACCGAGATGCCAGGCTCAACATTAAGTGTCCCGAGCAAGTCTACGTCCTCATCGTCGAGTGCGCCCGTGGGCTGCCTACCGCCCGTATGATTAAGGCGTGCCGCATCTCCGGCCTCTTGCAGGTTCATGCCATAGTCAACAATGTTGATGAGAACCTGCATATGACCCTGCGGCTGCATTCCTCCGCCCATAAGACCGAAGCTCATAAAGGGTGCACCGTCCTTCATTACAAAGGCCGGAATAATGGTGTGGAAAGGACGCTTGCCCGGCGCGTAAACGTTCGGGTGATTGGGGTCGAGAGAGAAGAGTTCTCCTCGATCCTGGAACATGAACCCAAGCCCATCGGGGACAAGCCCTGAACCCATGCCGCGATAGTTCGACTGGATGAGCGAAACCATCATGCCGTTTTTGTCGGCGACCGTCAGGTAGGTCGTGTCGCCCTCACCTTCGAGTTTCAAATCGCCCGGCTCTGGAGCGGGGTTAGCCTTCTCCGGATCAATCAAAGCGAAACGTTCAAGACCGTAATCCTCTGACAGCAATTGCTCGACTGGAATATCTGCAAACTCTGGATCAGCGTAATATCTACCAAGATCTTCGAAGGCGAGCCGCTTAGCCTCGGTGATATAATGCAGCACGTCCGCGCTGCCCCGTGGCCACTGACTAAGATCGACATGCTTTAGTATGTTGGCCATCTGCAAAGCGGCAAACCCTTGCCCGTTTGGCGGAAGTTCACAAAAATCATAACCGCGATAATCGACGCAGCCTGGATCAACCCATTCACTGGTATGAGCTTCAAAGTCGGCAAGGCGCAGATCACCGCCGATGCGCTGCATGTATGCATCCATCACCTCAGCGATCTCACCCTTGTAGAACGCATCACGCCCCTTCTCAGACAAGATACGGTAAGTGTTGGCTAAGTCTGGATTCTTGAAGATCTCACCGGCCCCTGGAGCACCGTTCGGGAAATAGGTGGCGCGGGCGTTGTCAAATTCATTGATCATGTCCAGGCGCTGCTCGAAGCCTGCCAAATTTCGCTCAAAATAGTGCGCGATCACCGGTGCCATCGGGAACCCGTTCTCAGCATATTCAATTGCGGGTGCCAGAATATCCGCGACTGGCAAGCTGCCGAAACGTCCATGCATCTCAAACCAGCCGTCTACTGTGCCGGGAACGCTGACGGGCAGGTCACCTAAAGGCGGTAGGCTATCTGCTCCGTCGAGACGTTCTATCAGTTGTTCATACGAACGCCCTAAAGGTGCCCGGCCCGACGCATTGAGACCGTAGAGCTTCTCCGTTTCAGGATCCCAAATAATGGCGAACAGATCTCCGCCAATGCCGTTTCCAGTGGGTTCCATAAGACCAATTGCAGCGTTTGCCGCGATTGCTGCATCCACCGCGTTTCCACCTGCTTTCAAAACATCTATCGCCACTTGGCTGGCGAGTGGATGAGCCGTCGCAGCCATACCGTGTTCGGCGTACACCGGACTGCGCGACCAGATCTCCCCAACCGGCCGCCCGCCCGCACCAAGGTCACCAACCGATTGAGCTTCGACATCCGTCGAGCAGCCGGAAACAAGGAGTGGCAAGAGCGCGGCAGACAAAACTGTTTTGATGAGTGATGGCATGGACGGACCTTTCAGGCGACTTGGTTACCCAAGAACGATATGATTCACGACCAGACTTAAAGAGCGGCTTGTCAGATCTTGCAAGCTTGGAACGGAGAGCTGGCGCCTTTTCGTGTCAGTTTAAGGGGCCTGACACCTCAGAAAATTGACGCGGAAATCGGTCGTTTGCAGAGCCCTACAATCTCGATAGTGTCGCGGCTCCAACGCGACGGCGCGACGCTGCAGACCGAAACAACGAGACGATCAATGAACTTTCCAAGTCTCCAACTTGTGCTTGGCCCACATCTAGTCATCGCGAATCGTTGTCTTCGTATCTTCGCCTTGTTGGTCTGCGTTACCCTCATCTGCAACCACGCCATGGCTCACCCGGAAGATGATTTTTGTGAAGCTGTATCCAGCTTGGACCCTGCCCTTTGCCAGCTATTAGCGGACACCAATAGCTCTGACGCGGCAGTCACAAAGCCCTTGCTGGACGAAGCTGGAAATGTCCGCTCACCGATAGATACAGCTCTTTTGTATTTCGATATTGGCGTTCGCCATATTCTACCTGGCGGAACGGATCATATCTTATTCGTGCTCGCGCTATTTCTGGCGTCAGAACGGCTGCGCAGTTTGATCGTTCAAATATCAGCATTCACCGTGGCGCATACGGTGACGCTAGGTCTAGCCGCCGCTGGAACTATCAATCCGCCCGGCGCGATTGTGGAACCCCTGATCGCCTTGTCCATTGCATTCGTAGCCATCGAGAATCTTTATTTCAAAGATATCTCCAAGTGGCGGCCATTCGTGATTTTTGGCTTCGGTTTGTTCCATGGAATGGGATTTGCCGGGTTCATCAAAGAGGTGGGCCTGCCGGCCGACCAATTCTGGTCTTCTTTGATTGGGTTCAATATCGGCGTCGAGGTCGGTCAGCTCGCGGTCGTCGCCGCTGCACTAATACTCAGCATTCCTATCAAACGAGCGCTCAACACGTCGGAGCGCTCGTTTAGAAGTGTGATCGTTCAGCCCGCATCGCTTATCATCGCTGCGGTAGGCCTATGGTGGGCACTAACACGCAGCTTGGGGTTATAGCGCCTTAAGAGCTTAGTGGCGGCGCTAGTTCAGCCACCTGTTCCATCGAGCCCTCTAATACGCAGAAGCGGTTCGATTTCCGGATCTTTTCCTCTGAAGTTACGATAGAGTTCGTCAGCTTCCCTCAAGCCGCCAGCCTCATAGACCCAACGCTTGAGCTTGCCGGCCAACTCCGGATCATAAATATCACCGGTCTCGAGAAAGGCGGTAAATCCGTCCGCATCGAGAATTTCAGACCACAGATAGGAGTAGTAACCGGCAGAGTATCCGCCGGCGAAAATATGAGCGAAGTACTGGCTGCGATAGCGAGGCTCAATCTCCTCAAGCAGACCATAGCCTCTAAGAACTTCTTCCTCGAAGGTCCTGGCGTCTGTAATTTCTGCAGCTTCCTCCGGGCTTAAATTGTGCCAGGCAAGATCAAGAAGCGAGGCAGCAATAAACTCGGTCGTTTTGAAGCCCTGATTAAAGGTGGACGCATTGCGCATCTTCTCGATCAGCTCGGAAGGAATTACCTCGCCAGTTTCCGTGTGCTTGGCATAATCCGCTAATACCTGATCCTGGCTTGCCCAATGCTCCAGAATTTGCGCCGGAAACTCTGTGTAGTCGCGCGGACCATCCACACCCGAGAAATTTTCATATCGGATCTGAGTCATCAGCCCATGCAATCCATGGCCAAACTCATGGAACAGCGTTTCCACCTCATCAAACCGCATCAGTGTTGGTTCACCCTCAGGCGGCGCAATCAGATTCAGATTATTTGTAATGATCGGACGAATACCATTCCCATCGACATCAGACGCACCACGGTACGCGCTCATCCATGCACCACCGCGTTTTGAGTCGCGCGCATACATATCCATCATGAAGAGACCTAAGTGCTCTCCATCTTCAGCCTTTACATCATAGGATGTAACGACTGGGTTCCATAGTGGCGTATCGACCTCCTCGAACGTGATACCGAAGAGTTTGGTTGCCATATCGAACGCACCCTGACGGACGGCATTCAGTTCGAAATATGGAGCGAGTGCAGCATCATCAAAAGCATAGCGATCCTGACGCACCCGTTCAGCATAATGCCACCAGTCGTGGCCAGCCGCCGCGAAGTCGTCTCCATCAGCCTCAATAAGCGATTGGATATCAGCAAGTTCCTGACGCGCTCGTTCGAGACCCGGACGCCAGACACTCAGGAGAAATTCTTCTGCTGCCTCGGGTGTTTTCGCCATGCGTGGTTCAAGCTCATAATGCGCATGGGAGTCGTACCCCATCAGCTCGGCTCTCTCGGCGCGCAGCTGAGCGATCTTGATGGCGAGTGGACCATTGTCGTGCTCGCCCTCAGACGCCCGAAGACGGTAAGCATTGAAAAGTTGTTCACGTAATTCGCGATTGGTCGATTGCGTCATGAAGGTCTCAAATGGGGACCGATTGAGACCAACGACCCATTTGTCTTCGCCATCAACTTTTATGGCGGCTTTGAAGCTATCACTTAAGCCGGTGAGATCAGCTTCATCTGTAATCTCTAGCTTGAAGCCAGTGGTTGCTTTCAAAAGGTTTTGACCAAATGCTGTTGTGAGGCCGGATATCTCTTCATTGATTGCAGCGACGCGTTCTTTGGTCTCTGCGTCAAGGGCCGCTCCCGCGCGCACGAAATCCCTATAAGTGAGTTCCAACAAACGGGCGTCTTGCTCATCGAGCTCAAGCGTATCTTTCTGCTCGTAGATGGCCTTAACGCGATCGAACAAAGCCTCGTTGAGGAAAATGGCGTCGGTCTCACGGGTCAGCAGCGGATATATTTCTGTCTGCAGTTCCCGCAGAGTGTCATTGGTATCGGTACTGGTGATGTTGCTGAATGTATAAGCGACCTTATTCAAAAGTGCGCCTGAGAGGTCCAACGCCACTATCGTATTTTCAAATGTCGGAGCGCCGTCGCCACCGACGATAGCGTCAATGTCTTCGCGTAGCTCTAATACGCCCGCTTTGATCGCAGGCATGTAGTGATCATCGCTAATCTCGGCGAACGGGGGAGCGCCATAAGGCGTTTCCCAATCGGCGATGAATGGGTTTTCCTCAAGCTCAGCCTCGGTGACTACGATCTCGCTTTGATCGGTACCTGCACTCTCACTTGCAACTTCAGCGGCTTCTGAAGTGGACGTTTCGGAACCCTGCTGACCGCCACAAGCGGCCAAACTTATAGCCAATGCTGTCAACGATATTGCTGTGCCTATTGCCTTCACGAGTATCTCCTTATGTTCAGGATCAACGACATACTTCTCGATCGGTTAGTCACCTATTCCGTCCAAAAGTCTGCCTTTTGTCACCAGGTTACCCTATTACACCTATTTCGTGCTGGGCGTATCGTGCAAACAGCGTAAAGGTCAAGTTTTGAGAAGACGGAAGTCGCATCCAGGAAATCGATCTGAGGTCCGCGCAATCTTGCTACGGTTCTGTTGATTTTGAAGAACGCACGCCAATGGAAATTGGAATAGGAGAAAGAATAGAATGAAAGCTCTTCTATGGGGACTTGGTGTCATTTTACTCGCGGCCTGTTCTGCAGCGGAAGGCAATGATGACGGCGGGGTCTCTGAACCCGAGAGTCAGACGGCACGCCCAGATCCGGTGACCCTTGAGGATCGGTTTGCTGTCCTTGCACTCGACTGCGCCCACCGGGAATATCCCAATAAAATTAGTCACGTGATGCAGTCATCGGCCGATGTACGGACTCCAATAGAACTGACACCCGCCTTCTATGGTTGCTTCGACTGGCACTCGTCTGTCCATGGTCACTGGCTGCTCAGCCGCTTGCTCAACACCTCTCCCGACAGCGTTTTGTCCTCGGACGTTCGTGCAGCCCTCGCCAAGAGCCTAACACCTGAAAACATGATGACAGAGCGAGAATATTATCTCGCGGAAGGGCGTGCCTCGTTTGAACGTCCCTACGGCATTGCCTGGTATCTGCAATTGGTTTTGGAGCTTGAGGAGAGCAACGACCCGCAAATGACGGAGTGGCGGGAAACATTGCGCCCACTCGAAAATGCAATCGTCGACCAGGTCAGTGACTGGCTGCCAAAGCTCTCATACCCAATTCGTCTCGGCACACATAATCAAACTGCATTCGCTTTCGGCCTTATGCTCGATTATGCACGGGGCGTTGGAAATGAAGCCCTCGAAGCGGACCTCGTGGCAAAAACCCTTACATTCCATCGCGACGATGAAAACTGTCCCTTGGCTTATGAGCCTTCCGGCGAGGACTTCTTATCGCCTTGTCTCATGGAGGCAGATCTTATGCGGCGAGTTATGACCGAGGAGGACTTCTCTGAGTGGCTCAGCCGTTTCCTTCCGCAGATTCCCACCGACGGAGGTATAGACTGGCTGGAGCCTGGTATCGTACTAGATGCATCAGACGGAAAGCTTGTGCATCTCGACGGCGTGAATCTGTCGCGCGCCTGGGCGCTTGAAGGCATTGCCAACGCGTTGCCGGACGACGATGAACGAATTCCAGCTTTGATGGCGTCGTCTCTGCTACACCGCGACGTTGGAATTGCCGCCGTATCGGACGAGCACTATTCGGGCAGCCACTGGCTCGCAAGTTTTGCGACATACCTGACGACAAAACGGGGATTGCCCACCGAACGAGCAGAGCAATAGGTAGAGCGTATATTATTGCTTGGACCAATGCTGATGGTGCCGCGAGGGAGAATTGAACTCCCGACCTCATCATTACCAACTTGCGCAGAAATACAAAATGCGAGGTTTTTCAGAGCCTCTGCAGGTCAATTTAGGTCACCATAATGTAGGACGAACGCAGAACATCGCTATTTTGCGTGACACTTGCGTTACACTAACTCAGCAGTGCATGCGTCCATTCAAGCTGAGCGTTTCACCACCATCTACTGCTGATGCTTTTGGTTACAGCATTAGGAAGACCGATACATAAGCCTCATTAGAGCGTCCAAGCCTGTCGTTCGGGGTAGCTACGCCCGCGACTATGTTTCAGCGACGCTTCCCGAAGACAAACGTGTTCGATTTGGAGGGACCCTTTCGCGCAGAGCATGCGCGCTTAAGCACCCCTTTTAGCTATCGCTCTCCCTCAATGTCTCACTCTAGAATGGCGGTCTATTTAGACACCGCTTGGAGCACATAACGATGCGAAACTTTAGCCTCTTATCGGCCGCCGCGAGCATATGGTTTTTCGTCGGCTGCTCTCAGGGGGCTGTGTCTTCAGGTGCAGAACCATCGCCTGACAATCAGACTACGACGGTAGAACGGAGCCCCCATGTCGAACTTGCATCAGGCCCATCGCTAAGCGCATTGGAATTTGGCGGTCCAGACCTCCTCTTTGCCGCCAGTAATGATGACGGCAGCGTTTACGCTTTCAAACTTGACCCGGACGATGCGAACGAAACGATTGATGAGCCGAGGCCCTACAATTTTGAGGATTTCGGTTCCCGGATTTCCGAATTTCTCGGCGTCTCACCATTGGATATCACCTACAATGATCTTGCTGTTCATCCGCTTTCGACGGCGGCATTTCTGAGCCTCACAGTCAGCCATCCTGACGGCGATAAGCCAGCCCTCTTAAAGGTCAGGCAGAGTGGTACCCTTTCCTTGATCGACATCAATGCGCTGGACGTCACAAGCGTAGAGCTAAATGAGCCCGCGAGCACTGATGTCGTCTTCTGGCGCGACATTCCCGCAGCTTCACTCACCGTGACCGATTTAGAGTATAGCGACGGCAAGTTGCTGATTGCTGGACTGTCTACTGGCGAGTTCGCCTCGACACTGCGCCAGTTGGAATACCCTTTCGAAGAAGCGGCGCGCTCGTCAAGCATCGAGATGTTCCATACAGCGCACAACCAGAACGAAACGCGCGCGCCCATTCGCGCTATGGCCATGGCGTCCATAAATGGGGAACCGACGCTTATTGCAGCGTACACATGTACACCCCTCGTTACCATTCCAGCTGCTAGCCTCGTCGATGGCGCGCATGTAATGGGTAAGACAGTCGCTGAACTTGGCTACGGGAATGTGCCGGTCGAGGTGCTCGCTTTCACCGCCTATAATCCGCAAACTCAGGGGCTTGAAGACTTTGTCCTAGTTGTCAATCGCGAGATGAGCGCCAACCTTATCCGCATGGAAGACCTCGCAGAAGCTACAACAGGCCCGGGCCTGACTACTGCATTCCAGGGATTAGGCGATACAATGGGTGTTGATAATACGCGCCACCCTATGGGCGGTGTCATACAGGCAGACAATCAGGATGGCCAATTCCTCCTTGTCCTTCGCCGAAACATCGACACAGGAGAGATAGAACTCATTTCACAAATCAAAGGCTCCTACTTCCGCCTGTCGGACTTTGTGAGTGAGTATAATTTTCCAGACTATACGTATCCAGAAAGTCAGGCGGCTACGCTGGGTTTCCACAACATGGTCAAGCCCATGGAAGGATATCCAGAGCTCGTCAGGCGTTAGTACCGCGGAGTTGGATATGGTCTGGCGCGCGTTGTTCAGTTCGTCGTTTCTGTTCTTGCTATTGTCCTGCGCAGAACCGTCGACGATTGCTGGAACGTGCGAAACTGAACCGCCCGTCCAGGCGTCGGAGATCTATCCGACAGCGAGCTCCATCCCTTCGAACATTCTACGGTTCTACATCTATTTCGATACGCCCATGCAAACAGAAACTGTCTTGCCGGAAATCAAGCTCACGGATGACGGTGGAAACGACATCGAGGGCGTTTTTTTGGAGAACCGCTACGATTTGTGGTCGCGCGATGGTCGCCGTCTAACACTCTTGCTCAATCCAGGGCGCGTCAAAACCGGAATAAAGGCGAACGCGCAGTTCGGCAGCGCACTTGAGAAAGACCGTCGCTACAGTCTTACAGTGGGAGCCGGTGTGCTGTCCGCAGACGGCTGCGCGATGACCGCCCCCTTCTCCAAATCCTTCGTTGCAACGAACCCTGACACGGCGTCCCCCTCTCCAATGCGTTGGGAGTTTCAAACGCCAGTTTCTGGAAGCAGGGATACGCTACACGTTCGGTTGGATGGCATTCATGATCATGTGTCACTTGCCTACAGGGTTCGGGTTCAAACCCATTCCGGAGATCAAGTCGCAGGGCGCATCAAAGTTAGTGCTGGAGAAACAGAGTGGCACTTCACGCCAAGCGCTCCCTGGCAAAATGCAGAGTACTCATTGGTCGTGGATCCTCTCTTAGAGGACGTCGCTGGCAATCGTTTAAACGGACTGTTCGATGCACCATCCTGGCAAAGTAGCTACGAGACGACCACAGCGTCGCTAATCGTCCCTTTCTCAACTCGCATGTCACAACAAAGGTGAACCAGAGGCGACGTAGGCTCGTCGCCAGATAAAGGTGCGCAATGCCGAAGCCATCACTCTTGATACAGAGCGTTAGAGATCCGCTCTTCTACTTCTTGCTAGCAGGTGGTCTGTTATTCTTCTTCTCAAGTGTTTTTCGATCCGGAGCTGAACAGCAGATTGTATTCACCAAAGCAGATCAAATTGAACTTGTACGGAGTTGGCAAAACGAATTCGACCGCCTCCCCACTGAATCGGAATTTGATACGCTTGCGAACCAATGGATCAGAGACGAGCTCGCCGTTCGAGAGGCAGAACTTTTGGAATTGGATCGCGACGACCCCGTCA
>JBCCBQ010000023.1:0-25531 GCA_039033955.1 Pseudomonadota bacterium
GCAACAGGGCAACGACAAAAATAAGCGATCTTATGAACAACAACGTCAGTTCTCCAATCTGTCGGAGCGGATGGAATATTCGAGGACCGTGAAGCCGAAGGGGTTGGTCCAGACCTCATCGATGGAGCGGCGGGTCTCGGGGCGGAACTCGAAGAGTAGCGTGGCGGTGAAGAGCCCGGTCTGGACCCCATTGATGGATGTCAGGCGCTTGCGCAGGCGGACGGTGGCGCGGTTCGTTCCGATGCGATTGATGCTGAGGATTTCCACGTCGAGCCGGGCGTTGGGGCCATAGACTGTGGGCGGGTAGTTCTCGGTGGCGCTGTTCCAGATTTGGCGCAACCCGCTCTCGGCGGCCCCGTCCGAGCGGCGCAAAACGCTGCGGATGCGCAGATCGTTGTCGAGCTGGTTGTAGACCTCGCGGTCGGTCACATAGCGGAAGACCTCCGCCTCGATGATTGCCTGGTTGGCTGTGACCGACGTCGCACCCACCGAGGCCTTGGGCAGGGCAAAGCCTGTCTCGGGATCATAGGGCACGACCACAGGCGGCGGATCGACATCGAGGATTGCGACAGCCGCCGCGCTCAGGCATCCGAGGATGCCGAAGATGAGCCCGATGAGCCCAAGGCGCTGCCAGAGCCTTTCACGGCGCAGGGCACCGTAGACCAGTTCTTCCTCGATGATTTCCTGTTCAGTAGCCACCCCTCATTCCCTCACGATCAGTCAGCCCGCAACTCGGGCAAGGTGAAGTCCATGAAGCGCTGCTCCTCAGCGATGGTGGCGGCGTCGATCACGCCGCCCGTGCCATCGCCCACGGTCTGCACCGCTTCAAGCTGCCACATGGCGACGAGGGCAATTGCCAGTTCCGCCGTCACGCGCGTGTTGAGATCGATGCTTTCCTTGAGTTCGTCCATGTCATCGATCAGCCCGACGAGCCGGTCGACGCGTTCCAGCGACTGGCCGGCATCCTCGTAGCTGTTCTGGGCTGCGGCCGAGACGAGCGCGCCGGTCGTGGCTTGCGTCGCCACGCGATTGGCCCCGGGATTGCCGCTGGTGGCCATTTCCGAAAGCGTGTCATCGTCAAAACCGAGATCGGCCAAGACCCGGTCCATCTGGGTCTCGATCTCGCCCGCGCCGGAGCCAGAAAGGCCAGAGAAGTCTCCGGTCTTGATGGCTTCAATCGTGGCGATGATATCGCCGAACTCCTGATCGAGCAGGCCGTTCAGCTCGTCCTCCATCTCGGTGCGGATGATTTCCGGCAGTTCGGCGAGACGGGTGAGGGCTTCGTAGGTCCGTTGCAGCTCCGCGAGTTGTTCCGTGAGCGTCGCAAGCTGTTCGCGGAGCTGCGTCAGCTGCTCGTTTTGCAGGATCTCGTCTTCGATCATTTGCCGGAGCTGCTGGATGTTTTGCGCAATGTTCTGGGTGTCGACGACGGGCACACCTTGCGCCAGGGCAGGGGTGAAGGTGCCAAGATGCAGGCCAAGCCCAAGCGTCATGGCCAAGGCCGTTCTCATGAGTAAATGTCCCATCATTCAATCTCCCTGATCGTAAACTCCATGAACGCGCCCTCGGCCATGCGGGCGCTGGCCTGGGCCAGCTCTTCGGCCGAGAGCACGCGGGTGCGCGCCGCCTGAAGCCGGATGCGGGCTGCGACGAGACGCACGAGTTCGGCGCGGGCATAAGTGTTGAGCGCGATGCTTTCCTGAACATCTTCCGTTTCGGAAATCCGCTCGACGATATCGCGGATGCGCAGGGCGGCCTGCCGGATCGCGGCAGGCGAGTTGTTGCCATAGAAGGCCGCACCATGCCCGGTGATGGAGAGGTTCGCATTGGCGAGAAGCGCCGGATCGATCGTGCCGAGCGCTTCGATTCCGCCGATGCGGCTCAGATAAAGATTGTAGCGTTCGGGGATGACCTGAACGTAGTGCTGGGTCTCAGTGAAGGGCGGCACCCCACCATACTCAAATACCCGGCCCGGCCCCGCGTTGTAGGCCGCGAGGGCGTTGATGATATTGCCGTCGAAGGTGTTGAGCTGGGCCGCCAGGTACCGCGCGCCGCCATGCACCTGAAGGTAAGGGCTGTCATAGTATTCTGGGTTGATCCCGAGATCGCTGGCGGTGCCGGGCATGATTTGGGTGAGGCCGAAGGCGCCGACGGGCGAGCGAGCACCAATGGTAAAACGGCTTTCCTGCCAGATCAGCGCTTGGAGGAGCGCGCGCCACTGGACGGGGGACAGTCCGGCGCGCCCCACGCCCGCAAAGCCGCTGGTTTCCTGGGCGACGCGGATGATGAGTTGCTCGATGTTTTCCGCCGCATCCCCAAACATCTGCGCACCGCCGGAATTGGGATCGATTTCGCTTGTGCCATAGACCGCCTCGACGGAGCGAGCCGGGTCGCCGCTGCCACTTTCCAGCCCAGAGACCATGGCCGGCAGTCCCTGACCGCCAAAACTTGTCTGGGCATCGAGGATGCGTTGCAGGGTGGCAAGCTGCTCCCGTTCGATCTCGGCGATGAGTTCGCGCACGGAAAGCTTGTCCGCTTGGATCGCAAGATCGGCCTCGCGATCGCCTGTTTCGACGATATCGCGCGCGGTCAGCCCGCTGTCATTGGTCGGCACGCCTTGGGACAAGGCGATGTCGGGCAGCAGGCAAAACGCGAGGATATGGGGCAACCTAGACCTCAACGTCACCCTCCGGTGCGTCGAGGGGCGTGAAGGTGCAATCTGGTGCGACGGGCGCCGTCGAGGCGAGGAAGGTGAAGCAATTGGCCTGAGGTTCCTGATACTGGGCGCAGGAGGCCAAAGCGCCGAGCGCGGCGAGAAACAACAAAATGCGTGTCATGAAAGCCTCCAGAAGTCGGGGCGACCGCGGTAATCGGCGCCGACCAGCGCCTCGCCTTTCTCCATGCCGCCGAGGATGGTGAGATTGGGCCCGAGCGCACTCAGATCGGCATCGACGACGATGGAGCCCTGATCATCGCGAATGAGGGCAAGGCGACTATCGCTGCCGGTGTTGAGAAGCACATCGAGTTCCTTCTCATAGAGGTTCAGCATCGCGTAATCGGCGGCGTGGGCACGGATGTTCGGGAGCAGGATTTGCGTTGGCACCGCCTCGACGATGGTCTTGCCGGTCCGGGTGCGTTCGAGCTGGCTGGCGTATTGCGTCATCATGACCGCGACGGTGTTTTGTTTGCGCGCAGTGACCAGCCAGTTCGACAACCGCTCGGCGAAATACGCGTTGTCGAGCGCCTTCCAGGCCTCATCGATCACGATGATCGTGGGGCGGCGGTCCTCGATCTCGCGCTCGACCCGTCGGAAGAGATAGGAGAGGACGGCCATACGCTCCTTCTCGGCCTCGCTGTCGAGAATGCCAGTGAGATCGAAGCCGACTACGTCGCCTTCTAGCGAGAAGGTGTCTTCCAGCGTCTGCCCGAAGATCCAGCCGTAGCGGCCCTCTTCGGTCCACTCGAGCAGGCGCTGGTGCAGATCGCCGCCATCATCGGTGGACACGAACAGCGACGCGAAATCCCGCCAGTTCCGCAGGGCCGGGTTCGTGGCCTGCGCGTTCTGGCGCACGACCTCCTGTATGCGGTTGGTCTGGGCAGGTGTCAGCGGCTTGTCGGCGCGATAGAGCAGGGTGGCGAGCCAGTCCGACAGCCATGCCGAGCCTCGCGCATCTGTCTCGGTCCATAGGGGATTGAGCCCGGTAGTCTGGCCGGCTTTCAAAGACGCATAGCGCCCGCCATTGGCGCGGACCGCCATCTCCATACCGAGACGGTAATCGAAGACGAAGATCCGCGCCCCTGCTCGACGGGCTTGCGTCATGAGGAATGCCGACAGCACCGATTTGCCCGAGCCGGGCCGCCCCATGATGAGCGTATGCCCGCTGGTGGGTTCTTTGTCGGGCGAGCCTTGCTCGTGATAGGAAAACCGGTACGCGCTCTGCTCGGGCGTTGGCAGGTAGGTGATGACCTGCCCCCAAGGGGTTTTCTTCGCCGGTTTGCCAAGCTGGGTCCGGTGGAAGGCCGCGAAATCCGCGAAGTTGCGATTGGTGATGGCACTGGCGCGCACGCGCTTGGGCTGGTTGCCAGGATGCTGGCTGAGGTAATGGGCCTTTGCCGCGACCCGCTCGCCGATCATTTTCACGCCCTCGGCGGCGGCGGCGTTGACGATCTCTGCGCTGAGGGTCTGCAATTCGTCCAGTGTATCGCAGAAGATCGTCACGACCATGTGGTGCTCGCCAAAGCTCTGGCGCTTGGCCTCGAGATCATCTGCGGCGATGTCGAGGGCTTCCATGAGCGAGAGCGCCGCATCCTGGCTGGCCTGCATCTGGCGCTTCTGCCTCTTGATCCGACCCGCCATGAGGTTCGAATTGATCGGCGTGAAGGAATGGGTGACGATCATGTCGACCGGCAGGTTCAGCATGTCGAACATGGTGCAGGAGGTGGCCTCGGAATATTCCCCGATGGTGAAGCTTTTGCCGTAGCGATGTCCCACGACACCTTCGGAAAGCTCGAAGTGATCTCCTTGAAACGTCACTCGGGTATT
This sequence comes from Pseudomonadota bacterium, assembly GCA_039033955.1. GTDB lineage: Bacteria > Pseudomonadota > Alphaproteobacteria > Caulobacterales > Hyphomonadaceae > CALLCD01. The sequence continues at coordinate 4,544 of JBCCBQ010000023.1, forward strand.
GGCGACGTTGAAGGACAGAAAGCCATAGGTGTTCGCCGGATAGAGCGGCAATTCCTGGCCGGTGTTGAGCGCCCCCAGAAACCCGATCAACTCGCCGCTTTTGGCCGTGAGCACGCGCGGATTTAGCTCCGTCAGGCCAGACAGGAACACGTTCACGGCCTCGCCCAGACGGCGCAGGCGCTTCTCGGTTGCTTCCTTGAGGCGATCCGGCGCGCTGCGGTTCAGGAACGGCAGGACGCTTTTTGAGGGCGGGCGGTGGATGACGGTGAGCGTCAAGGTTTTGTCTCGCAGGCCGCTGGTTTCGAGTTTCGCGCACCAGAGACGGTCAACTTCTCCAGCAAAACTGTCCTCACGCACGGGTTCGAGGTCCGGTACGATCGCCTTAGAGACCTTGTGGACGTAATAGCTAAACTCCGGCCCCAGCTGCGCGATGATCCGGGCGAAGAGCGCCGTCACCTTGTCGAGATAGGCATCGTCGGTCGTATAGCTGTTGATCCCTTCGAGCCGGATGCATTGGAAGAGCTCATTTACCCGCGTTCGCGCGGTGCGGTCATCGACCAGGCTGACGTAAGGCAGCATATGCGCGAGGCGGGTTTCGCGCGCATACCAGTCCGGCGTCATCGTGCGGGGATCGAGGGCTTCATCCCCGGCTGTACTAGGGCGCATAGCTGTCCCCGCCATGGATGGACCTGTTGCGCGTGGGCGGTGTCTCCTGCAGGGCCGTCATCATCACGTCGATGAAGCGCGGATCCCAATCCGCGGCCTTCCAGAGGACCGGGTAGAGCAGGGCGGCCACGCCCAGCACTGCGATGTGCTGGACCCAGACGAACAAGAGCACCGAGCCAAAGAGCCAGACCATCGCGTACATGATGGGCAGGCCCAGAAGCTTGGGCGGGCGCACGAGACCTAGAAAGAGAGGCGAGCGCTCAGCCACCGGCAAAGACCGCGGCAACGATGGTGGGGGCGGCGGCAACACCGGCGATCCCGACGAGGACCCAAAGCGCCTGGCGCAGATCGATGATGTTGAAGAACCAGCTCAGGAAAACGCCCAGCACAGCGAGCGTCGCGATCACAACACCAAGCGGGCCGGTCAGCGCATCGACGATCCCCTGCAACAAGCTCTGGATCGGGGAGAGATCGATGCTTTGGGCAAGGGCAGGCTCTGCGACGAGCAGGAAGAGCGCCAGTGAGGCAATAAACAAGTTAGATATGTGTTTCATGAATTTGATCCTTCCAATCGGGCCACGACGGCCAAGACACGGGCCACGTGGTTCTGGGTTTCTCGGTAGGGGGGAATTCCGCCGTACTGGCGGACCGCATCGGGTCCGGCGTTGTAGGCTGCCAGCGCAAGACGCGGATCGCCGAACGTCTCAAGCATCATTGCGAGGTAGCGAGCGGAACCGTCGAGGTTTTGCAGCGGATCGCGCGGATCGACTCCGAGATCGCGCGCCGTCGCTGGCATCAATTGACCAAGGCCGATGGCACCTGCACTCGAGACCGCATCCTGCCGATAGGCGCTCTCGACCTCGATATTGGCGCGGTAGAGGGTCAGCCAATCTCGGACTGAGAGGTCTGCGCCGCGTAGGCCAGGATGGCTAGCGTATCGCAGGCCGGTGGCCTCGATGGCCGTGAGGATATCGGCGCGGGGCAGGGGTGCGGGCCCCGCGAGGGCAGCCATCTGGATTTCGTCTGAACCTAGGTCAGTCTCATCGAGGATCGCCAGCTCATCGGTAGCGGACCCTTGTCCAATGCCGTCATTGTAGTTGCGGGCAAAACTGTCCTGGGAGCGGGATGGGGTCAGAGAGCCGTCGCTCTCCATGACCAGCACCATCTGTGCAGAGGCTGGACCCGCGAGATACCAGAAAAGAAGAAGGCTACTTGCTGCCGCCCTTGTCGGTCGCAGCCAGCTTGTGCGTTGTCCGCTGGCCTTCTTCAAGTGGAACATCGGCATGGGAGAAGCCGATCCCGATGAGGAAGGACACCACGCCCGTGATGGTTTTGAATTCGCGGATCTTGATGTCGTTATAGGTTGTTCGGGTGCGGGCCGTGACCAGAAGCTTCTCCACGCCCTCGTCTGAGACCACACGCATGATCCAGACCCCGTAGTAACTCGGGCCCTTCTTGTGTGCTGACTCCTGGCAAAGGATTTCAGCGCTATCGCCACTTTCCACGAGTTCGCGGAAACGTGCTTCCGTAACCACATTTGGTGCTTCGATGTCCCAGTTCATGGCCCGGCTCACGCTTCCTTCAAACGCGCAACACCCGGGCATTCCCACTTGAAGCCCAGAGTTACGATAGTATATTATTATCCGCAAGATATAATGCGGCAGATACGGCTGTATCTCGGTTACTCAAACTCTAGGCACGACCATTGGCGTCTATCAAGGAAAATAGGGGTTTCAGAAACCTGCGGTTGAGCCGATGGGTGTGCATGCAGTTTGTGGCCTTGCTGATGCTCGTTCCGGTCGCAAGCCAGGCCGGGTCCTGCCTCGCACCGGTCCGGCCGATCGTACCAAGCGATTCGCAGGCAGCCCGGGATTATGCCGACATCATCCGACGGGACTTTGAGGTCTACATCGCGGACATTCAGGACTACTTTCGCTGCCTCGAGGAGGAGCGTGCGCGCGCCTTCGAAGAAGCCCGCGAAGTCAGTCAGGACTACGGTCGGTTTCTGGAACTGGTGGGGGATTGATGGGCCTCTGGGCGTGCACCAGACTTGCATCCCTTGGAAACCAGACGCCGATAACACCCTCAAATATCTACTTTTTAGATAACAGATTTCATCCGCTAGCGACGTCACAAAAGGTATGTGACGCGTGGCGAAAACAATCAGAACAAATGGCCAATTGGCGCTCGTCCGTGCGTTGGTTGATGCACGTCAGAATGCGGGTCTCAGCCAGCAGCAGTTGGCGGCCAAGCTCAAACGCCACCAGTCGTTTGTGGCACGTCTCGAAAGCGGGGAGCGTCGTATCGACGTCGTGGAGTTTACAGTTCTGGCGAGGGTCATTGGCTTTGACAAAAATGAAGTCCTGTCGATTGTCGAAGCCGCCACGGAGCCCGACCACAAGATTTGAAAGCAAAGATATTTTGGGAGGCTCCGCTTTTGCGTCCCCATGCGAAGTGTGCTCCTACAGAAAGAGCAGTTAGCCAACATTCCCCAAGCGCGGCATGCGGTGCAGGCGAGCACCGCAGTTCGTCACGCTGCAATTTCAGAGCCACAGGGCAGGAAGTTCGTAAACAGTGAACGATGATAGAGGTGAGGGCGTCGCGGTCGCCAATCTGATCGGGACCGATGGGTACAGCATTGTTGGTTGGGTGTATCGCTGGACTACAGGCGCCCATGCGGTGATGTGGGACGTCCACGGGCCTCAGCCGGTATTGGAAACCCGGCCAAATCTGACTGAGGAACAAAGGCAGGAAATCGACTTCGACGGATTGACGCGGATCGGAAGAGACAAGGGCCGATAGGGTCCTCAGCTAGCCGCCAGTTCATATTTTATGGATAGGCTCCGCCGGCATACCGGACATTGGGCCGTACGCGGCGAATGCGGACTCTGAGCCCAAAACCCCCGGGATGCTGCAGCGCACGCGGATGTCCGCTCTACTTCAGCGAGAGCAGCATTCAGCCTGCACCAAGAGCTTGAAGGATTGCATCCACGATCTTTTGCCCGCCTTTTGAGGAAGGCTCTATTGGAGACATTTCTGAATAGTCGCCTTCGTCTGAACATACCATGTCTAAGCGGATCACTGATACACCGCGAGCTTCTGCGAGGCGTTCGATAATGGCGTTAAATGCGCCAATCGCAGATGGTGCATGATCCCTCATTTCCTGCTCTGCGAAAGGGATGGCTGTGTAAATTGTGCAGACGCATACTCCGAGGCCAAGTTCAGAAACAGTGTCCAACATCCAACCATATGCGATTTCAAAGTCCGCAAGCGGCGATGCGATAAGTTCCTCTAGGTTAGCTCCTTCGGCAACCTGTGCGATCAAATGGCGGAATTTCATGAGATCGTTTCCGCCGATACTCACGACAATATCTGTCGTGTGTGTTGGCACTTTCTCAAGCTGGTATGGGATATCCTCAATACAGTCGCCATCTACAGCGACCTTGAACGCCGACCAAGACTTTGGAATTGAACGACGCGTCTGTTCGATGACCCCAGGTTCCCCTGGAATGTACTCATCATTGTCAAAGATGGAGTCTCCCATCAGACAAATATGCTTCTCTGCCATCGGATTGCTCGTTCGTGAAATTCAGTTCGACAGACCTCTACCTGAACAAATCGTAGATTCAATTACTGTTCCCGAAAGCGGTCGTTTCTCCAACTCCGGCCAACGACAGCAATGTCCGCACAACCGTCATCCCGGTCACTGTAACCAACGTCTGCATAGGGGCTGGCTGCGGTCGTTGGAGCCTGGCGCGTCGGATGGCAGGTGAGAGCCCAAATTTCCAGATGCTGCACGATAAATGAACGTCCGAATACGTGGATTTGAAGAAACACACGACCGATTTAGCGCGTCGATCACAAATCTCTACAGGACTCACGATTTCAATCGCACTAGGAGCCAACGCAGACCGAAGGCGGGTATGACGATCAGGATCACTGTAAAGATCACGAGAAGCGTGACAGTCTCGCTATCCGGGCCCCGAGCGAAACCGGCAAGTATGTCCACGACATCGGTTGCGAACCGCGCCGCAATCGTCGCGAAAAGTGCTGCGTAAGACCGAAGCCAGAACGCGGCCAACGCGACGCCCATCGACATGGCCAAGTTTCGAATGACGTAGAGCTCACCGTAGATGCCTAGTGCCGCCTCGCCCCAGATGGTTGGATCAACGTACGACGCGATGGCGAAGTAGCTTGGGACGATGATTTCAATTGCAACGATGCTCCACATCCACGCTGGCATAAAGCGCATTGCAGTTACGTTATCTAAGCTGGTCATCTTGTTTCCTATCTTTGAGAAGGTCAGGTTTTTAGCTGCTTTCGCAGGGCCTGCGCTCTGTTCTTCAAAAGCGCTGCGGCGCGGTTTGGATCCGTGGCATAGAGCGCCATCAGTTCAGCGTATTTCTTGGTGTCTGGTTTATGCGTGTCGGACCACGCAATCATCGCCAGCAGAACTGGAATGAGGTCGAGGGCCCGGTCTGTGGGCAGATAAATCGATCCGCGACCATCAGCAGGGTCTTGGTGTTTTTCGATCAATCCATGATCGACAAGATGCTTTAAACGTGTGGCTAGTATATTCGTCGCCACACCTTCATCCGCGTCTCTGAATTCCGAATAGCGTGACCGCTCAAGCAAAAGAATGTCGCGCAGTATCAGGAGTGACCATTGATCACCGACAACTTCGACAATGGCATTGACAGGACAGACGGAACGTTTGCCAGAACGGCTGAATAAAGATTGCATTTTGCAAGTAAAGTAGATTGCAAAATGAAAGTCAATAGAGGTCGGTTAGTTGACCTGCAACCGAAACTCAGAGGAACAGATCATCCTCAGGTCAAAAGCTCAAAATCCCGGAAGCCGCCATTCGCGCAAGCGCCGCGAAATGGCGTTTTGTCCCGCTCAACAGACCTTGCCGCCGACTGCAGCGAACGGCCGGTATTTGAGTGACTTAGCACGCGCAAATTATTGCAGTTCGATAGCACCGCCGCCTTTTTCAGCACTAGTAATTCACCTGTTCGAAGCCGTAGTTGCCCTCATAGTCGCGCCAATCGACGAAGACAGATCGGTGGTAAATACCCGGGCAATTCTGACCCCAACGTTCAAGTCCCACATGTGCCTGGGGCAGGGCAGTCATGGACGATCTATGCCAGGAGAAATCGCCTTGGGTCCCGTAAGTGCCGAGGACCACGGTCGCGCTGCGATTGCAGTCACCGTCACGACCGGATTCATGCTGCCGGGCATAGCGAACATCAAAGACCCGGATGGACCGCACGAAGTTGAACTCAGGTCCGCTGATATCGATGTCCGCGCGATCCTGAGCGAGCCAGAGTGCCCGGCCGGTGGGAACGAGATCGTCGACTGGCAAGGATTGGAGCGGTCGACGGCTGTCGGGCCGGTACAAGGCTTCAAAGATGCGGCCAGCGTTGTTTGATGGCCGATCGCCCTCATAGGAGGCGCCCATGGGACAGCGCCAGATTTGCAGCGGCGGTTCCACCGGCCAGGGTGTGATCCGCCTGATGAATTCGGCGCGAGCCCGGGCGCAAGGGACGGAAGCGGGCCAGCCACCAGACAGACATAAGAGGATTGCGCAGTCGATCGGGTATGTCTGCGCGCGGGCGGGCGCCGGCAGCGAAAGACCAGTCACGGTCAAAGCGACTGCAACCGAGGGGAGGAGTTTCTTGATCAGATAGTGCATGCTGCGGAACCTCCATGAGAGGAGTCCAGCATACATACGATAATATACTATCGCAACACTAAGTATAAAAACGCATAATGAAGTTTATGTTAAATGCGTGCTCTGGTCATCGCTATCAAATAGTCTCGCTTTGTGCGTGACATTGCTTAAACGCCCCCAGTCTCGGTTTCATTTCTTTGATACGGTCGAGGTAAGGTCAGCTATCAAGTTCAACCCAAACACCTGAAGCATTTGATTCCTTTGCCGCCTCACAGAAGCGGACTCCTCTAAGGCCATCATTGACGTCCGGATAGTCCAGCGAAGCGCTTGAAACGGCCACGATCCCCACCTTAGCTCCTATTCCAAGGCCTAATTCTGTATAGAGGTTAGCCCAAGCGTCTGTCAGTGCTTCTGGATGCCCACGTGGCATTCGCACGAAACGCTCGGCTTCGGCATGGATACCCGCTGAGTGTCCACGGGAAAGCGTCTGCGCCGGCGCACCCGCTCGCAGATAATGCAGAAATTCTGGAGTTTCTTGTTGCCAATCAAGCGTAGCTTTAGTGCCGACCACCCGGATACGTAAACCGCAATGGCTACCAGGGAAGCACTGGCTGACCATAAGGGATCCTATGGCCCCTTGTGAGAAGCGGAGAGACATAAACGCTGTGTCTTCTACAGCCTTGGATTGTCCTACAGTATAAAACTCAGCCCGAAGTGCTTTCAGTTCGAGACCACTAACATATGTCGCCAAATGTTCGGCATGTGTTCCAATATCCGCAACCGTAAAGAGTCCGCCATTTTTGTCGCTGTCGAGGCGCCAAGGAATGCTCCCTGTTTGATCGGTCAGTTCCATGGCCCATTCTTGAAAATACTCGACGTGGACTTGCCGGACCGCCCCGATTTCGCCCCGAGAAACCATGGCCTTTGCTTGACGGATCATGGAGTGGCTTGCATAGGCGTATGTGACCCCGAAGACTAAGCCGGTATTAGTCTGCTTTTCGGCAAGGGCGTTGGCATCAATCAAATTTGTTGTTAGCGGCTTGTCGCAAATCACATTGATACCAGCATCCATAAATGCGAGCGCTATCTCCGCATGGGTATGGTTCGGCGTTACAATTGCGACGGCATCTATACCGTCATCGCGGGCTGCTTCACGCTCTGCCATCTCGCGGTAGTCCGTATAGGCGCGATCATCTGAAAGACCCCAAGCCTTACCTGAAAGTTCGGCACGCTTCGCATCTGATGACAGTGCACCTGCAACGATGTCCCATCGGTTTGAAAGGCGCGCGCCATTGGCGTGTATTTCGCCAATGAGCGCGCCTTCCCCACCTCCAACAAAGCCAAGCCTAAGCTTGCGGGAGGAGAGAGGAAACTTGAGGCTCATGCTTTTTCCTGCGGAAGATGGGATATCAATCAGATGTCATAGCTGTTTGCTGCCAAGCGCATTCCTTGGAAGAGCGCTGAACCGCTTCGACGAGGCTCTGGATCCTGTGACCAGCACGGAAATTAAATGGCTCGTCTGCGAGACCGGCAATCGCATCTGCAAAGCCCTTGATCTCAATCGCTTTCAAGTCATTGAACCCGATTTGATGAGCCGGCGCTACACAGAATGAGCCATACGGAGGATGCTCCGGGCTCGCCTCAATACGACGAAACCCTTGCCGACCGGCCCCGTCATCAGCCCTATAATAGTGAAGCTCGTTGAAGCGTTCTTGGCTGAAATGCAGAGAACCGCGCGAGCCATACACTTCGAAGTCATGTTGCATCTTTCGTCCGGTCGCGACCCAATTTGCTTCGATCGTACCTGTAGTGCCCCGCTCAAATTCCACGATAGCGCGTCCGATATCGTCGACTTCGACTTCGCGAAGTTCCCCGGTGTGGTCTAAGCGCTCGGGAATGACCGTTTTTAGATCGCCCAAGACGCGTGTAATCGGGCCCAACAGAAATTCTGCGGTCGCAAGAACATGACTTCCCAAATCTGCAAAGGCGCCTCCTCCGGCAGGGTCGTGTCGGAAAGTCCAGGCACCCTCAGGATCAGCCATGTAATCTTCCGCGTGCACCGCTCTGAAGGAGTAGATGTAGCCCAGTTCGCCCGAAGCAATCATATCGCGCGCGAGGGCAAGCATTGGATTCATCAGATAGTTGAAGCCGACTTGTGTCTTGACGCCTGCAAGTTCAGCGGCTTCCGCCATCTCCATGGCATCCTTCGCGAGAGGCGCGAGTGGTTTTTCGCAATACACATGTTTCCCCGCAGCGATCGCGGCCAGAGCCATCTCTTTATGCAACGCGTTCGGTGCCGTAATGTCGACGATCTCGACCGAGGGGTCGGTAATCAGATCGCGCCAATTGTCCGTTGCACGTTCAAATCCCAGCAGCTTTCTCGCAGCCTCTGCCTGCTCGACAGAAACATCCGCCAAGATGTCCATTTCAAACGAGATGGGCAATTCGAACACACGGCTCGCGGTTGCAAAGCCGAAGCTATGGGTTTTCCCCATAAAACCAGAGCCAATCAGTCCAACTTTCATAGTCGATACCTCTTCGCGTCAACCAAGCGTCGGCATGGTGAATTCACTGTTGGTTCTTTGGCCCGTGGGCCAACGCGACGTCGTCGTTTTGATGCGCGTGTTAAACCGGAAGCCCTCGTCGCCGTGCATTGCATGGTCGCCGAAGATGGACGCTTTCCATCCGCCGAAGCTGTGAAACGCCATTGGAACCGGAATAGGAACGTTAATCCCAACCATTCCAACCTCGATATCCTGGCTAAAGTTCCGTGCGGTATCCCCATCTCTTGTGAAGACGGCTGTCCCGTTGGCGTATTCGTGGCCATGAATCAGATCGACAGCACTTTGGTAATCAGAGCGACGCACAACCGACAAAACGGGGCCAAAAATCTCCTCGCGGTAGATCTGCATATCGGGCGTCACGTTGTCAAAGAGCGTCGCCCCGACGAAGTAACCGTTCTCATACCCTTGCTTTTCGGGAACAGACCCGCGGCCGTCCACGACCAGCTGAGCCCCTTCCGCGACCCCTTGATCGATATATCCGACGACTTTGTCGCGATGCGCAGCTGTGACCACCGGACCCATTTCCGAATCTGGGTCCATGCCAGGCCCAACTTTCAGGGCCTGGATCTTTGGCAAAAGCGTCTCCACAAGTTTATCAGCCGTTCCCTCGCCGACGGGAACAGCTACCGAAATGGCCATGCACCGCTCTCCGGCAGACCCGTAGGCTGCGCCCATAAGAGCATTTGTCGCCATCTCCATGTCTGCATCAGGCATGATGATCATGTGGTTCTTGGCTCCACCAAGCGCCTGCACGCGCTTGCCATTGCGGACACCGGTTTCGTGAATGTACTGGGCAATGGGTGTCGAGCCGACGAATGAAATCGCCTTCACGTCTGGATGTTCGAGCAAAGCGTCCACAGCGACTTTGTCACCCTGTACGACATTGAACACACCAACAGGCAGCCCCGCCTCAGCGAGCCACTCGGCAATCAGCATGGACGCCGACGGATCGCGCTCGGACGGTTTGAGGACAAAGCAGTTCCCGGCCGCCAGAGCCACCGGGAACATCCACATTGGCACCATGGCAGGGAAGTTGAAGGGCGTTATCCCAGCGACAACACCCAGGGGTTGGCGGATCATATGGGTATCGACCCCAGTCCCCACATTCTCGGAAAACTCTCCTTTTAGGTGGGTTGGGGCGCCGACGGCAAATTCGACGACCTCAAGACCCCGGGTCACTTCACCCTTGGCGTCATCAAAGGTTTTGCCGTGTTCCTCGGTGATTGCCGTGGCCAGCACATCCATCCGGTCCCAGAGGATATTCTTGAACCGGTCGAGAATGCGCGCCCGGCGCAGAGCAGGCATTTTCCGCCAAGCGGGCCACGCCGCAGACGCTGCGGCCACGGCTGTTTCGACATCTTCAACTGTCGCCAGCGTTACTTGCTTTGTGGCCTGCCCGGTTGCCGGGTTGAACACGTCTTGCACGCGATCACCCCGGCCATTCGTTTGTTCACCACCAATGTAGTGTCCAATGATCTTCATGATAATTCTCTCCAAAGAGCGTACTTTTTGTCGGCCAAGAACCCTTGCGTTACACAGTGCCGCCCAGGCTTCCTTCGAGTGTTGCCAGTTCTTGGCCCCCGGCCATGAGGTCCTGAAGTTCCTCAGGTGTGATTTCTCCGCGCTTCGCTGTGCCAAGTGTTTGACCACGATTCAAAACCGTAAACCTGTCGCCAACAGCCATGGCATGGCGTACATTGTGCGTGATGAAGACGACACCGATGCCCTGTTTTCGGACCCGGTCCACCGTCGCAAGAACGTTTGATGTCTGTCTTACCCCAAGGGCTGACGTCGGTTCGTCAAGAATGAGCACCTTGGCCCCGAAGTACACAGCCCGTGAGATAGCCACTGTCTGGCGCTCACCGCCGGAAAGTGTTCCAACAGCCTGGTCTGCACTGCGAAGGTTGATCCCCATTTTACGCATTTCTTCTATCGTGATCTCGCCTGCCTTAGCGTGATCGAAGAACTTGAATGGTCCGACCCTTCTTTCGGGTTCATTGCCCATGAAAAAGTTTCGCGTCACAGACATTAGCGGGATCATTGCGAGGTGCTGGTGCACAGTGGCAATACCCGCGTCGATGGCGTCACGGGGGTCCCCAAAATCCATCTTTTGTCCTTCGAACAAGATCTCACCTTTGGTCGGTTTGTGAACGCCTGACATCGTCTTGATGAACGTCGACTTACCGGCGCCGTTATCCCCCAGAAGACAATGGCATTCTCCGGGATAGATGCTGACGGACACGCCAGCCAGGGCGATTACAGACCCGAAATGCTTCTCGATGTTGCGCATTTCGATGATCGGTTTTTTCTGATCAGTCATTTTATCTCTCCCCGGTGATCATGCGGCGAATGTAAGTGTTCAAGATCACCGCAAGCAGCAGGATCACACCGAGGAAAACGCGGAAGAGCGAACTTTCTACACCAGCAAAGAAAAGGCCTTGTTGCACCACTCCGAAGATCAGCGCGCCCAATGCTGCGCCGACCACTGAACCGTAGCCTCCTGTCAAAAGCGCTCCACCAATCACCACAGAAATGATTGCCTCAAATTCCTTGAGCAGGCCGCGATCCGCTCCGGCTGAGCCGAATTCCATAACCTGACAAGTCGCAAAGACCGTCGCGCAGAAAGCTGTGAAAACGAACATCAAGATCTTCACACGGTTCACGGGCACACCAGAGTTACGTGCAGCTTCTGCGTCGCCTCCAGCCGCAAAGATCCAATTTCCGAATTTCGTACGTGTGAGGAGAAGGTGACCGAAGACAATCAGGGCAAGGGCCCAAACAACGAGCATTGGAACTCCGCTGACGACAGGTTCCCCTGCTCGTGTTCCGCGTTCAAACGTCTCAATCATCCCGGCGTCACCTAGCCTTTGGAAGACCCCTGTAAGGATTTCCCCCCCGAACAAAGAAGCGAGCCAGTCTCCCTCAGCTTTCTCCTTTATTCCGCCAATGATGGTTTTCTGCGTCGTTATGATGGCCGCGAAAATTGTGAGACCGCGCAGAATGTAGAGAAAGGCAAGCGTGACGATGAAACTCGGCAGGCCCGTTTTAATCACAAGCCATCCGTTCAGGGCACCAAGAGCCATGCAGACAATAAACGTGACAATTATGGCGGCCCACATTGGCCATGCGAATTGAACAGAGAGGATGGCAATGATGATACCTGCAAAACCAATCATCGAGCCGACCGATAGATCGAATTCTCCGGCAATCATCAACAAACACGCACCAACTGCGATAATCGCAAATTGCGCGGAGACCACGGTCCAGTTCAGGACGCCGGCAGGTCCAAACATACCACTATCGGAGGCGGTTAGAAAAAAGAAGACGAAGACAAGAATGGCGCCACACATCCCGCCCAATTCGGGCCGGATCAGCCATGCAGTCAGTCTGTTTTGTTCCTTTATGCGCTCGTCTTTTGAGTTTGTTGTGCTGTCAGTCATTGCGTCCTCCCCAAAACACTGTGTTGGCCGCGCTCAAGGCGCGGCCAACTTCTTCAAGCTCAGCGATGCACGCCGGCCATTGCCGCAACGTCATCGATCGAGGCCTTGGTGACAAAGCCAGGGCCAGAAGCAATGTTGCTCGGGAGCTGCAAGCCGTAGCGGTTGAAGTTTGTAAGCAGAACGACAGGCAGGTAGCCCTGGAAGTACGGCTGCTGGTCGATTGCCCAGCTGATAATGTCTTCCTTGATACCATCGGAGATCTCGGCACTCAGGTCGAAGGTGCCAAAGTAGATGTCTCCGGCCAGACCGTTTTCTTTTAGCGCTTCAATCGTGGGAGCTGCCGAGGTTGGCCCGAGCGTCAGGACCGCATCGGTTTCGGGGTTCGCGGCAAGATAGGCGAGAACCTTGTTCTTGATTTCTGCAGGGTCCTGACCGGAGTCGATCATCTGCGAACCGAGCTCAACGCCGATGCCCTCGGCAAAGCCTGCGCAACGGTCAACCGAAGCAGCGTTTGTGATGTAGTGGTTCACACATAGGAACGATTTCGGCGCTGCCTCGGCCATGGCCCTCTCACCGGCTTTCAGGCCAGCCAAGAGCTCAGGCTGACCGATGTGCATCATCGCGCCGATCTCGGCGGATTGCGCTTCAGTACCAGAGTTCACGGTGATCACCGGAATACCCCGCGCGATCGCGTCGGTTAAAGGACCAGAAAGGGCGTCGAAGTCAGCCAGGGAAGAGATAATACCATCCGGGTTGGTGGCCGCGGCCTGCTCAATGATGCGTGCCATATCCGCAATATCGCCGGTCGGCGGGTTGCGATACTCGACTGTCACACCCAACTGAGCCTCTGCCTCAGAAAGAGACGTCTTGATGGTGTTCCACCAGCTGTCGCTGTCAGGTGCATGACTCACGAAAACGAACCGCTCGCCCTCTGCGCTTGCAACGGAAGCGCCAAGCGTAGCTGTCATCGCGACAGCAGCGGCAGCAACATAAGATCTTAGTTTCATTTGGTTTCCTCCAAGTTGATGCCGCCAGTTCAGATTGGGCGGCCGTTAGATGCGATGCTTCATCCCTTTGCAGCGACTACACCGCAGTTTCGTATTGAATCGGCTCTCTCTCGGTCATGTCTTTTGATCGCCTCATGCGTTCACCACGAGATCGGGGGACAGACAGTCATTGAAGTGATCGATGACGTTTTGAACTGAGCGGACCGCCATGCGCTCTGCGCATTCAAGGGACATGCCAGCGGAATGGGGCGTTAGAATTGCGGTATCGACATCCGCATAAGGATGTTCCCGCGGCGGCGGTTCGACTGCAAAAACATCAATACCCGCGCCAAGTATCTTTTCTTCCCGCAGGGCTTCACCCAAGGCGACATCATCGACAATGCCGCCGCGTGCTGCGTTGAGCACGACGCAATTGGATTTCAGCGTTCTGATCTCAGCCGCCCCAAGCAGCGGTTTTTCCCCTGGCGGCATGTGGAATGAAATGAAATCTGCGCGCGTGAAGGCAGACCTTAGATCGCTTTCGTGGGTGAAGTCTTTGGGCAGCGCGTCAGGCGTAAGGAATGGGTCATAGACCGTCACTTTGATGCCGAACGCCAGAGCCATCTGAGCGAGTTTGCGGCCGATGCGACCGAAGCCCACGATCAGTAGCGTTTTCCCGTCTACCTCCTGAGCCTCAAGTGTGTTTCGGTAGCCCCAAGGTCGACTGCCGCGACAGGCTTGGTCGTACCGGAGCAGTCGCCGAGACGCTGCCAGCAAGAGCGTCATCGTATGTTCAGCGACCGCGCCAGAATTAACATCGCCGACCACGGCCAGTTTGATACCGCGCTCATTCAAAGCCGAAACATCAACGGCGTCGTAACCGACTCCATGCCTTGACACGATGGATAGGTTTGGTGCCTCTGCAATTGTGGGTGCAGTAAGTGGCTGTGTCCTGATTACAAGACCGTCAGCTTTACCGATCAATGGAGCGTAGCTGGGCTCGCTGATCTCTTCGATATAGTCGAAAGTGATATCTGCAGTCTGCTCAAGGAGAGCAATCCCACTTGGGTGGAGCTTTCCAGCGACGAGTACATGAGGCATCAATATCCCTCCGACGTCGCAGTGATTTCTTTGGCGGCGCCCAGGAGAGAACGAGCTTTCCCGACAGAAGCGGCAGCACCTGCGGCCAACAGCCTGCTATCACCAGAGATAGTCACAAGGTCGAAGCCCCATTTGATTGCCCCCACAGCGTATTCCGGGGTTCCGCAGTGCAAGCCGGCTCTCAGGCCGCCTTTCTTTGCCGCCGTCAGGATTCTTTTGATGAGCTCGATCATTTCCGGCTCTTCGCGGTCGAAGCCGGGCGGAAGCTCGCCCTGTTTTGCACCCAACGTCAGATCCGCCGGACCAATGTAGATAGCATCGAGACCCGGGGTCGAGACAATCTCTTCGAGGTTCTCGATAGCTTCGCGTGTTTCGATCATCGCGATGGCGAGTAACTCATCGTTGGCTTCCTCGGCATAGCCAGGCCCCGCAGCAAAATTTACTCGCGTTGGGCCGAAGCTCCGATTACCTTTTGGCGGATAGCGCATCCATGATATGAAAGCCTCGGCCTCAGAGCGCGAGTTTATCATCGGGCAGATGATACCGTATGCGCCTGCGTCCAAAGTCTTCATAATGATCGCGGGATCATTCCACGGAACCCGTGCCATCAGCGTCTTGCCACTTGCGCGCATGGCTTGCAGCATTGGTAGCGCGCTATTGTAGTCCAAAGCCCCATGCTGGATGTCGATCGTGATGCAGTCATAGTCCTGAGAGGCCATGATTTCCGCGGTGAATGGGTTTCCAATCGAAAGCCAGCCGTTCAAGGCAGGCCTGTCATTGGACCAAAGCTGCTTTATGCTGTTGGGGATCATCTAAAGGTCCTCAAAAAACGATCTGTGCGAGCTTGGTGTCCAGGTAATCCTCAATGCCCTCTGACCCGCCTTCTCGACCAAGTCCGGAGAAGTTGGTGCCCCCGAACGGGGCCTCTGAGGCAGCCAAGGCAAAGGAATTGATTCCGACCATACCCGCGTGAAGCTCCTTAACAGCTCGACGTGCTCTGTTCGCATCAGTGGTAAAAGCATAGGCTGAGAGGCCCATGTCAGACGCATTCGCTCGGGCAATCGCCTCATCATCACTTGCGAAATGCGAGATTGCGGCAATGGGCGCGAAGTTTTCTTCCGCGAAGACCGCCGCATCCTCTGGCACGTTGGTCAACACAGTGGGTTCAAGGAAGTGTCCACTGTTTAGATGAGTTGGGCGTTTGCCGCCGTGTTCAAGCGTTGCCCCTGCGGTCACAGCGGCTTCGATATTTGCAAGAGCGCTTTCAAGGGAGCGCTGATTGATCAACGGACCCATGCCCACATTGGGGTCCAGCCCATCCCCCAGAACAATGCTCTTTGTTCTTTCGACAAAGCCGTCGACAAAGCGGTCGTGAAGGCTCTCATGGACCAGGATCCGGTCCGCAGTCACGCAGACCTGCCCGCAATTGGCGAATTTTGTAGGCACAGCCAGATCTAGTGTTGCGTCTATGTCGGCGTCGTCAAAGACAATCATCGGGGCGTTGCCACCCAGTTCCATGGACACCTTTTTGACGGTATCAGCGGCATCACGGATCATCTGCTGTCCTACGCGAGTTGAGCCAGTCAGCGACACCTTCCGAACAGACTTTGCGGCCATGATCGGTGTGTATGTGTCCGCCGTGGAGCCGACCACGAGGTTCACTGCTCCGTTTGGCAAGTTTCCAGCCTGCAGGGAGTCAAAGATCATCATTGCCGTGCCGGGGGTCTGCGATGACGGGCGCACGATGATCGAACACCCTGCCGCAAGGGCGGGAGCAACTTTTCGAGCAATCAAGGCCGCCGGGAAGTTCCACGCCGTAAACGCGGCAACAACGCCAACCGGCTCGCGCAGGACTTCGAACCTTCCACCGGGAACACGGCTCTCGACAATGCGCCCGTAAACGCGCCGCGCTTCCTCCGCGTACCAACGGAATTGGTCGACCACGAGTCCCCACTCCCTTTCGGCCTGAACGCGAGGCTTGCCCGTTTCTGTGGAAATCATCTCGGCGGCAGCCGTAGTCCGCTCGACCAGCGCATCCGCAATCGTGTGTAGCGCGGATGCTCTATCAAAGGCCTGTGTGTTTCGCCACGCCGCAAGGCCTTTCTCGGCTGCACGGATTGTCCTGGCAGTGTCTTCCAGCTTTGCCGAAGGAACATTTCCAATCGGAAGCTCCGTAACCGGGCTTACAACAGACTGGCTTCCGGAATCGTGGGCCTTACACCAAGTTCCATCAATGTAGAGCCCAAATTCGTCATAGATCACGTTGCGATCCCCCTCGCCCGCGGATGCGGCCGTTTGGCGTTAAAAAAGGAAGGACTTGCCCCGCTCACGATGCGAGCGGGCTGTACGTCTTGGGCGCGGCAGAACAGTTCTCATGCCTGGCCAAATACGTAGCTGATCCTCCCAAACCACCGTCTCAAGCGGTTTTGCAATAAATCTTGCAACTTTGTATTTTTGTCAATAATTTTTTCGTAGATGTATATTTGGGAGGAAACCAAGCATGTCGGAACAGACGATTCGACTCACGATGGCGCAGGCCGTCGTGAGGTTTTTATGCAACCAATTCATTTATATAGACGACGAACGAGTACCCCTGTTCGCGGGGGTCTTTGGAATTTTCGGCCACGGTAATGTCACTTGTTTGTCCGAAGAGCTGGAGCGCGTCCAAGATCGGTTACCCACATGGAGGGGGCAAAATGAGCAGTCGATGGCGCTTGCCGCAATTGGCTACGGCAAGGCCAAGCTTCGTCGGCAAATCATGGTCGCAACCACATCCGTTGGGCCAGGTGCAACGAACATGGTGACGGCCGCCGGTGTTGCCCATGCAAATCGTTTGCCAGTGCTGCTTCTGAGCGGAGATACATACACTAACCGTCTTCCGGACCCGGTTCTGCAGCAGGTCGAACACTTCGGCGAGCCGTCCACAACGGTTAACGACAGCTTCAGGGCCGTGTCTCGCTTCTGGGATCGGATCACTCATCCGGCCCAGATTCTATCTAGTCTCCCTCAGGCCGTTGCAACTCTTCTGGACCCAGCGGACTGTGGGCCCGCCTTCATCGGCCTGCCTCAGGATACGCAGGAACTGGCATACGACTATCCAGTCGCGTTCTTTGAAGAAACGACATGGAGCATTCCTCGACCTCGCCCGTCGCGCGACCAAGTGGCAGCCGCCATTGAGTTGCTCAAAACCGCAAAGCGGCCGCTAGTCGTTTCGGGCGGCGGTGTCCGCTACTCGGGAGCTAGTGAAGCCCTCGCGGAATTTGCAATTCAACATGGTATTCCCATGGCCGAGACCATCGCCGGCAAGGGAGCGGTCGTGCATGACCATCCTGCCTATGTGGGTCCACTTGGGATCGAAGGAACAGACGCCGCAAAAAATCTGGCTGAACAAGCCGATGTCGTCGTAGCCGTCGGCACCCTCCTGCAGGATTTCACCACTGGATCTTGGACGACGTTCGCACGCGATGCCCAATTCATAAATATCAACGCGGCTCGTTTTGACGCACGCAAGCACAAAGCTCTCCCCGTTGTCGCGGATGCGCTGGAGGCAATTGACGAGTTAACTTCGGGCCTCGCAGGCTGGTCAGCACCTTCTTCGTGGATGGAAAAAGCGCGCGCTGAGTACGCTGCGTGGAACGCTATGCTTGATGATCTCCAAGCCCCCACAAACGACCCAGTGCCAAGCTACTCCCAGATCATCGGTGTGGTGAACAAGGCCGCTGGGGATAAGGACACCGTGGTGACTGCAGCCGGCGGCCTGCCCGGTGAAACTGTCAAAAACTGGCGGACAAAAGCACCAAACACGTTTGATTGTGAGTTCGGTTTCTCATGTATGGGCTACGAGATCGCCGGGGCCTGGGGCGTGGCAATGGCCACCGACGGGGTTGGAACGCCAATCGTCCTTGTCGGCGACGGATCATACATGATGATGAACTCGGACATCTATTCCTCTGTTCTAACTGGGCACAAGATGATCGTCGTGGTGTGCGACAACGGAGGGTTCGGTGTCATCAATCGGCTGCAAACAAACATGGGTGTGCCTGGCTTCAACAACCTTCTGAAAGACAGCCGCGTCCAGAACAAAGAAGCGCCGCTACACGTTGACTTCGTCAAGCATGCCGAGGGCATGGGTGCAGTTGCTCGCCACTGTGAAAGCCTTGCAGATCTTGAAGCTGCCCTTGAATGGGCAAAGACCACAGATAGGACAACGGTACTGTCTATCGCGTCCGATGCCTACAAGTGGACACCTGGTGGTGCCGATTGGTACGTGGGCTCGCCGGAAGTATCTGAAAGCGCCAGTGTGAGAGAAGCCCGCGCCGGACAAGCGGAATTCAGACTCAAACAAAGACGTGGAGTTTAAGAAATGCTTACAGCAAAGCTGGGGATTGCCCCGATCGCCTGGTGGAATGATGATGACGCGTCTCTATCTGACGATGTGAGCCTCGAGGAGGCATTGCGACAAGCATCTGTTGCCGGTTTCACGGGCATGGAAACCGGCCGCCGCTTTCCAATGAATATGGATGAGCTTGGGCCGATCCTGTCGCGCTATGGTATCTCTGTGTGCGGTGGGTGGTTTTCGGGGCTCTTGCTCGATGGCGACATAGAACCTGAGAAAGACAGGATCGCTCAACAACTTGGTTTCTTCAAGGAAGCTGGAGCGCCCTGCATAGTTTACGGAGAAACAGCGCGATCAATACAAGGAGAGAGGGGTCGACCCCTCAACAACAAGCCGGTCTTGTCCGAGTTCGAGATGGAGACCTATGGGCGGAAAATATCCGACTTTGCGGATTGGTGCGCATCCGAAGGCATGCCACTGAGTTATCATCACCATATGGGCGCCGTCGTAGAACGTGAGCCAGAGCTAGATCTCTTCATGAGGCATAGCTCCGTACCGCTATTATTCGACGCCGGTCACATGGCGATGGCAGGAGGCGATGTGCTGCGCGTCATCGACAGCCATTACCAGAGGATCAATCATGTGCATACGAAAGATGTCCGGGGTAGCGTTTTGCGTTCATTAGACCGAGACTCTGAGAGTTTCTTAGACGCTGTCATAAAGGGTGCCTTTACAGTTCCCGGAGATGGCGCACTGGACTTTGAGGCAATTGTAAAACGCCTTGCACATCATGGTTACGAGGGCTGGTTTGTTGTCGAGGCTGAGCAAGACCCAATTGCAAACCCGCCGTTAGAAATGGCAAAAAAGGGACACCACGAGCTTCTTAGAGTGATGGCATTGGCGGGGTATGATGTCGCCGCCGCAACATAAGCAAGATGTTTGGCTATTCCTCGGCTGTCTTTTCTTTTCGGTTGTAATGACAGTTTTGCTAGCCTTATCACTCAAACCATATCTGCGTCCGTTATTGGACGCAGATGCAAAGTGTTACCCATATCCCGAGCACTCCCTTTTGTTGGACCAGCATCTTGCTTTCAATATGTTCATGCCCGTGAGCTTTCAGAGATCTGTGCCGTCAACGGACATTGGTTGCTGATCTTCTTGCAAAAGACTGGGCTCGCGATGGGTGAGCCCGATTTGGATATTGAGTTTGCTCATGGAGTATAGAAGTCAGTCTAGTGCCGATCTATTCACTTGTAACGGTTGGAATTCGTGGCTCCGCATCCCCCTGTTTTAGAGCCGCAAACTCCAGTACGATTGCTTGCGCCAAGCACATAGGGGCGGCCAGTGAGCGTGAGAAAATATACTCTCTCTCAGGCACAACGAACAGCGGTCGAGAGTGCTTGGCAAGTGGAGACAACGTTGAATCAGAGATTCCAATGACAGGAATGGCTTTCTGAGCGGCTTCTTGAACCACCGAGACCACTTCATTTGCATAAAACCGAAATGACACTGCCATAAGAGCATCTTTTTGTGTCATCGTCTTTGCGATATGCGTGGTTAGACCGCCGCTTGCATCCAAAAGAACCGCCTTCTTGCCCAGCATCGTCAATAGGTATCGCAACAGGTCAGCGACAGGTGCTGATCGTAGTTGACCCAAAATGAAGATGTTCTCAGCTTGGAAAAGAATGCGCGCCGCCTCCTCTAGATCGGCGGTGGCGGTGTTCTCCCGAAGTTCTGACAAAGCGATCAGGTCACGCGATACGAGTTGATCAAGAAAACTGTCTTGCGCGTCTACGTCAGATAACTCTCCCGCCAGCGCTTGCTGCCTCGCTTCGAATCCCGGAGCGACTGTTGTAAGTCGTTCAGCAAAGAGCCCTTGAAGTTCCTTAAACCCTTGGAAGCCAAGGTGCTGGGCAAATCGTACGTAACTGGACGCGTGCACGCCGCTCGCTTGCGCTATTGCGCTAAGTGGCTTCACAGCGACTTCATTTGGGTTCTGCGTAAGATACAAGGCGATCTTTTGATGCGACTTCGACATTTTGTCATGCCGGTCATGAACCAACCGGGTGAAGTCTTCATACTTTGATGGTGGCTGCTTCATACTGTCCTCGTTTTCGACGACAGAATAACCTATTGCCGTGGGGTTGGGATATTAAATTGAAAAACACCGCCCCCCCCACCGTGGGAAATTAGGCGGGGCCCGCGGGGGAGTTGCAGAACA
>JBCCBQ010000024.1:0-18483 GCA_039033955.1 Pseudomonadota bacterium
CAGCGAAACGCCATCCGAGAAGATGATCCGCTCCACCGAGCGGTCGTAATTCTCCCAGAAGTGATCCTGGACCGTGACCGTCTCGCCATTCGACATCGTGACGACCAGATCGTCGCTCGACCCCTTCATCAGAGTCACTTCATCCGAGGCGGCATTTGCGAAACTCAGTGTATCGGTGCCACTATTTCCGTAGAGATCGACGTCCAGAATATGATCGTTTCCGTCGCCGAAAGAATAATAGTACCGATCTCCGCCTGCGTGGCCGATCAATCGGTCATCTCCGGCACCGCCGACAATCACATTGTTGTTGCGGCTCCCATTGATTGTGTCATCTCCGCCGTGACCCAGCAAAATGCTTTCGCCGTTCAGAGAAGAGATTGTTTCCGAGTTATCCGTTCCGTCGAGCACCGTTCGGCCAGTGAGTTCTTGAACAAGTGCTCGATCAAAGTCCCTATAGTGTGCAGCGAAAGCGCCCGATAATTCTATCTCTTCGAGGAATATTCCCAACCATTTCGTCGTTTCGGTATCTGCTTGGCCAACTCCTCTGAATGCAGCGACGGCGTCCACGGAGAATTGATACTCGCTACCGTCGATTGAGTCGGCAAACGGGTTGTACTCCAGAGCATCGTAGGCACGCAGCGCGCCGAGCTCACCGCCAGGGTAGAGAGCCTCGTGGCTCGCCGCAGCCTGAACGAGGAACTTCGCAGCCATCGAATTCTTGATGACCTGATACTGCTCCTCAAGGTCGTTCGCCTCTTGAACGGTGAGACTTTGCACCAACAATCCAGGAGACGCGATGAAATTGTCGGATTGACGATAATTCTGTCCAAAGATCTGCTGAAGGAACGCGAAGTGTTCGGCCTCCATGCCGCCCCCCATTGGAGGTTCGGGTTCAGGTGGAGGTCCTTCTCCAAAGCTCAGTGAAGCACGGATGGCGCCATCCCGCCCCATTGTCACAGATGTAGAAGATCGCACGAAGGCGCACACCTCGCCATCGCTACAAACGGACGCGAGTTCGCCATCTTCCAGCATCACGCCAAGCGGATTGCGATAGGCATCGATCTGGCTGAACGAAGGCGGACTTGACGAGCCGCCGCCCGACGAAGCTCGAAAAGACAGCGCCAGCGGATTGTAGAAGATCCCAGACTTTAAACCGTAGTCGTTATCTGACAACCATTCATAGAATCCTGGGAAATAGTAGTTCAGGTCTTCGACTGTCTCTGGAACATTGGAGCCCAAAATCCCCGGCGCAGGGATTGGTCGTCCATCTTCGATCTGCCAATCCGCGACGAAGACATAAGCGGATGGATTGATATCCGGCACATAAGGTGTCGAATAGGACGAACTACCGCTCGCGACCAGAACCGGTTCTGGTCGTGCATCCTCAACGCGTTGAATGTCGTCGTTATCGTAGACGAAGATCGTAGAAACCAACCCTGCTTCGTCGAGCCACCGTACGTTGGAAACGCCAGCCCACTCGGCCAGGTAGTCGTCAAAATCGGCCTCGAACGTATCAAAGCTTCCTTGTGCCGCAGTTTCGAGAAGGTCAATCGCCTGGTCGCGCAGGACCGAGTTCTCTGCATGCTCGATCAGACTGTGATCGACCTCACCATAACCCATGAGCCACGGGAGGCTGAGCGCGAGATCAGTAATCGTAAGGTCTTCGCTTATGGTACCGACCGAACGTGCTTGTGAGATATCGAACGCAACATTGGACACCGCCGTCTGTGTGCCATCGCCCCAGGAAACAGTCGCGGTTTCGGTGATCAGATTTCCGCCCGATGTCTCAGATACCGCAGCGGCGTCCAGCGAAACGCTGACAAGGCCCGCCTCATCAAGGGACATGAGTTCGCCCGGGGCGCTTCGTCCATCTCCGTCTACATCCCGCCAAAGCAAGAGATCTGAAAAAGCGGCGTCCTGATCGTTGATTATTCCATTGCTGTCGCTATCGAACAACGCAAGATCCGCGAAGCCCGACGTATTTTCGTCACCGAACAACTCCGAGATATCGTTGATAATGCCGTCACCATTGCGGTCGATCGCAAGCAACGCATCGTTCGGCGAAACCCATCCCGTGCGCTCGGCGTAGCCATCTCCGTCGAGATCGAAGTAGGTCGTGCTCCCTTCCAAGCGCGTGAGTTCGATCCCGTCACCGAATAGATCCACTACGAGCGGATCGTAGTATGGCGGGTTGAAGAACGCGGCTAAATCATCGAGCCAATGAGGATTGGCTTCGATGAATTGATCCCAGAGATACCCGACACCGATTCCTGCAGCCAACATTCCAGCCAAGATCAAGCCCGGTGGTCCTCCAAGTGCTGCAAGGGCCAGGCCCGCCGCATAAGAGGCAGCCGTTGTGAGAACAATCCCCGCGAGCGGGTTCGCAAGCGTTTGGAGGGCTCCGTTGATGTCCCCGTTCGAGAATTGGTTGAACGCCGTTGGAACCGCAGCCGCGAACTCAGCGATATCGCCTATGGTTCCCGCAAAGCCCAAAGCCTTCGCAAAAGGGATTTTTGACAAAGCTGTCTGTAGATCTGCGTTTGCCTTGTTGAAGGCATTTACGATGCCGTCCGCGGCAGCCTTGAAGCTCTGGGGTGAGGTCGCGTTCGCTAGGCGACCCAAAGCATCTGACGTGGAGGACTTCAATCCGTCGAGAACTGATCCCAACCTCGAAGGATCAAGTGCCGCGGTTCCAGCATCCGGATTGAAGTTACGTCCAAAGTCGCCGACGTCGCGTATCCGGTTCAAACCATCGTCAATGCCACTAATTGCTCGGTTTAATGTGTCCTGCACATTGCTTGGTAGACGTGAGAAGTCAGGCGTGTCTGTAGACGCAAGTCTGCCTGCATCACCGATGCCTCGGCTGAGATCATCGATCGGTGCACCGGCCTTCAGCTTTTGCTCATTTAAGTCGCGAGCGTAGCGATCAGATAGCTTCGCGTCCCAAGGCTTGGGGCTAGGGGTCACATTGTTTGGATCATAGTTGGGGATCAAACGGCTGCGGTCATCCAACAGACCGTAGATCTTTCCGAGTTGAGCTTCGGCTTGGATTCCCCAGCTGCTAATCTTTCCACTGTCGAGCTTGTCAGAGTAGTTGTTGAGTAAATCCAGGCGTTCGCTAACCATCCTAGTCTGATCAGCGTCCAGTTGCCCGCTATCCAAAAGCGCTTGGTGCAGCGATTTGATTGCATCGACCCTGTGAGGGCTGTTGTCGGATAGATCGTATGTTCCTTTTGCGAGGTCCTGTGCTCTTGCATCGGCTTCTGCGGCAGACGCTCTGACCGCGTCTTCACCCACCGACATGTATCCATTCTTGTTAAATTCCTCAGCGAAAGCGTCCGAGGTCGCATCCAGAGGTGGAAAACCGTTTCTGGCGACGTCAGCGACGAAGCGATCTAAATCCATCAAAGCCGCTTTCTTCGCGATGTCGTCCAGCGGAGAACCATCGCCAAGAACGGCATTCAGCTTAGATGTGAGAAACGATCGCAATCCGGGATGATTGTCCCCAGGCAAATGAACGCCGCGACCAAACTTTTCTGCAAGATCGGGAGAAAACCTTTCAAAGGCTGCACCAAATGCTGCTGCGAGTTCTGGAGACCGAAAGAGCGGCGTGCGGTTCCATGACCCATCAGCATTGAACGGATTACCGTTCGGGAAGAGACGGTTAAGCTCTGAGTCAAACTGAGTGAGCACAGAACTTGGAAAGTTGTGGTGAATATCAAATCCAAAGATGCTCATCGTATCCCCCTCGATTCATGAGCAGCGCATTGTTGGAAGTAGCCGAATGTTTAATCCAGGATCGTCGCGGGAACCGGCTCCAAACCTTTCTGAGTGACCCCTGCCTGATCGATTGCGTGTTTCAACCGATCGCTGAGGAAGATCCGTTCCTTGAGCGTCGGATCGGCCCAAAGATCCACACCGACAGCTGCAGACGAGCGTACGGCGAGAACGTCGCTGCTTGGATCTGCAATCCACGGCGCGTCTGGTCTCGGTTCTGTTTCTCCCCACCAGACTTGACGTTCGACCTTTTCAGACGCCTCTGGAACAAAGCATTCTTTGGTCTCGGCCACATGAAGGATGTAGTGCGGAGGATAGGATGACACGGTCTTGGCGTCTGACAGACAGATTGGGACCTCGATTAGTTTTGTTTGTCCAAGATCGAATGAGGAAAGAACGTCTCGTAGCTTTTGAGAGACTACGAGCAACCCATCGTATATCTTGAAGGCGTCGCCCCGATCGTCCGGAATCGTACTTGTCTGCCGATCGAAGTATAGATATGCAGGTGCGCTTGTATTGTCGACGGGTCGGAAATTCTGAAAGTCTCGTTTGTATTCGAGACCGTCGCGTTCGATTGAGTACCTTAAACCGACGATTACATCTACGCTTTGGAGAATTCGAGAAAACCAGATTTGGTTTGTTGCTTTTTTTCCTGGATGTACAGTCATCATCAGCCCTTCTGACGCATCGTCCGGCTGAGAATCTATACTTAAAGAATGATCCATAACAGTACCTACCACCTCCCCGTATAGGCAAGTCACCCGCGTTGTCGTTTACCATAGGTTGATCCGAACCCGCCAAGTGATGCAAGTGAAAAGTGTGCGACTGTCCCCTCTGCCGACTTTTATGGAGCTAATGTTTGCGCGGCATCGAGACGACGACAAATTCGTCGGTGTCTAGAAAGAAATTGCGGGTTTACAGGAATGTCCGCCCGATTGCTCGAGCTGGCTCCCATTTGAAGAGTGATTTTGAACAATCGTTATCATGAATGCCGTTCATGATCCTGTGATCGTTGCCGGATACGTCAGAGCCCTCTGCGTGAAGGAGATGTGCGAAATGATTGAGTATGATGCCGTGCAGTTATATCCAGTCCCTGTCGACCAGGACTTTCCTAGGGAAGCGGAAGGGGCCCTGTTATTGAGTTATCGCGCGCGGCATCTGTGGAACTGACCCGGCGGAACTTGCTTAAACACACTGATTCAATGTATAATTGTAATAAGATGGAATGATTGTGTTTTTATGCCTTTTGATGAGATCGAAGACTTTCAGATTGCCGCGAACCTTGCAGAAGTCTTTACCCGGGCGCAGGTCACCCATGATTTGAACAATGACATGGCAGGTCGCGACACTGGGCGGCAGCACCGTGTCATCCTGCCCGGTGCCAAAGACTCAGCGGAGCAGCAGAAGGCGAAAGAACGGTTTGCCAATCTGATGTTCGAGATCTTGCTACAGACCCTTTTGGACGATCCCGTCTACAAGGCGCGTTGGGAACTGTTCGGCGACTTCCTTGCAACTTATTCCGCAGCGGCCCGGACAGCACTGGACCGCGCGATGGATGTAGCACAGGCCGCGCATGATGCCGTGCGTGAGGCCTTGCACAATGCCCACAACCTGGACGGCCAACCGATCTTCGACGCCGGAGAAGGGCGCTTCGTGTATGCCGATGGCTCGGAGATCGACCTTGCCGATGCTGAGCGGATCATCTGGAACCAGAAGGCCATCAGCCATGCGGATTATCTGGCACGGGTGAAGGCAGCGAAGGATGCTGATCGCACCGTTACCGATATCCAGCTATTCCAGAGTGAACTGGTTAAGGCCGAGGAGCGCCGCACAAGTGAGAACAATCCCTACAAATCGACCGAGGAGATGGATGCTGACGAGCAGCGGTTGAAGCGTGACGCTGAACTGCTGTCACAGCGCCCCGGTGTTTCGTTCTCCGTTCCGGATGGACAGAGTCAGGGCATATCAGGTGCTGCGATGATCACTCTGAAAAACTGAGCGATCCGCATGCGCGCTCGATGACGGCAGCGATGACGATTCCCGGATGGTTTCCTGCATACTGACGCATGACGATCCTGATTTCGTCATTCTGGGTGTCTGTGGCGGCTTTGGAGGCGAAGTACCACTGGTCGATGCAGGCTGCCGTCTCGCTTTTGTTTCGTGAGGCGATCACGGCTGCCATTGAAATCGAGGTTTCGAAATACGCATCCTGGTTCTTGCGTTCCCATGCCAGCACGTCGGCAGCGGTGAAGCCATCATCGGCTGTGGCTGTGACGATCGAACTGAGCACAACGGGGAAGGCCAGAGCAGCAATGCGGCGCATCTGTTCTATCCGGTGAAACCGCGAATACAGTTATCCCCATATAGTGATGCAACAGAATGCACAATTCTGTTGCATATATACTTAATCAATTGAGAATGAACGGAAACGTACCGCTTGAAATTTGGATTGAATGAATGTTTTAGCGGCGCCGCCGGTGCGCAAGACTACGGAACGCGCGGTGAAAAAACCTTGCACAACACTCTTGTGCATTCTGTTGCAGGGAGTTCGTGGCGTTGAATGCTCGAGATGAAACCATCAGCCTGTTCGATGAAGCAGGTAGAAGAAAATATCTCAACGCCGGAGAGCGCTGCCGTTTTCTCGCTGCGTCGCGCGAGGTTGCGCCACCGGTCCGACGTCTCTGCGAACATCTCCATTACACCGGGTGTCGCCCGAGCGAAGCGGTAAACATGTGCTGGAGGCATCTGGACGTTGAACAGGCATCCTGTGTAATCGAGACGCTAAAGCAGCGCCGCAGAGGCATCTATCGCAGTGTGCCTCTGCCGCGTCTCTATGTTGACGGTCTGCAGAGTATCGCTCCGACCAGTGCGGATGGTGATGCGCCTGTCTGGTGCTGGCATCGCGCGACGGTTTGGCGAAAGGTGACCGAGGTGATGCAGTTTGCCGGTATCTCCGGAGCGCAGGCTTGCCCAAGAGGAATCCGGCATGGTTTTGGTGTTGCGGCCGTCGCCACGGGCGTGCCGCTTACGCTCGTGCAGCGATGGCTTGGCCATACCCGATTGGAGACCACAGCCATATATCTGCAGGTCATTGGCCCCGAGGAACGCAAGTTTGCTGAGCGTATGTGGCGGATCTGAGCGCACCTAAAACAGGCGACCCTGATGCACTCAAAAATACACATCTTGCTCTGCCGTTGCTAGAGTGAGACGCCCAATCCGAGTAGTCCGATTTGATAGATTTATATTCTAAGTCACTGAAAACCCGCATGTATGAAAAAAGTGTGTCAAAATCGAATATAAGGTTGTCCAAAACCCTCTAAGATGTACTGTTTCGTGACATATCGGGGTGTGGAGCGATTCTCATGCATTGCTTAACGAGCCAGTTTCAAACGGCTGTGCTGATACTTTTAATTTCATTTCTTGCCGCATGCACAGTCTCTGACGTTGGTGAAGTCAGCGTAAGAAAAGCCGTAACCTCAGTAACAGCGACGACAGATCAAGAGAAGAGTTGTCGTGCTTCCGCTGAAGCGCAGCTTGTTAACATGGCGGCGCCCGGGGCGTCGGGATCGGAGATTGCGGGAGAGGAACACTATAGCATTCGGCTCCGTCGCGGCTACATCTCCCGGAAAGGTGTGTCTGTCGAGAACTTATTCACTGATCTCAGTCCTTCTGCGGAGGGACTAGGTGAGACTTCTGTATCGCTTGGTCAGAACGCGGCGAGAGGTGCAAATCTAGAGTTGCTAGTCGTCTCTCGCGTTTTTGACTATGGTAAGGATACAACAGGCTTTCGTACTGGGATTGAAGCACAAGACGACGCCAAAGTTATCTTTGCGTCGTCGGACGTCTACAAAGGTCAACAGCTCAGTTTCGAAAACCTTCCTATTATCGGGCCCGTGGACTATTCCGGTGGTGGTTTAGGGGTCCAGTTGGCGGTTATCGAAGTTGATACCGAAACCGACACACAGCGCGCACTTGTGAGGGGGCTTGTAGAGGCCAGTGGGATTGCCGCAAATGCGGCGGGAAGTGGTTTGGCTGGCCAAGCTCTAACTACGGTGGTGGGTTCACTTCTCGATAACGGCAATGCAGATGATCGCCTGTTTGAGGTGAGCGCCGGGTTTGATACGGCGCTGGGAAGTGAGTTCAACTTCGTCAGGTTCGAAACTGGGTTGTTCGCTTTCATCGCAGATTATGAGCGTGAACAGTCTATTATAAATTCAGACAATCTTTTTATTGATCCAAGTACCGCACGTATATTCGTTTGTCCTGAAGATGATAAAGGTAAATTATCTAAAGATGGAGTGCCCTTAGAGCCTGTTCCATTTGAAGAGGGCACCTATTTTGTCCTGCAGATTCTCAAGTCGCCAGGGAATGTATCCGCGCAAACGACATTTGAAGCCGTTGCTGAGGCGCGCGCCAGTCTTCAGCGAAGTGGGTTTGACGCTACCGACACAAGCCAATCGATAGCACTTCTCGGAAACCGGGTCGCAAGCATTGCGCTGAGAGATCAGGCGATGTCAATCCTTCGTAAGGCAGAGGCCTCTCGAAGCAATGTAGCTACACTGATCAAGCAACTTGATGATGAGAAAAACACTCAAGAAAGAGCTAATCTTACAGTAAAGATCGCTCAAGAGAAAAATAGAGCCAGCTTCTATGCGTATCAACTTGGTGGAATGCTGTATAAACATAGAAATCTAGATGGCGCTGCTGCATCGAAAGTGAAGGAATTAGATGCTGACGACCTAACTTTCTTATTGGAAAGAACCTATGAGGCGGCGGCACGTTTTACGACGCCCTCACCAGGAGATTTCACATCGTCGCCTGTAAAGCAAAATCTAAATACAATACTTGAAGAAATATTCAAGAGATAAGGGTGGCGTTGAACATTTTGGTGTGATGGGAGGAGATGAAAATGTTAAAAGGTCGTCCAAAATGAAGCTTCAGATCGCTATAATTAATTTGGCAGTATTACTATTTGCTGGTTCAGCGTCAGCAGATCTCTATCGGGTAAAAGGCAACGCACCCAACTGGTGCGAGATGGCCGCGACATATTTGGAGCCGGTGGGTAGTCGCCCTGCTTTCAAGTGCGCTGCAGATGGCAGCATGGTTGAAGGAAAGCGGTCATTGTGCATTCGTCTCAATAACTATGGCTGTATTTGGCAACGCCGTGCGACATGGCCCGGAACAGACATCAAGCCGGGCAATAACGGGGCACACGACGGGCGAAATAAGCGCAATGGGCACTCTGTTTTCCGAGATCCTGTTTACTCCCTGGCAGCGAAGTTCCATTGGTTTGCGACTAAGCGCGATACTAGTGCATTGTCGCTGGCCGGAATATACCTACCGTGGTGCGATACGCTCGGATCAGTTCCTCGCAAAGGTGACTTCTACCGATCATGCGACCTGAAACCCTCGCAGCGACAGGCCAGCCGAAACTACTGTGAGAAGCCTGTAAGTGGCCAACCTACTTCTAGGCAATGTGCGTCGTGTAACTGTCCGTCCGTTCTTGCGACAAAATGGGTTGAGGGTAGTGGATTCAGCGTACGTGATCAGTTGCCACTTATCGGGGCCGATGGTCAGCCGAGTGAATTGTTGGTCGAGATTGCGCTCAGAAACTCCGTGAATGAGCTTGGTGGCTATCGTCCGAATGCCCGCGCAGTGGCCGAGGCACAGGCGCTCTATGCAGACATTTATAAGTGAGGCTAAGCTGGCGCTGATCGTGGTCCTAGCTGGAATGTAGCAACTGAAATCTTTGGGGCGTGGGCGCAAGGTTATCAATTATGTGACGCTACTTTGCAGAACTCGGCTAACCATGTCGCTGGTTTAATTTGCTACTAAGTTATCTGTTCAGGTCTCACTGTTTTCTTTTTTTGGCGACCTCCTGGGCCACGAGTGAGATTTACATGAGCCGATCGCTTGGTTCTATGCGTGGTTGCCGCTCTTTTAGGAAAGCGTCGTGGCGGAGTCGACCGACTAGGCTGGTTGCTAAGACTATCGGAGAACTTTGAAATCTTCATGCTTTCGGATGCCCGCTCGTGTAGAGCGCTCATCACAAACAACAACCTGGAGCAGAAACACGATGTCAGACGCAGGCGAAAACCACAGCGAACTTCTTGAATACACCTCCGCGATCGTCGCGGCGCACACCGCCAACAATCACGTACCGACGGCGGATCTGGCCGAGTCTATTCAATCGGTCTATGCGACGCTTGCTGGTCTGAGCGTGCCCAAGGAAGAGCCGCCGGTTGAGCTGGTGCCTGCGGTCCCGGTCAAGAAATCGGTGACGGACGAGCACATCATCTGCCTCGAGGACGGTAAGAAGCTGAAGATGCTGAAGCGCCATCTCAAGACGTCTTACGACCTCACCCCGGAAGAGTACCGGGCGAAGTGGAGCCTGCCCTACGATTACCCGATGGTGGCACCGGCCTACGCCAAGAAGCGCCAAGAGCTGGCCAAGAAGATCGGTCTCGGCCGCAAACCGAAGGCGGCTCCGGCGAGGAAGCCGCGATCCCGCGCCAAGGCCAGCTGAGCCAGATCACGGACCGGTCCGATCTCCGGGGTGGTCCATCTTCTGTTCTCGCGCCATGCTTGAACAACTTCGCGCGCTGTGGAGTCCTTTGCGGTTGGGGGACGAAGTCCTAAGCGAAGGAATTGACAGCTGCGCGCGCCGCTCTATTGCCTATCCAACTGCTTCATGATCCGAAAGCCTGTCGAAATGGCACGCTTGTGAGGTGCGATTTTACCACGCCGTGCCACTCTTACTCCGTCCATTGGGCTTGTATAACTGCCGCCACGATGGACAATCTCCTCACAGGTCGCAGTGCTTTTCTCCAGCCATTTGCTCGTCCGAGGCCATCCCGAGTAGCTCTTCGTGTAACATGATCTGGTGAACTCCGAGACGTTCCCTGACATATGACGCAAGCCCCATGGATTTGCCGCGTCTAACTCTTCGACAACGACTGGGTTGCTTCGGTCTATCAGATGAGGGAGTAGCCGTTGCTCGACAAGTTGGGTTATGGCACCTGAGAAGTTCGCCTGCATTGGCGTAACCTTATCGCCTTGAGCAAAACGGGTCTCAGTCCCAGCACGTGCGGCATACTCCCATTCGGCTTCGGTCGGCAAACGATATGTACCGGTCTCAACTTTTGTATTGAGCCACTTGATGTACGACAGTGCATCTTCTTGAGACATGCGCATCACGGGATGTTCGCCTCGCAGCCAAACACCCCTGGCACCCTGGTCGAAAGGAACGTATCCATTACACCCTCCGTCATCCACGCAAGCCATCCATTGATCATAGGTGACCTCAGTGCGGCCCATTGCGATCGGAACATCGACGACGACGTGATGTCTTGGTAGCTCGTCCGCCCAACTCAGCCCAGCTGTGTCGATCTGAATGCCCGGCCCTGCGTCAACTCCAGATTGCGGCAATGGTCGGCGCAATTCGTTCGACTGTGCACCCATCTGAAAACTGCCCATGGGGAGCTCAATCATCTCAGGGCAGACATCGCAATCTCTGAAACTGTCGAGCGGCGCTGCAATCGAAGCTGAATGTCCAATCGCAGAGACAACAAGGACGATCAAATAGGTGCGGAGACCTAATCTCCTCTTCGAATAACTCACCCCACCAAAACCCGTTTACCGTTCTCGCGCAGCTCTCAATTCCTTAGTTTAGTTTTTCACTTTCTACCGTAGACGAGTCCTATCCGCTGAACGGGATGACATTTGATCCGCCGCGCTCGAAGGCCAACGCACCTTCCTCGCGGATCGTTGCAAGTGCTTCCTTGAAGGCCTCTTCGTCATCGTCGAACAGATCGTCCCAGACGACCGAAGTTCCATCTTGTGTCACAACTTCGAGCGACCACTGAGGCGTACCTTCAATCTTGTAGATCTCGACCTGGAATGGGCGGCCGTCTTCGGTGATGTGTTGAGACAGGCCGGAGGTGACCATGTTGGGATCGCGTTCCATGTTTCGTGTCCATCGCCGTTGCACGTTCGCAGTCAGACTACGCAGAGCTTCTGACGACCTCAATACGTCAAGCTTTTACATCCGATAATTACTTTTATCGGTCGAGGTCGGTCCCGGAGCCGTCGTTCGTAGTTTGCGCAGCGAATGTCTGGAAAAAGCCCAAACTTACATCTGCTCTGCAGCAGTCGTCGCGGGAAGCGGTCGTTCGCCGCAGAAGCGCGGTTCACAACGCGATCAGTGAAAGCGGACTTTCGCGCCGACATCGTGGTCAAGAAAACGCAGCTTCTTGCGAACTCGCAGAGTCAGAACATTCGCTCACGGGCTACTTTCTGGCAATAGAAGATAATTGTGTTTGATTAAATTCGCATAGTCCTCTGCGGTAACTAACTCCTGAACAAGTTTATGCCCATGATTAATCGCAATGAAGTCTCTGTTGGGATCGAGCAAACCCTCCTTCATTGCGTCATGAAGGAGTATTACCCATGTGCCACTTGGCATTCCTTGAAAACTCCGCAAAATTTTTCCGTTACGAAGACACGAGCAATATATAATAAGAACGGATGACCAAATACTGTTCATGAAGTTTTTTGCTTTTGAAAGGTTTCCAAAAAGAATTGCACAAGAAAAAATTTCGCCTTCTGAAAATTTACACTTGTAGAGTAAGCTTTCAAATACAGCAAGCAATGACTTATTTAATATTTCCATCAAACATCTTGGGATCATTCTCTCAGAGAAAACTCTGCTTACCCGGCTCAATCGAAAAATAGCGTCTTCATGCTGTGCATAGAGGCCCGCCCAAGCTACGATACGTGCGACAACATCCAATGGTAAGTCAGAGCGCGACGACAGCGCTTTTGAAACGAATACCGCTGATTCGAGCTTCCAATTCACCAGAAACCATGCCTCACAGTGCAATTGGATCTCTTCGTACGGAAGCTCTGCATCCAACCAGGCTTTGAAGACGAAGTCCGCCTCCGGCGATGTGCCATGCTCTTCCACCCAGAGGAGCAGCTTGTCGCGGACTGCCTGGACCTCGCCCCCGGCATCCAGCCAGGCTTTGTAGACGAACGATGCCTTTGGTGCCGCACTGTTCTTGGCAAGCCAAGGCAGCAGATGCGGCGAAACATCAGCCGGCGGTGTTCCCCATTTCAACAATGACACTATGAGATAATGAGTGTCGAGAGCCACAGGTGCCGCGAGAACCCGCTCAATGACATCGTCGTAAAAACGCGCGGAATCAAACGCATAAGCACAGCGCAGGACCATGTTGCTAGGGTGTTGAAAGGCAACTGCGCTGCCAAGCGGTGCACTTAATGCCAATTCAGCTGTCTCACGCTCGATTTCGTATTGGCCTTTCGTGGCCACCCATTCACCCGCTCGTGCCATGGTAAGATGGGCCTCTGGCGCCTCAGCCAACCGAGTCCTCATAACGTCGGAAGACGCCAGAAGTGCGATTAGTTCCGCGGGACCTATTAAGCGGCTTTTTATTAGACTAGGCAGGACCGCAAGTGTCTTTTCACTATCGCTAACAATCAAGGCTTCAACTAAAGCCTTTCCTGACAGCCGCTGAAATGAAGGATGTTCACCCAGCCGATCCAACGCCGCTATGCAGCGGTCGAGACGGTCTTCTTTCAAAGCTGCAGCCGCGATGTCATGAACCCGATCTTGCTCAGCTCCAGGCATCGCGAACAAATGACGTGCCAGAATTGCATCTGACAAAACGTCATGCGCAGCTGAATACGCTTCGCCCTCAGGTTCGATCCAGCGGTCAGCTTTCAAAATTTCGAAAATATCACGCTTCACGTCTGTATCAGATCGAAATGCAATTACTTCCGTTTTCGGCATCGGCAATCGTACTGCCAACTCAGCAAGCAGGCTTTGAACGGGCTGCCCAGGGAATCGGTCTTCGATGGCCTTTAAGCGTATGGAAGACCATCCATTAAAGTCTTTGGTTGAAGCCAAATTGCCGAATTGCAGGTCAAACTGCGTTCGATCCTTTTGGAAGAGGAACCCAGCAAACGCTGCCATCACCGGCAGCCCCCTGCAGCTATTGGCGACCTTTTGGCCGTTTGGAACGTCAAAATGACCAATGATTTTTTCTACGAGCCAGTCCGCATACCCATCATGTTCTTTTTCAGGCACAAGCCCCTTAGTTTCTGCTTGAAGATCACTTAGACGATCAGTCACCTTCTGAAGCGAACTTGATCGGGTCGATGCAATGATCGAGATCCGGTGCTTTCCATCAGATCCAAGTCTGGTCGCTGCTTCTGACAGCTGATCAAGTCCCTCGAATGCCTCTGCATAATCTATGAAAAGGAGCACTTTTGCTGTGGCAGCATGGCTTTGACAAAGTGCGTCGAGTTCGCCAACGCTTGCCTTGCGATCAAGGCGTATTGGCCACCACCCTGCATCCCGCGCTTTCTCGCATAGTTCAATCGAAAGGCGTGTTTTACCAACTCCACCTGGCCCAAAAATCACTTGGACTCTGGCATCGTTTCCTTGGGTCAGGAACTTGAGAATAGAGTCGAACTCTGAGATAGGCCTCTGCTTAGTTTCCGACAAAAATAGATCACGAGAGAAATATGGCAGGTTTCGATCTGCCAAAAACTGCTTGAAACCCGTATCAGAGCCGAAGCTGATAGAAATCTCGCCATAGCCAGACGGAAAGCCACCAAACCAGCGGTAGAACAGCGGTGCAAACATCGCGCTCTGTCCCACCATGTCGTCCCAGTACCGTAAGTCCACTTCAACATCTTTGAGGTGGCTCAACTCTTCATGTCGATGGGATTGAGCGTTGAAGAAATCTGAGATTGCTGCTCGCAATTTGTTTCGCGCGTCTGCACTAGAACAAATTGAAGACGTCACGAAGGTGTATGTCTTAAGGCCACCCTCAGACCTCAGCCACGGCCTATATTTCTTGCGGCGTTTCTCATCGCCCTGAGCCAATGGAAAAAGGTTATCTTCAAGATGACGCTTTACTTCGCCCCAGCGCTCTTCAGCGGTCGACCTAGTATCAGCCCCAATGAATTTACATTCGACAATGTGCTCTAGTTTTTGGCTAGCATCGACGAGGTCAATCGCGCCGTCGGCACCACGAGCTAGTCCTCGGACCAGTCTTTTCTCTGGCGCCTCCAAGCGAAGAAATTCATCAACAAACTGTTCGAACGCGTCGCCGTCATCCTCCCTACTGAGAACGCGATCATCGAAACGCTTTTCAACGAAACCAGACATTTTCCCAAAGTTTCCGTTATTTGATTCTATTGAAATTCAAGCATCCGTGTTTGTCGACTAACCACTATATATCTTTGGAGGTTGAAACAGAAGGCCGTGTTGCCGTTGGCGGACCCGATTGCGAGGTATCGATAATGGTTGGCCGCCCAATCTACCTAACTATTCGATTTGTCCCGATGTGCTGCCACGTGCCTGCACTCGATTGCGCAGTTGCAACGAACGGCCGGTTTGGTGAAACCGCATTGCAGCATCAAAGGCACACGATTACGTCTGCTAAGGGCCGCTCATGCGTTTTGAGCATGTCCGCTTCCTGCGCTTAGCGAGCGCAGGACAACGATGTACCGGATGACTGCTTTGGCCTTCCCGGACTGTTACGCGTTCTGAACCTCTTGTAAGAGCTCAACTAGCCCAATCGCTTCGATATTGTTAGCTTTTGGATATCGATCCTCGCCGCCATGAACGATGAAGGTTCTCTTCGGCTCAATATCTGCGATCGCCTGTTTCAGGCCTTTCTCGACTTTCGCGGTGAGGCCACGTTTGATCTCGATGGCCCAGATGCCGCGTTTGCCGCCCATATCGAGCGCGAGGTCGATCTCGGCTCCGGCAGCAGTCCGGTAAAAGTACGCTTGCGTTCGTGCAGGTGCTACACTCAGCAAAGTCTCGATGACAAACCCCTCCCAGCTCGCGCCGACAACGGGATGGCCAAACAACTCATCCAGCGTCTCTATCCCGAGCAGTGCATGCACGAGGCCGCTGTCACGGATGTACACCTTCGGAGACTTTGTCAGACGTTTCGTCGTGTTCGCATGGTACGGACGCAGCCGGCGCATGAGCAGCAAGTCGCACAACAGATCAATATAGCTTGTGACCGTCGGTGCACTCAGGCTCAGATTGCGTGCCAATTGCGCCGAGTTCAGCAATGTTCCCTGACCATGTGCCAGCATCGTCCAGAGGCGCTCAAGCGTCTCCGTCGACGCCCGCGCGCCGAACATTGGAATGTCGCGCTCGAGATAGGTGCGGATGAAGTTCTGGCGCCGCCGCAGGCTTTCTTCGTCATTTGCCAGGTAGCTTCGCGGGAATCCTCCTTTCAGCCACAGCGCATTGCGAACATCGACGGATTGCTCATCAATCTCGGTCAGAGTGAACGGGCCGAGTTCGACATATTCGATGCGGCCCGCAAGACTCTCAGACTGGCGCATGAGGTCTATCGAAGCAGATCCAAGCAACAGGAACCGGCCCGTGGCATTGCCTTTTCTACGACCTGCATCGATCAGCCCGCGCAGCGCTTCGAAGAGCTGCGGCATGCGATGGATCTCGTCGAGGATGACGAGCTTGTCTTCGTGCAACCGCAGAAACTGAACCGGATCCGACAGCTTGTCCCGATCCGCCATAGCCTCGAGATCGAGATAGATCGAAGGACGTGTCTCGCCGATCTCCAATGCCAGCGTGGTCTTTCCGACCTGGCGCGCACCGAGCAGCGCCACGGCAGCCTCGCGGTCGAGCGCTTTGGTCAAATCGTCGAGTTTTGCACGTGGTATCATCCTTGCAATTCTAAAATACTGGTTTCGTTTTGCAAGGAGATGATCTTCCTATCCTGAAGGCGTTTTGGCGCGCCCCTATCGGGGGCGGGCTCTACTCGGCTTCGCCTTCCGGAGCCTGCGCTGCGCTTGTCTCCGCCATTCGGTGACGATCCCGCGCGCGAAGGTCTGTTGAGCGGCGAATAGGCCGCGAGACTTCCCGGATGCTTGGGGCTCTGCCCCGGGCGCGCTTCAAGAAAAACAGATCGAAGAGAGGATTGCGTTGTCGGCTCCCCCCAAACAGGTGCCCCCCAACAACGCAATCATCTTTCGCCGGTTTTTCCCTCCGCTTGCACCCCCGCTCTCGGCGAGGGCCAAGGGTTGCAGACGCAACCCCTGCCCAATTCAGGGCGGGAAGGGAGAAGGAAAGATCAATGAGCACAACGCTTTACGCACAGCCATACGACCCAGCGGCGGCAGGGTTCTATTTTGAAGATGCTGAGACCTTTGCCACCAAATCCGCAGCCTTGCGGAACGATCACGGCCAGCCCGTCGAGGAATTCGAGATCCAGTTTATCGATGGCGAGACGATTGACGCAGCAGTGGCCGAAACCATTGGCCTCCATCAAGGCGATGTGGCGGCGTTCTTCGAGAAGATCGAGGCATGGGATGAGCACCAGAAACGCAGTGTGATCATCGCGGCAGGGGAATGCGGCTACCAATTCGGTTGGCAGGACGACCCGGACACGTTGGACGTGGATATCTTCGAGATCGACTCGATGCGTGCGCTTGCCGAGCATTTCGTGGATGAAGGCCTGTTCGGTGCGATCCCCGAAGCCCTGCAATTCTACATCGACCATGACGCAATCGCCCGGGATCTGCGCGTGGACTACGCCGAGACCGAGATTGCGAGAACCCGTCTGATCTATCGCTGTGCCTGACCCGATTGCACCCACAAGCCTCTGTGGGGGAGGCTTACGGACGAATTACCTCATCTTCATATTGATGATTGGCGTGTATGTCTGCGCCACTCAATCAACAAAGCTGGGATAAGAACTTGACCGACACGAGCGACAACCACGCAGAACTTCTAGAATACACCGCGCAGATCGTGGCGGCACATGCCGCCAACAACCATGTACCAACTGTCGATCTTGCTGAGTCCATCCAGTCTGTGTTCGCGTCCCTGTCCGGGCTTAGCCTTCCCAAAGAAGAACCACCCATAGTGCTTGTTCCCGCCGTGCCGATCAAGAAATCGGTGACCGATGATCACATCATTTGTCTTGAGGACGGTAAGAAACTGAAGATGCTGAAGCGGCATTTGTCGACGGCCTACAACCTCACGCCCGACGAATACCGGGCGAAGTGGGGTCTGGCCTATGACTATCCCATGGTTGCCCCTGCCTATGCGCGCAAGCGCCAGGAGCTTGCCAAGAAGATCGGGCTGGGACGAAAACCAGCGGCAAAGCCAGCACCGAAGGGCCGAGGCAGGAAGAAGTAACTTCTACAACAGCGCTATGGCCAACCTGGATCATCGGTAGGTCAGCCCATCGATGGTCCTGATCTGTGTCGAGCATTGCGTTGCATTGATGGCGTGTGACCCTGATCGATCCAACTTGGTCGATCCCGATCCGGGACGAACACGCGCAGATCATCCCGATGCCGGGTCATCG
The DNA here is from genome assembly GCA_039033955.1 of Pseudomonadota bacterium. Taxonomy (GTDB): domain Bacteria; phylum Pseudomonadota; class Alphaproteobacteria; order Caulobacterales; family Hyphomonadaceae; genus CALLCD01. The sequence goes on from JBCCBQ010000024.1 coordinate 18,165, forward strand.
CCACATAGGCGAGGTGCCGGTCCATCGACCGCGAGGCCAGCACATAGCCATGATCGACCGTAGCACCCTGTGATTTGTGGATGGTGACGGCGTAGCCATGATCGAAGTGGCGGTATTGGCTCGCATCGAAGGTGAGACACCTTTCCCTGTCCCCGTCCAACTGGACCGTGATCTTTGATCCGTCGATGCGCTCAACTGTCCCAAGCATCCCGTTCTTCACGCCCAGTTCGCGATCATTGCGACCAAAGACGATACGATCCCCGGCTCCGAAGGCTCGCGGGCCGGTCTCGGTCGCGAACAGCGTTTCTATCTCCGGTTC
>JBCCBQ010000025.1:0-18049 GCA_039033955.1 Pseudomonadota bacterium
GTCAGCGTGAACAGAATGACCGTCCAGAAAATCTGTGACGGGAAATGCCACGGATCAAGGGGCGGAAACGGATCTGAAGCCGCTTCCGCACTCGTCGCTATGATAGAGGACAATGAAGCCATTCTCTCGCCTTACACGTCAGTGCAATTATCTAATACAAGTCGATGCCGCGATAGAACGCGGCAACATGCTCAAGCTGGTGAGCTTTTAGACTTGTACCGCAAACAGAAGCAGCATCGCCACAACGAAGGCGAACAGGCCGAGGGCCTCTGCAAGGGCAGCACCAACGAAGAGGTTACCAGTTTGCTGTGGTGCAGCAGATGGATTGCGCAGAGCACCGTCCAGGAAGCTACCGAAAATGTTACCCACACCAATGGCAGCACCGATCATGCCGAAGCAAGCGAGGCCTGCGCCAATGAATTTCATACCGAGAGCGATATCACCTTCCATGGAAATCTCCTATGTATTGGAAGTCTTAGCTTTGTGACGCCGGATAATGCTTTGAAACCGAACGTCAAGTTGATGAGTGACCCTATTAGTGCGACGGATGCAGCGCATCGTTTAAGTAAATGACCGTTAGGATCGCGAAGACGAAGGCCTGCAGGAACGCGACAAGGAATTCGAGTGCGTTAATCGTGGCCCCTGCAAGGAAAGAAACGGCGGCCCCCAAGAATAGAATTCCGCCCGCAGACGCCATCATGACGGCAAAGCCTGCAAACAATTTCAAGATAATGTGACCCGCAAGCATATTGGCAAACAGACGCAGCGCGAGTGTCAAAGGGCGCGCCAGGAAAGAGATCAACTCAATCGGGATCAAGATCGCATAAAGAAAGATCTTACCGATTGCCGGCATGTCGCCGAGCGGAGGTGCAAACAGATTTAAGAACCCCAACCCATTCTTATAGAAGCCATACAGGATCACGATTGAGATCACCATTATGGCCAGGGTCGCTGTGACCGCGAGATGACTTGTCGTCGTGAAGGCAAACGGCATCATGCCGACAAGGTTTGCAAACAGGATGAAGAAGAAGAGGGTGAAGACGAGGGGAAAGAATTTCAGACCTTCCTCGCCAGCAATGCCACGGATCATGTCCGCAATGAAGGTATAGCTAAGCTCGCCAACGCTTTGTAGCCGACCAGGCACGAGCGCCTTTCTGTTTGCCGCCATAGTGAAGAATGTGATGATGAGGAAAACGCCAACAATCATCCAAAATGTTGAATTTGTGAAATCCAGCTGAAAGCCGCCAACATCAATGTCGAGTAGGCTTTTGATCTTAAACTGAGAGATCGGGTCGTCTGCCGCAGCACCGCCAAAGAACTGATTCATGGTGACTTGGTTCCGTCTGTATCCGCGCCCGCATCGGCGGACATTTGGGCCTCTAATTCGGCATTGAAGGTTCGGTACGCGCGTATACCACCCATAACCCCCGCGGCAACCCCGAAGCCGAACATTATCAGCAGGAAAAGGGGTGAGGTTTTTAGCCACACGTCTAACCAGTATCCAAGGAATAGCCCAACGAGGATGGCGGCTACAAATTCAGCGGCTAAACGCAGTGCAATTCCGGCCCCAGCCACGGACTGATAGCGCTGGACTGTCTGCTCGCTCGGCCCTTCCATCGCCTTGCGCGCATCCTGAGCCCGCTCAAGGCGCGCTTTCAGCGTATCATCTGGCGTTCCAGGGGTATTCATACGTCCCGGTTATCACACAAGCGTCACCTCTGCTGCCGCCTTTTGCAGGACCGGATAGCCTTCCTGCTTCAACCAATCACGCGGGCTCAAGCCGGTCTCGGCCTTGAAAGCGCGGTTAAATGTGGCCTTGGAACCAAAACCCGCTTGCAATGCAACATGAAGCAGGTTCCCGACCGCCCCATCGTATTCCCTCAGTCGTTCACACACGGCCTCCACCCGAAGGCGGTTGATCAAGGTGTTGAAGTTGCGCCCCTCAATGCTGTTAATCAACCGCGATAAACTACTCTCACTCATCCCAACCGCCCGGGCGAGCTTCGGAAGGCTCAGAGTCGCGTCTTCATAGAGGCGTTCCTCTCGAATACACGCTATGACGCCATCCAGACGATCCACAGCCACAGCGGCGATTGGCTTTGCCTCGTCTGTCTCAGCGTCCATTTTCGGAAAACGCAAATGCGCCCGACTGAGGCCGTCACCGGCAAGATAGGCGAGTACAACCCCCGCAAACGCGACGATCCAGAATGTCTCAACATAACCGATGCCGCCAAATATCAGATGCCAAATATCGGTGACGAGCCAGAGGATAAAGAGCGTCGCAATGGCGTAGAGACTTCGCTCAAGCCACGCCAAATCATAAAGCTCGCTATTCCCATGATGTGTCGGCAGCCACGTCTTGTAGCGACGAATCAACCGCCAGCTCAAAATCATGGCTGTCCCGCCCAGTCCTAGCCCTAAAACGGTCTCAGCGGGCACAATGTAGGGGGTATGAACAGCCTGCGAATAAGCAAACTTAGCCTCGGCCGAACTCAAGAGTGTAAAGCAAGCCGTGTAGTACAGCGTCTGCAGCGCCCCAGGCGCCAGCCATAGCCAGTCTCGCTGTCTAAACTGTTCCTGCGTCAGTCGCTTTACATAGAGTAGCCAAAGCGGCCCAATCCAAAGTTCTGTATTAAACGGTGCGAAGGTCAGCCAAGGTGCGGCGTCATAAGCCCCCGAGAACCCCAAGATTAGCGGCATTGCCAAGAGGGCCCACGCCAACACCAATGCAAACAGCCCTGAATTCGCCCGCGTTTCGAATGATCGTAGCGCCGCCATGCCAGACGCCAGCAATCCCGCGCTCACGATGCACATCAAAACCGCTGACTTCCAATCAAGCATGACACACTCCTACCACAAGGCTCTTCGACGATAAGGTGCAAAACCGGGCGCAGCGCCTCAAAACAGTGCGCCAACGCCTCAAAATCAGGAAATTTCTACCAAGTTAGAAAACTGAGGCGTCAGCCATCGCTGGGTCTCTAGACTGAGGATCAAATATAAAAAGGAGACCTCTTATGGCGAAAGCGATTATTCTGATGTGTGCCACACTGCTGTCACCGCATGTCCTCCCGTGCTTCAATGCGCAGGTCGACCCCATTAATCTGAAGACCCCTGTCGAGAAACTTTATGATGGGGACAATCTCTCGACACTCACGATCCAAAACAGGTCTATTTTCCCGCGCCGCGTCTATGCCCGTTTCGAATATCCCGTTGATCCCGGAAACCGGAATTATGGTTTTATCCAGACCATCCCGCCCGGTGGAGAGATCACGTATCAGGCTCCAGCCGGAACGGACATATGGGCCTGCGATGGTCGCTACTGGGAGGGCTTTCAACCTAAGGAAAAGCTTATGGTGACGGCCGATGGGGTGAGAGATTATGTCTACACCGTTTCCGAATTTAAGCCGTAGTTGAGAGCTCAGTGATCGCGTGATTTGACTCCATCCAAATGCTTTCAAAAAACAATAGACGCGCTCTCTGAAGTCCTGCTGCAGAGAGCGCTTTGTTACGATTGACGCACAGCGCCCATAGCCGCTATGTAGCCGTCACCAAAGACGTGCCCAGATGGCGGAATTGGTAGACGCGCTACGTTCAGGTCGTAGTGTCCTTATGGACGTGGAGGTTCGAGTCCTCTTCTGGGCACCAGGCACCTAATCGTGTGCATTTTTCAACATCCGCAGATGTCCACATAAATCAATAAAATCAGTGACTTGCGGAGATTCTTCGTCCGTGAATGTCGTCTGGCGTCCGCCTCCGTCCTGAAGAATGTATGGTACGCGGCATGGTAACATGGTACAATGAGGCTCCGTCAAAACAGCCTGTACCATACCATGCCCCTGACCGACCTTAAGATTCGTAGCCTTAAACCTGAAGATAAACCGCGCCGCTATACAGATGGTGGCAACCTATTTGTTGAAGTTCGACCCAGCGGCTCCAAGCTTTGGCGCTACGCTTACAAGTTCGATGGTAAGCAGAAGCTTATGGCGCTTGGCTCATATCCTGAAGTCTCGCTCGCCAAGGCGCGCCGAAAACGTACTGAGGCGCGCGCCTTGCTGATCGACGGGATTGACCCAATGCAACAGGCTAAGGTCGACAAGCTCGAACAGAAAGCGCTCACCGAGCATACCTTCTCTGCCCTCGCCGATGAACTCCTTGAAAAGAACCGCAAAGAGGGGCTCGCCGAAACGACTCTCTCGAAGAAAGGCTGGCTATTAGGGATCGCTAATGAGGACCTAGCCGATATGCCTGTCACCCAGATCAAACCTACGCATGTGCTTGTTCCGCTTCGGCGCGTTGAAGCGGCAGGCAATTATGAGACGGCCCGCCGTCTGCGCGCGGTGATCAGTCAGGTGTTCCGCTACGCCGTGGCCACAGCGCGCGCTGAGCACGATCCGACCGCCGGATTGCGAGGTGCGTTGATCACACCGACGGTGACTCACCGACCTGCCATTGTAGAACGTGACAAATTTGCCGGACTGATCCGAGCGATCTGGACCTATGATGGAGCGATTGAAACAAAGGCCGGCCTGCAGCTCATGGCTTTGCTTTATCCCCGCCCTGGTGAACTTCGGCTATCGAAATGGGACGAATATGATCTCAAGAAACGCGTGTGGACCATTCCAGCTGAGCGCACCAAGATGCGACGTGAACACAAAAAGCCTCTCTCCAACGCCGCAGTGGATATACTATCAAGGCTGCACAATGTGACGGGTGACGAGCCATTTGTATTCATCTCCCAACTATCTCGCGGAAAACCGATAAGCGAGAATACGCTCAACGGCTCTTTGCGCCGTCTTGGATTTAGCAAAGCTGAGATGACGTCTCACGGTTTCCGCGCCAGCGCCTCAAGCCTTCTGAACGAAAGTGGCAAATGGCACCCTGACGCCATCGAAGCCGAACTGGCCCACATGGGAGCTGACCAAGTCCGTAAAGCATACCACCGGGCGACTTATTGGGACCAACGAGTCGAAATGGCAGAATGGTGGGCAGGTGAAGTGTTGGGGTTCTCGAGATAGTGACTAATCTAGTAACTAGAACCAACAAAACTGGTGGGTTACTACATAAAGCATCTAAAATCGAACACCTCATCAACGAGCCCAGGATTCTGCTGAATGATTTCAGCAAAGCGTCCGGAGTAGACCATTGTTACCGGAAGTTTCTTGTAAAGCGTATTGTTGTTCCAATCCATCTTAGTAAGTGCAAGTAGTCCATTGACGGTCTCATGCCAGCCTCCGTCGCCAGAGAAACGCCGCAGCAATAGGGGGGATGGTGTTGGCTTGAGCGCGCCTTCCTTATAAACATTGTACTTTGGGTTCTGGAGTTGAACACCTTTTACACTTCCTTGAGACCATGCCAGCGTTTCAGATGCCGAAATAGGAAGATAAGTGCCGCGCTCAACTGGGTAATTGTAAGGCTTCGGAGGCTCACTTGGCCGGTCTCGATGTACCTTGCGGCCTGGAGTATAACGTAATCCCGTCCAATCGGTCGACTGCACAACCTGAACCAGCTCAACTTCAGTTCCTTCATTGAAGCTATCGAGGGCTGCCTCGATTTCTTCTTCCTTGAATTCAGTATTTTTGTGGATGGTGATCTTTGTCGGTGTTCGACCCACGTGACCCGCCTGATAAACGTGCAAGCTCTTGGCGAGAACCGATTGTATTTCGAAATATGAGAGATAGGGATTGTGTCGGCGGTCTTCTGTGAACTCTTTGGCGTCATAAGCGACAAACTGAAAACCGGTGCCATCAGGATCGAAAACCTGGCTACAGCATGTTGTGTATTCCCGTCCGCTTCCATCTGTCTTGCGGCGCGTCGCATAGCTAATACCGATGAAGGCTTCCTGAGGGTCGAGGCCAGTGAGTTTCCAAGGCTCCCCTTGCGCCTTAGCAAAAAGAGCAACGGAAAGCCCCCACATGACATTCGCACGGCAGGAGCGATCAAAGCTCTGTTGGTTGAGTATCTGAATGGGGATGCCGGTCGGCGCACAATAGGCCTTGATGTAGTGATGAAGATTGAAGTTTTCGCCCTCGAAGCAGTCACTCCATGCGCGTGGAAGATAGACCAATACAACATCAAAATGCTGACGTTGGGAGCGCAACTTGATCAATTCATTTAGCACCGCCTGCGCTAAAGCCAATTTGTCACCGGCGTCGGCCAGATGATTGATACTGTCGGGAAGAACAAATCGCATGGCCGGATCAACAGGAGCGATCTTTGTGCGAAGCAAAGCTTCAAAGCCAGGATAGTCTGGATAGTAAGACGTAGCCTCACGTGGTGACGCGACTGTGTTCAACTCATTTACAAGACCGTCTATCCGGCTCATCTCCGCTTGCGGGGCTAATACAGAGAACCTGACCACGCTGGGCGCACCGAATCTGAGGCTGAACGGGCCATGATTGATCAACCCGCGCAACGGGTGGAGATCTTTCATACCGTTGTGAAAAACAAGTTCTGGTTCCGGGACCGTCGCATAGACTGGCAGCGGTGACGTCATCTGCGGCCCCTCTTCATCGAGAAGCCCGTTCGTGTTGAAAATCCAAACTCTGGATTCCCATGACCAGTATCACCATCGAATGGAGACAGGATTACTTCAACATCTTTGCCAGCATGATCTGACAAGATAGCGACCCAAGCAGACAAAATACGATCATGTTTGTCGTTGCGTCGACTTGCTTTGCGTCCATCGAGAAAATTTGTCGCAATTTGCCGCGCGCTCGATGGCCAAATCCAAACATCCGGCTTCAAGAGCATCCAGAGACGGTCATCCGCATAACCCAGCGAGATACGCAGCGCCTCGGCAAAATGAACTTTATCGATGGCTGGCCGGTCATCCACTGCAGGCAGCGACAATCCCGGTATCAGGCCGCTGGTCTTGCCAACCTCACGATGAAGATCCTCGAATATCCCGACATCAGTCGCCTTGTTATCAACAATCAAATAGATACCGGACCCGCGTCGCCTCTTAAGCAAAGGTCTTTCCCGGCAAATGGCTTGGGCGAGCCCATCTTCGAGAAATCGCTTGATATGAAGCCGGGAAGACGTGCGCCAATCAGCATCAAAGGAAAGATCAGCGCTGCCTTTGTATCTATCTCCAAATGTGATCTCAAAGTCGGTCACCTGTCCCCACGCCATAAGTGTCCCGTCAAACGTCATGATTGCGCTCGTCTCTGGAGCTCGGCGGATGCAGGAAATGGCCTCCCAACTTAGCTCACCTTTAAAGTCTATCTGCACACAGCGTTCAGGCACTTTTGTCATTGGCAGTGCGCTCATGCGGAGGAGTGGCTTACTCCCGCTCGCAGATGGAAGAGGGATGTGAACCGCGCCGGCCCTACCTTTGCGGACTTTCGCATCTAAGCCATCGGGCTGTTGAGGCAAATTCCGCCATAGCCGAAGCATGACCGTGTCAAATGTTTCGATATCGACCAGTTCTGCATGGATGCCTGCCGCCTTCGCCTCCTCAATAAGGGTCGTGACGGTTTGCAAAGGTTCTGTGCCTTTCATGTTCAGCCAGTAGAGCCCGTGCGGAAATGGGTTCGGGGCGGCAAGCGCACTTCTGAACAGAGCCATGACGCTATCATCCCGTCCAGAGTATCCGGCGACGACACAGCCGAACCGACTGGCTGCCATCTTGAAACACTGCGACAGTTCCGCGTTTTGGGAAGCCAAATCGTCGGACAAGTTCTTGATGCTATCATACTGAAAATCGCCGTGTAGTTTGCAGTAAATCGGGTATTGCTCATTGTTGAGCGCGGAAACTGCATTATGCGCGCCTTCAAGGTGGAACGCCGCAAGCGGTTTTCCGGACACCTCAGCTACGGCCTTTTCGACAACGGGATCAAAATTGGTTGTAAAGGCCACCCGACAAAGTCCGCTCGCAATCAAGGCACCGAAAACGCGATTGCCAATTGATAAACGCACGCGATCCTCTGAGAGAATTCTGGAAATATAATTCCTCTGACGTTCACGATTATCGCCGAAGATAATTTCGAAAAATGTGGAGTACTCGCTCGGTGCCCAACGCTCGGGAAAGCCTCGTGACTGCATATAAGCTTCTATCGTTTCCCGAACCGCCGCGTTCTGGAGGTCTTTCGTCGTAAACTTTTGGTTCTCTTCAGCGCAATAATATCTGCGCTTGAGATCGGTGATAATGTCTTCGGCTGTCGGCAGGTTGGCGTTGTGTGAGGCACCGGCTCCCAGAAACCAAGCGTATGCCGCAGGCCGTTCGCAAAAGAGTCGAGTAAATTCGGATTGATTCATCACCACTCAGAGTGGACCGCACTACTGATTCTCGCAATTGTTTATTCTCTCTCGCTTGCGCTCCGCTTCAATTACACGCCTCATGTAAGCTTCAACTTCCCGCTCCACCCAACCGCTCCGGCGACCGAGATGAACCGGCGATGGAAACGGCTGAACTGGGTCTTTGATCAGTTCGTAAAGCAGCGAGCGACTTATGGTAAGTCGATCGAGCACATCGCGAAGCGACAGAAAGCGCTGTGGCTTGTGCGCTGACGGTGTTGGAATATCTGAACGCATTGGGGTAAACGAGACAATGTTGGGCTTGGGCATCGGTGCCTCCTAACTCGACTTCGGCCAGCCACTTCGCCAGCCTTATCCTACAATCCCGCACGGTACTTTCCTTGCCTAGTTGGAATGGCGGCAAATCGCGGCAACAGTATGCAAGCGGCTGCAAGCCGGTGCGTATCAACCATAAAGCCAACTTCAACGACAGCAGTACGGCACATGAAAGCGGCCAATCGTGATTCGTATCACCTCAGTAGAATTTTGGCGCTGATGTATACCGCTTCGTTTTCATACCCTTGCTCCGCCAGCGCAATGATACCCTTCTTAATGAGCTCTGGTGACCAGTATTCCCAATTTTCTCCGTACATAATCTCTTCTATTCGCGCCTCATCCCCTTTTTTTACTTTTCCGGCCGCTAGTCCTAGCCTGATTGGGAGTTCATCAGACAAGAACCCTCGATCAACTAAGTCTTGTGACAGTCGAGAAAAGACAATCTTCCGATAGCTTGGCGTCGTGAAAAGCTTGTACTTCCCTGTGGCGACCTCATAGCGTTCTTCCAAAGAGCTCGCTGAAACTCCGGTTGAATCCAAAAATGATTTTGCCTCTATGGCGGTAATATAACCATTTCCCGGTCGATAGGCGATCAGGTCTATCTCTGGGCGTGGAATAGTCGGTTTTCCAGTTCTGGCTTTTTCTTCTTTTGACAAGTTCACTTTGAACGAAGAGACAACCCAGTAACCCTCGTTCTCTAGAAGTAAACGAACGATGTTCTCAAAATGGTCCATTCCCCAAGCGATAAACTGTCCGAGTGGAGCAAGGCAATCAGAAAGTTTTTTAGTCTGGATCAGCACCGGTCCAGCGCAGCGATTCATGCGAAAGTGTTCGCCGCGCTCCCATCTTCGTCGCCACTTGGTCCATGAAGTAATTGAAACGTCGGAAACCGAGGGCCGCAGCCGCGTCGCGTTCGGACTCTGGAATTGGATCAGTGCGCGTGAGCCAATAATGCATATATTGAGACAATATTTCGATGCTGAGATTGGCCTTCCATTCGAGGCGACCCATGCGTGTTTCGAAATTATCCATTCTCTTCATCACTCGGTCTTCTGTTGTGTAGTCTCGTTCTTCGCTGAAATAGTGGCGAAGCGCATCTTCGAGAACGGAGGTCTTGGTCGTCTGATTTTCGAATGCGACATCCTCCAGGATGGCGAGGAGTTGGGGATCTAAACGAAGGTTGACGCGTGGCTTCATGGTGGGCGGCTCGGTGGAGACTGCGGGTATCGATGCAAGTGTCCAAAATCGCGGATGGTTTGCCTAGTTGGAATGGCGGCAATTCGCGGCAAGAGCTTGCAAGCCCATACAACACTTTCCAAAGTGTGGTGCACATATTCGCCAATAACAGCAGGCCATTGGTGAATTTTGTACACCACTACTGCGTACAACAGGCGCCAAAAAATCGATGTGCAGACAAGGGGTTAAGTGGCATGTGGTGCCACTCCTTTTATCTTGCCCTTCGGGTTCGCTGTCCGTCCACGTCCACGCTTTCTCCCACAATTTCCCATATTCGCTGCATATCTGTTGCGCTTGTCGCTTAAATTTCGGCGGGTCAAGGGCGCGTGAAACACGCGCCGCGAAGCGGCCCTAAGGCCCTTGACCCGTCGCAATTTCAGCAAGGAAAATTGTCATGGCCCAAGCGGCATTTCATGCCATTGGGCCTGAATGTAACACTCCAATACCCAGACTATTTCACCAGTAATATTAGTCGTGGAGTGGCGTCTTCTGCCGCAAATAGAATGGCGTTTTGTTTGTATTTTCTTCCAAGAAATTCCGCATCTTCTTCGGAAATTCCGACGGCTAAAAAGCTGTCTTCGCCCTTGATTGGATCGTCTGGCCATGCGCCAAAACCGGGAAGAATATCCTCGCACAGTGTTTCAAGATCAGCCCTCAAAAGAGCGTTTTTGTGGTCGTTTTCGCTTTGTGATTTCTGTTCGCTGAACGGGTTTCAGGCGGTGATAAATGCAGCGGAATTTGAGCGAGTGAGCTGGTAAAGTTTGAGGAGTTCTTCGCTTCGCTCGCCCACTCTCAGCGTGAATTCCGGGTCTAAAAGTACTCTGTAGTTGGTTGCTTTATAGGCCGCGATCATCTCATCATTGAGCATTTTTTCACCCGACATTCACTAGGCTGCGTAGCGATCTTCGCCCACGCGTTCCGCCTGTCCTAGGGCGGTTAAAGTGTCGAGGCGTTCGCGAATGGTCTTTGTTTGGCCTCGCTTGATCTGGCTACGAACCTCTTCAATGCTGGCAGTTGCAAGGTCAACGAGGATGGAACGAACCATTGCCATTTGCTGCGGCAAATCTTTTGGCCAAGGGTGTTTTCCAGACGCGACCTGGCCTTGATCGACGCTGAGTTCGCCGGTGTGAGCGGTTGCGGCTTCCCCGCTTGGGTTCTGATATTCGGGCCGAAGCCAGCGAACTTTGCCGCCAATTTCTTCAAGGTGGCGTTCGCGATTTAGCGCGACGAGGCGTTCCAGAATCTCCTCATCTGAAAGGTCCACTGGCCAGCCATAAGCCTCGGCGGTAGCGACATCGATCTGGTCGTGAAGATCCTTCAGAAAGCCGATTTGGCCCTGCTCATAGATTTCGCGATCGCGCTTTTCCAGGATTTCTCCGGAGTTTGAAGTCTCAATATCGCGTAATCGTTCGAGCACGTTATATATTTGTGTGATGGTGAGCTTCGGATGCTCCGCTTGCCGGGCTTTGCGATGCGCATCCAACCGCTCTCCAAGTTCACGCAAGCGCGATGCTACGGTCGGCGACCAATTTGGAAACGGAAACGGGTCGAAACATTTAGATTTCACATAAACAGGATCGTTTCCTTTACCTAGCCAACCTCCTGCAGCTAGTGCCCATATATTATGGTGTCGACTCGAAAGTGTTGCGAGATGCTCACCATCTCCTAAGGCCAGAACTATCAACTTGTTGTCTGGAAGCACCTCGGCATCGAGGAATTGAAATATGCAGTGTTTAGACGTTTCAACGGTAACAATATAGCGTTTCATACCTTCTAAAGCGGGCCGCAAATCCTTACGTGGCTCGCCAAATACCCACCAATTTTCCCGATAGGTCGCGCGATTATTCTGATCTCTTTCTGGTTTCACAGTATCGCGCACGTGAGCCATCGCTCTTGAAAAGCGTGCTTGGGCTTGTTCCTCATCTAGCCCGAATAGGTCAATCACCATCACTCCGCGAGATGTCTGGAGTAGATCGCGTCCATTTCTATAAGGCCGTATATGTTTCTCCAGCCCTTCAACTGTTCCTAACCCGAGAGTATGTGCTTGTTCAGGTGTTACAATGAAGCCTGAACCGTGCAGTTTGACACCCGGACTAGATAGTCGTTCGTTCGCCCGCAGTTCTTCCGCCTTTGCAACATCCACACCTGCCTGCAAGTTTGCAAAAATTCGCCCGCGTCGCTCAGAAAATGTAACTTCCCTGCCGTCCACTTCCGGGCCCGTCTTTGTTTCACTCGCAAGAATCAGCAATCGTCCCTCCCGTCGTCCAGCACCAGCGACGGTCATAGCAATGCGTACGGCCGCACCATCCAGGCTATCGACCCAAGGATGGTCAGGAATGGCAAACAGGAGGGATACAGGCCGCTTGCGATCGTCCAAGTGAGGCTGCAATACGCGACGATTGAAGGTCTGGCGCAAGGAATTCGTCGTGATGAAGCCGAAACACCTTAAACCCTTCCGAGCGCCTGCGTCATAGAGTTTGGCCAACTTCGCAGCATTCTCCCACCAGAACATGACGAAGTCCGCACTCTGGGGCATTTTTGGATAAGTTGCCCACAGTGTTTCTACATAGCCATCACCTAGCGCTTCGCGCATTCGGCTTGCGCCAATGAAAGGCGGATTGCCAACGATGAAATCTGCCGCTGGCCAGTGGGAAGCTTTGGCGCTTTCGTAGTTCATAACCGTCACGCGAGCGGCAGCATCCGGTACCATCTCGCCAGTCACCGGGTGACGTTTCATCGTTTCGCCGTCCCATCTGGTGACGGGCTGCCCATCATCACCGATACGGGGGTGCTCGCCTTCTAGAACAAGCAGGGCATCGCGACATCCGATGTTGTGGAAATCCTTCAAAACGGGCTGATCCGGCGTTGCTTCACCGAAGGTTTTGAAATGCCATTGCAGGTAGCCAATCCAGAGGACGAGCTCAGCCACCGCCGCCGCCCATGGGTTGATCTCAATGCCAAGGAATTGGTGGGGATCGACCGTTTCACCCGCGAGGCTAAGCCGGGCCTGCGTTTCGCCTAGCTCGGTCAAAACGTCGAGCACCTCGCCCTCGAGGCGCTTCATCTGCTCCATAGAGACATAGAGGAAGTTCCCAGACCCACAGGCCGGGTCGAGCACGCGGATTTCACAAAGCTGGCGGTGGAATTTTCGCACCTCGTCGCGGGCAGACTTTTCGTCGTCCTTATCCGCAAGCGCAAAGGCCGCCGCCTTCACAGCGTCCCAGTCTGCGCGAAGAGGCTCAATGATTGTCGGCATAACCAGCCGTTCCACATAGGCGCGGGGCGTGTAGTGTGCGCCCAGCTTGTGGCGCTCCTTTGCGCTAAGGGCTCGCTCCAGTAGTGTGCCGAAAATTGCCGGTTCGACATCGCGCCAGTCGGCCTCCGCTGCCGCAATGAGCAACCCAAGCTGCAGCTCGTTGACCGGAAGGGCATCGGCCTCAGCGAATAGGCCACCATTGAACCGGAGCAAGTCGTGACGAAGGACTGGCGAAAATCCACCCTCGTTCATCGTCGTCCAGAGCGCTTCAAGCGTGGGCTGTACGACTTTGGTATTGCCGCGCAATTCGATTAGCAGATTGGTGAAGCTATCCTTCGGTATAAGCTCCACATCTTCGGCAAACATGGAAAAGAGACACCGCATCAGGAAGCGGGCGACCTTCTCCGAGTCGTGCCCTTGTCCCTCGAAGCTGTTGCCCAGCGCGGCAAGCTGGTCCGCGATGGTTCGCGTAACCTTGGCGGCTTTCTTTGCGGGATCGAGGGCGTGAGGGTCTGTCCAGACGAGGCGCAGTGTCTCGCGTACCCGCTCGTCTCGAAGGTCATCCAGCGCAATACGAAAGCGCGTGCCGTCCTGAAACTGGGTGTAGTTGCGAGCCGTGCCGGAAAAATCGGAATAGAGTTCGATCACATGGCCGACGTCGACAACGACGAGGAATGGCGGTGCGCCTTCGGACGGGTCAAGCGCGCGAGCGTAGTTATGCGCTTGCTGTTTGGCCGCAACCATCGCTTTGGCCCAACCTAGTGTGCCTCGGACGGCCGTTCCCGTTTTCGTTTTTTCCGGGATTGCTTCGCCGGTGAGAAGCTCGTGCTGGCGCGGGTCGGCGGGGCGTGATTTCTTCTCGCTGCCTTGTTTGGCCTCGCAGACGAAACATCCGCGTTTGTAGAGATCGACGAACCGGGTTGTTCCTGAGACAGGGTCTTTTACTGCGCGGTCGAAAACATACGCGTTGCGTGAGTCGTCTTCAGTCGCTGGGTCCGGTTCTGGTGCGCCAATCTGCGCGGCAAGTTGCGACAGGAACAATTGATAGTTCGAGCGCTCACTCGCACTGGATCTGCTCCATCAATCAATAAACTCGTCTAGCCCCATGGTGCCACGCCCTAACCGCTCCGCCAAAATCACTAGGTCGGACGTGTGAATCCGCTGCCTCAGATCGGACTCATCCTCTTAACGCGTTCGCCTAGATTCGCCAATCCGGCGTTTCAGGAAAGGCATGGGCGGGCTAAGCGATTCCGCATAGCGTTAGAGGCTCACATAAAATGGTAGCCCGCATGGTAATGCCAATCAAACTCAATATCCCCACGATCTTTCGACAAATTACCGCTTGGAGAACAAGGAAGTTGGTCAAACGCATATCGCAATCTCAATTCGATCTTTTCGCGATTGGAACGCGAATGGCGGCGACGCGTCTCATTTCAACTGAACTATCGTGGTGGAGTGATATGGACGGAAAAGCATTAGGCACTGTCGTGCTCGATCACACAGATCGGGACTATGGATGGATAATTCTCGTCCGCGATGGAGTCGGGCGGTTTTGCTGTACAGAATTAGATATGAGCATACGAAGTGAACGGCGCGCGACGGCGGAACTTCGGGTGGCTATGGCTAGAATGGTGCGGGACCCTGCGTTTACCGGGGTTGTCATTCAGGGAGAGGAACCTAAGCGACCGCTGAATCTTTTGGAAGATCGTGGAGTGCCTGTCGACAGGCTTCATAAGAACTACTTGGTACTGAGGGATCAGGATGCACGGTTCCCAGCAAGAAAGGTTATTGAGGCAATATCACCATGGATGACATCCTCTGATCCCCATCTGGTGAAAGAGTTTCAAGAGAGCCAGTTCGATCAGCGTCTATGGGAAATATACCTGTGGGCGATGTTCCGAGACCAAGGCTATGATGTCTCGCACATGGAAGCCCCCGATCTTCTGGTGAAAAGTCCGTGGTTTAACTTCGCAGTGGAAGCCACGACTGTGTCGCCCTCGCAGACGGGTCCATTGAAGGACCATCCAAAGCCAAGAAACCCAGAGGAAATGTCAGAGTTCCTGCATGGGTATATGGCGATCAAATACGCCTCCCCACTGAGATCAAAGCTGGACAAAAAGGACGCTCAAGGACGCCACTACTGGGAAAAACCTGAAGCAGACGGTTTGCCCTTCGTCATCGCAATTGCGGACTTTCATCACGATGCGGAATTGGATCGACTTGGTCCGATGACTTATAGTCAGGGAGGGCTTTACTCATACATTTTCGGTCAACGCCTGTCCGTAGTTGAGAGAGACGGGAGAAAGGTCGGAAAAGCGGAAGACATTGAGTTCCACGAATTTAATGGAAAGAAGATTGAAACTGGCTTCTTTAAGCTCGAAGGTACAGAGAACGTTTCAGCGGTTTTGTTCTCGAATGCGGCGACATTGGCAAAATTTGATCGCCTAGGCGTATTGGCGGGATTCAAACCTGAGGATCACACTTACATACGCCAAGGGTTCACTTTTGATCCAGACCCTGACGCCTTCGTGGGGATACCGTTCAGGATAGATATCACTCATCCCAGTTACCAAGAGTTCTGGGGTGATGAAGTTCAGGTGTTCCACAATCCGAACGCGAAACACCCGCTTTCATGGGAGGCATTTCCTGATGCAGTCCACTACTCGCATAGGGATGGAGAAATCATCGCCAGAGATCGCCCCGGCCGAGTGTTGAGTTCTGTAACCCAGATTTTCAAAATAGAAAGGTAGGGGGCGTGAGGGTGGTCGAGCCATACGGCGAACGATTGTATGGTGCCATTTCGGTTCCAAATCCCAATAAAATCGAAGCGAGCTGGGTTGCCGCAACTCGCCGCATAGGATATATCCTTGTCATTAAACGATAAAATGAGGACTCTAACCTCTATAGCCCAGTTAAAGTATGGTACATCATATGGTACAGCTCCGTACCATATTCCTGAAAAAATCAAGCATTTTCAGAGTCTAATTGGTTAATCGCAGTCCTCTTCTGGGCACCATCTCTAAGTCTCGAAATGTCCGCATTGTATCAGTTCTGGCGAGTCTTTGCTTTGCTGCGTTTCTTCTCACCATTTGGGCCGCGAGGCTTTTTAGGGCCTGTTCGCTTTTTTTGCCCAATATTTTTGTCCGGTTTTCCAGATGCGGGGCGTCTGACTTTTTTTGAGCTTCGGTTTTTCACATCCTGCTTCGGCCATGGTGATGAAGCTCTTGCTTCGGGTTCGTCTGTTAAGCCGACCCAAATACTTTTGTCGATGATTTGGCGCTCCCCTGCTGCCTCCATCAGGCTTTGTGCAGCATCAGGCTTCAGTTCAACATGGGTTGCGTCCGCATCGATCCGAATGGCGCCGATACTGTTGCGTGAAAAGCCCCCGGATTTGCAGAGCATTGGAATAAGCCATTTCGGATCTGCCTTGTTCTTGCGACCGACGCCAAGTTTGATCCACTGGCCATCTGGAAAGTCGGGTTTGCGGCGACCGCCATGTTCGCGCGCGTCATTGCGCGCGTCATCGCGACCCGGATCATATTTGTCTGAATGGGCTTTCTTGGACTTTTCTGTATTCGGGTCCTGAAGGACTTCAGGCGCTGAGTCTTTTGCCCGCGTTAGCCGCACAATCGCAGCCGCAAGATGGTCAGCGCCATAGCGCTCTAAAAGGGCGTTTGAAAGGTCAACTTCGGAGGCATCCGGTGGCGACTGAAAAACGTCGTTGACCAAGAGTTTGGCGTTTAAAGCCGCTTCAATCTCGGTTCCAGATGGCGGTAAGCGCCAGTCTGCAGTCACGTTAGCATCCCTTAGCAATCGTTCGGTTCGGCGTCTGGCACGGACTGGAACAATTAACGCGCACACGCCGGCGCGTCCGGCGCGACCCGTTCGTCCAGAGCGGTGAAGGAGGCCTTCTTTATTGCGCGGCAGATCGGCATGAATGACCAGGTCCAAGCCTGGAAGATCCAGTCCCCGCGCGGCAACATCGGTTGCGACACAGACCCGCGCCCGGCCGTCACGCATGGCCATGACAGCATTGCTGCGCTCTTTTTGGCTAAATTCTCCAGACAGAGCGACGACGGAAAACCCACGATTAGTGAGGCGCGACGTCAGTTTGTTGACTGAGTCACGGCGCGAACAGAACACGATTGCGTTGGGTGCATCGTGAAGGAGAAGCGTATTTATGACGGCTTTTTCGACATCCGTTGGAACCACGGTCATCGCTTGGTATGAAATGTCGCTATGCGCGGATTTCTCTGAAATCGTATTCAGGCGTACCGCTTGATTTTGATAAGTTTCTGCCAGCCTCGCGATGGGTTTTGACACAGTCGCAGAGAACATCAGAGTTTGCCGATCGCTCGGCGCCGCATCTAGGATATATTCAAGTTCCTCTCGGAACCCCATATCCATCATCTCATCAGCTTCATCGAGTACGACCGCTTGCAGGTCATCGAGATCCAGTGACCCCCGTCGGATATGGTCCATCAATCGACCAGGGGTCCCGACAACGATATGAGCTC
This sequence comes from Pseudomonadota bacterium, assembly GCA_039033955.1. Taxonomy (GTDB): domain Bacteria; phylum Pseudomonadota; class Alphaproteobacteria; order Caulobacterales; family Hyphomonadaceae; genus CALLCD01. The sequence goes on from JBCCBQ010000025.1 coordinate 17,581, forward strand.
CCTTCTTCAGCGCGCGCATTTCATCGCGAATATCAACACCGCCAATGCAAGAGACCACGCGTCCGCGAGCGACGGCAAACAGCCATTGCAATTCCTTTGTGACTTGTTGAGCAAGCTCGCGGGTCGGCGCGACGATCAAAGCAGCAGGTCGGGCCGCATCCGACAAAAGAGGCCCGTCACGCAAGATTGACGTCGCCAATGTCAGTCCAAAAGCAACGGTCTTGCCGGACCCGGTTTGGGCAGACACCAATAAGTCACGTCCCAGCAAGGCTGGATCGAGAACCGCCTCTTGCACAGGCGTGAGAGCCTCATACCCTTTGTCAGCTAGCGCTTGGGCGAGCGGCGCAGCGATCTCAAACTCGGTTTTCATTTTTGGACTTTCGACGGTTATGGAAACATCCCGCATGCTCTAGGCTAGACAGCGAGGCACCATGCGCGAGCAGATACTTGGTATTTTCGTGCCTGCATA
>JBCCBQ010000026.1:0-15498 GCA_039033955.1 Pseudomonadota bacterium
GCCAGTGGCATCGCCCGCACCGATCACCAGACAAACCTGCTTTGACATCTTGCTAGGCCTTTCCGATCGGATGATCGCGGAATGCCTCACGCAAGGTTTTCTTCGACACCTTGCCGGTGGCGGTCAGAGGCAGCTCGTCGACAAATTCGACTGCGTCCGGCACCTGCCACTTCGCCAGATGCTCGGCAACGTGATCAAGGAGTTCTTGCGGCTGCGGCTGCGCCCCCGGCTGTTTCTGAACGATCAGCAACGGCCGCTCATCCCATTTCGGATGGGCGATCGCGATGACAGCGGCGTTGGCAACGGCGGGATGAGCGATCGCCGTGTTCTCGACATCAATGGACGAGATCCACTCTCCTCCTGACTTGATCAGATCCTTCGCGCGATCGGTTATCGACAGCCATCCCTCGGTGTCAATCGACGCAACATCGCCTGTACCAAACCAACCTTCGGCATCCATCGCAGCTTCAGTCGCCGCTTCGTTCTTGAAGTAGCCGGAGGTGATGCAGTTCCCGCGCACGTAAAGCTCGCCTTCGGCGTTGCCATCATGCGGAACACGCGCACCGTCCTCGTCGACAATCTTCAGATCGACACCGAACATCTTGCGTCCAGCCAGCGCTTTGAGAGCGATGCGTTCATCCAGCGGCCGCGCCTGCATCTCTGGCGTCATCATCGAGATCGTCCCGACCGGCGACATCTCGGTCATGCCCCACCCCTGGTAGACTTCGACGCCATAGTCTTTCTGGAACCGCTCGATCAACGCCTTCGCGACCGCCGATCCGCCAGCAAGAACCTCGCGCAGGCTCGCGGGCTTCGCGCCGCGCTTGTCCATCTCGTTGATCAAGCCAAGCCAGACAGTCGGCACGCCCCACGCGGAGTCCACCCGTTCGCCCTCCATCAGGTCGAACAAGGACGCGCCATCAAGCCGCGGACCGGGAAAGATCAGTGAGCACCCCGTCAGTGCCGCGGCATAAGGCAGGCCCCAGGCATTGGCGTGAAACAGCGGCACCACGGGCAGAATCCGGGTGCCCTGAGCGAACGTCGATCCCTGCCCGATTGTCACAAACAGCGAATGCAGAACCATCGCGCGGTTCGAATACAACACGCCCTTCGGATCGCCAGTCGTTCCAGATGTGTAGCAAAGCGCGCAGGCTGTATCTTCGGGGAAATCGTCCCAGGCGATATCCTCGGGTTGTCCAGCCAAAAGATCTTCATAGACCACAAGGTCGAGCGGACTGTCCGGCTTATGCGCCTGATCGCACATCGCGATGTATCTCATACCCGACGGCAAGTTTGGAGCCAATCCATCGACGAGTGGTGCGAATGTCGTATCGAAGAACAGCGCGACATCGTCGGCGTGGTTCGTGATGTAGATGAACTGTTCCGCCGAGAGACGCGGATTCAGCGTGTGGCACACGGCTCCGATACCCGCGATCGCATAGTAGAGCTCGAAATGCCGGTAGCCATTCCAGGCGAGTGTCGCGACCCGGTCGCCAGGCTTGATCCCCATCGCCTTCAACGCGTGCGCCAATTGAGCGATGCGCTTGCGGATCTCGGGATAGCTCGTGCGGTGCAATCCGCCTTCAACTGTCGAGGATACGATCTCGGCCCCCGGATGCATCTCGGCGGCGTAGTCAATCAACGATGACACCAACAGCGGTCGGTGCATCATCTGGCCCATCAGCATGGTGAAAACCTCCCATGTGTTTTCGGTACGTTAACAGGGAATTTCAGGCTTGCGAGAGGCGTTTTAACGGGCGCAGTCTGACGCCGACACAGATCGGGAGGATGATATGGCCGAACAGATGAAACGGATCGTACTGGCGGCTCGTCCCCAGGGCGAACCAAAGCTGACCGACTTCCGGCTCGAAACCTCGGACATACCTGACGTCCCCGCAGGCGGGATCCTCGTCAAAGTGCTGTGGCAATCGCTCGACCCGTACATGCGCGGCCGGATGGATGAGAGCAAGTCCTACGCCGCCGCTGTTCCAATCGGAGGCACGATGGAAGGCGGCTGTGTTGGCGAGGTTGTTGCCTCCGACAATCCGAAGTTCGCCCCCGGGGATGTCGTCGAGGGACGCTTCGGTTGGTGCACCCACGCTGCGGTGGACGGTGCCGGCATCCGGAAAATCGACCCGTCGATCGCACCGATCCAGACAGCAATCGGCGTGCTCGGGATGCCTGGCATCACCGCCTATGTTGGTCTACTCGACCACGGTCGTCCGAAGGATGGAGAGACACTTGTCGTCGCCGCAGCCACCGGAGCGGTCGGATCCCTGGTCGGCCAGCTCGGCAAGATCAAGGGGATGCGCGTCGTAGGCGTCGCAGGAGGCCCTGAGAAATGCGCGTTCGCCGTCGATGAGCTCGGCTTCGACGCCTGCATCGACCACTATGCAGCAGCAGATGGCGACGCAATGCGCGAGGCCTTGGCCGCGGAGTGCCCCGATGGGATCGATGTTTACTTCGAGAATGTTGCGGGCAAGACCCTGCAGGGGGTGATCCCCCTGATGAACGTGTGGGGCCGCATCCCTGTCTGCGGAATGATCTCGCAGTACAACATGAGCGGGTTTGGCATGGCAGGCGGCGACGGGCCCGACATGTTACCGAAGCTGTGGCGTACGATCCTGGTGCAGCGCCTCAGCGTACGCGGCTTCATCATAACCGACCACTATGACCGGTTCCCGGCGTTCCTAGACGAAGTGTCTGGCTACATCCGCGATGGCCGCGTGAAGTACCGCGAGAGCATCACGGAAGGCATCGAGAATGCGCCGCAAGCGTTCATCGACATGCTGAAGGGCGGCAATTTCGGGAAGACGCTGATCAAGACAGCGTAAGAACGAGATCGAGGCGGTTGTAAGTATCGATCATGGTGGGCCTGATCCAACAAAGCTAGAACCTGTTTTAGAGGTGTTGGAAGAGTGGAGTGATCTACTCAAACACTCTGATATTGCTGCATTTTTCGAAGCGCTCGACGAAGGAGAGCATGACTGTTCTCTCACTCCTCCCGCTGGATCGGAGATTTCTGCTGAATCTGACTTTGGAGGGCCTCACCCATGACGCACTCCGACACTCAGAAACTCGAAAATCGCCTTGGCAAAGCGTTCTCTTGCGCCGTCGCTCCTTTTGCCCCGAAGCCCAAAGTTAAGCGGGAAAAGCCGCTTTACGTCACCTTGCGCGTCACAGCCGAGGAAAAAGAGAAGCTCCGCACCGATGCCGGTAATCTCTCGATCAGCGATCATGTGCGTAGTCGTTTGTTTGGCGATGATGTGAAACCCCGCAAGGCTCGCGGTAAGCATGTGATCAAAGACAAGCAATCCCTTGCGTTGATCCTTCGCACCATCGGCGGTGCTCCGTTCAGCAATCGGATGCACCGGCTGATCCTCGCCCATGAAGAAAATCGCCTCGGGCTGGATCGTGAACTGGCCGATGAGTTGCGAGCGATGGCGTGGGACATTGCCACCATGCGCAATGCATTGGTGAAAGCGCTCGGTCTCAAGCCACTTCCGCCTCCGGGTAAAACTGACCATGTCACCTTCGAAACGCTGGAGGATCAATGATCCTTGTTGGCAACCAACGGGGCGGTGCGCGCGATGTGGCCAATCATCTGATGAAGCCAGAGAACGAACGCGTCACGATCCATGAGATACGCGGTTTCGTGTCTCAGGATTTGCATGGGGCCTATCAGGAAAGCCAAGCCATCGCGCAGGCAACCAAGTGCAAACAGCATCTCTATTCGCTTAGCCTCAACCCGCCCAAGGATGCCGATGCCTCGCCTGAACTGTTCGTCAACACTATTGAGCGGGCCGAAGAAAAACTCGGTCTGACGGGACAACCCCGCACCATCGTGTTTCATGAAAAGCGGGGCTCGGATGGGGAGTTACGCATGCATGCCCACGCCGTGTGGTGCCGCATCGATATCGAGAACATGCGCGCGGTGCAGATGTCATTCGACAAGCGTAAGTTGAATGACCTGGGTCGGGAACTCTATCGCGAACATGGCTGGACCATGCCGCGCGGTTTTGTTCGACATGAGGAAGCCAACCCGCGCAATTATACTCTGGCCGAATGGCAGCAGGCTAAGCGGGCTGGGCGCCATCCGGCCAAACTGAAAGAGGTCATTCAAGATTGCTGGATGATCTCGGATGGGCGGGCGGCATTCACAGCAGCGCTAAAAGAACATGGGTTTGTCCTAGCGCGTGGCGATAGGAACGGCGCTGTCGCCGTTGATCATACTGGTGAGGCCTTTTCGGTGGGACGTGCAGTCAAAGCCAGATCGAAAGAGGTGAAGGCCAAGCTCGGCGATCTCAAGACACTCCCCAGCCGCGAAGATGCCCACCACGATGCGGCGAAACTGGTCACGGATCGATTGAAAGAGCTCAAGGACGAACAGGTTCGGCTCGCGCAGGAAAAGTTGGCGCGATGGGACGAAGAGAAAAGGCGAAAAGCTGAGGCGCACCGCCAGCAAATCGCGAACCAGAAGCAAGCTCTCGAACAGCGGCAGCAAAGGGAAGAAACGCAGCGGCAATCAAAACTGCGCAACGGCTGGCGCGGTGTGCTGGATCGGATCACTGGCCGCAGAAAGCGGACCCTGGCCGAAAATGATCAGGACAGAAGAGAATCCGCTTTGCGCGATGACTTAGTTCGGGAGCAGCTCCTGGCTCGGCAAACCGCTGTTGATCAAGTGCTCGAGGCAAAACGGGTTGAAACCAAACTGAATGCCCGGTCGATCAAACGCGAACTGACGCAAGATATCCGGCGGATCGGACCACGACCGCGCAAAGACCCGGATAAGGATGACAAGGCAAAGCGAGAGGAATTCAAAACCAAACGCCGTCGTACGCCCACGAGCGAACGCCGAAAACGTCGTTCAAACAATCCAGCCTACTCACGGGATGGGCCATCGCCCGAATGGTAGTCGTTGAGTTTTGCTGGAAGTTTGAAGCCATCTTCGCGGAGCCGCCGTCGCTGATGCCGAAGAAAAGCCTGACAAGGTTCTGTGTCAACGGTGCGATAGCACCGCCTTGGCGGCTTGCCGTTGATACAGGTTCTTGGCTGGCTTAGGCATCACCTAAGCGACAAGGCCGATGAGATGGCTTCCTGCCCATCTTTGCGGTGGGCTGGAGTGCAACTAAGTGCTAGTGATCAGACAAGTGATCGAGGCTCCTGCAAGCTCGCGGCTGAGTTGGAGGCGGCAACTCGAACTGTAGACGCTCGTAAACTTCTTCAATGACGTCACGAATTAAAGCGAAATCTGGTTCCGGGTTAACTGCGTAAAAATCATCGTCTCCCACCTCTGAAACAATGACATTGCCTCTCTTGCGCAGGAATTCTCGAAATTCTTTCTCACCTACGCATGAAATTGACTTTGAAGTAATTTCGATATTGCAACCAACTCTAAGCGCAACACATCGATCTTGAAAGACGCCTATGCGATTCTCGTCAATGAAGTCAATCAAGCTATTTATATCGTCAACATAGGCACTCATGCTGTATATCCAACTGAAATTACAATCCTCTTACTTATATCTGTCACTACAATGATGTTTCCGTCAATAAATTTATGACGATTGTTTGATTGTAACTCCGATTCTCCATTACGAATACAATTTTCAACGTAACGTGGAGCGATACTGTGTCCAGTTTCTATATTTACTTTTGCTCCTACGTATTTGTCTTGATCAACTTTAGGGTCACCAGCATAATATCCGTAAGCTGGTAAATTCATGCCTTGAACAGCGTGATGGCTGTAGTATCTTCCGGCAATCCTTGCATATGTTTCTCCAGCCATACTCTCTTTTTGGTAGTGACTCCAAGTTGTCCACTCAGGAATTATTGCGTTCCAGTTAAACTCTTTTTTTGCTGATGGGTTGCCATTGTCACTAGCAAAACCTGTTTGGGATGCTCCACCCTTGCCGCCGTTACCGCTGAATGGGTTTGACAGTACCGAACGGGCGGTAAACGGTTTCGTTTGGTCTTTTGTAACTGCTGCTTGCGGACGTCCTGACACACCGCCGCTACAATAGCAGCCTCCATTGTGGAAGGGTTTGGGAGACAACTCACAGGGAGGATACATCTTATCGAAATTGGCTTTGAAGCTATTCGTTCGGCTACTGATGCGGCGCTTAGTTTTGGACGAAAGTTTCACGCCATCCTTGCGAGCTTGGCACATTATCGAAAACACGGCCAAGATCAGGCCAACTCTCTCAAACACTGGAAAGAGGTCAGATATATGCTGGTAGTTGTCCAGAATAACTTTGGCGCGGGCACCCGGCTGTGTGGCAGGATCATTTTCGAAGTGGTGTGTTGAGCGTTGGGAGTCATCATCGCCACCGTAGATGCTACTCTCAACGAATAGATCAATGCTACCAAGCTGGTACTGAATTACGCGCTGAAAGAACCACTTCTTAAAGCAAGCTCGCGAGACATCTGCTGATCTCACAACAATTTCGAGCCTACCATGCGATGCCGCAGTCTCATCTGGGAGGGTGCGATGGCCTGTAGCTTTGCTAACCTCCTTAACAATGGCAGGCGGTTGCCAGTCTTCCACAGTCGCGCCACTAACAAGTGGGTCTTCCACAGATGGCAAGCCGTTCCACATCGTAAAACTTTTCATCAACCAATCTGCAAAGTACATCGACTGACCAAACGCTGTGGAAGCCAGCCATGAAGGTTGAAACGTTTTTCTATCGAGCCGCATGTCGGTGCGCTCGGAAGGAGCTTTGTCGAGGCTAAAGGATGGTGGAACGGGCTCACTGCCCTCGAAGAATGCAAGTTGTGCAGCCACATCCAAATCAGCTTGCGTTAGTAGAGGTACTAATCGACCGCTCGGTGTTCCTGAGACTTTAAAGTCGCCAGAACTGAATTCAATAAAATCGAGATCTAGCCAACCGGCTGCCTCAGAAGGAACGACTTCGCGCAGCAATCCAGCGACAGGAATTCCATTTTCATCCAGAACGTTGTGCATAGGCCCAACGCGCCCAACGGACTCCTTAACGCTCAAGTATGATCCACCCGCCTCGACAATATCGTGAAGCATGCGAAGCGAATGCCACATGTGATCAGTCGGCGCAGGCTCCCGCATTGCGGCAAGAGACGACGCCAATATCAGCCCTCGAACATCGGATGCCTCCAAGTCAATCTTTGAGCGTTTGTGTCTATCAATGGCGTCAGTGAGTTTTTGATGATCCGTAAGAGAACTACACGTATTGTCAAAGGATATACGATCTTTGCTGTTGATCCAGTCTAAGAACCTTGAAGCTGGAAAGCGATCACATTGAGTTGCGCATTCATAATACGCTTTGGCTTTATGCCAGTGCTTTGACCCACGAAGGTGATTCATGAGGCCATGGTGCAAATTTTGGCAACAGTTCAAGCTTCTTGGATTTGGGTCAAGCTCCGAATGAGCAACGGTGTCCACATTCTCGGCAGTTTGGGCCTGCGGCTGAGTGGTAATTTCGGTTTGATTGGATGTCGTTCTTGAAGTCATCGTCCACTACCTCCATTGCCATTTCCGCGCCAATGTACCTAGGGTTCCACAATGGCCCTGTCGGTCACGCAAACGCTGCGGAAGAAGAGCGTTCGAGAGCCTGCGAACAAGCACCTGTTTTGACGCGAAGTTTCAGTGATTTGTCACACGAAACGACTACAGGCTACCTGCCCAAAATCGAATTGTTGCAGTGCAAAAATTGATTTTGAGGGAGTGAGATGCTTACTCAGCTGAAACATCATCTCGACTGCGAAGACTGCTTCAACAAGGCCAGCACTGGGTCACGATCCTCCGGTGACCAGCTGTCACGTCGATGAATATCTATCGTGTATGGCGACCGCATAATCGGTCTTTCGCCTGGTACAGTTTCAAAGTATCTGTCCGCGCGAATGATGCTCTCAGGAAAGCTTCCGGGTGAAGGGAGTTTTCTTATCGCACTGCCTTTCTCTTTTATAAGCAGGCAATCTGCATAATTGGGGGCCATTCTTTTTGATTGATCTTGATACAGAATTTTGCCCCATCGTGCTGTACGATTATTTATCAGAAAGGATGTTTTATCTATATATATCAGTACTAAATCTTCACTATTTGGGTGCATTCTTCGCCGTTGCTGAAAAAGAAGTTGCCACCAATATTTATCTCGCTGTGAAACAAAACCATCATACTTAAAAGAATCAATACCTGCAGTAGGGCTTGGGTTTTCACCCTGATAAGCTGGGATATTCATCTTACAGCGAATTCTAAACAGTTCTCTACCCGAGCGTTGACTGCCCTTGTATGGAACTGGATATCGGATGCTCAAACGGCACTTCGATATCATACCAAAACTATAGCCTAAACGATTAGTTTCGGCATTCCGGTCTAATCGAAAAAGAGAGTAAATACCTCCATGAGTGATTGCAAATCTCTCAGCCTTAGTGTAGCTTTGTGCAAAGGTTCCAAATGTTGGAAAGCTCTGTGCATAGTGTGTATCAATAATAAATCTGGAAGTAGCTTTGCTTAAACCAATCAATTCGCCAAATGTGAAAACACCTATATTACCATTTGGATCACTAATTGGATTTTTGATATCTCCAAAGCATTGATAAAATAAGATACTACAAAAATTATCATAGCGTACTAAGTTTTCTCTAGCGTCAGCGCCGAGTGAGTGTTTTCGGATATCGTCTAATTTTATGTAGTCAAACTCTATATCAGCTGGGACATTTCCTACCAAGATGTATGCTCTACCCTTGAGCCCTGGATCGTGAATTTCCCTTACGCCCAGTCTCTTTGGATAAGTGCGAAAGTCATTGGATTCCGCAGAACACATTTCGGCAAGGCGGGCATTAAGAAGGATCAACTTCCGCTGAAATCTCTCTAGGTACATGGTAGCTTAAGCCCTTCTGAGTATACACGCTATCTTTCCGCAGGGGTTTCCACAAGGGGCGGCACGCCCCTTTGGTCAACGAGCGCAGCGAGGCGAAGGAGCGCCGTGACACGGCGCACATCTTGCGCGTGATCTAATCAAGTGTGTAACTTTCATCCGTAGTGCTGCCAATCGACTTGATGTTAATGTCTGACACGGGCGAAGAGCGAGTAGCCCAGCTTTTCAGAAGATAGCGCCAGTCTTTCGCTATTGAGCGAATCTGTGCGATGATCTGTGAGGAAAGTTTTTGTTGTCCGTATTTTGGTTGGGTAGTGGATGTCAGACGCAGAAAAAGAAGCGAACGAAGAGCGCGAGCCGCTGACCGTTAGGCGGCTCACAATCGAGAACTTCAGAGGTGTTCACAAGGGGTCGGTCGACTTCGACGGTCACACACTTCTTGTCGGCGGCAATAATGCGGGCAAGTCCACAATCTGTGAAGCGCTGGAATTAGTTCTTGGCCCCGAACGCGCTTATCGTCGTCCGATCATTAATGAGCACGATTTCCATGCAGGCCGCTATCTCGATGACTATGGCAATCCAGTTTACATCAAGATTGATGTGGTGTTGCTCAATCTACCAGAAGAAATGGAGAGAAAGCTCTTCTCGAAAACGCGTCCATGGAGTGACGCGAAAAACGGGTTTGTTGATGAAGATGGCGCAACACCAGAGGACGCCGATGGCGATGATGTCGTCCGCGCTTTACCCCTAACCTTCATCGGTTCCTACGACCGAAAAGAAGATGATTTCGTCGGGGCGACGTATTTCGCACATCCTGTTGAAGACATTGGCGAAGACGCTGAAGACTATGGAAAACCTTTCGCCGGTTTACAATTCTTCCCTCGCGGGTGGAAGGTACAATGTGGCTTCATCTACTTGCGCACGCTCCGCACCGGACGCCGGGCACTCAGTCTTCAGCGCGGCTCGTTGCTCGATACGATCTTGCGGCTCGGGGATACTGGGAAGGAGTCGATGTGGGAAAGCACGCTGAAACAACTTCGCGCCCTCGATCCGTCGATTGGCGACGTTCCTCAACTCAAAGGTATTCAGACGCAAATAAAGGATCGCATGGCGCGTTTCGTTGGCTTGTCGGCAGAAAAGGATGCGACGGGCTTCTATGCCTCTGACCTGACGCGCGAAAACTTGCGGGAAGTTGTACAACTCTTCTTAAAAAGCCAGGACAGCAACCATGCCGTGCCGTTCAATCGGCTTGGCACGGGCGCGGTGAACGCGCTTGTTTTTTCCTTGCTGACCCACATCGCAGATTTACGCGGCAACCGTGCCATCATTTTCGCAATGGAAGAACCTGAGATCGCCTTGCCGCCTCATGCGCAGCGTCGGATCACCAAGTATCTACTAAAGAACATGGGACAGGCCATCATCACCTCCCATTCGCCATATGTGATCGAAGAGTTCAATATGGCGAACCTGCGCGCCATCTCGCGCAAGTCAGGGACACTTTCATCGGACAGTATTCCGACGGGACACATCAAACACAGCGCGTTGCGTACTAATCGCAGGCAATTGGCTGAGGCGGTTTTGGCACGCGGGGTGATCGTTGCGGAAGGAGACACCGAAGCCAAGATGCTGGCTGCGGCGAGCTATGTGTATGAGACGCTCGACAAATCTGGCACGTACGCGCCTCTAGACTTGGTCGGAGTGAGCGTCTTCGACGCGTGCTCGCAGTCGGATGTTCCCAAATGGGGGCCGTTCTTCGGTGCTCTGAAGAAGACTTCTTTCGCGTTCCACGATAAACCCAAGAAAGCTTGGATGTTAAGTCAGCTTGCCATGCTAAGCACCTACCACCACAGTTTCGAGAGCGCGTACCAGGGCACAGAAGACTTGCTGGCCGCCGAGATAGGTCCTGCGGTACATCGCCGATTTTTGGATCAAGCCAAAGGCCATCCCGACTACCCGACCGACAAGGGTTATCTGAAAGGCGGTGAAAGCGATGATGACGTGATCGCGTTGTCCAAACAGGTACTCAAAGCCAAGAAGGGGTCCGGCTTTGCGGCGATGCTGATCGAGCAATGCGAAACGCTCGACGAGATACCTGACACTGTGAAGACCTTTTTGGAAAGGGTTGCCACCGATATGGCTCTGCCCAAGCTCGACGATGCAGACGATGAAGAAGGGCCGGACGATCCCGATACGATCGAAATCGATGTTGAGGATTTGATCTGAGCAATGGCCTTTAAGATCTGCGAGAAGCGCCAGTCGGTCATAGACGAAGAAGGCCATTCGCTGGTTATTGGTGGGCCCGGATCAGGCAAAACGACACTCGCACTACTGAAGAGTAAGGGCATTCTGGACACACTCACGCCTGGTCAAAGCATTCTCTTCTTGAGCTTTTCTCGTGCCGCCGTGCAACAAATCCTGAAGCGCTGCCGTGAGATTCTCAACGAAGAGGAAATAAAGCGCATAGATGTGCGTACGTACCATTCCTTCTGCTGGGATATATTGCATTGCCATGGGCGCTTGCTGGGCGGACGGCCTTTGAAGATGATGGCCCCGTCCGAGGAAGGCGCGCGGCGCACGCAGTTTGATGGTGACTGGGCGGCGGAAAGCAGGCGACTGAAGGCCGAACGTGGAATGATCTGTTTCGATCTCTTCGCCTCGGCGACTGCGGAACTCTTCGAGGGCAGCAAGCATTTGCGCACCTGGATGGGACGTCTGTATCCACTTGTGATCCTCGATGAGTTTCAAGACTCCGATGATGACCAGTGGCGTTTCGTGCAGCAGCTCAGCAGCGTAGCGCAAACTTTGTTTCTTGCTGATACCGAGCAACGAATATTCGAAGGCAGTTTCCGCCCCGGCGTCCGCGCGGAAAGGCTGGATATTCTGAAAGACGCCATTGATCTGCGCGAAGTCGATCTTCGTAACGACAATTACCGCAGCGCCGATAGCGATATTCTGGCCTTTGCAGATTGCGTGCTGAGAGGGAAAGGCCCGTTGCCCAAGAGCGCAGATGTGAAGGGGCTTTCGTACGACTATAAGAACCAATTCCCGGCAACGGTCCACTTCGCTGTGGCGGTGACACTCGGCACACTGCGCAAGCGTGGGTTTGATGATCCAACCGTCGCGGTCCTCGCGCGAAGTAACGATCTGGTCGCGGAAATCTCGGACATTCTGGCAGTCCCGCACACTTACAGTGAAAGAAACTTGAAGCCGATCTCTCACGACATTGTTTGGGATCAGGAACTTTCGGCATCGGCAGGTGTTGCAATGGCAGCGGCTCTAGAATTCGTCTCGGTGGGCACGCACACGGCACGTGAGGCGATGCACGCCAAGATAGAGGAATACTTCCTTATCAAGAAGGATTTCTGCCAACGCTACGGCGGGCGCGGCGCTCAGGCGGCGGGTACGAAGGCAACACGCTTTGGGAAAGCAAGAACCAAGGTTGCAGAAGGTAAAACGTTCACACAAGGTTCGCCTAAGACCTTCGAGGCCGCACTGATGGCGCTCCCTGCTTTGACGGGTGATCCGGTCAGAGACTGGAAGGCAGTAAGAACGGCTTTCCAAGTCCATGATGATCTGAAGGCGATCTTTCAGGATGCGCGGATGGTCAGGCTGTTCCGCGCCTCCGATACGCTGGCGACGGCTTTGGCCGGGCGCTGGATGGAGCGTGCGAACTATGAAGGGGCAGCGCGCATGATCCGAAGTGTGCTCGATCAGGAGAAACTGATTGGGCTTGAGCGCGATCCGAAGGGCGTTTCGCTCATGACCATTCATAAATCCAAAGGGAAAGAGTTCGACGCCGTGGTGATGGTGGAAGGCATGTATTCAAGCCCATTCTTCCTCGGACATGAGGCGCCCGACTTTGCTCCCTCTCGTCGCCTCTTGCGTGTCGGGATAACACGGGCGCGTAACTTCGTTTTGCTGGTACGTCCGCGTAAAGCCGATAGTTTGGTGAAGGCATAAAAGACTTCCCAAGAAGTGTTAAAACTGACGCGAGATTGAAGAGCGAGGTCACTCACTTCATTAGGGAAGTTTTGGTTCGGAACAAGCCCCAGACTAACAGCACTCCCCACAGTGTCAAACGCGAACATCCCAAACTACTTTTGTGTTGATTGTTCCAGCCAGAGTGTGCTGATCGTCTCAGGGTTGGTTACTTGTGGAAGTAGCTTATCGTTGTAAGCTTCAGGGCCCAAGTGCATAGATATCAGAGGATCCGTACGACCGTACTTAGCTTTCCAGCGAAGCTGTTGCTCATACGGACGATATGCATTCAGCACATTTATTGGATTTTCTTCAGGATCGTATATTGAAACGCCATCTCTTAGGCACTCTAAGTCTACCTGTGGCAGAGCGTCCATGAGTGCCCAATTATAGAAATGAATGTTCTCGCACGGTCCTGGTAGATCATATCCAAATCCGAATACTAGTACTTCATTTTCTTCGTTATCCTCGATGTAGAAACTATTTTCATCTACACTGATAAGCGTATTATTTACGCTAGAGTTCCAAATATAAATTTTATCTACTGCAATCAGTTCAATTACTGCATCATCCAAATTCGAAGCAGCAATAGATAAATTGTCGAAATCTCCCGAAAATCGAGCTTTTGACAAGTTTGATGCAAATACAGTCGCATTTTCGAGATTTGAGCCATGAAGATACGCACCCTCCAAGTTTACTAGCTCCATGTACGCACCACTAAGATTCGAATCGGACAAAAGCACACCAGAAAGATTCGACCTTGAGAGATCCGCATTCGAGAGATCTATTCCTCGCAGATCAACTAATCCACCTTGAATTTCAGGGCTTAGTTCTAATGAATTTAAACTGCTTCTATCTTTCCAACACCACCGTGTAGGTGATTCAATTCTCTCTCTTTCATTTTCTTGAAACCACCATCTCGAGGACAGATCTACATCTACCTCTACTGGCTCAAATAGGTTTTTCAATAATTTCTCGAAAATTCTAGTAGGCAACGATACGCAAAACGCTTCCGAGTTAAGGTATTCAAGAGCCTGTCTCTTGCCGCTCCGCCCTGGGGCTGGGGTTGACACAACTTGCCAAGCTTCTTGTATACGAGCGTTCTGCGCTGCACGGAGTTCATGAATCCCGATCACCAATGCAGTAATTACACTAGATAGCTTAACGAAGCCTAACGCATACGTCCATATTGTGCCGCGATTATTAGGTTTCTTATTGAACGTAGGCACATCATCCGGTCGCGGTTTCAACCGCAATTTTGCCATTGACGATCGCTTTATTGAGTGTCGGCGGACCCTTCTTGATCGCAATATCACCTCTTTCGTATCGCTATTCACACTCTAGAAGTGGTAGCATCTAGGTGAGAGTTCAACCTCCTCACCGCGTGGTCGAGGGAATGACGCTTAAGGCTGTTACCAAATCCGTAAATTGTCAGTGTGCATTGAAATGCTCAAAACTCAACTGACACGCTCAGATGACAGCTTAGTTCGAATCCCTACGTGCACCGGAATGGAAAGTGAAAAGGAGACGCAGAGAAACTCCGTCGCTTCTCAAATTTGCACCTACACAACCAAAAATTGTACAATAGAGGGGCGGCATGATTGGCCGTGAGTGTGTGTTAATTTTGAGAAGGCGGGTATTCATTGGGGTGTGAATTGCGAGATTTTGAGTTCAGAGCAAACAGCTTTTCTGTTTGCTCAATGCGCTGGACGATAGGCCAGCGACAACGCATGATCGGGGGCCGTGATGCCCTTTGACTACCGTGACATCGCCGAAATCGATGCCAAGCGCATCCGCGCCGAGCTGATCAAAGCATTCAACGACACCTCTGCGGGCCGTGAAACCGGGCGTCTTGACGTCACGCACACGACCGCCAAGGTTGAACGTACCGAACAAGACAAACGCAAGAAGTCTGCCCGCCAATTCTTGGCTGATCTTCAGCGGATCATCGAAGATGGCAAGCTAACCGCCGAAATCATCAACCGTGTCGTTGCTTCCAAATCCGATGCGCAAATCGCCGATATGGTGAACGAGATCGAAGCCAAAACTGGCCTGACGCTGCAAGAGTATGCCGCCGGTATCCTTGGCGCGGATGAAGCCCTGCGCAGGCCGGGTGAATCCGAGGCAGACTACAATCGCCGGATCATCTCGGCGGTTGCTGTCGAAATCATCGATCCCGCAACGGGCAGGATCAAGAAGCAATACCAGGACGATCCGCTGGCGCAGATCATCATGGCGGACGAAGCCTATCGTGACATCATGGAACAGGTGGAATTTATCAACAGCAACGATGCCGACGCCGACGCCGACAGGCTGGTGCGGAAGTTTGCGGATGCGGGGTATGAAAAAGTTGAGCTGGCAGGCCACCATGTCGTTGCCGATGAAGCGAAGAGCGATCTTCGTTACGGTCAAAAGAACCAACGTGATGCAGAGTTTTCAGGCGACGCAGAGGCGCAAGAAAGTGAAGGCTTTTTCAAGCTACCCGGTTTGAAGACTTAGAAGCCTAATCACGAAGCGCTTGAAGCTCCTTAGAGCCCAACCCGAAAAGAGTTGAGCGGTTTCAGCGGGTTGTGATTCTGTCCGGTTGCCACACTGGACGGAGCCTACAATGCCATGGACTGAAACCGCCCGCCGAGAGTATCGGCGGGAGACGCGGCGCTACGCAAGC
>JBCCBQ010000027.1:0-11381 GCA_039033955.1 Pseudomonadota bacterium
TAAGGCGCGCTCATAGTCTCGAACGAATTCGTTTGGCGACATCGAAATATCCTCTTTGCTGTTTGCGAGTGTTGGCGCAGTCGCAGCCGCCAAACGCGCAAAGGTCGAAGCGATTTCAATACTGCGAGCGAAACGCGTGATGCCTCACCGTCGGGCGCCGTTCTGACTTGCAGGGGGCCGGTGTCAATGTGTTCTATTGCAAAAGACGGCTTCGAATTTGTTCGAGTTCATTATCTGTCACGTCCAATTCCGACTGAATGAAGCCGAGTGCTGACCCATAATCACTTTCGAGCTTTGCAAATGTCGATTCGATATAGATCGGATGAGAGGCCATTAACGGCGCCACTTTTTCAGGCGGCAACTGGAACAAGAACCCATAAGGAGAGTCAGGGTTTTCCGCCGCCGCGGCCTGGGCTTCAGGCCCCAAGAACTCACCCATATAGTCCACATAGTCGTCCGATAGCGAATAATCGTGAACCACGGTCTCCCGCGGCACCCCTAGCGCCGTCAGAATAAGGGCCGCCGCGGTGCCAGCTCGGTCTTTTCCGGCTGAACAATTGAAGGCGAGCGGAATACGACCCGCGGCAAGATCATCGAACATTTTGGTGTAGCCTTCTGCTTCACCAAATGCGATCTCCCAATATCCTTCAGCCATCGAATTCTTGACGTCTTCCGGCGTTGAGTTTGGGTCAAGCAGAGCGGTGAACATCGAGTTTTCGCTCGGGTCGCTATCTGAAGCGTCCGTGAAAACTTGATAGTCAATATCGCCTGCGGCCCAGACGGTCGGATCTTCGGCGCGCTCATCTGAATCGCGAAAATCGCAAATCGTCGTAATTCCAAGGTCGGAGAGATAGTCATAATCATTGTCTGTAAGGGCTGACATTCTGCCTGACCTAAAAACATGCCCCCATTTCACCATGCGGCCATCTTCAGTTTCGTACCCGCCGAGGTCACGGAAATTGCGTCCGCCCTCGAGGGGTAGCAACCGAGCAGCAACCAGAACAGATTCACCGTTTTCAGGTGTGATGGAAAAGTAACGTCGCTGAGGCTCGCTGTCAGCCGTCCATGAGAGCTCAGATGCGCCCGAGTTTACGTCAAGCGCCGCACCGCTGCCGGGTTCAAAAATTGGCGTGTCCGACCACTCAATCGTGACCGCCGCGTCACTCGGTTCGGTTTTCCAAGCGATGCGGTATTCGTTTGCCGTTTCGCCGTGGGTCACTACAGCGCTCAATACGGTTGCAGTTGGCTTTGGCTCTTGTACGGGCGTGCTCGCACCACAAGCGGCAAGAAAACCTAGCGATGATACCAAAACGCAAAATCGAATATTAAACATGGACTTCAGAACCTCCCCTTGAGGACTTTACTGCAGCCGCGCGGCGCAGCGCTCTAATTCTATGAAGCGGGGGGCGGCGAACGACACATTCATCTGAACGATCCTTCGCCGACCCCGTTTACACCTGGATATTAGTAGTCGTAGCTGATGCCGAACATGAAGAAGCGGCCGTAACCTTCGATTTGGTCAGCGAATTGCGGCTCGCCGACATAACGTTCATCTTTGAAGTCAGAGAGGTTATTGGCTTCTGCGAAGACAACAGTTGTGCCACCGCCAAACTCAAATGGCAGTTCGTATTGGATCTTGGCATCGACGCGTTCAGTTTCACCCCAGAAGAGCGGCTCGCCGGGACCGGCTTCTGTCGTAGTCAACCATTCGTCGCGATACTGATAGGCGAGGCGCGCTGACAGGCCAAACTTTTCATAGAAAATCGAGGCATTGTAGATCAGCTCCGACGTTCCTGGGATAGCCAGCGTTTCGCCCTGACCGCCATTTGCAGTCGGAGCGAAGAACTCACTGTCAAGGAAAGTCGCGTTGCCTGATACACCAAACCCATCAAACGGTTCTGGCAAGAAAGTCGCTTGGCCAAGGAAATTGATCTCCAAGCCGGAGAGTTCCCCATCTTCACCATTCAAGAAGGTGCTGGCCAGAACCTGCTCACCTGAATCGAAGAAGTTGGAGTATTGCGATCCATCCACTAGTGTGGCGCCTTCATAGATCACATTGTCGATGCTGCGATAGAACGCACCGACGGAGAGGATGCTGGCCTCGTCGAAATACCATTCGAGCGACGCGTCGAAACCAATCGATTCTTCAGGGTCTAAGAAGGGATTACCACCGGAAAGCTCTCGCTCAATTGGATCGATGTCTTGTGACGCACGGAGCTCCGCATAGTTCGGTCGGCTGATGCCGGTTGTTCCAGAGAAACGAAGCTTTACATCGTCGGTCAGATCGATGTTCACATGGACACTCGGCAACACGTTCAAATAGTCATTTGAGAGCGTCTGGATAGAATCCGTGCCCGCCATATCCAAAGTGGTGCCTTCTGTTGAGAAATCTGTTGATTCCACGCGAACACCGTAGACCACATTACCCCAATCAAAATCAGTCTTCGCCTGAGCATAAACGCTGATCAGATCTTCTTCGAGTTCGATGATCTCATCTGGGGTTGGGACAGTCGGAGGTGTAACACCCGACGCAGCAACCAGGGCTTCATTGCGGAAGTAATAAGCTGGGATGGTATTGTCGAAATCCTGTTCCCAAAGCTCTGTTGTAACAAAATCGCTGATATTAACGGTCAAAGCATCTCCGGCGATGATCTCGCGTGCGTCGCCTGTGCCGGAGACTTCGCGTCGATCATAGGCGGCGCCGAATTTGATTTCCGTGTCGCGGCCAAACAGCGTCATTTCGCGGGTGACATCGTTTTGCAGGAGGACCTGCTCAATCGTGGTGTCGTCGATCAAGAGATTGAACAAAAAGTTCGAGGGATTGTCGTATGAGAGATCATCGAACAGATTGATCGGGGTCGTTGTGCCGGGAGCATACGGAATCAAAGCTGGATCATTAATGTCTGTAATGTCGTAAAAGGCATCGAACCCAGTTGTCGCCGTCCAGAAGCCTAGTGGTAGCCAGCCATAATTGGTGCTTTCTGAATAGGTTAGGCGAGGCTCCATGATCCACTCGCCAATATTCAGATCGGCACCGATTGTGTTGGTGAAGGTCGCTGTTTCATATCGGCCGGACTGCGAAAGCGCTCTGGCTTCTACGCCTGTCACAATCCCAGATGTGCCAAGTGGCACGTTGGGTGTGCTGCCGGGCAAGTCACCGAAGTCGAAGTCGAATTGGTTACGCAATTCATTGTCGCCGAACTCGTAATAGAGCG
This sequence comes from Pseudomonadota bacterium, assembly GCA_039033955.1. GTDB lineage: Bacteria > Pseudomonadota > Alphaproteobacteria > Caulobacterales > Hyphomonadaceae > CALLCD01. Next base: position 3,216 of record JBCCBQ010000027.1, read on the forward strand.
TCGAAGCGAACACGCGATCGACCGCGTCGCTCTCCGGACGGAATTCAACTTTACCCCCGTACGAGTAAGTCTCGCGCTCACCGCCATATTGACGGAAATCGAGGTTATCGAGTGTCCCAGCTTCAGGATCGATACCGTATTCGCGGTTGTCGACGATTCGGCCGCGCTCATCCGAGGAGGCAAAAGCCAGCACACCGAATTGATCGGTTGAGTAGGACGCTCGCAGGCCATAGCGCTCTAGATCCGCGTCTCGCAGAGTTCGTTCACCCCGCGCATAGGTGCCAGCAAACCCAAAGCCTTCTTTATCAAATGGGCTATAGGTTTCGATATTAATGTGACCAAGCAAAGCGCCGCCCGGCGTTGCCGGTGTGATCGCTTTCGATGCTTCAATCCGGCTGGTGATAATCGACGGGATTGAGTCAAAACGTGGGATCCGGCCATCATCCGCGCCAGGAACGAGAATGTCATCGAAAGAAATTGTGGTGTAACGGAAACGACCGCCACGGAAGTTCAAGAAGCGCGCTTCACCTTGGTCGCTCTCAACAGCGAGACCGGGGATGCGTGTCAGTGACGCTGCGAGCGTCGCGTCTGGGAAGCGGCCAATTGTGTCGGCAGCAACAACGTCTAGAATGTTGTCCGCATTCCGCTTTGCAGCGAGGGCCGCAATCTGACTGTCACGGATCGGCGTGCCGGTGACAACGATTGTATCCTGGCGGGCCTCTTCGTCCTCTGCGGTAGTTTGAGCCGTCACGAGCGGCGCGGTAAGCAAAGCAGTGCTTAGAATTAAGCTGGTTTTGAGAAATGGAATGCGCATGATGAGCCCTCTTGCGATCGAAAATCCAAGGAGGGCGCTATGCGGGCCCGCCTGACTCGCCAAGAAAAGGTTTCTTGACGATATGGCGACGCAATTATGACGGCCCCCTAGTAGCCTGTTTTTATTGGATTGATTGCTCGATGCTTCGCGCAGAGCCTGTACTTGCATTTAAAGCTGGCGACAGGTGTGACTTTTGGGAAACGACAAATACGCGGTTTGTCGAACAGCAAATCGGTCGAGCCTTGTGATCGATTTTGCGACGCCTTGCATCGTTTGGCGGGGCGACCTCTAGATCATCCGTTGAGCATGACAATCCTTCGCATCGCGCGTCCGCCCACATAGTTCTGGACAGGAAAACGCCGACTGATATGAACGCGGCGAAGAGTGGAGGGAAACGTTGTGCCTTTTGGATATCGCGTTCTGGTCGTCGGACTTCTGGTATTGGTTGGTCTTGGTGCCTGCGTTCCCGCGTCCGATTCCAGCGCTGAGTTCAATGCGACAGGCGTTTCAGAAAAGGTCGGCATGGTCTCTGGGGTTGAGCAGCCAGACCTCGAGCTCGGCTTTGAGCGCGCGCCGGTTCGCGTCCAGTTCCGAGATTTGTTCACCGGCATGAACCCAAGTCACCAGGCCATAAGTCTTTCTGGATCTGAAATAGAGATTGTTGGCTACCTAACGCCGCCGCAACCGTTTCCCTTTCGGGTCTTGGTTGGCCAGCCAAGCGAGACCTGCCCGTACTGCGAGCCACCGCAAGACGAGGACGACACCGTGATTCCCTTCCTGCTGGTTTTCGGCAATCTGGATGAAATGGATTATAGCTTTCGCTCGCGATTGCGCGCGACGGGCGTGCTCCAGGCGCAGCGTAGCGCTATCGGCCCAGACGGTCGAAAGCTGGAAATGCGCCTGATGGAGGCAGTTGTCGAGCCCGACGCGCGCTATATCGACCCGCGTGAAAGAACGGGTGGCCGCATCGCCATGTCGACAAATACGCGTACGCATAACGCCGATGGATCAGATAATTAGTTCCGCAACGGTTCGAAGGTGAGGATCATGGCAAGGGCGCCAGACAAGTCGAGTGAAGAGATCCTCGGGATCTTCCCAACGCCAATCATGGTGTGCCGCGGCGTTGTCGACGCCGCCTTGGTTCGGACCCTGATTGAGCAATTCGATGCGTCTGAAACGGGTGCCAACAATCGAACAGCTCTGTTGCAGCATACGCCTGTGACCAGCCCGCATACTCATGCAAACTTCCAAGCGGTTTGCGAACGCGTTGCTGCTCCTATTCAACGATATGGTGCAACGATGCTGGGAGAGACACTGAAATGGGGCATAAAGGAAATGTGGATGAACCGCATGGCAAAAGATGGGTCTCAGAAGCTCCATAACCACGCGAACAGTTTCATTTCAGGGGTGCTCTACCTTACCGCGGTCAGCGGTGTGTCAACGACCATGTTCCATCGCAACTCGGGCGCGTCCGGTTTCGTTATGGACAATATGAATGAAAACACCACGGTGAACGCGTTTAATGCGCCAGTTTTCCGGGCGCCGGACATGTCAGCCGGCGATGTGATCCTGTTTCCCAGCTTCTTGATGCACGAAGTTCCGCCAAGTCCTGTCGATGGACGGATGTCGTTGGCGTTTAACGCCATTCCTGAGCGGATCGATAGCTGGGGCTACCGACTCTCCTTTCGCTAGCTCAGGCAATGAGCGATACTGCCAGGTACAGGAAACCAATCGCCGAAATCCAACTGCTCAACGCACGAGCCGCAACCCTCATCCAGCTGACCGCCTCGGCGAGGGTGGCAACTGCCGCGATGAATAAGATGATGAGCGCCGTGCCAGCTGCCACAATCCCGCCGCCATAGAGTAGCCAATCAACATCGACCGTGCGTGCCGAAGCCGCATTGACGAAACTATGGACCATCGCAATCACGCCGCCTATGACCACAAGCGCAGCCGCCGGCATGGGCCTAGCGACAACACCCAAAATACCAGCCAGGATGAGCGTTATGGCCACGGCGGACTCTAGGGGGATTTCGAGTGGCGTGAAGGCGGCGATTACCACACCAGCGGCAAGTCCAACCAGTACGCCAAGCAGGATCCAACGGGATGCCTCTCGAGGATGAAACGCTGCCAAAAGGGCGACCCCGAATAGGATGGCCAAATGCTCCGGCGCGCTGACGATGTGTAGCGCGCCAGCATAAAAGTCACCGAATTCGACGCCGACCAAGTGCGCATAGGCAGGCTGGGCGGCGAGGCAAAAAACAAGGATCGCCGCGATTGATTTGGCAATGGTCCTAAGCAAAACCAAGAGCGCCGGCGAGATAGTAGAATCCGACGAGAGCAACGATCCCACCACAGCTGCGGACCAACCAGGGGCCGATCGGTTTCCAGTCATTTAGCAGGCCGATCACGATGCCGGCCGCATGCAACAGTCCCGTGGAGATCACGAAGCCGATGCCATAAGAGATCGGGCTCGCCGCCTCGGGCAATTCCTGACCGTGAGCATAGCCATGAAAGATGGCGAAGGCTGCCACGATCGCAACCGCCAGGGCCGTCCGCAGCCTAAGCGCCAGGGTAATCAGAAGACCAAGCACGACCGCTGAAGCGGCGATGCCCACCTCTGCGGCAGGAACCCCCAAGTCTGCGACCCCTAGCAATCCCCCGACAACCATCATCAGGGGAAAAGCCACAGGCAGCGCGTATATGAGCGGACGACCGAGTTGCGCCCCCCACAGTCCAACTGCGACCATGGCTACTAAGTGGTCTAGCCCCATAATTGGGTGAAGGATCCCGCTTTCCAGTCCCCCCGCAACCCCTTCGGTAGTATGGGCCTGGGCCATGCCCGAAGCGCAAATGGCAATGATGAGGGCTGAAGCGTATTTGGTGTTTTGGGTCATAGGTTTAAAAGTACCTCTATTCGTTGAAAAAACCAGAAGGCCCCGAGGCTGCCAATGGTATAGGCGGCGAAGGCCGGCCCCTGGTTAGACAAGCTTACGCGCATCGATCGCAGGGCCCAACCAAGGGCTAGAACAAGTAAAACGAATGCGATCTGGCCAATCTCGACGCCGAGATTGAAGGCGACCAGCGCCCAAGGCACAGCGCTGACTGGAAGGCCGAGCGAGATCAATGCGTTGGCAAAACCAAATCCGTGGAGAAGGCCAAAGAAGAATGATACCGCCCAGGGATGTCGAAGCGTGAATGTGCTCCGCCCGGCGCGCAGGTTGATGATCTCGACGCCGATATAGACGATCGACAAGGCGATCATGGCGCTCACGAAAGTCTCCGGCACGCCGAACAAGCCAAACGTGACAGCCGCCAGAGTGAGGCTATGGGCGATGGTGAACGCGGTAATCGTCTTGAGCAGCATACCGGGGGTGCGGGCGATATAGATCAGGCCGAGCACGAAGAGCAGATGATCGATCCCCAGCAAAATATGACCAATCCCGATCCGAACATAGGACGCCACAATGTTGGATATGCCCGCCCAGCCTTCGGCATCATAGATCTGGTCGACGACAATAAATGGTTGCGAAGGGGTCAGCGTGTAGACGGCGGTCTGACCTTCCAGGCTGCGGATCTTGAACAACGCCGCCGATTGTCCTGATCCAATCGCTTCGAAGCCGATCTGCCCAACCAGACCACGATCGCCGCAAAACAGCTGAGGTTCGTCGTAGGTGCAATGGTCGGGAAAGATCGGTTCGAGCGCCGCGTTGCCGTCTACGGTCGGTCGCAATTCCCAGCTCACCGTGTACTGCCCCTCAGCAAATTCACTAATCCGAAGCACCGCCAGTTCAGTGACATGAGCCATGGCTTGTGCGCCCAGACTCAAGGCAAGGAGAAAGAGAATGAGCGGTCTCATCGCTCTGCCCCCTCATCCTCCATAGCCGATCCCTCGGATGTCGATCTGTCTGAGAGTAAAGTCGGTTCGTATGAATAGGTCTCGACCGGGTAACGTGCGAGAAGCGCGCGCATCACCCGATCTTCTTCTTTGTTTCGCTCTGCTTCGACCCAGTCGCCATGTATCGCGGCGCGCACCGTATCGAAGTCTTGCATAACCCGGTCAGTGGACCCCAGATATTTCACAACTTGCCATCCCTGCGGCGAAGGCAAGGGTGTCCATTCATCCAAGGTCAGTTGTTCAACAGAAGCGACAAAGACCTCATTCAGCAATTCCACCATGAGTGCACGAGGCCGGTTTTCAAATCGAGCAAACGGCGCAACAGGTCGCGAAAGCCGTGCACCGGCCGCATCCGCCGCATTGGCCGATTTCGCCACTTCAATAGCTTCGGACTGAGAATCCGTATCCAGCCCGATTACAACAAAGCTTATCAGGGCTGGGATCGCATAGTCCGCTTTTCTCTCCTCATACCAGGCACGGAGCTCCGCATCGGTCGGGGGCTGGATGACGATCCCACTGTTCATCATCAGCCGCATTCTCTGCACCATCCGCTCTCTAAGCATTTGGTCGCCATGATCGAGTTCTAGGTGCTTGGCTTCCCTGTAGAGGGCTTCGTTCAAAATATGGACACGCACCAAACGGTCCATTTCGGTTTTTGTCGGCAGTCGTTGGCGGTTGGTTTCAAAGATTTGCGCGAGTTCCGCCTGCGTGGCGGCATCAATGCGGATAAGGTTCGGATCCTCTTGCGGTTCTGAGACGAGCCGCGAGACGCCGAGTAGGACCAGTCCGATGACTGCAAAATGCAGAAGCGGCTCTTTTAGCACGTGCATCAACTTGTTCATTCGAACCCCAGAATGAAATCCTACACTTGTTCAATCGAGTGTCGGCATAGTGCTGCCTTCAACGCAGCCCAAGCGAAGGTTTCGTGACAGCGTAGCGACGGATTAGTCCGGCTCATCGAACGGTTTGCGGTCTCAAAACGACGGACGCTTGAAAGCCACCTAGCAGTTGCGATTGCTGAATGCCCGGAGAGATCAGGGACAGTCTTTACACAGAGAAAGCGTCGCAAATCCTTCAAAAAAAGTTTGCAAAATTGGAGATGACTTTGCCGTCCCACGCCCATACGCCTTGCACAAAGTAGGTGCGAAGACTCTCAGCAAATCGCTGACCATAAAAAATCATGGGGGCTTTCATGACAGGGTTTCAGAAACAATCCGTTCGGTTGCTAGGTACCGCCGGTGCGGCAGCGCTCATCGCGGGCTCGGCGATCGCTCAAGATATCTCTGCAGCAGAAGCCAAGGTTGAAACCCTCGCTGAAAGAGGCGGTTACCTCGCCGGAGACAAGCACAATCATAGCACCTGCTCCGATGGGGCAATGGCGGTTCAAACAGTCGTCTCTGAGTCACTGACCACTTATGGCCTCGACTGGTTTGCTCAGACAGGCCACGGCGGCTCATTCGACCGGGACTGCCGGTTCAGTGATCCCGAGTATGATGGCTCCGAAACGGGATCGGGTGCTTTCTGGGTCGACACGGTTGGCGAAGAGAACATTAAGGGCGACAAGAATGAGGGCCGAATGTGGCGCTGGCAAATCCTCAATGAGTTTTCCTACGACTTACAGCGCAGCGCCCGCGATCTGGCAGGCAAGGCCGCCTGGCTCGGCATCGAGCATAACGCACCTGGCCACGAGCACGTTTCCATGGCCATCCTCGACGGCCAATTCGATACGCCCGGACACTCCTATCACACAGGCCAATTCGATTATCTATTCGACCGCAATGACCGCGATACGTCCGGTGGGGAAGAGAATGATTTCGAGAACCCCGCCAATCGCGGTATCCCAAAGCCTGGCGTGATCGATGGCGTATTTGACAGCGAAGCCGTCACCGGACTTGCTGGTCGCAACGTTTCTGTCTCGGCTGTGCGCTGGCTCGCTGAGAATTTCGGCGACAGCGCTTATTACGTCCCCGCTCACGTCGAACGTCAAGGCGGCTTTGTCTCCGATGACAATCGCGGCTGGAACGTTGAAGACTTGCGCGAACTATATGATGCAGGGCTTCTAACTGAGGGCCACGCGGCTGGCACCTCGATCGTGTTTGGCGGGGAACTGCTTCCAGGACATCAGTTCGCAAGCGGAGGTCGCGGGTCCTATAAGGTCTCCCGTCCATCCTCCGGCTTCGGCACCTACGGGGGAGCTGGCGCATATATCGGCGCAGAAGTTTCGCGGGCTGGCTTCGACTTTGACGGCGAAATGGCGATCACCAATGCCCGCCTGACGGAAATACGTGATGAGTTTAACGCCTTGTTCGACAACCGTCTGACCCAGCCGTCCGGTGCCGACCAGTATGATCAACTCAATGCCTGCGCCGATTGTGAAGACGCTGCGCCAGAGGGCGTCTCCACGTCGTCGCGTGAGCAATTTGTTTTGGGCCGTCCAGGTCTCGCCACGATGTGGGATGCCCTTTTGGGCGAGGGTCGCAAGTTCTTTGCTTTCACATCGTCCGACTGGCACAATCGGGGGGCCTTTGGCCCGTTCGAGCCGCAATCGACGCTCGACCCTTGGCCAGGCGAGTATAACAAGGTCTATGCTTACGCCCATGCCGAAAGTGCCCCGACTCTTGCGGCGAGCCAATCCATCGTTGACGGTATGCGAAACGGCAACGCGTTCGCCGTTTTGGGGGACCTGATCGACGAGTTCTACTTTGTGATGTGTCAGGGCTCTCGCTGCGCGACAATGGGTGAAGAGCTCGTCGTGCATGACTATGGTGGAGACGTGGTGTGGTACGTGAAACTTCGTGACCCCGCCGGCACGAACTTCTCGCCATACACGTTCAGTAACCCGTCGCTCCTCCAGCTCGGCATCAATATCCCGATGAACGAACCAGTTCTTGATCATATCGACATTATCCGCGGTGAAATTTCCGGTATGATCGAGCCAACTGATCCGGAATTCTCCAACAATGTATCGAACCCAACAGTGGAATTATTCGGTCGCGTGTACCGCGCTGACTTCACCACCGATGGTGAGTACCTCATAGCCTCCGGAACAATCCCGGATTCGGACTTCTCCACTGACCAGTATTTCCGCATCCGCGGAACGAATATGCCCGTTGGCACCCCGAACGAAACGGATGCGGATGGCAACCCCCTGCTAGACGACTATTCCGCGCTTATCCCATGCACTGCGGAGCCCGAACAAGCACCCACCGCCATCGAGCTCGATCCGCGGTTTTCGCCATTCTTCAAATCGCGCGAAGCGACGGGTGGACGCGGCGGCGGTGCGCCTGGCGCTTTGTTCGACCCGACGGCTTGCCCGGAACACCTGCCGGTCGATGAAAATGGCGTGAAATATCTGGATGCCGATGTCGAGGCCTGGGCCGATCTTTGGTTCTACGCAAATCCGATCTTTGTAAACGTGAAATAATTCGGAGGTGGCGGTGCAGTTTGCAGACTA
>JBCCBQ010000028.1:0-7281 GCA_039033955.1 Pseudomonadota bacterium
TAGAACATCGTTCCATCGGCCAGGAACGCCATATCCCAAGGGTTTTCGAGATCATCCAGAACAAGCGTGTGCTTCAGGCTTGTTGTGTTCTGCGCCATCACCGGTGCGGCGCAGATCACGGACCCGAGCAGCAAAGGCAGAAGCCCCCTGATTTTGCGACTGATCATGCAGTCCTCCCATGTTGTTTATTGTTTCATTCTTTTGGGGCCTTTGTGCGAATTGCACAGGCACCGGCGTCACTCTGTCAGCGCAGGACGGATTTGCAACCCCGACAGGGTGAAATCACAATGGCGCTCACCCCAGAATTGCAGGCGCGCCAACGTTGTTGTGGGCGTGCTTGGCTCACCCGTCGTAAGAGCCCAGCGCAGGCTATAGTCTCTCTCGGAAAGTTGAGGGCGGTTGCAGGCTTACTTGGACTTGCTTGCAATGAAACTTACGACATTTGCGATGTCATCGTCGGAAAGTTTCTTTGCCCTGGGCGCCATTAACGGCGTGTTTGGTCCGAACTTTTCGCCAGCGCGGTATCGTTCCAGGCGATCGATCAGATACTCGACGGGCTGACCGGTCAGTCTGGGGTAACTCGCCAGACCCTTGGCGGTCGGACCATGGCAACTGCGGCATTCCTTTTTATACAGCTTCGCGCCTTCATCAGCGTTCTGGGCGAACGCCGGTACACTGACCGTAAGTAGCAAAACCACGGCGATTGACTTAGCTGTCTTCATGGTTCTGCTCCGTCTCGAGTATGGTTCTATTCGCGCAATCCCGCTCAAGCGTCGCTGGTCAGATCGACAAGATCAACCCTTGTCCAGTCCTAGCCATCGGGTTGCCTCTGATCTGCTCCTTGCCCACTGCTCGCAATACTCTGCGGCGTAGTCATCGAAACGCTTGGGCACTTCAAATTACAGGCGTGACGGCGTGCCATCGGAAGCGCCGGCACGGTGCGACGCTGGACAAATTAGTAGCCGTGTAGAAAGGGTCGACACCGCCCCATAAACATAGCGGTCAGTATTCGATCCGCGGCCGCGTCCTCAACGCGCCGACCTCAACGCCTAGGCGACCGTTTCTTGTCGGTCCGGCCCACATACGTTCAAACATCTCTCGAGAAAAGGCGCGACAGGCGCGAAGATTACTTCTTTTCGAGATAACCATTTGGATTGAACGAAACGTTCACCCCAAAGAAGTCATTGTAGTGGCTGGAGATTTCAAAGCTATCCGGATGTTCTTGGAGAAAGGTATGCACCGCTCTATTCGGCCCACCATCGTACCGCCAATTTGCCCCTTGGTCTTCGATGACACCATCTTCGACTATTAGCATTTCACCTGTGTTCATCCGATCCCGGAAGTAGTCTAGAACCGAGTATGTCACGCCGAAGGTATGCGCTGAATCCTCGATAACCAACCACGGTCGAGCAGCAGTTTTTAACCTCTCGTGAAGATCACTGCTCTCCAAATCAATTGCGTCAGCCTGGATGAACTCGATCGGGCTTTCTTCCTGCGCACGCTCATTAATCTCTCGAAAATCGACAGTGATGATATCCGTAGCCAGGCCGTAATTCCGCGTAATATCGTAGTAAAACTGCGCCGCACCACCTTTGAAAGAGCCAATTTCAATGATCGTCGCGGGACGCTTATCCCAAATCAACAGCATATACACTGCCAAGTCTATTGGACTCTTGAGACAACTCAAACCCTTATAGGTATATTGCATTACACCACTATGATAGTCTTTAAGAAAATCGCGACTGAAACCTGTCCGAAAGCTTCTTGGCTGCGGAGGAGTCGTAGCAAAATCTCCGGGCTTTCGTGCGATGTTCTGCTCGTTCGGACGAACATCCGGATTGCTACGGTGATTGTCGTCTTCCTCAACGGTTTGACGTGGCATTGCGGGCTCCGCTCGATAGGGTAGCGGACAGGCTTACATGGTCCACAACGGGTTGAACAGGAGCTTCCTGATGAATGTACACTGGCATGTTGGGCCACACAAAACGGGCACAACCTCCATCCAATACCTATTGAAGAAACTGTTCGGCTCGGAGGCTCCTCAGCCTGTTTGGTATCCCATCGGTCAGGCTTTAGGAGACGCTGCAGGCCATGGCGGCTTGGCGGCGCCGTTTCACCCTTCACCATCGAATTACTCACCCGTACAGGGACTGGAACAGTTAAAATCCCTTCGGCAACTATCAGACGGCTGCCAGGCTTTAATTCTGAGTAGCGAGAATTTTTCTTTTGCATCTGAAAGTAATATTTCTGCAGTTTCTCGTATTTTTTTAAAAGACCGGCTACATTTGGTCTTTACGGTCTCACCTATTGTAAACCGTTATGCCTCTTCCTGGCTGTCCGCTCTTCAGTTTGGTCATTTTTTACCAATGAACCAGTCGCAACCAGTCTTTCGACACTATCCTGGCTTTCGACCTCGCTACTTCTCTGAGCTCTTTCATGCGGCAAACCCGGACCAGTGCTCCGTCATCATCTCCGACCCAACTCAGAAAGCCACTTGTTTGATTCAAGCCTTTTTTGACGCATGCAGCCTCAACCTAAACTTGGAAGATCTATCAGATACCGACATCAGAAAGAAAAATAAGTCGATCAGCCATCACGAAGCACAGATGTTGTGTGCCTTGAACCGCTTAGTGTTCGAAGAAGCCTCACCGGACGCAGATAAAATTTACGACGGCCTCATCGTCGGGGATTCATCTTACCTAGCATTGCGCCGCGCACTTTTGGAATTCACAAAAAAGAGCGAATGGGAGAATCTGTTTGAATCTAAAAAAATCAATCATGCAGGCGCACCACTCTCTGAATTAAAAAAAATCGCAGAGACTCAGTGGAAAGACCTAATAATATTGAAGGAAAGAAAAGACATCAATATTTTTGGAGATTTGTCCATAGCTTTTGGGGAGCATCAGTTTTTACAGTAATTTGATTGGGTCCTGAGCACTATTTTGAGCGACTCGAACGTGATGAACTGATGGTATCGACGTGCATAAGAAGTGTTTCTAATGATTAACAATGGCTGCGTGAAGAGAACGGTTTCCAACTGTGTTTTACTGTGGGTAGCCCAGCCAACCCACTCCGAAGGAATAGCTACCCTGCGTCAGGGAGTTTCACCAATTGAGTAAGAACCAGAAGACCTCGCGTCAAACCAAGACCATGGTAGCACTCAAGCTGAGACGCGGGGCACTGACCGGGGCTTTGATGTCCGCCGCCGACGTCTTCTTGCCAATCTGCCGTTTGAAGGGGGGCGGGAGTACCCTTGCCCTCCCGTTCGATCCATCTACTCGCATCTTATGGACTCTTTGTCCCATCACAGATAGCTGACGCAGAGAAGGTTCACCACGGACCCACCCGTCAACTTGCGCCTGTCGGTTTAGAATTCAATGCTCGGGGGTGCTTCCCCAAGAACCCCATCGCCATCGATGTCGAATTGGAAGCGGTCTTCGTAGTCAGCCGCCCGCGCAATATCCCCCAAGCCTGTTAGCGCACCTGATGCATCGAGTTCCCAGATACCATAACGCGCGTTCTTGAACTGCCAAAGGACCGTGTAACCACCAGCACCATCGCTGCCAGCTTGAAGTGCCTGCCATCCTGGATAGCTGTCTGGGCCAACAACGTCCCCGGCGTTCGTTATCTCCACAGTCAGCGCGCCGTCCTTCAACCGATACGCGCCCGTGTTGGTCTGTTGCAGGCCAACGCCTGTCGTCTCGATATCAGTGGCTACAACGCCGATCACCCCATCGCCGTCGATATCGAACTGGAAGCGGTCTTCATATTCGGCAGCCCGAGCGATATTGCCAGAACCAGTCAACGCACCTGATGCATCGAGGTCCCAGAGGCTATAGCGCGTGTTCTGGAACTGCCAGAGAACGGTATAGCCACCGGCACCGTCGCTGCCAGCCTGAAGAGCCTGCCATCCTGGATAACTGTCCGGGCCGACAACATCCCCGGCGTTCGTAACCTCAAGTGTCAAAGCGCCATCAGTCAACCGATAGGCGCCCGTGTTGGTCTGCTGGAGGCCAACGCCCGTCGTCTCGATATCCGTCACGACAACACCGATCACCCCATCGCCATCGATGTCGAATTGGAAGCGGTCTTCGTACTCAGCCGCGCGCGCAATATCTCCCAAGCCTGTCAGCGCACCTGATCCATCAAGTTCCCAAATGCCGTAGCGCGCATTTTTGAACTGCCAGAGAACGGTGTAACCACCGTCACCATCGCTACCAGCCTGAAGCGCCTTCCATCCCGGATAGCTGTTCGGGCCGACAACGGCCCCGGCGTTAGTGACTTCCACTGTAAACGCACCATCAGTCAGCCAGTAGGCGCCCGTGTTGGTCTGTTGCAGGCCGATACCCGTTGTTTCGATATCAGTGGCGACCACACCGAAAACTCCATCTCCGTCGATATCGAACTGGAAGCGGTCTTCGTATTCGGCTGCTCGCGCCAAATCGCCGAAGCCCGTGAGCGCACCCGATCCATCGAGTTCCCAGATGCCGTAGCGTGTGTTCTTGAACTGCCAAAGAACAGTATAGCCACCGGCACCGTCGCTCCCGACCTGAAGCGCCTGCCATCCGGGAAAGCTGTCCGGGCCCACCGGTGCCCCGTTTGAGGTCAGCGTTATGATCTCGGAACCATCGATGATTTCGTAAGTGTTCGCTTTGGACGAACGCAATCCGACGCCGTTCGTGTCGATATCGACAATCACGTAGCCGAGTTCACCATCGCTGTTGAAGTCGAACAGGAACCTCTCCTCGAACGCGAGAGACATGTCCGAGAAACTGACAAGATTGCCGTTACCGTTCAGATTCCACACGCCATAGCGGCCATCCGTGTGTTGCCAAAGAAGCGTGTACCCACCTGCACCATCGGCGGCGGCCTGAATTGCATCCCAGCCCACCAGATTGAACCAGAGCACTGGTGACCCGCCAGACTTCACGGTGACGGTCCTGCCTGTATTCGCATCTAGTATCTCGTAGAACAGGCCAGTTCGCTCGACGCTGACGCCATGACCGCCGACCCCAACAACATTGATCACGATCTCGCCAACGGCCAAGTCTCCGGTTGCACCTTCTTCGAGCAAATAAAAGCCGCGGAGAGTGTCCGTCTGTCCGTAGTTGAGATAGTCTAGTTCGTCGAGCGAGTTGAACGTATATTTACCAGATGTGAAATCGATGAACCTTATTCCAATATTTTGCCCGATGGTGTCCGAGGTCATCAGACCTGCTCCACTCAGCTGAAGCGGCGCGCCACGAGAATGGAAATCATTCTCCAACAGAAAGATATCCTGTCTCTCGTGTTCGAAAATCGTTATCATGTCGGTGATTGCGAAAGGTCTAGAGGCGCCAGGCCCTAGTACATTCACGTCGATATCGTTGAACCGGATGGTCTCGACTTCTGTCACGATATCATAAGAAAAGCCGAAACCGCTCGATACCACTTCAACGCTTCCGTCTTCCAGATAAAGGAGCTGTGCATCGCGCCGACGGATCGGAACGATCACGACATCATTGCCCTCTCCGCCGTCAAGCGAGTCGAACCCTGCGCCGCCAACGAGAGTATCGTCACCGAATGAACCGAAAAGAGCATTCTGATTTGCATCGCCGATCAGAACGTCGTCGTAGTCAGACCCGATAACCCTCTCAATGCTGATGAATCGATCGCCCTCAGCATCCCCGCCAGAACCCGTTCCTGCGGCCAGATCGATTGTAACGCCAGAAGGCGAGAAGAAGTAACTAGCGATATCCGTCCCTGACCCACCATCCAGGATGTCCGCGCCGGCGTCGCCTTCCAAGACATCAGTGCCGGCGAACCCTTCGATGACATCAGCACCGTCGGTTCCGAAGAGGAAATCATCGAACTCGGTCCCTGCTTCGAAGTTAAGCTGCAAGATGCTTGGCAAGTCTACGAGAACGGCACGTGCAAAATCCGTTGATCCGCCCGGTGTGTCAGCACCGTCGAGCTCGAGGATAAGGGTATCGTCAGTCGAATGGGTATTGATCCGGTCGACCTCGTTCGCGAGCGAACCAACCAAATGGCTGAGAAGACCAGATTGAAGTGTTGTCCAAGCTTTAGTCTCAATGATGTCGATACGACGGTCCGGTGTGAGCGCGTAAAGAAGACTACCGGTCTCAGAGAAGGCAAGGCTGATGTAGCCCCGGTCAGAAAAGTCTTGAACGATCTGGAATGAAAAGTCGTAGATCCGCGGTCCGTAGGCGCCATTGTAGACGAATCCCGCAGACGTGATGTCGGCATTGCCATCGTTCACGGCGGCACTTGTCGCGGCATCTCTGGCGACCTCGGTATCCGCGATGAACGTTCCTGTTTGTGAGTCAAAGATCGCCATCGCTGAAAGCGCGTTGTCGGTCTCCTGAACCAGCACGTAGCGATCATCCTCGGTCGGCGTGAGCAACAGACTGTTCTGAGCGCCGCTGTTGTCTGCGAATGGTGCAACCACTCGACTCACACTCAGATCGTTGAGGCTCAACAAGCGGAGCGGTATCGACCCATCACCAGAGTAAGTCGTCGCCAGGAGCGCGCTGTTGCCCTGCGTAGCCGCAACGAAGGTAGTTCCGGCCTCGGAGGCGTCACCTGTGAAAACGGTATTCGTGACGATCCGTGTCGCGACATCCACAGTATGCACGGTGATCTGAGGCGCCCCACCTCCAAGAACCTCAGTTTGCGTGACGATCAAAGTGGTACCGTCTGACGAGATATCGATGTCAGTTGGCGACCCGCCAACGTTGGCAACGGTGTCTACCTGATTGCTGGAAGGAGAAATTCTTGAAACATGACCGTCACGATCGAGCGTGAACACGTCTCCAGTCAAAGGATCGACAGCATACACCAAAGGCGACCCTTGGTCGCGAACAATGTCACTCAAAGTGCCAGATACCAAAGTCGGCATACCCACCTCCACGAAACCCACGATCATTTTTTAACGCGGCAGCCAAAATTGTTCAAATTTTAATTGACCCCATTGGACGAACGAAGTGACCAGTCTTGAGTTGGCTATGGCGCCCTTCATCACTCGACCTCAGTGCCCGTCTCGAAACTCGGTCAAACATGACAACATCTTGCGATGCGGCGGGTGGTGAGACGGATGTGGGAGACGTTGATCTAGGTTCTGCCGCACTGAGTTGGTCCACTGTTATGTTTGGGAAAACGGAGGATCAGAGATGGCGAACAAGCGAGCGAAACCGGAAGAGATTGTCACGAAGCTTCGGCAAGTGGAGGCTCTTGTCGGTCAAGGGATGCCGAGAGCGGATGCGATCCGTCAGATTGGTGTCA
>JBCCBQ010000029.1:0-7039 GCA_039033955.1 Pseudomonadota bacterium
CGGCTGCCGATGTGGGCGACCAGGATCTCGATCTGCGCGAATACGACGTCGCGGTGTTGGCGGCGATCGCATACCGCCAGCCGATTACGCGGGACGGGCTCAAGGATATCTTCGGCAAGGAGATTAGTCGCGACTTGATCGGGCGGTTGCACGCGCGCGGTCTCATCGGGACCGGCCCTCGGTCGCCACGGCGCGGAGCACCCTACACCTATGTGACAACCGAAAAGTTCCTCGTGGCCTTCGATCTTGAGTCGCTCCAAGATCTGGCCGATCGTGAACAGCTGACGGATGCGGGACTGGCTGCAGAATGACATGCCAGCGGCAAAAATTGCGATCTATCGCTCAAATTTGGGCCATTTATGAGTTATAGAACGGCATCCTATACCTCGTGACCATTTGCAGACCTGGCGGTCGAGGCTTTAATGACCCTCAATCACCGGGTTCCTGACTTTCAATCGCCAGGCCTTTTGAGATCAGGCTGCGTTGATCTCCGCCTCCAGCGCGGTGATCGCGCTGAGCACATCATCGAAGCTCGGCGCGTCGCCCATGATCATCTCGCGCATCCCGGCATAGTCACGGCGCAGGGCGGCTTCGAGATTCCTGCCTGGGGCCAGGCGAAGCGATCCGGGTTTTGCGTCCTCGTACCTGGCCCAGGCCGCCTTGAAGAACACCGATTTGTGGTGGCCAACTTCGCTCAAGAGGTCGAGATTGGCCAAAGCGCGCGCCTTGGCGTCGTGCTGGGTCAGTTGTGCCATGTCATAGTAGTGCCGGGACATGCGGTCAGCGAGCGGTTTACCCGCGTCCAGATGGAACAGCATGTGTAGGATCGTCGCCTTCTCCCAGAATGTCCGTTCGATCCCAATAGTGCGCACGTCAACAACGGCAAGTCCGGGCAGATCGGGAAAGGCCTGTTGAACATAGGTTGAGAGGGCTCGTTGTTCGGCCGGAAGCTGTGCGCCTCGCGCGCCGAACTCGAAACGCACGACAGGCTTGATGTAGCCCGGGTTTTCGTCATCGAGAGACGGGTAGGTGAATAGGATTGTCTGAGGGTCGCCGTCGTCGATCTTGAGTGAGAATGGCTGGTCTAAATGCGCTGCGAAAGCGGTGTTGATCTCTTCGAGCAGGGGGCCGGCGACAGCGGCCTCGGCGGCTTCCTGAAGATCTTGCAGCAGTGATTTGCGTTTGCCGCCCGAGAGGTCGGGGTTCTCAGGATCGCGATCTCCCGCAAACCCGAGTTGGGCGCGGTCGAGCGACAGATCCACGTCTTCGGAAAACCGATGGATGACATCATAGGCTTTCGAAAGGGACGTGCCTCCCTTGAAGATCAGGTGATCGCCAAAGGAGGGCAGGGCAAAGAGGTGCTGGAGTGACCAGCAGACCCAGAAGTCCTTCTCGACAATCGCCTTGGCAAACCCAAGCTCTGCCGCGGCCTGGCGAAAGGCTTCATCTTGGTTTGCGGGCGTGTCGTTCGCAAAGGCGTCCATGCTCAGGCGTGTGCCACGATCTGCTGGACGACTGGATGCATCCAGGCCGGGACATGTCGGCTCTGCTTTGCAAGCTGCGCCCGGTCCTGGGCATCCAGCGTGCGGGCGATCTTACCAATCACCTGATTGTCGACACGATCCTTGCCGACATAGCGGAGCGCCTGAAAAACAGTGCCTGTTTTTGACCCGGCACCGATCAATGTCTTCGGGGAGGCGTTCCGGAACTGGATCACCTGCCGTCCGATCTTCTTCGTTCGGGTGGGCCCGTCGGTCATGTAGGTCGGATTAGAGGGCACTTGAGTGGACAGCCCCAACTGGTTTGCCGCCATGGCCGGGGAGGGCTGCAGAACCTGATTGTCCTTCCGCGCAACTGCGTGCGCGATGTCATCAGCGGAGGGTGCCAGGAGCCCGAAGCGCGGACTGTGCTTGGGATAATCGTAAAGCCCACGTGTCAGCCGCCGGATCACGCCCTGATCGGCCAGACGCGACAGTGCCTGATCCACGCTCGCGCGCGATCCGATATCCAGGAAATCCGATGGCGCGAAGATAGCACCTCGGCCCTTTCCAACGATGCGTTGCCTGATTTTCGACGTGATCATGGTTCAACTCCTTGTCAGAAAATAGGATAGGTTTTTCTGAAAGTCAAGATGGAGCGATTTCGGTTGAGAGGGCGGAAAGCAGACCTTCGCTACGATTGCGAACTCAAATAAGAGCATCTGCGTTAGCGGACGTTGGAGAATGAACTGAAGCGTGACTGCAAGACCGTCGAAGCATCAAATGGAGAATGGCGAATTTGCGACTAAGCGGCCGTGAGCTCCTCGCTAGTTTCTAGCCGTTCTAGCCGTGCGACTGTTGTGAAACCCCTCGCGTTCGGACAGCGCAACCTATACGGCAGTCTTATTTGCCCTTTTCAGAAGCTCCCTTGATTAGCTCCAACTGACCGACTGCGAAACGTTTTACAACGGCAATTGTTTCCTCACATGCCAGTTTGAGATCGCCCGGCACCGGTGTTTCCTCATAGTATGTGCCGTGACAAAGTGAGTTAATGAGGACGCTCTTTACGGCAATACCCTCGTCACCAGCTAGGTGCTGCACAAACGTTGAGAGGCTCACTGATTTATCCGGACGGCAAAACCGGCCGATAGCCTCCAGTACGGACCGGACCGAGTTGGCCGTTCGGTGGTCCGGATCACGGCCATTGGCGACATCATAGACGTCTCTCAGCTGCTCTTTGAATGGGGCAACATACTCCTTGAGGCGGACAAGTTTGTGGGTGCCTGCATCTGGATGCAGAGCGAATGCAGCCCCCTTTCTTTCATCCACGATCCTGTTGGTTAGGCATATGTTGAAAAAATAGCTGCTGTGGGTGAGAATCAAAAGCTCTGGTCGAAGGTGCTTGTTGCCGTCTATCTGACCTGGATTGATCGAGATTTCACCTTGATCTGAGATATTCAGGTTTTTGAGAGTCTGGGCAATTGAGAACACAAAGTCGTAAGACATTGAGGTGACGGGATCATCAAAGACTAAAAACAGCTTTCTATATTCGCTGTTGGCCTCAACCTTCCTATGAACGCAGGCCACAAAGTAGCAGAACGCAATCGCAGTTTTCTCCCCATCGCTAAGCGTGCGATGCGGACCGCGTATCATCTCGTGTGTGCCGCGCTTTAGGATGAACTTGTCCTTATCGAATACATACTTGTCTGAGAAAAACTCTCTCAGCAGCAACTCAAAAGTCTCGGCAACTCTAATCCGCGCGTCAGTTGACGGGCTCGACTTCTCAAGCGCCATTAGTGCCCCTGCAGCCGCAACTGTCGCCTCCCGAAGGATTCTGAGCTTTTCTATTTCGGTCCAGTGGGTGATGGCGAGCTCAGCTTCAAACGCTACGCAGGCTTTACGCTGCAGGTCACGGCGCTCTTCATCAGATTTTTCAACAGCTCTCGTAAGCTTTTGTGCCTTGGAATTGTTGGCTGCGATTATCTCATTGATTGCGGTAATTTCGGCTGCCAGATCACTCTCTGGCAGCGGAAACGCAACTGTCAGCGCATCCGCTTTCTTTTGAATTACATCCTTTAATACGACAAGAGTGTTCCGCAGGTTCTTGAGTTCTTCCTCACCATCTCCAAGCGCAATATTCTTTTGAGATGGAACAAAGCTCTTAAGTGTATCAAGCCGTGACTTTTGGCGGGAAAGCTGGTTCTCCGTTTCTTTAAGTGCTGACTCTTTGTCTAGCAGGGCGCGGAAGTAACCGCGCAGCTCAGTCTTGTGCTTTTCTTCTGCGTCCGAAAAATATCCGACATAGGCATCTATTATTGCTTTGGGATCACCGGCTTTGATCCCTTGCTCGCAAAAAGGACAGCTCTCACGATGTTCATCCTGTACGATCTTCGTGCCAGTAGCGTAGAACTCGCGATGCTCGTCGATCTTTTTCTTAATGTCTTCTGAGACGCTTGAAGGCGAGGTGATCCTGTCCAAAGAGTCCTCTATCGCCTTTAACTCGATATCATCGCTGGGGACGAGCCCAACATCATCAGGATAAACCGGATCAGATGGTATGGCCTTCAGCGCATCGAGATCTTTGATTATATCGGCAACGCTTGGCTTGGGCGGTTCAGGTTTGTCCGTGTAGCGCTCAAGCAGACGATCAAAAGTTAGTTCTTTGTAGTCCTTGAGCTGCTTGTTGATCCCCGCCTTCTCAGCAAGCTCAGAGAGCTTGTTTTTGTCGAATTTGTCCAGCAGCGCGGCTTCAGCAGCCTGCTCGTCCGCTTGCGCCTTGGCGAGCGAATCTTGTGCGTCTTTAATCTTGATATTTTCGCTATCAACGGCGATCTGGTTCTCTATTTCTCCATCGATCTCATACTGGCGTTCCCGAAGCTCCTCCTGAACAAAATCCTCTGAGAAGACGTGGAAGATCGTACCGTCCAGTTCGGGCGTGACGACATCGCCGTTTTTGTCCAGTGCGAGCGTTCCCATAGCTTTTGGACCGCGCGCAAATGAAAACTTCCCCATGCCATCAACTGACTCATCAGAAACCAAATTCTTTGCGGCATCATCTACATCTCGTGCTTGCCCATGCAGATCGAGGTAACGAAACGCGCGTGACAGGAAGGACTTGCCGATACCATTTCTTGCAAAAACGAGATTCTGGGCTTTATTGGTGAGCTCTCCATCGAGGGAGAGCACCGGTCCCAGAAAATGTGCAGAAATCAAAAAATTGGGTTTTGGGGGCGTGCTCATAATAACTTACTCAAACTTGAATGCAGCCTAGCAATTGGGAGCCAACAGGTCCACGGATTGAAGGCTGTCTGGGTTGATTTTGGATAAGCTTTGTCCGCATAGCGAGTGTCGGAGAGCGTGTTGTGAACGCGGCACTTCATCCTCTGCTCGATATCGTATGGGTTGCACACCGAAAATCACTCAGCCTTGGCCCGCCCATGCGGGCGACTTTCCCGCATCATCGAGTCGCCGCCGAATAAACGGATCCAAAGCTTCAGGGAGCAGTTCATGAAGCAAATTCCATTCCGGCGATAATTCATCGACCTGCTCAACTGGGCCGAGCATGTGTCCCTCGATGTTGTTCGGAACTTGTCATCTTCAACTGACAGCTCGTCCCGGCTTCAAAATGTAGCCTCTCGCTAGCTTCGCTTTCACCAGATCTGACAGCGCCGATTCCGCGTCGCGCTCATTTCCATACCAGTCCAGACGGCACCTTCCGTGAGTGCGGCGTCGACCCCATTGCCGTTCGACGCCGATCTCGCCAAAGAGGCTCTGTGTAAGCCGTACCGAATAGAACCTGTCCATGTTCGTGTCCGCATCGAAGCGGGTCATATCAACCCTCATTTCTTTCTTCCTCGGACATGGCGATGTACCTGCAATCAACACACTCAAGCCTTGCGTTCTCCTGATCGAGGCCCCAACGATGCTTTGTGTAAAACTCGAGAGCCCTACGGACCCGAACCTCCAGACTTGCGCCGTCAAATCCGAACTCGATCCGAACAACCCGTCTTTGATCTGGGGCCAAGCCACGATGAGGCTGCAGTTTTAGAACGGCCCACGTGAACCAGTCTTCGTCATACGGCACGTCTTCGGCGATGCGCCTCTCGTCGAAAGATTGGCTCGGATCGATCCGAGAAGGGATAAAGTCACGAAATCCCTGACGAGTGTAACACCACGCCCGTAGGTGAAGACGGACGCCATCTGACGCAAAGCGGAGGGGGGCAATCCATCTGGTTTCCGGCTCCGGGTCCCGCATCGACTGGTAAACGATTTTGACTGCGTCGCCGGCAAGCAAAGCGCGATATAGTGGCCTAAAGGCGCGAACATTCTGGGTGCGCTGGAGGTCCGGCAATACATCATAGAATGTTCGCTTCTTTCCACCGAGCAACTCTTCAAGTTCGTCCGTTGTTGCCCGCCCGGTAAGTCGCGAGAACTGCTCAGTCGTATGGTATTTCTTGGTCGAGGCATCATACTTCAGAGCATTGGAATCTGCGGTCTGGAGATACGTTTTGAAGTCCAGAGCGGCCTGCGGGTTTGAGATTCCGAAGCGTTCGATAAGCGATCCTCGCGTCGCCATCCCGTCCCAGAAAAGTAGACGGTCGAGGTACTCAAGCCGCTCTTTCTGGGCGTGTTTTAGGTCTTCGAATGCCATGTTGAAATCTAACTTGACTCAATGGTTTTGTCCATATTAAAAATATACGTATAAAAATTAATGGTGCAAAAATGAGAGTCCTACACACGGCAGATTGGCATCTGGGGAAAACCCTGCGGGGCGTGTCATTGCACGACGACCATGCACATGTTCTTGATCAGGTTTTCCGCACTTTGGTCGATGAGGCAATAGAAGTTCTGCTGATTGCAGGAGACGTTTACGACAAAGCGTCCCCGTCCGAGGCCGCGATGAAGCTCTACAGCGATTTCCTTGAGCGGGTTCACGACGAAACGGATGCAGCCATCGTGGTGATTGCGGGCAACCACGACTCCGGTCAACGTCTCGGCACGGCGTCCAAGCTCTTCGATCGGCGCAGGATACTCGTCCGCGGCCCAATCGAGAGAGAAGAGGCGCCTCTCATCCTGGGGGATGACTATGGCAAGGTTGCGATCTCGGCTCTCCCATACGGTGAAATCTACGCTGCCCGCCGCGTCTTTGAAACCGAAGACATCCGGTCGCCGGAGGAAGTGCTCCGGGCTCAGATTAATGCAGCAAGAGCACAAGTCCCGGAGGGCGCGCGCTGGATTGTTGTCGCACATGCGTTCGTAACGAACTGCCAGCCAACCGAAAGTGAGCGACGGCTATCTGTTGGCGCGGTCGAAACGGTGTCGGCCGAAATTTTTGAAGATGCCTCCTACGTTGCCCTCGGCCATCTCCATCGTCCTCAAACAGCAGGTGCGAATTCGATCCGCTACAGCGGTTCTCCTCTGGCTTTTGGGTTCGACGAGGCAGGCACGACTAAATCAATGACTGTATTCGATATCGACGGGAGCGGTCAGGTGGTCGATCTGAGGACAGTCGACTTCGAGCCCTTAAGGCAGGTTCGCGAGGTCCGAGGGCTATTGGTCGA
>JBCCBQ010000030.1:0-6341 GCA_039033955.1 Pseudomonadota bacterium
ATTACATGAGCGGCAAGCACCTGCACCGGTACGTCAAAGAGTTCTCCTTCCAGCATAACATCGCGAAGGCTGGAACGATGCCCTTTATCAAAATGACCATTACTCGGATGGCCGAGACGCGTCTGCCCTCCAAGGATCTGAGCACTGCCTAAAACACCGAAAGAGATAAAGCCTATAGATGCCTCATTCGATGATGTAGTGCGCGCAATCGCACCGAAGGCAACCCCGGTTCATTCCGTTGAGAATGAGTTAATGCAAGGCTTCGAGCAGCCGAGTACGAAGACCCGGGGCGCATCGACCCGATTGAGTTTCGTCTTGATCCTGGGACCGAGACGATATGGGCAACCCAAGCTCAAATTGCTGAGCTATTTGAGACTGAAAGATCCAATGTCACAAAGCACCTAGGGAACACATTTGAGGAGGGAGAGCTTCAAGAAGAAGGCAATGTGAGGAAATGGAACATTGCTGGGTCGACCAAGCCGGTAAAACTCTACAGCCTCGATGCTGTCATCTCGGTCGGTTATCGGGTCAACTCCCGCGCCGCCACTCGCTTCCGCCAGTGGGCCACCAGGACGGTCAAGGCGTACATCCAGCAGGGGTATGTGCTCAATGAGCAGGCCCTCCGCAAATCCCCAGAAAAACTCTACCGGTTAGCTGCGGAACTGCGGGCGCTCCGCTCTGAAGAAAAGCAGATTTATGCCAAGGTTCGCGAGTGCTTCAAAATAAGCGCTTCCGATTATGATCCGTCCTTGCGTGAAGTGAAGCAATTCTACGCCCTGCTTCAGGACAAGTTTCATCACGCAATTACAAGTATGACCAGCTCAAAGCTTATTCTGGACCGAGAAGATCATCGGGATCAGCACATGGACGTTAGAACATTTTTGGGGAAACAGCCAACCCTCGCTGAAGCGGCAGTTGGCAAAAACTATCTGGACAAGGAAGAACTGTACCACCTCCACATATTGTCAGAGCAATTCCTTCTCCATGCAGAGGCCGCGGCCCTTCAGGGAAGGAAGATGACCATGGCGGGGCTTCGGCAGTATCTCGATGATCTCTTGCGCTTCAACAACTATCCCGTGTTTGAGGGTTACACCGTCTTCCTGAAGGAAGATGCCGAGCGCCACGCTCGTAGGGAGCTTGCCCTCTACAAGAAGCGCCAGAAGATTGAGGCGATGGGTATAGCGTACAGCGAAGAAGCCCTTGAGGACGGCGAGTACGATGACATCCTGATGGACATCTAGCGCCAGTCCGGTCCATCGTAGTCGTCGGGAGGTTCGATGTCGTCCCAGCGTGCCGCAACCTCAGCGCAAGATGCAGCAACGGCTTCGCGGAACCGTGTGTGAGACGGGCTCGCTTTCGCGATGGTCTCGCCTGCAAGATCGGCGGACCTGCAGAGGCGCGGCAGGGGTTACATCTGATCGCCGCCCTTCAGCGCCCAAAGGATCAACCCTGCTGCGTTCGCTAGTCGCTCCTTGATGGCGCTCCGGTCCGCCGAGAAGGCGTAGAGCAGCACGATCCCGCCGGAGTTGGTAACGTCGCTCTGTGTGAAAGTAACAGCAGCATCGAGCGTAACGTTGAGTTTCACGCCCTCCACTCTCGTGCTGATCGTACCCGGCGCCGAGTGGAGTTCAACGCGCGAAAAGCTCTTTGGGCGGAACGTCGCCTGGAACGCGCGGATTGCCCTGACACAGCGCAGCGCTTCATCGCGCGCATGACCCTTCTCACGGCGAGCCTTGGCTTCCAGCCGATCTGCCAGAAAGTCCAGATCGTCTTTGCCAAACCGTACTGTCGTCAGAGCCTTGCGGAGAGACGACCGGATCTGCGCATACGCGGCCACCTCCACCTTCTTGGGGAATTTCGCCGCGCGGATAACCCGTGTTCGCTACGGCGCATTTTTCGTAGCAAGGTAGTTTGAGACGTGATTCACAGGGAACTGCGGACGCCGGTTGAACCGGTCATTCCGGGAAGTGGCCATGGATGATGTGACAATGATCGCTAAGGTTGACAACGACACGACGGTATACGTGTCGCCTGTCTACGACCATACCTATCGAGAGTACGTCGATGCCGATAACCTCGGCGGCTCGTCTGGCTATTTCATCGCTCGCGAACGGGGGGCACAGTTTGACGTGCTGGCAAAAGCCGCCAGCCTCGTTGCCGCTCGGGAAGTCTTCAGCCTGCTAACCGGTTCTGGGCGCGCGGCTAGCTAGGTATACAGATCCCTTCGGAAAGTCAGCGATACGGCCGATATCGTCTCAGATCGCTCGATCTTGGATCAACTCGACGCTTTGCGCTGAGCCCTCGCTGGCATTAAGGCCAATGCCAATGGGGGTGGTGTAAGCGCCCGGATTGTTGTTTGGAGTCTGGCAGACGCCACCCCGAACGACTGGAGCTGGGTCAGCGGACTCCTCGTGGGGGCTAGCTGCCTGGGGTAGATAGGAAAGCGGCAAGGTTGTGATAGGGTTTCGGAGGGCGCATCGCAGTATGTCTGGCTCAGCAGCGCAGCTGGTATTGGGCATCGACCCGTTAGGAACACCCAATGCCTAACCCCTCTGTCTGGCGGAAGGCATGGTCGCTCTTGGATCCGCGCGAGCAACGCAACGCGGTCCTTACTCTCGTGGTCATGGTTATGGGCGCCTTCGCTTCGATTGCGATGGTTGGGTCCGTTTTGCCGTTTTTGAGTGTTTTGGCTGACCCGAGCCAGATTACGGCGAACCCCACCTACACCTATGTCTACGAACTTGGCGGCTTCACGTCAGCTTATAATTTTGTGGCTGCACTGGGAGTATTAGCAATAGCCACAATTATAATCTCCACAATCGTTCTTTTGTTATGTACCTACATAATATCTCGATTTGCAACAATGCGAATACATGCCTTCAGCACAAGATTGCTGGCGAGATATCTGTCCCGTCCCTGGATTTTTTTCCTTGGCCGGAACTCTGGAGATCTTGGCAGTAACATATTGTCTGAGAGCCAAATGATTGTGGAGTTTTTTTACAGACCCGCGGCAGATTTGATCACAGCGTCCCTAAATTTTATCGCAATTACAGCTTTCCTCCTCTGGTTCGACCCATTGATTACGTGCGTTGCAGTCTTTCTACTGGCGGCGCTCTATGGGGCCATTTTCCTGTTGGTGCAGGGGTTCGCTTCGCGGATCGGAAAAGACCGTGCCGCTGCAAATGACGAAAGGTTCCGCGTGGCAAATGAGGCCCTCGGTGGCGCCAAGGAAATAAAGCTTCTTGGGCAAGAGGGAACGTTTGTCAGGAGATATGCCGAGCCATCTCAAACGCTCGCCAAGTCCATGGTTTGGCTTGAGATTCTATCGCAGGTTCCGCGCTATCTCGTTCAGGCGACTGCCTTCGGCGGTATGGTCCTGCTCTGCATGGTTTTGCTCGATCCTGCTCAGTTTGCGGATGGCGATGCGTTGAAGGAGATCCTGCCGCTGTTGGGCGTTTTCGCCTTCGCGGGACAACGTCTGATGCCGGAGCTGCAGCGCGGCTATCACGGGTACCTGCGGACGCGCTTTGGTGCTGCCGCTGTTGAGCGTGTCTATGCCGATCTGAACACGGCAAACGAGCCAGACGAGGGTACGGCGGAGGTGGGAACTGAACCCATACATCTCACGCAATCCTTGGCGTTCGAGCAAGTCTCGTTCTTTTACCCGGACGCCGAACGAGCCAGCCTTCGCGACCTGTCCATAGAGATACGGGCCGGCGAGACTGTTGGCATTGTCGGACGGACGGGAGCGGGAAAGTCGACATTTCTCGAACTCGCATTGGGACTGATTTCGCCTGAGACGGGGCGAGTGACCGTGGATGGCCAGGCTATCGACCGGACACATGCGCGACGGTGGCAGCGCTCGATCGCCTACGTGCCTCAATCCATCTATCTGGCTGATGCCAGCATCGCTCAGAACATCGCACTTGGGATCGAGCCGAAGGAAATCGATCACGGAGCTGTCAAGCGGGCCGCCGAGGCTGCGCAGTTGGGCGAGTTCATCGCGACAACACTGCCGCATGGTTACGAAAGCCTTGTTGGCGAAAGGGGTGTCCGACTATCAGGTGGGCAACGGCAGCGGATTGGGCTTGCGCGTGCGCTTTATCGCGACGCTGACCTGATTGTCCTTGATGAGGCGACAAGCGCCCTCGATACGACAACGGAACGGGAGGTTATGCGGGCAATTGAAGGGTTACCCGGTAGCAAGACCGTTCTCATGGTCGCTCACAGACTGAGCACGGTTCGGACCTGCGATCGCATAATTGTCTTAGACCAGGGCAAATTGGTCGCTGTTGGTTCCTGGGATCAGTTGATGGCCGAGAGCCCCGAGTTTCAGTCTCTGGCGCAAACCGTAGATGCCGCCTGATGGCGCCACCGGCCTCCGCGGGTGGAGAATACGCAACCTCATGCAAGTCAAAAGGTTTCGACCATGAAGCTCCAAGATATCGAGGTTTTCGTTACGGCTAATCCGCCGCCCCGCAAGGGGGGGCGCTACTTCATATTTGTCAAGCTCGTTACAGCCTGTGGGATCGTCGGCTATGGGGAAATCTATGCGGCCTCATTTGGGCCTCATGTCATCAAGCGGGCGACTGAGGATGTCTTTGTGCGGCATTTCGCAGGTGAGGATCCGCATCGAATAGAGCACCTCTATCGCCTGACCTATTCGACTGGCTACCATCAACGGCCCGATCCGACGCTCATGGCAGTGTTTTCGGGACTGGAGATCGCTTGCTGGGACATTGTCGGCAAGTCGGCGGGTAAGCCTGTTTACGACCTTCTGGGCGGCAAGACACGGGAGCGCTTGCGGACCTATACATATTTGTATCCTGCGGGCGATGATGCGCATGGCGTCTCGGATGGCCCGAGCGTTTATGATGATCCGGACATCGCTGCCTCGCGAGCACTCGAATACGTCGCTCAGGGGTTCACCGCAGTGAAGTTTGACCCGGCTGGCCCTTACACGGCTTATGATGGCCGTCAGCCGGATCTTGAGGCTCTCGAGAGGTCGGCGCTCTTCTGCAAGAGGATACGTGAGGCGGTTGGGGCGCGGGCAGACCTGCTCTTCGGCACGCACGGTCAGTTCACGGCGTCCGGGGCAAAACGGATGGCCCGATTGATCGAGCCTTATGATCCCCTGTGGTTCGAGGAACCGACACCGCCCGAGAGCCCTGAGATGATGGCCGAGGTGGCCCGCTCCACCGCCGTTCCGATCGCGACTGGCGAGCGCCTCACCACAAAATACGAATTCTCCCGGGTCTTGGCGCTCGGGGCCGCCTCGATCTTGCAGCCAGCTCTTAGCCGCGTGGGCGGTATCCTTGAGGCCAAGAAGATCGCGGCGATGGCCGAGCCATTTTACGCGGTTATGGCCCCTCACCTGTATTGCGGGCCGGTTGAAGGGGCCGCCAATGTGCAGTTTGCAGCCTGCATACCCAATTTCCTTGTCCTGGAGAGCATCGAGCGGTTTGACGGTCCGTGGGGTGACTTCATCCGACAAGGCATAAGATGGGAAGACGGCGCAATTGTCCCGCCGACGGAGCCAGGGCTCGGGATAGAGTTGGACGAGAACCTGTGTCGCAGTCTTCCCTATGAAGACGACGCGCTGCACCTCTCAATGATGCCCGATGCCCGCAACCCGTGAAGGGATGCAGACTAAGCCGTGTGGGCGAATCTGACCGAGCCGACGGTTGCGGCAAGTGCAACGATGCAGCGGAGATTTCGGGCGGTCTTCTTGCTTCGCAGAGCGAGGCGCCTGAGATGCTGGAAGCCGCCCATGCGCTTGGAAGCTCTGAAAAACTTTGAGCGCTTAGTGTCTTAGCGTGGCTCCGTGGGAGAGCTACGCATTTCGGGGTTCTCTGTTTGCGGCAGGGTCGAGCGGGGTGGGTCGCTGGTCCTCCGGGGTCGCGGTTCTCTGCGAAGTCGGGCCGTGGTGGCTCGCGTCAACATGGCGTCCGGGGCTGATCGTCTCCAATGTCATACACGGGATCGGCGGTGCGTCGTGCTCCACTGTCCCGGCCCGAAACTCGAGATCGATCCGCCTCCGTCCCGAAGGGTGAGACCGCTAACGCCATTGGTCCGAGTGAGCGGTCGAACGGACCCGCCGCGCATCTCCGGCGGGAACTCGTCGGTCAGATCAGATCTTGGCCTCCTCCATCTTCTTCCCTTTGAACTCCGTGCCGTCGACCCGGATGCAGTGCAGGATCACGGCGATCTTCCGTGCGGTCGCCACGGCGGCCTTCTTCAGACCCGTCCGCGCCGCGAGCCGCATGGCCCAGCTTTTCAGCGGCGAGAAGCGCCTCACATGGCTGATCAGGCTGATCGCCGCCTCGTAGAGAAGCTTCCGC
>JBCCBQ010000031.1:0-6207 GCA_039033955.1 Pseudomonadota bacterium
CGAGAAAGGATCAAACGAAAGACAATCGAAACCAGGCGTTTGCTTCACTGCAAATCCGCCGCATAATCAGACCAACCAGATGAGCCGGATACTCGCTTAGCTCAAGCTGCTCTTTGGCCCAGTATCTCTGACGACGGACAGATACAGGTGGAAGGCGTCGTATCCCCATGGAAAGACTGTCCGTGGAGCACATTTTTCTCAGCTTCTGATCCAAGCCAGCTGTTCGAGATTGCTACTGTCGCTAGTGTGCGTACGGGCGGGAAGGAGCCAATCAATCACGTGTAGTCGTGAGAACCTTCAATCATCCGTAGTACGTTGGAAGCAAATCGATCGGCCTCCGAGTCCGGATCGTCAGCCGCCAAGTCGTACCGTAGCAAGACCATCTCTTTTCCTGAGGCGGTCGTACCGAGGAAACGCGACATGTCAACGCCGTCTGCTGGGCAGACAAATCCACCAAGATTCACAGGCATGGCGTCCATGAACGAAAGCACTTCGTACCGATCCGACTCTTTCGGCTCTGGCTTGTACTTTGCATCGAGGACAGCGATGATTTCGTCGTCCCGGCGGACGATCATGTCTGGATGTACGGTGTAGATGCCGCCGTCCCGGAAAAAGGGGCGAGGCGCGGTGTTGCCGTCCTGGACGCGGTATCCATGTTCCGCCAGGCGCACGGCTAGCTCTCTGCGTAGGAATGCTTCGAAAACCTTCGACACGTCGATGATCAGCGAGTCTAAGCGAACGAAGCCATCGAAGCGAAGCTCCGGAAGGACGCTCTGCAGGATCAGGTATGCCGACCAGAGAGGATCCCGGTAATGCGGCAGGCGCGGCGAGAGCGTGTGGATTTTCCGCGAGAGTTGACGCACGAGGTCGCTCTTGGCCCCCTCCCAATCGGAGATATGCCACATGTCGCGATACAGACCTCGTGCCTCTGGCAGTATGGCGTTACGCCGGTCATTGTCGGCGTACCAGTCGATGACCTGCTTCAGCGCTAACTTAAGCGCGATGTTTTCGACCGTCGACGAGGTAAGAACGTTCTGCTCAAACTCGTGTCGATAGTGGATTCCCTTTGAAGCATGCTTCCGGACCGTGTCTGACGCCAGGAGGCGACCCCGCCATGGTGCCTGATGCTTCGGAGGCAAATATTCTTTCATGTAGCCGCGCCGTGCGATCAGCTTCACACCGTCGATCAGCGACTTGGCGTAGATGCGCTCGGCATTGTCAGTGGCGACGAAGCGAGGCATGTAGCCACGGGCGAAGCCCGATATTGCTGACGGGATCACTCCTGAGCGGACTAGCATATAGGAAAGGTTTTCTATTCTCGCCCGAGGCACGATCCGGACAGCGAGGTTTGGTGTCAACGGGATGGTTCCGACAAAGCGTGTCGCCCGCAGAGCGATCTGCCCACCGCGCATGGTGGCAGTAAGATAGCCCTTGGTCGTAATCCTCTCGTCAAGTCTGAGTTCACCGTCTTGTAGGAGCGCGCTGACGCGCACGGAGAGCTCCTCAAACTCCTGGCATTCGATTATATCAGGCATCGTCCGCAACGCGCTCGAGACGGCGAACCAATGCCTCGAAGCTCGCGGTCAGATTATCCATGGCACCATCATTCAGTTCGACAGCATGAACAGCTGCGGGTCGCATCCGGAACTCCCAGACGAGCTTCAGGTGGTCGACATTCTTGATCTCAGCGAAGAACGAATGGCCGATGCCGAAGGGAACGAGCCTCTGCGCCGCATCGAACCATGCGCCAATATCGGTAATCTGATCTTGGGTGAATCCGCCGCCCTTCTCCAGCTGACTTTCTGCGACCTCTCGGGACGGCGAAACCTCAACGTGGTCAAACCGGCGAACGAAAGCCGCGTCAACTTGAGCTACGCTCCTGTCATAAGGGTTCATCGTACCGATCATCACCAGATTCTCCGGAACCGAAAACGGCTGTCCGGAGAAAGGTAACGTGAACTTCTCTTCTCGATAGGCCCTTTCGATGTAGGTCAGCAGCTCACCAAAGATCCTGGCAGGATCGCCACGGTTGATCTCGTCGACGATCAGGACCACGAGTCTCTTGTCCTCCTCCAGATCCCGGGCGCGCTGACACGCGAGAAGGAACGTTTTGTCGACTACCTTGAATCCTGACTGTGATTTTTCGTCCGGGCGATAGCCCTCCACGAAGTCTTCGTAGCCGTATGACGGATGGAACTGCACCCGATAGATGTCCTTTTCGGGATCCCTTACCAAGTGCTTCCCAATGCGTTTCGCGTAATAGGATTTCCCTGTGCCGGGCACACCGGTGAGAATGATTCCGGACGTCCCCAATCCGAGGAGCTTCTGCACCTGCATTAGAATTGGATCGTCGAGATCCATGATGAACGGTTCAGCTTCAGGCTCCGGGATCGCAGTTGACGATTTCACGTCGTCGACAAGCACTTTCAGGATGGCAGCTTGGTGGTCCTGCGGCTCCGCGGCGTCAGCAAAGATCTTGTCAGGATCCTCGGGACGAAAGACGAACAGCTTTTCGTAATCCTCATCCCTCTGAGGGAAAGCACTACGAAAAGTAGTCTCTAGAGTCCGAGCGTCTGCATCATCCGGGAACTCGTTGTCCCGGAACAGGAGGATAGCGAGATCGAGAGTGGGAGCCCGCGCTACGTCGGCACCCTTTGTTAAGACTTTATCGCGGAAGATGTCTGCATAATTCTCGGCGAGTTCCCACTGCTCCCCATCGTTCGTCGTACGGCGCGTTGCGGCATTCCACTTGCCAGCGAAGGTATTTTTCCGGATCGTCGCGGAGTTGCTATGAGGAAAGCCAGCTTCTGCCCTGCGCAGGGTCACCGGATTGAAATACGGCTTTACATCATTGCCATCGTCCAGGCGAAAATACTTGTCCCAGAAATCAAACTCGTGAGGTGTCTCGTTCATGACTGTGGCTTTTCCAGGCGGATTGCCTGCACCACGTTCGATTAGCGCAATCATGGGGATCAGATGCGTGGCACCTTGGCTTTTTGCCTTGCCACGCCAGTTCGCCATATTGTTTAGGGCTGAGCCAACCCTCTCCGCTCGTATCTTCTTTGGCATTAAGCGGCACGACTACGTCTATTCTCCGACCGAGAGAGCGTCTTCACGATCACTTCGCCGATTGCTCGACCCAGAAGCGGAGGTACGGCGTTTCCGATCTGCTGAGGGAAGCTGGCGCCAACAAACTGGTAGTGATCAGGAAAGCTCATAAACCTAGCAGCTTCACGGTGGGAAATAGAACGGTCTTCCCAAGGATGCAGAAACGGGCCTGAAGCGACATTCTTATAGTTGCACGTAATCGTGTAAGAAGGCTTCGTAGGATGCAGTCGGTGGTATAGCGTCGTGCAATCGCGGCGAAGTTCGCCGTTTGCAATAGTCCGCATTTTTTGGAATCGAGTTGGAAGAGCTTCGACGGGGACAGCTCTTAGTCCTTCACCTTGTCCTATGTAGTTCGCCAGAGACTGGGCTTGAGCCGACAATGGCCGACCAACATGCAGGGTCACATCTTTTGGCGCACCTGTTCTGCAGTATACCTGATAGGGGTTCTGAGGGCCGCAGGCGTATGGACGCTCCTCACGTTTGAAGTCGTCTCCAATCAGCGGGAGATCCCCGATTGCCTCCTCCACAGTTACATATGGTTTAAGATGCGGTTCGTCCGCACCACCGTGTGTGCGATCCGGAAACGAGAGCTCAATGTCATCGACGCGCGTGCCGATGAACAGAATTCTGTGGCGCATCTGAGGCACGCCATAGTCGGCGGCCAGCACCTGAGCGAAATCTGTGCGATACCCAATTTCGTCGAAAGCGGCTTCGATCTGCCTTCGGAATGCTCCCTTTTCGTAAGTAAGCATTCCTCTAACGTTCTCCATCAAGAACATCTTCGGCCTGATCTCACCGACTAGCCGAACGAAGTGCTTGAAAAGAAAGTTTCGCGGATCGTCTTGCATCCGCTTACCATGAGTGCTGAAGCCTTGGCAGCTCGGTCCGCCAGCAATCAGGTCAATTTCGTCCGTTCCAGCCAGGTGCGTGAGCTGCTTGCCAGTTACCTCAGCAACATCGCCTTCTATGACGGGCACTTTGGAGTGGTTTTGTCGATAGGTGGCTACGGCATGCTTGTTAAAGTCGACTCCAACGACCGGTTTCATACCAGCTTGACGGAGGCCCTCACTCAACCCGCCAGCACCGCAAAACAAATCAATAACTGTATATGACGAGCCTGAGCCCATGCCTGCCTCCCAACGTTTTTCTGGCAATGTGACATCAACTAAGCCACGAGTCGCCGAGAACATTAATAGAACATTCGAAATATTGTGTAAATGGGTCGATTTTGCCACAACAACTCGTATCATCAGACTGCATCCGCGCATCGCTGAAACTCGGTTGGAACCCGCCACTCCGAGCGGGTGCAGCAAACGGCCGCCATGCGGGCTGCAACCGCATTATCTTGACCAGTAGTCAAAGGTCGGGAATGGACCATTTCCGATGAAAAGGGTGACCGGGCTGTGCACGCCCGGCCACCCGTACTCCTCAAGAGGAGTGTCGGTGGGGTTCTTCGCGGCGGTCCAGCCGTGCTTGGAGCCAATCCCGTACCTCGTCCTCAACCCAGCCCACTCTGTTCGGGCCGATCTGTACCCGCTTGGGGAACATACCGGCCTTCTCCAGCCGTGCGATGTGTTGGGGTGAATACAGGACCATCTCCTTTAGCTGGCGCTTTGATAGTAGCCTCATCACGATGTCTCCTTGGCTGAAGAGCATCGCGATGCCCTAGGTTACGACAATACCCAGGCGGCAGCAGCGTATGCGGGATCAGGCGGTGGGTCCAGTATCCGCCACCAAAGCGAAGATATGGGCTTCGTAGGTCTCTAGGGCCTCTTTCATCTCCTTGAGGTAGTCGTAGCGATTATAGATGGCAGCGACGCCAGAGAGCTGCGAGCGGTGGTCGATCAGTTGCTCGGTGACATGCAGCGGCACTCCCAGCCGGGCCATGGTGCTTGAAAAGTACCGGCGGAAATCATGCAGCACCCAGTCTGCAACGCCGCTCGCCTTGTCGAGGCGACGCTTGGATTTGCTCCAGCTGTTGAATGAGAAGGGGCGTTCCGGGAGATAGTCCCGGTAGCCGGTCAGCGGAATGGTATGTGAGCGGGCGCTTTTCATGACGCTGGCTGGAAAGGTCAGCTCGTCGCCATCCACCCACGCAGGATCGAACTTCCAAATCTGATTGCGCCGTTGGCCGGTAAGGATCAGCAACTTCACGATGTCAGAGAACGGACGTTGATCGACCGCCCAGATCGCGGCGATCTCATCGTCGGTGAGTAGGCGATCCCGTGCTACGAACTTGACCTTGCGATGAGCAAACGGGTTCCGGTCCAGGATCTCATGTTCAATGCACCAGTTATAGAACGCCTTGAGGCATTTGACCGTGGTGGGTTCAGAGATCGACGTATCCGTGAGATCAATATCCTTGAGACCGTAGTAGT
This sequence comes from Pseudomonadota bacterium, assembly GCA_039033955.1. Taxonomy (GTDB): domain Bacteria; phylum Pseudomonadota; class Alphaproteobacteria; order Caulobacterales; family Hyphomonadaceae; genus CALLCD01. The sequence continues at coordinate 5,487 of JBCCBQ010000031.1, forward strand.
ATCGTTCAGCGGTAGTGGCGCGTAGGCGGCGGCGACAGTCAGCCAGAAAAGCATCACGGGCTTCATCAAGCGAGGTGTGCCGTTTCTTCGGGGCTGGATCGCTCATGATGGCGGAAGCTTCGAGGCGGGCTTCCTTCACGGTCATGTCCGGCCACTTGCCGATTGATTGCACTCGGCGATCCTTCCCAAACATTACGAAGAACGTCTTGGTGCGCTTCCCGACCACCACCCCAAAGCCAGGTAGCCCATCGTCTCGGTACTTCTTTTGGCCGGTCTCTGGATGAGGGAGCTGTTTGATGGTGAGCTCGTTTATCCTCATGTTATCCTCATTATCCTCGGTTCTGGTAGGCGCTCGTATGTTCAGCCATGAGGATAGCAGGAGGCTCAATAAATTGAAATCATTATATTTTATACACCTATGTCCAGCTATGGAGATATGGAACACTGTCTTCGGAAGGCAGGGGCCGCAGATTCAAATCCTGCCACTCCGACCAATGATTTCAATCACTTACTTGGATTTTCTTCGAAGTTTTGTCTCAGAATTGTCTCATGAATCTCAGGGGATTCCAGAAAGTGCCAGCTGTCTGACGTCAGCGCCAGTGGGACAGTTTAGGGCGATTTGATAAGGGAGGGTTTCTGGCTCATCGTAGACGCCAAGGAGTGGAGATGAGACAGACATCGGGAAAGCGAAAGAGCCATGGCGAGAAGGTCGTCAAAGACA
>JBCCBQ010000032.1:0-5980 GCA_039033955.1 Pseudomonadota bacterium
AGCGGTTCTTCGCCGTGGTTCTGGTAAAGGTGCCAGATGGTGAGCTGCGACGACCCAAGCCTGTTTTCGACTTGCTGCATGGAACGCCAATTGTAGAGAAAGGCTTTGTCGAAGAAGGATGCTTCGTCTTCAAGGTGCGCGAAGTAAGCAAAGAACGCTTCGATATCCTCTTCAGCAACGGCATGGAAGAGGACATCCTTATTCTTGTAGTGAAAATAGATTGACCCAATCGAGACACCGGTCTCGTCGACGATGTCTTCAATTGCCACATCATCTAGTTCTCTTTGGGACAATAAGTTGCGTACACCTTCTCTAAGCAGCTTACGGGTCTGCTCGCCCTTGGTGATTTTCTTCTTCGATTTCACGCTCGCGGTCATTCCGTTTGCATCCTTTTTTACCCACGCGTCGGAATTCGACTTGTAAATAGAATATGATTCTATTATTTGGGATTCCAAGCCGTAGGATTCTCATTGATGACCATTCGTATCGCTATTGCCGGCATTCTGCTAGAGGCGAACCGTTTCGCGCCGGCAACTACATATTCTGACTTCGAAGACTATATGCTCCATAGGGATGACGTCATTTCAGGAATGGCGCATCTTTTTCAATTGCCATCCGCGCTTCCCAAGGATGCTGACGTTGAATTCGTCCCGATATTGCTCGCTGGTGCAGAGTCCGGAGGTCCTATCCTCCACGAAGACTATGAGCGCTTGGTCAACGAGATCGAGTCCACATTCCAGTCCCGTGGGCCAGTCGATGGGGTGTTCTTGTTCGCGCACGGTGCGGGCCTCACAACCGAGTGCAATGACTTAGACGGCGACTATTTCAAACGTGTTCGACAGATCGTGGGCCCTGATGTGCCGATTGTGGCTGAGTTGGATCTGCACGCCAATCTTTCAGACGAAATGGTTGAACAAACCGATTTGCTTGTTGGCTATCGCACCAATCCGCATGTGGACGTCGCCGCTCGTGCACGGGAGTGTGTCGCTGCGCTCTGGAAACTAATCCACGGCGCGCGTGTCCATGTCGCCTTTCAGCGACTACCATTGATCACGTCGCAGATCTCGCAGCTCACGGACCCTGGAACGCCTTATGGTGACGCCATAGATCTCGGCAGCCGCCTTAGGCAGGAAAACGAGGGGATCGCCAATGTAACGCTGCTGTCTGGGTTTTCCTTTTCCGACACTCACTACAATGGCTTCGCGGTATACGTCGCCACATGGACAGATTTAGCGCTTGCAGAAGCAACGTGCGCAAGACTCTCAGAGTTCTTATGGCAAAATAGAGAGCGGTTTATTCCACATGCGCTTTCAGTTCATGAGGCCGCCCAAATCGAGCTGACCCTGCAAAGCGATGGCACATTGGGTCCAAGGATCTACGCAGACATTGCCGACAACCCCGGAGGCGGAGGGCGCGGAAACACGATCCATCTGCTGAAAGCGATGATCGAGTCTGGAGCAGACGGCGTCCTCGCTTCCGCTTACTTTGACCCGGCATTGGTGCAAGCCGCTGAAAAGGCTGGCATTGGGGCGCGGTTTGTCGCGAACTTTAATACGCAAGAAGAAAGCTCGCTTTCGGGCAAGATGTCTATCGAGGCGCATGTCGACCACATCTTTGATGGCGCGTTTAAAAACGAAATTGGTGTACAAGCAGGTGAAAACACTAATCTTGGTCGGTCCTGCGTTCTGTCGCTAGAGAACGGCCGGATCAAAGTCGTCGTGGTTAGTTTACGTAACCAAGTGTTCAATCCTCAGTTCTTTAGCGAAGCAGGGCTCAATCCATCTGCGGCAAACGCCTTGATCGTAAAGTCCCGAGGCCATTTCCGCGCGGGATTTGCTGATCTTGCCGGACCTGCAAACATTTATGAAGTCGATGCGCCAGGCCTCTGCACGTCGGACATTGCGAGCGTCGATTGGGCCAACTTACCCAAGCCAACTTATCCGCTGAACGCGGCAACCGAGTGGACACCTGATGTGCGCTTGAAGCCTTCTACGCGTCCTTCTGCCAATGTGGAGATCAGCCGATGACGTGGTGGCGGTCATGGTCAGCACGGATTTCGGTGGCGACCGCGTCCGTTTTAATCAGCGCATGTGCGACGCAGGCCAACCGAGCAGACGATTATCCGTCCGAACGATTTGATCGCCTGTTCCATAACGCGCAACAGTCCGCTGAAGTGCCGGGAGCGAGCATTGGTGTAAGCGTTGATGGAAACATAGTCTGGTCTCGAGCCTTCGGGATGGCTGATCTTGAACTCGATGTTCCAGCAAATCTGAATACGAGGTTCCGAATAGGGAGCGCCTCTAAGCCCATCACCGCGACCGTACTTGGGCGGATGGTAGAGCGCGGTGAGATTTCACTCGATGACACAGTCTCAAAATATATAGCCGATGCACCAGATGCCTGGAAGAGTATTACCGTCCGGCAATTGGCGTCTAACCGATCGGGCATCCGACATTATAAACCCGATGAGTTTCAAAATGGCGGACGAATATGGTGGCAGCACTTTGAAGAAGTCGAAGAGAGCCTGACCCTGTTTGCGGCCGATCCGTTGGTGCAGGCGCCTGGAGAGGGCTTTCACTATTCGACCTATGGCTGGACGCTTTTGGCAGCAATACTTGAGAAAGCGGGGCGCGCGGATTTCCCAACCCTTTTGCATCGCGACGTGTTCCAGCCCTTTCAGATGTCCCAGTCTGAGATCGATCATCACTTTATGATTATTCCAAACCGAACGCGTTTCTATTGGCGTGCACCCACAGGGCAAATTGCCAATGCTCCGTTTACGGAGAATTCGTATAAATGGGCTGGGGGCGGTATTGTTTCGACGTCTGAAGACATGCTGAGGTTTGGTCAGGCTTGGTTGACGGGTGACGCCGTTGGAGCTGAACTGCGTGACTTAATGTGGTCGCCGCAAGGCGCGAATTCAAAGCATGAAACAGCCTATGGATTGGGCTGGTTCTTCGGTCTGGACAATACCGCGGAAAGGTTCGTGAACGCTCGCGAGACCGTCCCGCAAAGTCTCTTATCCATGCATGATGCGAAGATTGAAGTCGTCGAGCACCGCGGCGGACAAATGGGTGGATCATCGGTTCTGTGGCTTTTTCCGCAGTTTGATATCGTTGTATCCGCGCATTGGAACATGTCCGGGGAAGGGCGGCGATTATATGCGGTCACGCTTCAAATCGCGTGCGAAACCATCGCGGCGCAACCCAGTGCGCCTGAGCTGATCTGTGAGGGCGCTTAAGTGTCCGGTTCAGAGCGTTTAGACTGGGTCAAGATTGGCGTCATTGGCGTGATGTGTATGGCGCAGACGTTTCCATACTATCTGGTCAACTCAACCGTGCCGACCCTGTTTAGAGCTGAAGGTTTGGAGCTCACGGACTTTTGGGCGTTCTCAATTCTAACAATTCCGGCGTGGGCCAAGTTTCTATGGGCGCCTTATGTCGATCGACATGGCTGGACGAAGTTCGGTCGCCGAAAGTCATGGATTCTGGTTTGTACGCTGTTGGGTGCGGTATCCGTTTGGGCGCTCGTATTGACCACACCGTCTCAGGACGCGTTGGCTATTGTTGTCGCTGTGCTGTTTATTCATATGATGATCATGGCGACCCAAGACATCGCGGTCGATGCCTATACGCTGGAGAATCTCACCGAAAAGGAGCGCGGCGCCGGGTCTGCCTTCAAAGTGTTCGCCGAAGCGATCGGGGAAGCCATGGCGCTTGGCGGATTGATGTTCGTCTACACCTCGCTCGTGTTCCCCGGAACTGGGTCAGGCTGGATCACAATGGTCCTCATCGCAGGCCTCGCGCTTATTCTGTTCACAACGCCCGTCATCCTGCGAGCTGAGCCGCCTATGTCAGAAGAGATCGAGGCTCGGCGGAAAGCTGGCGATAATCCGCGCTTGTCAAAATTCATCTTGCGGCCCGACACGCCTCCAATCGTGGTCTTGCTGTTTGTTGGCGGGTTCATCAATTTCATGCTTCCGCCTTTGGCGGGGCCTTTGCTTGTCGATTACGATTTCTCTCTTTTGGAAGTTGGCCTAATTCTCGGAATCGTGACCCCGATTGGTGCACCGCTTGGGGCAATTGTCGGCGGCGCGCTGATCACGCGGTTTGGCCTTAAAGTGGTTCTGATTTGTATTGCGTTGGCCGCGATCGCGGTTGGCACTCTGGCAGTAACGACGGTGCTGAATGCGTTTCAGGTTCCAGACGCGTTTGGATCTGTTTCCCAACAAGTTGAGCGTATCTTCTCAGGTTGGGATGGTGGTCCTCGGGTGATTTACGCGATCACCATATTTACACCAGTCGTTTGCATCATCGCGATGCTGCATATGGTGTTCACGGTTTCTCGAATGGGGTGGGCGTCTCGAACGCAAGCAGGTACCGATTTCACGCTTCACGGGGCTTGCTATAATATAGGCCGCACGTTTGCCGTTGCACTGTCTCCATTCATAGCTGCCGGGTTTGGATGGCCCGTCTATTTGATCGTCCTGATTGCGCTCATCAGCGGCCTCTGCATCGCCTATTGGGCTTTAGTGGATCGGCTGGACGCAATTTGTGACCGCCGCCGGGTATCCGAAGGTGAACTCATTCTCGAACCAACATAGACGCTGAAAAATGATTGATGTTTCCTCCATGACGACACCCGCCTTGCTGCTTGATGCAAGAAAACTGAGGCGGAATGTCGATCTTGCAACGCAGCGAGCAAAGTCTCTCGGTGTGCAGCTGCGTCCTCATATGAAGACGTCGAAGTCCGTCGACGTTGCGCGTTTGATGCTTGGGGAGACGTGGACCAGCATGGCCGTTTCGACAGTTCCAGAAGTCGTCGCTCTGTACAGTGCCGGCGTGCGGAACATCCGATACACATCACCGTTCGACCATCGAAAACTCGCCGATTTGAAGCCGATGATTCAGTCGGGGCTGGAGTTTGAAACGCTAATCGATGACCCATCGCGAGTAGCTGCTCTTTCGGCGGCGGCTGTGGCGCACAGCTGTTCGATCCATCTGTTGATTGAACTGGATGTCGATGGCTATCGCGCTGGCGCCGCGACCGGGACCACTGACTTAATCGCGTTCGCAAAAGAGATTATGGAGCGGCCAGGTCTGTCATTCAGCGGGATCTATAGTTTTGCTGGCAAAACCTACCGATTGCCCCGCCGCGCCGACCGGGCAGAGCTGATTGAACGACACCGCGCCGCCTTGGTCAGATTGGCCGAGGACCTTCGTCTAGCTGGGATAAATCCACCCACGATAGGAATAGGCGGATCGCCAGTATTAGAAAGTGCCGCGATCCTCAAAGGGCTAACGGAGGTCTGTGCGGGGGTATACTGTTTCCAGGACCTGACGCAGGTAGGGATCGGGGTAACGAATATCGACGATCTTGCAGTTTCGGTTCTCAGCACGGTGACACAGCATCAGCCTGCGACCGGACGCATCTTTGTCGACGCGGGTAGCCTAGCACTTTCTTTGGATCGCAGCACTGGTACACAAGAATTAGATCAGGGCTATGGCTTGGTCTGCGACGCCGCCTCAGGTCTGCCTTTAGGAGACGGCGATATTATTGTCGCGCGCACGAGCCAGGAGCACGGTTTAGTCCAACGCAGGGACGGCAAGGCAGCACCAGCCGATTTACTACCGGTCGGCGAGCGGGTGAGGATCTTACCTAACCATGTCTGCATGACCGCTGCGGGTCATAGCACATACAAGACATTTAACTCTGCACCTGATGAAGCGCGGGAATGGCGACGCGTTAGCGGATGGCAAGTTGAAAAGTATGACGCCGATGTATCGAATTGGATCGGCGGATAGTCAGCACCAACACCCGAATTGGAGAAACCATGACACCGGAATGGAAACAGAATTATAGCGGCGTTGTGCTTCCATGGCTTTGTGACTCTTTGGGCCACATGTACACGCGGTTTTACCTCGCGATTTTTGAAGATGACAGCTTCCACTATTTGCGACACATCGGTGCGCATGCCGAG
>JBCCBQ010000033.1:0-5608 GCA_039033955.1 Pseudomonadota bacterium
ACCGTTTTTGACGCATAGGTATTGGCAGGGGGTTTGTGTCCGCTGTGCGGGACAAAGGGGCCACTTGCTCACCTGACCAGCAAGAAGGCTCTTGCAATAAACCATTGAGGTACTTGGCTCCGACGCACGAAAACAGGACGCTAAACTGGATGTGCTTAGTTGCGCTGCTGAGACGCCTCAAAGATCAGGCTTAGCGTGACTGAGACTGCCGATAGCGCGATCACAAAAGAGAAAGGCAACGCACCGAGGATCATCGCATCTCGAATAGAGTCAGTCCCACCAGCCGTGACGAGCGCTCCGATGATGATTGTAACAGCGCTGCCCCAAAGGATGACGTGCCCTTTGGGTTGCACGTCATCCACGCCGCCAGCGGCGATAGTATTTATCGCAAGGATAGCGGCGTTCATGGTTGTGATCAGAAGCATAAGCATCAACAAAGCAATGATGCTATTGCCGACAATTGAGGTAATGCCGCCGGTATAGGCCCGAAATGTTTCATAGATTTGTGCGGAAATGGGGAATCTCGACAGGTCTGGCACACTGGCAGCCAATTGCCAATCAAGTGCCGCGCCAGCGACAAACGCGAACCATAAGGTGCAGACCGTGACGGGGATGAACATGCAGCCTAGGACAAAAGCTCTAAGTGTTCGCCCCCGTGACACCCGCGCCAGAAAGAGAGCGACAAAGGGCGCAAAAGCAATCCACCAGGCCCAGTAGAAGATTGTCCAATCCGTTTGCCAATCTGCCAACGCATCCGCGTTGTTCGCGACCAGTGTCGCGGTCACCGGAAACTCGAACAAGTAGTCTCGGATCGCAGCCCCGTAGCGGGCGAGTGAAGCGCCGCTTCCAGCGATCAGAGCGAACGTTGCGAGCACCAGGAAGAATATCCCGGTGCTTAAATTGGACAGCCATTTGATGCCGCGACCAAGCCCAGACACAACGGATCCGGTCGCGACGATTGCTGCAAGGCCTAGGGCGGCCAATTGCCAAACGACCTGGGGCTCTCCGTCCTCCGCTCTGAGCCCGTCAATCCCCGTGACGGCTGCTGCCCCGGATACAAACTGCGCAACGCCATAGCCAAGGGTGGTGGCCACTCCCGTTACGATGGCGACGATTGAGAAGATGTCGATGATATTTCCAAACGCCGCGCCATAGCGCTTCCCTAAGAGCGGTGCGAGGGCGGTTCGAATGGTCAGAGGCATTCCGTAGCGATGGCTGTAAAGCGCGACGGCAAGGCCCAGAACCGCATAGCAAGACCAGGCCGACAACCCCCAATGCAGATAGGTATAAGACAAGGCCGATACAGCTGCTTCCGGAGAACCCGCAACAAGATCGCCCGCCAGAACCATCGGGTTCGACTGGAAATGGGCCAGCGGTTCGGCCACGGCATAAATCAGGACGCCCGCGCCAATCCCGGCACAGAACATCATCGAAAGCCATGAGCCAGTCGAAAAGTCCGGTTCTGCAGTGTCGGGCCCTAGACGGATGCGACCGGAGACAGGCAGGCACACCACCACTACACAGAACGCAACAAATCCAGCGAGCGCATAGACGTACCAGCCGCGAAACCCGCTCAACGTTAATTCGCGACCCAGGGAGAGGGTTGTGGTGGCGCTGCGTGGGAAGAGGAGAATCCAAAGGATAAGGCTTACCACCACCGCCATCGACCCGAAGGCCACTGGAAGGTTGAACCCTTTGTAAAACCCGTCCGCGGACCGCCGTATTGACCGGGTGCTCAAAATGTTAGGTCGGATCGCCATGATGGGCACAACCTCTCTTATTCTGGAGGCAGTGCCGCCGGATACAAATCGTTGAAACTATGAAGAGAACAAAATCTCGCAGGACCGTGTTAGAGGTCGCGACGGCGGGCCGCATCCTTCACTTGAAGGATAGATTAACCCAGCGACAGGTCGGCCTGCGCCCAGTCGATGATCTGGGCGTATTGCTGGTGAAAGACCATATATCCGCTATCGGGCAATACGTGCAGCTCGACATGGTCGAGCGCCTCTGACCATCGCCGCGCCGCACCCCATTGCACATTGCGATCATGCTCTCCGATGACAAGGCGCACGGGCACGGGGCAATTCTCAAGGAGCGGGCTCCAGTCTTTACGGTAATTGAGATCGCCGTAGTTGCCGACGTAACCCTGGTCGCGGTGGACTCTTCGACCATGGATCATCACGGGAAGAATATCGGGCCGCATGATCCACTCCACATCACGCGGCGAAGCCCGCATGACCGCTTTGCCAAAAGCGCCGGGTCCGGACCGCATCACGAAAGCAAATCCGGCTTTCACCAGAAACTTCAGTGATGCAGGAAAATGGAGGCGCGCATGGGGGATCAGATAGTTGTAGCCATTGGTCCCCTCTAAGTCCTCGTCGCTACGGACTGGCAATAGAGGATGGCAAGCGGTTATCGATGCCACGCGGGTGGGCTCTAGCTCAGCCAGGGCCAAAGCGTGCATCAGGCCCAAGCTTGAAGACAAAATGGCGACGCGGTCAATCTTTAGGTGATCCAAAAGCCAACGCACATCTGGGGCATAGTCGCACGGCTCGCTTGCTTCACCAGGATAGACAGTGGTCTGCCCAAATCCTGGACGTAGCGGCCCGATCAGCCTCAGACCCCGTCGCTGCGCCATCCGCACAGGCTCTTTGAACCAAACATCACCAAAAGCCTGATCATGATACCAAAGGATACATGGGCCTTCCTTTGCACCAAAGTCAGAGTATTCCAGCAGGCGCCCATCAGGCTGAGTGACCACGTGGCGCTGATCCTCACGAGGGAAAAAAGCAGTTTGGTTCGCCGCTGTAATCCGGGCTGCAACAAGATTGCCTTCATCGATATCGTGCATTAGCGACAGGCCAAAGACCATGCGGACACAATCTATTTGATCCTTGGTATCAGTCTTGGCAAATATCGACTGCAATTGGCTGCGAATGGTGGTGGTTGAGGCCCGGCGCCGTTCCGCGATGCCTTTGACTTTCAATCCTTCCACTAAAAGCCGAACAACGTCGACCTCGGCACGGCTGAGGTCGAAGAGGTCTTGAAGGATGGGGCCCAAATGACTGGGCCAACCGATATCGCTTGTGCGTAGGATTGCAAAACGGCGTTTTGTCGACTCTTGAACATAAGGCTCTAACCGGATCAGAAGTGGGCGGCCCGATTGGGTGTTGTGAAGCCGTAAAACATCATTAGGCTGATTGATCGCGTCTGGCTGCAGTACCATTTGCCGGACCCGCATACGCAGTCGTTGGAGCTCCTCCGGTTCAATAGGAAAAACAGAAAGATCGCCCCCAGGCGCGATGTCAAACACGACTTTGGCCGCGCTATTGGCATCGATGATACTGCCCGCCTCATCGAGGGCTAGCGTCGCCTGCATGCGCTGCGCGAGAGCTTTTTGCAGATCAGCATCTATCTCTTTGCGCCAAGGCGTGACGATATCGACCAGTGAGGCGGCGCGCGACATGTGTTCCAAAATCTTACCAGCCTCGCCTTTGCGCCCGTCTGACCGCATTGTCGCAAGCTTGGATTGGAGCTGCACCATGAACGCGTCGTACTGATCTGGCGATGCCACCAAATCATACAGCTCCGATATGATCGTATTGCTTTCTTCGTTTGACACGACGCGTTCCATCAAGCCTTGGATGATGTTTTGTACCTGAAAAATGGAGGATGCCGTAGCATAGAATTCGGAGGGAATCCCGGCATTGCAATTACTTTGTTGTTTGCTTGGCTAGGGCAAAAAAATGAGACCTAGTCATTCTATAGCGACGCAGCATTAGTCGCTTTGGGCTCGTTCCGGACCTTTTCCGCACCGCAGGATGTGCCAAAACTCATACGTTTCTGGCACCGGCGATAACGACCGATATCGGTGAAAAACCCACCCCGCCACATCTCGTATTTGCGCCTGATTTGTCACCGCGCCCGGTGAGCGCGTTGATCTTTCCGAGAGTCTGACTACCGGTCAGGCCGGTGCCAATTTGGCGAGGCGCTTGAGGTTCTGGGCAGTGGCGGCGAGGAGAAATTCTTCTTTTGCTCCTGATAGGCCTCGGAGCCGGAGGCGCTTGAGTCCGAGATGTCGTTTTAGATGGGCAAACAGCATCTCGACCTTCTTTCGTCGTCGCCGTGCATCTTGATAAGCATCGGTCTCGGCGAGGGCGCGCACCTTTTCGCGGAGGGGCTCGTCCATTGAAACAGCGAGGCTGCGGGACGGGGCATCGGTGCACGCCGCTTTGATCGGACAAACGCCACAGGTCTTCTTGTTCCCCTGATACCGTTTCAGCCGACGCTCCGGCAGGTCTGCCCGCAGTTTCAGGTCGTGTCCCTGAGGACAGACGAACACGTCGCGATCAGCGTCGTGGGTGAAGGCCTCGCGTGTTAGCTTTCCATCGGTCTGCTTCGTTCGGTCCAGCACAGGGATGTATTGTGTGATCTTCCGATCTTCGAGCCAACTTAAGAATGGGCTGGTGCCGTAGGCTTTGTCGGCAGCGAGGCTTTCGGGTGCAAAGCCATAAACTTTGCTGCGTTCAAGCATGGTCTTGGCTGCGACGATCTCTTGGCTCAGTCTAGCGGGCGTTGCCTCAACATCCACGATCACGCCGTTCAGGTCATCGACCAGATAGTTGGTCTCGTAAGAGAATCGGCCCGGCCCATCCTTGAGCGACCATGCCGCCAGGGGATCGGTCTCGGAGATATACTTCGGCCCTTTCGGTATCCTGCCGCCGCTGTCCGGTTGCGCTGCCCCTGCCGCGTCGAGGTCATCGAGATAGGCCTGCACGGGCCGCGTGATCCGCTCCTTCTTGTCCCACGCATCTTTGATCTTGTCCGGGCTGTCGCGCCGCGTCCAGTTGGCATCGGCTTCGACCGTGCTGCCATCGACCAGTGCCCCCACACCGCCGACGATCCCGGCCTCCATGCAGCGCGCGACGACCAGCTCGAAGACCTGGCGCAGAACGTCGCCATCGGCAAAACGGCCGTAGCGGTTCTTCGAGAAGGTCGAGCGATCCGGAACCCGGCCATCGAGCCCCAGCTTGCAAAACCACCGATATGCAAGATTGAAATGCACTTCTTGGCACAGCCGCGTCTCCGACCGGATGCCATAGAGATATCCGACAATCAGCATGCGGATCATCAACTCGGGATCGACCGATGGCCGTCCGGTATGGCTGTAGAGGTCCTGAAGCCCGGCGCGCAACTCAGTCAGGTCCAGAAGCTGGTCGATCTTGCGGAGCGGATGATCGGTCGGGACGTGATCCTCCAGCCGGAACTCATAGAAAAGGCTTTCGCCCGGTATCTGCCGTCCCATCATCGCCCGCACCTCCATCATGTTTAGCAAACAGAATCAGAGGCTTGAGAGCGAAACAAGGCCGAAAATACAACATCTAGTGGCAGGAGTTTTTCACCGATATCGACCGTTTTTGACACAATGATTTTGTCATGGGGTTATTGGCCCGAAGTGCCGGAAAGGTCTTCGTGTAGATGCGGCGGCCCAGACACTTCAGGCCGCCGCTGTAAGTGGGCTTAAGCCGGATTGAACAGTCGTTGAGTGAACAGTCCGCGCTGCTTGGTATCGCGCAGCAGCTTTGCGCCAGCGAGCACCGCCAAATCC
>JBCCBQ010000034.1:0-5412 GCA_039033955.1 Pseudomonadota bacterium
GGCTGGAACTGTTCCAGCCGGAAACGAGCTTCCTGACGCACCAGAATTGTCGTTAAATCTTGGCGCTTCATACACGACAGAAATTAGCGAGCGGCTGTCTTTGCGGTTCGCAATCGATAGCCGTTATCAGGCAGAGACCTTTCGCGATGCTCTCAACGACCCACTTCTTTTCACCGACGCATACTGGGTTACGAATGGGCGTATCTCCTTGTTCGAAGAAGGAAACTGGAACTTCTCACTCTGGGGCAAAAACTTGGCTGAGGAAGAGTATGTCACCCAAGGGATCAACCAGCTTGTTTTCGGTGGAGGGTTCCGCATCTATGGCCCGCCAAGAACCTTTGGCGTTTCACTCGTCAAGCAATTCTAAGGCGCTGCGAGATGACCTCAATTGACGGATATTGCGCATCCAAATTCGAGCGCGTGAAGGAAGCGTTTGAACATAATTTCAACGCCAATGATGAGATCGGCGCGTCGGTGAGCATCTTCTCCGGATCAGATCGGCTGGTCGACTTGTGGGGCGGTCACACGGATCACGAAAGATCCGCTCCCTGGCAGGAAGATACGCTGGTCAATGTCTGGTCGACAACGAAAGGGGTCATGGCGGCTTGCTTTGCCGCAGCAGTGGATCGCGGCGCTTTGAACTATGATGACAAAGTTGCTGACCACTGGCCTGAGTTTGCAGTCGGGGGCAAACAAGACGTCTCCGTCGGCGCGCTGCTCTCCCATCAAAGCGGATTGTGTGGGTTCCGTTCGCCAGCCGCAACGGAAGATTATTATGACCTCGAAACCGCGGCTGCACGCCTAGCCGCAGCAGAGCCATTTTGGCCGCCGGGAAGCCAATCTGGCTATCATGCGATTAGCATCGGCGCGCTAGGCTCAGCTCTGCTAAAACGCGCTGAAGGGCGCTACGTTCAACAATTCGTTGCAGACGAGCTCAACATAGCGCTTGGCCTTGATATCTTTGTCGGCCTCCCATCTGAACATGCCAATCGTTGTTCATTACTGATCGCGCCGCCTGAACTGGATTCAGCAGCCACTTCGACCTCGCCGGCACTCTCCGAAGCTCAGATTGCAACTTTGGCAAATCCTCCCCTCGACGCGATGACGGCAAACACAGCCGAATGGCGAGCGGCTGACATACCCTCCGCGAACGGACATGCGACGGCGCGTGCCCTGGCCGAACTCTATGCGATGCATGTGTCGAAGCCTGACACGGACCAACGCCTTGCAAGCCAAAAAGCGATCCAGCAAGCCACGCAACCACAATGCGATGGCGTCGATGTTATTCTCGGCATTGAGGCGCGCTGGGGGTGCGGCTTCCTGTTGAATTCGACGGGCCTTTACGGACCTAACCCGAATGCGTTTGGCCATTCAGGATGGGGCGGATCATTTGCCTTTGCGGATCCAGATGCTGGAATTGGCATCGCTTACACAATGAACCGTATGGGAACCGACCTTGTGGATGACCCGCGAAATGGTGCTTTGATCGAGGCCATCTATGCGTCTCTATGAGAGCCGCCATGTTATCCGCGATCTGCCGGGAATGACCTGAGATGGCACCACGCACCCCGCCGATAACGGCCTTCCAAGGCAAAGGCGCTTTCGTCACTGGGGCTGCATCAGGCATCGGATTCGCGCTGTCAGAGGCCTTAGTGCGTCGCGGTGCTAATGTGATGATGGCGGACATAGATCAAGCGCGGCTTGAACAAGCGAGAGACAGGCTTGGCCACCGCGCCGAATGCGTCGTGTGTGATGTCTCTGATCCGGGTTCGGTCGAAGCCGCCGCCGCGAAAACGATCGAAGCCTTTGATAAGGTACATCTCCTCTTCAACAATGCTGCGGTGAGCGTGACCGGTACGGTTGGCGACATCCCCATGGAAGACTGGCATTGGGCGGTCGGAATTAACTTGATGGGCGTTTTATATGGCGTCGAAGCCTTCACGCCTTTGATGCTCGCACACGGCGAAGGCGGGCATATCGTGAATACCAGTTCGATGGCCGGGCACTCAGCTCCCCCTCGTGCTTTGAGCTATGCCGCGACCAAATTCGCCGTGGTGGGATTATCGGAATCCCTTAGATTGGATCTGAAAGGCGATGGGATTGGCGTCAGTGTGCTTTGCCCCGGCTGGGTGGCCACCGAGTTTTATCGAACGGAAACTTTGCGGCCATCTGGGCCTCTACCCGCCGCATCCGCAATGGAACACCCAGATGTCTTAGACTCAGCAAAGCTGATGTCCCGCGGTATATCTGCCAGCCAGGTCGCGGAATTGACGCTGAACAGCATACTTCTCAACCGCTCACATATCTTCACATCGCCAGATGCACGATTTCTGATCGACCATCGACACAAAGTGCTGACAACGAACTATGATGCCTGCCTGGCGGAGATTTGAATGACCTCGCTCAGCAGCGGCCGGGATCATTCTATTTTGCGCAGTGTGCCCTTGGCGCTTTGGTGATCGCCGTTGACTGGATTACTGTCGCCAATTCAAAGCCAATCAAACTGCACTCATTCAGGATAGACACAACGATATGATCAAACTCCACGGGTTTCCGGCATCAAACTATTTCAACATGGTCAAACTGGCCTTGATTGAGAAAGGCGCCGACTATGAAGATGTTCGCATCTACACAGGCCAAAGCGAGGACATGCTCGCCAAGAGCGCAATGGGAAAAGTGCCGTTCCTGGAAACAGATAAAGGCTTCATCAGCGAGACCGCCGTCATCCTCGACTATATAGAAGACACTCAACCTGGTCCCTCTTTCTACCCAGAAGACCCGTTCGACAAAGCGCGCGTGCGCGAGCTCATCAAATACACCGAATTGTATTTGGAGTTGCCTGCGCGCCGCTGTTACGGGGAAGCCTTTTTCGGCAGCGGCCCAACACCAGAACACACCAAAGCTGAAGTTCGAACGGTCATGGAGCGCGGAGTTGGCGCTTTGCGGCGGCAGGCAGTTTTTGCGCCTTACCTGTCAGGAGAGTCAATCTCCTATGCCGACTTCGTGTTTCTCTACACCTTTCCGATGGCGACGAGCGTCGCAAAAATAGTGTTTGATTGGGATCTGTCCGCAGAGCTGCCCGGCGCCAACGAATTGGTAGAAAAACTGAAGCTGCGTGACGCCGTCAGAACAGTAGACGAAGATGCACACGCAGGCCAAAAAGAGTTCCGGGACCATTATGGCATAAAATAGAGTGGGCGTTGGTAGCCGGCGTGACGGAAGATACGCCGCTGGCGCTTGTGTATTGGCACGCGAGAGTCGCACGTAGCTATGATGGCCCAGACGAAGTTCACATGCCGAATTCAGCGCGCCGAATTCTGCGGACCTATGCGAATGGCGGGACGTTCGACTTCGGCCCGCGCTGATCGGCGAATTGAACCCCAAAATGAATTGTAGGACCGGGAGCAAAGTATGGACCTCAAAGAAACGCGCTACACCGTCGACGACACGATTGCGACGATCACGCTGGCTCGCCCGCACAGGCGCAACGCCTGGACTGGCGTTATGCACACAGAGTATCGCCACTGTTTGGCTTTGGCGGAACAAGACCCCAGTGTCAGAACGATCGTCGTCACAGGAGCGCCTGAGGGCAAAGCGTTTTGCGTTGGCGCGGACCTGAGTGGCCTCGAGGAGATCGCCGATAGCGGCGAATATAGCGCTGGGATTGAAGAGGATATCTCCAAGCCGGGTTATGGCACGGATACCGCGTTTGATGCGACGTTTGCTTATCATTTCGGCTTGTCGAAACCGGTCGTCGCGGCCGTAAATGGGGCCGCTGCCGGGGTCGGCTTGGTCCTCGCCGCGTTCTGCGACCTCAGGTTTGTTGTCCCCGGGGCAAAATTCACGACAGCGCATGGCCGGTTCAATTTCCCTGCAGAGTACGGGCTCTCATGGGTATTGCCGCGGCTCGTCGGCACGACGTTCACGAATGATGTGATGTTGTCCAGTCGTGTATTCACGAGTGATGAGGCCCACCAACAAGGATTCTCTAATCAACTGGTCCCGGCAGATGCACTCATGCAAGTGGTTAATGACTATGCGCGCATGCTCGCCAGAACCGTGTCTCCAGGCGCGTTGCGAGAAACCAAGCGCCAAATCTACATGGATTGGCACCGTAGTGTTGCGAGCGCAGTCGTGGATAGCGAGCGCCTATTGGTCGAGATGTCGCGTCACCCGGACAATAAGGAAGGCGTGTCAGCGTGGATGGAGAAGCGCGACCCACAGTGGACCGGCGATTAGACTGACAGCACCCTACGAAGGCTATGCAGGTTGGGCCGCTCAAGGATTTTCCATCGCCGTTGGTAACATTCCATGAGCTCAAACCAGCCTTTGAGCGTGCGGAAAACTTCGGGAAGTGATCTACGTCGGCCATTACACTCCAAACGAACGCTCAGCCAATGTCCGCTATTGCTCGCTCAGCGGTCATCTTCCCGCGAATAAAAAAGGAAAAGCACTTTTATTCAATGGTCGGGATAAAGATGAACACGTCGAGTAAGATCGCCGCGAGAACGATCGGAACCAGGATCGTGTGCACCACTTCTCGGCGTGTCGCAGCCAGCAAAAGAAATATGAGCACCATAATCCCGGACGCCGCATTGTCGGGGTCTATGATTGTATCGCCAAATGCCACTGGGCGATAAACCGTTCCGACAATCGTTGTGGCGGCGGCGATCACGTACAGAGTGCGCGGGCTTTCATAGTAGAAACGCTTGAGGTCCAAGCCGTCGAGCTGTTTGGGGTACAAAAGGTGCGCGATGATATAGAGGCCGATGGGTCCCCCCAACATTAAGAGCATGACGTCAAAGGACCACGCCTCTACATTTCTCTGATCCCAACCTTCCCACCACTGCTGCAATAGCGAGACAAAAACAGCGATGACCAGAAGTCCGTGCACCCAATAGAACTTGGTTCGGTGGCCCAGCTGGATTTGACGAGCAACATTTCTAAGAAGTTCGGTAATGCCCAGACCAACGATGATCGAGAACAATACCATGACAAAAGAGAAGCGATCCATACTCAGACGCTAAACGCAAAAGCCTGTTCTGACGACCCTCGCCTCTTCGTCTCCTGATGCTGGCGGTGAACCAGTTCGTCCCTACAGCTCAATTCACCGCGAACGTGAGCGATGTTGTATAGCTTCGAATATCCGTCTCAGCCCCTTCGGGCGCAGGCGCTTGCATGCGGGTCATGATGAGATGCGTTCCCGATTGAAACAGGGGAATCGAAACCCGACCGTTCTGATCGGACTGAAATACAAACCCTTCATCGCCGTGGCGATCTTTCTGACCACTTCGCGTTAGAACAAGATCCTGATCCACTAAGGGTGCGCCATCAAATGTGATTATGATGTCGAGCATGTCGCCCGTCGCAAGCGCCGATGGATGTTGCTCAGGCAAGAGCCTTAAACGTCCA
>JBCCBQ010000035.1:0-4287 GCA_039033955.1 Pseudomonadota bacterium
CAATATGAAGAGATGCAGGCCGGCGATCTGGAACGCACCTGGGCAGATATCGATCGCGCCAGAGCGGAACTGGATTATGAGCCGCAAGTCGGCTTAAAGGATGGTTTGGCGCGATTTGCGGATTGGTTTCTGCCGCGCTGGAAAACGTATTGCTGAGCTTATCAGGCTCACCCGGAAACAGGATTGATGAGAATGACTTCGCCCAGGATGACGGCTCTGGAGGTGCTCGAGACCGAACGCGCAGGGATTGATGCCTTGATCGAGACGCTGACCGATGCGGATGGCGATCTCAGCGTACAGTTCCAGCGCGCGATCGACGCGATCATGACAGCCCCAGGGCGGACCATTGTTTCCGGCATGGGCAAATCCGGTCATATCGCTCGAAAAATCGCAGCCACATTTGCCTCAACAGGTACGCCAGCCGTCTACGTGCATCCTGGCGAAGCAAGCCATGGCGATCTGGGAATGATATCCGCTCAAGATGTGGTGATTGCTCTGTCGAATTCGGGCGAAACGCCTGAACTGGGTGACATTATTGGCTATTGTGGACGCTTCGACATTCCACTGATCGCAATGACGTCAGGTGCAGACTCAACCCTCGCTGAAGCGTCAAACATTAGATTACTTGTCCCAAAATCCCGGGAAGCGTGCGGAATCACGAAAGCGCCAACGACTTCGACGACACAAATGATCGCGCTCGGCGACGCCCTCGCGGTCGCCTTGTTGCGGCAGAAAGGCTTTAGCGCACGCGACTTTCACAAGTTCCACCCCGGCGGGAAACTTGGGGCGGCGTTAAAACGGGTCACGGACCTGATGCATCACAAAGAAATGCCACTCTGTTCGCCTGATGCGGAATTCTCTGACATCGTGGCAAAAATTACCGATGGTGGATTTGGGTGCTGCGGCGTGGTTGATGACAATCGGCTAATCGGGATCATCACAGATGGTGATATTCGACGAGCCTTGAGCAGCGCTGTCGAAGGGCTGAACGCCGCGATGATTATGACTAAGTCCCCTCGCACCATCGCAGAAGATGGGCTAGCCGCCGAAGCGCTTTCGATGTTGAACGAATTCAAAATCACAGCACTGTTCATCGTTGATAATAAGAACAGCCCGATTGGTCTCATTCATGTTCATGACTGCCTTGCGATCGGAGTGGTTTAGTCTAGGAAGCAAAAGGCACGAAATGTGCATTGGCATTTCAACGAAAATATCACGAAATCAGTCTAAAAGCGTGTGAGGTATTCAATGGCTGTGACAGTCCATCCGGTTATTCTCTGCGGAGGATCGGGAACGCGGCTTTGGCCACTTTCAAGTGCTGAGCGGCCCAAACAATTCCTGACGCTGACCTCCGAGCGAAGTCTGTTAGGAGAGACGGCATACAGATTTCGTGAAAGTCAAATCGCGGGGCTTGCTTTCTCGGATCCCCTTGTGGTTGGCGCTGAGCGCCACGCAGCGTTGCTCAACGATACACTGCCAGGATCCCGCAAGATTCTGGAACCTTTTGGCCGGAACTCTGCACCTGCCATCGCAGCTGCATGTCTCGCCTATGATCCTGATGACATGTTGCTCATCCTTCCTGCGGATCATGACATCAAAGATATCGCGGCTTTTCACAGCGCAATTCTCAGTGCGGCTGATGCAGCCGCTGGTGATTCGATCGTAACATTCGGCATAAATCCGACCTATGCGGCGACTGGCTACGGCTATATTCACGCTGGCAATGGAACTGACGGCCACGTGCGAGACGTCGATCAGTTTGTTGAAAAACCAGACCTGAAGACGGCTGAGGCTTATGTGGCGGACGGATCTTATTTCTGGAATGCGGGCATTTTCCTGTTCCGAGCCCGCACCATGATTCAGGAACTGAACAGGTTCGCCCCAGAAGTCATGGCAGGTTCTAAAAGTGCACTGGTTAACGTAGGCGAACCAACCATGCAACTAACTCCAGAGGCATTCGCCAAGGTGCCGGATGTGTCGATTGACTATGCCGTGATGGAATCGGCCGATAACATAAAGACAGTCCCCGTCAGCATGGGGTGGAGCGATATCGGCGGATATCGTGCCTTGCATGAATTGATGACTGAGTCGCCTGATGAGAACTATCAACGCGGCCGCATATTCATACAAAATTCCAGCGGCGTATACGCTCGATCCGAAGGCCCGGCGCTTTACCTAAATGGCGTGGACAACCTCATCGTTGTTGCGACGCCGAATGAAATCATGATCACATCCAGCATCGATGATGCAGCTGCAAAGGCGCTGGGAGCCGCTGCCAAGAATACACGCCATACATTAGGGCTCTCATCTGAAGTCGTCGCACGCGCAAAAAATTGGCTTTGGCAAGCGTTTGACGCCTGGAGCAGATCAGCGTGGGACCACCAAAATGGCGGCTTCGTAGAGCAACTCAACCTCGATGGCATTCCAGATACGACCGCAAATAGACGCGTGAGAGTTCAGGCCAGGCAAATTTTCAGCTTCAGCAAGGCCGTCTCACTCGGATGGCCCAATCTTAAAGCCAGCAAATCCCTCGTCGAAAACGGTTTGGATTACCTCGACTCGCAGCTCAGGCATCCGGATGGGGGTTGGGTCCATATTGTTGATTCGGACGCGGCGGTTGTCGACGCAAAAAGGGATCTGTATGACCACGCCTTTATTATTCTAGCGGGCACGGCAGCGTTTTCCGCACTCGACAGCAAAAAGGGATTGAAGCTCGCTGAAGAAGCTATCGCCTTCATTGATCGCGAGTTGCTGGATGAGTCCGGCGACGGATGGGCGGAAAGTCTTCCAGCCTCTCTGCCACGTCGAGCAAATCCCCATATGCATTTGCTTGAAGCGATGCTCGCGTTTCATAAAGCAACGGGATGCGCGGAAGCACTTGCCAAAGCCAAGCACATCGTTGACCTGTTCGAGACTCGATTCTTCAATCCGAGAACGAACGTCATGGCAGAGCAATTCACACAAGAACTTCAGCCCACAGAGGCCGAGAATGTACTCGTTTTCGAGCCCGGTCATCATTTCGAGTGGGCATCTCTTCTTTGGGCATTTGAACAACTCACTGGGCATGACAGCTTGAGCTGGCGACGACGCCTCATGAAGACTGCTGAGCAACTTGGCCGAAACGCTAAAACAGGACTCGTCTTAAACTACGCGCGCAGCGATGACATTTCGCTGGGAAGTACATCCCGGCTTTGGCCGCAACTTGAGATGTTGCGCGCTTACCTCCTGCACGCACCTTTTATTGATCCGCAAGCGACCGAGCTCGCTTTCAAAATGATCGAGGATTATTTCAGAGCAGGCGCAGTTTACGGCTTATACATTGATCAAGTTGATGCTGACGGCATCCCCAACGCTGCAGCAATCCCAGCCAGCATGCTCTACCATCTCGTGACGGCGTTCGAGCCATTGCTTTCTGCCCCGTAGGCGCCTTCGATCGGCGACCCAGTGATCACAACGCACTTATTGTGGGAGATTGGTGGAGGAACGTGTCAACGGTCCATGAATCATCATTTTCATAGCCCCAGTCGACCAATACATCATTGAAGCGGAACTTAAATTCATCGACAATTCGTGGTGTGAACACAGCCTGCCAATTCTGGGCCTGAGGATTTGCTTGTCGTGCCTCGACGCGCGGAATGATTGATGAAAGGTCGAGCCCTAAAAAACCACTCAGCTGCTGCATCAGAGCGGACAATTCGGTGTCTGCTTCTTCCAGTTTGACCTCAAGAATGTTTGAACGTCGAACCCAGGCTCTGAATTGGCGATCGAGAATGTCTCCGGCGATATTGTCCATCTCGTAGATCAGACCATCCTCCTGGCTGAGCGTCTGTAAACGAGCACGATCTGAAGCCAGCTTCTCCCAATGCCAAACGTCTGATTCCGTTGGGTGACCTTCGAGATGGTGAAAATAAGATGACGCCAGAAACTGCCGAGGATCCCGCGTGACGTGCAATCCAACATGATCGGGATCATTGGCGAATGCGCGTTCGACGACCGCCGAAGATGAATTGGTCAGACCAATAATGCAGCGTTCCTGAGCGAGCCTCTCGAACTTTACATTGTCGAGATCCAGGAAATCCGGTTGATCAAAAACATAGATCGGGTCATCGATTTCATACTGATAGAATGACACGCCTGCGATCCGCGAAATTCCCTTGAGAACGTGAGTCCGGAAATATCGCGAACCGCATTTATGGTGCCCATAGAATACCAGATTCCAACGGCTCAACCTCGCCCGAGCGCTCGCCATTCGACCGCAGGTCCTCGTCCTCGACGAGACGACGAGCG
>JBCCBQ010000036.1:0-4202 GCA_039033955.1 Pseudomonadota bacterium
GATATCATCGTCGGCAATGAGGATTCTGACGTTAATGTCTTTCATCATCATTCACCATCATCTTCTGTGCGGCCTCGATACTCGGATTGGATGACTGGTATCTTAATGACGAAGGTTGCACCTTTTCCTTCTTCGCCTAGCCCATCTATTGATCCGCCATGTCTAACGACGATCTTTCGGACTGATGCCAATCCAATTCCAGTTCCTTCATATTCGTTTTTTCCATGGAGCCTTTGAAAGATCGCAAATATTTTTTCCTTGTACTTTTCGTTAAATCCGATCCCATTATCTGAAATTTTGATCTCGCAGATCTCATTGAAGTTTTCGTTAGCATCTGGTGCAAGCAATCTATTTTGAATCTTTATCAGTGGCTCGCGCGTTGCGTCACGAAACTTTATCGCATTTGATATTATGTTCTGGAACAATTGGCGCATTTGCGCTGGATCTGCGTCGATTTTGGGAAGACTATCGATCTCAAATTGCGCCTTTGTTTCTTCTATCTGTATTTGTAAATCTGAGATTACCCCTGAGATAACGTCATTCAAATTGGTTCTAGTGAAGGAGGCCTCCTTAGCGGAAACCAATGAATAATCGAGAAGATCATCGATCAGCATCCTCATTCTACGAGCAGCATTGTTAATTCGATCGATGAATAATAAAGTGTCACCTGGTTTCTCCGATTGAACAAGTGACGATAGTCGGCTTCCGAACGTTTCGATCTTTCGCAAAGGCTCTTGCAGATCATGAGATGCGACGTAAGCAAAATCTTGTAGCCCTTTGTTGCTCTCTTCGAGCTTACGAGTGTAATTCTGTAGTTCTAATTCTTGTCGCTCATGATCTGTTATGTCTTGGTAAGTCGCAATAGAGCCACCATTGTGCATTGGTTCGTGCATAACGGCAATTACGCGACCATCTCTCAGACGCTGCTTGAGCGTTGCGCGCTGTCGTAGCTTTGCATGATCGGGACGCTCAGCCTTCGCCTTATCCGCGTCTTCCTTCGTGTAATTCCCGATACTTACAGAGTACTCCATTATTTCATTAAGTTTTATGCCTGGCTTTACGACGTCAGCGGAGAAACGGTACATTTCCAAATAGCGTCTATTCGTAACGATCAAATTTTGATCGGCATCGAACATACACAACCCCTGGGTCATGTTGTTCAACGCTGTGTCGAACATTAGATTTTTACGACGTAACTCATTTGTTACACGAAGAATCTCTGCTTCCCGTCGTTTGAGTTCGGTAATGTCACTGCGTGTACCAACGATCCCGCCGTCGTGGGTTCGTCTTTCCTGCACCCGGACCCAACGTCCGTCGTGCATCAGCAAGTCATATGACTCTTCGGGGTTCCGGTGCTTTTCGAGCCGCCAGGTGATGAACTCCTCAATACTCAATCCGTTCGTTTCGTACCCATTGCGCTCCATACCGGTACGGAGCATCTCCTCGTAACTCATTCCGGGCGCAATCACGTCGGCGATATGGGAATTCAGATCGACATATTTTTTGTTGTACACTGTTAGGCGATCTTCGCTGTCGAATATCGCGAACCCATCCGCCATAGACTCGAATGCATGCGCCATTCTGGTGCGAGCGGCCTCGACCATGACCTCGAGCCGGTTACGTTCGGAAAAATCTGAGCCCACTTCGAGACACTGCACCGATTCCGCAACGTAGTCGTTCTCGAGAAGATGCCGATGGACCGATATTAGGGAACCGTCCTGGGTTTTGAACTGGAATTTGAAGCCTGACGTGCTCCTCAGGCGCTCCAATCCACGTTCGATCTGATCATTAATCACGGATCTCTCGAATCCGGATTTTTCCATCGAAATACGAGCGAGTGTCTTTAAGTTTTGACCTTGAACAGCCTCGTCTTCGGTGTAGTTGCACAATTCGACGTAACGATCGTTTCGGTAAACCAGATTCAGGTCGACATCGTAAATTGCGAGGCCGGCATTTGTGCTATCGATAATCGAGTGCAGAATGTCCGGAGCAAGCTGGTTCAGACTACTGTCAAAATTGTGACTATATTGATTCATTTTTAGGTCCCCAAGCCATGCGGAAAAACTAACTCGGGTGTCTTAAGTATGAGTTATCCGATCTCGGACAGTGTCGCTGCGGGTTATTTGAGAGGGATAGCTAGGAGCGAAGACCCATGTCCCGGGTAAACCTTGAAAAAGATTTGGCTAAACTGACACTTTCAGGTTCTCGTCGACTGTCTTGAAGTAATCCCGGCCAGGGACTGCGGACAGCAGTTCTCTTGTGTAAACGTGCTTTGGCGCCGCGAAAATCTCTGTCGTCGGCCCCTGCTCAACGACCTCCCCTTGGCGCATCACGGCTATTCGGTCGCAAACCTGTGCAGCCACCCTAAGGTCATGAGTGATGAAAATCATCGAAAGGTTCATCCTTTCACGGATTTCATCCAACAGTGTCAGGATCTGTGCCTGGATCGAGACATCGAGCGCGGAGACTGGCTCATCAGCGACAAGAATTTCGGGGTTGAGTGCCAACGCGCGCGCAATTCCGATTCTCTGTCGTTGCCCGCCAGAGAATTCGTGCGGAAAGCGATCGTACGCACCCTTGTCCAATCCTACAGTCTCTAGGAGTTCCGTCGCACGGGCGCGAGCCGCCTGTGGTGTCTCACCCTGCAAGAGCGGCCCTTGCGCAATGATCTTGCCAACACGTGCGCGCGGATTCAGTGAAGCGAAAGGGTCCTGAAACACCATCTGGATCTTCGATCGGTAGGGCCGCATCGCTGCACGGCCGAGCGGTCGGATGTCCGCATCGCCAAGCAAGATCTGGCCTGCCTCGGCATCGTTCAAGCGCACGATGCATCGTGCAACCGTTGACTTGCCGGAACCGGATTCTCCAACGATCCCAAGCGTTTCGCCCCGTGCAAGATCCAGCGTGACTTGCTTTGCGGCGTGCACCACCCGTGCTTCTCCACCCAGGAAACCGCCACCTGACGTATAGGTCTTGTCCAACTCGTTCACCCTCATCACGATCTCGGGTGAGCGCGAACGTGCGGGGCGCGGTTCCAGGCTGGGAACCGAGGCGATCAGCGCCTTGGTATAGGGATGCTCGGGACGTGTCAGCACTTGCTCGGTTGTACCAGCCTCGACCACAAGACCGTGCTGCATCACCGCAACGCGATCGGCTATGTCAGCCACAACACCAAAATCGTGGGTGATGAAGAGCACGCCCGTGCCGTGCTCGTCCTGCATCTCTTTGATCAGCTTGAGGATCTGCGCCTGGGTCGTGACATCCAGCGCCGTCGTCGGCTCGTCCGCAATCAGGATCTTGGGATCGAGCGCCAGGGCCATGGCAATCATTGCCCGCTGGCGCTGCCCTCCGGACAACTCATGAGGGTAGGCGCGGATTGTCTGCGCCGGATCAGGGATCTGCACGTCGTTCAGTAGTGTCAACGCCTGCTCGCGCCGCTCGCGTCCGGACATCGAGCCGTGAAACCGGAATACCTCGTCGATCTGATCGCCGATCGTCATCACGGGGTTCAATGCCGTCATGGGCTCTTGAAAGATCATCGAGATCTCGGAACCGCGAAGTTCACGCATCCTGGGTTCGCTGGCCTGTGTCAGGTCCTCCCCTTGCAGGCTTACCGATCCTTTCGCGATCCTGACATGCGGGCGCGGTAGCAACCCCATCACCGCGCGAGCCGTCAATGACTTACCCGATCCGGACTCACCAACGACACAAAGGATCTCGTTCTCATCGAGATGAAGACTGGCGTTCTCGACCGCATAGGCGCGCTGGCCGCCACTGGGTAACGCAACGTGAAGACCTTGTATGTCCAATAGGCGTGTCACGAAGCGCGCTCCCGAAGTCGTGGATTCAGAGCGTCGTTCAAGCCCTCTCCGACCAGGTTGATGGCCAGCACTGTCAGCAGGATCGCAACGCCTGGGAAGGTGCAGACCCACCAGGCCGAGCGCAGCAGCGTACGCCCAGCTCCGATCTGAAATCCCCAGCTCATCACATTGGGATCGCCGAGACCCAGAAAGGCCAGGCCAGATTCAATCAGGATGGCCGTTGCCACCATGAGCGAACCGATCACGATGATCGGCGACAAGCAATTCGGCAGGATCTCGCCCAGCATGATACGGACATCCGACATGCCGACCGTATGACAGGCCTGAACGAACTCGCGATTGCGTAGAGACAGGAACTCGCCACGGACCAGACGCGCCACC
>JBCCBQ010000037.1:0-3650 GCA_039033955.1 Pseudomonadota bacterium
AGCTTCTCGGATTTCTGGATCAGAAGGTTCGTTCGGATATCTGCCTTGGGTCGTGTTGATTGTCATAGTTTTCCGTCAAGCCAACGCTGCCACAGACGCCGCAGCTTACTAACTCACCGCATACCGCAAGACGTCTTGCCGGACAGTCAGCCTCTCTTGGGCATCTGGTTCCGAGAGACAACCAGATGGTCTTGCATGCCGCTGATGGACCCGGTTTTGGCAGCGGCCAACGGAAGTAAGGGATGTCGTGTCGGGATTGGCAAAGATACGCATGTACACCAACCGACAACGGTGGTGCTTACATACTGAGGGGAAAACTGGCCGGAAACCAACTGGTCAAGGAGCCCCGCGAACTTTGGGACGAGTTCGAAGCACGTGTCAAGGCGAGCAATTCGGAATGAACACTAGACCGCTAAGTCGGCTTTGCGGGACAAGCCCGCCATTTGATGAAGGTCCGCTTTCGGTCCCGGACCTAAAGTTCGACTAAACGCTCTTCGACCGGTGACGATTGAACGATAGACGAGTTGGTCGCTCCAAAAGGCACGATCCGGTCGATCACAGCCTCCATCTCGGCCACGTCCCGAACGTGCGCCCGCGCAACGAAGCAATCCTCGCCAGACACACGATCACAAGCGACGATCTGCGGCGTCTCCTGGATCGCCTCGATCATGTTCTTCATCTCGCCGGGCAGCGGGCGCGCTCGGATCAGGATCGTCAAGCCGTAACCTAGGCGGGCCGGGTCGATGCGCGCGCCGTATCCGGTGATGATGCCCACATCCTCAAGTCGCCGTACACGGTCCGCCACGCTTGGAGCGGACAGACCAACGCGGCGCGACAGCTCGGCACGGGGAATGCGGGCATCCGCGCACAGCTCGCGCAGAATCGCGGCGTCGATGGTGTCCAGGCCAGATACTTCGAATCGAAGGTTATAAGATGCTTTTTCCTTCTTATTTTCGTTCAATTCTTTTCTCAACATTTCTGATCTCCATATCGGAACCCGTTTCCACCTTGCATTATAGATGCATGAGAGATCAAGCCCCAGCAAACCCCGCCGTCGCCAACGCCCCCACCTATACACCGGGAGCCATGTCGCACATGTCCGAGGCTGTCCCCCCTCATGCATGGTTCGGCGTCTCGGCAGTTTTCCACTATCTCGGCCCGGCTTTCGCGGTTCTGCTTTTTCCGGTCGTCGGTGTGCTTGGCGTTGCCTGGTTACGTATCGCATCAGCCGCTCTGGTCTTCGCGCCGATCACGAAGCCATGGCGCACGTTCAAGAAATCGTCCCGACGTGAGCGGCTGCTTCTTCTTGCGCTCGGGGGGTGCCTCGCCGTGATGAACAGCGCGTTCTACTTAGCCCTTGACCGGTTGTCGATCTCACTGGTCGCCGCCATCGAGTTCGTCGGCACCATCGGGATCGCGCTCTGGGGTCTCCGCACGGGACGCAATTATCTGGCTTTCGCCTTTGCCATCATCGGCGTTGCTCTTCTGATCGACGTGCCATCGCTCCTGGCGACCGGAGGCCCTGATCTCACATCCGACCTTCTGGGCCTCTTCTGGGCAGTGCTGAACGGGTCTCTGTTCGTCCTTTACATCATCCTGGGCCACAAGATTTCCGAAGGGGGCGCATCGGGCGGCGTGGAACGTCTGGGCGCGGCCATGACTGCGGCCTTCATCTTCGTTATGCCAATCGGCTTTCTGCAAGCTCTCGACGCCTTCGGAGCGCCGCTTCTGGTTCTGGCCGGGCTTGGCGTCGGTATCTGCTCCTCCGTCATCCCCTATATCTGCGATCAACTCGCAATGGCCCGTCTGCCGCGCGCCAGCTTCGCGTTCCTGATCGCTCTCCTTCCTGCGACCGCCACAATTATCGGCGTCATCGTCCTGCGCCAGATTCCGAGCGCAGTGGACGTCCTAGGTGTTGCACTGGTCATGATCGGCGTGGCCATTCATAAACCGGCGCCGATGCCGATCCCTGCGGCGAAAGCTGATTGAAACCGGCCTTTCGCCGCACCCTGACGAATGAGCAAAGTGGGTTCGTAGCAGCCATTCTCTGCGTTTCCGCGCCATCTGATCGCCTGAATGACCACTGTGCGGGCAAAGTGCCATTTCGCTGCGTTTGCGCCAACGTCTGCTCTCGTGACCGCGGTTAATAACTTGCCATCTGCCAGGTTCGTCGTTGAACGAGTAAATGAGTAGTTTAAGCTAAGTGCGTTTAGCAGGACTAGTAGTTGTATTTAGGTGGCGTGACGCATGGGTTTAGCTTAAGTTGCCAAAGTTACCTAAAGCAGTATTTCCTTCGCTCAGAATCATAAAACGCTATTTGCTTCTCAAACCTCCACAGCCATTTTTCCTTCAGTCCTTGATGAGCACATTTTTCGTAAGAAATTTTGATAACCTCATAATAGTGCAATTTGTTCATCATCCTGATACATAGATCTCGCTGTTTAGCTTGCATTTGAAGCTCCGCCTGGTCGACCACAGAGTTGAGCTTTGCTAGTACCTCTTCGCTACAATGATGTGCTTTTACAGGAGACAAGAAAATAGTTACGTAAGACACGGAAGCGATTGCAAAAAAAAGATATTTCATTGCCGTCGTCCGCCGCATGAAAAAGAAGGTTTATCTTTCACGGCAATCAACACTCCAGTAGCTGACATTAATGTCCCAATAGCCACCACCCAGTGTTATGGGGAAGTCCTGTGTTGAATTCGCCGATATGAAGTTATTTTATCCGCAATAATAACCTTCGTTATTGCACGCTGACCCTCGTTCTACTCCTCCTTGCGCTCCATACTTTGCTGAATAGTCGATCTCAAAAGAACACTTAACGGCGTAAGGACTTGAGTTTGTAAGCCTGAGAACCGGAACATTTCCGTTGTAAAAAACACGCCCAGAAATATCTGCGTATGATGCTCGAGGAACAACTAGTTGAGCAAAAGTCAACGGGATAAAACACAAAAGCGCTTTCTTCATCAGTACCTCCTACTTTCATTTAGAGATACTAGTTTATCAACATCTCATCACATCACCCGAATGGGTGAAGGCGAAATAGTTGTTGGTGGTGAGACATCTCGCATGCTGGCACACAAGCTTACTTGTCCGAAATGGGAAGACGAGTAGCTGCAGCGGCACGGATATCTTCAGAAACCGCGTAGGCTATAGCGTCTGCCAGTTGTTGTGCTGTGATGTCAGCCATGGTTCAGACCCTTCATCGTGCTGTTAACTGGAAGTTAGAGCAAAGCGCTCAGCGGAACGCCATCTGATTCCGCAATTCCGAGCACGTCAAAGCTAAAGCGAAAGGTGTGGTGGGAAAAACGGCGGGACAAAGCCCAATAGCCTAATATTATCTTTTAAAAACGAAGTGATGTTGTGATAATTTGGTGGAGCCTAGGGGGATCGAACCCCTGACCTCTTGCATGCCATGCAAGCGCTCTCCCAGCTGAGCTAAGGCCCCTGACCACGGGGTGCATAGGCAAAGCCGTGCACCGGATCAAGCGAAATCTATGCCCCTCGGTTCCCCTCAGTCAGACCGCACGCCACGTCTTGGGGCGGTTTGCGGACGATCTGTTGACCAATTTCAAGGATATCGCGGGCCGCATCTTTGCGAGACGGCCTGGACGCGGATCAGTTTTCGGTGTCTTCGTCGGATACGTCG
>JBCCBQ010000038.1:0-3422 GCA_039033955.1 Pseudomonadota bacterium
GCGTTTCCTCCAAAAGACTCTCACTCATCCCGATCAAGCGACAGAGGATTTGCTCGCACCGTTACGCGAATATCTAACGCAAGAGCAGATTGATGAGCATTTCACGCCCAGATATCGTCCATGGCATCAGCGCATCGCGGTCGTGCCTGACGGAGACCTGTTAAAGGCCATTCGAGATGGTGAAGCGGAGATCGTAACGGATCACATCGACCGTTTTGACGAAGGTGGCATTCATCTACAATCGGGGCGCCACCTGGACGCCGATATCGTGATTACGGCAACCGGATTCAGCATGAATGTCATGGGCGACATAGAGATGACGGTGGATGGCGAGGTCGTCGATTTTTCAGATGTCGTGACATATCGCGGCTTTATGTATACGGGCGTTCCGAATATGGCCGCCATGTTTATCAGTTATCTGCGCGCTGCAAGCTACACGCTAAAAGTGGATCTGGTCGTGGACGTGGTCACCGGTCTTTTGAATCACATGGACAAAACCGGTGCGTCGAAAGTCGAAGTGGCGCTGCGGCCTGAAGATGAAAATATGGAGCTTGGGCCTTTGATCGATCCAAAGATCTTCAACCCTGGACTTTTACAGCGTCATTTGAGCGAGTTGCCGAAATGCGGAGACAAGCCAGAATGGCAACTCAGCCAAGATTATTGGACAGAAAAGGACGTGCTCCCGACACTGGACTTTTCGACCTCTGAGTTCGTTTACACCAAAGAAACAGAAAATGCCTGACGGCCAATGGTTCAAAACGCTTACCGGAATCAATCGCCGAGGCGACATGACCTTCGAAGACTTCATGACCCATTGGTCAGAGGTTCATGCCAAACTCATTCAGAAAAATGCGCGCGAACTGGGTATCGTGAAATACATCCAAATTCATCGAACAAGTACCTCAACTGGGGGTTCGACTCGTCAGCGCTATGATGGCATTGCCGAAGTCTGGTATGAAAGCGAGGATCACTTTCGCGCGCTTGGCAAATCTGACTCTGGTCGTGTCGCCGTGCGAAGCGTGGTTGAGGATCAACGCAAGTTCATCGGCCGCGAAACACCGCTGTTCAAAGGCTATGAGTCTGCGATTATCAACGGCTAAAGAGACATTTGGCTGAAACAAGCGCGCACCTCTTCAACGAACAATTCAGGTTGCTCAAGCGCAGCAAAGTGGCCTCCTTTTTCAGGCTCTCCGTAATAGACAAGATTATCGAAAAATGGCTCCGCCCATGATCTCGGTGCAGGAACGATCTCTTTTGGAAACTTGGAATATCCTACCGGGATCTTGATCGATAAGTCTGCGCCGTCAAAGGGGTTTCCGAAGCTCTCCCAATAGAGTTTCGCTGAAGACGATCCGCTAGCCGTCATCCAATAGAGCGTCACTGTGTCGAGAATCTCATCGCGGCTAATGGCGCTTTCGGGATGACCGTCATTGTCGGTCCACGCCCAGAATTTTTCTACAATCCAGCTCAATTGTGCGACGGGCGAGTCGACCAGGCCATATCCCATGGTTTGAGGCCGCGTGCGCTGTTGGTGCGCATAGGCCATGCCCTGATCTTGGTGATATTGCGCGGCGATCAGAGCTTGCTGATCTTCGGGAGAGGGGGTCGCGAAGAATTCGGGCGGCGGCATGGCGACCAGCATGTTCAAGTGAATGCCCGCACACTGCCCAAGATTTTGATAGCCGATTGCAGCGGTTACAACAGACCCCCAGTCGCCGCCTTGAGCCAAGTAACGCTCATATCCGAGGCGCCCCATCAGCGTGTTCCATGCCGCCGCGATTTTCATAACGCCCCAACCCGTTTCGGTTGGCTTCCCCGAGAACCCGAACCCTGGCAATGAAGGACAGACCACATGGAAGGCATCTTCCGCGCGGCCTCCGTGAACCACCGGATCAGTCAGCGCGTCTATGACCTCAAGAAATTCGAATATCGACCCAGGCCAGCCGTGTGTAAGGATGAGTGGGCGGGCCCTGGGCACCGCGCTCCGCTTGTGCATGAAATGGATATCGAGCCCATCGATCTCTGTCGTGAAATGATCGAATGCTGCAAGCTTCGCTAAGCGCTCCTGCCAATCATATTCCATGCACCAATAGTCCGCGAGTTGCTGCGTATAGGCTAAGGGCACCCCCTGGCTCCAATCTTCAACGGTTTCTTGTTCCGGCCAACGCGTTTTGCGGAGGCGATCGTTCAGATCGGCCACAGCAGATGCGTCGGCGGTGAGTGCTAAAGGCTTGATCTCGGACACGTCAGGACCTTCCCAAATAAGTTGTTGCGAGTGTGGTGAGCGGGACTAGGCAAGGCTCTCGTAAATGGCCGTATATAACGCGACGATCCTCGGATCCGGCTCAAGACCCGGCTCTGTCATATAGTTCATCGTGTACCCCACGCCGATGCCTGTGACCGGGTCGGCAAAGCCAAATGAACCTCCCCATCCGCTATGGCCGAATGTCTCCGCGGTTGGACCGAGCAGCATTTGGGACGTGTTGATGGCAAAGCCTATCGCCCAGGCAAGCGGGAAGCGAATAACCAGATCTTCGCCTACGATCTGGACCGTGGTTCCAGCTTTTAGTCCGGCCTCGCTGATAATCTCTGTTCCGTTCAATTTCCGGTCTGATGCAAGCGCGCCATAGAGCGTGGCGACTGACCGAGCGTTCGCTTGAGCACCTGCTGAAGGCGTGCCCTGCGCGCGCCAATCTCGGCGCATTGCGATCGGCACGTGCACGGGTGTGTTGTCATAGACGAGGTGCTGATATTCGTTCCAAGTCTCGCGGCCGCCGCCTTGCGGTCCGCCGTCATGCGAAAGCTCAGCGACCCGGCCATCCTCCGTAGCGGGTAATCCGAGATGAAGATCCAATCCAAACGGCTCAGCAATCTCATCGCGGAAATATTCGCCAAGCGTTTTGCCGACAATTCTCTGGAAGAGGCGATCGGCGAGCGGGCCAATCGTCAGGGCGTGGTAGCCAGACGCCGTGCCAGGCTGCCAGGCGGGTTTATCTGCTGCGAGCAAATCCGCCACGAGATCGGTTTGAACAAACTCATCTCGAGACACAGGCCGGCTGGGTCCGCACAGTCCAGCTTGGTGCGAAAAGAGCTGCGCCACGGTGATATTCTCTTTGCCGTTCGCGCCAAACTCCGGCCAGTAGTGTGAAACTGTCTCCTGGAGATCGAGTTTACCCTGATCAGCGAGCCGCGCCACGCAGAACGCCATGACCCCTTTCGTGGTCGACCAGACATTGACCAGCGTATCCTTCTCCCAAGGCTGCGTCTTGGCCGTGTCCACATAACCGCCCCAAATGTCGACTTTCTTCTCACCATGTTGAAACAAACAGAGCGAAGCGCCGACTTCGAGTCCGTTTTTGAAATTCTGTTCAAAGGCCTCTGAGACGGCACGAAACTTTGGATCGACCTCGCCCGCAATATCC
>JBCCBQ010000039.1:0-2484 GCA_039033955.1 Pseudomonadota bacterium
CGCGCGGCGGTGTGAGAGGAGGTGAGACGAAGTTGTCCGGCTGACAGACACGGGACAAATCGGTGATCGTGCCTCGTACCCGGCTCAGGCGCCGGATGTTCTCCAGACCATCGCGGAATGACACGCGGGCGCAATCATCCTCGCCACATCCGTCCCCTTTGTCTGTTGCAAGCACATTTGGCGTGAGTTGCCATAAACTGCGCTCACTACCATTCTGAATCCCCAAACTAATGAAGAAGCTGAACGCGCACAGGAGCACAAACCAAAATACAAAGCGGATCCGAGAATTCGGGATGGGGTCATCCTGCTGGCGCGCAATGTTCCAGTACATATCGACAAAAGCGCAGGCTGGTATGTAGAAGGCGATCAGAGCGACTGTGCCGAATAGTGGGAAAAAGATGAACAGATCGCTGTAGTGCGTGAGCAGGGTGAACCAAAGTGCGCCATTGAAGACGTTTCTCTCTGTTTCGCCTGAGAACTCGATGTAGAGCATCGAAGTTGTGGCCCAGAACGAGACCGCTAGGGTCAGGAACACCAAAAAAACAAACGCTCTTGAGCCCCAATGCATAACACTCAGCATCCTTTGTCAGGGTCCCGGCAGGAGACGGGAGTTGCGATGGCATGTCACCCCAAATTAGCAAAGCGATCACAACAGTCCGGCAGTATGGTCGGCAGGTCGAAATTTGACTAGTGGTGAGACGACACAGTCAGGATGTGGTGAATGCGGATGCTTTGGGGAGGTTTGCTGATTATCGGGGTGGGGGTGGTCGCCGCCCTTTTTGCTCTATGGCTGTTTCAACGCAATCTGATCTACTATCCAGACCCAACGCGGGTATCTCCATCGTCGATTGGCTTAAAGGGCGTTGAAGAGGTCGTCTTGAAGCGCCCGCAAGGCATCGAAGTCGTTGCCTGGCGTGCCGTTGCCCGTGAAGGTCAGCCAACGCTGCTTTATTTTCATGGCAACTCAAGCAACTTGGCGGCACGGGCCGAGCGAATCTATCTATTTCAGCAGGCAGGTTGGGGCTTGTTGATGATGAGCTACCGGGGCTACAGCGGTTCAAACGGCTCTCCGACGGAAAAAGACAATATCGGTGATGCGTTAGCCGCTTACGAGAACCTCACAGCAGCCGGTGTAAAGCCAGATGATATCATCCTATATGGAGAGTCACTCGGAACCGGCGTCGCGGTCCAAGTCGCTGCCAGTCGTTCTGTTGGCGGGGTCATCCTTGACGCGCCATACACATCATTGGCCGATGCTGGAGCGCGAATATACCCCTATCTTCCAGTGAAACTGGCGATCACGGAGCAGTACGACTCCTTGAGCGTGATCGACAAGATTTCCGCACCTTTATTGATTGTTCATGGGACGGAAGATGAGATCATTCCGTTTGATCTGGGCGAGCAACTGTTTGAGGCGGCTAAAAACCCCAAAACATTCGTCGGGCTGAAAGGAGCCGGCCACAGCGATCATTACAGCTTTGGCTCATTTGATCGCATGCGCGCGTGGGTGGCATCGATCCGTCGTTGACGAGGAACGCTCGTACTGTGCAGCCACCCAAACAAACAAAGCCTGCGCAGAGCGCTATGCTCCCCGCAGGCGAAATCTTAATGGAAGGCTTTCAGGCGTTGACCCGATACGCGTAGCAGCACAGCAAATTAGCGGCTACGAGCACCCTTTGAGCCACCCTTCGCCGGCAAAAGGCCTTCGCGCTGGGCGCGCTTACGCGCCAGCTTACGTGCCCGACGGATAGCTTCCGCCTTCTCACGCGCCTTCTTCTCGGATGGCTTCTCGTAATAATTCCGCAGTTTCATTTCGCGGAAAATACCCTCGCGCTGCATCTTCTTCTTTAGCGCTTTCAGGGCTTGGTCGACGTTGTTGTCGCGAACGAGGACTTGCACGCGTTCGATATCCTGCTTCGTTTGGTTAATTCAAATAGCAAAAAGCGGGCACAAGCTATTGCTTCCGCCACGCGCCGCCGCTTCAGACGAATTGGATAACAAACTTCGATGGGAAAGTCCAGATCGCTGCGTCACTGAGCCGAAGAGGTGCCGGTCAGCGGCAGGAGGCGATTGACATGCCCCATTTTGCGGCCGGCGCGTGCTTCGTGCTTCCCATAGAGGTGGAGGCAGTATTCTTCCGATCTTGCTAGTTCGGGCCAGCGGTGCACATCGTCGCCAATAAGGTTTGTCATGACGACGTCGTTGTGTCGGGCCGGAGAGCCAAGTGGCCAGCCGCAGATCGCCCGGATGTGATTCTCAAATTGGTCCACGACACAGGCGTCCATCGTCCAATGGCCACTGTTATGCACGCGCGGTGCGATCTCGTTCACGATCGCTGTTTGCTCACCGCCCTGCTGGACCAGAAACATTTCCACCGCAAGAACGCCCACATAGTCCAATGCATCGGCAATCTTCGTTGCAATCTCAATGCACTGGGCGCGTGGCACGTCCATGTCCATTGGCACTATGGATTGGTGCAGGATC
>JBCCBQ010000040.1:0-2141 GCA_039033955.1 Pseudomonadota bacterium
AGGGCTTCCGGCACCTCTCCCCCGGCGACATCGTCACCGTCGAAGTCGACGAGGCAGGCGAATACGACCTGTGGGGGCGGCTGGTCCAGCCCTAGTGGTTCGATCGAGACGTTTGCATCCCGCGCGCATCCTCGCAAGCAAACGTCTCGATCAATAGAACCACTAACAACTATATGTTTTCTAGTGGAATTTCCGACTCAGACATTTGGATAAGAGAATGCGGCGAGTGGATACCAAATGTCTGAGTCAATCCACTAGGTCCGCACTCCGGTCGAGGCCAACGCGTAGGGATCAATCCGATATCTTCGCGCCGTCCCGTGTGGTGATCGACCGCAGATAGGCCAGGATGAAGTCCTGCACGGTGCGATCGGTGATGCCGACATGGCGCATCTTGGTGCCCGGCAGGAACCCGTCATTGTCCTCCATCCACGCGCGCAACGCGGCCTCGGTCCAGACGATGCCCGATGCCTCCAACGCGACCGAGTAATCGTAATCCGGGAAGGTGCCCGCGCCGCGCCCGATGACGTTCTCGAGCGGCGGACCATAGCTCGCCGCGTCAGCGTCCGGCGCATGGCAGCGGCGGCACTCCTCCTTGTAGAGCATCTCGCCTGCGAGCACCTTGGCCTTCTCGAACGTATCGGCATTGGCATTCATGGCGGCGAGCATGATCACGGCGGCTGAAAGGGACAGTGTTCGCATCGGACTGGCTCCTCGTTTGCTCCCGCAACAAAAGGCGATGACGCGTCGCGCGTCCTTGATCGACGTCAATTTGCGGCAGGTACGACTGATCCCATCGCAATCCACGTGTCTGTACGGATCGGCTTGGCTGTCGCGCTTGCTTCTGGGAAAGCAACAACGTCGGTTTTGAACCCATATCAGCAAAATTCTGCACGGCAGCGAATGACTGCTATCGCTGCTGTTTAAATCTCTTGAAAACCAGTTGGGCCTCAAACTGTTCACTGCATGAAATTTGTTGCAATCTCACGTCCAGCGCTCTTTTAAATCACGCCACTCAAGCCAAAACCTTTCAAAGGCAAGGCGAAAGTAATCATCATCGCTAGATACCTTGTTTTCAGGTGGGCCATAAAAGCTCTCGACCTCACATACAAATCGCAGAACTGTATTCCTATAGCGGTCAAATGGTATCAGCACCTTAGTACCGCTTGGCGTTTCTAGTTCGACCATGTCGTCGCGATGTTTTGTGCTCCAATCAACGCCTTCCCGGCATCCCTGAACTATTACCGAGGCTGGATCCTCATCATTTAAAGATATGAAATTCCCGCAACAGGGAACCATTAAGTTATCGAATTCTTCAAAGTCGCAGTTATTTTGAAGGGAGCGCAGCAAAAATAATCCAGCGGCGGAAAGTGTTAGAGAGAGATCGTTTTCTGTGTTTAGAACTTCCATCCCTATCTGCACGTAAACTTTGCCATGTGAGCACAAGTCGTGGGGGTCGTATTGACCATCGTCCTTGATCCAGTGCTGACGCTTAACATTGATTTCAAATGTCTCTATTTTTTTACTCCGCATGCCGTTGAACATAAGCTGCTTCTTGCGAAAATATCAACGTATGGCTCGAGGCAGATTGAGCAACGAACCCAAATCGAAAGAGTGATGTTTCCGCAGTTACTCCTTCAGAAGCAGCCGTAGATGTAAAGGAGGTGATGGGCCGCTTCGTCCGCGCTACCGCCATTTGGGAACATGCAGTGTAACGGCTCTCCCGATTCCGAAAACGTCACACTCGCACGCCCCGAACCTTTACATCAGATGACGGCGCAGAGCCGTATGTGACCGCAAGCTTGATGTTGACCCGCCGAACCCGACGCGCATCTATCCACCATGACATTGCGCGCGCCGACGAACTCCGATGCCTCCAGCATTGCCGCGATCTCCATCGAGGTGTGGATCGGCACCTATCTGAAGCGCGGCGTAAGCGCCTTCTTTGCCGACTATGCATTGGAGGAGTTCACCCGGCTAAAGACAGAGCGGCTGATCTCCGACCCCAACGAGTTCATGCTCGTGTCCGACAACGAGGACGGGATCGACGGCTTTGTCCGCGTATCGTCAGGCCGTGAAGCGCCGGTCGACGGGTGCTCGAACGTGGAGATCTCGACGCTCTACGTCCAACCCCGGCATCACGG
>JBCCBQ010000041.1:0-1975 GCA_039033955.1 Pseudomonadota bacterium
CTGCCGTGTCACTCGCAATAATCTCAACGCTCCCCGCATTCGGGTGGATGGTCATCGTCGGGCTGATCGCAATCATAGTCGAAGTTCGTAGCAGAGCATCGAAGACCAAGCTTTGATCGTCCCCCACACCGGACGCTTACGGGTTGGTCAGGTAGACCTTGAAATTGCGCCTGCGCTGGAACGTCTTTCCGGTATCATCGACCCGACTTACCCGCGAAATCAGGAAAGCAGCTTCCAGATAATCGAGATACTTCGTGATGGTGTTTTTCGCGACGCCCGAGCTTTGTGCGAGGCCCTCCAGACTGATCTCATGGCCGGAATGATACGAGATCGTCGTCAAAAGGCGGTTCAGTTCGGGAATGTCCTGAATGCCGTAAAGGCTCGGCAGGTCGCGTAGGAGCACCTTGTCGATGATGTCCCGGCCCAGATAGCGTTGCACATCGCGCTGAACGCTCTCGTTCAGGACCGCTTCGGGATACCCACCAAAATTCAGGTAGTCGATGAACTCAGCGTTGAGTCGATGGATGTCCGGCGTTTTGTAGGCTTGCGTATCGGATTCATCTTCGATTGCGATCAATTCGGCTTCGGTTCCCCGGAACGCAAGAAATTCGGCGAAGGTTAGTGGCGGCAACAAGAAATCGGTGAAGCGGCCTGCGCCGGATTCTTGGCTTTTAAGGCGAAGTGCCGCCGCTGCCGATCCGGATGCAATGAAACGTGTGTTCGGGTATCGGTCCGTCAAAACCTTGAGATGGACTTCCCAGTCCTTGAGATACTGGATCTCATCGAAAATCACGATCCGGCGATAAATTGGATCATGGTCACTTTCCTGCTCGAACAGCGACAGCAGCCGGTCCAGCGGCATGCCACTGTAAAGAGGTGTGTCAATCGAGACGAACAAGATTGCCTGGGGAT
This sequence comes from Pseudomonadota bacterium, assembly GCA_039033955.1. Taxonomy (GTDB): domain Bacteria; phylum Pseudomonadota; class Alphaproteobacteria; order Caulobacterales; family Hyphomonadaceae; genus CALLCD01. Next base: position 913 of record JBCCBQ010000041.1, read on the forward strand.
CGAAACCGCCCTCCAGGGCCCTTGAGATGAGTTGCTGCAACATTACCGTTTTGCCGACCCGGCGCGGCCCCATCAGGATCGTTGTGCGGCGTATGTCCCAGTTCAGCGCGAGACTGGCAAAGGATCGGAAATACGCGCGCCGCAGTGTTGGTATGGGCACGGCGGCTGCGTCGCGCGTCTCCCACCACGGATTATCGCGGCGCAGGCTTTGACGAATGTCTGATTCTGAGATTTCCAGTGTGTTCAAGTAACGCTACGACGATGGCATTAATGCAACGACTGCTCCTAACAAGCTGATAGTAGGCGATTTTTCTCGTCACTTTAAGCATCGGGTGGTGTGTTTTTTTGATCTATCAACAGATTTTTTGAAGCCAAATTGTCACCTCCGCTTTCGCGGATTGGGCTCTCGTGAAATGAGCCACGGGCGGTGCCCGCGTCTCAGCAGTCTAGCACTGATCCCTGGCGAGATCCTGACAACCTTCGACTGACACTGATTTTCTTTTGAAATGATTGGGGATTGCGGCTCCCTGGCTTTCAAGGCGAAGCCTGCGCTGCGCTCTTGCGCAAAGGCTGGGCCGTGGCTCAATTCCCTGGTCGCTGCGTCCGCGCCACCTGCCTACCTTTCCGGTCATGAGCGCCGCGCAACGCTTTCTTCTGTTTGGCTGAATCTGTCGTATGCACAACGGGAATTCCTGTCGAAACACCAATTGCCACGTTAGCTAACGACCACCTATGTAGCACCTCTCCCGATACAGAAAACCAACCCAGTCCACGCTCTGCACCCTCACGCCAAAGTCCTGTATTGCTCATGGTTACATGAACAGCCTCACCGGGTATGGCCTCGCCTCCAGTCTCGGCATTCGCTTTACGACTTGTGCGAGCACGTCAGCGTATTTTAGAGTTACAGGCATCTGCATGTACGTGATCCAGCCCCCGTTTCACCGGACACCTAGGCGGTTTCGGTTTTGGCTCTGATGAACTCGCGAGGCGATTTCCATTTCAGGCCGCTGTGTGGGTGGTTCTCGTTATAATCTTCGATCCAATCTCCTATCAATGACAGCGC
>JBCCBQ010000042.1:0-1681 GCA_039033955.1 Pseudomonadota bacterium
AGCGCCGTAGCTTGCCGGTCTCCAGAGCTGATCCGGCATAGCCATCGCGCCAGTCTCCGGCGTCAGCCTCCAGCAACACGTCGAGTTCACCCCGTTTCAAGGCGGCCATCATGGTGAATTTTTCGAAGAAATACTCGACGAGCAGTTCGTCAAAGTTCCATCGTCCTGCGTTGACCGGATGGTCGGCAGCCCAATAGCGATCATTTCGTACCAGCGAAAACCGGCGATTTTGGTCAACGCCGCTCACCTTGTATGGTCCACTGCCCAGCGGGGGAACCATTGTATCAGCGGTCACATTCTTGTCTGACCAATAGGCTCTGGATTGGATCTTCATAAGACCCAGCTGTTCGATCCAGCGCCATGAGCGCGGCGCCGCATTTCTAAAAATCAGGGTATCGGGTGCCTCGATCTGGACATCGATGAGAGCAAAGGCTTCGCGATAGGTCGGAAAGCCGAACTCTCGCAAAGTCCGGAATGTAAACTCTACGTCGCTTGCGGTTACAGGCGTCCCATCATGCCAGCGCGCACGCTCATCGAGGACAACACGCACTTCGCGGAAGTCTCGCACAACCTCAATCTCTTTTGCGAGCAAGCCGTAGTAAACGGCCGGTTCTGCGACTGCGGCAACGAGCAGACTGTCGAAGGTATACCCGATGCGTACCGGATAGATCGCAGGGAAAGGAATGGAGTTCAGCGTGTCGAAGGTGCGTAAGGTGCCGCTTCGCAACACCCCTCCCTTTGGTGGCAGTGCAGCGGGAGAACGGAGATCGGCCTCAGGCACACTGGCTACAGAATCGAAAGGCGAGAAACGTGCGACCTCAGCTGATGCAGCAACTGCCATTGCAGACAAAAGCAGAAATGAAGCCAAGGGAAGTCGCCACCACTTGGCGGAGTGCTCTGCCTGTTGATTTTTATCCATGACCCTATTTTTGCTGGCTGGTCGAATTCAGAAGCGCGCCTGAAAGACTATTCCAAACTCACGCGGATCGCCGACCTCAATCCGAGAGGTGCCCGAGGTCCGTCGCGTCACATAGCTTTCGTCGAAAGCGTTGTTCAAATAGGCGAAGGCCTCCCATGTATCCGCCCTGTAACCCGCTCGAAGATTGACCAGCATTCTCTCGTCAAACGTCTGACCGGCCGTGTTCTGTACATCTGTAAAGCCCGACGACGTGAGGTTTATGTCTCCGCCGACATAGACACCGTTTTCAAAGGTATAGGTACTGCCGATGCTGGCAGTGAATTCCGGCGCATAGGGGAATTCGTTCCCGGCGAGTTGTGTCCCTTCAAAGACAAAATCCTGGAACTCTGTATTCACGTAAGCCAGCCCGCCATACATCTCCAGGTTCGATGAGATATCAGCCCGAACATCCAGTTCCGCGCCCCAGAGCCGCGACTCTCCGGCATTGATGGTGATCGTATCATTGGGGTTGCCGCTTGGACCGGGAACAGCGACCTGTTGATCTGTCCAATCGGCATAAAATGCATTGGCATTTGCCGTGACACGGCCGTTCAAAAATGTTCCGCGAAAGGACAGCTCGTAATTTGTGGTGAACTCTGGATCAAACGCTGTCAGACCCGAGAAGCCGTTGAACGATGCTCCACCTGCTCGATAGCCCCGTTGAACAACGAACCCGACGCTTCTGTCGGGGTTAAAGTCATAGACAACACCGATTTTCGGCAA